>NZ_JAVJWR010000033.1:0-639869 GCF_040221975.1 Haliea sp.
GGCTACGAATACTCTACCGTTGCTGGCAATCCCGGACACTGTATGACGAGTCGAAGTACCTGAAGGCCCTTCAAAAGCGAGGCTCGCCACTGGTAGCTGCGGCGGCATGAAATCGTTGACTGAACACCTCAGGGAATGAAAAGTCATAGGCAACCCCGCGGTTCACGCACCGCCTAGCCAGTGGTGATTACGTAGGTAACTCTGACAGATGATGTTATCAAACCCTGCTATAAAAACATGCGAAAAGGTGTAGGTTTGAATCTGCTCTGAATTGATGCGATGACGCAACATATTGATATATATAGTTATAGTTGCTCGGCGCTGCTGCACAGGTCGCACGACTTTTTCTTGATCTGTAGGTGAAACACGCTGATGCTATTGCATATACTAACTAATCCTAATATGATAAGTTAGTAACACATAATAAATTGTGCTACTACTGCGATGTACTACATAAGAACTATTACAGGGCGGAGGTCTAGTCAGATGTTCATTCCATTCAAATTTAGTAAGATGATAGCAGCGCCATTTACTATCCCGGTTGCGTTTATTGCCGCAACGATGTGCCTGCAAAGTGCCGCGGCGCAGGACCCAGAATCCCGGTCCAAGTCAGCTAGCTCAGCCTTTATTGAAGAGGTCACCGTGGTGGCGCGAAAGCGGGAAGAAAACCTGCAGGAAGCGCCGGTCTCGGTCACGGCTTTTAGTGCCAAGTCGCTTCAAGACAACAATATCCATAGTATTGAGGGAATCGGGCAATACACCCCGAACCTGACCTTCCAGGCCGGTGCCGCTGGCTCGGGAGACGGGAACAATGCGATGGTCTATATTAGAGGTGTTGGTCAGTTTGATATTTTGCCTACCGCCGATCCCGGCGTTGGTATGTATCTGGACGGTGTTTATCTCGGTCGCTCGGTTGGAGGAATATTCAATATAGTAGATTTGGAGCGGGTTGAAGTACTCCGAGGGCCTCAGGGAACCTTGTTTGGGCGAAATACCATCGGTGGCGCTATCAATGTTATCTCCCGGAAGCCCGAATTCGATTCGCACAGCGGTTTTGTTGATCTGACCGCCGGAAACGATTCCTGGTATGGAGCTACCGGGGTCGTAAATATACCGCTTGCCGATCGAGCAGCGGCCCGACTATCGGCTAACTTTGATATGAGAGACGGTTTCTCTGAGTCTGAGTACGCCCCCGGAATTGATTTCGGCAACTCCGACAACTATACCGTTAGAGGCCAGTTTTTATACGAGCCGACCGCCAGTACTTCGTTGCTTGTCGCCGCGGACTACTATTCAGCGGATGAAAACCCGGTTCCGGTTTCATCAGCAGGTACCAACGGTTTTCCCAATGTGTTTTTTGGTTATAACGGGTTCGTGCAGGGCACACTGGGATTTCCCGCTCAGCCCCAGCTTGGCCCGGTCGTGATGGCCGATGCGTTTGTTCCTTTTGGCGAAGGTATCGATCGAACAACATCAACTGGCCCCGCACAAAACGATACCGAGACAGGTGGTATTTCAGTCACAGTTGATTTCGATGATGTTATGGGTGTGTCAGTTAAATCGATTACGTCATATCGAACGGTAGAGACCGCGTTGGCTTATGATGGCGACGGTACTTACGGCAACGTAGTAGATCAAAGTAGCGACTTCGAGCAATCTCAAGTTTCGCAAGAGATTCAGATATCGGGTGAAACCGATAATATGTATTGGATCGGGGGCCTTTATTTCTTCCACGAAGATAGTGATCGCAGCGCGGTTGTAGATATCTTCCCGGGTCTGGTCGCAGGGTTGGGCATTCCAACGCTTTCACCTGGTTATCAGGAAACTCAAGAGCTAAGTGTGGATAACATGGCGCTATACGGCCAGACATCTTATAACCTGACCGACGACCTGGCCTTGACACTGGGATTGCGGTACACCTATGAAGAGAAAGAGTTTGACTATGCGACGCTCAATTACCAGGGTAGTTTGCTGCTAGGTACGCCTCAATATATTGTTGCACCCGCCAACGCCAAAGAGAGTTGGGATAACCTATCTCCCCGTATTGGTGTCGATTATCAGACCACTGGAGGGAATCTTCTGTACGCGGTTTACAGTCGCGGATTCAAAAGCGGTGCTTTCAATGGCCGGGCCAATTCGCTTTCTGGAGTAACCAATGCGGTAGATCCGGAAGTTGTAGACGCATTCGAGGTTGGCTATAAATCTGATTGGGCCGATGGACGTCTCCGAGTTAATGGCGCTGTCTTCTATAATGACTACGCCGAAATCCATACGCAGTCAAACGTTGCGATACCGGGAGGCGGTGGAGCGTTTGAGGTATTTTTGGTGAATGCATCGAAAGCAAAAATATATGGGCTGGAAGTAGAGGTCCTTGCGTCGCTGACCGACAACCTGTTCTTCGCGGGTTCGGGTGGGTATCAGAATTCAGAGATTTCCGAAATTGACCCTGCTACCTCGGCAACTACTGGTATCCAGGAAGGCTTTGTACTTTCAAAAACGCCGGAGTGGAATTACAGCGCTTCTTTAACCTATATCCAACCCGTTGAATCAGGTGATATTTCTTTCAAGGTTGATTATAGCTGGCAGGATGAGGTGTATCACCGCGCGGCGAATACGCCTGACACTCTGGAAGATGCGTACGGGTTGGTGGGGGCTCGAATAAGCTATGCCAATGCGAATCAGGGCTACGAAGTATCGCTTTTCGGTACCAATTTGACAGATGAACCGACCTACCGCCAGCTCTTTGAGGCAGGCGGCACAACGTTGTTGGGATACCCAAACAGAGGCGTGTCGTACGGGATTAATCTGCGAAAAGATTTTTAGTAAAAAGTAAATATTAAAAAAGCCAGAGCCAAAAAACTCTGGCTTTTTTAATGGGTCAAAGGTTGGAAAAGTTTGGCGAGCGTCGCTCAATAAAGGCACTTGTACCCTCCCGCAACGAGTCTGACCCCAGGCTTTGATAAAACAGCGCTTCTTCGTATTCCAGTCCGGCAGCAATACTGGAGAGGTGGGCAAAATTCACAGATTTTTTTACCAGCTGTGCTGCATAGGTGGATTTTGAGGCGATTAATGCGGCCAACTCGGTTGCAACTTCAAGTGCATGCCCTGCGTCAGCGATTGTGGAAACAATTCCCAAGTCCATAGCTTCTTCAGCACCAAATTTGCGTCCGGTGAGACAGAGCTCCATTGCTTTGTATTTACCTGCAATCTGACAGAGTCGCTGGGTTCCTCCGGCTCCCGGCAGTGTTCCGACATTGATCTCTGGCAAGCAGAATGTTGCTGTTGTCGAGCAAACAATGATGTCACACATCAGTGCGATCTCGCAGCCGCCACCGAAAGCGGCACCCTCAACGGCAGCTACTATGGGTTTTTTTAGCGAGGCAATGGCGCGCCTGTCAAGTGCCTCGTTCTTTTCAAGCTGCAGGGCTTGTGCGGTTTCATCCATCAACTCGTTAATATCGGCGCCAGCAGCAAAGTTGCCCTGTGAGCCGGTGACTACGTGCACTCTTACTTTTTCATTCTGGTCGTGTACTTGTAGGGTTGAAACAAGTTCCTCTATTAAGGCTTTGTTAAGGGCGTTTTTTTTACTGGGTCGGTTTATGGTGACCGTAGCCACTCCATTTTCGCTCATGTCGCTCTCAATGTAGTTCATCTCACGCTCTCCTGAATTTTGTTCGTGAAGTAGTCTATACCCTGGTCGTTACCCCTTATCACTGCAGTGCCGAGGTTGCAGCGATTGCACTACCCTGGGACGAGCCCGAGGTATCAGCAGGTTTCCGCCATGCTACCTGGCAGGCTGCTGAAAAAGGCATGATTCTGGAGCACTCAAATTTTTCGTCGTTACATGCCCGTGTTTGGTAAACAGCGCGCCGGATTCGTGGCAGCTTCGCCAAACTGGAAATTCTGTGCCGATTTCCGCTGTGTCAGAGTTCTTCATGGGCGCTGTCGCTTTCCTGCATCCTGTCACTACGCCGCCTCGGGCAGCAAATTTCTGATACGCACCAGACTGTAGGCAGCCATCACCCTCAGGAAGTCCTGCCTTACCCGAGTCAGACCTCTGAACTTTGTTTGTCTGAGCCCGCCGAAGGGCTCCTCCACCCGTTTGCGAACCCGCTGGCCAATTTCGTAGCTTGCATGACGGGTCGTTCTGTCGTCTATCGCAGACCCGTCGGGATACCTCAGGTTTTGGGCGACGTGCGGTGTAACATCCAGGAATTTCAACACGTCGACAAACTTCCGTGTGTCATACCCTTTATCAGCTTCCAGTGTCGCCCCATCTTTCAGTACCGTCGCCATGTCGATCGCTGCATCGCGCTCGGCTGTAGCGGTGGCCAAAGTGAGATCGGCATTGACCAGCAGGCCACTGCGATTCTCCATCTCGACGATTTCCTCGAACAGGCGGCGCCCGATGCCGGCCTGCGCCAACCGGTCCCGATTCTTGGAGAAGGTCGAGGGGTTCCACACGAAATCGTCAACACTCAAGCCCACGAACCAGCGGAACATCAGGTTGTAGTCCAGCTGCCCCATCAATTGCCGCTCACTCCGAATCGAATAGAACACCTGCAGCAAGGATGCGCGGATCAGACGCTCAGGCGGGATAGAGGGGCGGCCGCAGTCTGCGTAGATCTCATCAAAAACCGAGTCCAGATTGGTCAACGCTTCATCGACCAGTTTACGCATCTTGCGGATCGGGTGGCCCTTGGGAATGCGCTGTTCCAGCGACACATAACTGAACAAGTCACCACCTTCCTGGTAATCACCGCGCATTGTTTGGCCTCCAACCTGCGATTGCGCTATTTTCCCTCATTCGAGGGACTTTTTCAGCAACCTGCTAGGCATCTTTTGGCGTAAGAACGCTGTAATTCATAACATATCATACTATGAAAACCTGATATAAAATGGTATCTTCTACGAAATCGGATTTTTACACTAGGTGTCATGGACTGTTTAATTAAATACAAAGAAATTGACGACATCGAGACTTCAGTTGCCAACTTGGGCGAACTGCCGTTGCGTGCGGCTGAAAAGTATGGTAAGCGGACCGCATTGGTGTGGCTTTCTGCAGACAGTAAAAATACAGTAGAGGTTAGCTTTGACGACCTTGCAGCCAGAGTAAATTTGGTTGCTGGCGCCTTGCAAAGTACCGGCCTACAGCAGGGAGACCGGGTTGTTCTGGCAGTTGGAAATCGAATCGAGTTTATCGAGCTATTGTATGGCAGCCTGCTTCTTGGGGCGGTACCTGTTCTAACAAACCCTCGGCAGGGGGTAGATACGCTGGTTCATGTTTTGAACGACTGTGGCGCCAGGTTGTTGGTGGGGAGCCCCAAAAGCTTTCCTCATTTGTCCGCCGCCGGCGCCGAAGCAAGCTCGATGATCAGGTTGTCTATCGATGAGGGTGAGCCCCCGGCTGATTGGGAAAAATATGCCGAGATCTTTAGCGGAGCAACTGTAAGCAATGCAGTATTTCAGCCCGAAGCTGAAAGTCTGTCGATTCAGCCCTATACGTCGGGGTCTACAGGAAAGCCGAAAGGCGTCCTTTTAACCCACTCTGGACAAATTTGGTCGGCAGCTATGCATGCGCGCTACATGCGCGATCTGTTGCCTGATTCAACTCAGCTGCAGCCGATGTCCTGCTTTCTTGCGGTGCCAATATTCCATATCAATGCGCTATTTGGATCGATAAATCCCCTGCTGATGCTGGGTGGTTGTGTGGTGTTGGCCGAGACTTTTGAACCCGCGCAGGCCGTAACGGCAATTCAGCAGCACAAGTGTGATTTCACCATTGGCGTTCCCGCCATGTATCAAATGCTTCTCGACTCAGCGAAAGATATAAACGCAACAAATTTCAGCGAATTCAGGGCGATATTTTGCGGCTCGGCTCCCGGGGCGCTGGATTTGCTGACGCAGTGCGAAGACTACTTTGGTGTTCGCGCATGCCATGTATACGGGCTTACCGAAGGAGGGCCGGGAGTTCTGGCTCATCCTCCGGGCGAGCCTCGAGGCAGTCTGGAGAGTTGTGGTAAGGCTGAAGACTCTAGTATCGAGCTAAAGCTAATCCGCCCGGATGGAACAGAGGCCAGGAACGCAGAAGAGGGGGAGTTGTGGATCAGGAATCCTGGGCTTGCGCTGGGCTATCACAATTTGCCAGATTTGACTCAGGCCAAGTTTGTCGATGGCTGGCTCAAGAGTGGCGATTTGATGGTGCGAGACGCCGAGGGATGGTATTTTTTTAAAGGGCGTGTCGACGACATGTTCGTTTGCGGCGGAGAAAATATCTACCCTTTGGAGGTAGAGAAAACGCTCCAGTCGCATCCAGAAGTTGTAGCCGCCAGTGTGGTGGCGCTTCCCCATCCAGGGAAGTCTTGGGTTCCTGCTGCAGTAGTGCAGGTTCGGGCGGGTAGCGAGCTTGGGGCAGCGGCTCTGAAAGACTACTACATTGAAAAATCCGCAGCCTATTCGCATCCGCGAGAAATCGTTTTCGTGGAAAGCTTGCCGCTTGGTCCAACAGGCAAAATTGATCGTTTGGCGGTAAAGAAAATACTGAATAATGCAGGGTCGGTGAGCAGATGAGTATCGAGACGATTGCGCAAAAGCTGCGCAACTCAGCGGCAAGCGCAACGGCGATACCACCGATACGTTCACATCTTCCCGAATTGGACGTAGAGGTCGCCTATAAGATTCAATCTGTCAATACAAAAGTGGCACTTGAAGCGGGAAGGGAAATAGTCGGATACAAAATCGGTCTTACGTCGGCGGCAGTCCAGCGGCAGCTTGGTGTAGATCAGCCAGATTACGGTGTGCTATTTGCAGACATGCAGATTGGCGACGCAGGTGAAATTGATATCACCGGGCTAATCAGTCCAAGGATCGAGGCCGAGGTAGCCTTTGTATTAGGTTCGGCTATCGAGAATGAGGATTTTTCCAGAGATGAGTTGGTGGCGGCTATTGATTTCGCTGTTCCTGCATTGGAAATTGCTGATAGTCGAATCAAGGATTGGGATATCAACATAGTAGACACGGTTGCTGACAATGCATCTAGCGGTAGATTCGTTCTGGGAAGCGAAAGAAGATTGCTTTCTGAGATTGATTTAGAGCTATGCGGGATGGTGTTGGAGCGAAATGGGGAAGCAGTAGCCCATGGCTGCGGAGCCGCCTGCATGGGTAACCCCTTGAACGCAGCCGAGTGGTTGGTTCGCACCATGCTTCGCCAGGGTCTTCCTGTTGCCGCCGGCAACATTATATTAAGTGGGGCTCTTGGGCCGATGGTTTCTTTCGATGCGCGGTGTGCTTACCGCGCGAGAATAGGCGGTTTGGGAGAGGTGGCAGCGCAAGCTGGCTAGTTGAATCGAGTATCTCTGGAGGTCAAATGTCAACAACTTCAGTATTAAATGGAATGGATGCCGAGAATGGGGTTATCCCGGCAGGGATCTATTCTGATCAGGAGATTTTTGATCTGGAAATGGAAAAGGTTTTCACGAGGAGCTGGTTGTTTCTGGCTCACGAATCTCAGTTTTCCAAACCCGGCGACTTTTTTCGTACCTACATGGGGCTTGATGAGGTGCTGGTGGTATTGCAGAAGGATGGCACTTTCAAGGCCTTCCTGAACCAGTGTCGACATCGCGGTGCAAGGCTGTGTCGCGCAGACAAAGGCAATTCAAAAGCTTTTACTTGTCCGTACCACGGTTGGACTTACGGCACCGCGGGCGAACTGATGGGAATTACCGCCGAAGAAGTTGTAGTAATGGATAAACTCGACAAACAGACGCTTAGCGCTATTCCTGTTCCTCGAATGCACATTTATTGCGGTCTGATCTTCGGTTGTTGGGATGAGAATGTTGCGCCATTCGAAGAGTCGCTTGGCGAGTTCAAATGGTGGGCCGACGGCGTATTTAACCGAACAGAAGCCGGCACTGAAGTTATCGGCGGAGTTCACAAGTGGGTGGTTCCCGCCAATTGGAAATTGGCTGCAGAGCAATTTACCAGCGACATTTACCATTTTACGATCACGCACGCTTCCGGTGTATTGGCTTATGTACCGGAGGGCGCGCCTCCGCCGGAATTGCCTACCGGAAGACAGGGGTTTTCACTTGAGGGGCATGGCGGCGGCTTCGGTGCCAATACCGATTTCTACGATGCTTTTGGGGCCATGACTGTCGGAAAAAACTGGGCAAAATACTTCAGTGAGCAACAGCGAGAAGAAGCAAATAATCGACTGGGAAAAGCTCGAGGTGAAACCTTTCTCAGCGTCCATATGAACCTGTTTCCAAACCTGGGTTATCTGCAAACAAACCAGACGCTGCGTGTGTGGCACCCCAGGGGGCCAAATGAGATAGAAGTGTGGGCCTGGACCTTGGTAGACAAAGATGCCCCGGCTGAAGCAAAAGAAGAAGTTCGCAGATCTACTACCCGAACGTTCGGCACGTCCGGTGTGTTTGAACAAGATGATTCAGAAAACTGGGCAGAGGTCATGCGCAGCCTTCGGGGTCCTATAGGAAAGCGTACAAATTTCTACGCTGGTCTTGGCAAGCACGAAACAAGGGATCCCAGCGGCCAAACAGAAGGCATGAGCGATAGTATCGTTAGTGAGTCTGCCGCTCGGGCGTTTTACGGGCGTTGGCACAAGCTGATGACCTCGTGAAACCCGGAGCGAACTAATTGACGGAAAACCAAAATGCAACCAGTAACTTACAACCGAAAAATTACAGAGAAATTTGAGCAGTCCGATTACGGGGATGCGCAACAACACTTTCTGGCGCAGCGGGTGCTCTATCGAGAAGCTGAACTGCTCGATTCAAGACGCTACGCCGAGTGGTTGGAAATGCTCTCCGACGATCTGCTCTATGAAATGCCGCTGAGAACCAACCGGCTGGGGCGCGAGCTTCAATTTGAGTTCAATGATCCAGGCGAGTTGTCCCATTTTGAAGAAGATAAGGGTGGAATTGCGTTGCGGTTAAGAAGGCTGGGGACCAATATGGCCTGGTCTGAGGACCCACCTTCCAGAACGCGACGATTAGTCAGCAATATAGTCGTCAAGAGCGCTTCAGAGGGTGAGGTTCTGGTTGGTTCAAATCAACTAGTTTATCGATCCAGGTTAGACCACCAGAAGGAGTTGTTCTCATGCGCGCGCTTTGATATCTGGCGCATCCAGACAGATCCAGCGGCGTGGCAACTGGCATACAGAAACATTGTTTTTGATGATGCGATTGTGCATGGGTCCAATCTTGGAATTTTCTTCTAGTCAGTCTATTTCTCCTGCACGGGGAATTTTTGGCGTAGCGTGGGTGGGATATGAAATTACTTAGGGCATGCGGTATCGATGAAATTGATCCGGGGGATGCATTAAAACTGCTGTGTGAGCCTCCGATTGCTGTTTTTAACGTCGATGGCGAATTCTATGCGACACAGGATACTTGCACTCATGGGCAATCATCGCTTTCCGATGGCTATCTTGACGGCGATATTATTGAGTGCTCTTGGCACATGGGTAAGTTTTGCGTGCGAACTGGTGATGTCGTTTCAATGCCACCTTGTGAGGCGCTTAAAACATATCCTGTGGTGATTAAAGACGGCGCAGTGTTTGTACAACTAGAGTCCAATGACTAGTTATCAAAAAATTGCAATTGTAGGTGCAGGTGTGGCCGGTGTCACAGCGGCAGCGTCGCTTCGGCAAGAAGGGTATAAAGGTGATATTACGCTACTAAGCAATCAGCGTGATTACCCCTATGACCTCCCGCCCTTGTCCAAGACAGTAATAAGTAGTGGCACTTCTGTCGAACAAATCATGCTGCAGCCATCGGAATTTTATCGATCAAACAACGTAAATCTATTATTGGACTGGGAAGTTGCGGAAATTGATCCGATAGCTCTCCAGTTGCGAGCCCGTTCCGGCGAGAGAATTTCAGCCGATGCAATTATTATTGCTACGGGAGGACGCCCGATAGAGCCTTCAATTGAAGTTAGAAACGGCGCGTCCTACTACAGGCTGAAGAGCTATTCGGATGCAATCAAGCTGCGGCAAATGGCGAAATCGTCCAACACCGGCTTGATTGTTGGGGCGGGGCTGATCGGGTGTGAGGTTGCCGCGTCGCTTCGGCAATGCGGTTGCGATGTAACCCTGGTCGATGCTTCCAAGGCACCCATGGAGAGGGTGTTTCCAGCCCATATTCGTAAGCACTTAACAAGTAGGCACCAGGCAGAGGGGGTACAGTTCAAGTTTGAAAAACGCTTGTTGGGTCTGGATTTCAGCACGGCCTGTTTTGAAGATGGAACTAACATAGAAGCAGACTTCATTTTGATGGCAGTAGGTTCAAGGCCGAATATCGAACTGGCTGAATCATCCGGTATAGAGGTATTCAATGGAGTTTCAGTTAACGATTCGTTTCAAACGAATTACCAGAATGTTTATTGCATTGGTGACACCGCAAACATTCAAGGTGTGGGCCGACAAGAGCATTGGACATCTGCACAGGCGCAGGGAATGGCGGTCGCACACTCAATTTTGACAGGTCAAAGGTATGTTCCGCGAACGTCCTGGGTTTGGTCTGATCAATACGATTTACGAGTAGAAGCTGCCGGAAATTTAGGCGAGGTGGAGCAATTTCATACCCGATCTGGAGAATCTACTTTGATCGAGTTTGGCACAAAGCAGGGTCAAGTAGTCTTTGCTTCCGGCATTTCTTCAACAAAAGAAATGCGACTGTTTCACAGAATTATTGAAGCCGATCTTGTTTTGGATACGGCAGAGTTAACCGATGCAAGCCGCAATATCCGTGAGCTTATCAAAGAGAATAAAGTTGTATGAAGAAGAGCAAGCAAAGCCAGCTGAATGGGCGTCGTATTTTGGTAACGGGAGGTTCCTCGGGGCTGGGATTTGCGCTGGTAAAGAGGTTTCTGGAAGAGGGGGCAAAAGTTGGCCTTATGGCAAACTCCTCGAACAAACTGAAAGCACTCGACAAGGAAATCATTGACGAATGCGTTGTGGTCGAGGGTGACGTAACTGACCTGTCGGCCAACAACCGCGCCGTCGATGCTTGTGTCGAAAAATTTGGTGGCCTCGATGTGTTTGTAGGCAATGCCGGTATATGGGATTTCATGCAATCACTTGCCGACCTGGAGGACGAAAAGATCGAGGGCGCTTTTGATGAGATTTTTTCAGTAAATGTTAAAGGCTACCTTTTGGGTGCGAAAGCTGCATTGCCGGCGCTTGTGCGCAGCAGCGGCACCATGATTTTTACCCTGTCAAACGCTGCTTTTTACGTTGCAGGCGGCGGACCGATCTATACCGCGTCCAAACATGCGGGCGTAGGGCTTGTTAAACAATTGGCTTATGAATTGGCGCCCAGAGTGAGGGTTAATGGAGTGGCCGTTGGTCCATTTGACTCAGAGCTAAGAGGTCCGAATGCGCTCGATCAAAACAATCGATCGATTAGGGAAGTGCCGCTGGCCGAGTTCGCACCAGATATCTTACCCATTTCCAGGTTGCCCCAGGCATCAGATTATTGCGGCGCCTATGTTCTGCTCGCATCCGAGACTGATTCAATGCCTATTACAGGCTCGGTTATCGAAGCCCACGGTGGCATGGGCGTGCGGGGTTTTCCTCGCCCGGGCGGTGGCTATGACCTGCTGGAAAAGTACAGTAAATCATCTTAATTCTGGAGTACCTATGTCGTTAATTAAAAATCTGGCTTACCTGGGCTTTGAAGTTTCAAGTCAGCTTGACTGGGAAGATTACCTGCTCAATCGTCTGGGTTTGATGCCAGCTGGATCCGCTGGCGGTATAAAAAAATATCGCATGGACGAACGAGCGGCCCGATTGTTTCTTCAAGAAGGTCCGCAAAACGACCTTTGTTTTATGGGTTGGGAGGTGGCCGATAACAAAGCGCTGGATCAGCTAAAGGCCAGGCTAACCGAAAGTGGAACTGAATCCCGCGAGGCAGATGATGAGTTATTGGAGCAGCGTGGTGTTAATCGGGCAATCCTGTTTGCCAATCCGGATGGGGTGCTGCAAGAGGTTTTCTGTGGTCAGGTTGTAAAGTTCGAAGAACCGTTTCATTCGCCAAGAGCGATTTCGAAATTTGTTACCGGTGACCAGGGCCTGGGCCATATCGTCCTCAATTCCCAGAACCCTCAGGCAACCATCGAATTTTACCAAAATGTACTTGGTTTTCGACTTTCGGACTTCATTCGCTTTAGTCCATTCGAGGGGTTTAACGTAGACCTTGCTTTTCTACGATGCAATCCCCGGCACCATTCTATAGCAGTTGCGAAGATGCCAATGCCAAAAAAAGTCCAGCATTTCATGCTGCAGTATGACGAGCTTGACGATGTGGGCTTGTCATACGATGAAGCGGTGCGGGACAAGCTACCCATCACGCTAACGTTGGGCAGACATACAAATGACCACATGGTTTCTTTTTACATGGCCACACCCTCTGGCTTTGAAGTTGAAGTGGGTTGGGGAGCCATTGAAGTAGATGATTCCGATTGGGCTGTTCAGGTTCACCATCAAATGTCCATATGGGGACACGCGCCGGGCCCTGGTACGCCCCCGCCCAAAGTAGATCATAAATAGTGTGGCTAAAAGAGGAGATTAACTAGTGGGTGCTGGCATGGAAATTGTTGATCGTAGCGTTGAGATTGAGGGTTTGTCCGTTCGATACCATGAGGCGGGAACCGGCTTTCCTTTGATTTTTATTCATGGAGGAGGGCCGGGTGCCTCGGGGTGGAGCAACTTCCATCGCAATATACCTGAACTTGCAAAAACACATCGGGTAATTGCAGTTGACCTTCCCGGGTATGGCGAGTCCACCAAGTTGACATTAAAAGAACCCCGCATCGCATTTTATTCAAGAATTGTATGCAGGTTGATGGATGCGCTAAACCTACCGAAAGCAAACTTTGTGGGTAATTCACTGGGCGGTGCCACATCTGTGATGACAGCGTTGCTTGAGCCTGAGAAGGTGAATAAGCTTGTGCTGATGGGGCCGGCGGTAAGTTTTGCGCTGACTACACCTTTCCCGTCGGAAGGGCTGAAGCACATGATGAATTATTATCGAGAGCCCGGGCCTTCATTCGAAAAAATGAAGCGCTTTGTTTCAGTAATGGTCGCTGATCAAAGCTTGATAAGCGATGAGATTGTAAAAGATCGCTTTGAGGCAAGTGTTCGCGAAGACATTTTGGAGCACCCACCTGGTCCGCCCAGCGCCGAGTCACCTTTTGAGCCGCTTTGGCAGGACTTGCACAAAATTAAACACAAAACGCTCGTTCTTTGGGGCCGCGAAGATCGGGTGATACCCGTCGATTCAGCTTTGATATTCCTCAGCCAAATGCCAAATGCACAACTGCATATATTTCCCCAATGTGGCCACTGGGTTCAGTGGGAGAAAGCTGACGAATTCAATCAGCTCGTGACCCTGTTTTTGGGCAGCGAAACCAAATAGGCAGTTGAGCTATGAAAGAGAAAATAGGTGTAGCCATTATTGGTTCCGGAAATATTGGAACCGATCTCATGATCAAAATACTGCGCCTTTCCAAGAGCCTGGAATTGAAAGTGCTGGTCGGGATTGATCCCGACAGCGATGGGCTAGCTCGCGCGAAGCGCATGGGAGTTGCAACCACCAGCGATGGACTGGATGGCTTGGTGCGCATGCGGGAATTTGAAGATGTTATGTTGGTGTTCGATGCAACCTCTGCGGGAGCGCACGCAAGCCACAACAAAATACTGCAAGAGCACCAAAAACTGGTTGTCGATCTTACGCCGGCGGCGATAGGCCCGTATGTAATCCCTTCAGTCAATCTAAACAGTGAGTCAAAAGCCAATAATCTGAATATGGTGACTTGCGGCGGGCAGGCAACTATTCCTATTGTTGCCGCGATATCACAGGTGTCGAAAGTTTACTACGCTGAAATTGTTGCTTCGATAGCTTCCAAATCAGCTGGCCCGGGCACTCGAGCAAATATTGACGAGTTTACAGAAACCACGGCAAACGCCCTTAGTAAAGTGGGAGGGGCGGAGCATGGCAAGGCCATTATTATTCTCAATCCGGCCGAGCCACCGATGAAAATGCGGGATACCGTCCTTACCCTGTCCAAGGAAACAGATAAGGAAAAAGTCACACAATCGGTTCACGCGATGGTTGAGTTAGTGCAGGAGTACGTGCCTGGCTATCAGCTAAAGCAAGATATCCAATTTGAAGTAATTGGCAGTGACAAGCCGATAACCATTCCCGGCGTTGGAAAGTTTTCTGGCCTGAAAACCACTGTGTTTCTGGAGATAGAGGGCGCGGCCCACTACCTACCATCTTATGCAGGGAATTTGGACATTATGACGTCGGCTGCAATGCGCACGGCAGAACATTTCGCGGCAATGCGAATTGAGAGAGAGGTGTCGCATGCTTGATCCGCTCAAGACAAAACTGTTTATACAAGACGTCACTCTGCGCGACGGAATGCATGCCATACGGCACCAATATAGTCTGGATAAGGTGGTGAAAATTGCACAGGCGCTCGATGAGTCGGGGGTCGATGCAATCGAAGTTGCGCATGGCGACGGTCTGTCTGGCTCTTCTTTTAACTATGGTTTCGGTGCTCACACGGATCTGGAATGGATTGAATCAGTTGCCGATAAGTTGAAACGGGCAAAGCTGACCACATTGCTTTTGCCCGGTATTGGCACGGTTGAAGACCTGAAAAATGCAAGAGCGGCCGGTGTATCCATAGTTCGTATTGCCACTCATTGTACTGAGGCGGACATCTCCAGGCAGCACATCATGCAGGCGCGCGATCTGGGTATGGATACGGTCGGATTTTTGATGATGTCACACATGATTGAGCCGGAAGAACTGGCCAAGCAGGCAGCTCTGATGGAGAGCTATGGAGCCACTTGTGTGTATGTTACAGATTCTGGCGGTGCGCTGGATATGGATGGCATTCGGGAGCGATTTCAGGCGCTCGATCGCGTGTTAAAGCCAGAAACGGAACGCGGCATTCATGCGCACCATAATCTTGCTTTGGGTGTCGCAAACTCAATTGTCGCTGTCGAGCAGGGTGCCATTCGTGTCGATGCTTCATTGGCGGGAATGGGTGCGGGCGCTGGAAATACACCCATCGAGGTTTTCATCGCCGCGATAAACCGAAAAGGCTGGAAACATGGTGCCGATCTCTATGGCCTGATGGATGCCGCCGAAGACCTGGTGAGGCCATTGCAGGATCGCCCTGTTCGCGTAGACAGGGAAACATTGTCGCTTGGTTACGCAGGAGTGTATTCCAGCTTCCTGCGCCATGCCGAAACAGCGTCCAGCAGGTATGGTGTAGATGTGCGGTCTATTCTGGTAGAGGCGGGGCGACGTCGTCTGGTTGGCGGTCAAGAAGACATGATCGTGGATGTAGCCCTGGACCTCAGCAGTGGCAGCTAGTTTGCCTTCTTTTTCGCTCACCGTCGAATGGAAAGAATATTGAAATCATCTAGTGCTGTTATCACAGGGGTTGGACAAACCCCAATGCGCAAGGCATCCGGAAAAACCAATCTTCGGTTGCAAGCAGAGGCTGCGCTCATCGCAGTTGCGGATGCCGGCATACAGCTTTCTGACATTGATGGGTTGATTACAGTCCCGCTGGGGACTGATTCCTGGATGATGCCGATTGCGGTGGTAGCTGATGCGCTTGGTATGAAACCAGATTATTTCGCCACGGTAGATGTGGCCGGCGCGTCCGGCTGTGCCGCGGTGGTGCAGGCGAAAATGGCCATCGAGGCTGGATTGTGTCAAAGAGTGCTTTGTGTTGGCGGAGCAAGCCTGAAGACATTTGGGCAAGAAAAAGACCTGATCGCACACATGGCAGAAACCGGTACTGCGCATCCGCAGTTTGAGTTGCCCTATGGGCCTACTTTGGCGTCACTCTACGCGTTAGTTGCAAGTAAGCATTGCCACGAATTCGGTACAACTGAAGAGCAATTGGCTGAGATTGCCGTAGCTGCGCGGGCCTACGCATCGCGCAACCCAAATGCCCGGCTTCGCGAGCTCATTTCGGTAGATGACGTGATGAGTTCCCGACCTATTAGCACACCACTAAAAATGTTGGACTGCTCCATCGTTACCGACGGGGCGGCAGCATTTATCCTGGAAAGAGAAGACATGGCCTCTGACATTTCGGTCCGAGTAGCAGGGCACGGGCAAGGCTATGGCTGGGCCTATGTTGGGTCACAGGCTGAGCTTGCATCCAGTGCTGCTGTGATATCCGGGCAGAAGGCATACAACATGGCCGGGCTGGGCCCCAGCGACATAGATATCGCAGAACTATATGACTGTTTCACAATTGCACTTCTTATTGAGCTTGAAGACTTGGGCTTTTGCGAGAAAGGTGAAGGCGGCCGTTTTGTTGCCTCGGGCGCTTTGGGCCCAAATGGAAAAATACCCACCAATACACATGGTGGATTGTTGTCGGGTGGTCACCCGGGCTTGGCAGGCGGTTTTCTGCATGTGGTTGAAGCAGTTAGCCAGCTAAAAGGAAAGGCCGGAGAGCGACAGGTTAGCGATGCCCGGACTGCGTTGGTACATGGCAACGGCGGAGTTATGGGCTTGCATTCAACCTTGATACTGCAACAAGGAAAAGTGAAATGAGTGGTATCCCATATCAGCCAACGCCCGATTTCGAATCTACTGTGTATTGGGATGCAACCCTGGAAAATCGACTGGTGGCAAGAACATCCGAGGACGGAGCCATTGCGTGGCTATACGCCGCACCGATTGGAAAAGGGAAAAATTCAATTTCAGATAAATGGATTGAACTGTCGGGCCGAGGAAGCATTGATGCGCTTACTCTCTTACATAGGCCGCTAACACCCGAATTTGGATCACATCCATATTACTTGGCAATCATTGCTCTGGACGAAGGCCCAAGAATGATGTCCAGAATTATATTAGAAGGTCAGGAAAGAATTCCCAAAATTGGCGACACGGTAGCAGTAGTTTTTTCTCAAGGTGCTTCAGTAAAAATTCCAATATTCAAACTGGTCAAATGAGCGCCAATCGTGCTGATTTTTATGAAACCAAGAATCATGGCAAATTCAGGTGGGAAAAATACCATGAGCAAACTTTTATCAGGAACAATTATTGCAACTTGCTGTGCGCTTATGGCGGCTTGTTCGGAAAGTGATAGCGTTTCTCAACAATCTGGTGCCGCCGCTTCGGGCAACGAGCTTGTATTAGTTGCGGTTGAGCAAGCACTTTTGGGTAGTTCCGAGGGGCTTGCCGAATTAATTTCGCCAGGATTTGAAAACCTTTCCGGATTGAATACGGGTGCCCCGGGGTATCTATGGGCGTATAAATCGTTAAACGATTTATGCCGGGAAATCCAAGTGCAAAACTCAAATATAGTCAGTACAGAAAGCGCGTTAATAGTTAAACATGAGTTCGTTGCCACATGTGCAGAGTTCGGTGGGTTGGGACCAGCTGAAACCAGCGAGTTCGTGTTGGAGCAGGAATTTGGTTTCAGTGAAGAAAATACGCTAGCCAATGTAAAAACAGATTTCAGCAGAAATGGTGAATCCGTACTTCCAAGCCTGGGCGTTGCGCCAACCAAACCCATAAGACCACCTGGGTCTGTGCTTTCATCCTTTGACAAAGGTGCATTTATCGAAGGGTTAGCTGTAGATAAAGGTGGCACCGTGTATGTAAGCCTTATTCTTGACAACAATATCTGGCGAATTGAAAAAGATGGTTCTAAATCGATATTTGCGACTCTGCCGTTCGATTCAAATCGGCAAATTATGCAGGGTATATTCTGTCTGGATATCGACGCAGAAGGAAACTTTTTTGTCAGCGTCAATAGTCCCGATGAAAGTATACGGGGCATCTGGAAGCTTTCCCCCGATGCACAGCCCGTCCTGTGGGCGCAGGTGCCGGGTCCAGCAGTGCTGAATGGAATTGACGTGGATGAGGACGGAAACGTCTTTGTCGCAGATACTCTTTCCGGGACGATATGGCACGTCGATTCTACGCATTCGGCTGGGCAGATGGCGCAGGTATGGGTTTCACATCCAATTTTAAATCCAACTCCCTTCGTGAATGTTTGGCCAGGCATAAACGGGGTTCGCAGGTCAAACACGGGTGTTTCCGCATCCGTATCGGATACCGGTTTGGTCGTAGATTTTGACTGGAATACCAAAGCACCGAGGATCGTTACTAAAGGCGCGGGCGTTGACGACTTTATAATCGACAATCGTGGTCGGTATGTTTTAACCACACATCCATATAATTCCATAGAAATATATGATCCACAGGTTGATGATCGATATTCGCTCTTTACCGAACAGGAAGGAGTATGGGGCCCCGCAGCCGTGGGCAGTTTCGCGTTGAGTGAATCAAAAGCGCTTTATTACGTTGGAACCGACGGCGGCTTATTTGGTCGTGGGTTTGCAAACGCCTTTCAAGCTCAGGTTTTTAAATTTGAGTACTAGCAGAATGATGTTCCGCGAAGACGGAATTCTGCATCTGTTCTGTAAAAATTTATCAATAATTTGATTAGGGAGTATTTTATGGGTGCCCATGGGTCAAGTATTAAAAATCTACCAGTATCAAAGGACGTGCAGGCCTATATAGAAAGTGGCATAGAAAAAGATTTGTTTAAGAATCGAGCTGGGTCAAACTTTCATGAAGTTATCAATCCGGCTTCAGGAGAAGTTATGCTTTCGGTGCCTGATTCAACAGAAACAGAGGTTGACCGGGTTATCAGTAACGCTCGCCAACAAGTTGATTCTGGAGATTGGGCGCGCTGGTCACCTTATCAGCGCCAATCAGCGCTCATGCGGCTGGCTGACCTGATCGAAAAAAATGCCGACTTTCTTGCAGAACTGGAAATGGTTAATACAGGCAAGCTGCGTCGAGTGGCACGCAACATCGAGGTTGGTGCTTCTGTTGAATACGTTCAGTATATGGCAGGATGGCCGACCCGAATTGGCGGTGAAACTTTGCCGACTTCTATACCTGCACCCGAAGGGAAGCGTTGGCAGGCCCATACCAATAGGGAGCCAATCGGGGTGGTAGGTGCGATTACACCCTGGAACTTTCCATTTATGATGGCAATCTGGAAGATTATCCCGGCTCTGGCTTGCGGCAATTCGGTTGTGATCAAACCTTCCGAGTTGGCTCCGCTAACTACCTTCAAATTGATCGAACTGATACAAGAGGCAGGAATTCCTGAGGGAGTGGTGGGCTTGGTCACGGGCGGAGCACAAGCTGGATCATATCTAACGCAGAACAATGGAATCGATAAGCTTACCTTCACCGGGTCTACCCAAACTGGCAAAAGCATTGCTCACGCAGCAGCGGATCGAATTATCCCCTGCACCCTGGAATTGGGCGGCAAGTCTCCTGTTCTCGTGCTGAATGATGCGGATCCAGAAGCTGCAGCGAAAACAATCGCTGAGTTGGTTTTCCTGCATTCTGGCCAGGTTTGTGTTGCGGGTACACGAATATATGTTGAGCGGGGCATTTACGAGGATTTCGCCGATGCCTATTCTGCGGTGGTAAGCGGGATGAAAGTTGGAAATCCTGAGGAAGAATCCACGCAAATCGGTCCGGTGCAGTCCAAGGCTCAACTGGAAAGGATTGAAAATTACCTTCAAGAGAGCCTATCGGAGGGCGCGTCGCTCGCCGCCGGAGGCGATCCGGTTAACTCTGCCGGGTTTTTTGTAAATCCTGCAGTGGTAGTGGGTTCACAGCAAACATCACGTTTGATGCGAGAGGAGATTTTTGGCCCGGTAAGTGCCTTGTTTCCCTTCGATGGATTGGATGAGGGCATCAGGTTGGCCAACGATTCGGATTACGGTCTTGCAGCCAGTATTTGGTCAAATGATTTGTCCAGAATCAACTATCTAATCCCTCGATTAAAGGCCGGTACTGTCTGGGTGAACGCGCATGCGATTCTCGACCCCACCATGCCACACGGCGGGTATAAACAATCAGGCATAGGTCGAGAACATGGTTCGACTCTTATTGAGCACTACACCCAACTAAAAACCGTGTGCATGCTTACCTAGGTGCGCTGTCGTAAACATTTTTCTATTTTTTGTTAGGACAAACTTGGATTTTAAATAATGCAAAAGCCTAGATTAATGAAAGGCGGGGAAGCGATTGTTAACTCTCTTCTTAGCCATAATGTTGATACTTTCTTCGGTTTGCCCGGTGTGCAAACGTACGAGATCTTCGATGCACTTTATACCCACTCGGATAAAGTTACCCTTTATGTGCCCAAACATGAGCAAACTGCTGGATATATGGCCTATGGCTATGCAAAAAGTGGCGCCGGGGCAGGAATTTTTAGTGTTGTGCCCGGACCAGGAGTGCTCAATGCGGGCGCGGCGTTATGTACCGCGCAGGGCGCTAGTGCGCCAGTAATGTGTATTACAGGGCAGGTCCCTTCGGGGTTTCTGGGCAAAGGCTACGGGCATTTACATGAGTTGCCTGATCAGCTTGCTACGGTGGGTTCCTTTACAAAAAGTGCGCGTCGAATTGAGCACGGCGCACAGGCACCCGCTTTAGTTAATGACGCCTTTGAGCAGATGACAACGGGTCGTCCTGGTGCGGTTCACCTCGAGATGACCTGGGATGAGCTTAGCAGAACCTCCAGCGTTTTGATTTCCGAATCGGGCATCCACGAGCGATCGGTAGCCATTCCTGAAGCGTTCGACGTTGAAAACGCAATAGAGCTAATTAAAGAATCAAAATTTCCCATGTTGTTTGTTGGGGGTGGGGCAACAGGTGCCTGCGAGGAGATTCAAGAACTCGCAAATTTGCTTGAAATCCCCGTTGTTGCTCATCGCGCCGGACGTGGTGTTGTCAGCGAATCAGAAGACTTGGGGCTATTTGGATACGCGGGTCGACTTCTGTGGGAGCATGTCGATCTGGTGATTGCGATTGGCACGCGATTGGAGATGCCATATCTGCGGTGGCAGCAGTATGACAGGTATAGCCCGCGGCCCTCGTACCCGAAGCTTGTGAGAATTGATATAGACCCTATGGAACATGTGCGCTGGCCGGCCGATGTAGCGATTACAGCCGATGCCAAAGTAGCGGTTGCTGCTTTATTGAGCGAGGTTAAGGCCGGTGGAATCGCAAGCTTTAGGTTAGCTGCGGCGGCGCGCAAAGCAAAAGAAATCGCAAAGGCGCAAATGAATGCACAGCTAGCTCCTCAGATGGAGTTGCTAAGTGTGATTCGCCGCGTGTTGCCCAAAGATGGATTTTTTGTGGACGAGCTCTGCCAGTTGGGATTCGCGTCGTGGAACGGGTTTCCAATTTACGAACCGCGTACATTTGTCAGTAGTGGTCCACAAGGAACCCTTGGGTCTGGATTTCCCACAGCCTTAGGGGTTAAGGCAGCTCATCCCGAACGCGCAGTTGTCTCTGTAACCGGTGATGGGGGCTTTATGTTTGCGGCTCAGGAATTGGTGACCGCCGCAACTTATAAACTCGGTGTTGTAGTTGTTTTGATTAACAATGGCGGATTTGCAAATGTACGCAGAGATCAAGAGTTGCGGTTTGAATCGCGCGTAATTGCTGCGGATTTTGACAATCCCGATTTTCAGGCAATGAGCAATGCTTTAGGCGTCCAATCGTCGCGTGTTCGAGATATCGATCAGTTTGAGAGCGCCCTTAAGGCCGCAATGGAACGCAACGAGCCCTGGTTAATCGAAGTAGTTGTTGATCGAGGAAGTGAGCCTACCCCATGGCCCTTTATCCACCCGGCCAAATCGCTGGAGTCCGTGTCAGTATAGCTAATCTGAAACGATTTGGAATCGCCTAACGATGCATCTGGTGGCGAGATAATTCAAGGCAGGCCCCCACCCCTGGGGCGGCGGCCTGCCTTGAACTCCAACTAGTTGAGCAAGCTTTGGGTGTGTTGAGAGGGCGGCATGCCCGGCCATTCAATGACAGCTTTGCGAACGCAGTCCAGCTCGAACGCCCTACTGGCAAATGCTGCAACTTTTGGAAGTGAATCATCCGAATTCCAGAAATGGCTATAACCTAGCCATTGGAGCCTGTATAAACTGATAGCCCAGAAAAGATCTGCCATTGACAATGGCCCGGGTAAAATCCAGTCGTCACCTTGGGCAATATCTTTCTCAAGTTGAAGCAGGATTTCTCTTGTCCTGCTTATAACGACGCGCATTTTTTCAGGGTCGGCGACAAACTCTCCTGCTGATTTTTCTTTCGCAATCTTTGCTTGGTAAGCAGGCTCCAGATGTCGATCTTCAGATCCCAATTCTGATAGTTGATATAGCAGCTCAGATACCTTTTTTGCATGGATGCCAACTAGCATTTGTTGCATCGGTGCGGGACGCTCATCACGATCGGGATTTGCTCCATATAGCAGCGCAACGTGAGGTGTCTCGTCCACAATTCGCAACTGACTTTCAACCTCGCTTGCTCGATTGGAGTCGTCAGAAATAAGCCGGCTATTTCCGTAGTGCTTATCGAGGTATAGACAAATAGCCAATGAGTCCGTGACCACCTGACTATTTTTTAAGTCGACTAGCACGGGCACTACACAGGGATCAAAACCCTCTTGGGTCACAGATGAAGCGCCGGAGAAAGATTCAGATAAGCCCTCATCCATACTGTCCGGTGATCGCCCCAGAAGTCTTAGGTTCAAGAACTCGGGGTAGTAGTTTTCTGAGTGCACACCGTTTTTTGGAAACAGGGAAAGTGGATAAGAAGTGAACGGAATTTGGTGTTCAAAGAACACGCTTCGGACTTTATGGGAGCAGAGCGAAAATGGAGCGTGGAATAGATGCAGGAAGGGTTGGTTGTTCGTCCCAAAATCGTAATTCCTACATTCTCGTCCCAGGGCAAGGTCATTTTTTCTAACTTTATCGGCGACCGCATGCAGTGCTTGTTCAAGGGCCGGCGTGCTAAGTGGCGTTTGAGGCGGGCTGTTCTTCATGTTCTATCCTTTCTTTGAGGTTGCTACAGGTGGTTCAGGCCTCGAGCATTACCATCTGAGGGCTGGCAGCACGTAGGGCTCGTTGCATGTAAGCCGTTATCTGTTGTACTTACTGCAATGATAGCCTTATATTAGTATCATATCATACTAAGATTGTGTAATATGAACAAGAGACGAGCTATGTATTTTGCGGTCAGGCTTGAACTGTCAGGCCGACCTATGCCAGCACTACGTCATGAATACGCAGCGGATTTCTGCGTGGAGTCAAATAAGTTTGGAAGCTGAGTACGCAAAAAAAATGGGTATCTCTGACGATTCGGGTACGGTTTTGTCATCCGGTCGACCGAGTGACAGCGACATTGGGCAAACCGAAAGAACTGCTGTGATCAGCCATTCAGATACCGCGATGGTTCTTTTTATTGCGGGCCTTTTTTCCCTTGCTGCTTTTTCAATAGACCTGTATTTGCCGAGCTTTGCAGCTATCCGAGAGGGGCTTCACGCAGAGGATGGTCAGGTCCAGTTGACGCTGAGTGTATTTTTTCTTGGGTTTGGGTTCGGACAGCTTATTTTTGGACCGATGGCAGATCAACTAGGCAGGCGTCAAGCGCTGTTGATCGGTATAGGTGTCTACGTGTTGGCGTCGGTTCTTTGTGCGGTTGCACCTTCTGTTGAGCTCTTGATTGTTGCTCGAGGGCTTCAAGCAGTCGGCGGTTGTTCTTGCTCAGTGGTTGGGCGAGCCATAATTCGAGACTTGTATAAAGGCGATCAGGCTTCTCGCGTTTTCTCATTCTCGATAATGTTTTTCACGGCGGTTCCATTGATTGCTCCCATGTTTGGGGCCTATTTGTTAGAAAGCCTTGGGTGGAGATCCAACTTTTGGTTTCTTGCGATTTTGGGAATACTGTATTTGGTTCTTGTAGTGGTATTGCTAAAAGAAACCTTGCCCAGAAGTCAGCGTAAAAGTATTTCAGTTAAAGCGCATATAGGGTCTTATTTTTTATTGTTGCGTCAGATAAAAATAGTTAGGTATGTTCTATCAATTGGCCTCGTTTTCGCGGGCTTTAGCGTGTTTCTGTCAAATTCTCCTTTGCTTTTTCATGATTACTATCATATGAACCCAAAGCTATATGCAGGTTGTTTCGCACTAATTGTTGGCGGGCTACTACTGTCATGCTTTTTCAACGCAGCTTTTGTAAAAATATTTGGTCACCGTGCATTATTTGCGGCCAGTATTAAAATCGCTGCCGCCAGCAGTGGGCTATTGATACTGTGTGTCCTAACCTCAAACACCGCGTTGCCGTTACTAGTACTGCTAATCAGCGGTTATGCAATCTCGCTCCAGTTGGTTGCAGCGAATGGTATGGCTGGCTTGTTGTCCGCTTCCGCCAGTCAAGCCGGCACAGTTTCGGCTGTGCTCGGTTTTTTTCAGTTTCTCGCCAGTGCAGCATTCAGTGCAGTTGTCAGTTTCGCCTATGTGGGTACCCCTGTTGCCATGGCGACTGGCATGGCAATCGGAGGTCTTGGTTCGCTGCTCGCATATCTTCTAATAAGGCCCAAATTTGAAGGCAAAAAGGAACCCGACAATTGATGATCACTAAATCGTTCTCTTCAAGCTGAAATGGGCGCGACGCTTGGTTTATACGGCGGGCTGTTCCGCAGCTTGCTGGCGCAAACTCCTGTTGTCGACGACGCTCACAGGCCTTTGTAATTTTACTAAACTCGACGAACCCTATGAATGCATCTATTTTGTTGGTGAATACAGTATGAAAAATCCCTGTAGACAACTAAGTGTGGTCGTATTTTTATTATGCAGTTGCGCTTTTGCGTACGGCTCCCAGCCAAATATTCTTTTGATCGTTGCAGATGATTTGGGGTTTGCCGATTTGGGTTCCTATGGCGGTGAAATTAGCACCCCGAACCTGGATGCTTTGGCGGAGCGCGGCACGCAGTTTACCAATTTTCACGTAGCTCCAAGCTGCTCAATTACACGAGCGATGCTGCTATCAGGGCAAGACTCGCATTTGGTAGGTATGGGAAGCATGCATGAAGTTCTCGACCTGTTTCCCCAGTTACATGGCAAGGCAGGCTATGCAGGTGTGCTTGACCCGGACGTAAGGATACTTCCCGAATTCTTGTTACAGCTTGGCTATTCAACTTCTATAGTTGGTAAATGGCACTTGGGGCACCAGTCGAGTTTGCTGCCGGACCAGCGGGGATTCGAGCGGTCATTTGTCATGCCTTATGGAGCTGCGAATCACTTTAACAGTCAGGGCTACGATCAAAATCATCCGGCTGCAAAATATTATCTGGACGGAATCGAAGCGGGAATTCCTGCCCAGTTCTATTCCACGGATTTCTATACAGACTTATCAATCCAGTGGATAGGGGCCGCCGTAGAAGAAGGCCGGCCGTTTTTCCATATGCTGTCTTATACGGCACCCCATTGGCCGCTGCAGGCCCCACAAGAAGAAATAGAAAAATACATTACGACCTATGCAGACGGTTGGGATTTTCTCAGAGAGCAGCGTTATCTGCGGGCTGTTCAATTGGGTCTCGTCAACAACGCCTATTCGCTTCCAACAAGATGGGAAAATGTTCCTGCATGGGAGTCTCTCACAGAAGAACAAAAAGCATTTGAATCAAAAATGATGGCGGTTTACGCGGCCATGGTTGACAGGCTCGACATGAATATAGGTCGAATTCTAAACGAGCTATCCAAGCGGAATGTTCTTGAAAATACCATTGTTGTTTTTATGTCAGACAACGGGCCAGATTCAGGCGAAGTGCGACGCGTACCTGTTGTACAGGACTGGATTGAAGCGATGTCTTACGACAACCGTTTGGCTAACCTCGGAAGCGCAGACTCATTTGCTACCTATCACCTGGGGTGGGCCCAGGTAAGCGCCGCGCCCTACCACCTACACAAGATGACAGTTGCTGAGGGAGGAATACGCGTTCCTCTGATCATTGCCAACATGAATGACCGGCCGCCAAACCGAACGGATGTTTTCGTTGATGTTCTGGATCTGTTGCCCTCCCTGGTAGAGGCCGCCGCGGATCAGCCTGGGGATATTCCGGTTGCCGAGTTGGGTCAATTGGCGGGGGGTTCAATACCAGAATTGCTGGCGGGTGTTGAGCCGTCAGGTGACGGACAGTGGAGATACGCAATCGAGCACGTGGGTTCTTCCGCGATTTATTACGATAAATGGAAACTACTTCGGGTAGGTCTATTTTTCGGTCAAGTTGAATGGCGATTACACAACATGATTGAAGACCCACAGGAACAGATAGATTTATCTGAGGAAGAGCCAGATATTTTCCAGATGATGATGGATCGGTATCAAACATATTCTGACAGGGTAGGGGTGGTACCCCTCTAATGTTATTGCGCTAGCGATATCACATCCGCGATAAAGCCCATCCAGCAACCACTTTTAATGAGCTAGCAAAGGAGGATCAATGAACCTTAAATACATAGAAGGGCTTGGTAATCAGCATCAGACCGAGGCCCACAAAGGAGCGCTTCCCAAGGGAAGAAATTCGCCTCAACGTGCTCCCTTGGGACTCTACGCAGAAAAGTTCAGCGCCACGGCCTTTACTGCTCCCAGAGCTCAAAATTATCGAAGCTGGTTCTACCGCATACAGCCATCCGTTGTACGAGTTGGATTTAGGCCACTCGAGGGTATCAATTTGCAAACAGCGCCATTTTCAAGTGTGCCGCTGTATCCCGACCCACTTCGCTGGAGCCCATTTGAAATTGGTAGCGCACCCAAAGATTTCCTGGACGGCCTGTTTACGCTTGCTGCGTGTGGTGATGCTGCTGCGCAGCAAGGTGCTGGCATTCATTTGTATTGCGCAAATAAGTCGATGGGCACGAGATACTTTCAAAATTCTGATGGAGAACTATTGATAGTTCCACAAACCGGCAAGCTTGTTATTCATACGGAATGCGGAATACTCGAAGTTGAACCCGGCTGGATAGCTGTGATACCGCGAGGTATCGCATTCCGCGTCGACCTGCCAGACGGCCCCGCGAGGGGTTATGTATGTGAAAACTATGGCATGGCTTTTCAACTGCCTGAGCTTGGTCCCATCGGTAGTGATGGCCTGGCAAACCCAAGAGACTTTGAAATTCCGGTGGCGGCCTATGAGGACCAATCGGGTGAATTCGAATTAGTGTGCAAGTTGGGCGGTGAGTTTTTTGTGACCGACTTGTCTCATTCACCCTTGGATGTCGTTGCCTGGCATGGGCGTGTATATCCTTATCGATACGAATTGAATCGCTTTAACGTGATCGGATCCATTAGTTATGACCATCCCGATCCGTCCATATTTACCGTACTAACCTCGCCATCCGATTCACCGGGTTGGGCAAGCTTGGATTTCGTAATATTCCCACCCCGCTGGCTTGTGATGGAAGATACCTTCAGGCCGCCCTGGTACCACCGAAATATTATGTCGGAGTTTATGGGTCTTGTGAAAGGAGTGTATGACGCTAAACCCGGTGGAGGATTCGACCCAGGCGGTTCCAGTTTGCACCATTGCATGGTTCCCCACGGTCCGGATCGCGAGGCCTATCGAAATGCGGCCTCGGCTGAACTGGAGCCCTTTCCGCCACAGGACACCATGGCATTCATGTTTGAGTCGAGGTATTTGATCAAGCCGACCGATTTCGCACTGCACGCGCCTGAACGGCAGAAAGATTATGCAGATGTCTGGTTAAATTTGGACAGGAACTTTGCAACATTAAGATAGTGACTCCATCTCAATCAATTCAAGGCAGTTGATGGGTAGAGCGCCCCGTAGACGTGGCGTTTTTCCTGCATGGGCAGAATAGATGTTCTACAAATAGAGGGTATTCAATGCCATTAAAAAATACTGTTGAGGCATACGGCTCTGTTGCGAAGTTCCTACATTGGATAACAGCACTGCTTTTTCTGGTTTCGTATTGCAGCGTTTACTTCCGACAATGGTTTACGGAACTTGGATCGGACCTGAATTGGACGGCGTTACAAATTCACTTATCTTGCGGTGTATCGCTGGGGGTTATTGTGTTTCTTCGCATTTACTGGCGAATAATCAACCGAAATCCCGACCCCGAGCCCGGCGGGTATTGGGAGCATCGTGCTGCGGCGATTGGCCACTACTCGTTATATGCTGTAATGATTCTGCTTCCCGTTACCGGATACATGGGTACAGGTGTGCAGACAGAGTTTTTCGCCATGTTTGATATTCCCCGTTTTGCAGATACTAGGATTTTCCAGGTACTAATCGAGCAAAATCTAGGCATGACGTTTGAAGCCTTTGAGCCACCGGTTGACTTCATCCACAAAGAGATTCTTGGCGCTTGGGTGGCATGGATTCTTATTTCAGGACACGTCGCTGCGGCGATGTACCATCATTTGGTGAAGAAAGACAATACGGTTTATAAAATGACAAGCAGTTCCAGCTAGTGCGCATCCGGAAACTCTAATGATCTGATATTAAAGGAAAAATACTTCAAAGACATAAGAAATCCCTGTAATGACCCAGTGAACTTCTGCTCAGGTATTATCTTGTGAAAGGAGATACCGAAGAGCATGGAAATGGACGAAGAGATCAAACAGTGGACAGCCCGGAGGAGGTCTGCGCTGGTAATGGAAAACATCCAAGGGACGACTACCGGGGCAGAGGCCAGTCGGCAGTACGACCTTAGGCCTTCTGAGGTTGAAGATTGGCTGGACGATGCCAAGCGGGGCATGGGGAGCGCGCTCAAGGCTCGGCCAGAAGACATCCGGGAGCAGTACGACCGGCAACTCAACGAGCTACAGGAGGCGTATGGCGAGGCCATGCTGGAGCTCCGCGCGCGAAAAAAGTTGGAATCTCTGCTGGGCAAGGACGACAGCTGATTCTCTCGATCCAGTAGGGAATGGCCGAAGACGGCCACTGCGTATCGATCAGCCAGCTGTGTCGCTGGTTTGATGTGCCGCGAGGACAGTGTATTACCGCCTTCGCAAGGCGCTGCCCAAGGTGAATCCAGCCCTGGTGGCTCCGATCAAGGCTCGAGCAATGTGTCCATCGTCATCGTTTCGAATCACAGCAGCCTGCTAACGGGTGGCAACCTACTTACTGGCATTCCAAATCGGTCTCGCACATATGGGATAGATGTAACCAAACGGTTTTAGTGGCGGGGGATTTCGTTCGTTTAATGGCGCTGCGAGTCATTGCGGGAATGGCTCCTGCGAAACTCGCTCGCAGACATTCCGAATGTCTTGCGGAAGGCAGCAGCAAATTGGGATGGGACACTGATGCCGCAACTGGCCGCAATCTCGCCGACGGAAAGTCTGGCCTTGGATGGATCCGTGAGTCGCTCTGCCGCAATCGCCATGCGCGTTTTTACCAAGGTGGATTGAAAACTCGTATGTCGTTTGGTGAATGCCCGCTGCAGTGTGCGTACGGAAACCCCGACCGCACTGGCTGCCTCACCTATTTTTATGGATGGTCTATCGATGTTACGTTCTATCCAGTCGATAACTATATCGGCTGGGTCGGCGGTGTTGATCACCTTACGCGACTCTGGGGCAACTGGTTTGAAGGTGGCGCGAATCAGGTTGCGCAATGCCGGCTTGATTTCCTCGAGGTAGGCACATTTGTCCTCCAGGAAGAGGCTGGAACACAAACCTCGCAGCGCCCCGCCTAGCACGGCGCCGCTGCCGGAATAGGCACTTACCGCCTTGTTTTCCTGTATTGCGCAGGCACCAAAATCCGTAAGCTCACTGGTCTCGATAACCACGACGAGATAGCGAAAATTCCCAGCAAAGCGTAGTTCGTAATGTTGGGGACTGCGAAACAGAATCAGTTGTCCCAGCTTGACCACAGGGACATCAGGCGAGGCACCGCTGGAAACTACGCCGGACATCATGAAGATAAGTGATGTATAACGCTGCAGGCTCTCCAGGCCCGGAGAATCATAATGGAGCTCCACCAGGCCGTTGCCGGTCATTAGTGAGAAGAGCCAGCCGCCGCACTCTATGGACTGTGCATCGAATTCACTGTCATCGCCGAGACGGCTAAGGCGCGCCGAGTTTTTGATATGAGCGAGGAGTTCCCAGACAGAGTCCTGTTCATGTTTGCGCATGCTGATCGGTTCCAATGATTCCAAAACATTGTAGAAGTGATAGGTCGAATCAATTAAAAATGGCGCAATTGTGCAATGTAACGGCGTGTTTATATCTTATTTGGCGTAATAATGTAAAGACAGAGAGGCATCCTTCAGCCACGATTGGGCTTGTATAGTCGAGTAATCGGGTAACTTGCCGGGTGATCCGGATACTGTGTGTTGAGCACTGTTTTCACAATGGTATGTAAGGAGATTTGATCATGACTGATGATGTCACCAATTTGGTAAATACGACATCCAGTGAGTCACGCTTTCAGCGTGGCAAGCGATTTGTGCCCCAGGGAGTAAACGGTTACGACGAGAACTGGTATCCCATATGCCTGGCCAAGGAGGTGAAGCCTGGGAAGTTGCACGGCTTTAAATACCTCAACGGGAAGGTTATTGTTTTTCGCACTCACGATGGCAAGGCGCAGGTATTGAGCGCCTACTGTCGACATCTCGGGGTAGACCTCAGTGAGGGTAGCGTAGTCGGATCCACTATCCGCTGCCCTTACCATCACTGGGATTACGATCAAACGGGTCAGTGCGTAAAAACCGCGATCGGTGCGGAACCACCACCACGGGCCAAATTGTTTGAATTTCCCACCCGGGAATCGTTTGGTCTGATCTGGGCGTATAATGGGGAGGAACCCGGTTACGATCTTCCGGTATTTCCCGTTCCGGAACATGAACTGGAATATATCGTGTGCCGGGCCTCCGAGGTCCCAATGGATCCATTCATGTTATTTTCCAATACCATGGATCTGCAGCATCTTATTTCATTGCACAAGGCGAAGTTTGATTCGCTGCCGGATAAGTTCGAAGTTGGTGAGCGAACCATATCTTATAGCCAGGCCATGTCTATGCCGAAGTTGGGCCATTCTACTCAGCAGGTAACCTGCCATGGTACCAACTGCATCACCCTTGTATCGGAGGTCAAGGGGCGCGAAACGTTTATGATGTCTGCCGGCCTGGCGATCCGTGGCCCGCTCACCAAAACGTTCAATGTGTCTGCAACCCGTCGCACTGAGGCCTCAACCTGCGGTTCAGTTTTGTCGCAAATGCGGGAGAGATTGGCAATCCGGGCACACATTAAACTGGTAGATGCCTTCGGCAAACGGCTTAATGCAGAAGACGATCCAATCTTTCGGACCATGAGCCCGCGCATGGACCGATTGGCGGGTAATGCAGATAAGGCGCTGAAAACGTATTTCGATTTCGCCACCAGTTATCCGCGTTCCACTATCGCACAGGACCTGATATGTAATGATTATCGCGACGGAGCGCAGCGTATCGAAGTGGTCTAATCGGCAGCGGGCTTTATTCGCCCGCTATTGGTGGGGTGAGTAAAGCTGGCCGAACTGCTTCACCAGTAGCAGGCTCATAACAACCATTCCAATAGCGAACGCCAGAGTCGCCCCGGTCAGACCGAGCTTGAAGGTGCCAGCCTGCAACAACAGGAATCCAGCCGCAATATTACCTAGCGCCCACAGTACGTTCACCTTAGGTGAAGACTCACCTTTGCCCGGTGGTACGGAGAAGGGGCTCGGAAATTTGCGACCGGTAAGTCCCATCACATAATGGGGTATGGCATTGGTAATCAAGATGCCGGCAAATAGGTAAGCTAAAAAATGGTACCAGGCCACGTGTTCTCTCCTGTAGTTGGCGAAGCGATCAAATCTCGAATGTAGTCCTATAATAATGTCAGACAATATATATTTGCAAGCACTGCTGTCCCATAAGTTGGAATTAAAAAAGGCTTAAATCTCAACAAGTTGTCACAATGGGTGTGCGATCAAACACTGTAGAAACAGGGAGATTCAAGCTTTGGCACATCATAATGCGGTCTTCGCACAGTTGCTGAAATTTGTTTCGAGACATGAGTTTGACTCCCTCGCCAACCGTCACCATGAGGGTCAAAAACTACGCAAGATGTCGCGGTGGTCACAGTATGTCGCCCTCTGCCCGGCTCAGGTTGCCGGCTGAATCACCTCTGTCTTGTACAGGCCGTTGATCGTCTCTGCTAAGGCGTTGTCACAAGAACCCCCCCGGCTGCCAACGGAGTACTCCCAACATCTTGCTCGGTCTGGCGTACCCATTTGCGCAGTGTCTTCGCTGTGCAACCGACTTTTACAGCGACCGAATTCATCGCTAAAGAGATTCTGCCAACGCTGCTGGACTATGCGGGCATTGCTGATCATCAAGATTCGTTTAGTGGGCGATCTGCATATCCATTTGAGGGTCGCTCAATGCGACCCATGTTACGATCAGAGTCGGAGACAGTTCACGGCTATCGTGTGTCAATCGGGCCGGCAGTGGGAGCGTATCGGCGAAGCCCTATCTCGAGCCACCGGGCGGGGAGGGGCCACAGTAAGGGGCGCAGACATCCACAAGTTCCTGAAGGCTCTCATCAATATCGCGGCCGGATGTATCCAGAGCGTAATGTGCGGCCCCATACTGAGGACGGCGCTCTTCCAGTATCAGCTTCAGGTCGTCCATCGCCTCACTGTTGCCCTTTATGGGTCTGAGGTCACCCTGTTCGATCACCCTCGCCATGTGTTCGCCGGGGGAAGCCTGGATCCACACGGTATAAAAAGAGTTGATTACCAGGTTATACGTCTCCCGCTCGGAGACTAGACTACCGCCGGTTTCCAGAATGACCTTGTCATAGGATCCCAGAACATATTCCACCGCCTGCAGCTCTACTTGCCGGTACACATCTTGCCCACCGCGGGAAAATAACTCGGGGATGTCCATGCCTGCCAGGCTTTCTATAACGTTGCCCAGGCGGATAAACGGGATACGCTGGTGCTCGGCGAGTAACCGGCCCAGGGTGGATTTGCCCCCACCGCGCAGGCCCACCAGGGCAATTCCCTTTACATCCCGGGGGGGGTGTTCAAAGTGAGCTGCAAGCAGCTGTCGTGCCTGCACCAACTGCTCTGCCGTCAGGCGTTCCAACAAATGCTGCAACTCAGCCTGCCCTGCAACCGCCTCATTGCTCGAAGGTGGCAGCAGCTCCTGGATGTCCAGATTAAGTGCCTGGGCAACGCGGGACAGCAGGCCAACGGAAATGTTGGCCTGGCCGGACTCCACCTGGGCGAGATAGCGTTGGGAAATGTCCGAGTGCCGTGATAAATCCTTGCGGGTCATACCGCGGCGTGCGCGCGCCCCCCTGACACGCTGTCCAATGGCCGTGATATAAGCGTCGATGTCCTGATACTCACCCATCCGAGGCGAGGACTCAGTTGTGCGTTCTCCCAACGCGGCTGAATCGCGCTTTACGCTCACAGCAGTAATTCCAATATATGCATTATAATGCCTTTACTTGACGATCTGATTGAAGTAGTATTTTTAGTTGCATTAAAGTGCCTATTACAATAGCAAATAAGGCACATCTATTATACCTAGGTGAAGTGTACCCATGGCCACAGTTGATAGATTCCAGCAGTTACTGTCTGACTTGTCTCGGGAAATCGCCGGCAAGCAACTCGATGAAAGCCTTGAAGTCTTTCTCAATCGCGATTTTCCCCCCGGAGGCGAAACCTTTGATAACATCCGGGCGGCTTGCGAGGCGGGAATTGCAGCGGGTTGGCTGTGCGACAGGGAGGCTGGCGGACTGCGCTTCGGTCGCGTGATCAAGCCTGGCCCGGCAACCCATGGCTTTAGTGTCGACGTGGTCCTCATGAGAGAGTGTGTTGGCCCTCACCATGCCCACCCCAGAGGCGAGATCGATATGATCATGCCGGTGGACCCCGGTGCGCGTTTTGATGATCGTCCCGAGGGCTGGCTGGTCTACAGCGATACCACTGCCCATTCACCCACAGTCACCGGGGGCGAGGCTATTGTGCTGTACCTGCTGCCAGAAGGTGCTATCGAGTTCACTCGCCCATGAGTTTGCGTGGCAGTTACAACGCCGCCAGCGACCTGATTCAGCGTAACCTGGATGCGGGTCGGGCAGACAAAATCGCGTTTATCGATGACCGCGGCAGTTACACCTATGCAGAGCTCGACCAGATGTCCTCCGCGTTCGCTAACGTTTTGGTGGCCAGGGGCCTACAGATGGAGCAGCGAATCCTGTTGTGTCTGCACGACTCGATTCATTTCCCGGTAGCGTTTCTGGGAGCAATTAAGGCAGGCATAGTACCGGTGGCCGTCAATACCCTGCTGACCGTAAAAGACTACCGCTATATGTTGCAGGACAGTCGAGTGAGGCTGGCGGTGGTGTCCGCTCCACTGTTGCCCACAATGCAGCAAGCGGGGGAGTCCTCGCCATTTCTCGATTACTTTATCGTATCCGGTGAGGAATCTCCGGGCGACCACGATATGGACACTCTGTTGGCCTCGGCATCGAACGAGTTCGAGGTAGCTTCAACCACCGCTGATGATATGTGTTTCTGGCTCTATTCATCCGGCTCTACCGGTTCCCCTAAAGGTACCGTGCACAAGCACTCCAGCTTGTTGCTGACTGCCGAGAATTACGCGATCCCCATCCTCGACATTGGTGAGGATGATTTGGTGTTCTCCGCAGCCAAGCTGTTCTTCGCGTACGGGCTTGGTAATGCGCTGACCTTTCCGCTGGCGGTAGGGGCTACTTCATTGCTGATGACGGACCGCCCCACGCCGGAATCCGTGTCGGAGCGTCTGCTGAAATATCAGCCTACTATTTTTTTCGGTGTGCCTACTCTGTATGCCGCGATGCTGGCCAGCACAGACCTGCCGCTGCCCTCGAAAGTGAATCTGCGTTGCTGCGTGTCGGCAGGGGAGGCCCTGCCGGAAGAAATCGGCCGCCAGTGGAGCAATCGTTTCGGCATTGACCTGCTTGACGGGATCGGTTCAACAGAAATGCTGCATATCTTTCTCAGCAACCGTCCAGGGTCTGTACGCTACGGCACCACGGGCCGGCCTGTGCCTGGTTACGAGTTGCGGATTGTCAATGAGGAGGGGGCGTCGGTGAGCTCTGGAGAGATCGGCGAGCTACAGATTAAAGGGTCTACCGGGGCACTGTTCTACTGGAACTCCCGGGAGAAGTCAGTCCATACCTTCCAGGGTCATTGGGTCCGCAGTGGCGACAAGTACTGGCAGGATGAGGAGGGGTATTTCATCTACGCCGGCCGCAGTGATGACATGCTCAAAGTCGGCGGGATCTACGTCTCGCCCATCGAGATAGAGGGGGTGTTGATGGAGCATGCTGCCGTGCTCGAGGCGGCCGTGATCGGACGCGAGGACGCGGGTGCTTTGATCAAGCCGGTGGCCTATATCGTGCTAAAGCCGGGTCTAGACGGTAGCGATGCCCTGGCAGCTGAGTTGAAATCCCATGTGAAAAGCCGACTGGCACCCTACAAGTACCCCCGCTGGATAGAGTTCATGGACGAATTGCCCAAAACCGCGACCGGGAAAATACAACGATTCAAGCTGCGCGCCCTGGGCTAGACGGCACGCGTCGATATTTGCTCCGAATAATGATATATAATGCTTTCATCATACGAAATATGCAATATAATACACCATTAGAACCGCGCACTTGGAGATTCGCCTTACAATGATTGATTTTCGCACCCATCCGAACAATTACGCCCACTGGCGCCTGGAGTTTGATGGCGAAGTAGCCTACCTCACCATGGACGTGGCCGAAGCTGGCGGAGTGTTTCCAGGGTACGAGTTGAAGATGAATTCTTACGATATCGGTGTAGATATTGAGCTCTCCGATGCGGTACAGCGCCTGCGTTTTGAGCACCCGGAGGTGAAGTCGGTGGTAATGCGCTCGGGCAAGGAGCGAATTTTTTGTGCAGGCGCCAACATCCGGATGCTGGGCGGCTCGCCTCACGGCCACAAGGTCAACTTCTGTAAATTCACCAATGAAACACGTAACTCGATAGAGGATGCCACCGAGTTTTCCGGTCAGCGTTATCTCTGTGCGGTGAATGGCACGGCTGCCGGGGGTGGCTACGAACTCGCTCTGGCAACGGATTACATCATGCTGGTGGATGATGGCAACGCCTCAGTATCTCTCCCAGAGGTTCCGTTGTTGGCGGTGCTTCCTGGTACTGGCGGTTTAACTCGGTTGGTAGACAAGCGCAAGGTGCGCCGAGACCTGGCTGATGTTTTTTGCAGTGTGGAGGAGGGCGTGCGGGGGCAGCGGGCTGTGGAGTGGCGGCTGGTGGATGAAGTTGCACCTAGCTCCAGGTTTGCCGAGACAGTTAAAGCCCGGGCTGCCGAGTTTGCCGCTAAGTCCTCTCGGCCCACCGCTGCCAGCAGTTTTGAGTTGAGCAGGATCGAGCGAGAGATGGAGGACGATCATATCCGCTATTCGAACGTGATTGTCGATCTGGATCGGCAACTGCGCACGGCGACCATTACACTGCTGGGCCCTGTGGCGGCTGCGCCCGACGGCGTGGACGATATCCTGGCCCAGGCCTGTGACTTCTGGTCCTTGGCGGTAGTGCGGGAACTGGACGATGCGATCCTGCACCTGCGCCTGAACGAGCCCGAACTGGGTACCCTGATTTTCAAGACCCGTGGCGACGGCGAACGGGTATTGGGCTACGACCGGCTGCTGTTGGCCAACCGCGACAACTGGCTGGCCAACGAAATTCTGCTGTACTGGAAGCGCTTGCTGAAGCGGGTGGACGTGACATCGCGCTCCCTGATCAGCCTGATAGACCCGGGTAGCTGCTTTGCTGGCACACTGGCGGAGCTGGTGTTTGCCGCGGACCGCAGTTACATGCTGGACGGGCAGTTTGAAGATGATGATGCCCCTGCGGCCCTGTTGCAACTCGGAGAGGCCAGTTTCGGTCCCTTTCCCATGGGCAATGGCCTGACCCGTCTGCAAACCCGGTTTCTGGGGGAGCCAGAGAGTGTCACTGCCGCACAGGCGCTAGTGGGACATCCACTGGTGGCTAAGGCTGCCCTGGATGTCGGGCTATTGACGTATGCACCGGACGATATCGATTGGGAAGACGAGTTGCGACTGTTCCTGGAGGAACGCGCAAGCTTTTCCCCCGACGCCATGATCGGGATGGAGGCGAACTTGCGATTTCCCGGGCCAGAAACCATGGAAACAAAGATATTTGGGCGCCTGTCAGCGTGGCAGAACTGGATTTTCCAGCGCCCGAACTCAGTTGGCACCAAGGGGGCGCTCAAGCTGTACGGCAGCGGTACCCGCCCGGAATATGACCTGGAGAGAGTGTAAGTTATGAATCAGCCGATACAGGAAGTGAACTACGACGATCTAATCCCCAATAATGTCGAGCTTGCTTCGGACCGACGTCTCAGACGAGCGCTGGAAGAGTGGCATCCGGGCTTTATCGACTGGTGGAAAGACATGGGACCGGAAGGTTTCCAGAACGCTGAGGTCTATCTGCGCACAGCGGTAGGTGTGGATCCAAAAGGCTGGGCGGTGTTCGATCATGTAAAAATGCCTGAGTATCGCTGGGGTATTCTGCTCGCCAACCAGGAAGAGGGCCGCACCATCCCTTTCGGTAAGCACAAGGGTGAACCGGCTTGGCAGGAGGTGCCAGGCGAGTACCGCTCTTTGCTGCGCCGACTGCTGGTGATTCAGGGCGATACGGAGCCCGCGTCGGTTGAACAACAGCGTCACCTCGGAATGACCGCACCTTCGCTTTATGACATGCGCAACCTGTTTCAGGTCAATGTGGAGGAGGGGCGCCACCTTTGGGCCATGGTCTACCTTCTACAAAAGTATTTTGGGCGCGACGGTCGCGAGGAGGCAGAGGGTCTGTTACAGCGCCGCTCTGGAAACGAGGATCGCCCTCGCATTCTTGGCGCGTTCAATGAGGCTACACCTGATTGGTTGTCATTCTTCATGTTTACATATTTTACCGACCGCGATGGAAAGATGCAGTTGGAAGCTCTGGCTCAATCCGGTTTTGACCCGCTGTCGCGTACCTGCCGGTTCATGCTCACCGAGGAAGCACATCATATGTTCGTGGGTGAGACTGGTGTTGGCCGCACCATTCAGCGCACCTGTGAAGCGATGGTCGAAGCCGGGATAAATGATGTCAATGATATCGAGAATGTGCGCAAGTTGGGCGTGATCGATCTGCCCACGATACAGAAAAAGCTCAACTTCCACTTCGCTGTAACCTTGGACCTATTTGGTGCAGAGGTGTCCACAAATGCTGCAGCTGCCTTCGAGGCTGGAATCAAGGGTCGCTTCCAGGAGACCAAGATCGAAGACGACCATCAGTTGCACAGTGCCACTTATCCGGTCATCAGGTGTATTGAAGGCAAGTTCACGACGGTGGAGGAGCCTGCGTTAAATGCGCTTAATGCACGCCTGCGTGACGATTACGTGGTCGATGCGCAAGGCGGTGTTGGCCGCTGGAACAAGATCATCGCCAAGACCGGTATCGAGTTTGAACTCGCCCTACCACACATCGCATTCAACAGGGCAGTGGGCGAGTTTTCCGATCTTTCAGTGACTCCCGCAGGGGAAGTCATCGATGCCGGTACCTGGGAGAACTCTCGCGATGAGTACCTCGCGTCCGGCAGTGATCTTGCGTTCATCAATTCACTGATGATTTCAGAAACCTCGCCGGGTAAGTATGCTAGCTGGATTGCAGAGCCGAAGGTGGGTATTGATCGCAAGCCCGGAGACTTCGAGTATGTGAAATTGCACGAGTGTTAGGATACTGGACAACGGGAATATGCAGCCGACACGACAGCACCTGATTGATCCGGAAATATGTATTCGCTGCAACACCTGCGAAGAAACCTGCCCGGTAAATGCCATTACCCACAATGCCGATAATTATGTGGTGGATGCGTCCAAGTGTAATTTTTGCCTTGACTGCATTTCACCCTGTCCCACGGGCTCGATCGACAATTGGCGTGTGGTGGAACGCAGTTATTCGCTGGAAGAACAGTTAGAGTGGGAGGATTTGCCTGAACAACTGGAGATCGTAGAGGATTCCGGTGACCGGGATGAAGCCCTGGAACTGGAGGTTCAGAACCTGTTGCAGCAAGCACATGCAGGCCAGGGTGGGCGATCGGTACGTCCCGTCTCTGCCTCGGAACCCTATATCAATCTATTTTCCAGAACTGAACCTCTGGTTGGGCGGGTGGCTGGCAACTATACGATCACCAACTCGGAGACCGAATCCGATATTCACCATATCGTGCTTGATTTCGGTGCCTCTGCCTTCCCGGTACTGGAGGGTCAAAGTATCGGTATCGTCCCTCCAGGGCGTGACGAGAGCGGACGCGCTCACCCGATACGTCTGTACTCCGTAGCCAGCCCCCGCAATGGCGAACGCCCCAATCACAACAACCTGTCCCTCACAGTAAAGCGGGTAATCGAGTCAGAATCGGGCGAGAAGATACCAGGCCTTTGCTCAAACTTTTTGTGTGATCTTGTCAAGGGCGATACAGTGGAAGTGACGGGGCCATTTGGCAGTACGTTTCTGATGCCCAATGCCCCCACCGCCAACATTATTATGATTTGTACCGGCACGGGCTCGGCGCCTTTTCGTGCCATGACAGAGCAACGCAGGCGCACCAGGCCACTGGCTGAGGGAAGGCTTATGCTGTTCTTTGGCGCGCGCACGCCAGAGGAGTTGCCGTACTTCGGTCCGCTTAGTAGATTACCCGCCAGTTTTCTTGACAAAGAGCTGGTGTTTTCGCGATTGCCCGGAAAGCCGAAAGAATACGTGCAGGACCGCATGCTCACTCGTTCAGGCGATATTGCGCGGCTTCTGCAGGACGATGAAACTTATGTGTACATCTGCGGCCTGAAGGGAATGGAAGAGGGAGTCGAGGCATCTTTCCAAAAAATCTGCAGCGACAATGCCCTGAATTGGTCGGATTTGATAGCTACCATGCGCTGCACCGGCAGGTACCACTGTGAAACGTATTAAATCTTGTTCTGAATCTATGGAAGGTGGACCAAGGTTTCATGGTGATGCCTTTCCAATGAATTATTTCTACGCCTACACTGCATCAAGGTGCGAATCTTTTCGCTTAGTGACTTTTATTCCAATAGAAGAATATGGGGTTCTACCCAGCTTTTATGGACACTTCAAAGCCCCAACGCCCGCTGATTAAGTCGGGCTTGAGACCCTTCGATCACACCCGCCGTTTCGAGGGCGCGCATGCGACGAAAGCACGGCGATTCCGACAGGCCAACCGCCTCTGCAAGGTCAACGTTTGACATGCGGCCATGCGATTGCAGCTCACGCAGAATGATTCTTTCCACCCTATTCAGCACCAAAGCAAGATTCCTCTCTGTAATTTGGAAAACAAAGCCCAATCCTGCCAAATTGGTTCCTAAGCAGCAACAAATAGCATCTTACTTTCCAGAAGCAAACCGGGGCATAAATATCGCTCAGGGAACAAACGAGCGCACACCCCTCAGCCTGTAGGGCGCTACTGGATTTCGTCCGAATACCCTACTTTCCATTACTCATGCGTAGCGTTCCTTGCGTCGTACCATTTTAATATTGACAAGACCTATTGAAGTAACATACGTTACAAATAATATACTTCTGGAAAAGTGCTATGGATAAAGCGTTAAAGCGAACGAACAGCCAGGTTGCGAAGCAACCAGGTATATATGTCGTGTCGATAAAAGATTCGCCCTGGGTCGAAGCCGGAAAACCTGGCATTTACCAGAAGATTGTTCGTGAGGATGAATTAAAAGGACTATTTCTCGGCTATATTGCGTTTGACCCAATGGTGACGAGCGGCCTTCATCAACATCAGGCAACAGCAATCAGTTATTTTATTGATGGTGGTTTGACTGACTACCAGGGTTCGGCCAGACCTGGCGAGGCTGGAATCAATCTAAAAGGCGCAACCCATGATGCAATAGCTTACAGTCGATCGGTGCTTGTGTCTCGTATGGAGGGCCCTGCCATCTATCCACCAAGTGATGAGCCTTTACACCGTCTCCATGCGGGCGCCCGATACAGCGCGATTACAAATGACAATCCAGAAGCGTTGCCCGATCTGAATATTGATGTCGATAGCGTTTTGGGTCAGCCCACAGCGTGCGGTCACATCTCCCGCCGCATGGTTTTTGATTATGCTCCGATTGGTGGTAAGCAACGTTTTTCGCAGCTGCAATGCCTGCCGGGAGCGCAGAGCACGACGTTCGTTGCCTCGGATAGTATTGAATTCTGGATTCGTGGCGGCGCTTTGATGGTCAATGATTTGCTGGCGTCAGCGGGCGACTTTGTCATCATAGAGCCTGGGACCAGTGTGCGGCTTAAAACAGAATTTGGCGCGCTCTGTCTTGCCTGGGCTGACGGGCCAGCCCCGTGGGAACATGGCAAGGAAATGCCTGATCTCTTTGGCTTTTAAAGCCGCAGATCACTTCGCTATTCCAAGTCGTCATCCTCCGACATGGTTCGGGCATTTGCATGAAAGCGGTTTAAGTAGTCGCGCATCGCCTCTAGCTCATAGGGCTTGAAGCCCTTCTGAAGGCGCTCTTCGCGTAAAGCGCCAGCTGTTGCAATAACATTATAAAGCTGTTTTCCAGCCGCGCTCAGAGACAGCGACATCTCCCGTTTTTTGCCGCTCTGCGGCTGACGAATGACTCGTTTGTGCTTCAATAGGCGGCGAACTGCCCGGGATACCGCCATTTTATCCATGCCTAAATAATATGCCACGTTACTTTGGGAGATCTTGGGATGGAGCGCGATGATGTACATGACCCGCCACTCATTCAAAGAAATATCAAAGCGCTTCTCAAACCACCGGGAGAAAGGCTGAGCCGTTAAGTTAGTCACAGACAGCATTATGAAGTAGATCGATAGCCCTTCGATTGAGTGAGAGTCATTTTTGTTCTGTGTCACAGATGTTTCGTCCAATTGTCTGCCGATGTCCTCATGCGATAGGCCAGGTGAAGCCATGTTTCACAAAGGGGTTGCCAATATAGGTAACGTTTGTTACATTCTAGATGACATTTGTCACTTTAAAAATGCTCAAATGCTCATAGATGTTACATCTAAAAAGGGATGTTCTCATGAAAAATAAAACAACACTACGTATTTATGACCTGCTAAACCCTCTCCACGGAAAAGCTACATCGTTCGCGCTTACTGCTCTCGTTGCTGCCAGTGCCGTTGTTGACGCCTTTGCTCAAACACAGAGCGCTGCCCGCGGTCTGGTTCTTGAGGAGATCACTGTTACGGCTCGTAAAACTACGGAGAGTCTGCAAGATGCCCCTATCTCGATTACAGCCATGACAGGTGACGGGCTAAAGCTTCGTGACATACAAAATGCGGCTGGTATCTCAGATTTCGCGCCAAATGTGAGCTTTGGATTTGGCGGTGGTTCCGGGTCAGGAGCGCAGGCCAATCTTTTCGTTCGCGGCGTTGGTCAAAATGATTTTTCTTTGGTGACGGACCCCGGTGTGGGTCTCTATGTGGATGGTGTTTACTACGCACGCGTCATCGGATCTGCTGTCGACTTGGTGGATGTTGCACGCATCGAAGTTCTGCGTGGCCCACAAGGCACTCTCTTTGGGCGTAATACCATTGGCGGGGCGATTTCCATTACCACTACCGACCCATCGGACGAGTTTGGCGGCGATATTCGCGTCATTGTGGGTGGCGATGAGCGTATAGAGACCTACGGCTCTTTGAACGTCCCGCTGACTGAGGATTTCGGTGTGATTGTCAGCGGGCTTGTGCGCAGTCAAGAAGGGACAGTGATTGACGCGTCCGGGCGGGAATTGGGCGACGACAACGTTCGTGGAGGTCGCATCAAAGCTGTCTGGACGCCTATCGAGAAACTGCGGCTTACGATTAGCTCGGATTACGTGCAGGAGGATGAAGGTGGGCTTGCCGAAGTTACCCTGGCACGCTCGGCTGATGGTAGTGTGGATGGAGGCAACACTGATTATTTCCGTGCTACATCCAGTGCCGCGCAAGGGCCTAATACCAATAGTCTGGACAATTTCGGCCTGGCGCTCACAGCTGACTACAATCTTACGGAAACCCTGGCGATCAAGTCGGTTACTGCTTACCGCGACATAGACGGGGAATTTAACCGCAATCCAGCATCAATCAGCAATTTTTCTTCTGAGGATGTCTACCGGCAATCCCAAATCAGTCAGGAACTGCAACTTCTTGGTGATTATGATTTCGCAAGCTTTGTAGTAGGAGGCTTCGTTTTCCTGGAAGATGGATTTAATACCGCGATCATCGATATTCCACCGTCTCCAGCGCCTTTCCCGCGTGAGGTAGGCGTCACTGATATTTCTAACCGCTCTGTCGCCCTGTTCGCTGAGGCAACTGTCCCCGTAACAGATCACCTAAGAATCATAGCCGGTGTGCGCTATACAGACGAACGTAAAGAAGCCAGTTTTACCAGCGCTAGCGTACCTGGCCGCAGTCCAGGCACAATTGTGGGCGATCCAGTTACCGAGGCTATCGGATTTTCCAACCCACAGTCTTTAGATTTCTCCGAAGTCAATTACCGCGGTATTGTGCAATACGACTTTACGGATTCGCTGAATGCTTATGTCTCGTGGTCAACCGGCTTTAAGAGCGGTGGGTTTAATCAGAGGCTCGTAGGCTTTGCACCTGGCGGCATCGCCATGCCAGACAGTTTCGAGCCAGAGGAAGTAAAATCCTCAGAGCTCGGGGTAAAATTCGACAATGATTTTCTGCGCCTTAACGCTTCGGCGTTTTATACTGATTACACTAACGTTCAAATTTCCGGAGCGCCTCCGGGATCAATTGCAACAGAAACGTTCAACGGCGCAAAGGCAGAAATCTACGGGGTTGAGATCGAAGGTACGATTACGCCTGTCGAAAACCTGTTGATTGATGTTTCAGTCGGTGTACTGGAAGCCAAATACTTGAATGTGGAGGGTACCGGGACGGAAATCACTGAAGATGATGAATTCATTCGCACACCACCGTTCACTGTCGCGATTGGCGGCAGTTATCTATACCCCCTGAATGGGGATCTGGGCTCGATTCGATTGCGCGCAGATGCCTTTGTTTCCGGAGAGCTGTTTTTCGAGCCACAAAATAGAATCGCGACAAATGAAGATGGCTATTCATATGTGAACGCCTCTGTCAGCTGGCTCAGCGTGGATGATGATTGGCAGGTGGTCTTTGGAATCAATAACCTTACAGATGCACGTTATCTTGTCTCCGCTGATGCGAATGCCGCTCTCGGCTACGACCTAGGCACATTTGCAAGGCCGCGCAATTGGTATCTCAGCGTTGAAAAGTCATTTTAATCTCATGTAGGGCTCACTGATTTTGAAGGACTCTTCCGAGTCGGCCTTCGCACGACTAAGGGCAAGTTTTGGTCCCGGGCTGCTTTTTGCTGCCTCTGCAGTTGGATTGTCGCATCTGGTGCAGGCCACGCGGGCAGGGGCGAGTCACGGGCTCGCCCTAATGGGACTCATTATCCTTGCCTGTATCATAAAATACCCAAGCCTACGTTTCGGTGGGGACTACGCGGCAGCGACGGGCCAGACCCTCATCGAAAGCTATCGCAAGCAAGGCCGATGGGCGATAGTGATATACGCGCTATTTGAAGTCGGCGGTGCCGCGTTTGTGATAGCAGCAATTACGCTGTTTCTCACGGGGCTGGTGCACAGTGCCCTTGTGCCGCAGTTACCGGGTGTGGCTGTCAGTGCAGGCCTTCTCTCAATAATTACCGCTCTTCTTATCAGCGGGAAATATCGCCTCCTTGAGAGTATGACGACGGTCATGGTCGTGCTTTTCACGATACTCATTCTTGTTGCAACAAGTCTAGCCACACCAAGGTTATTCCAAAGTCCGCTAGTCTTCCTGCCACCAATGATAGACGGTACGCTGGTGCTGTATTTGCTCCCTTTAATTGGATTCATGCCAACCACACCGACGGCATCGGTCATGCAATCACTGTGGACGGTCGCTAAATATGAAGGACTGGCCGCTAGAGATAGCCGGGGGGTCCGCTTAGACTTCGATATTGGCTACATCACGACGTGTTTTTTAGCGTTGTGCTTTATAGTGCTCGGCGCTGCTTTACTCCATAACAACGGCATAGTAATTGAAAAATCTAACATAGGCTTTGCTGAGCAACTGCTGCAGGTCTTCACTGATGTGTTGGGTGCTTGGACCTTTCCTATTGTCGCTGGAGCAGCGTTTCTTGTTATTTTTTCGACCTTGATTACCGTAGTAGACGGCTTGACGCGGGTTTCTGTCGCGCTTTGGCATATGGTGAAAAGTCCTGCTTATGAACAAACCGAAGTGCAACGTTACAGAGTAACGATGATCATACTGTGTTCTGCGGCTTTCACCGTCATCGTCGGTTTTGCGAAATCCTTTACGGTCCTAATTGATTTTCTGGGCTTAATAACCTTTTTGATTGGCCCATTCATCGCATGGTTGAACCATAGAGCCATGTTCGATAGCAAGACCGCACTTTCTTATTATCCTGGCGGCTTCCTGCGTGTATGGAGCTTATTGTCGATCGCAGCGCTTCTTGGGCTAGGGCTGACATACCTGATATTCCGCTTGAAGTAGGGCATGTGTTCAACGGGTATTGGCAAATTAAGTCATCCAGATCGCAGAAATCTGCTGTCGACGCTCAAGGCACCGCCCAACTCCGTTGACTGAACGCTCTTACCCTAAGATCTCGGTAACACCGGGGTAAAACCAGAAACCGCGACAGAAAGACGTGGTGGTCCTGTCGTTGGCGGCGTCGGCCTTTGGTGTTGGGGGCAGGAATGAGCCAGGTGGCGGCATCAAGATCAACATGGGACCACTCGGCTTGCATCAGCTCCCCGATGCGGCACAGCGTGCTGAGACAGATCCACATGGCTAGCTGAATGCGTCTTCCAATCGGCTTCGCCCCCTTGAATTTCTGACCAGGGGGCAGGGCGGCATAGTCGCTATCCAGCGGGGCGAAGATGGCATGCAAGAGGTCGACGGTTCGATCCCGTCTAGCTCCACCAGACAAACCCTCTTTCTCATCTGGCACAGAGGGTTTTTTATGGTCAGAACAAGTAGTACGCAAACACGTAGACCATCAGCAGCAGCACGATCCACAGCGCCGTGGTGCCGATCTCCCAGGAACGCCCCAGGGGTCCTGCGTGGTCCATGGTGTTGCGGGCAGTGCTGGTAACGGCTATAGAGGCCTGGGCGAAACGGGATTGTAAGGCGCTGACCAGTGGCGATCCGATCCGGGCCCCAAAGCGAGTCAGTAGCGGCAGGCCCTTGCGCCAGAGCCAGTCCACATCCAGCGAAATGGTCAAGGTGCGCTGCATCCAGGGCAACAGCAGGAAGAACGCGAGACCCGAGAACAACAGCAGTTGCAGGTAAAACAGCACTTTGCCTGCCTTGTAGGGCTCGTAGTCAACGGCGTAGGGCAAGAGCGGGTAGAGCAGTTGCGGGAAGACCCCCAGCAGGATACAGAGGCCGGCGAAGAACAGCATCGCCAGGGTCATGTTCCAGGGTGCATCCTTGGGACGCAGCCCGGAATCCTTCTGGAAGAATACGAACCAGGGGAACTTGATACCGGCGTGCAGGAATACCCCGGCAGAAGCCGCGGCCAGCAGGAAGTACACCAACACCAGCCCCTCGTCGATGGAGGCCTGGGAAATCATGGTCTTGGTCGTGAACCCCGAAGTGAGCGGGAAGCTGGAGATTGCCAGGGCCCCGATCATGCCACACCACATGGTGACAGGCATGGTACGGAACAGGCCACCGACATCGGTACACAGGTGCATGCCGGTGCGCATCACCACAACCCCCGCGCTCATGAACAGCAGCGCCTTGTAGATGATGTGGGCGAAGGCGTGGGCGGCGGCGCCGTTGATCGCCATTTCCGTACCGATGCCCACAGCGCAAACCATGAAGCCCACCTGGTTGACGATGGAGAAGGCCAGAATGCGGCGGATGTCGTTTTCCAGCAGGGCATAGATGATGCCGTAGAAGATCATGAATACGCCGACCCAGATCAGGACCGACTCACCCGGGAACAGCAGGATCAAGGCGAGTATCGCAGTCTTGGTGGTGAAGGCCGACAGGTATACCGAGCCGGTGGGGCTGGCGTTTGGGTAGGCGTCGGACAGCCAGGCCGACAGCGGCGGCGCGGCTGCGTTGATCAGGACGCCAATCAAAATCATCCAGGTATTGAAGTCATTGGCCTGTAGCGGCCGTACATCCAGTGACCCGGTACTGATCAGCAAGCCTTCAATACCTACCTTGAGAATGACGCCGCCCAGAAGGTGCATGATGGCATAGCGTATGCCGGCGGCGCGCGCCTTTTCCGTGCCACCGCACCATACAACGACAGTGGAAAAGAGGGCCATCAGTTCCCAGAATACAAACAGGGTGAGCAGGTCGCCGGCGAAGCAGACGCCGACCGCACCGGCGGCGTAAAACTGGGCTGCCACCAGTTCCGTGCGCCGGGCATCGTTGAAGGCGAATACGGCACCGGTGGCCGACATGATGGCAAAGATGGTGGCAAAGAGCCGGCGTACCGGGCTGCCCTCCACCAGTTCCAGGGGGTAACCCAGGAAGGCGCCTTCAAGGCTCACTCCGTCCGGAACCTGCCAGATCCCGTACAGACACAGCAGCGGAGCGCCGATCACTACAAAGGCGCGCAGCCGGCGCGAACCGATGGCGGCGGTCAGCAGCGCCCCCGCAATCAAGGCAAGGGCAGGTGGCAGGACTTCAAACATCGTAGTAGTTGTCCGGACGTTTCAGGAACACGGCGAGCAACTTGGCCCCGAAGACCATCAGGACGCAGCTGAAAAACCCGAACAGGGCGCCGAAGCCAAACCAGCCGTCGATGCCGAAGTGGCCCTTGACGGGCACCAGCCATTGCAGAGCCACGGTCACTGCGAGCATCGTGTAACCGATGATCCACAGCCAGCGGATAGTGCCGGGTCGGGTAAGCCAATGATTGTCGGGTGAGTTCATAACGGCAGACTCTCTACCAACTGGGATTCAAGATCCAGCAGGGGCTGGTTGAAGAAGAAAAATCCGATGGTCAGGGCGGCGGTGACGCCGAGCGCCAACAGCATGGCTGGCGGCGCCTCGCCGTGGTTCATGTCTACGTCCGGCGCGTCTGGGGCCAGCCAGGCGAAGTAGATAATCGGCAGGAAGTACATTGCATTCAGGACCGTGCTGGCAATGATGGTGAAGATCGCCAGGTAGTTTTCCGCCTGGAAGGCGCCGGCCAGGATAAACCACTTGGAGACAAAGCCGACGGTGGGAGGCACGCCAATCATGCTCAGGGCACCGATGGTGAAGGCCGCCATGGTAATGGGCATACGCCTGCCGATGCCCGCAAGTTGCCACAGCTCGGTCTTGTGGGCAGCGGTATAGATCGCTCCGGCGGCGAAAAACAGGGTGATCTTGCCAAAGGCGTGGGCCGCGATATGCACCGCCGCACCAATCTCCGCCAGCGGCTTCAGGATCACGGTCGCCATGATGACGTAGGAGAGCTGGGCGATGGTAGAGTAGGCCAGCATCCGCTTCAGGTTGGTCTGATACAGCGCCACAACGCTGGCGCTGATAATGGTAAACGCCGCAATATATTGTAGCCATTGGGCACTGGGCTGGCTGAACAGGAAGTCGACACCGAATATGTAAATAATGATTTTGGTAACGCAGAAGACGCCGGCCTTGACCACCGCGACCGCGTGCAACAGGGCGCTGACCGGCGTCGGTGCCACCATGGCTGCCGGCAGCCAGCGGTGCACCGGCATGATCGCGGCCTTGCCCACACCAAAGACAAACAGGCCCAGTAGCAGCCCCACCGCGGGCCCGGGTACATTGCCCTGAATGATCCCTCCGAGAGTGAAGGTGGTGGTGCCGGTGGCGACGTAGGTCCAGATGATCGCCGGCAGCAGCAGGCCGATAGAGGTTCCGATCAGGATGCCGAGGTAGACACGAGCGGAGGCTATGGTCTTGGGGTCTCCCTTGTGTGCTACCAGCGGGTAGGTCGAAAGGGTGAGGATTTCGTAGAACAGGAACAGGGTGAACAGGTTGTCGGCCAGGGCGATCCCCATTGCCGCGGCGATAGCCAGCGCAAAACAGATATAGAACCGGGTCTGGTGTTTTTCCCTGTTGCCGCGCATGTAGCCGATCGAGTAGATGGTATTGATAATCCACAGGAACGAGGCAATACAGGCAAACATCATCCCCAGCGGCTCCAGGGACAGCGCCAGAGTCAGGCCCGGCAGCGGTTCCGACAGGATAATGTGGGGGCGGGCGCCGGCCGACACTTCCGGGAACCAGGAGAACACCACAACGGCCAGCCCCAGCGCGGTGAGCACGCTGACGGTTTCCCGGACGTTGGGCCAGCGTGCAGTACAGGCGATGCCGATCGCCCCAAGCAGTGGCAGCAGCAGAATCACTGGCAGGGTGTTCGCGCCCATCAGTGCAGGCCTCCAAGCAGGGTGCCGGTGCCGCTCTGGGCCAGCGCCAGCGGCAGCTGCGGGAACAGACCGAAGTAGACATTGCTGAGGGCTGCCACCCAGATCAACGCTCGCAGCGGCAGGGCAACTTCCATGGTCCCGGTTTCCCCATTGGGCGCTTCGCCGTAATAGGCGGCCTCAATAAACTTCCACAGGTACACCACGGCCATCAGGGAGCTGGCAATGATGGCGATCACCAGCGGTATACCCCAGCCCGGCACCTCCATCACGGCGACCACCAGGTACCACTTGCTGACAAAGCCGGCAGTGCCGGGGACGCCTATGAGGCTCAGGCTGGCGAGGACAAAGGCGGCCATGGTCCAGGGCATGCGGCGGCCTATCCCGTGCAGATCGGTGATGGTCGCGCTGCGTGAGGTGAGCACAAAGGCCAGCACGCACAGGAACAGGGTGCCCTTGGCGAGCGCATGATTGAACATGTGCAGCAGTGCTGCCATCAAGCCAGACTGGGAGGCCAGGCCCGCGGCCAATGCTATGTAGCTGATCTGCGCCACCGAAGAGAAGGCCAGCATCTTTTTGACGTTGCCCTGGTAAATGGCTATCGCCGAAGCCAGCAGGATACCCGACAGCGCCAGGGGAATAATGAACACGGTGAACAGGTCGGAATGGCCGAGCAAGTTGCCGTGGAATACCGCGTAGTTGAAGCGCAGCAAGACGTAGATGGAAACTTTGGTGGAGCAGGCGGCAATGAACACGGTAACCGCGTTGGGTGCGTAGGTGTAGGCGCGGGGCAGCCAGATGTGCAGAGGGAATATGGCCGCTTTCAGCGCCAGGCCGATGGTGATGAAGCCGGCGGCAATGATGATCGGGCGCGTTTCTATGACATCGTTCAAGCGCAGGGCCATGTCGGCGAAATTCAGGGTGCCGGTCATCATGTAGATGAAGCCGACGCCGATCAGGTAGAACGTGGCGCCGATAGTGCCGATGATCAGGTACTTGAATACCGCCGACAGCGCGCGCCGGTCGCGCCCCGCGGCGATCAGGATATAGGTGGCCAGGGATGAAATTTCCATGAACACGAAAACGTTGAAGGCATCGCCGGCGACGGCGATGCCGCAGAGCCCGGCCATGGCGATCAGCCACGCCCCGTAGAACATGGGAGCCCGGCGGTTGTCGATATCCAGGCGAAGAGATTGGCGGCCCCCGGCCAGCGCCAGGGATGAGGCGCCGGTGATCAGCAGCAGGACCAAGGCACTGAGGCCATCAACTGTCAGGGCGATACCGAACGGCGGCTGCCAGCCACCTACGGCGTACTGCTGGGTGCCGGTCTCCAGTACCGTTATGGTCAACAGGATCGCCAGCCCCAGCGATGCCAGGCTGGCGATTAGTGCGGCCAGCCAGGCCAGGAAGCCAGCCCGCAACAAGATCACCAGTGGGGCGGTCAGTAACGGCAGGGCGACCTGCAGCGCCGGCAGGTGGTCGGCCAGATTCACGCGTTGCGGTCCATCGCCAGGATTTCATTGTCTTCTATGGTGCCGTACTCCTCGTACAGGCGCACCACGATGGCAAGCCCCAGGGCTGTGGTGGAAATGCCCACCACTATCGCAGTCAGGATCAGCACCTGCGGTAACGGGTTGGAATAGATCTGGTTGTCCACGCCAGCCTGGATGATGGGCGCGGTGCCATCATCGATCTTGCTCATGGTAATGAAGAACAGGAATACGGCGGACTGGAAGATGGCCAGCGCCATGATTTTCTTGACCAGGTTCTGTCTGCTGATAAGGGTGGCAAGGCCAATCATCAGCAGTACCGCGAACACCCAATAATTGAAAAGGCCCAGCAGTTTCATGGTGAATCAGTCTCTGGCAGAAAAAGCGTGGAAAATGGACAACAGGACACCGGTAACAGTCAGTCCGACGCCCAGCTCTATGACAATGATGCCGATGTGCTGGCCGAGCACCGGATCTTCCGCGAGTACCGAGTAGTCGAGGAAGTTGCCGCCCATGGCAATGCCGGCAATACCGACGGAGCCGTAGAGCAGGGCGCCACCGGCGCTCATCCAGAGCAGTACCCGCGGCGGAATGACCGCCAGCGTAAGGCGCTCCCCACGGACCAGTGAGAACAGGATGATACCGGCGACAAAGATGGCTCCCGCCTGGAATCCGCCGCCCGGACTGTATTCCCCGTGGAACTGAATGAACAGGGCAAACAGCAGAATAAAGGGTACCAGCAGGCGCGCCATGACCTTGGGGATCAGGTGCTTGCTCAGACCCTCCTCGACATTGCTGTCGAGTCGTGAAAAGGGCCTGCCCCGGCCGCCACCCAGCAGGAACATGACGCCGATACCCGCAGTCAATACCACGAACACTTCGCCCAGGGTGTCGTAGCCACGGTAGCTTGACAGCACTGCGGTTACGATATTGGGGATGTCCACCAGTTCAGGTGTATTTTCGATATACCAGGGAGCGACGTGCTGCTGGGCTGGTGCAGTGGGGTCACCCAGAGTGGGTTGGCCAAAGCTCGCATAGATCATCAGCAGGGCGACGGCTGCTATCACCACCACCGAGAGGGTACTCAGGGAACGCCCCTTGGCCTCGGTGGACGGGGTCAGGCGCAGGCCCGCCAGCAACAGTACAGTGGCCACGCCGGCACCTACCGCGGCTTCGGTCAGCGCCACATCGGCCGCGTCCAGCAGGAAAAAGTTCAGAGCCATGAGCAGGCTGAAAATGCCGGACAGCATCACCGCCGAGAACAGGTCGGTCGCGCGCACAATGGCAATGGCAGTTATAACCAGCAAGGACAGGAGGAAGACTCCGATTAGCAGGGTAGTCACTTTGCGTCCTCCTGTTCCCCGGTGTCTATCTTGGGCCCTTTGCTCTCCATCCCTTCGGGGCGCAATCCGGCCAACAACGCGGCGTTGGCAAGCGCGTAGCTGGCGGTGGGTGAGGTGACCATCAGGAACAGCATGACCGCCGCCAGTTTCACCGTTACCAGAGACAGCCCGGCATGGAACATTAGCCCGCCGAGGATCAGCACTGGCCCCAGCGAGTCCGTCAGGCTGGCGCCGTGGATTCTGGTGTAGAAGTCGGGCATGCGCAACGCGCCGATGCCGCCGGCGAGTACAAAAAGACTGCCGCTAACCACCAGCAGCGCCGAGAGCAGTTCCAGGATGTCGTTCATTCCCTGTCGCTCTCCGGTGCCTGGCTGTGGTCTGTGGCTGCCGCACGATGTTGTTCCCGCAGCCGGCTTTCGTGTACGAACCAGAGCACCGCGAGTACGCCAATAAAGTTGATCAAGGCGTAGGCCAGGGCCAGGTCAAGGAAGTCTGTGCGACCCATGGCGAAGGCCATGACGGCAATCAGGAGCACGGTTTTGGTGCCGAACATGTTTACCGCTAGCACCCGATCGTAGACGCTGGGCCCCAGCAGCGCGCGTGCCAGCGCCAGGGCCATGGTGACCAGAATGGCGATTGCGGCGACCAGCAGCATCAGTTCGGATCCACGGCCGCAACACGTCGGATCATGGCGCCGGTCTCAAGGTCTCTTGCAGTTGCTGCCGTCAGACAGTGGGCGGTAATCTTGTTGTCGTCAATATCGATGGTCAGGGTTCCCGGAGTCAGCGTTATGGAATTGCCCAGCAGGGTCAGGGCGAACTTGCTGGAAGCCTTGGCGTCCACCTCTACGATCGTCGGTGACAGGGCGGACAATGGCCCCAAAACCATGCGCAGTACCTGTATGTTGGAAACAATCATCTGGCCCAGCAGCCATATCCAGTAGATGGGTACTCGGTAATACAGCGCCCAACCGTGGGTCTCTTGATCAGGGCGCGCCATGCGGTGCGTCAGCCACGCCACCAGGCAACAGGAAGCGATGCCCAGTTGCAGGACAGGCGTCTTGTACAGGCCGCCCCAAAGTAACCATACGATAAACAGGGCTATGACTGCGAGCAGCGGTCGCAACAGGCGCATAGAATGATAGCTCTTGCCGACAAAGCGGGAATCATACCTTAACGATGCGAGAATATGCCACCTGTCGCGTCCTGGACGGCTCCGCCAGTGCACAGGCGATCAGGTTTTTCATGCTAGACTGGCAGGCAAATTTGCCGCCGGAATCCTGTTTATGAAAGTACCGCCTCGCCTGCAGCCCCTGGTTGAGGACGGCCTGGTCGATGAGGTGCTCTACCCCCTCATGAGTGGCAAGGAGGCCGATATATTCGTGGTCCGCTGTGGCGGCCGCACCCGCTGTGCCAAAATCTACAAGGAGGCCTACAAGCGCAGCTTCAAGAAAGCTGCCGCGTACACCGAGGGACGCAAGGTGCGCAACAGCCGCCGGGCCCGGGCCATGGAGAAGGGCTCCAGCTATGGCCGCAAGCAACAGGAAGAGACCTGGCAGAACGCGGAGGTCGATGCCCTGTACCGGCTCGCCCGCGCCGACGTCCGTGTGCCCGAACCTTTGGGTTGTTTCGACGGTGTGCTGCTCATGGAGTTGATCACCGATGAGAGCGGGGACGTCGCCCCGCGTCTGGCGGATGTCACCATGTCTCCGGAGCAGGCACTGGAAGACCATGCTCAGATGCTGCGCTATGTGGTGCGCATGCTTTGTGCCGGGGTGATTCACGGCGACCTGTCGGAGTTCAACATTCTGGTGGATCCGGACGGCCCGGTGGTTATAGACCTGCCCCAGGCAGTCGATGCTGCTGCCAACAACAACGCCCGCAGCATGCTGTTGCGCGACGTGCGAAGAGTGACGGACTACTATGGTCTGTTCGCCCCCGAGTTGCTCACTACCCGTTACGGTGAGGAGATCTGGGAGCTGTTCGAGGAGGGGGAGCTCACCCCGGAACACGTTCTGACCGGTGTCTCCGCGGAAGATGAGACTCCCGCTGATCTGGATGCGGTAATGCTGGAGATCCGCGCTGCGCTGCAAGAGGAACAGGACCGCCTGCAGCGGATCAGGGACGCCGAGGAGGACGATTAAGCCGTGATCCGAGCCGCACGGGGGGGCGACCTGCCGGACCAGATTTATTCCCTCCTGGTAGAGGAAGAGGACGCGCGTGTCTGCCGCGATATCCCTGACTCTGCCTGCCATGAGCAGCCCCGGGCTTTCATCCTGCAGTTGTCGGCCCAAACCCTCACCAAGATTGGCGATGCCCTGACCAGTAGCCGCCTGGTACTGGCGTGGATGCTGTCGGCGCTCGGTTCCCCGGCTATTTTCATTGCCCTGCTGGTGCCCCTGCGTGAATCCCTGTCTCTTATGCCGCAGCTGTTCGTGGCCCAATTCGTGCGCGAACATGCTGTACGCAAAATGTTCTGGGTCTGGGGCAGCGTGGTCCAGGGGCTGGCGCTGGCGCTGATGGTGCCCGCGGTGTTGCTGTTGCGCGGGTTCGCCCTGGGCCTGGTCGTGGTAACCCTGCTGGCAATCTTCAGTCTGGCGCGCGGTGTCTGCTCGGTTGCAGCCAAGGATGTTCTCGGCAAGACCATATCCAAGTCACGACGCGGACGTCTCAGCGGTCTCTCGGCCTCTGCCGCGGGAGCCGTTACGCTTGCCGTGGCGGTGTTATTGCTGCTCTTCCCCGGCCTCGCGGGGCAGGGCTCGGCAGGGAGTGCCAGCTTGTTCGCAGTTATCCTGGGGCTGGCGGCGCTGCTGTGGTTGGCCGCAGCGGCGGTCTACGCCGCTGTGCCCGAGGTGCCCGGCGCGACGGAGGGCGGCTCGAATGCCATCATCGAGGCTCTGCGCAGCTTGAGCCTGTTGCGCAGTGATCAACAGTTCCGCGATTTCGTCATTGCCCGCATGCTCCTGATCAGCTCTGCTTTTGCGATTCCCTACATAGTCGTGTTGATTCAGCGTGCAGCCGAGGGCCAACTGCTGGGTTTCGCCGCGCTGTTGCTGGCGGAGGGTGCCGCTGGGCTGTTGTCGGCGCCATTCTGGGGGCGCTGGTCTGATGTTGGTGCGCACAGGGTAATGGCAGCCGCTGGCGCCTTGTCGGTGGTGGTAATGTCTGTGGCGCTGGGTCTGCACTGGCTGCTGCCGGAGACGATTGGCATGGTGTTGGTGGCGTCGTTATTGCTGTTTGGCGCGGCGGTTGCCCATCAGGGCGCGCGGGTCGGCCGCAAAACCTACCTGGTGGACATGGCTACCAGCGACAATCGTGCCCAGTATACTGCGGTCAGTAATACTGTGATCGGCCTGTTCCTGTTTTCCGGCGCCGGCCTGGGCGTTATCGATGCGGTCTACGGGACTGCCTCGGTATTGCTGTTCCTGGCGCTGACCGGTGTGCTGGCGGTGTGGCGCAGCCTGTCCCTGCCCTCCGTGTCCGACTGATTCCCGCCAACCTTCTGTGCAGAGAGAACCCGCATGATCAGACGACTGCTATTGAGCTTGCTGCTCGCGACCACCGGGGCAACCGCCCAGGCGCAAATCCTGCGTGTGGGTGTGACCCCGGAGCAGCCGCCGCTGGCATTTCGCGACGGCGAACGGATAGTCGGTCTTGAAGCCGACAATGCCCGCGCGGTCGGCGAAATTATCGGCCGCGGCGCCCGGTTGCTGGCAATGGCCTCTTCCGAGCTGATTCCGGCGCTGGAGCAGGGCCGGATCGATGTCATCATGTCGGGCCTGTCCGTGACCCCGGAGCGCGCCGCGCGAGTGCAGTTCGTGGAGCCTTACCTGCAAGCCGGGCAGATGGCGATCATGCAGATCAATCGGGTCAGTCGTTTGGGTCAGCCATGGGCGATATACCGCGAAGGTATCCGCATCGCTGTGGTCACCGATAGCGCCGGTGAGGCCTTTGCCCGCCGCGATCTCGACGATGCCACAGTACTGGCCTATCCCGGTGTGCCAGAGGCGCTCGCCGCGTTGCGTGCGGGAGAGGCAGACCTGTTCGTGCACGATGCGGCGACCAGCTGGCTGCTGGCAACCTCGGATGCCTACGCCGACCTGATCAGCCAGAACCACCTGCTGACCGAAGAGCCGCTGGCCTGGGCGGTGCGCCCGGACGACCCGGCGCTGGCGGCTGAGCTGGCGCGGGCGCTGTCGATGATGCGCCGCAACGGCACCCTGGACTACATTGTCGACCGCTGGATCCCGGTTCGGCCCGAGGCGCCGCGGGGGAATTGATCAGCCGGGGAAGTTGTACTCATGGCCCCAGTGGTCACCCTCGGTGCTGACGGTTGGCGTATAGTTGTCCCAGTCGACCAGCAGGCCGTCATAGCCATACTCCACCGCGATACCACCCGGCGCCAGCACATAAAAGGAACACATGTTGTCGTTCACATGGCGGCCCAGACTGGCGAGGATGTTGTGGCCGGCCGCCTTGGCGCGATCGAGGCCCCGGCCCACTTCGTCCAGCGTGCTCACTTCCACCATGATGTGGACGACGTCGCCGGGATAGGGGTGGTTGTACAGGGCCAGGGAGTGCTGGCGCGGGTTGTCCGCATGCAGGAACAGGATTTTGGTTTCCGGTGCGCCCTCCGGCATCGGCGGGTAGAGTTCGTCGCTGACCCCGAGGCCGAGCAGGTCGGTGTAGAAGCTGGCCGCCGCATCCATGTCCGGCGTCGGCAGTACCGCGTGGCCGAAGCCCATGTCGCCGGTATACTCGTCGCCGGTGATGAAGCGTTTGACGCCGGTGGGTGATATCAGGGGCGCATAATCCAGGCGGCGACCGTAGTACAGTTCCAGGGTATTGCCACAGGGATCTTGCAGGGTGACGAATGCGGTCACGCAGCGTCGCGCCGCCGCGGCAGCATCGCCGTCCTCCAGGGTGTGGCCGGCATTGCGCAAGCGCTCACACAGATCCAGCCAGGCGCTGCGGTCGCGGCACTCCAGGCCCGCCGCGAGCAAGCCGTCAGTCTCTGCCGGCTCCAGCATGAACCGGAACGGGTGGTCATCCATGCGCAGGAAACGGGCACCCGCGGCGTCTTCCCGGCCCGCATCCATCAGGCCCAGTATCTCTGTGCCAAAGGTCATCCAGGCGGCCGTGTCAGTGGCGGCGATTCTCAGGTAGCCGATGCTGGCGATACTCATGCGGGTCTCTCCTCGGTGTGTTTTTGCGGTCTGTCGTCATCTTAAGCGGCTTTGCCCTGTGCGCACAAAGCCTGCCGCAGGAGAGCCGGGGTCTGGTATAAACAGGGAAACCCGCAGGCACTCGCCCGGCGGTGATCAGATATGTCACTGGCAGTTGCTGCATTGCGTCATTGAGCCGGGAGGGGCGCTGTTGAATACTCCGTGCTTCACACAGGCAGGGAGCGTCAGCATATGGCAGCTGCGGAAACACTGAGCCAGAACTTCGAGTTGGGATTTACCTATACCCGCTCCACCGGTCCCGTGGTGGGGAAGTTTCTCACCGGCCTGAGAGTTGGCAGGGTGTACGGGATTCGCGGCAGTGACGGCCGCGTGCTGGTACCCCCGGCGGAATACGATCCAGTGACCGGCGCGGCGCTCGACGAGTTTGTCGAAGTCGGGCAGGAGGGACGCCTGCTCAGCTGGTGCTGGGTGAGCGAGCCGCGGGAAGCGCATCCCCTGCAGCAGCCGTTTGCCTGGGCCATGGTGCAGCTGGATGGCGCCGATGTGGCGATGATCCACTGCCTCGAAGCACCCTCCGCAGAGGCGGTCACGAGCGGCGCCCGGGTAGCAGTCAGCTGGGCCGCTGAGCGCCAGGGCTTTATCACCGATATCCGTTGTTTTACCCTGCTGGGAGGAGCCGCGTCATGAGCGAGCCACAGGCCGATGTCACCGGCATCAAGGCCCCCGTATACCTCAAGTACCGGTTTACCGCCGGCAGCGCACCAGCGCGCTTCCTGGGTCGCCTCAAGGAAGGGGTTCTCACCGGCCAGCGCTGCCCCCGCTGCAGCAATGTCTACATACCGGCGCGGGGTTCCTGCCCCGCCTGCGGCGTGCCCACGGAAGAAGAGGTGGTGCTGTCCGACAAGGGTACGATCCAGTCCTTCACCATCGTCTCGATCCCGATCCCCGGCAACCCGATCGAGCCGCCGTATATCGTCGCCAATATCGTCCCCGACGGTGCCAACATCTCCTTCATTCACCTGCTCAGCGAGTGCGTGAATGAAGAGGTGCATATCGGCCAGCGCGTCCAGGCGCTGTGGAAGCCGGCGGAAGAGTGGGGTTACGCGATGGACAATATTCTTTACTTCCGGCCGCTGGATGAACCGGATGTACCCGTGGACAGGATCGGCAAGCTGCCGGTCACCGGACTGGAGGGCTAGAGCGTGCGCGAGATTGCCATTGTCGCCTATAGCCAGTCGCCCTGCGTCGCCGACGCGGGCGCCACCAATGAGGTCGAATTGATCATGCCCCAGCTGCAGGCGGTGTACAGCCAGCTGGGCCTGGCCAGCGCCCAGGATGTCGATTTCGTCTGCTCCGGCAGCTGCGACTACCTGCAGGGTGCCGCGTTCGCCTTTGTCGCCGGGGTCGATGCCCTGGGTGCGGTGCCGCCGATCAAGGAGTCCCATGTCGAGATGGATGCGGCCTGGGCGCTGTACGAGTCCATTCTCAAGATCCGCATGGGTCACGCCGATTCGGCGCTGATCTACGGTTTTGGCAAGTCCTCGCCGGGCGAGCTGCCCATCGTTTTGTCGCAACGCCTGGACCCTTACTATCTGGCCCCACTGTGGCTGGACACCGTATCCCTGGCGGCGCTGCAGGCACGGTTGATGCTGGAGCAGGGGCTGCTCAGCGAGCGCGACATGGCCGCTGTGGTGGCGCGCTCCCGGCGCAACGCCATGGACAACCCGCTGGCGCAGCTGGCGGGGGAGTTCACTGTCGAGGAACTGCTGGCGGAGGAGGCCTTTGTCGCACCCCTGCGGCGCGCCGACTGCTGCCCGGTGTCGGACGGGGCCGCGGCGATGGTCATCGCCACGGTGGAGCAGGCGCAAGCCTGGGGCGCGCCCTACGCGCGCATTACCGGCATTGATCATCGCATCGAGAATCACAACCCCTGCCTGCGCGACCTGACGGACTCGGTGTCTACCCGGCAAGCCGCCGCTGCCGCGGGCGTTCACCGGGGCCCGGTGGATGTGGCGGAAATCTACGCGCCGTTCAGTCACCAGGAAATCCTGCTGACACGGGCACTGGGGCTGGGCGACGATACCGTCGTCAATCCCGGTGGTGGCGTACTTGCAGGCAACCTGATGATGGCCTCTGGCCTGGCCAGGGTGGGCGAGGTATTCCGCCGGATAATCAATGGTGAGGCCGGGCGCGGAGTGGCACATGCCACCAGTGGCCCCTGCCTGCAACACAACCTGGTCGCTGTACTGGAGGGCGCGTAATGGCTGAATGGGCTGCAGTGGTCGGGATTGGCCAGACCCGCTATAAAACCCGGCGCAGCGATGTGTCGATCGCCGGCCTCCTGCGCGAGGCGGTGGATCGGGCGCTGGCGGATGCGGATGTGACTTTCGATGACATTGACGCGGTGATTATCGGCAAGGCGCCGGACATGTTCGAAGGCGTGATCATGCCCGAGAGCTATCTGGCCGATGCCCTTGGGGCGATGGGCAAGCCCATGATGCGGGTGCACACCGCTGGTTCCGTGGGTGGCTCCACTGCCATTGTGGCCGCCTCGCACGTGCAGAGCGGTACCTTCAAGCGGGTGCTGACGGTCACCTTCGAGAAGCAGTCGGAATCCAACGCCATGTGGGCCCTGTCCACGCCGCAGCCATTCTCGGTGCATCTCAATGCGGGTGCGGGCGGTTATTTTGCGCCAATCATTCGCGAGTACATACGCCGTTCCGGGGCGCCGGATGATATCGGCATCAAGGTGGCGGTGAAGGACCGGCGCCACGGTGCCCGCAATCCGCTGGCGCACCTGCAACTGCCGGATATCACCGAACAGGAAGTGCGCGATTCGATGATGCTGTGGGACCCGCTGCGTTTCCTTGAAGCCTGCCCTTCCTCGGACGGCGCCTGCGCGATGGTGATCGCCGCGGAGGACAGCATTACCGGCAGCAAGCCGCCAGCCTGGATTCGCGGCGTGGCGATGCGCTCCGAGCCCACCATGTACGCGGGACGGGAGGAAGTGAGTCCGCAGGCGGGGCGCGACTGCGCCGCGGATGTCTACGCCCAGGCCGGGATCACCAATCCACGGCGCGACCTGGACTGCGCGGAAATCTACGTACCGTTCAGCTGGTACGAGCCCATGTGGCTGGAAAACCTGGGCTTTGCCCCCGAAGGCGAGGGCTGGAAACTGACTCTCGAGGGTGCGACTTCGCTGGACGCGGGCGGTGACATTCCCTGGAACTGCTCCGGCGGCGTTCTGTCTTCCAATCCCATAGGCGCCTCCGGCATGATCCGCTTTGCGGAAGCGGCGCGACAGGTGCGCGGTGATGCCGGGGACCATCAGGTCGAAGGCGCACGGTTGGCCATGGGCCACGCCTACGGCGGCGGCGCCCAGTTTTTTGCCATGTGGATCGTGGGCGCTGACAAGGGCTGAAGGGTAGACTTATGGCAAGGCACTTCAACATAGCGGACATGTTCGAACTGGTAGCGGACAAGGTCCCCGAGCGTACCGCGCTGGTTTGTGGCGCCCAGCGTGCCACCTACGCGCAGCTGGAACAGCGCGCCAATGCCCTTGCGCACTATCTGCGGGAGCATGGCGTGGGCGCGGGCGACCATGTCGGCCTGTACCTGTACAACTGCAACGAGTATCTCGAGGGCATGCTGGCCTGTTTCAAGTTGCGTGCGGTGCCGATCAATATCAATTACCGCTATGTCGAGGAGGAGCTGTCGTACATCTTCAACAATGCGGACCTGGTGGCCTGCATTCACCACCGGGAGTTTGCGCCCCATATCGACGCCGTGCTTGCCAGCTCTCCAGAGCTGAAGACGTTGGTGCATGTCGACGATGACAGTGGCGCCGATGCCGCCGCCATCGGCAGCACTGCCTATGAGGACGCGCTCGCGGGCCACAGTGCCGCACGGGATTTTCCCGAGCGTGCCGATGACGACCTGTTCATTCTCTACACCGGCGGCACCACCGGCATGCCCAAGGGAGTGATGTGGCCGCACAAGAGCGTGTTCCATGCCGCCATGGGCGGCGGTGGCTACTTTCATCCGGACGGGGTGATTACCGAGCCGGAGCAGATTGCCGACCGGGTCGGAGACTTCGCGATAGTTGGCATTGCCCTGGCGCCGTTGATGCACGGGGCCTGCTGGTGGTATGCCTGTATCCAGCTGTTGTCGGGCAACCTGCTGGTGCTGAATCCGGCACACCACCTGGTGGGTGAGGATGTGTGGGATATCGTCGAACGGGAAAAGGTCAACTCCATCACCATCGTTGGCGACGCCATGGCAGTGCCGCTGCTCGATGCACTCGAAGCCAACCCCGGACGCTGGGACCTGAGCTCGGTGTTCGCCGTGGGCTCCGGCGGCGCGGTCTTCTCCGCCAGCAAGCAGGAGGCTTTCCGCCGTCACCTGCCCAATATCATGATTCGCAACAGCTTCGGTTCCTCCGAGTCGGGCGCCATGGGCGCTGACAGCGGCGGCAAGGCGGGGCAGGGCCTGGGCAATATTGTTCGCGACCCGTTCATGTCCGTCGTGGCTGAAGCGCAAGACGGCACGCATTTTCACGTCGAACCCGGCGCCAGGGGCATCTTTGCCCGCAGCGGCCATATTCCGGTCGGTTACTACAATGACCCGGTGAAGACGGCGCAAACCTTTGTGCCGGTGGATGGCAAGACCTGGCTGCTGACCGGGGACGAAGCACAGCTGGAAGAGGACGGCACCATCACCGTCTACGGCCGCGGTTCCAACTGCATCAACAGTGGCGGCGAGAAGATTTTCCCGGAGGAGGTGGAGCAGGCCCTGAAAAATCACCCGGCGGTATTCGACTGCCTGGTGGTGGCGACACCGGATGAGCGCCTGGGCAGCAAGGTCACCGCTGTTGTCGCCACGCGCGAGGGCCACGCCCTTGACCTGCAGGCACTGCAGGAAGAGGCCCGCAAGCATATCGCCGGCTACAAGGTGCCGCGTGAATTGCACATCGTCGCCGAGGTGCCACGCGCGCCCAGCGGCAAGCCCGCCTATCCCAGGGCCCTGGAAATCGCCCTGTCCGGCCAGTGCCGGGCGGGCTAGCAAGGAGTGACAAACGTGCAGGAACTCGATATCAGTACTCCCAGCTGCCTGGTGCAGCAGGAAGAGGGCGTCCTGGTGGTAACCCTGAACCGTCCGCAGGCGAAAAATGCCTTCAACCCCGCCATGCTGCTGGGTCTGTACCGGGCCTGGCGCCGGCTGGAGGAAGACAGCAGCCTGCGATGCGCGATTCTCACCGCCAATGGCAGCACCTTCTGCGCGGGCATGGATCTGAAAGCCGGTGCCGACGGCGATCACGGCGCCAGTGAGGAATTCATGGCGCTGATGGGGGACGTCCCCAACCTGCACTGGCAAGCCCTGCTGCGGGACAATCGCCCCAACAAGCCGCTGATCCTTGCGGTGGAAGGCTATGCCCTGGCCGGGGGCACCGAGATCCTGCAGGGTACCGATATCCGCGTCGCCGCGGACAACGCCATCTTCGGCGTTACCGAGGTTGCCCGTGGCCTGTATCCCATGGGTGGCTCCACGGTGCGTCTGCGGCGGCAGATTCCCTACTGCCTGGCGGCGGAGATGCTGCTCTGCGGCGAGCACATCACTGCGCAACAGGCGCTGAATTGGGGCCTGGTCAATCGCCTGGTGCCGCCGGGGCAAACCCTGGCGGTAGCGCGGGAGTACGCCGCGCGAATTTGTGCCAACGCGCCGTTGGCGGTCGCTGCGGTGACCCGCTCCCTGCGCGAACACCAGGAGTGCATGGCGGAAGACGAAGCCATGCTGGCCTCTGATACTCTGGCCGGGCCGGTGTTTGCCTCCGCCGATGCGAAGGAGGGCATGCGCGCTTTCCGGGATAAACGGCCGCCGCAATTTCGCGGCGAATAGTCCCGCCGGCACTTGTCAGCCACCGGCGCGCTGGCCTGTTGCGGTCGGGCTGCGCATAATGGCGACTCACACTCTGACGGAACCCCTTGATGTCTGATCATGCCCACGCTTTCAGTACTGTTGTCCGCGAGCGCCGCTCCCTGCGCGCCTTTCTCCCCGACCCGATACCGAGCGCAGAGCTGACGGCGATATTCGAGGACGCCGCCCGCGCACCCAGCAACTGCAATACCCAGCCCTGGGTCGTGCACGTGGTTTCCGGGGCCAAACTGGAAGAACTGAGGGAGACTCTGCCCGGCGAGCTCCTGGCGGGTCGCATCAGCATGGATTTCCCCTACGACGGAGTTTACGAGGGGGTGTACAAGACTCGCCAGCACGCTGCCGCACAGGCGCTCTACAACGCCATGGGCATCCCGCGGGAGGACAAGGCCAGTCGGCAGCAAGCCTTCATGCGCAACTTTACCTTCTTCGATGCGCCCCACGTTGCCTTCCTGTTCCTGCCCGAACCCTTTGGTCTGCGCGAGGCCTGCGACCTGGGCATGTTTGCGCAGACCCTGATGCTGGCACTGACAGCCCGCGGTTTCGGCTCCTGCCCGCAAACGGCGCTGGGGTTCCAGGCGGACCAGTTGCGGGCAGCGCTGGCGGTGGATCCCTCACACAAGCTGATGTTCGGGATCTCCTTCGGCTATCCGGATCCGCAAGCTGCGGCAAACCAGTGCGTGACCGAGCGGGCGTCGCTGGATGACTTCGTGATTTTCCACAGCTGAGGGCGGGCCGATGGAATCCGTACTTTTACAGGAGCAGCGCGGCCGGGTACGGGTACTGACCCTGAACCGCCCGGCCAAGAAAAATGCCATCAACGATGCCCTGTGGGTGGCCATCCGTGAAGCCTTCAGGGACGCCGCCGAGGACCCGCAGGTTGCCTGCGTGCTGTTGACCGGCGCCGGCGACAGCTTCAGTGCCGGCGTCGATCTGGCGAGTTTTGGCGGTACTGCTGGCGATGAGCCCCACCCGTTCGAGAGCGCCGCGCGGGCGGTGGCGGAGTTTGACAAGCCGCTGGTCATTGCCGCCAGAGGCGTCGCCGTTGGCGGTGGGGCCACCGTGCTGTTCCACGCGGACATGGTCTATGCGGGGCAGAGCCTGCGTCTGCGGCTGCCGTTCGCCGCCCTGGGCCTGGTGCCCGAGTGGGCCAGCAGCTACATGCTGCAGGCCAATATCGGCGCCCAGCGGGCCGCGGAACTGTTCTACACCGCCGACTGGGTCGACGCCGCCCGCGCCCACGAGCTGGGAATCGTGGCCGAGGTCCTGCCGGATACGGAATTGCTGGATCACGCTTTCGCCCGCGCCGAAGCTGTCGCTCAATGGCCGGTCAGTTCCCTGCGCGAAATCAAGCGCTGTCTGCGCATGCATCACCAACACAGCATTGATGCTGCCTTCGTGGCCGAGCAGGCCGCCATGGTGCGCCAGGCAGGGTCTGCGGATAACATCGAGGCGCTAACGGCGTTTTTCGAGAAGCGGCCGCCGCGCTTCGTCTGAGTCAGTGGCGAGTGCTCAAGGCTGGACGAACTCGGTCACTTCCAGGCTGAAACCGGAGAGGGCATTGAAGCGCACCGGCGCCGACATCAGGCGCATCTGGCCGATGCCGAGGCGCTTCAGAATCTGCGCTCCGGTGCCGATCACCCTATAGTTGCCGATACCGCCGGTGCTGCTGCCGGTGACGGTCGGTGGGGCCGGGAACTGGAGTACATCCGCAAGCGCCTGGGCGGCGGTGACCGGCTGCCCGATCAGGACCAGCGCGCCACTGCCTTCACGGGCGATGCGCTCCAGGGCGCGACGACAGGACCAGCCGGGCGCCTGGTCCTCGATCACCGTGCCGATGACGTCGCGCAACATGCTGACGGTCTGCACACGCACCAGGGTGGCGGTGTTCTCCCCCAGGGTGCCCCGGGTCAGGGCGAAGTGCAGGGTGTCGTCGATCAGGTCGCTGAAGGTATGCAGCTGGAATTCGCCGAATTCAGTGTTGACGGTTTTGCTGTCACTGAGGTCGATGGACTGTTCGTGCAGCGAGCGGTACTCGATCAGGTCGGCGATGGTGCCCATGCGCAGGCCGTGGCGTTCGGCAAATACTTCCAGTTGTGGCCGCCGCGCCATGGTGCCGTCTTCGTTCATGATCTCCACGATCAGGGCCGCGGGTTCGAAGCCGGCCATGCGTGCCAGATCGACGCCGGCTTCGGTGTGGCCGGCCCGGCGCAGGACCCCACCGGGCTTGGCAACCAGCGGGAAAATGTGCCCCGGCTGGATGATGTCCACCGGCCTGGCATCCGCTGCCACGGCCTTGCGCACAGTGTGCGCGCGCTGCACCGAGCTGATCCCCGGCCCCTTGCGCTCCGCTGCATCGATGGACACGGTGAAGTTGGTTTCGTGTTGGGAACGATTGTCGCGCACCATCAATGGCAGTTGCAGCTGCCGCGCCCGCTCTTCCGTGAGCGGCATGCAGATCAGGCCGCAGGCTTCGCTGGAAAAAAAGGTGATGATCTCGGGAGTTACTGCTTCCGCAGCGACAATCAGGTCGCCCTCGTTCTCGCGGTCTTCGTCATCCATCAGGATGACCATCTTCCCGGCGCGAATATCGTCGAGGATGTCGGGAATACTGCTCAGTGCCATGGGGCGCCTCGGAACTGGCGGGCGCAGGGCCCGCCGTTTCAGTCTCAGATCAGTTCAATCGCAACTGCGGTGGCCTCGCCGCCACCGATGCACAGGGCGGCAACGCCGCGCTTCTTGCCCAGCTTCTGCAGGGCATACATCAGGCTGACGATGATCCGTGATCCGGTAGAGCCGATGGGGTGGCCCTGGGCGCAGGCACCGCCGTGGATATTGACCTTGTCGTGATCCAGCCCGAGATCCTGCATCGCCAGCATGGTCACCATGGCAAAGGCTTCATTGATCTCGAACAGGTCCACATCGGCCGCGGTCCAGCCGGTCTTGGCAAACAGCTTGGTGACCGCGCCAATGGGGGCGATGGTGAATTCCGACGGGTGCTGGCTGTGGCGGGCGTGGGCGACAATGCGGGCCATGGGCTTGAGGCCGCGCTCTTCCGCCTGGCTGCCGCTCATCAACACCAGGGCACTGGCGCCGTCGGAGATCGAACTGCTGTTGGCGGCGGTTATCGTGCCATCGGCGGCGAAAGCCGGACGCAGGTTGGGGATTTTGTCGATCGCGGCCTTGTGTGGCTGCTCGTCGTCGCTTACCACGGATTCACCGGCGCGGGTAGTGATCGTCACCGGTGCGGTTTCCGCTTGCAGTGAACCGTCTTCGATGGCGCGTTTGGCGCGGGTCAGGGACTCCACGGCGAAGGCGTCCATCTGCTCCCGGGTCAGGCCGCGGGCATCGGCGGTTTCCTGGGCGAAGCTGCCCATGGCGCGACCGCTGTCGGCGTCCTCCAGGCCGTCCACAAACATGTGGTCCAGCATTTTGGCGTGGCCCGTGCGCACTCCGCCGCGGGCGCCCGGCAGCAGGTGCGGGGCGTTGCTCATGCTTTCCATGCCGCCGGTGACAACGACCTGGTTGGTGCCGGCGACAATGCTGTCAAAGCCGAAAATGGTCGCCTGCATGCCGCTGCCGCAGAGCTTGTTCAGGGTGACCGCGCCGGCGGCGTCGGGGATGCCGGCGCCGCGTGCGGCCTGCCGGGCAGGGCCCTGCTTGAGGCCCGCGGGGAGCACGCAGCCCATGAAGATTTCATCGACATCGTCAGCGGCAACGCCGCTGCGCGCCAGTGCGGCAGCGATGGCGGTGCTGCCGAGTTGCGCTGCAGTAAGGGTGGCGAGACTGCCCTGGAGGCCCCCCATGGGGGTGCGGGCACCGTTGATGATAACGACAGGATCATTGCTCATAGTGTATTTTCCGGCTGCTGGTTAGTGCGGTCGGGCGCAGCCTGTGCGGCCGCCTGCCCCCCTGAAACGGGGGCACATTAGGCCACAGACAGCCTTGTGACTCAAGCCGGCGGCCGGCAAGGCGGCTGGCTAAGTGCGGCTGGCACCGGACGCCTCCTGCACAGCCACCGCGGCAGGCGGGAAGCTTACTCCAGTCCGGAGCCGTCCTCGGAGTAAATCACCCAGATCTTGGTGTAGCCATCGGTCTCCCAGACCCCGGTCCACTCTTTCGGCAGGGTGACGGCTTCACCGGCTTCAATTTCCATTACGCTGCCGTCGGCGGAAGTCAGGGTGACGCCGCCCTCCAGGAAGTACATGAATTCATCCACGCCGTATGGCTCGCTGATTTCAAAGCGCGAGGGCCCGGCGCGATACAGCCCGGAGCCGAACTTGCCGTCACTGCTGAGCAGCGAGGTCACATCCAGCACGGTGTGGCCGTTGCGCTCGGTACGGGTGGTGTCCTCGCGCTCAAACATGGCGCCGCTCATGTCCTTGGCGGTCATCTTGGCGGGCAGGGCAGTGTCCTCGGCCACGGTCTGGGCACCGGTGAAGGACGCGAGCACGGCGATGCAGGTGAGGGTGGTCAGTGTTTTCATGGTCATTCTCCAGTTTGCGAGTGGCTTACAGGTAACCTATGGCCAGGTAGCCGACCACCGTGATGGCGGCGGCGATCAGCGCATAGGGGAGTTGGGTCAGGGCGTGCTGCAATGGTGTACAGCCGGTGGCCTGGGAGGTGAGTACAGTGGCGTCCGAATAGAAGCAGGCGTGGCTGCCAAAGGTGCTGGCCGACAGCGTGGCGCCGATCACCAGGGTCATGTCCGCGCCCAGGTTGTGGGCGAGGGCGGTGACAATGGGCAGGATGATCACGAATACGCCCCAGTTGGAGCCGGTCATGAATGAGACCAGCCCCATGCTGACAAAGATGATTGCCGGCAGCAGCTCCGGGGTGAGCAGCGGCTGTACCGAGGTCACCACCAGGGCAGGCAGGCCCAGGGCGTCGTTCACATCCTTGAGGATGAATGCCGCCACCAGCACCGCGAGTGGTTCAAGCATGGTCTTGAAGCCGTCGATGACGGTGTCGAAGGTGTCGTGCAGGTCCAGTATGCGCAGCCCAAGAATGGCGGCAATGGTTGCGCCGAGCGTCAGGTAGATGCCGATCAGGAAATCGTTGTCGAAGTACATGGTGGCGAATACCAGGGTCAGCATCGGCACAACGAACAACGCCAGGCTCGGGTTCGCGCCCTCCTTGGGTACAATGGCGTTGTTGGCCTCCTCGATCTTGGCAGCCTCCGGGGGCACCGTGATGCCGGTTTCAAAGGCGCGCCTCTCCGCGGCCCGCATCGGTCCCAGCGCGGGCAGGAGGCCGGCAATGACCACGGGTACGAGGAATACCGCGATCCAGGCGTAGAACATGTAGGGGATGGACTGGATGTAGACCGTCAGGCCCTGGCCTTCGGGTGCCACCCCATTCGCCACCAGCAGGCCGCCGAAAAATGCGCCCCAGGTCGAATAGGGGATGATGACGCTGATGGGCGCCGCGGTGGAGTCGACAACGTAGGCCAGCTTTTCCCGGGAAATACGGAACTTGTCGGAGATGTCGCGCATGGCCGCGCCTACCGCCAGGGAGTTGAGGTAGTCGTCCACGAACATGAAGATACCCAGGCCCCAGGTGGTGAAGAGGGCGGACTTCTGACTGTGGACCAGCCGGGTGAGGCGTGCGGTGAAGGCCCTGGTGGCCCCGGTGCGCATCAGTAGCCCGATCAGGCTGCCCATGAAACCGCAGACCAGGATAACCCAGGCCACATCCGCGTCGGTCATTACCCGCAGTGAGGTTTCAGCCAGGCCGCTGACAAAACCTGCGCCGTGAAGGATTACCAGGCCCAGCAGGGAGCCGCTGATCAGTGATTCTATGGGCCTGTGGCTCCAGATGGCGAGCACAAACACCAGCAGTGTCGGGACGACCGCGACTGCGCCCAGCACAGGAGCTTCCATGCAGATTACCCCGCTGCTGAGCTGGTTTGTTCTCTTACCGCCCGCCAGGCGGCATCCACAGCGCCGTCGACATAGGCGAAAGCCGAGGCGTCCGAATTGGCGATCGAAATGCGCCCGAGCTGGCGCGCTCCCAGCAGGTGTGGGCCATTGCCCGGACCAAACTCTACCGGATCGAACAGTTCGTTGTACTCGTAGGCATAGCCGTGGGGCCAGCGGTTGACGGTGATACCAGCGATATCCCGCGCGCTGTCAAAGCCCCCGGGTTCCAGGGCGCCCTGCAGCTGGCTGACAATGGATTCTTCGAACTGCTGGAAGCTCATTTCGTACAGGGCCCGACGGCCGCGGGTGTGCTGCTCCCGGGAGCTGAGTCCCTGGTCGGGCATCGTGGGCACAAAGCTGCCGTGGAGGATGGTAGGTTGGTTGGGGTCGCGCACGGCCTGGTAGCCGCCCATGGTGACCGGGAAATCAAGACCGAAGCTGTGCATCAGTTCCGGCTGCGGTACGCTGATATTGCTGAAGCCGAGCTCGGCAAAGGCGCGCCAGTTGCGCACCGCCACGCTGATGTAGACCAGCGGCACCTTGCTGGCATAGGCAATGGCCTGCGTCTGCTCAGCGGGCAGCTCGGGGCAAATATGAGGCAGGATGTTGTTATAGCAAGCCATGACCGCATGCTTGCCACGCACCCGGTAAACCTCGCCGCCACGGACATAGCTGATGTCCACAAACTTGCCATCGCTGCTGTGGCGAGCTTCCACGGCGGAACTGTTGAGGCGCAGGCGGGTTGCGTTGTTGGCGCTGTCCAACGCGGCATAATCCACTTTCGGCAGTACCAGCTTTTCCATGCCGGTACCGGGGAGTGCAGCGGGAATCAGCTGGCGGACCAGCGCCCGGGCGACACCGGCGTTGCCGTCTGGAAAGTGGAAGATGTACGGCTCGGACTGATGATCGGGCTTGTCCTCCGACAGGGCACCGATTCCCAGATGCTCGGTACCCGGGGCACCGTAGCGGTAGCCTTCGAGTGCTGACAGGGCGTCGTAACCGACTCCCCACAGTCCGCGCATGGTGTCCCGCAACAGCAGGTAGACCGCTTCCGGGGCACCCACCGTTTGCAGCAGAAAATCCCGGTAGCTGGTGCTGCGCAGGAAGGCGATTTTCTCGTCCCGGCTGAGACCCGGAAGGTAGTCTCGCGGTTCGGTGAGTAGCGCCATCAATGCCGTTCGAGCCTGCTCCGGTAGCGGATAGCTGCCGATGGTGGCGGCCAGTTCCCCGGCGTCGATTGATTTGCCGCTCTGCCACCGCGGAGGATTGAAATGGGGCCGTGTCACCGCCGTGCCGTAGCGACTGGCACTGAAATAGAGGCCGGTGCCGAGTTCCTGCCTGGCAAAATACTGCTGGTCGAAATAGTCGTAGAAGCGCTCGGTTTGGATGCCTGTGTCCCGCAACAGTTGGGCTGCCACCGGCGAGTAGCTGGAGGGCGTGTCGATGGACTGACTGCCGCCGTAGCCGATCAGGCGCTGACCATCAACCTCGAACTCGTTGCGCTTGGCATGGCCACCGAAGTCATCGTGGTTGTCCAGAATCAGGATGCGCGCGTCGGGTCCCGCCTGCTGCCGGTAGAACCAGGCCGCCGCGAGGCCGGAGATCCCGCCGCCCACCACCACCAGGTCGTAGGTGGCGTCGGTCTGGTCACTTGGCCTCGGATAGCGTACACCTTGCCAGGAGACCGCGTGGGCGACCTCAAAGGAACCGGGATGACTGCCGCGCAGGCCACTCAGCAGGGGCGGGTAGTAGCTGCCCGCGGCGCTGCCGCCCGGGATCTGGGCCAGCAGTTCCAGTGGTGACAGCGCCGTGGCGCCGACACCGAGAGCCAGGCCGCCGAGAAAGTCCCGGCGGGTGATACTGAGGCGTTCGGCCATCGCGCAAACCTCGCCTAGAACGAGTAGCTGAAGCGCATTCCCGCGGTGCGGGGACGGCTCGGGCTGATGTCCGTTTGCACATAGGGATTGTTGGGGTTGCCGCCACTGCCGCTGGAGTCGAAGTACTCTTCGTCGAGTATATTTTCCACATACAGCGCCAGCGACCAGCCAACGTCGGAACGGTAGCCCACCAGACCCTGCAGCTCGCTCCAGTCGCTGCGCAGGCGGTTACCCTCCGGGAAGTTGGTGCTTTCCGGGGTCAGCGGCAGATAGCTGGCGCGGGCCTCGTCTTCCCAGCTGAAGGCAAGGTTGCCAAACCAGGCGCCATTGCCGACCGGGAATTGACCATCCAGCATGGCGTAGAAGGTGTACTCCGGGGTGCCGGGCATCGGTTCGCCCTCGCAGGCGTTGGCGTCGCCGAAGATGCGCTCGCCCTCGGAGCAGAAGGCCTGGATGCCGGTCGCCTCGCTGTCGAACCAGGAGCCGCCAGCGCCCAGGCGCCAGTTTTCGTTAAGGGCAAAGTTCCAGGTTGCCTCCATGCCGTGGGCGTCCACAGTGCCAACGTTGCAGATTATCACCCCCGGCTGGCCGGGAATGCCGCAGGTGGCCTGCAGATCCTCATACTCATAGATAAAGGCGTTGAGCTGCACCTGGCTGCGGCCGTCGAGGTGGGTGCCCTTGTAGCCGATCTCGTAGGAGATCACGCTCTCCTCGTCGAAGGAACCGGGGACGTGGGTGCCCGGACGTGCTTCTATGGTTCCCCAGAGGCCGTCGGGTATGACCTTGAAGCTGTTGAAGCCGCCCTGTTTGTGGCCGGTGGTCACAGTGCCGTAGAACAGCATGTCGTCAGTCGGCCGGTAATTGAGCACCGCGCGCCAGGTTGGCTTGGTCCAGCTGCGGGTATCCTCTACCGGCCCGTCAGGCGTCGTGAAACCGGTCTGGACCCGGTTGCCCAGTACCGGGCTGGGGTTCAGCGCTGTCAGCACCTCCTGGGACATGCGCTTCTCGTCGTCGTTGAAACGCACGCCGACACTGGCGTCGAGCTTTTCACTGAAACGAAAGCTGAGATCGAGATAGGCGGCCCAGCCCTGGAACACACCTTTGGTGCGGTTCCAGTCGTCCATGCGCCCGGTGGGGCTGGCCTCCCAGTCGTAGGTGCCGAAATAGTCGTAGAGTACATAGGCGTAGGCGCCGTCATAGGCGTTGTTGTAGTAGTCGAATACACCCTCGCAGGTGTCGCCCCAGTAGACATTGCAGTAGAGGTCCTCGTCCTGCTGGCCCAGGAACAGGGTGTCGATTTCCTCGCGGTAGTAGGAGACCCCCGTATACCAGTTGAACATGCCCTCGTTCTGCGAGGTCAGCCGGATCTCCTGCTCGAAATAATCGCCGGACTGGATCTGTTCATAGTTGAAGATGGTCAGCGGGGTGCCGTCGAAATCCTCTGTATAGCGGTAATCGTGATCCTTGTAGTTGGTGAGCGAAGTGATCCGCGCCCAACCCATGTCGTAGTTTGCTTCCAGACCGATACTGAAGATCTCGCCGTTCTCGAACACTCCATTGTCGGGTTCATCAATATTGATCCGGCGGGGGTCGGACGGCACTTCGATCTCGCCGTAGATATCCTCCAGCAGGGCGAAGGAGCCCGCGTTGCCCGTGGCCCGGTAGATTGTGCCGGACTGCTTGCGGTCCTCGTACTCCAGGAATAGCGTGGCCTCAAGGGCGCCGCCCGCGTCGTAAACACCAGTCAGGCGCAGGGCATCCTTGTTGTGCTTGATAAACTTGTTGCCGGTGGCGATATTGGTGACGTAGCCATCTTCCTCCGAGTGGTAGCCCGCGATACGCATCGCGAAGGAATCACCGATATCGATATTGCCGCCCGCCTCGCCGGTGAAGACGCCGCGCTCGCCTACACGTACATCCACGTAGGCATCGCTGTCGCCGCGAACGGGCTTGGTGGTGAAGACGCTGAAGGCGCCGGATATTGAGTTGCGGCCAAACAGGAAGCCCTGTGGCCCGCGCAGGATCTCGGCGCGGTCGAGGTCAAACAGGCTGGTAACAGCGGAGCCGTTGCGACCCTGGTAGAAGCCGTTCTTGTAGACGCCGAGAGATGGGTCGCCACCGTTGCCGAAATCGTTGGTGACAATACCGCGCACCCGGATGGTGTCGAGAAAGCTGTCCTTGGAATTGCCGGTTACGCCCGGAGTGAAAGACACCAGGTCCTTGATGTCATCGAGATTGACCTCGCGCAGAAACTCTCCCGACAGCGCCTGCACTGCCAGCGGCACATCCATCACCGACTCCGCGCGTTTGGTCGCGGTAACAATGACTTCCTCGAGCTGGGCGCGGGCGGGACTGGCCATGGGACCCGCCAGTAGCGCGGCGGATACCGCCGCGGCGAGGGCGGAGCGCGAAAGGCGCGGGTGGTGGGAAAAGGACGAGCTGGTGCTGAGCTTGCTGCTTGGCGCTTTGGTCATGACGTACCCCTTTTGAAGTCATGTGGCACTGCGAACGCCGACCCCTGGGGCCGAACGGCAGATGACGTTATTGCGGGCGTCACGGTGTCACCTGAACCACAGTCTTCGTTATTGTGGATGGTTCGTTCGGGAAAACTCTATTCGCAGGTTACTGTCAGGAGACAGTTGTCCTGCGCCGGTCAACTCCGAACAGACGCGATTGAAGTTACGAGATTCGGACTGGCATTGCAATCGCCGCAGCCCGCTTTCTGCTACCACTTTAGGGGTAGGCGCAGTGAGAGGCACTCGCGCAAAGACGATTCATTCTGTGCTGACGCCTTCCTCCGCAAGCGTTCGGCGCATGGGTTCGAGCTGTGTTGCGTAGCGCCGCCAGCGTCCGACTGAGCGGGTATGCGCCGCTTCCCTGACCTGCACCACGCTGGCGGTGGTTACCGCCGATTCCTGCCGGTGAAAGTCCAGACAGGCAGACTCCCAGGGCAGGCCGAGGAACGCGATCAGGGCCCGTGCGTTGGGCTCCACATTCGCCGCGACGTCCTCGTAGTGCACTTCATGAAAGCGATCACCAAAGCGCTCCCGCCAGCAATTCATCAGGTGCAGATAGCGCGCGTGATGGCGTGCCATCTCTTCCTGCTGGTAGGAGTGCGGATAGGCCTCGGCGAACAGTTGCTTGAAACTGGCAAAGCAGGCGTCCATGGGGTCGCGGCGCAAGTGGATGATTTTTGCCTGCGGCAGCGCTGCCAGAATCAGCGGCAGGTAGCGGTAATTGGTCGGCAGCTTGTCCACGAAGCGCGGCAGTGTGCCCTGGAATTTGCGACTGGTGCTCATGTAGGCTTCGCCCAGCCGGTGCAGGTCCATGCCTGCCGCCGCGGTAACGAGTTCCGCCGAGTGGCGCTCGCGCCCCCGGTAGTTCAGCAGGCGCCGCAGCGAGCTGTCGAACTGGCGCAGTTCGCCGGCGGAATGCACCATGGAATGGCTGGTAATGATGCGCTCCACCAGGGTGGTGCCCGTGCGCGGCTGGCCGATGATGAACACGGGCGCCGGATCCTCGCAACCCGGTGCCTGGCGCTCCAGCCAGGCCCGGTCGAAGGTCTGCTCCAGGGCCCTGAACATGGCGACTTCGGCGCTCTCGTTGTAGCTGATGGACTGGCGTCTGGCGGCGGCACCGGTGGCATAGGCAGCAAAGGCCTGTGGCCACTGCTCCAGATCCTCCAGCTCCTTGCCCAGGGCATAGCCCAGGTAGGCCTGGTCACGAGGGTTCCCCTGTGCGCGCTGCAACAGGACCTGCAGCTGTTGCACATGGCGGTCGTCGCTGGCGCGGCCGAGTCCGCTCAACAACCAGTGGGCATTGGCATTCTCCGGCTGTTCGGCCAGCGCGCACTGGAGACTCTTGCGGGCGGCGTCAAAGTCGCCGGTGAACATCTGGTTGTTGGCCTGGTTGATCCTGAAGGCGACATTGCGTGGCTGTTGCGCGACCGCGCGTTGCAGCCAGGTCGCCGCCGCTGCCGTATCCCCCAGCAGGGTATGGACCGTGGCTATGGTGTCCTGCACCACCGGGTTCCCATCCTGGTATTGCACCGCGCGGGCCAGGGCTTCATCGGCGCGATTGACGTGGCCCAGGCGCATGAACAGGCGCGCCAGCTGGGCCCATGCCGCACCGTGCTCGGGCGCGAGCTTGGTGACCGAGCCGAAGGCCTGTACCGCGGTGCCGAGGTCGTTGCTGTCCGCGGCGACCAGCCCTACCAGAAAGTGGCCTTCGGGCAGGTCCGGTCGCGCAGTCAGTACCCTGCGGCAGCAGTCTGTGGCGCCCTGCCGGTCGCCCTGTGCGAGCCTCTTGTAACCCTCCTGAAGGGTTTGTTGCATCCAGGGTTCGGGACTGCCGGGTGGTGGGGGCATGGGGCGCTGCTTCTGCTGTTGGAATGTGGCGAAGAGTACCAGAGCACCAGGCGCATGGCACCCGGCACCGGGTGAGTCGTGCAGGATTCAGCCCGGATCAAACAGCTTGCCCCGGACCGCCGCGCGATACTGGCCGGGAGACACGCCGTTCAGGCGCCGGAACAGGCGCGAAAAGTGGCTCGCATCCTGCAATCCCAATTGCCAGGCGATTTCACTGATACTCAGGTTGCTGCGGCGCAGCAGGTCGCGGGCGCTGTTGTTGCGCAACGTGTTCAGATATTGCTGCGGTGTCATCCCGGTAGCCTGCTGGAAACGGCGGTGCAGAGTGCGGCCACTGACGCCCAGCGCCGGCGCCAGCATCTGCAGGGTCACGGGTTGATGCAGCCTGTCCTGCAACCACTGCTGGGCCTGGAGCACGGTTTCGTCATGGTGGCTGCTGCGGGGCGGGTCCTGCCAGGCCGCGGCCCGGAACGGCCGGCGGATCTCCGGCGAGAACTGGTGCTCCACGGCTCTGGCGATGCGGCTGCCGTACCAGTCCTCGGCCATGTGGACACAAAGGTCGGCGATGGAATTGACGCTGCCCACGCAGTAGATGTTATCACTCTGGGTGATCAGGTGCCGGGTTTTCAGGTTGACGTCCGGATAGCGCTTGGCAAAACGTTCAAACCAGTTCCAGTGAGTGGTGGCGGGGCGCCCGGTGAGCAGGCCCGCCTCGGCGAGGATGCAACTGGCGGTGCCGACACTGCAGATACGGGTTCCTGTCGCCGCGATTCGGCGCAGTTCCGGCAACCAGTCGCGGCAGGCCCGCAAGGTGGGCAGGGGGGTCCGCCAGATGGCTGGGAGGATCAGCAGGTCCAGGGGCGGCAAGCTATCGCGGGACTCTGTGGTGTGCAGGGTCAGGCCGCTGGCCAGGGTCATCGTGCCCACTGTCTCGGCGGCGAGCAGGAATGACAGCGGGCGTGCGTTACGGTTGGCGCCCAACGCAGTCTGGCTGGAGGCACCGAGGATCTCCATGGGCAGGGTCAGACTGCTGGCAAGAGCGTCCGGATAGACCAGGGCGGCAACGGTAAACATCGCGGGGTATCTGTCCAGTTTGGCGAAAACGGCATGACAAGTGGCAAAAATAGCATATTCATGCGCTGCCTGTCTCAGTACACTGGCTGGTTTATTGGTACTGGCTTTGTTGCCTGCAGGGAGGGATGGATGGGTCAGCCGCGGTTACCGGTGATAGTGGGTTTTGGTGGCATCAATGGGGCGGGTCGGGCCTCCGGTCATCACGCCTACCGGCGCCTGGTTCAGGATGCACTGCCCGCGGCAACGCGGCAGCGAACGCTGGCGGCACTGGCCCGCCTCATGGGGCTGGAGGATCCTGCGGCCAGCACGGCGTGGATCCTCGATCACACCCTGATCCGGCGCGTCGAAGCCAATCACTTCGATCCCGACGCCGTCAGCTGGAATCAGCGCCTGGTCGCCCAGGGCGAAGGTGGCCCCCTGCAGCTTACCCTGCGCAAACAGCAGTTGCCCGCCGTCATTCCGCCCAGCTGGACTGTCACCCCGCTGAGCCAGACCCAGGTCTCCGTGCGTATCGACGGTGCCCTCGACATGTTGCTGCCGAGCCTGCGCGAGTTCGAGATCAAGGCGGCAGGGCAGCTCCCTACCGGCTTTGACCCCGGCAAGTTGTACCAGTCGCGCAATCACCCGCGCGGCCTGCAAATGATGATCTATGCAGCTTCCGACGCCCTGGGCAGTCTCGGGATTCCCTGGGAGAACATCCAGCAGTCGGTCGCCGCGGACCAGATCAGCGTCTACGCCGGCAGCGCCATGGGCCAGCTGGACGACGCCGGTGCCGGCGGCATGCTCAAGGCCCGCTACAACGGCCAGCGGGTGACGTCCAAGTTCTGTCCCCTGTCCCTGGCGGAAATGCCGGCCGATTTCGTCAATGCCTACGTGCTGGGCAGCTTTGGCGCCACCGGCGCAACGCTCGGCGCCTGCGCCTCGTTCCTGTACAACCTGCGTCTCGGTATTGAAGATATCCGCAGCGGCAGGGCCCGGGTTGCCTTCATTGGTTCATCGGAAGCGCCGGTGAACCCGGAAGTGATGGAAGGCTATGGTGCCATGGGTGCGCTGGCCTCGGACAAGGGACTGCGTGAACTCGACGGCCTGCCGGCTGACGCGGAACCGGATCATCGCCGCGCCTGTCGGCCGTTCGCGGAAAACTGTGGCTTTACCATTGCCGAATCCGCGCAGATGGTGGTGCTCTTTGACGATGCCCTGGCTCTGGAACTGGGCGCCACCGTCTACGGCGCCGCCACCGATGTATTCGTCAATGCCGACGGCTACAAGAAGTCCATTTCCGGCCCCGGTGTCGGCAACTACATCACCATGGCCAAGGCCGCGGCTGCGGTGCGCGCCATGCTCGGCGAGCGCGCTGTGCGGGAGGGCGGGCTGGTCCAGGCCCACGGTACCGGCACCCCGCAGAACCGGGTGACGGAGTCACAGATCCTGTCGACCACGGCCAGGGCGTTCGGTATTGACGCCTGGCCGGTGGCGGCGTTGAAATCCTATCTGGGGCACTCTCTGGGTTCCGCCTCCGGCGACCAGGTCACCGCGACCCTGGGGATCTGGGCCGACGGCATTATCCCCGGCATCAACACCATTGATGCGCTGGCGGAGGATGTCTGCCGCGACCACCTGGCGTTTAGCCTGCATCACCGGGAAATCGACCCCGCCCGCCAGTCCTACGCCATCATCAACTCCAAGGGCTTTGGCGGCAACAACGCCTCGGCCGCATTGCTGAGTCCAGCGGTGACCGCGCGCATGTTGCAGTCGCGTCACGGCGGCACTCAGTGGCAGGCCTGGGAGCGGGCGAATGAAGGTGTCCGCGCGCGCCAGCAGGAATACGATACCGCGATGATCGCCGGCACGGTCGCGCCCACCTACCGCTTTGATTTCGGGGTGCTGGGGGACGCCGATGTCAGCATCAGCGAACGCGACATGCAGGTGGGCAGCTACCGTATCGATCTCGACCTGGCCAATCCCTACGCCGATATGCAAGCAGGGCAGCCATAAAAAAGGCAGCCCGGAGGCTGCCTTGCGAAGAGCCTTAGTGGTGACCTACAGGTTGTAGGTGACCTCCACGCCGACCCGGCGCCCTTTGGACATGGGCGCGAAGGTGCCACCCAGCGGTATGCCGAATATGTCATTCGGGAGCTGGGTGTCGTTGCCGTGCAGCACTTCGTCCAGCAGGTTGCGGCCGTAGATGGAGAACACCCAGTGGCCGTCGTTGCTGTAGAAATCCAGGCCGGCATCGACCCGCTTCTGCTCGTTGATGAAACCCAGGTTGTTGTCGGTGTAGGCCGACTCATCCCGGTAGGAATAGCTGATTCGCGAGCCGAGGTACCCCCAGCTGCCCAGCTCCAGGTCGTGGTTCAGGCCCACAGTCCAGGTCAGGTCTGCGGCCCGCGGCAGGTCCAGGTCCTTGTCGGCACCGTCGATGACGCCGTCGCCGTTCAAGTCCACCAGCACCTTGTCATAGCTGGCATCGAGGATGCCGACCGAGGCGATGGCCACCAGGCTGTCGGTCAGACCCCAGGTCGCATCCACTTCCAGGCCCATGATGGTGGCCTCGGCGGTGTTGCGTACCAGCTGGATCACGCCGATCGGGCCGGGCAGATTGATCTCCCGCTGCATGTCATCAATCTGGTTGTAGAACACCGCGGCGTTGAGGATGCCGCGGCCGCCGAAGGAGGACTTGTAGCCGATCTCCAGACTGTCCACGGTCTCCTGGTCGAACGGTCCGGGGTTGTCCGCAGGGTTAAAAGAGGTGTTGCGCATATTGTAGCCACCGGAGCGGGTACCCTGACTGTAGGAACCGTAGATGAACGCGTCATCAGACATGTTGTAGGTCAGACCAATCTTGGGTGAAAAGCTGTCCCAATTGTCCTTGCTCACAAAGTCATAGTTGCAGTCACCTCGCAGTACCACATTACAAGACTGTGCCAGCGGGATAGTGGGCAGGGGTACGGCCGTCGGGAAGTTGCTGGAAATATTCCGGCTCAGCGACGCAATCTCGGTTTCCTTGTCCTCCTCGGAATAGCGGGCGCCCAGGCTCAGGATCCACTTTTCATTGAGGTCGATATCCACCGAGGCAAAGACGCCCCAGGTCTCGGTCAGCAGATTGCCGCCGCCGTCGAAGCGGGCAAACGGGATCCCCTCCGCCCCGAAGGCGCTGGCGATAACACCCACCATGTCCCGCCGCTCGTGATAGTTGATCTCGCTGTCGAAATAGAACACGCCGGTGGTGACGTTGTAGCGTTCGTTGAACAGGCCGTTGTAGCGCAGCTCGTTGCTGACCTGCTCGTACTCCAGCCATGAGGGCGCGTGGAAAACCCATTGGGGCTGGGAGTCGATGTCTCCGAGGCCCTGCGCAGAGTAATCGCGCCAGCCAAAGATATTGGTGACGGTGCCGTCACCAAAGGCGACATCGTAGTTGACCTCGGCGGTAAACGCATTGGTCTCGTTGTCCTGGGAGCCGGGCTCGTCGATGGATACCTCGAACTCCTCGCGGTCGCCGTTGAAGGGGAAGCCGGGGACACCGGAGCCGTTGGTGTGGCTCTGGCCGATAGGGCCGTCGCCGCTCACTTCGCTGTACTCGTAGCGGAGGGTCACTTCCAGGGCGTCAGTCGGGGTGAGCACCGCCACCGGCCGGACCATCGTCTGGCGGATAGCGCCGATGTCCTCGCCGTCAAACTGGTTTTCGATAAAGCCGTCATCGTCGTTGTGGTAGGCGGTGACGCGGGCAGCCAGCCAGTCGTTTACCGGACCGCCAACGCTGGCCATAACGTAGCGGCTGGGGCCGCCGTCCGGACCCTGGTCCATGGCGGCGCGCGCAGAGAACTCGAACTCATCGCCGGGCTTCTTGCTGTTCAGTAGCACCGCGCCCCCGGTCACATTGCGCCCAAACAGGGTCCCCTGAGGGCCGCGCAATACTTCTACGCTCTCAAGATCGAATGTGTCAAACAGGACGCCGAGGTTGAGGCCGATATAGACGCCGTCGACGATTATGCCGACCGTCGGGTCAATGCCCGGGATGGAGCTGTTGACGCCGAGACCGCGAATCGAAAAGTTGGCGGTGCCGCGGGCGGTGCCGACATCGTCCAGGGCCACGTTGGGCAAGCGCACGGAGAGGTTGGTCAGGTCGCGAATCTTCAGGGATTCGAGCTGATCGGCACCGAGTGCGGAAATGGCCATCGGTACGTCCTGGGACCCTTCCTCGCGCTTCCGGGCAGTGACCACGACCTCTTCCAGCAGGGCGGAAGTGCCGCGACGGGTTTCCTGGGCCTGGGCTCCGGCGGTAAATGTGGTTGCCATGACTGTACCCAGCAGGGCGGCAACCCCGGCAGCCAGTGGGCTTTTTCTGAGGTATTGCGGTTGAGTGGTGTGCTGCATGTTGTGTGCTCCTTTTAATTATAAAATCACTGCTGGTATTGCGGTGGTGCGCCAGTCCCCTGTGCGTGCGCTGCGCGGTTGTTGGCTTGCCGACAAATTGTGGTGTTTTTGGCAAGGGCGAACAAGCCTGATTATTACCGCAGTTTTTCTTGCGGTCGCGCCAAGTTGACACTTTAAACATGCGTGGGCCCGGATGCCAGCCCGAGGCCACGTAAAAATTACCGCCAGCGCGGCTGCGGCAGTGGGCTTCGCGGTTTTCCGTGGCCACTGGTATGATGGCCCTCCCTTGTAGCCAGCGGCTTGTGCGCGAACCCCATGCCCGATGTATTGCAATGCCTGCAAACCCGCAATTCGGCGCCGCGACTGACGGCGCCTGCGCCGTCGCGGGAGCAGCTCGACGAACTCCTGCAGGCCGCCCTGCGGGCTCCCGATCACGCCTGGCTGCGACCCTGGCGCTTTATTGCCATAGAAGGCGAACGGCGCGAGGACTTTGGTGAGGTTCTGGAGCGCTGCCTGTTGCGGCGGGATCCGGCTGCCGACTCCTCGGCCCGGGAAAAGGCCCGCGCGGCACCGCTGCGGGCGCCGCTGGTGCTGGTGGTCGTCGCCCGTCTGCAGGAGCATCCCAAGGTCCCCAGTGACGAACAGCGGTTGTCCGCCGGCTGTGCCGCCCACGCCATTCTGCTGGCGGCGGAAACACTCGGTTATGCCGGGATCTGGCGCACCGGCAACGCGGCCCTTGATCCCTACGTGGCATCCGCACTGGGCCTGGAAAGCAACGAGGAGGTGATAGCCTTTCTCTATCTGGGTACCCGGGACGGAAATCCCAAGAACCTGCCGGCGTTGAAGCCCGCCGATTTTCTCAGCCGCTGGTAAGCGGCGACCCCTATTGCATCCCTGGAGTGACTGCCACCATGTCGATACCTGAATTCGCGACCCTGGACCTGAGCGTTGAGCAGCAGGTCGCCACCGTCGCCCTCAACCGCCCGGACAAGGCCAATTCCATGAACGCCGCCATGTGGCCCGAGCTGCAGGCCTGCTTCGAGTGGCTGGACGCCGAACCCGGTGTGCGGGCGGTGGTACTGAGCGGCAATGGCAAACATTTTTGCGCCGGTCTGGACCTTGCCATGTTCAATGGTCTCAAGGGGCAGTCCAGGGATCCGGCGCGCCAGGGCGAGGAGCTGCGGCGCAACGTATTGCGGATGCAGGACAACCTCAGCGCCATAGAGAAGTGCCGCAAGCCGGTGCTGGCCGCGATCCACAATACCTGTATCGGCGGTGGCGTGGACCTGGTCTGTTGCTGCGACATGCGCTACGCCACCGGGGACGCCTGGTTCGCGATTCGCGAAATCGATATCGGCATGACTGCGGATGTCGGCACCCTGCAACGCATGCCGAAACTGGTCGCGGAGGGCGTGGTGCGAGAGCTGGCCTACACAGGCCGCAGCATGGACGCGGAAGAGGCCCGGAAGATCGGCTTCGTGAACTGTGTCTACGAGGATCGCGAGACCATGCTGCGCGAGGTTACCGCCATCGCCCGCGCTATTGCCGGCAAGTCACCCCTGGCCGTGCGCGGCACCAAGGAAATGCTGCTCTATACCCGAGACCACAGCGTTCGCGACGGCCTCAACTATATCGCTACCTGGAACGCCGGCATGATGAGCCAGACGGATCTGATGGCGGGCATCCAGGCCCAGGCCGAGAAAAAGAGTGCCGCTTACGAGGATTAGGGGGCCCGCCCAGGGGGGCCGCCTGGGGGCCTGCCCAGGGGGCGCCCAGAGTCCGCCCAGAGGACCCGTCAGGCCCCCGCCCAATGGGCGCCACCCGGGGTCTCCGCTTCAGTCGGGGTTGCCGGGCCAGATTTCGGAAACTATGAATGGGTGAAAGGCGATGGCGATGCCCTCGTTGACGAAATTCTCGTTCTCCAGGATGTTGCGGCGGCGTATGAAGCGCCCGGCGGAGGATCGCGCATCAATGGCGTCCGTGGCGTCGAGGCCGCCAACACTGGCGAACACGCGTTGCAGTTCCATGTCGTAGATGCTGATCTGCAGCGACGCCACCGCGGCGCCCTGGTTCCAGTCAAAATCGGCGGAAACGCCAGTGCCGGGGCCCTGCAGGGAGGGCTTGCGACTAACCCCGTGCCAGCGGGCGATACGTTGCATGCCGGCGCCGAATGGCACCTGTGATTCGATCAGGTCGGTGAACACAAAGGCGTCGAGCTCGGTGGTTTCCTGCAGACGGTCACGCACGCTCTGCATGACCTGGGCAAAAGTGCCCATGTCGACCCGGCCAGTAGTCGGGTCAAACGGGTTGCCAAAGGCACGTACAGCGGTGTTCCAGTGCTGAATGAAATCGCGCTGGGGCAGTACCTTGTAGCCGTGCTGCTTCAGGTAGGTGTTGACCATGCCATCGATGCGGGGGGCTTCCTTGTCGAGGTAGGCGCGGGATGGCTGCCCGAGATTGACGTGGGGAATGATGACGGTTTGTATCCTGCGCTGCGCCAGTCGCTCCTCGTCCAGTTCGTATGGGAATACGGTGGGATTGTAGGTCGGTGCGCCGCTGCAGGCAGCCAGACCCAACAGTGCCGCAAGGGCAATTGCCGTGCGGCCCAGAGTGCGGAAGTAACGCATAGTGGCTCCAGTTCGTTTATAGTGCGCGCATGGTAGCAAAATCTCGCGGGGGAGACAGCGACAATGGCAGCTGAAGTATTCGACTCGGTGGCTGGAGACGGCCCTGACGTGGTGCTTTTGCACGGTCTGTTCGGGATGGGCAGCAATCTGGGAGGACTGTCACGCGCACTGCAGAGCCACTATCGGGTACACAGTCTCGACCTCCCCAACCACGGCCGCTCTGCCTGGACCGAGAGCATGGCACTGCCGGATCTGGCGGATGCGGTGCAGCGCTGGATGGAGCATCGCGATCTGGAAATGGCGCATTTTGTCGGCCACTCGCTGGGCGGCAAGGTGGCCATGCAACTGGCCCTCGATGCCCCCTACAGGGTCGATGCCCTGGTGGTTGCGGATATCGCTCCGGTGGCCTACCCCGCCTCCCACGACGCCGTGTTTGCCGCGCTGGCGGCGGTTGACGGCGCCGGCTGTCACAGCCGCAACGAGGCCGCAAAACTGATGGCGGAGCACCTGCAGGAAGACAGCGTGATCCAGTTCCTGCTGCTGAGCCTGCAGCGCAATGACGCCGGCGAGTACCACTGGCGCTTCAACCACAAGGTTCTGCGCGAGCACTATGCCGAGGTACGCGCCGAGGTGGACCTGCAGCCACCATTCAATGGCCGCACCCTGTTTATCAGGGGCGGAGAGTCCAACTACGTACTGGACGAGTACCTGCCCGCGATAGAGGCGCGCTTCCCGCAGGCCGAGCTGGAAGAAATTCCCGGCTGTGGCCACTGGCTGCATGCGGAGCAGCCAGCCTTGTTCAATAAGCTGGTGATGCGTTTTCTTGATGGCTGATTTGCGCCGACACGGGGCCTGAGATGTATTTTACGCTGTGGGAAGTACTCGCTGTGCTCGCGTTCGGCGCCCTGTGCGTTTGGTTTCTGGCGTCTATCCGGGTTCGGGAGTTGGCGGTAGCGGCGGTTGCCCGCGCCGGCAAGCGCGATGACTTCCAGCTCCTCGACCAGACTGTCCAGATATCCCGTGTGTCCCTGAGCCGGGACGAGCGTGGCAGCTGGCACATCTGGCGCCAGTACCGTTTCGAGTACAGCTACGATGGGTTGGAGCGACATGAGGGCTTTGTCATCATGTTGGGCAAGCGTTTGCAGGCGGTGGTGGTGCGGGAACCGAATGCTACCCTGCACTGAGCGCGTCGGCAGCACCTACCAGAACAGTCTCAGGATAACGACAGCGCCGAGCGTGACCAGGACAGTACCCAGCAGCAGGTCGACACGTCTCGCCTGGCGCTGGAGCAGCGCCATCCAGGCCGGTTTGCTGACCAGGATCACCACCAGGCAATACCACAGGGCATCGGTGACCGAGATGGTGGTTACGAGCAGGGTATAGACCAGCCAGTTGGGCTCCTCGGGGAGGAACTGGCTGAACAGGGCCAGCATGAACAGCGCCAGTTTGGGGTTCAGGAAGGCGATGAAGAAGCCGTTGAGCGCGCCCCGCCCGGGGCTGGTTCGAGGCGCTGAATGGGCAGTGGTAGTGGTGGCGGCATTGGCACCGCGCGCGAGCAATGCCGAGACGCCGAGGTAGATCAACCAGCCGGCACCGGCGAGTTGCAGCAGGAAAAAGATGCGCGGTGAGCGTGTTATCAGCAGGGACAGGCCGCCGACTGTAAACAGCGCGTAACAGCCCACTGCCAGCCCGTGGGCGAGGGCTGCGGCAAGTCCGCTGGCACGGCCTCCGGCAAGCGCTGACCGTAGAACCACGGCGAGGCTGGGTCCCGGCGCCATCGCCCCGAGCAAGCACACACCGAGCAGCGACAGCCAGGCGCTCAGGGTCACGGGTGGCGCTCCTTTTCTGTCGGTAACACCTGTCAAGACCTCATCATTTTTCCACAGATTCTGTGGATAAGTCGGTGCATATTTTGTTCAATGGAGCCCCCAGGCCAGTGGCGCGGGGCAGTGTTACAGATTGGTTAAAAAATAAACAATAGATAAATAGCTTTATAAAACAACAAGTTAAGTCTTTCACCTAAAGTTCGTTGTGGCTTTGTTGAGCTAAGCTCGCCTCGAATTGCACTCGCAGTGTATTTGTGCATAACCTTTTCCATCTTGCTACCTAACGTAACTTCCCCGCTGGCTGGGGAACAGAGCAAGTGGGGTCTGTGCGGGTAACATAACTGGCATTCATTGGGACCCCTGTGCGCATAGCGTTTTTCTCGCCGTCAAGCCATTTGTGCGATGTTACCGGGACGTAACGGTTTTGTGACACCTCAGTCCTGGCCCCTATAGATGCAGCCCGATGTGCAGGTCTCGCGAATTTCTACCTCTACCAGCTCCGGTAGCGCGGGGGACAGTTCACGCCATATCCAGCGGGCAATGTTTTCGCTGGTAGGGTTTTCCAGGCCCGGAATGTCGTTCAGATAGTAGTGGTCCAGCCTGTCCAGAACCGGCTTGAACGCCGCCTTGATGTCACCGAAGTCCATGACCCAGCCGCTGGGTTCCGCAGCGGGTCCGGAGACCACCAGCCGAACCTGAAACGAGTGGCCGTGCAGGCGGGCACACTTGTGTCCCGCTGGCACATTGGGCAGGCGGTGGGCAGCCTCGAAATGAAATTCCTTGAAAATGTCCATGGCTGGTGAACCTGTGGCAGGGTGGCAGAGGCGCAGTTCCTGCGCCGTGGTCGGGAACGGGAATACTACTATCAAACCCGTGTTTTTACAGCGTTGGAAAAATATCAGTGAAATCGTCGGCGAAGGTTTGACAGCCTTTTTTTTATCTCTATAATGCGCCTCTCGGTCAGGGGGTGGTTAGCTCAGCTGGGAGAGCATCTGCCTTACAAGCAGAGGGTCGGCGGTTCGATCCCGTCACCACCCACCATTTTCCGAGCCCCTTTTGGAGCGGTAGTTCAGTTGGTTAGAATACCGGCCTGTCACGCCGGGGGTCGCGGGTTCGAGTCCCGTCCGCTCCGCCAAACACGAAAAAAGCCACCGCGAAGGTGGCTTTTTTCGTTTCCGGGCAGTGGATGCCCAAGCAGTCTGCCGGACTTTTTGCCTGTCAGATGCGCTCGATGATGATCGCCGGCGCCATCCCGCCCGCGGCGCACATGGTCACCAGGCCGAACTGCTTGTCCTGACGCTCCAACTCGTCGAGCAGGGTGCCGATCAGGATGGAGCCGGTGGCGCCAATTGGGTGTCCCAGAGCCATGGCGCCACCGTTGACATTGACCTTGTCGCGGTCGAGGTTGAGGTCGCGGATGAACTTCTCGGCCACGACCGAGAATGCCTCGTTGATTTCGAACAGGTCGATGTCCGACAACTGCAGGCCAGCCTTGGCCAATACTTTCTTCGCCGCCGGTACCGGCGCGTTCAGCATCAGCGTGGGTGAATCGCCCATATTGCACATGGCGCGAATCCGCGCGCGAGGCTTCATGCCGTGGGCCCGGGCGTAGTCGGGGGAGGCCAGCAGTAGCGCTGCGGCGCCGTCGACGACCCCGGAGGAGTTGCCGGCGTGGTGCACGTGGTTAATCTTCAGGTCCGGGAACACCTGGTTTACCAGCTTCCGAAACGTGGTGCCGGATTCGGTGAGCGGATAGTCCGCCAGGGCCTCGAAGGCGGGCTTGAGTTCGGCCAGGCTTGCGAGTGTGGTATTGGGCCGGGGGAATTCCTCGTGATCCAGTGCCAGGCTGCCATCGAGCTTGTACACGGGGATCAGGCTGCGGGCGAAGTGGCCGTTGGCAATGGCGTGGGCGGCGCGCTGCTGCGAGACCACCGCCAGGCTGTCCACCGCTTCGCGGTCAATGCCTTCAAGAGTGGCGATGGCATCGGCGCAAACGCCCTGGTGGGGCTGCGGGTGCTTTTCACGCAGGCGCAGGTTGTCGCTGTCGATAAAGGGCGACTGGCTTGCATCCTGGCCGAAGGTGGACATCATTTCGCAGCCACCGCCAATCACCAGGTCCTCCATGCCGGCCATGATGGACGCAGCGGCCATGCTCACTGAGGTGATACCCGAGCCGCAGAAGCGGTCCAGGGTCACGCCGGATGAGCGAACGTCGTAGCCTGCGTCCAGGGCCGCCATGCGGGCCAGGTCGGCCCCTTGCTGGCCGCGCTGGGTGCTGGTGCCGAAAATGATGTCGTCGACTTCCGCCGTGTTGAGCTGGTTGCGCTCTGCGATCGCACGCAGCACTGTTGCCGCGAGATGCTGCGGGTGCTGGTCGGCGAGAGCGCCCTTGCCTTTCTTGCCGATGCCGCGCGGGGTGCGACAGGCGTCAATAATCCATGCTTCTGACATGTTCTTGCTCCGGTTCCATGAATTCAAAATGAGTTGTGAGCCATTAGTGACTCAGCGGCCCTTCCACTGCGGGGCACGCTTCTCGGCAAAGGCGGTAGCACCCTCAATGGCGTCCTCGCTGGTGAATATCGGCTGGATGATTACCCCCTGTTTCGCAAACATTTCATCTGTGTGCCAGTCCTGGGCCTGATCGACAACCTGTTTGCTGGCGGCGACAGCCAGGGGGCCGTTGGCCGCGATCTTCTGCGCCAGTTCCTTTGCCGCTTGCAGGGCAGAGCCGGAAGGGACTACCTGGTTGATCAGGCCCAGGTCATAGGCGCGTTGGGCGCTGATGAAGTCGCCGGTCAGTGCCAGTTCCTTGGCGATGCGGGAGGGTATCTGCTTGGGCAGCTTGGCCAGGCCACCGGCGCCGGCCGCCAGCCCGCGCTTGACTTCCGGAATGCCGAATTTCGAGTCCTCGGCGGCGACAATCAGGTCGCAGCTGATGGCGACCTCGAAGCCCCCGGCCAGGGCGTAACCCTCCACCGCGGCAATCAGCGGTTTTTTGCCCGCGTATTCACAGATACCGGCAAAGCCGCGCCCCTCCACCACGGGCAGTTCGCCGGTAACGAATGCTTTCAGGTCCATGCCCGAGCAGAAGGTGCCACCGGCGCCGGTGAGAATGGCGACGCGCAGCTCCGGGTTGCTCTCGAGCTCGTCGATGGCAGCTGCAACGCCCTCCGCCAGCGCCTTGTTGGCGGCATTTTTGGCGGCGGGGCGGTTCAGGGTAATGGTGAGAATGCCATCGGCAATTTCGGTCAGGACGGGTTGTTCAGACATGCGTTTACTCCATCTGTCGGGTTTATGGTCTGTGTTGGACCGGCATTGGTGCCGGCCGGGGACGCAACTCCGCCCCCGATGATACTGTGGCTGGCGTGGAATGAATAATCGTATTTCTGGCCTCTACCGGATGTCTGGAGTAAATACGGGCGCCACAAAGGCTGCTCCCCGCCGCGGCTGCAGTTCGCGGAAACGCACTGCAACGGCCATGTCGCAGCACAGATCCCGAGCCCTGCAATCGACCAGTTGAGTTACCAGACGAATGTAGGGGGCCTCCCGCGGACTTACCAGCCCAGTCAGGTAGGGACCGTTGAAATCCGGGTTGAGTGAGCCTGTCACCTCACTCCAGGCGATCAACGTGCCTTGTCCAGACAGGGTTTGCCAGTACAGTGTGCCACCGCAGATGTTGCAGCATGCTCGCGGGTACCATACCGCTTGATCACAGGTACCACACCAGCTTACCTGCAGTTTTCCCTCGCGTGCGCTCTGCCAGAATTGCCCTGTCAGCGGGTCTGCCAGGTCGGGCTGTATCACGCGTCGCCTCGCTTGAGGATCAGGGTGGAGCCCTCATCGGCGGTGAAACCCGCGTAGGCGGCGGTGCGAGCGCTTTCGACCTGATTGACGGCAGTGCCACGAAGTTGTTTCACCAGCTCTACGACGTGGGAAATCCCCAGTAGATAGCTATGGGAAAGCAGCCCGCCATGGGTATTGCAGGGGATGCCGCCCAGACGCCGATGTCGTTGGTAATAGAGCCTTTCATTCTGGATAAAGTGGCCGCCTTCGCCTTTGCGGCAAAAGCCCATGTCCTCGATCTGCATCAGGGCGGTGCTGGAAAAACAGTCGTACACCGCGATGACGTCCACTTCGGCAGGGTCGGTATCGGCCATGGCGAAGGCCCAGGGTGCGGCAAAAGTCTGCGGTGTCGCGGTGATCACCGGCTGTTGACTGATATAGGGTGCGCCCTGTACCTGGCCGTGACCAACCCCTGCCACCAGAACTTGTGGGTGGCGCATGTCCGCAGCATACGCGGCAGGGCTCATGACCCAGGCCGCGGCGCCATCGGAAACAAGGCAGCAATCCTCTACCCGCAACGGGTCTGCCAGCGGTGGCCGTGCCAGATAGCCTTCGAGCGTCAGTTCACGTCGGTGCATCACCGCATCCGGATGGCGGTTGGCGTGGCGGCGGAAGGTCAGGGGGAGGGCGGCAAGCTGCTCGCCGCTGAGACCGAATTCGTGCATGTACCGGCGGGCGAAAGTGGCAAAATACACCGGCTGTGGGAACCAGCCGAAGGGAAGTTCGAAGCGGGCCTTCATGTCTTCTCCCGCGTGCCAGTCGCCGGGGGTGCCGGTGCCGGCTGCACGGCGGCTGGCCCAGTCCACCGCGAACACGTTGACAATGTGCCGGGCCTTGCCGGCGCGCATGGCCATGGCTGCGGTGTGGGCACAGGTGGCGGCCCAGATCATGGCGCCGCCCGCGGTGGAGAACCACAGCGGCTGCGAAGTGGCGAAGTGGGCGTGGAAGTCCTCGGGCTGCAATTGTTCCTGAATCCCCGCAGAAACCATCAGTCCGTCAATATCTTGCGGACGCAGACCGGCATCTGCAATTGCGGCTGCAACAGCTTCCAGGGCCATGGCTTTCGCATGACGACCTGAGGGGCCGCTGACAGTGGTCTCGCCTATGCCAGTGATCGCGACTTCCCCGTGGGTGTCCTCCAGCGGCAGGGATTGTCCCCAGGCTGGCACTTCGGCTCGCTGCCTCAAGGCTTGTAGCGACTGGGTCGCCATCAGACCTGGCCCGATGCCCGGGCGTGTGTCACTCGCTACCTATATGATCCAGGCGGCCGCCGTAAAGCAGTGGCGCCGAGACCTGCTCGGGTTCGACGGTGACGATCACCCGCTCGGCGCCGGGCTCGTCCATGTCGAAGTCCCGGCCCATGTTCTTCCGGTAGATTTTCTGATTGAGACTACCATCCGGATCGTCCGCGAGTGAGGCGTGGCCTCTGATTTCGACGTAGCGGGTCGGGTTCACCGGGTCCAGCACACAGATCGTGATGCGCGAATCAGCCTGTAGATTCTTGTATTTGATGCGACTTTTGAGCGTGCTGAAGCGAAGTTTGTCTCCATCCCAATCAAAACTTACAGGGTTGGTGGAAATGAATTGATCCTTTGCCCGTATTGTACTGACAAAAGCGAATATGGCAGTTTCAAGAATAGCCTTGTGGCTGTCCGGGACGGTTTTCCGGCTGCTCATGCTCAGCGCTCCTGGCGGGTTATCGTGATCGCGGAGCGCCTGGTACGACGCCCCGGTCTGCAATGGTCGCGGCTATTGTGCCGGAAATTTCTTTTCTGCGCCGCAGGCGTCCGGTCCAAGTGCTTGTACCACGCTGCTTAAGGCCGGTGATAAAAGCGTCTATCATGCCTCTGCTGAGCCCCCAAAGCCGTATTGCCACGGCGGGCCCGTTCCAACCCGCGAGGAGTCCTGTCATGCCCAAACCCCGTCCCCCCATGCCGATACCCTTCGGCTGGTTCGTGATTTCGTACAGCGATGAGCTTGCCGTCGGCCAGTCCCGGGCGGTGGAATATTTTGGCAAGGAACTGGTGTTGTTCAGGACCGAATCGGGCAAGGCCGTCCTGCTGGACGCCTACTGCCCGCACCTGGGTGCGCATCTGGGCTATGGCATCAACGAGAGCAGTGGCCAGGGTGGCCGCATTGAGGGGGAGACGATCGTCTGTCCCTTCCACGCCTGGAAATTCAACGCCGAGGGTTTCTGCACGGAAGTCCCCTACGCGAAAAACATGCCGCCCAAGATCCAGGGCAAGCAGTGCCTGCAGACCTACCCGCTAGTGGAAGACAACCAGGTGATCTATGCCTGGTACCATCCCGACGATGCTGCGCCGCTGTGGGAGGTCGAGTCCTTTCCCGAGGCCAACAGTGATGACTGGGCGCCGCTGCAGCGCTTCGAGTGGGTGATCAAGACCGCCTGCCAGGAAATGGCCGAGAATGGCGCCGATTCCGCCCACTTCCGCTACGTGCACCAGACAGCGACCTTCCCCGAAACTGATCTGACCTACGACCAGCACTACTCGCTGGGCATCCAGCGCGCGGATCTGCAAACACCAAAGGGTATGGTCAAGGGCAGTATCACATCCAGGAATATTGGGCCCGGGCAGGGTTTTACCCGTTTCGAGGGCATTGCCGACACTTTCCTGATGGGCAACGTCACACCGATAGACGACGAGACAGTACATGTTCGTTTTGCATTTACCCAGCCCAAGGTCAACGGCGAGGTCAAGGAGGGGGGTGTGAACGCGGCCATCATCCGTGACATCTGCAAGCAGCTGGATGAAGACAAGCCGATTTGGGAGCACAAGATGTTCCGGCCCCAGCCTGTCCTTTGTGATGGTGACGGCCCTATCGCCCGTTTCCGCAAGTGGTACAGCCAGTTCTACACCGAGCCGTTGGCCACCAGCTGAGTCAACTTGATGCGCCCCCCGCCGGCGTCACCCGGCCGGCCAGGGGCGCAGTCAGAAGGTGATGGATTCGCCGACGGCCGGGATGGCAACGCGCACTTGCAGTTCCTCCCACAACTTGTCGGCGAGAGCGTCCTGGGACCTGGGCTCTCCATGGACCAGGGCGATCCGCGGGGTTGGCTTGAAATGTGCCGCCCAGGCAATCAGCTCGCTCTGGCCGGCATGGGCGGAAAAACAGCCCAGGGTCTCCATCCGCGCCTTGACGGCATATTCCTCGCCAAACAGTTTCACGGTCTTCATGCCATCGACCAGCAGGCGGCCAAGTGTGCCCTGAGCCTGGAAACCGGTGAAAACTACCATGTTGCGGGCGTCCCAGATGCGCTGCTTGAAGTGGTGCCGTATACGCCCACCGGTGCACATGCCACTGCCGGCGATGATGATGGCGCCGCTCTTGATCCGGTTGATGGCCATGGATGCCTCCGTATCCGCCGTCAGCTGCAGGCGGGGAAGGAAGTCTGCCAGGGAGTCGCGATGGGCAGCGGACAGTTCGCGGATGTCGTCGCCGTCCATCAGGTCCAGCCAGCGGTCGTAGACCCGGGTCACCTCGATGGCCATTGGGCTGTCCAGGAAGATCTGCCAGGCGTCCAGCTGGCCGGCATAGTGCAGGCGGCCCAGATGGAACAGGATTTCCTGGGTGCGCCCCACCGCGAAAGCGGGGATCATGACGCTGCCGCCCTGTTCCCAAGTCTCGTGCAGCGCGGTTCGCAGCTCCTCCATGGTCTCGTCTTCTTCGCGGTGATTGCGATCGCCGTAGGTACTCTCCAGCAGCAGCAGATCGGCTTTTTCCAGCAGCTCGGGATCATTCATCAACACCGAGCCACTGCGACCCAGGTCGCCTGAAAACACCAGTGTTTTGGCGCCCCGGTTCTCTTCCAGGGACACTTCGACAATGGCAGAGCCGAGAATGTGGCCGCCGTCATGCAGACAGACCTGGCAGCCAGTGCCTACCTTGAAGGTCTTGCCGTAGCGGTAGGGCTTGAGCTGGTGCAGGACTTTTTCCACATCATGCTCATCATAGATAGGTTCCCTGGGCTTGCGGCCGCGTCGCTCCGCCCGCAGGTTCTCCCGCTCGAGATCGCGCAGGTACAGTCCGACCGCGTCCTTGAGCATGATCGGCAGCAGGTCGGCGCTGGCGCGGGTACAGTAGATGGGGCCTCGGAAGCCCTGGTGCACCAATAGCGGCAGCATCCCGCAATGATCCAGATGGGCGTGGGACAGGATGACTGCGTCAATGCTGGATGGGTCGAAGCTGAAGCGTTCATTGTGGATTCGCTCCACGGCATCGCCGCCCTGGCGCAGGCCACAGTCCAGCAGTACCCGGCCACAGGCGGGGGATTCCAGCAGGTGGCAGGAACCGGTGACTTCCTGGGCTGCGCCGTAAAAAGTGATGGTTGCCATGTAGGGTCCTTGTAATAGTAGACAGCGGCAACTATAACCCGGTTGCCGCCCGCTGCGCAGTAACGGGTTGGTTGACGGCAGCTCGTTGGTCTTTCGCGCTGCTTTGTCGCGCCGGGTTCGCTATAATGACGCCCCTAAAACAGGCGGGTCGCAGCCGTGTGGCCGTCGCCGTGACGGGATCGTGACATGTCAGACAGCAAACTCATTCCCACCGTGCAGGTGGCCAGCGGCAACAAGTTTGTCAATGAGCGCGGTATTACTGCGATCAAGGACGGCATCAAGGCGGCTGCCAGTGGCGGCGAACGCCCGGCCAAGCCGGACTGGTTGCGCATTCGGGTCCGGGGTGGCGACAGTTACGAGAAGGTCAAGGACATTGTCCACACCCATCGCCTTGCCACTGTCTGCGAGGAAGCAAAGTGCCCCAACATGAGTGAATGCTGGAGTGCGGGAACCGCGACCATCATGCTGATGGGTGATACCTGCACCCGAGCCTGTCGGTTTTGCGCCGTCAATACCGGTAATCCGCGGGGTTGGCTGGACCCGGAGGAGCCGGCCAACACGGCCGAGTCCGTGCGTCTGATGGGGCTTAAGTACGTGGTGCTGACGTCGGTCAATCGCGACGATCTGCCCGACGGCGGCGCCGGGCACTACGCCGCTTGCGTGCAGCGGGTGAAGCAGGACAACCCGGAAACCGCGGTGGAAGCCCTGACTCCCGATTTCCTCGGCGTGCTGACGGATGTGGAGACAGTGCTGGACTCTGGCATTGCGGTTTTCGCCCAGAACGTGGAAACCGTGCGCCGCCTGACGCACCCCGTGCGCGATCCCCGCGCCAGCTACGAACAGACCCTGGCGGTGCTGGCCCACGCCAAGCGCTACCGCCCGGATGTACTCACCAAAACCAGCCTGATGCTGGGTCTGGGCGAGAGCGACGACGAAATCCAGCAGGCGATGGATGATCTGCGCGCCGCCAGCGTCGATATCCTCACCCTGGGGCAGTATCTGCAGCCCACCGTCAATCACTACCCCATCGACCGCTACGTTGCGCCGCGCGAATTCGAACAGTACCGCGAATGGGGCCTGGAGCGGGGCTTTCTTGAAGTGGTCTCCGGGGTATTCGTGCGCTCCAGCTACCGCGCCGAGCAGGTACTGCAAAAAGACAATGTGGGGCTGGCATAAGCGCTGACAGCGACGATGGCCTCTGGCAAACGCTGGCAGGCCGGATCCTGGAGGGCGTTGCCCTCGATAACGTCACCGTGCTGCGGCTGGATCGCAGTGGCGGCGCTGCTCCCGGCAACAAGCAATTCAAGCTGGCGCCCCACCTGGCCGTGAGCGCCGCGGCGGGGCACCGTCGGGTGCTGTCCTTTGGCGGCGCCTGGTCCAACCACCTGCACGCGCTGGCGGCCGTAGCGCAGGCAGCTGGTCTGGAGAGCGTGGGTGTGATTCGCGGCGAACGCCCGCAAATCCTGTCGCCAACCCTGGCCGATGCCGCCGCCTGGGGCATGCAGTTGCATTTTGTCAGTCGCGGTGAGTATCGGCGCCGCGAGGATCCCGACTATGTCGCCACGCTCTCGCGGCAGTTGCGCGCTGACTATGTCATACCCGAGGGTGGCGCCGGGCCGCTGGCTGTGGCCGGCTGTCGCCCAATGGCAGATTTGATTGTGGCCCGCTTTCCGCAGGGTGCGCGCATCGTCGTCGGCGTGGGCACCGGGACAACGCTCGCGGGACTGGCAGCCGCGTTGCCGGCGAGGTTCTCCATTGAGGGTGTTGTCGCCCTGCGCGGGGACGGCCAACTTGAATCGACCATCGCTGGCTGGGTGTCGGACATGGCAGCCGAAACTCACGCCGGCTGGCGCCTGCACCGCGACTTCCACTGCGGCGGCTTCGCCCGTACCAATGCGCGCCTGCGGGCGCTCATGCGTCACTGTGACCGGGAGCTGGGCCTGGAGCTGGAGCCGGTGTACACCGGCAAGGCCCTGTTGGCCCTGCACAGTTTACTCGCCGGGGGGACATGGTCCGCGCGGGAACCGATCATTCTGGTACACAGCGGTGGACTGCAGGGGCGGCGCGGCTACCCCTGGTTGGACTGAGAGGCCGCGGCGCGTGTGTCGGCTACCGGGTGTGTGTTTATAATGGCGTTCGCTTGCGAACAGGGCAGTGCGGTTATGCAAACTGGTTTTGACAAGATCGGCCTGGTCGGGCGCAGCCAGCAGGACGGCCTGGAGGAAGTGCTGGAGCAGCTGATCAGTCTGTTGCAGGCGCATGACAAGGAGCTGGTGCTGGAGGCCCGACTCGGCGAGCTGGTGGCCGATACCGGCATTCCCCGGGCTACGCTGGATGAGATTGGCGAAGACAGCGATCTGGTGATCGTTGTCGGCGGCGATGGCAGCCTGCTCAGCGCCGCCCGCACCCTCGCCAAGTACGAGACCCCGGTACTGGGGGTCAATCGTGGCCGCCTGGGCTTCCTGACCGACATCACCCCCGATGACATCGCTACCCAGGTGCCCGCGGTGCTGGCGGGCGAGTTTGCGCGGGAAAGCCGGTTCCTGCTGGACGCGCGGGTACTGCGCGACGGCAAGACCGTGGCGCGCGCCGATGCCCTCAACGATGTCGTGGTCAACTCCGGCACCTCGGCGCAGATGATCGAATTCGAGCTCTACATCAACGGGGTGTTTGTCTATCGCCAGCGGGCTGATGGACTGATAATTTCCACCCCCACCGGGTCCACAGCCTATTCCCTGTCCGGTGGCGGGCCGATCATGCATCCGACCCTGGACGCGGTGGTACTGGTGCCCATGTTTCCCCACGCCCTCAGCAGTCGTCCCATTGTGGTGGACGGCAACAGTGAACTGCGGTTGGACATACTTGAGCGCAACCGCATCCACCCCCCGGTCACCTGCGATGGCCAGGTCAACATGACCGCGCGCCCGGGTGATTCCGTGGTCATTACCAAAAAACCGCACCGCCTGACCCTGCTGCACCCGGTCGGACACAGCTTTTACGCCAGCTGCAGGGACAAACTGCGCTGGAGCACTGCGTTGGTGAGCTGATGGCGCGAGGTTGCACGGTATTGCGGGTGCCGGCAAGCGAGGATTTGCTGCCCCTCCTGGTCCTGCTGCAGCAGCGGCGGGTCCCGCATCGAGTCTATGAAGCCGGGGGCGAGCAAGTGCTGGAGGTGGCTGATCCGGCCCAGGTCGAGGGGGTGAGGAACCTTTATCGCGCCTGGCGCTCGGGCGAGCTGCAGCTGCAGATTGCGGCACAGGCGCCATCGACAACCCAGCAGGGCTCCAGCACCCTGCAGCGGGTGCTGTCCGCCCCGGTCACCCTGCTACTGATGGCGCTCAGCGTGGCCGGTTTCCTGCTGGTGTATCTGCGCGCGCCGATGGCCTGGCTGTCACTGTTCACCTTCGCTCCCTTTACCCTGCAGGACGGTGCCATCAGCTTTGGCAGCATGGGCTCCGAGTACTGGCGTTTGCTAACGCCCGCGTTTCTGCATTTCGGCTGGCTGCATATTGTGTTCAACAGCCTCTGGCTCTGGGAGCTGGGCAACAAGGTGGAGCGCACTCTCGGCGCGGTGCACATGCTGGGATTGTTCTTTGCCATCGCCCTGGTCTCCAACGCCTGCCAGTACCTGTTCGGGGGCCCATCCATCTTCGGTGGCATGTCCGGGGTGGTCTACGGTCTGCTGGGCTTCAGCTTTGTCGGAGCCCGCTTGCAGCCGCGCTGGACCTTCGAACCCAGCCGCCCGATCATGCTGCTGATGGTGGGTTGGCTGGTGTTGTGCATGGTGGGAGTGATCGAGGTGCTGGGCTTCGGTGCGATCGCCAACGCGGCTCACGTCGGCGGATTGCTCTCAGGTGGGGCCCTGGGGGCCGGCATGGCCCTGCTGTCGCGAGCCCGGCCCGGCTGAGGTCGCGGGTGGGACAGGGGCGGCCGCAGGCGGTTATAATGCGCGGCTTTTCTGCCCCGGAGCCATCATGGAATACGAGGACGTCATCAATCAGCTTACCCCGGAGGTCTACAAAAGCCTGAAGCGCTCGGTGGAGCTGGGGCGCTGGCCCGATGGCCGCCCGGTGTCGCCCGAGCAGCGTGCGAATGCCCTGCAGGCGCTGATTGCCTGGGGGGAGCGTCATCTGCCGCCGGAGCAGCGTGTCGGTTATATCGACAAGGGCAGCAAGGCCGGTAGCGAATGCGATGATCCGCAGCCAGAACCGCTGCGCTGGCGCGACACGCCCGGTGGTCAATAGCCATGGCAGCAGAACTGGCCCGCGGGGTCCTGCGCAAGATGCAAACCCGGCTCGAGGCACCGGTGGCCTACGAGATGGTGCTGGGCGATAGCCGGGTGCCCCTCAACGCGCTGTTGGGGCAATCGCTGCAGCTGGAGTTCCTCGGTGCGATCAACTGTATCCACTGCGACCGCCTTACCAGCAAAAGCTTCAACCAGGGCTACTGCTATCCCTGCTTTCGCCGCCTGGCACAGTGCGACAGCTGCATCATGAGCCCGGAAAAGTGTCACTACCACCTGGGTACCTGCCGGGAGCCGGAGTGGGGCGAAGCCAATTGCATGATTGACCACTTCGTGTACCTGGCCAACACCTCCGGTCTCAAGGTGGGCATCACCCGCCACAGCCAGGTCCCCACGCGCTGGATGGACCAGGGGGCGACCCAGGCATTGCCGATCTTCCGGGTCGCCAGTCGCCGCCAGTCCGGGCTGGTGGAAACAGTATTCAAGTCGCATATCGCCGACAGAACCAACTGGCAGGCGATGCTCAAGGGACCCTCCGGGCCAGCCGACCTTGAGTCTGAACGGCAACGCCTGATGGCGGTTTGCGCGGCTGAAATCGCCGCGCTGCAACAACAGTTTGGCCTGCAGGCGCTGGCCCCGCTCGAGCAACAGGCTGTGACCGCGATCGAGTATCCGGTACTGGAGTACCCGCGCAAGGTCACCTCGTTCAATTTCGACAAGGACGCGCAGGTGGCCGGAACCCTGCTGGGGATCAAGGGTCAGTACCTGATCCTGGATACCGGCGTCATCAATCTTCGCAAATTCGGCGGCTATCAGGTCGCCCTGTCACAACATTGAGGTAAACCATGCGCGATGCACAGCCGCAAGTTATTCACCGCAAGGATTATCGGGCACCGGCGTTCCTGATCGAACGCACCGAGCTGGCCTTCGACCTGCACGAGGACCACGCCCTGGTCAGCGCCTGTCTCCATCTGCGGCGCAATCCCGAGGGCGAGCCTGGTGCGGCGCTGGAATTGCATGGCCAGGAGCTGGAGCTGCTGTCACTGGCGATTGACGGACGCGAGCTGGCGCCCGCAGAGTATCAACTCAGCGCCGAGGGGCTGGTGCTGTCAGCGGTTCCGGATGCCTTTCAGTTGCGCAGCGAGGCTCGCATCCGGCCCCAGGACAACACCTCCCTGGATGGCCTGTACAAATCCCGCGCCATGTTCTGCACCCAGTGTGAGGCGGAGGGTTTTCGCAAAATAACCTGGTACCTGGACCGCCCCGATGTCATGGCGGAATTCCACGTTACCATCGAGGCCGACCAGGACCGCTATCCGGTGTTGCTGAGCAACGGCAATCCACTGACGCTGGAGCCGCTGGGCAACGGCCGCCACCGTGCCAGCTGGCACGACCCTTTCCCCAAGCCGGCCTATCTATTCGCGCTGGTGGCCGGAGACCTGCGCCATATCGAGGATCGGTTCCGTACCGCCAGTGGTCGCGATGTCACTCTGCGCATCTACGTCGAGGAAAAGGACCTGGACAAGTGCGACCATGCCATGCGCTCGCTGCAGCAGTCCATGCGCTGGGACGAGGACGTGTACGGCCGCGAGTACGACCTCGACGTGTTCAACATTGTCGCGGTCGATGATTTCAACATGGGCGCCATGGAAAACAAGGGGCTGAATATCTTCAACAGCTCCTGTGTGCTGTGCAGCCCCGAAACCACCACCGATGCCGGTTTCGAGCGGGTACAGTCCATTGTCGCCCACGAGTACTTCCACAACTGGTCGGGCAACCGGGTCACCTGCCGGGACTGGTTCCAGCTCAGTCTCAAGGAAGGCTTCACCGTGTTTCGGGACGAGGCGTTTTCCGCGGACATGGGTTCGCCAACGGTCAAGCGGGTGGAGGAGGTGAATGTATTGCGCAGCGCCCAGTTCGCCGAGGACGCGGGCCCCATGGCGCATCCGGTGCGGCCCGATTCCTTTGTCGAGATCTCCAATTTCTACACCGCGACCATCTACCAGAAGGGTGCGGAAGTGGTGCGCATGATCCACACCCTGCTGGGGCCAGAGCGCTTCCGCGCGGGTTCGGACCTGTATTTCGAGCGCCACGACGGTCAGGCCGTGACCTGCGAGGAATTCGTGCGGGCGATGGAGGACGCCTCGGGTATAGACCTCACCCAGTTCCGGCGCTGGTACTCCCAGGCCGGCACCCCCCGGCTAAGCGCCCGTGGCGAGCACGATGCCCAGGCCCGGCGCTATACCCTGACCCTGAGCCAGAGTACGCCGGCCACGCCGGGACAGCCGGACAAGGTGCCGCTGATGATTCCGGTCGCCCTGGGCTTGCTCGGGGCCGCGGGCAATCTGCCGTTGCGACTGGCGGGCGAGACGCCGGATGGAGAGAACGCAGACAACACCCATCGGGTGCTGGTGCTGACCGGGGAGGAGCAGACCTTCTGCTTCGAGGGGGTGATGGAGCCGCCGGTGCCGGCACTGTTGCGGGGCTTTTCCGCACCCGTCCGCCTGGACTACGACTACAGCAGCGCCGAGCTCTGCGCCCTGATGAGCCTGGAAGACGATGGCTTCGTACGCTGGGATGCCGCCCAGCAGCTGGCCCTGCGGGTGCTCGACACGGCCCAGCAGCAGCTGGCGGCCAATGCCGCGGTGGCGGTTGACGCCCTGTACCTCGAGGCCTGCGGAGAGCTGCTGGCGAATGCCGCGCTGGATCCGGCCATGGTCGCGGAAATGCTGCGCCTGCCGGGTGAAAGCTATCTCGCCGAACTGGCCGCCAGCCGCGGCGGCGCCGATGTGGACGCTATTCATGCCGCCCGCAATGCCGTGCGGGCAGCCCTGGCGCAGCGCCACGGCGCGGCATTCATGGACTGCTACCAGCGCCTGGCAAGCACTGAACCCTATGCGCCGGATTCCGCCCAGATCGGCGCGCGCAGCCTGCGCAACATCTGCCTGGACTATCTGGCCCTGGCGGGGGAGGAGGGCCTGGCCCTGGCGGCGGCCCAGTTTGCCGATGCCGACAACATGTCTGATCGCCTGGCCGCCCTGCAGACACTCGCCAGCCACGGTAGTGCGGCGCAGCGCGATGCGACACTCGAGTGGTTTTACCAGGACTGGCAGCACGAGACGCTGGTGGTGAATCAGTGGCTGCAGGTGCAGGCGACGTTGCCCGCGACGGATACCCTGGAGCGGGTGCAGCGGCTGCTGCAGCACCCGGCTTTCGACAGCCGCAATCCCAACAAGCTGCGGGCCCTGATCGGCGCGTTCTGCAGTGCCAACCCGGTCAATTTTCACCGTGCTGATGGCGCCGGCTACCGCTTCCTGGCAGACCGGATCGAAGAACTGGACAGCCGCAACCCACAGATAGCCGCCCGCCTGTTGACGCCCCTTACCAAGTGGCGCAACTATTGGGGCCGGGAACAGCTCATGCGCGCGCAGCTGCAGCGCCTGGCGGATCTGCCAAACGTATCACGGGATGTCTACGAGGTGCTGGACAAGGCGCTCGCCGCCTGAGCGGCGCTATTCTCCGGCGTTGTTTCAAGTGCCTCGGGGGTAGAGCGTCAGGGCGTTGTCGCCGGTACTGGCGTCGTGCCTGGGCTCAGCTTTGCGCAGGCGCTTGACCGCTGCCAGCAGCGCGGCTCCGTCCCAGGCGCTGCCACAGTCCCGGTACAGGGCGCGGTCCAGGTCTGCCACTGCCGCTTCCAGGGCGGCATCACCGAAGCTGGCAGCCAGTGCCGCGGCATTCGCTCCTGCGGGTCCAGGCAGACGCGCCCTGCCCCAGGCAACCAGGGCACGTCGGGCCTGGGGTGTGCTGTTGCTGGCGCAGGCCGCCTGCAGTTGTTTGAAGGCGCGTGCCTCCCCCGGATTGGCGTTCGGTACCGTGTGCGTTGCAGGTGCAGCGCCCGCGCCGCGCGTGACCCGCCAGTGCCAGGCCAGTGTCGCCAGCCAGCCCAGGGCAAGTACCGCCGCCAGCGCCTGCCATGGCCGCTGCCCAACATTGTCGCCGGCAGTCGTGGCTACAGGAGATGTCGGGGCAGTGCCAGGCACGGTCACCGGGTCCAACCCGGCAGCGCTGCCGGGAGCGGCGGCGATGCTGATTTCCCGGGCCGGCAGCACCGCATGGCGCAGGCTGTCGGTTTCCGTGTCCCACCAGGGAATGCGCACTTCCGGCAGTGTCCAGCTGCCGGCCCGGCTCGCCACCAGGGCCGCGCTGTCCCGGCGCAGACCAACCACGCCATTGCTGTCCTCGCGGTCATCCACCAGCGGCTGGTCCGGATAGTAGCGCAGGGCGTCTGGCGCCGTGAACTCCACCGGGGGCAGTTGCGCGCCGTGCACGCCTTCGCCGCGCAAACGCAGGGTGCGGGTGGCGGACTCGCCGGCCTGCAATTGGTCCGGGGGGGTGGACCAGTCTTCCTCCAGGGTGAGATTGCGCGCCGGCAGCCAGGTACTGCCCGCGGGGAACGCGGCCGGGCGCGGATGCACGGTGATCACGACCGGCTGGGTGCGCCGTTGGATTTGGCGACCGCCGCCGCCAATGTCGAACACGCTGCGGCGGCCACTGCTCTCGCGGGCGGTAAACAGCTGGGCCGGTATCTCCAGGGTGCCGCTCTGCTCGGGAAAGATGGCATAGCGTACTTCGTGCACCAGCCACGGCCGGCCGTCGATCGTGCGCTGGAAAGAATTCTGCTCCAGCGGCTTCACGAAAGCGCCATCCAGTTGCAGCTCACTGACGCTGCGGGAGTCCAGGTTGATTGCCTGCTGGATGCGCAGGGTCAGCAGCAGCTGTCCCTGTACATAGACTTCGCTGCGATCGACCTCGGCACTGAACAGCACCTGCTGGTCGGCGTCGGCCGGGGTGGGCGGGGGGCCAACCTCGATGGCGACCGGTTGCGTGGTCTCCACGCCGGCGCGGAACGCCGGTATTGCCAGTGTGCCTTCCCGCCGCGGCGTAAGGTCCAGCGACAGCTGCCGGGTGCGCGTGGTCTGGCCGTTGATAATGCTGGTACTGCTGCTCATGCTGCGTTGCAGGATCTCGAAGTCCGCCAGCAGGGTGCGCAGCTCAAGGCCCTCCAGGTCCTCGTCTCCGGTAGCGGTGATCACCAGGCGCAGACTGTCTCCCAGCGCCACCTGCTGACGGTCTACGGCGACTTCCAGTGCCGCCTGTGGCGCCGCGCACCACAGCCATAGCAATAGTCCCAGTCCCAGCCATGTGCGGCTACCAGTCACGCTCATTTCCACTCCCGGGTTGTTGTTGCCGCTTGCGGCTCTCGTAGCGAAATTTTTCTCGCAGCAGGCCGGAAGGGTCATCCGGGACCCGTCGCAGCCACTGTTCCATGGCCTGGTTGCGCTCGGCCTCTTCCAGCGACAGCTCCGGCACCTCGATATTGGTCAGCGGTTCCGGTGCGGCGGTCGGCTCCGGCGCTGGTTCCGGCTGCATGGCACCGGAGTCCTCATCCGCCGTGCCCGCATCCTCTGATTCTGCGGCAGAGTCCCGGGGCGAGCCCTGCTCCGGATCACCTGCGTGCTGCTGCGGCTCTCCTTCCTGCTGTTCTTCCTGCTGTTCTTCCTGCTGTTTTTCTGCGTCGGGCTGACCCTGCTCCTGGCCCTGGTTTTCCTCGCCGCTGTCCGGCTGCGGCTCGCCGTCCTCGCCTGCTTGCTGCTCCTGCTCCTGCTCCTGCTGTTGTTGCAGTTTCTCCACCAGGGCCAGGTTGGCGACGGCATCTTCTTGTCCCGGCTGCAGCTCCAGAGAGCGCTGGTAGGCGTCCATGGCACCCTCCAGATCGCCGGCGCGGGCCAGGGCGTTGCCGCGGTTATACCAGCTGTCGGCGCTGTCATCCGCCCGGAAACGTTCCGCTGCCCCTGCATAGTCGCCGCTCTCGTAGGCGGCAGCACCGGCCCGGGCGGGATCCTCGAACAAGGCCGCGGCACGCTCCGGGTCGCCCGCTTCCAGGGCGCGTTGGGCCCTCTGGTCGGGGGTGAGCCAGAGGTTTTGCCAGGGTTCGGCGCGCGCGGTTGCGGGCTCCAACAACAGCAGGAGTGGCAGCAGACCCAGCAGCCAGCCGCGCCGGAACAGGGCCAGCGCCAGAGGCAGCAAGAGAATGATCAACCAGTAGCCCTGGTCTTCCCAGGCGTCCGTCGACAGGTCCTCCGCCAGGCGGGTCTCGGTGGCGGTAGCGGACTGCGCCAGCAGCGTTTCCAGGTCGCTGTCGTCCACCTGCAGACGCTGATAACGCCCGCCGGCAGCCTGCGCCAGAGCCTGCAGGGGTTCCTCGTCGAGGCGCGGGATGACAATGGCACCGGCGTCGTCGCGCAAAAACCCGCCGCGGGGCAGGGGCATGGGCGCGCCATTATCGGTGCCGAGTCCGAGCACCGAGAGCGTGACGCCTGCACTGCGTATCTGCCGCGCCATGCGCGGTACCTGCGCCTCCTCGACGCCATCGGACAGCAACAGGATACGGCCGCCGCTGACGCCCGCGGATTCCAGCAACTCCAGAGCCAGGCGCAGGGCGCCGGGAGTATCGCTGCCCGGCAGGGGCATCATGTCCGGGTTTAGCGCCGGCAACAGGTTGGCGATGGTGCCGGTGTCGTCGGTCAGTGGTGTGACCACGTGGGCGTCCCCGGCATAGGCTACCAGCCCGGTCTGGCCCTCGCGCCGGGTAGCGAGCAGGTCCAGCAGTTTTTGCCGCGCCCGGTCCAGGCGCGAGGGCGGCTGATCCGTGGCCTTCATCGAATAGCTGAGGTCCAGCACCAGCACCAGCGCGTCTTCCACCTGCTCAACCGGTTGCGGAATTTTTTTCCAGCTGGGCCCGGCGGCGGCGATGCTGGCCAGCAGCCAGCCCGCGCAGACCAGCAGCAGCAGGTTGCTGCGCCGTCGTTGTTGCTGTTCCGGGACCAGGTGGCGCAGCAGTTCGGGTGCGATGACCCGGTTCCAGCCGCCGGCCCGGCCGCGCTGTTGCCACAGCAGCGCGGTCAGGAGCAGCGCCGGTACGGCGGACAGCAGCCACAGTGGTCGCATCAGGTGGAGTCCGAACAGGGTTTCAGGCATGGTTTTTCTGCACCTCCCCGGAAGCACCAGAGCGCGCGGGCTGTTGCCCCCGCTGTCGCCAGGCGAGGACGAAACTCAGCAACAGTGCCAGCAGCAGCGGCCAGTGGCCCAGGGCCCGGCGCGGTCGGTAGGTGGCCGCCTCCTGCTCTATGGGCTCGAGTTCGTCCAGCAACTGGTAGATACCGACCAGTTCCTGGGGATCCCGGGCCCGAAAGTAGCGTCCGCCGGTGGTGTTGGCGATTTCCTGCAGCGCGGCCTCGTCCATGTCGCTGGACGGATTGACCCGGCGACTGCCGAAGCTGGAACCGAACAGTCCCGGCAGTGCCAGCTGATCGGCACCGATGCCAATGGTGTAGATGCGGATTCCCAGCCCCTGAGCGAGGCGCGCAGCGTCCATGGTGCCGATGGTGCTGGCAGTGTCCTGGCCATCGGTCAGCAGCACCAGCACCCGGCTCTCCGCCGGACGCTCACGCAGGCGTTTCACCGCCAGGCCGATGGCGTCACCGATGGCAGTTTCCTGGCCGGCGAAGCCGATCCGGGCATCCAGCAGAAACTGCTCGACGGTGGCCACATCGAAGGTCAATGGTGACTGCACGTAGGCATTGCTGCCGAACAGGATCAGCCCCACCCGGTCGCCCTGGCGGCGACTGATAAAGTCGGCACCGACGGTTCTCACTGCATCGATGCGCCGGACCAGATTGTTGCCCACCTGCATGTCTTCCACCCGCATGCTGCCGGACAGGTCCACGGCCAGCATCAGGTCGCGCCCGCTCTTGGGCAACTCGACGGGATCCCCGATCCAGATCGGTCTCGCCGCAGCCAGCAGCAGGCAGATCCACAGCAGCCACAGCAGGAACAGGGTCGTGCGGTTGCCGTTGCCGCCGCGCCGTGACTGCTGTTGGCCCAGCGCCTGCCAGCGCTGGAAAAATGGTACCCGCAATGCGGGTTCCTCGCTGTGTGCCGCGGGCCAGAAGCGCTGCATCAGCAGTGGCAGCGGCAGCAACAGCGCCACCCAGGCCCAGAGCCAGGTGATCATTGCACCCTCTTGTGGCGGCGCAGCCAGGTTTCGCTACAGCGCTGCAGGGCGACGCTGTCGATAGGGCCTGGATCGGGCGCATGGGCGCGGGCGACAGCCTCGGGAAACCGCAGCGGCGAGCGTGCCCGCTCCAGGCCTGCATTGAGGAAGCTGCGCCAGCGCTCACCACTGAGTGAGGCGACTTCGGCGCGCGGACAGGACTGCAGGGCCACCGCCTTCAGTACCGAGTTGAGCTCACCCAGGGTGCGCGCCGAATCGCCGTGCCCGGCGTGGCGCGCGAGGATTACCTGCACGGCCTGGCGGGCGGTGCGCCGGTAGCGGTTGCTGCGGTAGTGCCGCCAACCGCGCCAGACGGTCCAGACCAGCGCCGCCAGCAGCAGCCCGGCGAGCAGCCACCAGCCCGGTGCCGGGGGCCACCAGGGCACAGGCTCCGGTGTTCGCAACGGGTGCAGTGCCGCCAGCGGATCCTGTGGATTCATCGGCGCTGCTCCCCGAAATAGCGTTGCAGCAACAGGTAGGGTGACTCCGTGGTGGAGGCTTGCAGCAGGGGGATGCCCAGGCGTTGCAGGTCGGTGCCCAGCGCGACCATTCGCTGCGCCTGTTCCCGGGAATAGTTGTGACGCAGGTGGCGGTCGGCAGTGCGGAGCTCGGCGCGGCGGTGACCGTCGGTAAAGGCGTAGCGGCCCGCCGGTGGCAGCTCGGTCTCCAGCGGGTCGGCGCAGGCCAGGGCAGTAATTTCCGAGTGCTGTGCCAGCCGGAACAGGTGCTCGCGCACCGCGGGATCCTCGGCGCCGTAGAAGTCGCTGACCAGATAAATGCTGGTACCCGGCCGGGCAATGCGCCGCAGGTTGTCCAGCATGGCCGCGAGGCTGTGGTCGTCGCCGCTGGCGGGCGGCAGGCTGCGGTTGAAGGCCTCGATCTGGGATAGAATGGTGAGCACGGTCTTGCGACTGCGGCGCGGGCGTACTTCCCGGTGGCGGCTGTCATTGAACACCAGGCCGCCGACCCGGTCACCGTTGCCCAGTGCGCTCCAGGCCAGCAGGCCGGCCAGGTGCGCCGCCAGTACTGACTTGAAGCAGTGCTGTGAACCGAAGAACTGGCTGCCGCGCTGATCGACCACCACCAGTACCGGGCGCTCGCGCTCCTCGCGGAAAACCTTGGTGTGGGCGGCCCCGGTGCGTGCGGTGACGCGCCAGTCGATGGTGCGGATATCATCGCCTGCCTGGTAGCTGCGCACCTCCTCGAAATCAATGCCGCGGCCGCGGAAATTGGCCTTGTTGGGGCCGGCCAGGGCACTCAGGGCACGATTGCGCCGGGTCAGCTGCAGCTGGCTGGCGGGAAAGCGAAGCCCGATCAGGGTTTCCAGCGTCACATAGGCACCGGTCGCGGGTTGGCTGACATCGGCCAGGCGCACGCCGGGCCCCTACGCGGCCGGGACCAGGGTCAGCAACTCGTTGATGACCTGGTCCGGGGTGACACCGTTGGCCTCGGCTTCGAAGCTCAGGATCAGCCGGTGGCGGAGGACATCGCCGGCCACCGCCTGGACATCGTCCGGGCTGACAAAATCCTGGCCCCGCAGCCAGGCGTGGGCCCGCGCGCAGCGATCCAGGGCGATCGTGGCCCGGGGACTGGCCCCGTATTCGATCCAGCCGCCCAGTTCCTCGGCGTAAAGTTCGGGCTGCCGGCTGGCAATCACCAGCTGCACGATGTACTGCTCGACGGTCTCCGCCATATGCAGTGCCAGCACCTCGCGCCTGGCTTCGAACACCGCGTCCTGGCGCAGGGGCGGCGGGGCACTGGCGCTGCCGCCGCTGGCCTCGGTACGGGTCAGGCGCAGGATGGCGGTTTCCGCGGCGGCATCGGGGTAGCCCACGCGCACATGCATCAGGAAACGGTCCAGTTGTGCCTCCGGCAGAGGATAGGTGCCTTCCTGCTCGATCGGGTTCTGGGTGGCCATCACCAGAAACAGGGGGGGCAGGGGAAAGGTCTCGCTGCCCACGCTCACCTGGCGTTCAGCCATGGCTTCGAGCAGGGCGGACTGGACCTTGGCCGGCGCGCGGTTGACCTCATCCGCGAGTACCAGGTTGTGAAAAATGGGTCCGCGCTGGAAGTGGAAGCTGCCCTCCTGGGGGCGATAGATCTCGGTGCCGGTGACGTCGCCGGGCAACAGGTCGGGTGTGAACTGGATGCGGTGGAAGCTGCCTTCAATCCCGTCTGCCAGTGCCTTGATGGCCCGGGTCTTGGCCAGGCCGGGCGCGCCCTCCACCAGCAGATGACCGTCTGCGAGCAGCGCGATCAGCAGGCGCTCCACCAGATGCGCCTGACCGATGATCTGGCCGCTGAGCCAGGTTTCCAGGGTACGTATGTCTGCACTAGCCACGCAGTCTCCTTATGCCGGTTGATCGCCGTGGCGGCGAGGCCTCTCGCGCCGGGTGGCGCGTGCGGCATTGTAGCCAAAGCCCTGCCGGAGTTCACGTACCGCGCGCGAGCACTCGCTGGGACCGGCCGGCAGGGTAAAAGTTCCAGTTTACTCTCCCGACATGCGGGGCCGCTTTGCGCTAGACTACGCGACAACGATAATGATTCAGTCACGGCCCGGTAGCGGCCGGAGGTGCACGCGCGAGTCATGGCATGGGACGCTTACAAAAACAGACTGCTGGAAGAACTCACAGCCCTGATTGAGCGGCGCAGCGATGACGCTGACCGGCAATCACTGCTGCAGCTGGCGGATTCCTTTTTCAGCCGCTTTCCCGCGGAGGATCTGCGCCATCGCTCAGTGGAGAATCTTTACGGCTGCCTCTACGGCCTGTTGCACTTCATGCAGGACTGGCAGGCTCCCGAGCCCAAGGTGCGTATCTTCAATCCCGAGATCCAGGGCCATGGCTGGGAGAGCAAATACACGGTCATTGTCATTCTCTGCCGGGACCTGCCGTTTTGTACGGCATCGATCCGCGGGGAACTGAACCAGCGCAATATCCGCATTCACAGTCTTGCCAGCTGCAACCTGGAGGCCCGGCGCACTGCCCAGGGCGCGCTGGAAGAGGTGCTGGAAGTGGGCCAGGAAGCCTTCCCTGACAGCTCCCATGAGAGTCTGCTGTACTTCGAGATCGGGCGCCACTCACGGCCCGACCAGCTGGGCGAGCTGCGCGACTGCCTGCGCGATATCCTGCAGCAAGTGGCCCTGGTGGTGGATGACTTCGGACCCATGCGCGCCCGTCTGCAGGAGGCTGTGGACGCGGTTGCCACCAGCAGCTGTGTCGACCCGGACAACCGCGACGAGGCCATGGAGTTCCTGAAATGGCTCGAGTTTGATCGCATGACCTTTCTCGGCTACGAGTATCTTGAGGTCAAGCGAACGGGCGCGGAGATTGAAGTGGCGGCAGACCCGGCGCGCAGCCTCGGGATGTTGCGCCTGCGCTCCACCCGCGGTGCCCGGGACCTGCAGGCGGACCTGCACAGCATGGCGCCGGAAGAGCAACAGCGGCGGCAGCTGAGCTTCGCCAAGTCCGGCACCCGCTCACGGGTGCACCGACAGGCCTACCCCGACTATGTCGAGGTCAAGTTGTTCAATGAAGCAGGCGAGGTCATCGGCCAGCACCGTTTTTTCGGGCTCTATACTTCTTCTGTTTACACCACCAATCCGATGTTGATTCCCATCCTGCGACGCAAGGTGCAGGAAGTCATCCAGCAATCCGGACTGGACCCGCGCGAGCACGATGGCCGCGAGCTTGCGCGAGTGCTGGAGCTGTTCCCGCGCGACGAGCTGTTCCAGTCCAGCATCCGTGAGCTCGGCAATACCGTGCTCGCAGTCAACCGTATCCAGGAGCGGCGCCAGACCCGGTTGTTTGTGCGTCGGGACGCCCACGGCAAGTTCTTCAGCTGCCTGGTATACATGCCGCGGGATCGCTACAGCACCGAGCAACGCCGGGTCATGCAGAATATTCTGTGCCGCGCGCTGGGTGCCGAGGAATCCGAGTTCACCACCTACTTCTCCGAGTCGGTGCTGGTGCGCTGCCACTTTGTCCTGCGGGTGGATCCAGCGGTGGAGCAGGCCTATGACGTCAACGAAATCGAGGAGCAGATCGTGCAGGCGACACTGGCATGGGAAGACCGGCTGCGGCTGCGCCTGATAGAGGAATTTGGCGAGGAGAGCGGCGAACAGTACGCGCGCGAGATCGGCAACGGATTCCCGCCCGGTTACCGCGATGACTTTGATCCCCGCATCGCGGTGCATGACATCAAGCATCTGCTGGAACTGCGTCAGGGCCAGTCCCTCGGCATGATGCTGTACCGGATGCTGGAGGAGGATGCCGACCGCCTGCGCCTGCGGCTGTTCCACTGCGGCGAGTCGCTGCCACTGTCCGATGTGCTGCCCATTCTGGAGAACCTGGGCTTGCGGGTAATGTCCGAGCGTCCCTATGGCGTTCGCAGCAGCGACGGCGAGCGCTTCTGGATCCAGGAGTTCAGTCTCAGTTACTCGCTGTCGGACAACATCGATCTGGAACAGGTGCGCGATGAGTTCGAGGACGCCTTTGCCCGCATCTGGTTTGGTGAGGCGGAGAACGACTCCTTCAACCGGCTGCTGCTGGGCACACGTCTGAGCTGGCGGGAAATTGCCCTGCTGCGCGCCTACGCCCGCTACCTGCGCCAGATCCGCTTCCCCTACAGCGTCGAGTACATCGCCGAGACCATGGCGGACCACCTGCACATCACCGCAGGTATCGTCGAGCTGTTCCTCACCCGCTTCTCGCCGGTATTCGACGGTGACGAGGATTGGCGCACGCAGCGGGAGGAAGCGGTGGAGCAGCGCATTCTGGCGGCGCTGGAACAGGTGCAGAACCTGGGTCAGGACCGGATCATCCGCCAGTTCATCCTGGTCATCAAGGCGACCCTGCGCACCAACTTCTTCCAGGAGGGCGAGGACGGACTGCTCAAACCCTACTTCTCCTTCAAGCTGAGCCCGCGGGACATTCCCGATGTGCCTGCGCCGGTGCCGCTGTACGAGATATTTGTCTATTCACCGCGGGTGGAAGGGGTCCACCTTCGCGGCGGCAAGGTCGCCCGCGGCGGCCTGCGCTGGTCGGACCGGCTGGAGGATTTCCGTACCGAGGTGCTGGGCCTGGTCAAGGCGCAGCAGGTGAAGAACGCGGTTATTGTACCGGTAGGCGCCAAAGGCGGCTTTGTCGCCAAATCCCTGACGCCGGACATGAGTCGCGACCAGGTCCAGGAAGAGGGGATCGCCTGCTACCGTACCTTTATTCGCGGCCTGCTCGACATCACCGACAACCGCAGCGAGGGCGGCATCCTGCGGCCGCCGCTGGTAGTTGCCAAGGATGACGAGGACCCTTACCTGGTGGTTGCAGCGGACAAGGGCACCGCTACTTTTTCCGATATCGCCAACGGGCTTTCCAAAGAGTACGGCTTCTGGCTGGGCGATGCCTTTGCCTCCGGTGGCAGCGCCGGCTATGACCACAAGAAAATGGCCATCACCGCACGCGGCGCCTGGGTGTCGGTACAGCGGCATTTCCGCGAGCTGGGCATTGACGTCCAGAGCACGGATTTTACCGTGGTCGGCATCGGTGACATGGCAGGGGACGTATTTGGCAACGGCATGCTGTTGTCACCGCACATTCGCCTGCTTGCGGCGTTCAACCATCTGCACATTTTCATTGATCCGGAGCCGGATGCCGCCGGCAGTTTTGTCGAGCGCAAGCGTCTGTTCGATCTGCCGCGCTCAAGCTGGACCGACTATGACCGCAGCCTTATTTCTGCCGGAGGGGGGGTATTTGAACGTGCCGCCAAGGCGATCCACATTACTCCGGAAATGCGTGCCCGGTTTGACATTCAGGCCGATCACCTGACGCCGAACGAGCTGATCTCCCACTTGCTGCGGGCACAGGCCGATCTGCTCTGGAATGGCGGTATTGGCACCTACATCAAGGCCAGCCGCGAATCGCACACGGACGTGGGTGACAAGTCCAACGACGCTGTGCGGGTCGATGCCACCGAGCTGCGCTGCCGGGTGATCGGCGAGGGTGGTAACCTCGGCATGACTCAGCTGGCGCGGGTGGAATACGGCCTGCGGGGCGGCCGCTCCAATACCGATTTCATCGACAATGCCGGGGGTGTGGATTGCTCCGACCATGAGGTCAACATCAAGATCCTGTTGAATGCGGTGGTGGATCGCGGTGATCTCACCGGCAAGCAGCGCGACAGCCTGCTGCAGGAAATGACCGACAGCGTGGCGCAGCTGGTGCTGCAGAACAATTATCGCCAGACCCAGGCCATCAGCCTGGCCGAGCTGGAAGCCACGGAACGCAACGGCGAATACCGGCGTTTGATCAGTAACCTGGAGTCCGCGGGCAAGCTGAACCGGGCGCTGGAGTTCATTCCGACCGACCAGGAGCTGGCCGACCGGCGGGTACAGGGCCACGGCCTGACCCGGCCCGAACTGGCGGTGCTGGTGTCCTACAGCAAGGCAATTCTCAAGGAGGAGCTGATCGCCTCCGACCTGGGCATTGATCCGCACCTGGCGGCAGCAGTGGCGACGGCTTTCCCGCCGCGCCTGCTGGAGCGCTACCCGGAAGAAGTGGCGGAGCACCGCCTGCGCCGGGAAATCATGTGCACCCAGGTGGCCAATGACATCGTCAACCGGGTGGGATTCAACTTCATTCCACGCCTGCGCAAGGCGACCGGCGCCTCGGTCGCCGATATTGCCCGTGCCTATACCTCGGTGATGAAGATCTACGCCGTGGATGCCCTCTGGCTGCGTATCGAGGGCCTGGACCACCAGGTTGACGCGGTGGTGCAGCAGGAGATGATGCACAGCCTGATCCGCCTGGTACGCCGTGCCAGCCGCTGGCTGTTGCGCAATCGGCGCCATGAACTGGCGCCGACCCGCTCCATCGCCGAATTCAGCGAGGGTGTTGCCCAGTTGAGCGAGGCCCTGCCGGGCATGCTGCGCGGGCGGGCGGTGGAGCAGTACCGGGCACTGTCCCGGCGCTGGCAGGAAACCGGTGTCGAGCCGGCACTGGCAGAAGCGGTTGCCTGTGCACTGCAGGGTTCTACCACCCTGGGAATCATTCACGCCGCCTGCGAGACCGAGGCGCCGCTGTTGCAGGTTGCCGAGCTCTACTTCGAGATGGGTGAACGGCTTGAGCTGGACTGGTTCAGCGGCCAGATTCTGGCCAGCAAGGTCGACAACGAATGGCAGGCGCTGGCGCGGGATACCTATCTGGAGGACCTGGAGTGGCAGCAGCGGACCCTGGCGGTCGGCGCCCTGCGTTATCTGGACGAAGCCGGTACCCTGGAGGGCTGCCTGGAGGCCTGGGAACAGCAGCAATTCATGCTGTTGTCCCGCTGGCAGGACATGCTTACCGAGTTGCACACCACGGATGCACCGGACTTTGCCATGTATGCGGTAGCGGTCAGGGAGTTGCTGGACCTGGCGCAGAGCAGCCTGCGGACATGAAAACGGGCGCCACTGGCGCCCGTCATTCCTTGCGTTATTGCCGGGGGCGGATGGCCGCCTCAGGAAATCCTCATCTTGTGGACCCCTGACACACCCGTCAGGCCGTCCCATTGATCTACACGACCTTCTCGCCAGCCGGATACCCACTGCTGACGCTGTTCCTCTTGGGCGTGGGGGCAGAAATCGATACTGCGGCCGGAAACACCGGCCCGATAGCCGTGGTCGTACGCCCGGGAACTGGTGTCGCGCTTCTGTCTTCTCATAGATAGTGTCTCCGTTCATGACATGGCGTCGAGCGACGCAACCTCATGTAACCAGACTGTCATCGCCCGGGCCACTACCGATTTGGAACAAGATTCAGGATGCTTATAACCAAACCGTATCCAACGGTAAATGCGTCCGGAAAGGAATCTGAATGGGCCCCCCGTCTCTTCTCTTGCTCAGTCAGGGGCGTGCAGGATCCAATAGCTCTATCCAGTGCACCACGGGCACCTCGGCGCTGGCGAGATGCAGTTGACAGCCCACGTTGGCGGTGGCGATCAGGGCTGGCGTATCCACCGTCAAGGCTGCCTGCTTGCGTCGTCGCAGGCGCTGGCTCAGTTCGGGCTGCAGCAGCGAGTAGGTGCCGGCCGAGCCGCAGCAGATATGGGTTTCCTCGGTCCGTGCGAGAGTAAATCCGGCACTCCGGAGCAGCGTCGCCAACAACTCGGGCTGGTGCAGGGCATGCTGCAGGGAGCAGGGGGTATGAACCGCCACTTTGCCGCAGCTGGTATCCGCGGCCAGTACACTCAAGTCTGCGTCGAGAAGCACCTCGCCCAGATCCCGGGCCAGGGCTGATACCTGCGCCGCGCGCTGTGCGTAGACCGGGTCGTCGGCGAGCAGGCGGCCGTAGTCTGCCAGCATGGCCCCGCAGCCGGATGCGGTAGTGACTATGCCTTCTGCGCCCGCCTCGATGGCTGGCCACCAGGCGTCGATATTGCGGCGCATGTTGTCACGGGCGGCAGCCGCGCCACCGAGGTGTTGCTGTACTGCGCCGCAGCAACCGGCTTGTGGCGCTGCCTGCAGAGTGATTCCAAGAGCGGCGCAGACCCGGCGTGCGGCGTCGTTGGTACGGGGGGTGGCCGCGGCCTGAACACAGCCTTCGAGGACCAGCAGCGTGCGGCTACTGGCTGCTGTGGGCAGCGGCAGTCGTCGCTGCCGCGGTGGAATCTGCTGACGCAGGACGGCGGGCAGCACCGGGCGCAGCAATTGGCCGATGCGCAACAGCGAGCGGAATAACCCGGGCCGGCTAATGACCGCCCTCAGCATCTGGCGCAGGGCAGCCTGCAGACGAGGCCTTGGGGCGGCGTCCTCGGCCAGGTGCTGCCCAATCTCCGCAAGCTGTGCGTACTGCACACCGGAAGGGCAGGTGGTCTCACAACTGCGGCAGGTGAGGCAGCGGTCCAGGTGATGGCTGGTGGGGGCTGCCGCGGCACCGGTTTCCAGCAGTTGCCGGATCAGGTAGATCCGGCCCCGGGGGCTGTCGCGTTCGTCCCGGGTCTCCAGGTAAGTGGGGCAGGTTTCCAGGCAAAAGCCACAGTGAACGCAGGCGCTGAGCAAGTGCCGGGCCCGTTGGGCATCGCTGTTGTTGGCATAGTGGTGGTGTAGTTCAGTGTGCATAGGATTGCCTTGGCGGCCCCACCTAGAGCCAGCTGTAAAGGCGGCCGGGATTGAGAATGCGATCCGGATCAACGGTCAGCTTGAGTCGCTGGTGCAGCGCCTGCAAGGGGGGTGACAGCGGCTGCGCGGTCTCACCATCCCGGTTCGCGCCGGGCCACCAGAGGCTGGCGTGGCCGCCGTGGTCGCCAGCATAGCCGTGGGCGTCGAAACCGTCGACAGCGAACCAGCGCAGGGCACCGGCCCAGTCAATGAGCAGGGGTGTTGTCCCGGGCGGCAGCGGTGCGTTGCCGGCGAGGGAGACCCGCCACAAAGGGTTGCCGGCGGCCTGGGCGCCAGCGGAGAACTCTCGCAGCGAATCCCAGGGTGTATCCCTGGGTGCCGCAGTTTCGCCGCCCCAGCGGCGGACACTGGCCTCGACGGCAGCAGCGGCACCAGCAAGGCGCAGGAACAGCCGCCCCTGCAGCCAACAAGCGCCGGTCAGCGGCGCGGGCTCCCTGGCGTAGCGGATCATCTGCGCCAGTGCTGTCTCCACACTCATTTCCAGCGCCAGGGTCTGCGTGGCCCCCACTGCGGGCATGACTTTCAGGCTCACCTCGGTGATCACCCCGAGGCTGCCCAGGGCACCGGCCTGCAGCCGGGATACGTCATACCCGGCAACGTTTTTCACCACCCGGCCACCAAAATTCAAACACTCGCCGCGACCGGTGAGCAGCTTTACCCCCAGAACTGCGTCGCGTACTGCGCCACTCCAGGGGCGCGCGGGCCCTGAGCAGTTGCTCGCCAGGGTACCCCCCAATGTTGCCCGACCGCCGCAGGCGGGGGGCTCGAAGGCCAGCACCTGGCCCTCCGTGGCCAGAAGCTCTGTGACTTCGCTGACCGGTGTGCCGGCCCGGGCAACCAGTACCAGTTCCCCGGGTTCATAGGCGACCACTCCGCGGTGTTGTGCCAGGTCGAGGGTGTCTTCCGCCGTGCAGGGGCGGCCCAGCCACAGGCGTTTACTGTCGCCGCCTCGAATACGCAGCGGGTTGCCTGCTGCCCGTGCGCTGCGCACACGGTCGCAGAGGGACTCAATCAGGTCAGTCAACTGTAGCCTCCCGTGCCGGCAGGGCGCGGTATTCCTGGCAGCGCTTGAGGATGGGAATTCCCTTGCCGGGGTTTAAGGTCAGGGCGGGATCAAAGGCTGCCTTGATGTCCTCCAGCTGGTGCAGCTCGGCGGTGCTGAACTGGCTCGGCATCTGTCGCAGTTTCTCCAGGCCGACGCCGTGTTCGCCGGTAATACAGCCGCCGACCCGCACGCTGAGTTCCAGGATATCGGCCCCCAGCGCCTCGGCGTTGTGGATCTGTCGGGGGTCGGCGGCATCGAACAATATCAGCGGGTGCAGGTTGCCGTCTCCAGCGTGAAAGACATTGGCAACCGCGAGCCCGTAGTTCTCCGCCAACCGGCTGATTTCTTCCAGCACCGGGGCCACCTGGCCACGGGGTATGGTGCCGTCCATACAGTAGTAGTCAGGCGCCAGCCGCCCGACGGCGGGAAAGGCCGATTTGCGGCCGGCCCACAGCAGCGCGCGTTCCCGCTCGTTGGCGGACACCCGCAGGGAGGTGGCGCCGAGCTGCTGCAACAGTGCCTGCACTTGCACGATCTGCGCCGCTACTTCTTCGCGGGTACCGTCCAGTTCACACAACAGCAGGGCCTGGGCGTCCCTGGGGTAACCGGCAGCGGCGAAGTCCTCTGCAGCGCGGATCGCGAGCTGATCCATCATTTCCAGCCCTGCGGGTATGATACCGGCACTGATGATCCCTCCCACCGCAGCCCCCGCCTCGCGGACACTGGCAAAGCCGGCCATGATGACCTGCGCCAGTTCCGGTTGCGGCAGCAGTTTTACCGTGATTTCCACGACCACGCCGAGGAGACCCTCGGAGCCTGTCAGCAGGGCCATCAGGTCAAGGCCGGGGCCGTCAAGCCCGGTACCGCCAAGCGTGATGGTTTCCCCAGCAACGGTCAGCACGGTGAGCGCCAGCAGGTTATGGGTCGTCAGTCCGTATTTCAGGCAATGAACGCCCCCGGAGTTCTCGGCCACGTTGCCGCCGATGGTGCAGGCAATCTGGGAGGAGGGGTCCGGGGCGTAGTACAGCCCGTGAGCCGCCGCGGCCCGGGAAATGGCGAGGTTGGCGACGCCGGGCTGGACCCGGGCGCTGCGCGCGTCAGGGTCGATGGCGAGGATCCGGTCCAGTTTGCTGAGGACCAGAAGAACGCCTTCCGGGTGGGGCATGGCACCGGCGCAGAGCCCGGTGCCGGCTCCGCGGGCGACAACCGGCACCCCCAACCCGTGGCAGACGCGCAATACGTTCTGTACTTCATCTACAGTGGCCGGCAGCGCGGTAATCAGTGGCATTTGACGGTACAGCGACAAGGCATCGCACTCGTAGGGGCGCTGTGATTCCGCTTCGGTAATGAGGTCGAGTCCGGGTGCGGCCGCGCGCAATTCCGCCAGCAGCCGTTCCCGGTCAATCGGGGGCAGTGGTGCTGCAGTGCTCGCCTGTGACCCATGCATGCTGCGTGCTATCCTCGCCTGCGAAAGGCAAAGCATAACCTATTCGCCCAGGGAGTGGATTCATGACGCAGACTTTTCGCGAGCAGGGTGGAGCCGCCACCATGGACCCTTCCCCTCTGCGGCGTTGGGTGACCTCCCGCATGCTCACGCAACTGCTGGATCCGGAGCGCGAGCGCAAGCTGGCGACAGAGGCGGAACAGGAGCGGGCGCGCAGCGGTGACCGCCACGTAGTGGACTATTTTCACCAGCTTGACGACCCCTACAGTCTGTTGGCCGCACAGTGCATCGGCCCACTGCTGGCCCACTACGATATCGATGTGCGCTGGCATCTTGTGCCCGGGCCCAGTGGTGCCAACCTGCCCGAACCCGAGCTGCTGCCGGCTCTGGCGCGGTCGGATGCCGCAGCAGTGGCGCCTTTCTACGATTTGCTCTGCCCACCGCTGGTGGCGCCGGATACAGCCCTGCTGCAGCGCGCGCAGCGTATTTTTACTGCCACGCGGGACAGATTGCGGGTAGAAGCAGGGGAGGCACTGAGCAGTGCTGTATTGACCGGCGATGCAGCCCTGCTGGAGGATCTGGCCCGGCGTCATGGTGAAGCCAGCGCGGCGGACGCCGAGGCACTGCTACAGGCGGGCGCAGCGCGACGCAAGGCGCTGCACCATTACTCGGGGGCGATGTTCCACTACGGAGGAATATGGTACTGGGGAGTGGACCGACTGTATCACCTGGAGCAGCGTCTGCAGGCCCTGAAAACCCAGCGACGCCCGCTCGCGGGCTGCCTCTACCCCCGGTCTCCGTTGCGCAATGCGCCGCACCGGGACAACGGCTCCCTGACCCTGGAGTTCTATGCCTCCCTGCGCAGTCCCTATACCGCGCTGATCTTCGATACCGTGGTGCACTGGGCGCAGGCAGTCGGGGTGAAGCTGGATCTGCGCCCGGTCCTGCCAATGGTCATGCGCGGGGTGGCGGCCACCCGCGACAAGGGCGTGTACATCTTCAGTGATGCCGGCCGCGAGGCGCGCGCCCTGGGGGTCCCGCTGGGGTCTTTCTACGACCCCATCGGCGAACCGGTGCGGCGCTGCTACTCTTTACTGCCGCTGGCGGATGCCGAGGGCAAGAGGGTGGAGTTGCTGGGCAGTTTCCTGCAGGCGGCTTTTGTCGAGGGGCGCAATACCCTGCACAAGCGGGTTTTGCGCAAGGTAGTGGAGCGTGCCGGCCTGTCCTGGCGCGAGGCCTCGGCGCAGTTGGGGAAGCCGGGATGGGAGGCGTTGCTTGAGGCCAACCGCGAGGCCATGTATGCCTTCAACTGTTGGGGCGTGCCTGGCTTCAGGCTGGTGGACGAGGACGGCAGCACCCTCGCCACGGCCTGGGGCCAGGATCGCCTCTGGCTGATCGCCGAGGTGGTGCAACAGACGCTGTCGGCGCGGGATCAGTCCGGCTCCAGTACGGAGTTGCCGCCCCCGTTCCCGCATTCCAGGTAGCGCCTGCGCTTGCGCGGCTTCAGTTGCTCCAGGTCCACCAGCACAAAGCCGTCAACGCAGCTGCCGAATTCCCTGTCCACATTGAAGGCCGTGATGGCGACCCCTGCCGGCTGCGCTACCTGGGCATAGTGCTTGAACAGGGTGGGCACGCGCAGGCCACTTGCTGCCAGCGTCTCCTGCAGAACCTTGAAGTCGCGCTCGGCGTCCGCAGGCCCGCGGCCCATGGCAAACAGGGGTTGAAGCCCGGCGGGCGACGTGAACGGGTTGCGCGGCTCGATATCCAGCGCTAGCTGTGAATAATGGGCCCGGTAGTAGCTGGCCAGGTGGGCGATGGCCTCGTCGCCGTACAAGCGGCTGATGGAGGCGGGCCCGAACAGGTAGCGGTAGCACGGGTACCGGCGCAGGAAGGCACCGATGCCCAGCCACAGGTAGTCCAGGCTGTGCCGGGTCTGGTAGCGGGGCTGGACAAAGCTGCGTCCCAGTTCCAGTCCCTGCTGCAGGTACGGCTGCATGCCCGGCCCGAAGGCAAACAGCGTGTCGGTATACAGCGCCGCCATCCCCCTCTGGTCCACCAGCGCGCGGGCGTCGCCCAGCCGATAGGCGCCGGCAATTTCCAGCTCCTGCGGGTCCCAGAGCACGAGCTGCAGGTAATCCCTGTCGAAGCGGTCGATGTCACGGGGCAGCCCCGAACCCTCGCCTACGGTGCGGAAGGTCATTTCGCGCAGGCGCCCGATCTCGCGCATCACGCAGGGCGCATCGGTCATGCGACACAGGTGGATGTGCTTGCCGTCGGGAGTGAGCCCCAGTGATTCACTGGCGCTGATTTCCTGTCGCAACAGCAACCGGTTTTCCGGTGCGGCCACGGTTTCAATGCTCTGGAATACGGGCCGTCGGTCGCGGGCGATCCGGTAGACATGCTTGCGAAACAGCCGCGCCAGCTGCCCACTGGATACGTCCAGGGCACTGTAGTGTTCCCAGGGCACCGACCGCCCGACCCGCGCATCCACCGCGTTGTGGCTCTGCTTGAACATCTCCCGTACCAGCCAGATGGTAGACAGTGGCCTGGCCAGGAACGAGAGGCTGTAGAAGAACAGCGAATTGCGCCCGGCCATATAAATCGGCAGGATCGGCGACTTTGTCGCAGCGGCAATCCTGACGAAGCCCGCTTGCCATTCGCCATCCTTCACGCCCTTGACCCCGAAACGGGAGACTTCCCCGGCGGGAAAGATGATCAGGGCGCCGTCCTGCTCCAGATGATCGCGAATACGCCGGAGGTTCTTCCGCGGTGTGCTGCCCCCCATGTTGGTCACCGGCAGCAGGACGGGCTCGAGTGGACCCACCGCGGTCAGCAGGTCATTGGCAACCACCTTTACATCGGGCCGGACCTGACGTACCAGACTCAGCAGCGCCAGGCCATCGAGGGATCCTAGCGGGTGATTGGCGGCGATCACCACGCGACCGCTGGCAGGAATCCGGGACCGCTCGTTGTCGCGGAGACGCAGGGTGAAGTCGAAGTAGCGCAGGGTTTCTTCGACAAAATCAAAGCCCCGCAGATGCGGATAGTCCTGGGCGAACTGACGAAACCGCGACTGGTAGAAGAGATAGCCCAGAAATCGCACCAGGGTGGTGGCGATGCGCCGATGGCGCTGGAACAGGCTGGGATAGCGGGTTTCCAGAACCTGGCGAATGTCAAGCATGATCGTCGTGCTCCGGCGCGTTGGGGGCTAGTTGAGCAGTTCGACAGCCTCATCGTAGTCGCGCCAGGCAGTGCCCAGCAGAGCCACGAATTGCTGACGCCGGGTGTCAACCACTGAGATCCGGCCGCCCTTGTTGAGAAAGTCCTCGACCTGGCGCTCGATTTCCCGCCGGGTCCGTTCCTTCTGGTTCAGTTCGTTGCTGTGGCTGGTGCGCTGCATGGTAGTGCTCCTGTCCATCAAGGGAACAGGGCGCATTCTGAAACGCAGATGTTGCAGCAAAGCGACATCTGGATGAAGTTTTCTTGACTGCCCGCCTGCAACAAAAACGTCACATTGCGATCACATTAGTGTCATCAAGTGTCACTAGGATTGTCCCAACCGCGAGCCGAGGGCACAAGCACAAGCCACAGCGCCGCGACCGTTTTCAACCGGACTATTGGGACCCCAGAATGAAACCACTGTTTTCTCGCTTGAGCGCCACAGCAGTTCTGCTTTGTTCGGCCCTGTCAGTCCAGGCTGCGGATGAATTGGTTGTCCAGGTGAGCAGGGACGGCGTTGTTGCGCCGGGCCTGACCATTGTCCTCGATGGCAGCGTACGCAAGCCAATCGACGAGAGCGGCGCAGTGTATTTCGACCTGACCTCGGGTGCCCACAGTATTCAGGTGCTGGACGGCGAGCAGGTCCTGCACAGTTTCCGCTTTGATGTCGCCGAGGGCCAGCTCGCCGACGTATTCATCCGCCTCGACGAGGGCCAATCGCCGGTTGCCTCTGTCGACTCCTATTTTACCTCGGAGACGGCGGCACAGCGTGCACGCGCAGCGACCGGGACCGTGCAGGGTCGAATCACCTCTGCCGGCGAAGCGGTTGCCGGTGCCACGGTGGAGCTTTCCGGCGCGATCTCCCGCTCGGTAATCACGGGTGCCGATGGCAGATACGCGCTGGAAGCTCCCCGCGGCCTGTATACGCTGACCATTACTCACCCGGAACTCGGCAGTCAGAGTGTTGAGGATTACCGTGTGATAGCCAACGCGGCCAAAGGGTCCGATTTCAATCTGCGCAGTCCGCGACAGCGCAGCATTGGCATCAGCATGCCGCAGCTCGAGGAAGTAACGGTAATCGCCAGCATGCCCACGGGTGGCCTGCAGGAGAGCGAGCGCTATTCCACCAACGTCGTCAATACTCTGGACGTTGAGCAGCTGGCACGCTTTGGCGATACCGACGTTGCCGCCTCGGTGATTCGCGTGCCCAGCGTAACGGTGCAGGACGGCCAGTTCGTGTTCATTCGCGGGCTCGGCGACCGCTACGTCAGCAGCACCCTGAACAACGCCACCCTGCCCAGCACCAACCCGACCAAGCGCAGCGTGCCGCTGGACCTGTTTCCCAGCAGCATGGTGGAGCAGTTGGACATCCGCAAGAGCTTCCTGGCGTCCATGCCGGGGGAGAGCACCGGCGGTAACCTGCAGATCAATACCCGGACGTTCCCCAATGAGCGCTCCGGCAAGGCTACGTTCCAGATAGGCTACGTCGATGGTACTACCGGCGATGATGCCTTCGTCGACCCCAGCAGCGGCGATTTTGACATCATTGGCTGGGACGATGGCGAGCGCCAGCGGCCGGCCATTGCCTACGCTGTTGCCCAGATCTTTGAGTTTTCCGATTTCCTGAACCCGGCAGTTGAGCGCGAACTGGGCAAGCTGGGCGCCAACGCCCTGACCGACAACCTGCAGTATGACACCGAGACCGCGGCCCCGGACGTCTCTCTGGGCCTCAGTTATGGTGACGTGTTTGATCTGGACCTGTTTGGCGGCTCCGAACTGGGCTACTTCATCGCGGGCAACTACAAGAACGAGCGTGGTGTTAGAAAGGACGGTGTACGCAGGACCTATGGCGGGGTCAACGCCTCACGCGTGCTGGACGATTTCACCTTTGAGCAGTTCGATAATGACATTGACGCCAGCGGCTTGCTGTCCATCGGTCTCAATCTCGGTCAAAGCAGCTATACCTCCAATACCATCGCTTCCCGCGTTACCAGCGAGTCCGTGCGGGTAGAAGACGGCTTTGACGGTGACGAGCTCAATCCGTCGCTCGGCTGGTCCATTGAATGGGAAGAACGCCAGTTCCTGTCGCAGCAGCTCGCCGGAGAGCATATTCTCGGCGCCGATGAGGCCTGGACCCTGAACTGGCAGGCAACTGCCAGCCGCGCCGAGCGCTACGCTCCCGATCGCCGCGACGTCCGCTTCGACCTGCAGGGCAACGACGGTATCTACAATCTGCAGGTTCCCGAGCTGACTCGCCGCTACGACGACCTGGTGGATGACAACCTCGATGCGTCAGTGGATTTTGAGTATCTGTTCTCAAACGGCAATCTGGAGTCCACGCTTGAGTTTGGCATCAACGGCATTACCCGCGAGCGGGACTCGGATTCTGATACCTACGGTTTTGGTGGTGGCCTGTTGGCGGTGGATGACAGCGCGCCCAATCTGGAGGTCTCGGACGTCATCAACGACGATACCATCACCGGCGTGCCCAGCACGGGTTTCACCTTTCAGGACAAGACCCTGCCCAGCGACAGCTACGAAGCGGAGCTGGACCTCAACAGTGTGTACCTCTCCTACGATGCGTTGTGGAACCTGAAGTATCAGGTGGTGCTCGGCGTGCGCTATGAGGAGTACGAACAGGTTACCGATACCTTCGGTCTCTCCGGGGCGCAGGGGCCCCAGCAGTCTGTGCTGGAGGAAAATTCGGTGCTCCCGACCCTCAGCTTCAACTGGTTCATTACCGATGACCAGCAGCTGCGTTTCGCTGTGTCGAAGACCGTGGCACGCCCGGACTTCAAAGAGACCTCCAACGCGACCTTCTACGACAAGGAGTTCAATTTCCGGGTCCGCGGTAACCCCAACCTCGGCGTGTCGGACGTGACGAACTATGACCTGCGCTGGGAAAAGTACTGGTCGGACCAGGAGTCGCTCAGCGTGGCGCTGTTCTACAAGGATATGAAAGACCCCATCGAACGCGTGGTGCAGCCCGCCTCGGGCACTGCGGGTAACTCGCGTACCTTCCAGAACGCAGAGTCAGGTGAGATCCTGGGCGTCGAGATCGACGGTCGCAAGGACTTTCCCCTCGATGAATCCTTCACCCGCAGTTTCTTTGTGGCGACCAACGCCAGTTATATCGACTCGGAAGTAACCCTGCTTAACGCCAGCAAGCGCGAATTGCAGGGTGCGCCGGAGTACACGGCCAACCTGATATTCGGCTATGACGATATCGCCCGCGGCCACGAGCTGACGCTGTTGGTCAACCAGGTTGGCAACACCATTGTCGACGTCGGCGTATCGGGCCAGCCTGACGTGATTCTGGAGCCGCGCCTGGATGTGAACCTGGTGTACCGCTACAGCATTTCAGAAAATTTCACCTTCCGCGCCAAGCTGGAAAACATTCTGGATTCGGAAGTGGAGTTCACACAGGGCGGCAATGTATTCCAGAAATACAAACGTGGCTTTGAAGTGAAAGCAGGATTCGATTGGCAGTTCTGATCGGAAGCTCGCCGTGGGGCAGCAGTAAATTAAACCTACCAGAGAAAACCCAGGAGAAGTTATGAAACTGAAGAAATTGGCAATCGCTACGGCGGTGCTCAGCTCTCTCGGTGGCCTTTACGGATGCTCCGAAGGCGACGAGGCCAACATCAATATCGACGCGCCTACTACCGTGACCAACCCGCCGCCGACTGGCGGTGGCGACACCGGCACCACTTCCATCTGCCCGGACTGGTCTTCCGCCCGGCCCAAGGACGCTGACGGCAATGACGTCTGCCAACTGCCGGCTACTATTCTGGTTGACCGCACCCTGACCAGCGACAAGGTCTGGTACATGGAGTCGCGGGTTACCGTGGGCAACGGCAACCAGGAAATGTCGATTGACGAGGGTATCCTTGCCAACGGTGACACGGTGGTCGACGCCACCATCAGCATCCAGCCCGGCACCCAGATCAAGGGTCAGACCGGCAGCTTCGCCAACATGATCATCACCCGCGGTTCCAAGATCATGGCCGAGGGGACTGCCGATGCACCGATCATCTTCAGTGCCGACGACCCGGGCTTTGACGGCGTGGGTGACTGGGGCGGCCTGATCCTGCACGGCTACGCGCCACACAACGAGTGTTTGACGGCGGACATGGGTGCGGTGGCCTGTAACGTCGACTCCGAAGGTGAATCCGGCTTTGGCGGCGGCTATTCCCCGGACGACAGCAGCGGCGTACTGCGTTATGTCGTGGTGACCGAGGGCGGTTTCGAATTCGCCACCGGCAACGAGATCAACGGGATCTCCCTGATCGGGGTCGGCGCCGGCACCGAGATGGAATATATCCAGATCCACAACAACGCCGATGACGGCATCGAGTACTACGGCGGCACCGTCAGCACCCGCTACCTGGTGCTCACCGGCAACCAGGACGACTCCATTGACTGGGACGAAGGCTGGAATGGTAACGTCCAGCACATGCTGGTACGGCAGAGCCCCGATACCAGCGGTAACGTGATTGAGGCGGACACCGAGGGCACCCTGGACTTCCTGTCCATCCCGACCATCGCCAACGCCACCTTTATCGGTAATGGCGCCAAGACCACCGGAGCGGTATTCAAGGCCACCTCCGGCGGCTTTATCCACCACTCCGTGTTTACCTTCGACGACGCCATCCAAGGCGAGACCACCTGCGTTGACGCTTCCCGCGCCGCCCAGGTAGGGACCGAGCTGGTCTACACCAATGTGGTGGCGGACTGCGACATCAGCGGCGACGTGGTCCTGCTGCCCTCACTGGTGTCCGATGTGCAACTGGATGAGAACTACGCATCCCAGGCGTCGGAGTCGTCTGCAGTTGGCGCTCTGGATATCGAAAACATCAACGCAACCTACCCGGTAAGCGTTGCCGACCCCGACTTCTTCGACGTCACAGACTACGCCGGCGCCGTGGACCCGAACGCCAGCAGCTTGTGGTATGAAGGCTGGACCATTCCCGGGTCGCTGTAATGGCACTTTGACAGAACAGTAATACCCCCGCTTGAACGCCGGCCCTGTGCCGGCGTTTTTTTGTGGCGTTCAGGGCAGCTGGTTGCCCAGTTGTCGGCTGCCATCGACCCGAGACAGGTCCAGCACACTCAGGATGCCGGCCCTGGCGCCGCATACAGCCGGGATGGCATTGACCAGCCAGCAGGCCGCCGAGGCGTTGCCACCGCCGCCGGCACCGACCTCGTACTCATCCTCGGCATGCAGGCTCAGGGTGATATTGGGATTACCGCGAACGAGGACCTGGTGGCAGCCCTGGCCCTCGGGCGGGTAGGGCCAGTCCGGGGCGCAGCTCTCATCAATGCGGGTGATATGCTCAAGCACAAAGCGTATCGCGCCGGCAGTAATGCCGGCTACTTCGAAGCGGAAGGCACCCTGGGTACCGGCCTCAAACAAACCCATGGTGGGTATCCTGATGTCCCGTTGCAGTGCTTGCCGTTCAACAGCAACCTCCAGGGCGGTGACCGGACAGCTCAGGGCGTCGCCCACCAGTCTCACCATGGGTCCCCAGACCATCTCGATGGCGAAGTCGTGGAGCATGATCGGCAGGGTATCCATGGAGCCACCAAAGCCGATGACCTCGCGTACGACCCTGGGCTGGTCGTAGAGTGCGTAGTTGAAGATTTCCCGGCAGCGGATCTCGGTGATGGCAGAGCTGGTGCCGCTGACCAGTGCCGGCAGCATGTCCATGGCCCAGCCCGGGTCGATTCCGGACACGAACAGGGAGCTGTTGCCCCGGTTGCAGGCCGCCTGGACCGGCGCGAACAGGTCGGGCAGGGTTGTCTGTGGGTGCAGAAACGCATAGAGGCCGCTGGCGACCACGTCGCAGCCGGCATTGAGGCAGGCCAGCAGGTCGCTCATGGCAGCCTCCGGGCGGGTGTCCGCGGTCGCCGCATAGACGACCGCATCCGCGCCCGTGGCCAGAAGGGCAGGCCAGTCATCGGTGGCCGCAAGGCCGATGGGCGCCAGACCCGCCAGCACGCCAACATCGACCCCGACCTTGTCCGGGTTGGCGACCACAACGCCGGCAAGCTCAAGGTCGGCGTGGGTGAGAACGGCCCGGATGGCGGGGCGGCCGACGTTGCCGGTGCCCCAGACAATGACGCGCAGGCTCATAGACGGCTGCTCCCCTGAAAATTCATGTTGCTGTCATATCAGTGTCACAAAAGCGCACTAATATCGCCGCCCATAGACACCCCGAATCAGGAACGAACAGAGTACCATGCGTTTACTTATTGCTGCACTGCTGCTGATTGCCACAGGTCAGGTCCATGCCCTGGCACTGGGCCCGGAAGAATTTGCCGCTGCCAAGCGCCTCAGCTGCGTGCTGGCCCAGGACTCCCTCGGCTATCTCAATGAAGACGACTACGCGGCGCTGACCGATGATGTGCTGGATGAATACGATGCAGCCGATGGCGATGTGATTTTCGCCAAGGCCCTGGGATACTTCGACGGTCTCATGTTCGGCATCCCGGAGCAGGATGTGTCCGGCATACAGGCGCGCCTGCGCAGTTTTGTCGACAGCCAGGCCTGCAGCCAGGTCGTGGGGGTGAGTTTTACCCTGTAGTCCACCGCGCCGGTGATCCCGTACCGGCTCTGCTGCGTAGTCTGTGTTAACCCACACAGTCTGCGAGAACGTGCATGCGCCTTTTATCCGCTGTTTCCCTGTTGCTGGCCCTGACTCTCGGTCTGGCCGGCTGTAGCCCCGTGACCGTACAGGACTATGCCGACAACCGGCCGCGCCTGGTACCCGAGGAGTTCTTCCAGGGGCAGTTGACTGCCCACGGGGTGATCAAGAACCGCGGCGGCAAGGTTATCCGCTACTTCAACGCCGACATCAAGGCCTGGTGGGAAGACGGCATCGGCACCCTGGAAGAGGACTTTGTCTTTGACGATGGCGAGCCCGAGCGGCGGGTGTGGACGCTGACCCCGCAGGACGATGGCAGCTATATCGGTACCGCCGGCGACGTCGTCGGCGATGGCCGGATTACCCTCGCCGGCAACAGCATGTTTCTCGATTACGTACTGCGCATTCCCTACAACGATGACACCCTCGACCTGCGCATCGACGATCGCATGTATCTGGTCAATCCCACCACCTTGATCAACGAATCGACCATGACGAAGTTCGGGATCCGGGTAGGAGAGATCCTGCTGGTGATCGAGAAACGCGGCGACTGACAGCGGCGCCATGGTGGTACTGACCATCAGGGGGCTGGGCTTTGGCGGCGTTGTGCCCTTCCTGCTTTTTGTCCTGGGTATCTGGTTTTTGCGCGACTATCCGCGGGCTCTTTCCCAGCAGGGATTCGTCATCTACTCGCTGGCCATTCTCTGCTTTCTCGCCGGCAGCCTGTGGGGCACTGCCATGCAGCGGCGGGGCGCCGACAAACTACTGCGGCTGGTGGTCAGCAACGGCATCGTCATCTTCGCTGCCCTCAGTGTTTTGACTGCGCAGGCGGTGATCGCCGCCGGACTGCTGGCATTGGGCTATCTGGCGACTTTGTGGTACGAACGGAGCAGTGGTAGCCGCAGCGGCTGGTACGCTTCGCTGCGTCTGCAGCTGACGCTGCTTGTGGTTGCGCTGCACATTGCTTACATTGCAGGCCTCATCGCTCGCGGCACAGCCTGAAAAGGGCGTACAACACCCGACATTAAAAGGAGAGCATGCATGCGCGCAATATCGGTACCCAGGCACGCCGGACTGGACCAGCTGGCACAGATCGAGGTTGAGCCCCGCGCTCCTGGCCACGGTGAAATCCAGGTGGCGGTCAAGGCCAGCTCACTGAACTTCCATGACTACGTGGTAGTGACCGGCCTGCTCCCTACCGATGACGGTCGCATTCCCATGTCCGACGGCGCCGGCGTGGTCACCGCGGTGGGCGAGGGCGTTGACAATTTTGCCGTGGGCGACAGGGTGCTGAGCTGCTTCTTCCCCAACTGGCTCGACGGTCGCCCCGCCCACGAGAAGCTGCTGGGAGTCCCCGGGGACAACGTCGACGGCTTCGCGGCGGAAACGGTCACCATGCCGGCCCGGGGCTTCACCCGCATGCCGACGGGCATGGACTTTCACGAAGCCGCCACCCTGACCTGCGCCGGCCTCACCGCCTGGCGCGCGCTGGTGGTTGAGACCACGCTCAAGCCCGGCGACTGGGTATTGGTGCAGGGCAGCGGCGGGGTCTCGATCTTTGCGCTGCAGTTCGCCCGCCAGATGGGCTGCCGGGTAATTGCCACCTCGTCCTCTGACGCCAAGCTGGAACGCCTGGCCGCGCTGGGCGCAGAGCAGCTGATCAACTACCGCAACACACCGGAGTGGGGCAGGCGAGTGCTGGAACTGACCGGCGGCCGCGGCGCCGACCTGGTGGTGGAAGTGGGCGGCTCCGGTACCGTGGCCCAGTCTGTCAAGGCGGTTGCGTTTGACGGCTGTATCAGCATGATCGGCGTCCTCACCGGTCTTTCGGGCGAGGTACCGACCGCCGAGCTGTTCCAGAAGAACGCCCGCATCAGCGGCATCACTGTCGGCAGCCGTGCCCAGCAGCTGGACATGATCGCCGCGGTCGAGGCCGGCGGCATCAGGCCGGTGATCGACAGTCGCTACCCCCTCGACCAGCTCGCCGACGCCTTCCGCCACCAGGAGTCGCAGCAGCACTTCGGCAAGATTTGCGTGGATATCGACGGCTGATATACTGCCGCCCGCAACGCCCCCGTAGCTCAGTTGAATAGAGCGACCCCCTCCTAAGGGGTAGGCCGCAGGTTTGAGTCCTGCCGGGGGTACCATACACGCTGCGAGACCTCGCCCGCGAGGATCACCCTGCGGCGGCTTCCTCGGGTGCCCGGCGCCAGGTATTGCGACCGGCGGCCTTGGCCGCGTACATGGCGGTATCCGCGCGCTTTATCAGGGCGTTCGCTGCCTCTTCCCGCCGATCGTGAATGGCTATGCCGATACTGACGCCCACGTGCCCCTGGGCGCCATCGGGCAACTGCAGCGGCTGGTTCAGGCTGGCAATGATCTTGTCGGCGATGACTTCCAGGGCCTGGTCGTCGAGCGGGCCGTCCAGAATAATCGCGAACTCATCGCCACCCAGCCTTGCCAGATAGTCCCCGCCGCGCAATACATGCTGCAGGCGCTCCGCGACCTTTGCCAGGGCCTGGTCTCCGGCCTGGTGGCCGTGGCTGTCGTTGAGCTCCTTGAAGTGGTCCAGGTCCAGCATCATCAGGGCGATGTGGCGGTCGCTGCGGCGGCGGCAGGATTCGAACACCGTGGCAAGATGGCGGTCAAAGCCCAGGCGGTTGCCGATGCCGGTCAGGCTGTCGGTTGTGGCCTGCTCCTCAGCATCTTTCTGCGCAACCTTGTGCTCGGTGATGTCATTGGCGATGCCCTGAACCTCATCGTCGCTGACCGGGTTCACCACCATCTGGTACCAGCGCTTCCCCATCGGCAGGTCGACTTCCAGTTCCGCGGTCTGTGGCCGCCCGCTACTGGCAGCCTCGCCAATGAGATCCCGCATCGCCTCTCCCGAGTCCCCGAGCAGGCTGTACAGGGATAAGCCCTGCTGTCCACCGGCTTCAGCGCTCGCATCCGCGGCCAGAGTGCGCGAGAAAGCCAGGTTGAAGGACTTGAGCACACCGTTGGGGTTCACCAGGAATATGGGTGACCCCGCATTGTCGAAAATGGCCCGGAAGCGGGTTTCTTCCAGTTCCCGCTGCAGGCGCAGGCTACGCTCCGTGGCCACCAGTGCCGCCATGCGGTCGATAATGCGATTGACGTCGCCAACCAGGGTGCCGATTTCATTGTTTTCGTGGGAGCGAGGAGTGTCGATACGCTCGCCGCTGGCCGCATCCATGCGGTGCAGACGCCGGGAAATGGTCTGAATCGGCCGGGTGATCTGCCAGTACAGCACCACCAGCAGAGTGGCGCCTGTGACCGCAAGGAATATCAGGAAGAACAGGATTGCCGGGCGGATACGGAGGATGACCTGCCGTTCCAGTTGGTCTCGATCCGGAGTCAGCTCAATGCTGCCAATTATTTGGCCCGGCGTGAAGGGGGAGCCGATTGGTCGCCGCACGGTCCCGGCCGAAACGGCCTGGCCCCGGTTTCCAGGCGCGCTGCGGGCGATCACCTGGCCCTGGTCATCGCGAAGGGTCACTGCTTGCACGCTGCTATTCTGCTCCAGCCCGGCCACCACTTCCTGTGCCAGCTCGCCGTCCTGAAGAAAGACGGCAATCTCTGCCGTGCGCTCCACCGTGCTGATAAGCCCCTGGATTGAGTCCGACTGGCGATCGCGTTCATTGTCGGCCAGCAGCACGATCCCGACACCCAGAAACATCAGGCCGAGGCCGACAAGAACGGCGAGAATCAGTGCCGCGCTACGCAGGGTCAGGCGAATTTGCGGTACACGCCGCCGGATTTTTCCTTTGTTGTTATGGTTCACGGGGATAAAGCATAGACCACTGTGACCCGGGCATCGACCACCGAGCGTTCCACATAGCCGATAACGCCCGGGTTCTGGCTGACCAGGTCGAGCATCTCGGCGTCAGTGGAAATTTTCTGCGGTGGCGAACCGCGGCCAGAGAAGACCAGGCGCGCCCAATAGGAATTGATTTCCGGCAGGGTCTTGTCGACCAGATCCCGGTAGAATTGCTCGCGACAGCACTGATTGTCTACCGGTACGACAGCGCCGCCGCCGGGCAGCCTGAAATGTCTCCCCATGAAAATGTTGACGATGGCTTGCCGGCTGAGGCTGGGCAGGGCGCTGTCGGGGTGCATGATCACCACCAGCTCGGCGCGTACGCTGGCAGCCAGCAATCCCGAGCCCAGGAACAAACACAGGCACAGCCAGAAGCTTGTTGCGCCCGCCCAGTGCCTACTGCCGATAGCGCGATTCAAAGGACGAAGTCCAGGGTCAGGCTGATCACCGTCGCTTCGCCATTCCAGCCTGGGTGACTCTGGCGCAGCAGGGCGCCTTCCGGGACCGGGGCGTCGACCCGGTCGACCTGCAGTGTCAGTGCAGCCTTGTTGGCAAAGTCGTAGCGGGCGCCGAGCTGCCAGCTGCGCTGTTCGTAGAGAGCGCTGCGGAAAAGGAACTCCACCGGCTCAGGGAGTTCCAGGCCATGGTCCCGACGGCTGGATTTACTGTCGGCAGTGACATAGCCGATAAACGGGGTGATCGCGCCGAAACGGTAGCCCGCGAGGGCGTACACGGAATAGCCGTCAGCGAGACCCAGGCTTTCTGCCTGGCGCCGGTTGTAGTGGAGCTCGGTCTGCAGCGGCCCCTGGGTCCAGGCCAGCGAGGTGCTCCAGTTGCGGATCCAGGTACCTTCCAGTGCGAGGTCTGCGGCGAGCCTGTCCGCCTCCGGCATGCCCAGCCCCGAGAGACCGGCCAGCAGCGGCTCCAGAGCGCCCGCTTCCCGCTGCAGGCGGATGGCGGACACCCCGCTGCGAAGGCGCAGCTCGCCCCACTGTTGTTGCAGGTAGCCTCCGACTACCCTGGAATCCTTGAGTGAGTAACGCTGCTGATCGCGGTCTGCTATTTTTTCCCCGGCTAACCCCGCATAGGCCTTGGCGGTCAGAATGCCTCCTGCGGCCTCGGTATTGGTGGTGAAGTCGGCGCCCTCGATCCAGGTGAGCTCCAGTAGCCCGTAGTGCTCAATGGGACGTCGCGCCGGCAGGTAGGTGAAGCCGACATTGCGAGTATCTGAATCCAGGTAGCTGTCGACACCGATGCGGCCGAGCCGCAGGCTGCTGTGGGGGCCGGGGGCGTAACCGATGTAGGCCCAGCTGATGGTCGGGGTGGCCTCCTCGCGATAGTCGTACTTGCTGATGGCCTGCAGCACCAGCTCCCAGCGCGAGGAGGGCCGGTAACTGACCTGGGCACCGAGTATGGTGTCGGGCAACGCGCTGAAGCCGCCGCGGGCGCCGTCCGGTTGTGACAGGTTGCGCACGAACTCGACGTCACGATTATCATTGTAGGCAAGGCTCAGGGTACCAAAGGCGGCTACCGACACGTGCTCCGGCAGCCAGCCGCCGGGTGTGCCGCCTGCGCCCACCACCGGGGCGCAGGGCAGTGCCGCTACCACCAGTCCGAAAACTGTCGAGCGGAAGTGAATTCCAGGGGACCATGTCCTCAAAATCACTTTCAGTGCCCTCTTGCGGATGTCTGTCGGCCTGGTCTGTGTTGAGCTTCTGCGGGTGGCGAGAGCATTGCATAAACGAATCGATATGGCCAGTTGCAAGCGCGTTTATGGCGCGGCTGGTCCGGGCTTGAATTTGTTCGGGAATACCCTATATACAGATGCATTGGGACTAACCGCAATTGCAAAGGAGGTGTCGGATGTCTCTGATTCAACGCAACAACCCGTTTGATCTGGATCGGTTTTTTGATAATTTCCTCGCGCCGCCCAGCAGCAACAACGAAATGGGCTCGTTCTTTGCCCCGCGGGTGGATATCCGCGACAAGGACGACCACTATGAAATCACCGCTGAGCTGCCCGGTGTGAACAAGGAGGATATTCACGTTCACGTCAAGGACGGCGTGCTGACCCTGGAAGCGGAATCGAGCCAGACCCAGCAGGAGGAAAAAGAGGGCAGGGTGATCCGCCAGGAGCGGCGCTACGGCCGTTACCTGAGGAGCTTTGACCTTGGGGGCGATGTCCACGACGACGATATCAATGCCGCCTTCAAGGACGGCGTGTTGACGCTGACAGCACCGAAGGTGAAACAGGAGGAGCCCCAGCCCCGGCGCATCGAGATCCAGTAGGGGTAATCGGGGGCCGGTCTCGCCCGCCAACATTCGCGAAACGTTACGGGGCGAGACCTGGCCCCGGCTGGATGCCGGCGCAGGGGTCGCCCCGGTCGTGGGCGGGGGTGAATATCGAGTAGTCACTCCAGGCGGGCTGCGCAGTGGCATAGGCCGCAGGCTGCAGCCGGTCGGCGGCGACTTCGGTCATGGCGATGGACACGACCTTCGCCTCTGGCTTCAGTCTCCGCAGAAACAGCGGCACGCCCCAGTCGTGCCGCGCATGGCCATTGCCGGTAATGACCACCGCACGCCGGCCGCTGCTGGCGAGTCGCCAGGCCATGTAGGCATCGCGGGCAATCTGCACGTCCACCATGGCAGCCAGGTGCTCTGGGGGCATGCGGCCACAGTGCGAATCGGCCATCAGTGCCTGCATCTCCAACCGCTGTTCACGGCTGAACGGGGTGTCAGCCTGCAATTGTTCGATCACGTCGGCGCCGAGGGCCGCCTCCAGGCCGCCGCTGAGCACGGCGCGCACGGTGGCGGCGGGAAACATCAGGTCCAGCGGACGCCAGCCGCGGGCCAGCACTGCGGCGAACACCGGTTGGTACAGTGCCCAGTCCGGCCAGCCCCACTGCTCCCAGTCCAGCGCTGCAGCCAGTCCCGAGGTCCCCTCGGGCGCCGCCTGCAGCCAGGCTTCCAGTGCCGCTGCCTGATCGCTGTTTATCTGTTCGAAGCCCGCCACCGCAGTGCCCTGCCAGGGCAGTGAGGCGATAATTCTTGCCTGCAGTTGATGATGCGAGGGGTTGTCGTGGTTCTCGCCGAGGAGCACAAAGTCAGCCTCCGCCAGCGCCTGCTGCAACTCGTCGATGCCGATAAAGCGCTGCGCCCCGGTGGACCACACCTGGTTCAGCAAGGGGTGTGCGGGGGCTTCCACTGCGCTCCTCTGTTGCGGGTCCACGCAGCCAGCCACCAGGCAGCTCAGGAGGAGTAGCCAGAGGGTGGCGGGGCGGAGCAATGCAGTCATGTGGCGTCGAGTCCCGAGGGCGGCGTCGGTATTGTAACCAATCCCGGGCGGCTCCCCCAGGCGCGCTGTAGTAGCCAGCAGTCACGGCGATGTGGCAGAATGGTTGCAAGCTAACGAGTATTAGTTTATGGCCACAGACACTGCTTACACTCTCGCCCCCGACTGCACGGAGCTGGCGCACCTGCCGGGGGAGTTCGGCTGGCCCCTGCTGGGAATAACGCCGGAACTGCTGCGCGACCAGTTGGGTCTGGCGCGGCGCTTTTATCGCCAGTACGGCCCCGTGTCGCGTATCCAGATGGCGCGCCAGCGCGGGGTGCTGGCGCTGGGCCCGGATCACGCCCAGACCATCCTGCTGGACAAGGACCAGAACTTTTCCGCCAAGATGGGCTACCAGTGGTCTCTCACGCCCTTTTTTGGCGACCACTATCTGTTGGGGAACGATTTCGACGAGCACAAGTTCCAGCGCCGGATCATGCAGACCGGGTTCAAAACGGCTGCCATGCGTGGCTATGTGGAGCTGATGAACCCCATTCTGGAACAGGGCATGGCGCAGTGGGACCAGTTGCCGGAGTTTCGCTTCTTTCCGCGGATCAAGGAGCTGCTGCTGGCGATGGCGCTCAAGGTATTCTACGGCGTAGACGGCGGCAGCGCGGTGGCGGGGGAGCTTTCGCGGGCGTTCACCGACATCACCGAGGGCATGCTGGGTCTGTTCCATGTCGACCTGCCCGGGTTCCGCTTCCGTCGCGGCCAGCGTGGCAAGCGCCTGATCGAGGCCTACCTGTCTGACCTGTTACCCGCGGCCCGGCAGGAGGAGCGCCGGGACATGCTCGCCTACATGGCCAAGGAAACCAGGCCCGATGGCGAACTGTTCTCGGACCGGGAATTGCTGGACCACGCCAACTTCCTCCTGTTCGCGGCCCACGATACGACCACCAGTACCCTGACCCACATGATGTACTACCTGGCGCGGTATCCCGAGTGGCAACAGCGTATTCGCGAGGAGGGCCGCGCGGTCAATGCCAGCGGCCCGCTGGGCTACGACGATCTGCCGGCGCTGCCACTGCTGGAGGCGGCGTTCTTCGAGTCGCAGCGCCTGCATCCCTCGGTAGGCGTGATGGCCAGGCGCACGATCCGCGACTGCAAGCTGGGTGATGTCGACATCCTGGCCAATACTCTCGTGTTCCAGTTCCCCATGTTCACCAACCGTATGGAGGAGTACTGGCGCGATCCGGACAGCTTCGACCCCGATCGGTTCCTGCCGCCGCGGCAGGAGCAGAAGGGGCATCCCTTCGCCTTCATGCCGTTCGGCGGCGGTGCCCACAAGTGCATCGGCATGCACTTTGGCAACATGCAGGCGCGGTTGTTCAGCCACCTGTTCCTGCAGCGTTATGAAATCAGCCTGCCGCCGGGACATCGGGCCAGCTTCCAGTCGGTACCCCTGCCAAAGCTGCGGGATGACCTGCCCCTGCGGCTGCGCCGCTTGTAGAGGCCGGCAGGACAAGCCGCCGGGCTTGCAAATTGCGCCGCAGCGTATCACCCTAGCGCTCTGTGAATGGCTGCCGCGTGCCGCGGCGGTCGCCCTGGGGTCACAGTCAGTGAGGTTTGCCCTGTGCGGTTTCGGGTAGTCTGTTTGCTCCTGTTGGCTCACGCTGTAATGCCGGCCTTGTCCCTGCAGGCGGCAGAGTTGCCCCTGGCCCGCGAGGGCTATAGCAGCGCGATCCGCGCCATTGATCGCGGCCAGTGGACGGAATACCAGCAGCTGCGTCCGGGGCTGGAAGAGTATCCGCTGGCCATCTATCTCGACTACTTCGAACTCAGTCGCAAAACCCGGCAGGTGCGCCCGGGTGACGCCAATCTGTTTCTGCAGCGTAGCCAGGGCTCGCCGCTGCCCAACCGCTTTCTCGACGGCTACCTGTCGCAGGCAGGCAGGGACGGTCGCTGGCGCGATTTTCTCGCGGTGATGCCCACCGAGCCCAACAGTATTGACCTGAAGTGCTACTATTTCCGCGCCCGCCTGGCCGAGGGCGATCCGCTGGCGGCCTGGGAGGGTGCCGAGCGTCTGTGGGTGCATGGCGAGTCGCGACCCAAGGCCTGTGATCCACTGTTTGCGGCCTGGCAGAGAGCGGGGCAACTCAGTGACGACATTGTCTGGGCGCGCCTGCTCAAGGCCTTCGAGGCGCGCCAGCGCTCGCTGATGAACTATGTTGCCCGCAAGGGTAGCGACAGTCTGCGTCCCTGGTCAGAGCGCTTGCTGGAGGTGTACAGCAGCCCCGATCGAATGCGCGGCCTGGTCCCGGCGGTGGACGACCCCCGTGCCGCGGATATCGTCGCCTACGGCAGTGCCTACTTCGCCCGCTACAAGCCGGTCCCGGCCCTGCAGCAGTGGCTGCACTACGCGGGACAAATGCACTTCAGCGAGCCGCAGCGGGCTCTGGCGGAGAAAGCCCTGGTGCTGCGCAGCCTGTTCGCCAGGTCCGAGGACAACCTGCCCTGGGTGGAGCAGGCACTGGCTCGCCTCGGCGATGACAGCCTGGTGGAAATTCGCCTGCGCTGGGCCCTGCAGGAGCAGGACTGGACGGCGCTCGCGGCCAATCTGCAGAAGCTTTCGCTGGAGGCCCGTGGGGATCCTGGCTGGCGTTACTGGCAGGCCGTGGTGCACGAGCGCGCCGGCGAACGTGAGCTGGCGCAGGCCTTGTTGCGGGATGTGGCCAGGGAACGCGATTACTACGGATTTCTGGCTGCGGAGCGGCTGGGGCAGCCGCCTGCGTTCAACCATCAGGTCACTGTGCTGGCACCGGAGCGGGCGGAGCCGCTGCGACAGCTTCCGGTAGTGCGGCGCATACAGGAGCTGTACCATCACGACGAGGAGAATCTGGCGCACTCGGAATGGTACCAGGTACTGCAAGTCACGACGCCGGCGGAGCAGCAGGAACTGGCGACGCTGGCTTCCAATCTCGGCTGGCACCGCATGGCCATCGACGCCGCCAACAAGGCCCAGGCCTGGGATGCCCTGGACCTGCGCTTTCCCACGCCCTACCAGGATACCTTCAGTCGTCACGCCAGCCAGCGCCAGGTGCCGGTTACCGAGCTGATGGCCATCGCCCGCCGCGAGAGCGCTTTCTATGCCGGCGCTCGCTCGCCGGTGGGTGCCCGCGGCCTGATGCAGATCATGCCGGCTACCGGCAAGCAGGTGGCGGCCCAGCTCAAGACCAGCCACAGCGACCAGGCGCTGTACGATGTCGAACACAATGTGCTGCTGGGCAGTGCCTATTACCGGCAGCTGCTGGATCGCTACGGTGGCAACCGGGTGCTGGCGATGGCGGCCTATAACGCCGGGCCGCACCGGGTCGACCGTTGGCGCAACAAACCGGAGCAGACCGTGCCGGTGGATGTCTGGATCGAGACCATCCCGTTTCGCGAGACCCGCAACTATGTCAAGGCCGTGCTCGCCTATAACCTGGTGTTCAAGTATCTGCTCGGGGAGGAGGGCACTCTCCTGACCGAGCAGGAGCGCAGGCTGACCTACTGAGCATGCGATGACCGGTCCCAGCCTGAGCTTTGTCATCCCGGTGCTGAACGAAGTGTTGCGCATCGGCCCCTTGCTGGCGGCACTGGAACGGGATTTTCCCGCCGCCCAGCGTATCGTGGTCGATGGTGGCAGCAGCGATGACACGGTGACCGCAGCCATGGCGGGTGCTACCCAGCTGTTGCTGGGGGAAGCGGGCCGGGCGGCGCAGATGAACCTGGGCGCTCGCGTCGCCAGTGGGGATTATCTGCTGTTCCTGCATGCCGACAGCCAGCCGCTGTTTGCCGCCGATGCCCTGGGGCGAGTGCTGCGGCTGGCGCCTCGCTGGGGCTTTTTCCCGCTGCGGCTGGACGGCCACAGGGCGGTGTTCCGGGTGCTTGAGTGGGCGATCAATCGGCGCTCACGCTGCAGTGGCATCGGTACCGGTGACCAGATGCTGTTCCTGCGTCGAGACCTGTTTCTGGCCTGTGGGGGCTTTGCCTCCATCCCCCTGATGGAAGACGTGGAACTCAGCAAGCGCCTGCGCCGTCAGGTGTGGCCGCTGGTGCCGGAGCTGGAGGTGGAGACCTCGGCCCGACGCTGGGAGCAGCGGGGAGTGCTGCGCACGGTGCTGCAGATGTGGGGCCTGCGCCTGGCCTACACCCTCGGCGTGACCCCGGAACGACTGTGGCGGATCTACTATGGACCCCGTGGCTGAGCGCGTCGTCCTGCAGCAGTTTGCCAAGGCTCCCGAGCCGGGTCGGGTGAAGACCCGCATGCTGTCACAGCTCTCCGCCGCCGAGGCCTGTGCCCTGCACTCGGAACTGGTGCTCTGGACCTGCGAAACCCTGTTCGAGTCCGCTCTCGGTGCGGTAGAACTGTGGGTTGCGGGCGATGCCGGTCACGCGTTGTTTCGGGACTGCACGTCCCTGGGGCAGCTTGTGTTGCGGCAGCAAGCCGGGGCTGATTTGGGTGAGCGCATGCGCCACGCCCTTAACGACGGCCTCGCCCGCGCCGACCGGGTGCTGCTGGTCGGCAGCGACTGCCCGGGACTCGGTGGCCGTTATTTGCAGCAGGCACTCGCAGCCCTGGACGCGGCAGACCTGGTGCTCGGTCCCGCGCTGGATGGCGGCTATGTGCTGATCGGCGCGAAAAGGCCGGTGGATGCGGTCTTTGACGGTGTTGACTGGGGCAGCTCAAGGGTGCTGGCGGAAACACTGGCGCGGGCACAGGCGGAGCGCCTTGCCGTGACCCGGTTGCAGCCGCTGCAGGATATTGATCGGCCGGGGGACCTGCCACACTGGCAGGCGCTGCGGCAGCAGGGCCGGGTCAGGCGGTAGCGCTGGCGACTGCTTCCTGTGCCGGAGTGTCTGTGTCGACACGTGAGCGCTGATACAGCAGCCAGGCGATCGCGGTGCAGTAGCTCAGGTTGGTCTGCAGCTCGCTGTCCGGGTCGCTGAGGAAAGCGCGCTGGCTGGCCAGCCCCCGCACCCGGCTGGCCATGTCTGGCCGGAACGCCAGATAGCGGTCCCAGATGTCCCGATGCTGTGCGGCGGTGATATGAAACAGGCCGAGGCCCGTGTTGCGGGCCGAGAACAGCCCCAGTTCCGGTGCGGAGACCGCTGACTGCAGCAGGAAATCCTCACTGGCGGGGGTCCAGACACCCAGGTACTTGAGGGTCGGTCGGATGACCTGCTCCCTCAGATGGTCCGCGGTGACATACATAGGCCGTCTCTCCTGATGATCCGCGCGGCGGGGGTTGTTCTTGTCTGCACCCGGCTATTGCTCCCGGTACCGGCAGTTTCCTCACTCGCACGTCATTTTTAGCACAGGAAATCAATAAAGCCAATAAAAATAATAGCTTGCAGCGTACTATTTACAAAAATTTTGAAAGGCGGCTGTAAATGGCGTATTTGGAGTCGCGTGAAGCAGGTGGTTCGCTGTTGATTTGCGGCTATTGTGCGGGCATCGTGCCGTCAAATGCGGTTAAAATCTGACATATCTAGCCTCCGGCTACTTTTACCCGATAGCCGCGGCGTTCCAGCTCAGGTTGGAGAGCTTGCCGCTGATCGCCCTGGATTTCGATGTCGTCGCCCTTTACCGAGCCGCCGACCCCGCATTTTTGCTTCAATGCGGTCGCCAGTGCCTTCAATTCGGCGCCCGCCAGCGGCAAGCCCCGGACGATGGTCACCGCCTTGCCGCCGCGACCCTTGGTTTCCCGGTGCAAGCGTACAGTACCGTCCCCCACGGCGGCCGGTCGGGCCTTGCCGCAGACGCAGGCTGCCTCAGGGCGCTGGCACTGGGGGCAGAGACGACCGCCGTCAGTGGAGTAAACCAGGCGAGAGTTTGTGCGGTCACTTTTGGCCATGAGTGTTCCTGAGGATTGAGCGATCCCGCGGAGTATATTAGCCTCCCGCCTGCTTTTGAATCGCCTGACAGCCCAGGATTCCGGATGAAGAAAAAAGAACTGCAAAAACAGCTGGAATATCTGCAAAGCCAGGCGGCATTCCAGGAAGACGCATTGCAGGCGCTGCAGTCCGCGCTGGCGCTCCAGCAGCAGGACCTGCTGACCCTGCGACGCCAGCTCACTCTGCTCAAGCAGCGGCAGGACGAGCAGGCGCAGCAAGCGGAGGAGGGCGCGGCAGAACCTTCCCACGAAGTACCACCCCATTATTGAGGAACCTACGATGTCAGATGACACCGCCCGCAAGGACACGCCGGAACAGGCCGAATTTCGCACTTACTGCCGGGAGTGGCTGCAGGCCAACAAACCGGGCGAGCCGCCGGTGCGCCTGCCACAATCGCCGCTGGAAATCATGACCACCGAGCAACTGGGCTATTTGCAGGCCTGGCAAAAATCGGCCTACGACGCCGGACTGGTCGGCTGTGACTACCCGGTCGAGGTCGGCGGCGGGGGGCGCAAGGACTGCCAGAAAATCGCCAATGAAGAGATGCTGGCGGCGCGCACCCCGTTCCTGCCCAATGTGATCGGCCTCGGCATGGCCGCGCCGACCGTGTTTTACCATGCCAGGGAGGAGGTCAAGGCCGAACTGTTGCCGCGCCTGTTTTCCGGTGAGGACATCTGGTGCCAGGGTTTCAGCGAACCGGGAGCCGGTTCCGATCTCGCCAGCGTGCAGACCTTCGCCGAGCGCAGGGGCGACACGTGGGTGGTCAACGGTCACAAGGTATGGACGTCGCTGGCGCACTTCGCCGAGTGGATGATCATCCTGCTGCGCACGGACAAGTCCCACAAGTACGACGGTCTGTCCTACTTCGTTGTTCCCATCCGCGCTGCATTGGGCAAGGGCGTCACCGTGCGGCCGCTGATCAAGATTACCGGTGAAACCGGTTTCAACGAAGTGATCTTCGACAATCTCGAAGTCGACGACCGCTACCGCCTCGATGAGCTGGGCAAGGGCTGGCAGGTTGCCATGACCACGCTGTTGCACGAACGCGGTGCCGGCGAATTACAGACCCCCCGGGCCGGTGGCATGAAGAACAAGTCCAGTCATACCATCTCCTCGAGTGCGGTCATCGAACTGGCGAAAAATACCCGCCGCGGCGAAGGCACCGCGGCGGACGACCCGATCCTGCGCGACAAAATGATGCAGCAGTTGATCCGGGAGGAGGGCCTGAAACAGAACCAGCGCCGTTCCCGGGTACAGGCTCTGTTGGATCACCCCATGCGCTTGCTGCTGCAGAACAAGCTGCTGGCCAGCGAGATCGCCCAGTCCCTGGGTTCGCTGGCGCTGGAAGTGGAGGGCATGAGCTCTTCGCTGTACCTGGCGGACCCGAATGCGCCCGCCCGTGGCCAGTGGCCAATGGCCTACATGAATTCCTATGGCATGACGATTGCCGCCGGCACCAGCGAAGTGCAGCGTAATATCCTCGGCGAGCGTGTGCTCGGCCTGCCGAAATCCAAATAAGCTGACGCCCGCGCAACAGGAGAAAAATCATGGCACAACCCAACAATTACGGCTTCGGCGAAGAGGCGGCCCTGCTCAAGGAGTCCGCAGCCAAGTTTTTCCGGGAACATTTCCCTACCGACAAACTGCACGCCCTGGTCGCTGCTGATCATAACCCCGATCGTCCGCCGGTCTGTCAGTGGGATCGCGAACTCTGGCAACAGCTGGTGGACCTTGGCTGGACCATGCTGGCGGTGCCGGAGTCCGCCGGGGGCGTCGGCATGCCGGTCGCCGCCGTGGCGGGCCTGGTGGAAGAGCTGGGCCGCGCGGCCTTTCCCTGCCCGCTGCTGGGAACTTTGAACGCAACCTATGTGCTGGTGGCCTGTGGCGCTGAGGGCACCGCGGCCCTGGCCGATATTGCCGCCGGTGAGGCTGCCACCCTGGCCCTGACCAACCGCCACGGGGATTGGAACCCGGCCGCAACCGAGGTGGCGTATCGTGACGGCGCGCTGCACGGCACTGCCTGGTTCGTGCAGGATGCCGCCAAGTGCGACAAGCTCCTGGTCTGTGCCAGCACCGCGAGTGGCCTGGGCCTGTTCTGGCTGCCCAGCGACGCCCAGGGTGTGACCCTGGAAGGTGATGCCATTGTCGATCTGACCCGGGACCAGGCCCACGTATGCTTTGACGGGGCGGCGGCTACGCAGGTCAGCGGCAACGCCCTGGCGGCACTGAATACAGCCCTCCCCGCAATCTGGACCCTGCTGGCAGCAGACATGGTGGGCGCGGCCGAGTGGCAGCTGCAAACCACCGTGGAGTACGTCGGCACCCGCAAACAGTTCGATCGGCCGCTGGGATTCTTCCAGGCGATCAAGCATCCGCTGGTAGAGGTCATGGTGCAAATTGATGCCGCCAAGTCCCTGGTCTACAACGCGGCCTGTGCCTGCGATACCGAAGCAGAAAAGGCCGCCCAGTTTGCCCACATGGCAAAGGCGGCAGCCAGCGACATGGCGGCCTATGCCAGCAGCCGGTCGGTGCAGAGCCACGGCGGTATCGGCTTTACCTGGGAGTGCTACGTGCACCTGTACTTCAAGCGCCAGAAGCACTCGCAGATGTTGTGGGGTGACGCCGGCTGGCACCGCGCAAGACTGGCGGATATTGTCATTGGCGTTGCGGCATGAGCTGGAAAACCTGGCTCGCGGTGACGGTGGCGCTGGTTGTCGGCCTGGCCACGCTGTTCTCGATCGCCACGCGTGTGCCGGCCGCGCCGGAGCACCAGGTGTTCGTCAACGGCGAGGTGTTGACGATGGACGCGGACAACCGGGTGGTGCAGGCCCTGTCCGTGCGCTCCGATCGCATTGAGGCGCTGGGCAGCAACGAGGAGATCATGGCGCTGGTCACCGATCGCACCGAGATCATCGATCTCGGCGGACGCACCCTGCTGCCAGGATTCATTGACGCTCACGGCCACTTTCCGGCTTCCGCGCTGGACACGGTTGCCGCGGACCTGAACAGCCCGCCACTGGGCGTGATCACCGATATCGAGGGCTTGCTGGCGGCACTGCGTGAGCGGGCGGCAGTAGTACCAGAGGGCGAGTGGGTCACCGGGTTCGGCTACGATGACACCCTGCTGGCGGAGGGACGGCACCCCACCCGTGCGGAGCTGGACACGGTCTCTACGGAGCATCCGGTGGCGATCCTGCACATCTCCGGGCACATGGTGGTCGCCAACAGCGCCGCGCTGGCGGCAGTGGATATCGGCGCCGACACGGCGGATCCCGAAGGCGGGATCATCGCCCGCCGGGCCGGCTCCAGGGAGCCCAACGGCCTGCTGGAAGAGACCGCGCGTTTGCCGGTAGCGGCCAAGATGCTGGATCTCGGTGCCCTGGATTTTCTCGGCATGATCCGGGCTGCAGTACGGGAATACGCCCGGTATGGCGTGACCACTGCCCAGGCGGGCGGTGTCCCCCCTGACATGGCCCGAGGCCTCTCGCTCGCCAGTCGGCTCGGGGTGATTCCCCTGCGCCTGCAATTGTTCCCCATGGAAGAGGATTTTCGCGACCTGATTGCCACCGGTGACTACGACCCCGCAGCTTATGAGCGGGAGCGGCTGCAGATGGGGGCGGTCAAGATCATCGCCGACGGCAGCATCCAGGGCTTCACCGGTTACCTGACCCGGCCCTATCACACGCCCTACCACGGTAACGCGGACTACCGCGGCTATCCCGCAGTGCTGCGCGAGCACCTGTTCGCGCAGGTGCTGGAGCTGCATCGCAATGGTTACCAGCTGGCGGTGCATGGCAATGGTGATGCCTCCATCGACGACATCCTCGACGCTTTCGCTGCCGCCCAGGCCGAGCATCCGGTGGCGGATCCGCGCTTTATCCTGATTCACTCGCAGATGGCCCGCAGGGACCAGATCGAACGCATGGCGGAACTGGGGGTTACCCCCAGTTTTTTCTCCGCGCACACCTGGTACTGGGGGGATCGCCACCGGGATATCTTCATTGGCCCTGAGCGGGCGGCACAGATCAGCCCCGCTGCCTGGGCACAGCAAGCGGGCTTGCGCTTCAGCTCCCACATGGATACGCCGGTCACGCCCATGCGACCGCTGCAGGCGGCCTGGAGCATGGTTTACCGGGAAACCGTGGGCGGCGATGTTTTGGGCCCGGAGCAGCGGGTGGATGTCATGACTGCCCTGCGAGCGGTGACCATCGATGCCGCGTGGCAGATCTTCCAGGAGGACAACCGCGGTTCCCTGGAGCCGGGCAAGTATGCCGACCTGGTGCTGTTGAACGGCAGTCCGCTGCGCGATTCCCACGCCATGCGCGACCTGGCGGTGGATGGCACCTGGGTCAGCGGTGCGCGGATTTACCGGCGGCGCTGAGCAACCCCGGGACCGCGTGGACAGCGCGGTTCCGATCCGCTATAAAGGCGTAGCCAGGGCGTTTTCCCGCTCCGGGCAGCGCACAGGAGGAAAGCCGCGCCGCATGTATCGCTACAGTGTCGACAGCACGATGACCTATACCTCCGAAGATCTGGTTCTGTTCAAGGAGTCCCCGTTTGCCGCCTGGATGGAGCGCCTGACCCTGGAGAATCCGGGCCACGGCATTCTGCCGGACGCGGGCAGCACGCCACCGGGCAACAACATGCTGCGCCAGGACGATGTCGCCGCCATGTTGCGCTCGGAAGGACGCAAGGTGGTGCTGGTGGACTGGGAGGAATCCGAACCCCTGCGCCGTAGTGCGACCCTGTCGGCGATGCGCGAAGGTGCCGATTTCATTGTCAATGGTCGGCTGGCGGTTGGGCCCCTGGCGGGCTCCAGTAATCTGCTGATGAAAACCAGCGGTTATTCGGAACTCGGGGACTTTCTGTACGTGCCCTGTGATACCCAGGGCAAGACCAACCTGCACTCGGCCTTCCGTCTTTGCTTCCTGGCCGACCTGCTGCACAGTCTGCAGGGAGTGCTGCCGCCACGCATGCTGATTATTCGCGGTGGGGCGGATTTGCTGCCGCTGCAGACAGAGGACCATATCTACCACTACCGGGCGGTGAAGCAGCGGTTCATGGAAGCGCAGCGCAATTTTCGCAAGCACAAGATGCCCGATCCCTCCCTCTCGGCACACTTCGGGCGCTGGTCCGACTGTGCCAACGAGGTGTTGAAACAGCGCGCTCTGCATCCAGACACCGCCGCTGAGCCAGTACCGGAGGCGGTAAGCCAGCCGGCTCCGGAGCCGGCAGAGCTCCCGCAAACGCAGCCGCTGCAGGCGTTGGCAACATCGGTGCGCGCCGGCGCCGGTGCTGCGGCCTATGATCTGGACCGGGCACAAACCTCTGCCGGTGTGGCGCTGGAGGACCTGTCCTTTATTGGCAGCGCTTCACACCGGGCTGCCCCGGAGCCGGCGGTGGAGCGCCGCAGGCGCAGGCCGCCGCCTCCCGCACTCGGTGATCCTGAACCCGCGGCAGGGCGGAATTCCCGGTCCGGCGACTCGCACCCCCTGAATCCGCCGGGCTTCAGCTTTGGTTCTCGCGCCCCGGCTGCGGTCGAGCCCCAGGCACCGACGCGGTCTTCTCCGGGCGTGGCCGGCACGGCCGTGGACCGTGATGATGACAGCGCTGACCGCTTTACCGCGGTGCCATTTTCCGCCAGCCTCAATACCCGGGATGCCCTGGACGATTGATCGCGCCGAACTGCGGCAGCGCGGTCAGGTCGCCTGCAGCAGGGGTTGTTTCGGGCGTACAAACAGGCACTCACAGCTGGCGGTGAGGACGTCGCCCGCATGCAATTCCCCGCTCACCACGGTTTTGCGACCAACGCTTTCCTGTACCTGCGCGCTCAGGTCCAGATCCGTGTTCAGTGGCGTGGGGCGGTGATAGCGCACGGTCAGGGTGCCGGTCATGCCCGGGTTCCTGCCTGCCAGCTGCGCCATTCCCAGGAATTGGTCAAAGATGGCGGCGATAAAGCCACCGTGAATGAAGCCGGGCGGGCCCTCGTAGGCGTAGCCACAGCGTACGGTACCGAAAGCCCGGTTTCCCTGCAGCCACATGTTCAGCTGTGGCGACAGCGGGTTGCTCCAGCCTCCCAGCGCGTTCAGCTCGTGGTTCACTTCGCCGTGACCGCCGTGCTTGCCATCGCGCAGAAAGGCCAGCAGGCCATGTAGCCTGGGACCCGTCGCGAGTGTCGCGGCCTGTGTCTCGACAAGGTCGGCCAGGGCATCAATTTCAGCCGTGCTGGCGTCGCTGGTGATCAGAGCCTCGATCAGTTCGCGCAGCGCTTGCGCAGCGCGGCGCTTGGCCTTCCAGTGCGGGGAGAACGGCGGCGAGATTTCCTCGGAGGCAAAAGGGCTGAAGACGGAAGCATTGCCGTCGGCGTCTGGAAACATCGGGTTATCCTGTTTCGTGTTGGGGTTCAGCGCAACTTGCGGAAACAGTCCCGCAACTCGCCAATCATCAATGCTGGCTGCTCCAGCGCGGCAAAATGGCCGCCTGCGGGAAGTTCATTCCAGTGGATGAGCTGAGTGAAACGCTTCTCCGCCCAGCGGCGGCTGCTGCGGAAAATCTCCCTGGGAAAAATGGAACAGCCCACGGGCATGGTGATCGGATCGAAATTGGGGCTGCCAAAGCTTTCCCAGTATAATCGGGCGGAGCTGGCAGCGGCATTGTTGAGCCAATAGATCATGACGTTGTCCAGCAACTCATCGCGATCGATCACATGCTCCGGGTGCTTGCTGCCGTCGCGCTCACAGTCAGTCCAGGCGTAAAACTTCTCCATGATCCAGGCCATCTGCCCGACCGGTGAATCGGCGAGTCCATAGCCCAGGGTCTGTGGCCGGGTCGACTGCTGCTTGGAGTACCCCGAGTCCCAGTCGGCATAGTAGCCCATGGACTCGAGCGCCCCCTGCTCCTGGGGGGTGAGCTTGTCCATGGTGTCCGGGTCGGGGGCGACAATCGGCATGTTGACGTGGATGCCGGCACAGTGGGTGGTTTCGGTCTGGCCCATGCTCTGGGTGATCATGCTGCCCCAGTCCCCACCCTGGGCAACGTAGCGGTCGTAGCCCAGCCGCGCCATTAACTCGCCCCACATGCGGCCGATGACCTCCACCGACGTGCCGGTGGTGGTGGGCTTGCCCGAAAAGCCGTAGCCGGGCAGGGAGGGGATCACCAGGTGGAACGCATCGACCGGGTCACCACCGTGGGCCACAGGGTCCACCAGGGCGTCGATGATGTGACGGAATTCGAGAATGGAACCCGGCCAGCCATGGGAGATGATCAGTGGCAGCGCATCCGGGTGCGGCGAGCGACAGTGAAGAAAGTGAATATCGAGCCCCTGGATGCGGGTGCTGAACTGGGGGCGGGCGTTCAATTCTGCCTCGCAGCGACGCCAGTCATAGTCCCGGGCCCAGTACTCCGCCAGTTCCCTGGCGTAGGCCAGGGGCATGCCCTGGCTCCAGTCATCACAGGTCTCCTGGTCTGGCCAGCGGGTCAGTGCCAGGCGTTGGCGCAGGTCGTCGAGGACTGCGTCCGGTATGGCAACGGTATACGGTGAGATGTTATCAGTCATGGCTGGCGTCCCCGTTCTGGACGCTAACCGTAGCCACAGCCGCCTCCCGATGCAAGCGAGTGTAGCGCCATCAGCGGCGGCGGTTCAGCTGCTCAGTCCGGGCGCGGGAGTTGTCGTTGCCTTTCTTCCTCGGCTGCCGCGCTTTCCGGACTGCTCCGCTGGCATCTCGAACTCGCGCAAAAACGGTTGCAGGGCTCTCCGTTCGGCGGGGTCGTCCCTGGTCTTCTCGAGCAGATGGGTGGTTCGAGGCTCGCGATCGAGGAACAGTTTGCCCGAGGCTTTTCCCGCCTCGGTGGCGACCGCCAGCCAGATGATGGTATCAGCGCCTTCCTCGGGGCTGCGCAGGATGCGGCGGGTGATTTTGTGAAAGCCGGGGAGCGCGGTCTCGACCCCGGGTGTGTCAGCCCAGCCCGGATGCATGGCATTGACCACGATGCCGTCGCCAGCCCATTCCTGCGCCCACTGTTCGGTCAGTACCATCAGTGCCCGCTTGCAGCGGGCGTAGGCGGTGCTGCCGGAATAGCCTTGCTCGCGCGCGACCAGCTTGCGCACCGCCAGGGGCTGCGAATACATGCCCCCGGACACCACATTGATCACTCGCCCCTGCGGTGCCGCAGCCAGCAGCGGTCGCAGCCCCTCGGTAAGCCGGTAGGGACTCAGCAGCAAGAGAGCAAAGCTCTGTTCCAAGCCCTCCGCAGTCTCGCCGCGGGGGTTGAACAGCGCCCCGGCATTGTTGACCAGAACATCAACCGGCTTGCCCTTGCGCTGCAGTCGTTCGACCAGACGCTGTACTTCCGTCATCAGGCTGAGATCTGCTATCTCGACAAAAATTGAGCTGTTGCCGGTTTCACGTTGCAGTTCATTGACCAGCGCCGTGGCCTTGGCTTCGTTGCGAATCACCAGGGTCAGCGAGGCGCCGCGCTCGGCCAGGGCGCGGGCGGTCGCCAGACCCAGCCCGGAGCTGGCGCCGGTGATGACCACGTGCTTGTCGCCCATCCACGCGGACATCGGGTGCCAGTGTCGCCGCCCCAAACGGTACCCGCGCCGGCTGAAACGGGCCATCCCGGGGAGCACCCAGCGATCGGCGCGAGCGTTGCTGCTGGAAATGCTCGGAGCGGGATAGTTGTCCTCCAGCGCCCGCTTCATCCCCTGCACCGAGGCGTAGCCCATTGTCTCCATGCCCCTGCGCACGGTGCCTGCGGCCGGACCCAGCGGAATCTTGACATCGAAGCTGGCGCGATAGTCGATATGCGTACCCGTGGCCGTCTCGGACAGGTGAATCACATCGTTGACCTCGAACAGCCGGCAGCTGCCATGCAGTTCAATCGCCTTGTCCTGCTCCAGGTGCGTTACGGTGTAGAGCAGGTCGACGGACCCCACGGGCATTTCGCAGGTCACGTTGAACCGGGTGCCGACCGCAATCGGTCCGGTGCTCAATTTCTGTGCCGCGATGGCGGTGGCATCCCACTCGGTAGTGGTGCGGAAATCCCTGATGTAGTCAAAGACCTCTCGCAGCGGGCGCGGGACATCTATTTTTTCATGCAGCACGATCATGTGCTTCTGGCCTCATAGTCTGCGTTGGCTCTGTATACGCGAGGGGCTCGGCTACAGATTTCCACACGGGCTGCAACCAGTATAGACGCTGTATTCGCGGCGCTGCCTGTGCGGCTTCGCGTCGCAGTCATTCAGGGTATAGAATCGGGGCGTAGCGGGGGGCCAGTCCCCCGGGAGACAAACCAGTGGAGCGCGCGATGTTCAGGTATGGTAGGCAAATTCTGCAGTCGGGGCTGTTGGTGGCGGTGCTGGTGGCGCCCGCGACGATGGCCCAGTACGACATTGAGACCCGACTGCCGACCTGCGACACCCTGAACTGGTCCCGGGCGGTGCATCGCAGCTATCCGGACATCGACGAAATCTGCCAGGGTGTCTACCAGAAGGACGGGGTGCTCTACGCCCGGGCCGAGGTAGAGGTGTTGCGCGTCAGCGGCAACCGGCTGACCCTGCGTACGCTGCACACCGACGGCAGTCGCGGACACCAGACCAGTGTGCGGGTGGGGCCGAACTGGCGGGCGCGGATAGACGGCAGGGATTACCGGGTCGGAGAACTGGTCGGCGGGCAGCGCTTGACCGTTTATATTCCAGAGGATCGGTTTGCCCTGGCCCTGGACGGTGCCCCCGGCCTGGCTGAACACGATGCCAGTCAGGGCGACGCCAACGCCAACGCCACCGACGACTGAGGCTAGTCCTCTACCCACACCCGGCGCAGGGGCTCGCCAAAGTCGTCGTACAGCGTCTTGCGCCGGGGCTGCGGCCGGCGGCTGCGCTTGGGGCCGGCAGTGCGCTTGAGCATGGCCTTGCGGCGCTGCTCGATGGCTGCCACGACTTCAGGTACCAGGGTGCGTTCAGCGCGCGGTTCCAGGAACAGGCGCCGGGTCAGATACAGCGGTGCGGCCAGCGGGTCCTTGCCGCTGATACCCTGGGGCACGGATTCCACTTCTCCGCCCTTCTGCAGGAAGCGCTGGGTCTCGTTTTCCAGCGCTGCACGCAGTTCTTCCTTGCTCGGGAGTTTCTTCACCGTATCGAGTGCCTGCAGATAGTCCTGCCAACCGCCCAAAATGATTCAGTATAGCGCCCCCCGCGCAGAATCATAGGGTGGTTGTCGGCGTCGGCATCAAGCCGTCTGCCTGCGTTGTGCAGCGCGGCGGCATTCTGGTTTAATGCAGGCCTCTTTCATTCCGGAGTGTTTCCATGGTCTGGTTTATCCTGGCGGTTCTGGTGTTTTTCGCCTTCAGCCTGTTGTACCTGCGCGGCGAAGACCTGTCCCGCTACGATGCACCGCCACCGCCTGCTCCCCTGGGCAAGCCCAGCCCCGAGCACAGCGCGGTACTCGCGCGCCTGGGTGAATTCGCGGCAACGGGACAATCGCATCGGGGCCGGGGTCGGCTGCGGGCAATCCGCGAGTTGATGGACTCTCTCAGCGACGGGGTCGAATTCGGTTGTCGCTTCGAAACGGTCAATGATGGTCAGCTGCGTGGCGAGTGGGTACTGGCGCCGGGTCATGACCCACGCCGGCGCCTGCTCTACATTCACGGCGGCGCCTGGTTTGCCGGCAGTCCGCGCAGTCACCGTGCCATCACCGATCGTCTGGCACGGCTCACCGGCGCTGCGGTATTTGCGCTCGATTACCGGCTGATCCCGGAGCACCGCCGCCGCGACGGGATCGAGGACTGTCGCAATGCCTGGCGCTGGCTGCTGGTAAATGGCCCCGAGGGCCCGGAAGTGCTTGACCACGGCATGGTTGCGGGGGATTCCGCCGGCGGCAGCCTGACCCTGGGCCTGCTGGCCTGGATTCGCGACGAGGGACTGAGGGCGCCGGACGCTGCTATCGCTTTCTCGCCGTCCACCGATGTCACCATGAGCGGCCCCAGCATGCGCAGCAATCTGGCGACGGACCACATGTTGGGCCCGCTGTTCGGCAAGCTGGCGCGCGTTCCAACCATACTGTTGCTGTGGTTGACCTGGTTCAACAACCGTATCTCGCCCTCGCACCCGGATGTGTCGCCGCTGCGCGGTGATCTTGCCGGCCTGCCGCCGGTCCTGATCCAGGCCAGTGAGCAGGAAATGCTGCTGGATGACGCCCGCCGCTATGTCGCCAGGGCCCAGGCGGCGGGTTCGCCGGTGGAGTTGCAAACCTGGCCGCACATGGTGCATGTCTGGCAGATGTTCACCCCCGACCTGCCCGAGGCCGAAGAGGCCTACGCGAATATCGCCGAGTTCCTCGAGAGTGCCGGCGTGCCCGTGGTCGAGGGCGGTGACCTGTGAACGGGTTGCGCTCGGCTCTGGTGTTCCTGTGGATGGTGGTGAGTGTCATCCCCATGGGTTTTGGTCTCATCATCTGCTCGTTGTTTGTCCGGGACACCCGTCTGTGGTGGATATTTGCCGTGCCCTGGCTGCGCGGGGTCATTGCTGTTGCCAGAATTGTGGGCGGGGTGCAGTACCGGGTTCACGGCGCGGAAAACCTGCCCAGGGCCGAGGACATGCGCCGGATCGTGCTCTGCCCCAAACACCAGTCAACCTGGGAGACGTTTTTCTTTCCCAGCATGACCCCGCACCCACTGGCCTATGTGTTCAAGCAGGAACTGCTGCATATCCCGATTTTTGGCTGGTGTCTGGCGCGCCTGAAGATGGTCCACATCGACCGCAGCAAGCGCTCTGAAGCCTGGAGCAAGGTGGCGGCCCAGGGCAGGGTGCTGATGGATCGGGGCAAGTGGATCATCATGTTCCCCGAAGGGACCCGCACCGAGCGCGGCACCCGGGGCACCTACAAATCCGGCGCGACCCGGCTGGCGGTTGCCACCGGCGCCAGCGTGATCCCGATAGCCGTGACTTCCGGACGTTGCTGGCCGCGGCGCTCCTTTGCCCTGCGGCCCGGGGTGATAGATGTTTCCATAGGCACGCCGGTGTCGGCAGTGGACCGGCAACCCGGTGAGCTGATGGACGAAGTGGAACGCTGGATAGAGGCCGAAATGCGCCGCCTGGACCCCGATGCCTATCATGCGTGAACGTTACGCCCGCGTCGCCATCGTCAGCGCGGACGCAGGCTTTGCCGCGGGCCTGGTGGCCGACCTCAATCGCTGTGCTGCGGACGAGCAGCGCGTGCCCCAGCAGCAGTGTGAGCTGCAGTTTGTCCATGCCCGCGACAGCGCGGAGGCGCTGCGACTTGCGAGCGAGGACGGACTGCTGCAGGCGCTGGTGTTTGATGCGTCAACCCTGAGCGGACCGGCGCAGGCCATTGCCGCCGTGGCCCAGCTGCGCCCGGAACTGGATCTGTACCTGATGCCGGAAGCGGGGAGCGACTACGGCCAATTGCAGGTCGAGCTGCTGGACCGGCTCGACAGCAAGCCGGCACATCTCTACCGGCAGCTGCGCACTGCGATCCAGCGCCGTGCCCGGACACCCTTTGCGGACACGCTGCGCGACTATGTTTACAGCGCCAAGGATGCCTGGCACACGCCCGGGCACTCCGGCGGCGACAGCTTGCGCGACAGCCCCTGGGTCAGCGACTTCTACCAGATGATGGGCGAACACATCTTCAATACCGATCTTTCGGTTTCAGTGCAGTCGCTGGATTCCCTGCTGGAGCCGCACAGCGTGATCCAGGAGGCACAGGAGCTGGCCGCGCAGGCGTTCGGCGCCCGGCATACCTTTTTTGTCACCAATGGCACCTCTACCGCCAACAAGGTGATCATGCAGCAGCTGCTGGGTGCTGGCGGCAAGGTCATCCTCGACCAGGCCTGCCACAAGTCGGTACATCACGCGGTGGTGTTGTTTGGTGCCGAACCGGTATACCTGGCGGCATCGCTGAACCCGCGTTTCGGCTTCTACGGCCCGGTGCCCCGGCAGCGTGTGCTGGCGGCGATCGATGCCCATCCCGATGCCCGCCTGCTGGTGCTTACCAGCTGTACCTACGACGGTTTCCGCTACGATCTGGCACCCATCATCGCCCGCGCCCACGCCGCCGGCATCAAGGTCCTGGTGGACGAGGCCTGGTACGCCCACGGCCGCTTCCACCCGCAGCTGCGACCCTGCGCACTGGAATGCGGCGCGGACTATGTCACCCAGAGTACCCACAAAATGCTGTCGGCGTTTTCCCAGGCCAGCATGATCCACGTCTCCGACCCGGATTTTGACGAACACCGGTTTCGCGAAAACCTTAACATGCACACCTCGACCAGCCCCCAGTACGCGATGATTGCCAGCCTCGATGTGGCGCGCAAGCAAATGAGCATGGAGGGCTTTGCTCGCCTTGAGGCCTGCTTCGATATCGCCGCGCAGCTGCGGGCAGGGATCAACCGCAGCGGCGTGTTTCGGGTGCTGGAGTTGGCGGACATGCTGCCGGAAGAGCTGGTGGACGACGGCATCCGCCTGGACCCCTGCAAGCTCAGCGTGGATGTGTCCGCTTCCGGCTACTCCGCCCGGCAGCTGCAACTGGCGTTGTTCGAGGACCACGGCATCCAGATCGAGAAGGTCACGCACAATACACTCAGTATTCTGGTGACCCTGGGGGCGACTGACAGCAAGGTGTTGCGCCTGCTCAACGCCCTCGACAAGCTGGCCCGGAAGGCGCCCGCCAGCAAGGGTGCCGTCACGGCTCGCCGCACCGTGACGCCGCTGCCGGCCCTGAGCGACTTTGCCTGTTTGCCTCGCGATGCCTATTTTGGCCCCTCCCGGCTGGTGCCGCTGAATGCCAGCGATAGGGGAGTCAATGAAGCCCTGCTGGGGGCGGTCAGCGCCGACCAGATCGTACCCTATCCACCGGGGATACCCGTGCTGGTGCCCGGCCAGGTGATAACCGGCGCTATCGCCCGCTTCCTCTACGATCTGTACCACGGCAATACCGGGATTGAGATTCACGGCCTGCTGGAGGAGGGAGAGGAGCCCTGTCTGCGGATCGTTGAGGGGCTGGCCTGACAACGGCGCATGGTCTAGGCTATGCACTTTTCGCGCCACCAGAGGACTGTACGGCGCATCCCGAGAAGGAATCATGCAATGCCTGAAGCCTATATTGTCGGCGCTGTACGCAGCGCTGGCGGTCGCAAGAACGGTCGCTTGTCGAGAGTGCACCCGATTGATCTTGGTGCGGCCGTGGTGGATGCCCTGGTAGAGCGGGTCGGGGTCGCAGTCGACGAAATCGACGATCTCGTTTTTGGCTGCGTGTCCCAGACCGGAGCCCAGTCCAGCAACCTTGGTCGCAATGTCTGCCTCTCCTCCGTACTCGGTGAAGTGGTGCCCGGGACCACCGTGGATCGCCAGTGTGGCTCCGGCCAGCAGGCGATCCATTTTGCCGCCCAGGGCGTCATGTCCGGTACCCAGGGCCTGGTGATTGCGGGCGGCGTGGAGAGCATGAGTCAGGTGCCGATTGGCGCCAGCATCGTCGATGGCGCCAAGGCCGGCCATGGTACGCCCTACGGTGCCCGTATCAGCGAGCGCTATCCGGGCGTGCAGTTCAACCAGTTTGATGGCGCCGAGATGCTGGTACGGAAATACGGCATCAGCAGTGACGAGCTCAACCGTTTTGCCCTCGCCAGTCACCAGAAGGCCCGGCAGGCGGTGGAGGAGGGACGTTTCCAGCGCGAAATCGTGCCAATCGAGGTGGAGCTGGAAGACGGCAGCCGGGCAATGCACACCCAGGATGAAGGCATTCGCATGGACGCCACCCTGGATGCGATCGCCGGACTGCAGCCCCTGCGCGAAGGTGGCACCCTGACCGCCGCCAACGCCTCCCAGATCTGTGACGGCGCCGCCGCGGTCATGGTCGCCAGCCGTGAGGCCTGCGAGCGCCTGGGTCTCACGCCGCTGGCCCGGATCGTGGCCATGAGCGTCATTGGCTCGGACCCGGTGATCATGCTGGAAGGGCCGATCCCCGCTACCCGCAAGGTGCTGGAACGGGCGGGCATGAGCCTGGCGGACATCGACCTGTTCGAAGTCAATGAGGCCTTCGGTTCGGTGCCCCTGGCCTGGGCCAGGGCTCTGGACGCGGATATGGACAAGCTCAACGTCAACGGCGGTGCCCAGGCACTGGGTCATCCCCTCGGTGGCACCGGCGCCAAGCTGATGACCACGCTGGTGCACGAACTCCACCGCAGCGGCAAGCGCTATGGCCTGCTGGCGATCTGTGAGGGGGGTGGCACCGCCAACGGCACCATTATCGAGCGCGTGAACGGGCTCGCCTGACACGTTGTTTACCCTTAGTGACAAGGAGATACCATGGCTATTCAGACACGAACGATTGCCTACCAGCACGCCGGACTGACCTATGAGGGCCTGCTGGCCTGGGATGACGCCGCCAGTGGTCCGCGCCCGGGGGTCGCGGTGGCCCATACCTGGGCCGGGCGCACCGAGTTCGAAGAGGGCAAGGCCGTGGAGCTGGCCGAGCATGGCTATGTCGGCTTCGCCCTGGACATGTTTGGCAAGGGCGTGCGCGGCGAAGGTACCGAGCAGTGCCAGGGCCTGATAGCACCGCTGCTGGAGGACCGTGTCCTGCTGCAGGATCTGGTGACGCTGGGCATGGGCGTCATGAGCGAGCAGGCTGAGGTGGATGCAGGACGGGTTGCCGCCATGGGCTACTGCTTTGGCGGCCTGACCGTGCTGGACCTGGCACGCACCGGCGCTGAAGTGCGCGGCGTGGTCAGCTTCCATGGACTGTTCAACGCGCCCGACAATACCGCCGGCACGCAGATCACGGCCAGCGTTCTGTGCCTGCATGGCTATGATGATCCGATGGCTACGCCGGACGACCTGGTGGCACTGGCGCAGGAGCTGACCACCGCCGGCGCCGACTGGCAGGTGCACGCCTACGGCAATACCCTGCATGCGTTCACCAATCCCGACGCCAATGATCCGGGCTTTGGTGCGGTTTACAGCGCCGCTGCAGACCGCCGCTCCAGCCAGGCGTTGTACAACTTTCTCGAAGAAGTACTGGCCTGATGGCGGTGCAGCTGTACGACTACTTCCGCTCTTCCGCGGCCTATCGGCTGCGGATTGCACTTAACCTCAAGGGGCTGGAGTACGCGTCCTTGCCGGTCAACCTGGTTGCCAACGAGCAGCGCGACGCCGACTACCTGGCGGTCAATCCACTCGGCCTGGTGCCGGCACTGGCCACCTCAGAGGGCGAGCTGCTGACCCAGTCAGTTGCCATTCTCGAATGGCTGGAGGAGGAGTATCCAGAGCCGGCACTGCTGCCCGCGGACGCGCTGGGGCGTGCGCGGGTCCGGGCCATGGTGCAGACTGTCGCCTGTGATATTCACCCATTGAACAACCTGCGGGTACAGCGTTACCTGGTGGACCAGCTGGGTGTATCCGAAGAGGCCAAGCTTGACTGGTACCACCACTGGATCGCGCTGGGGTTTGCCGCCCTGGAGCAGCAGGTGGCCGGTGATCGCTACTGTTATGGCGACAGTCCCACCCTGGCTGATATCTGCCTGCTGCCGCAGATGTTCAATGCCCGGCGCTTTGAGCAGGATTTGCAGCCCTTCCCGCGTCTGTGTGCCATTACTGCCCATCTGGAGCAGCTCCCGGCCTTTGCCGCCGCCAGCCCGGAGGCGGTCGCCCCGGCCTGAACACCGACCCGATTCCCTGCAGCAAGTGAGGCTCAATGATAGACAGCCAGCCCATTTTCATCGCCCATGCCCAGCATACGTGGCGCGACCGCGACGCCGCCCGCAGTCCTCTGGATGCACTGGAGGCAGTGTCACGCACTGCTGTGGACAATGCCGGCTGTGCCGGCCTGGCGCAGTGCATCGACACGGTTGCCACCATTCCGTTCCTCGCAACCCAGGTGCCGGATCTCGCCGGTCTGATGCCGCCCCATCCCGGTGCTGCCCTGTGCCAGCGCCTGGGATTGCAGGCGCAGACCTTCAGTACCGATGTCGGCGGCAATACCCCGCAGCTGCTGGTGAATTTTTTTGCCGACCGGCTGGTGGCCGGTACTTCGCGCACGGTGCTGTTGACCGGCGGTGAGCTGTTCGCAACGCTGTTTGCGGCGCTGTCCTCCGGTCACGATATCAGCCACTGGCAGCAGGGCGGCGAAGAGCCCGCCATCCAGCTGGGCTCGCCCAAGGAGCCCTGTAGCGCGATGGAGCGTGCCCACGGTCTGTTCGAGCCGATCAATACCTACCCGCTGTTTGAAAGTGCCCTGCGACACGCCCGGGGCTGGGACCGCGCTACACACCTGCAGCGTCTGGGGCGCCTGATAAGCGACATGAGTGCGGTGGCGGCGCAGAATCCCCACGCCTGGCGCGGCGAATTTGTCACCCCGGAACAGGCCCTGGATACGGCGTCCGGCAACCGCATGATTACCTGGCCCTATACCAAAGTCATGAATGCGATTCTGGCAGTGGACATGGCGGCGGCGGTGATCATGACCACCGTCGGCGAGGCGCGGCGGCTGGGCATAGACCCGGCGCGCTGGGTCTATCTGCGCGGTGGTGCGGAAGCCAACGACATCTGGAATGTCAGTGAACGACCGGTCCTGCATCAGTCGCCGGCACTGGCGGCCTGTGCCGGAGCGGCCCTGGAGATGGCCGGCCTGTCGCTGGAGGCGCTGGACCGGTTTGACCTCTACAGCTGCTTTCCCTCCGCGGTTCAGGTCGCCTGCGACGCCATCGGGCTGGCCGTCGATGATCCGCGCGGTGTCACGGTCACCGGCGGCCTGACCCTGTTTGGCGGCCCCGGTAACAATTATTCGCTGCACGCCATTGCGGAAATGGTGGCGCAGCTGCAGGCGGACAAGGGGCGTCACGGCATGGTGACCGCCAATGGCAACTATCTGACCAAGCACGCGGTAGGCATTTATTCCCGCGATGCGGGCGCCAGCCCCTGGCCGTTGGCGCGCCCGGAGCTGCAAACCACGCTGGACGCGGCGCCGCGGCTGCAGGTTGATGCCGCTGCCAGCGGAGCGGGCAGAATTGATGCCTGTGCTGTCGCTTTCGACAGGGAAGGGCCAAGCAGGGGGATTATCCTCGGCCGCATGGGCGACGGTCGCCGCTTCATCGCCAACACTCCCAAGGGCGACGTCGGCACCCTTGAGCGTCTGCTGGCTTCAGACCCTGTCGGCGAACAGGGGCGGGTAACACCAGGTGACAAGGTGAACAGTTTTGAATTCTGAACCAGTGAATAGCAGTGCAGCTGTGGTCAACGCGGCCAGCCTGGCCGCGGCGCTCAGCGTCAATGGTGCCCGCGGTGCCGAGTGTATCGCCGGACTCAAGCGTCTTTCCGGCGGTGCCAACATGGAAACCTGGGCTTTCAATCTCGAGACCGACGGTGCCGACAGGCCGCTAATACTGCGGCGCTCGCCGCTCGGATCCACCGCCGTGGAATCCGATTCTCCCCTGTCGCAGCTGCCCCTGACCGCAGAGGCCGCGCTGCTGCCGCTGGTGTCGGCGCAGGGTGTACCGGTACCCACGGTGCTGCGGGTGCTGGGGCCGGAGGAGCCACTGGGGCCTGGATACATCATGAGCCGTGAGCGGGGCGAGGCCCTGCCGGGGCGTATCCTCGCGGATGACCGCTACAGCAGCGCCCGCCGCCACCTCGCCGGACAGTGCGGGGAAGCCCTGGCGCGGATTCACCAGGTCAGCCCGGCCCAGCTGCCGCCCGAAGTTCCCAACCAGACCCTGCAGGAACGACTGGCACTGCAGCAGGCCCTGCTGGATCGCTACGGCAACAGTTCGCCGGTACACCAGCTGGCGCTGAACTGGCTTGCTGACCATGCGCCAGAGCCCAGCCGCCACTGTCTCTTGCACGGCGACTTTCGCAACGGCAACCTGCTGGTGGACGAACAGGGACTGGTGGCCGTGCTGGACTGGGAGCTGGCTCACTGCGGTGATCCGGCGGAGGACCTGGGCTATCTGTGCGGCAATGTCTGGCGCTTCGGCCGTTCCGAAAAGCCGGTGGGCGGTTTTGGCGATTACGAGGATCTGCTGGAAGGTTATCGCTCGGTGGCGGGCTGGGCGCCGGACATGGCAACCCTGCGCTACTGGGAGGTGTTCTGCGCCCTGGGCTGGGGCCTCGTGTGCCTGACGATGATCGATCTTTATCGCAGCGGTGCCGATCCGACCCTGGAGCGCGCCGCAGTTGGCCGCCGGGTTTCGGAGTCGGAAATGGACCTGCTGCTGCTACTGGAGGAGTAAACCGTGAGTCAGACCGACCCGACTGAATTGCTGGCGGCAGTGCAGGCATTCCTGCGCCAGCAGGTACTGCCGCAACTGCAGGGCTTCGATGCCTACACCACGCGCGTGGCCGCCAACAGCCTGTCCATTGTCAGCCGCGAGCTGCGCGGGCGCGACGCGATCACGGCACTGGACGCGGCCGCCGGCGCACGCTGGCTCGGCGGCGACAGCAGCGACAACCCGGCACGGGATATCAGCCTGGCACTGCGCGCGCGCAGCCTGGCGCCGGACGCCGACCTGCAGGCGTATCTGCGTACACGCACCCTGCGACAGATGGCGATCGACAATCCGCGCTATTCCGGCTTTCGTCTCGGCTGCGAGCGCTGGCCCGCGCTGGCGGCTGCCGCCGGTATTGCCGGCCAGGAGCCGCATCAGTGAGCAGCCTTGTCCCCGCTCGTATTCGCGAATTTCTCGCCCGCCTTGATGCCTTCATCGAGGCCGAGTTGAAACCCCTGGAAGCGGCCGGCGACAACCAGCGCTTCTTTGATCACCGCCGCGAATATGCACGCACGGACTGGGATCGGGAAGGCCTGCCCCACGCCGATTGGGAGGCCCTGCTGGCGCAGGCCCGGGTCCTCGCCCGGGAGGCGGGGTTCCTCGGCTTCGCGCTGCCGGCTGAGTACGGCGGCGGCGACGCCAGCAACCTCGACATGGCAGTGGTGCGGGAGCACCTGGCGGCCAAGGGTATCGGCCTGCACTGCGACCTGCAGAACGAGCACAGCATCGTCGGCAACTTTCCCACCACCCTGGCGTTTCGCGACTTTGGCAGCCAGCAGCAGCGCGACGCGTTTATTCCCGGCAGTATCGAGGGCACGATTGGTGTCGCCTTCGGCCTGACCGAGCCCGAGCACGGCTCCGATGCCACCTGGCTGGAAACCACTGCGGTTGCGGAATCCCGCGACGGCGTGGCCGGCTGGTGCCTGAATGGCACCAAGATGTGGACCACCGGCATACACCATGCGACCCATGTGCTGGTGTTTGCCCGCAGCGACGGCAAGCAGGGCAGTGCCCGTGGCATTACCTGTTTTGTGGTGCCCAATCCCAGTGACGGCCTGCGTATCGAGGAGTGGCTGTGGACCTTCAACATGCCCACCGACCATCCCCGGGTGGCGGTGGACAACGTCTGGGTGCCGGAGTCGGCCATTCTCGGCGAGCCCGGCCTCGGCCTGGCAGTGGCGCAGCACTTTGTGCACGAGAACCGCATCCGCCAGGCGGCGTCCAGTCTGGGCACGGCGCGCTACTGCATTGCGGAGTCCGTCGCCTATGCCCGCGAACGGCATACCTTCGGCAAGCCGCTGGCCGGCAACCAGGCGATACAGTTTAGCCTGGCCGAGCTGCATGCGGACTACGAACTGGTCAAGGCCCTGACCTTTCAGGTGGCGGGGGAAATGGACCAGATGTCGAAACGGGAAGTGGCGGAGCGGCTGTCGGACAAGGTGGCGATCTGCAACTACCGGGCCAACAAACTGGCCTGCGAGGCCGCCGACGCCGCTATCCAGGTGCACGGCGCCATGGGCTATTCACGCTACAAGCAGTTCGAGCACCATTACCGCCACCATCGACGCTACCGCATCACCGAGGGCTCCGACGAAATCCAGCTGCGCAAGATCGCCGGTCATCTGTTCGGGTTTATCGGCCCGCGTTAAGTGCCCGCGCCATGGCCGCGATGACGCGGTCAATCGCAGCAGCGGATACATCCAGGTGCGTGACCAGGCGGATTTTCCGGCCCCCGGGTACAAGAATCCCGGCAGCGTTCAACTGCGACTGCAAATCCAGCCCCTGCTGCGCCGAGCTCAGTTCAATGTGTACCATGTTGGTGTTTACCACGCAGCTGGTAATGCCCGGCAGTTCACGCAATCCTTCGTACAGTCGCGCCGCGTTGGTGTGGTCTTCCGCCAGCCGCTCGACGTGGTGGTCCAGGGCGTGGTCAATGGCCGCGGCGACAATGCCGGCCTGGCGCATGCCGCCACCGACCATCTTGCGCCAGCGCCTGGCATCGCGGATAAAGGCATCTGACCCCACCAGTACCGAGCCCATCGGCGCTCCCAGGCCCTTGGAGCAGCACAGGCTGACACTGTCGGCATCGGCGGCCAGCTCCGCCAGGGTCCTGCCGCTGGCGACGGCGGCATTGAACAGGCGGGCACCGTCGAGATGCACTCGCAGACCGTGGCGGTCAGCCAGGGCACGGACCTGCCCGGTGTAACCGTCGGGCATCATGCGGCCGCCGTGCGTGTTCTCCAGCGCTATCAGCCGGGAACGCGCAAAGTGGACATCATCCGCCTTGATCGCAGCCTCGATGTCACTGAGCGCGAGGATGCCATCCGCCTGTACCGGCAGCGGCTGGGGCTGGATACTGCCGAGTACCGCGGCGCCGCCGGCCTCGTAGAAATAGGTATGGTAGTGCTGGCCGACAATGTACTCGTCGCCGCGCTGACAGTGACTCATCAGGGCCACCAGGTTGCTCTGGGTGCCGGTGGGCAACAGCAGGGCCGCTTCCTTGCCGGTCAGGGCAGCCATCCGTGCCTCCAGGGCATTGACACTGGGGTCATCGCCGAAGACATCGTCGCCCACGGGCGCTGCCGCCATCACCGCGCGCATGGCCTGTGTCGGTCGGGTCACGGTATCGCTGCGCAGGTCTATGCGGTTGTCCATGGGGTTTCCCTTGCTCGGTTGTCACTTTCGGTCAATTTTTTTGCCGGCTGGCATCATTGCCTTCGGCGATGGCAGCTTACACTATGCGGGCTCCTTTTTTAGCACGCTCAGTAACGAGGACCCCTATGACACACAGTGCCTATATTTACGATGCTGTACGCACCCCGCGCAGCAAGGGCAAGGCTGGCGGCAGCCTTTACGAGGTGAAGCCGGTGGACCTTGGCGCCGGCCTGCTGCGCGCACTGCAGGCGCGGCACGACCTGGATACATCCTATGTCGACGACGTGGTCATGGGCTGTGTCACCCCGGTGGGTGAGCAGGGCTCCGACATCGCCAAGATGATTGTACAGAACGCCGACTGGGACGAATCCGTGGCCGGCGTGCAGCTGGACCGGTTCTGTGCCTCCGGCCTCGAGGCGGTCAACATTGCCGCCCAGAAGGTGGCGTCGGGCTGGGAAGACCTGGTGGTCGCCGGCGGGGTGGAATGCATGTCGCGGGTGCCCATGGGCAGCAACGGTGGACCCATGGGCGGGGACCCGGCTTTCAGCCTGAAGAGCGGCTTTGTGCCCCAGGGTATCGGTGCCGATACCATCGCCACCCTCGAAGGCTGGAGCCGCGAAGATGTGGACGCCTTTGCCCTGGAATCCCAGCGTCGCGCCGCCCACGCCCGGGACAGTGGCTACTTCGACCGCTCGGTCATTCCGGTGCTGGATCGGAACGGCCTGACCATCCTCGAGCGCGATGACTTCATCAAGCCCGATACCACCCTGGAGGGCCTGGCCGGCCTCAAGCCCTCTTTTGTCCTGCCGGGACAGATGGGTTTCGACGACGTGATCCTGGCCAAGTACACCACCCTGGAGAAGATCAACCACGTGCATACACCTGGCAACTCCTCGGGGATTGTCGATGGCAGCAGCGCGGTGCTGATCGGCAGCGAGAAGGCCGGCAAGGATCTGGGGCTGACGCCGCGCGGCCGTATCGTTGCCACCGCGGTGTTGTCCACCGACCCCATCATCATGCTGACCGGCCCCGGACCGGCGGCGAAGAAATGCCTGCAGAAAGCCGGTTTGCAGGCCTCCGACATCGACCTGTGGGAAATCAATGAGGCCTTTGCCTCGGTTGCGCTGCGCTACATGAAGGATCTCGGTATCGAGCACGCCGTAACCAACGTCAACGGCGGCGCTATCGCCATGGGGCATCCGCTGGGCGCCACCGGCGGCATGCTGGTCAGCATCATGCTGGACGAACTCGAGCGCCGCAGCCTCAAGCGCGCCATGTTGTCCCTGTGTGTGGGTGGCGGCATGGGCATCTCCACAATCATCGAGCGCGTTTAAAGGAATCAAGTGACAATGAGTGTATTCAAGTACGAGCAAGACGCCGACGGTATCGTGACCGTCACCATGGACATGACCGGACCGGTCAACGCCATGAATGAAGAATACCGACTGGCCATGGACGAGACCCTGGCCCGTCTGGAAGCGGAGCAGGGCCTTGCCGGTGTCGTCCTTGCTTCGGCCAAGAAAGTGTTCTTCGCCGGTGGCGACCTGAACGATCTGCTCGCGGCCAAACCCGGTGACGAGGCCGCCTTCATGGCCGCAGGCGAGCGGGTAAAGTCCGGCCTGCGGCGACTGGAGAAACTGCCGGTGCCGGTGGTTGCTGCCATCAACGGCGCCGCTCTGGGGGGCGGCTTCGAGATCGCCCTGGCCTGTAATTACCGGGTCGCGTACAACGACCGCAGCGTGCAACTGGGTTTGCCGGAAGTGAGCCTGGGCCTGTTGCCCGGTGGTGGTGGCGTGGTGCGCATGGTCAACCTGTTGGGCCTGGAAAAGGCGCTGCCCTATCTGCTCGAAGGCACCCGGCTGGAGCCCGGGGCCGCTCTGGAGGCGGGCATGGTGCACGAGCTGGTGGAGTCGCAGGACGCGCTGGTACCTGCCGCGAAGGCCTGGATCAAGGCGCAGCAGGGCAATGCCGATGCGGCAGTCCAGCCCTGGGACCGCAAGGGTTTTCGACTTCCCGGCGGCAATGCCTCCAGCCCGCAGGTGGCCCAGCTCATTACCGTTGCGCCAGCCATGCTGCGGAAGAAGACCCGAGGCCTGATGCCGGCGCCGGAAGTCATTCTCGACTGCGCGGTGGAAGCGGCGCGGCTGGACTTCGATACCGCGTTGAAGATTGAGTCCCGCGGCCTGACCTGGCTGGCCATGACGCCGGTCGCCAAGAACATGATCTCCACCTTTTTCTTCGCCATGAACCGCATCAATCGCGGTGGCAGCCGGCCCCAGGGTGTGCCGCCCCGGAGCGTGACCAAAGTGGGCATACTGGGTGCCGGCATGATGGGCCAGGGAATTGCCTATGTCTCCGCCATGGCCGGCATCCAGGTGGTGCTCAAGGATATCTCGGTGGAGGCCGCGGAAAAGGGCAAGGCCTACAGCGAGGGCCTGCTGGCCAAGCGGGTGCAGCGCGGCAAGATGAGCGAGGAAAAAATGCAGCAGGTGCTGGACCTGATCCTGGCGACTGCCAGCAACGACGATCTCGCCGGTTGTGACCTTATCGTCGAGGCCGTGTTCGAAAACATGGCGCTCAAGCACAAGATTACCCGCGAACTGGAAGGGCAGCTGGCCGCGGGGGGCGTGTGGGGCTCCAATACCTCAAGCCTGCCGATCACCGAACTGGCCAACGCCAGCAGCACGCCGGCGAACTTCATCGGCATTCACTTCTTTTCCCCGGTCGACAAGATGCCGCTGGTGGAAATCATCTGCGGCGAGAAGACCAGCGACGAGACCCTGGCCAAGGCCTATGACTACGCGCGCCAGATCAGGAAGACGCCGATCGTGGTCAACGACTCGCTCGGTTTCTTCACCTCCCGCACGTTCGGCACCTATCTGGACGAAGGGGTGCGCATGGTGAAAGAGGGTCTGCACCCGGTGCTGGTGGAAAACATGGGCAAGGCCGTGGGCATGCCCGTAGGTCCGCTGGCAGTCTACGATGAGGTGAGCCTGGAGTTGACCATCAAGGCCCAGGCCACTTGGGAAGAGATGGGCGTGCTGGACAAATTCAGCGACGGCAGCGTCACGCGGGGCGTGATCAATACCCTGGTCAATGAGCACGGGCGCGGTGGTCGCCACCACGGTGGCGGCTTTTACGAGTACGCCGCTGATGGCGGCAAGTCCATCTGGCCTGGCCTGCTGGACCTGTACTACCAGCCGGACATTTCGGCGCCGGAACAGGATCTTCGTGACCGCCTGCTGTTCCGCCAGGTGATCGAATCCCTGCGTTGCCTGGAGTCCGGTGTCCTGCGCACGGTCGACGACGGCAACATCGGTTCCGTCATGGGTATCGGTGCACCGCCCTGGACCGGTGGTTTTATCCAGTTCGTCAATACCTACGGCGTCGACCGCTTCGTCGCTCGCTGCGAGGAACTGGCCAGCCGCTACGGCGAACGTTTCGAGCCCCCGGCAATCGCCAGGCAGAAGCTGGCGGCTGGCGAACTGTTCGAATAGCTCCCCGCAGGGGCAACTGTTTCCGAGAAACACGGCAGCGGGTATCATGCTCGCTGGATTTCCGAGACTGTTGCCCCCAATGCCCGATTTTCGTTTGTTCACTCTGCGCGGCCTGCTGGCCGCGTTCTGCCTTTTGCTCTGGTCCATGTCCCTGCAGGCAGAAACGACACCTGCCGAGAGCGCTGCCAGCGGCTTTTACCCGCTGCCGGATCCCGATGAGCATGTGGTTGGCCGGCCCCGAACCACGGTAGCCTCGGACGAGGATACCCTGGTTCTGATTGGTCGCCGTTTCCGGACCGGCTACGGCGCGATTCGCGCGGCCAATCCGCTGGTGGATTCCTGGATGCCCCGCGAGGGTACAGAAGTCTTGCTGCCGACCTGGCACATTCTGCCGGAAGCGCCCAGGGAAGGGATCGTGATCAATACGGCAGAAATGCGCCTGTACCATTTCGAGGGGGCCAAGGGGGAGCGACCGGCGCGGGTGGGAGTCTATGCCATCAGTATCGGTCGCGATGGCCGCGAAACACCGCTCAGTGCGGCCCGGGTTACCCGCAAGGCGGAAAATCCTACCTGGTATCCCACCGAGAGCATCCGCAGGGAGCGCGCCGAGCGCGGCGAGCCGGTACCGGCGGTGGTGCCGCCCGGTCCCGCCAACCCCCTGGGAACCCGCGCCCTGTACCTCAACCTCCCGGCCTACCTGATCCACGGCACCAATCGCGAGCTCGGTATCGGCATGCCGGTGACCGCGGGCTGTGTGCGCATGTATCCGGAAGACATAGAATATCTCTACGATCGGGTTCCGGTGGGCAGCAAGGTCGAGATTGTCCACCAGCCGGTCAAGGCCGGGTGGTCAGGTGATGTGCTCTACGTCGAGTCGCACGACCCACTTGAAGGGTTGGAGCTGACGCCGGAAGACCGGCTGCAGCAGCTGCGCGCGGCCATTGCCCGTACAGTGAGCGATCGGGCGGACTTTACCGTGGACTGGGACAGAGTACGGGAAGCGGTGCTGGAGTCGACCGGTGTGCCGGTGCCGGTAGGACCGATCTGGCTGGTGGATGAAGCGCTGGGGCAGGTAGATGATACTGCAACCCCGGCAGGCTGAGAGCCGGTTGGGGAGAGGGAAGCCCGGCGGGGGGCTGGCCGCCCGCCGGACAACCCACTGGGCTTACTTCTGCATTGAAGTTTTGAACGCGCGATCGATCTTGCTGTTGGCTTCTTCGGCGCTGCGCTTGGCTTCCTCTGCGGTGCGCTTGGCATCATTGGCGGTGCGTTCGGCACTGGCCGCGGTCTGCTTGGCTTCGTCGGCAGAGCGCTGCGCTGCTTCGGCGATGCTGCGAACTTCGTCGATTTGTGAAGTGCTGGCACAACCGGTTGCCAGAGCGGCGAATGCGGTGATGGCTACAGCCTTGATGAGCGTGGATTTCATGGTATTACTCCTTGAGCAGGGTTGGCCTGTCAGTCTAAGAAGCCACAAAGTGGCGGGTCACGTGCAAACTTCGAACTCCCGACCTCAGGTCCTGTGAGTCGAACCTGTCTAAATTACCATTGCCGGAGCATTGCAAACCAGTGAGTAGAGCATCGATTTTATGGATTTGTGCATTTTTCCTGATTTTTTCGGTGCCAGAGGCGGCCTGGGCCTTCTCCCGGGTCGACACGGTGCTGGTTGTGAAGTCCGAACGGATGCTGTACCTCAAGTCCAACGGCGAGATCTTGCGCCGCTATCCGGTGGCACTGGGTCCGGTGCCGTGGGGGCACAAGCTGCAGGAGGGCGATGAGCGCACACCGGAGGGCCGTTATATCCTGGACTACAAGAATTCGGAAAGCCGGTTCTACAAGTCCATCCGCGTCTCCTACCCCAATCTTCGCGACCGCCTGCGGGCCGAGCAGCTGGGTGTCGATCCCGGGGGCAATATCATGATCCACGGCCAACCCGAGGGCGCGGAGGAGGGTGCCCAGCTGTTCAACTGGACTGATGGCTGCATTGCCGTGAGCAACGAACACATGGATGAAATCTGGCAGCTGGTGACGGTTGGAACACCGATCGAAATTTTGCCCTGAAAGGTCCCGCTCAGAAAGTGGGGCAGTTTGGCGGTAGTGCCAAAGGGGGGTGCGGGCGAGCACTGATTGCGGCCGCCAGGACCTCATCCCTGGCATAGCTGTCGGGGCGCAAGACCAGTGTCCCGCTGCTGTCCAGGTCCGCAGTCCAGTAATCCATCAGCAAGGGCACCGGCGCCAGCAGCGCCAGGTCGCTGGTTGCGCCGCTCGCGAGTCGCTCGGCGAACGCGGTCTGGTCAAACTGGTTGTTGCTGCGCAGCAGTTGTTCCACCAACGTCAGCACATCTTCCACGCGCACGCATCCCGAGCTGTCGGTACGCTGGGCGCGGGCGAACAGTTGTTTGCTGGGGGTATCGTGCAGATAAACACTGAACGGGTTGGGAAAGCGGATTGCGACCTGTCCCAGGGCATTGTCGGTGCCCGGTTGCTGGCGCAGGACGATGGCGCCGGGACGACGCCAGTCCACCGTCGCCGGGTCCAGTTCTTGCCCCTGCGCGTCCAGCACTTGCAGCTTCTGCTGGGCAAGGTATTCCGGATTGGCCCGGATCGCAGGCAGCTTGTCCTGACGCAGGATGGTCGGTGGCACCGTCCAGTGCGGGTTCAGGGTGAAGTGGCTGACCGCGGAGCGCAGGGATGGGGTCTGGCGCAGGCTCCGGCCCACGGTGCTGCGGGCGCCCCATCGCAGCTCGTCGTCACGGTAGTAGCGGATTTCCGCGGCGGCGATATCGACGACGATCTGGTGCGGCAGCTGTTCCTGACCCAGCCAGCGCCAGCGCTCCAGATTGGCGCGCAGCCGGGCGCTGCGCCGTTCGCGGGTCTCATTGAGTGCCGCCAGCGTGGCCGGTCCGACCAGTCCGTCCACGGCCAGAGCATGCCGGCGCTGAAAGGATTCCACGGCCTGCACCAGCAGAGGGTCGTAGTTGAGGGATACCGCAGATGTTGCGGCATCCGGCAGATAGTACCCGGCCTGCAGGCGCGCCCTGAGCAGGGGAACCCGCGGGTCGCTCTGGCCCGGTCGGAGCAGCGCCCCTCGGGGCACCTCTGGCCAGGGCTCTGCGGTCAATTCGGCAAGCAGTTCCCGGAGTGCCTCTCTCAGGGCACGGTATACCGGCAGGTCAGGACGCGCCGCTGCCAGGGCGGCTGCGGGATTGGCGGCCAACGCATTGGCGCTGCCGAGCAGCGTCTGTCGCTGTTCCGCTGTGGTCGCCGGACGCAGGCGCCACAGCGGCTCGACCGTCTCACGGTCCAGGGCGCCAAAGCGCAGGTCCAGCTGCGCCTGCAGCCAGACCGCAGTGCGAGCCAGCTCGCGGCATGGATCGCCAGCCGTCGCCGCAGCCGGCACCTGTTCCAGGTACCAGGCGGGGTCGAGACCGTCGTCGACCAGGCTGGCAAGCGCTGCTTCCCAGGCCCGTTCGGCACTGGTACTGGACCAGAGGGGACGGTAGTCCCGGGCGGCATAAAACCGAGCGAGCTCCGCCAGGGTCAGCGGCCCGCTGGCGAGATCATCTTGGCTGGCCGGGAGCGCCGGGGTCAGTAGCGCCTGCAGCGTGTCTGCTGCGGGTGACGCGACCGCGAACGCTGCGCCACTGACGCCTGCGGCGAGCCAGAGCAACAGCCCCCAGGCCGCAATGATCTGCTGGCCATTTTTGCGGCGATGGGTTAACCTGTTGTTTTCCATACGGAAAGCATAACATGCGCGGGAGCATGACACGCCTGTTTCTGACCCTTTTCTGCTCCATTGCAGTAATCGCCCTGCCATTGCCTGCGACTGCATCATCCAGCACCAACTTGGCAAGAGAACTCCTCGAGCTGGCCCCGACGCTTGATCGCAAGGTCCTGCAGCGTGCCGTTGCGGCCATGGAGTGCGCGCTGGATCAGGGTGCGGATGATGCCGAGCGCCTGGCGATCATCGACTTTTCGCTGCCTTCAAGCGAGCAGCGACTGTGGATTTTCGACCTTGAGAGCAGGGCCTTGCTGCTGCATGAGCTGGTTGCTCACGGCCAGGGGTCGGGCCAGAACCTGGCATCGGAGTTTTCCAACGTCTCCGGCAGTCACCAGTCCAGCATCGGCCTGTTTCGCACCAGCGAGAGTTACTACGGGCGCCACGGCTATTCCCTGCGCATGGACGGACTGGAGCCAGGCGTCAATGATCTCGCTCGCGACCGCGCTATCGTGATCCACGGCGCGGATTACGTTGACCCGGCCTGGATCGACCGCCAGGGCCGCATCGGCCGCAGCCTGGGCTGTCCGGCGGTGCGCCAGGAAGTCGCCGGGCAAGTGGTCGATACGCTCAAGAACGGCCAGTTCCTGTTTTCCTGGTATCCCGATCCCGAGTGGCTGGCCAGTTCCAGTTATCTGAACTGCCAGTCCCGTTCCATCGCCAGCTTGCAGTAGCCGCAGGCCCTTGGACGCTGATCCCAGCCCGTGCCCGGGAGCGCAAGCATGAGTGATCGTTTCGTCTGGGGCTGGACCCAGGTGCTTGTCGCCTTCCTGATCCAGGGCATCGGCTCCGGCAGCCTGATGTACGCCTACAGCGTGGTTGTGGTGCCGTTCGCCGAAACCTTCGCGCCCAGTCGCATGACATTGATGCTGGGTATGACCTTCATGATCCTGGGCAGCGGCCTGCTGTCACCCTGGCTAGGCGTGGCGATAGACCGCAAGCCCCTGCGCCTGTTGCTCGGGGGCGCGATTCTCGCGGTTGCCAGCGGTTTCCTGCTGCTCTCGCTGACTACCGCAATCTGGCAGATGCCGGCAATTTACCTGCTGTGCATGTCCTTCGGCCTGGTGTTGCTGGGGCCACTGGCGGCGTCCACTCTGGTGTCGCGCTGGTTTCTGCGCCGCCGCGGGCTGGCGCTGGGGATAGCGGCCATGGGCACCTCCTTTGGCGGATTCCTGTTTCCCCCTCTGATCCAGTGGCTGGTCGACGCCATGGAGTGGCGCCTGGCATTCCGCCTGCTGGCCCTGGTCATCGCTGCGCTGGTGCTCCCGGTGTGGCTGCTGACGGTGGACCGCCCCGGCGACAGGGGCCTGTATCCCGATGGTGCGCGGATACCGCCGGCAGCTGCGGGCGAGGCCGGAGATCTCGTGTTCAGCTCCACCCACGCCATTGTTCGCAACCGCAGCTTCTGGGTTGTCGCGGCTATCGTCAGCGTGCTCTTTGGCGCCTTTACGGCCACCCTCGGCAACCTGGTGCCTTTCGCCCTGGATGCAGGCGTCAGCGCTGACCTCGGTGCACTGCTGATTTCCAATATTGCCTTGATGGCAATCCCGGGTACCCTGGTGTTTGGCTGGCTGGCGGATCGCATGGACGTGCGCCTGGCGTTGGCGATGGTGGTTGCCGTCGTCGCCGCAGGCCTCGCCTGCCTGTTCGGTGAGCCGTCCTACGTCCGCATGGTGGCGGGCAGCCTGCTGGTGGGCCTGGGTGGTGGCGGCATGATCCCCGTGTGGAGCGCACTGCTGGCGGGCGTGTTTGGCCCCGCCAACTACGGCCGGGTGATGGGGCTGATGAATCCCGTGCTGATGCCGTTCAATCTGCTGGCCCCGCCGCTGGCGGGCTGGGTCCAGGACGTGGCTGGCAGCTATCACTGGGCCTTCGTCCTGTTCGCCGGCCTGATGCTGGCCAGCCTGGCGCTGGTGCCCCTGATCGAAAAGCGCTAGGGGCTGGTCAGGACAGTGATTCTGACTTATAAAAGCGCCTGACAACCTGATTCCCTGGTAGCGAGGGCAGCGGCATGGAGTCGATAGCGGGCGTTGACAAGCAACAGTCCGAGCTGCCCTTGGACAGCATAGACCCGGTTATCGCAAGCGTGTTGATGCCCGGAGAGCGCGTTTATTGGCAGGGCGAGTACACCCCGAAGCGTCCGGGTGCTGTTGCTTCCCTGCTGATGACCGGCGCCGTGGCCGCGGCGGCCTGGTGGTGGTTCAGCCAGACTGGCCAACTGCAGCCGATTCTGGCGCAGCTGCAGGAAAATCCCGACACCCGCAACATGATCCTGGTCCTTGCGGCAGTGCTGGTCATCGGACCCCTGATATTCAAACGCAATCGCCGGGAGCACTACGCCATCACCAGCGAGCGCCTGCTACTGCTGCGTAAGGGCAAGATTCGGGAGGAGCCCCGACCGGGGGATATTGTGATCATCGGGCGCCCACCGATGCCCCGGTGCTGCAGGAAACCATCGACCTGATCGTGAAGTCCCTGCGCAGCGCCTGACGTTTCAAGCCTTCTTAACGAATGCCGATTTCAGTTTCATGGCGCCGATACCGTCGATCTTGCAATCAATGTCGTGATCGCCTTCGACCAGGCGGATATTCTTGACCCGCGTGCCGACCTTCACCACCAGGGACGAACCCTTGACCTTGAGGTCCTTGATGACCGTCACGGTATCGCCGTCTTGCAGCGGGTTGCCGTTGGCGTCCCGAAACACGGCGTCGGGCTCGGTTGCAGCCGTGTCGGCCGCGGACCATTCGTGGCCACACTCCGGGCATACCAGCGTTGCCCTGTCCTCATAGGTGAAAGCCGAACCGCAGGCCGGGCAGGGTGGCAGTGCTGTCATGACGAATCCTTGTGGTCAGGCAGGAAAGCACAATTATCGCATACTGCAGCGATCAGCTGGCCATGGTCATGAGCGAGGCATTGCCGCCTGCGGCGGTGGTGTCGATGCTCACGGACTTCTCCAGCATGGTCTGCTGCAGCAGGGTGGACGGCGTCACGCAGCTGATCAAGGGTAGAATCGGGCCGTCACGGGTCGCCAGTATCTGGGCCACTGTGTGCAGGTGGCGGCTGCGGGCGTGGACCATGGCACCGGCCAGCGCCGTATCCTGCAGTAGCTCGCGGGCTGCGGCCATTGGCTGCAGGCAGAACAGGGAGTCGGGCAAACCCGCAGCCGTCATTGACTGCACCAGCGGCTGCCATTCCGGCAGCAGCTCCTGCGTTGCCACGCCGATGACGCTGTTGCCTGCAACCAGTGCGGACACCGCTGCCATCAGGTATTCCCCGTTGTAGCGATCATCATCCAGCACCAGCAGCAGGCAGCCACGGGGTTCCAGGTGGAGGCTGTTGGATTCCCCGGTCGGGCCCGGCAGAATTCTCGGTGCCGCCAGTAAACCGACCGCGAAGCGCAGTTGTTCGCGCACGGCGGCGAGGGTGTGCTCGAGTATGAGCGGATTGTCGTCCGGTCGCCGTGCGTAGCTGGCGAGAAACTGGCGCAGGATCGACACGCGCTCATTCAGGTCGCGCCGGGCCCATGAGCGGCCAGACGTGGGCGCGGCGCCCGGAGAATACATCGCTTGCTCCTGTCGGTCCGCGCCGGGCAGCGGACACTGTCCGGTGGCGTTTTCAGCTTCCTCGCCAGTGGTGACCAGACGTGACAGGTACTGGGGGCCCCCGGCCTTGGGGCCGGTACCCGACAGGCCGCGACCGCCGAAGGGCTGCACCCCGACAATGGCGCCGATCATGTTGCGGTTGACATAGATGTTCCCGGCCTGAACCCGTTCCGCAGCGCGGCTGCAGGCCTCCTCGATACGGCTGTGGATGCCGAACGTGAGGCCAAACCCGGTCTGGTTGATCTGCTCCAGTACGTCGTCGAAGGCAGCGGCCTGATAGCGGATAATATGCACGACAGGGCCGAATACCTCCCGTTCCAGCAGCGCCAGGTTGCTGATCTCGTAGAGGCGCGGGGCGAAAAAGGTATGCTCGCCTGGCGCGGGAATGTCGCAGCAGTGCAACAGGCGGCCAGTGGCTTCCAGGTAGCGCACGTGATCTTCCAGGCCGCCGAGGGCCTTGCGGTCTATGACCGGGCCGATATCGGTGGCAAGCAGCGCAGGGTCTCCCACCTGAAGTTCACGCATCGCGCCGATGAGCATCTCGATTACCTTGTCGGCGATGTCCTCCTGCAGGAACAGCACCCGCAGGGCCGAGCAGCGCTGGCCGGCACTCTGGAAGCCCGAAGTGATGACATCCCGCACCACCTGCTCCGGCAGCGCGGTGGAATCCACCACCATGCAGTTCTGGCCACCGGTCTCCGCTACCAGTGGCACCGGCGCGTCAGGGCGTGCAGCCAGCTTGCGCGCAAGCCAGCTGCCAGTGGCGGTGGAGCCGGTGAACATCACCGCCTTGATTCGCGGGTCCGGCACCAGTTGCTCGCCGACGGCCTTGCCTTCTGCCACCAGCAAGGACACTGCGCCGGGCGGGAAGCCGCAGTCCTGCATCAGTTCCAGCGTGCGCACGGCGACGAGGCTGGTCTGTTCGGCAGGCTTCGCCACCACCGTGTTGCCGGCGGCGAGGGCGGCGCTGACCTGGCCCAGGAAAATCGCCAGCGGGAAATTCCAGGGGCTGATGCAGAGCACCACGCCACGCGGTGCAAGCTTGTTCGCGTCGAATTCCGCCTCTTCGGCGCGGGCAGCGTAGTAGCGCAGGAAGTCCACCGCTTCCCGCACCTCGGCGACGCCGTCGGGAATGGTCTTGCCGGCTTCCTTGCAGCACAGCGCAATCAGTTCGTCCCGCTGCTGCTCCAGCGCTGTGGCGAGGCGGCGCAGCAGGTCTGCCCGCTCCGCGACTGGCGTCGCGGCCCAGCCCGGGAACGCGGCCTGGGCCGCTGCTGCGGCAGCTTCAATGGTGTCGGCGTCTGCCAGTGCGATGCTGCCGATCAGTTCGCTGTGGTCGGCCGGATTGCGCACTTCCTGCCGACTGCCGGTCAGGGCAGGAGTCAGGGGCAGGGTCTGCAGCCACTGCCGCATGTTCTCGCGAGCAGGCCCCAGGGTGTTGGGGTCACTGAGGTCCATGCCGGCAGCGTTGGCGCGCTCGGCGCCGTACAGGTTCACGGGGAGGGGTATATTGGGGTTGGCTTTCTGTCGCCAGCCGCGGACCGTTTCCACCGGGTCTTCCAGCAGTGCTTCCACCGGGATATTCTCGTCGACGATATTGTTGACGAAGGAGCTGTTGGCACCGTTCTCCAGCAGTCGCCGCACCAGATAGGCCAGCAGATCCGCATGCACACCCACCGGCGCGTACACCCGGCAGGGTATCTTTTCGCCGCTGACAACCTGGTCGTAGAGCGTCTCACCCATGCCGTGCAGGCGCTGGAATTCGTAGCCGCTGCGTTCCTTGTCGAGCTCCAGGATGGTGGCGACAGTGTAGGCGTTGTGGGTCGCGAACTGCGGATACAGGCTGTCGCGGTACGCCAGCAAGCGGGCAGCGCAGGCCTGGTAGGAGACATCGGTGCCGGCCTTGCGGGTGAATACCGGGTAGCCATCCAGGCCCTCCACCTGGGCCAGCTTGATCTCGCTGTCCCAGTAGGCGCCCTTGACCAGGCGAACCATCATCCGGCGCCCCACCCGCAGGGTCAGCGCCCGCAGCCACTCGATGACGAACAGGCTGCGCTTCTGGTAGGCCTGGACCGCGATGCCGAAGCCCTGCCAGTCTCCGAGTTCCGGGTCGGCAAATACCGCTTCGATAATGTCCAGCGACAGCATCAGCCGGTCTGCCTCCTCGGCATCCACGGTAAAACCGATGTCGTGCCGCATGGCTGCCATTGCCAGCGTCTTCAACCGCGGCACCATATCCGCCATGACCCGTTCGCGCTGTGCAAATTCGTAGCGCGGATGGATCGCCGACAGCTTTACCGAGATACCCGGGCTGGTGTCCGGCCCGCGCCCGGCGGCGGCGGTGCCGATGGCCTCGATGGCATTCAGGTAGCTGTCGAAATAGCGCTGGGCATCGGCGGCCGTACAGGCGGCTTCCCCCAGCATGTCGTAGGAATAGCGATAGCCTCTTTCCTCGGGGCCACGAGCACGCTCCAGGGCCTTGTCGATGTTGGTGCCCATGACGAACTGGGTGCCCATGATCTGCATGGCGTAGCGTACCGAGGCACGGATTACCGGCTCCCCGAGGCGGCCCATGGTTTTTTTCAGCAGGCCGAACTGGCGCGGGTTGTCCTCGTCGTTGTAGTTCACCACCTTGCCGGTCAGCAGCAGACCCCAGGCCGAGGCGTTCACGAACAGGGACTCGCTGTTGCCCAGGTGGGAACTCCAGTCGCCGTCGGCCAGCTTGTCGCGGATCAGCCGATCCACCGTGAGCCGGTCCGGCACCCGCAGCAGAGCCTCCGCCAGACACATGAGAACTATGCCCTCCTCGGTGGAGAGAGCGTATTCCTGCAGCAGGGCGTCGACTCCACCCTTGCCGTGCTGGGCCTTGCGGATATTGACCACCAGCGTTCTGGCGCGCTCCCAGGCCCGGCTGCGCGCGGCCTGGCTGATATCGGCGATGGGCAGCAGGTATGCCAGTACCTCTGCTTCATCCCGGCGGTAGAAAGCCTCCAGGTCCCGGCGAATGGGGTCTTCAGTTGCGAGTGAACCGTCAAATAACATCGATGCAGCCTCCTGCAGTCAGACTCGTTGCATTGTAAGCAGCCGGGTACCGAATGAGCTGTTTATTTTCGGGGTCACCGTGCATAATATCCTGTCAAATCATGTTTAAGCAGAACATAATATGGGTAATAAGCTAAAGGGAAAGCAGGTAAGCAATGCATATTCGATCGACAGAACAGACCTCCTGATTTTGTCCCTGCTGCAGGGAGATGGACGGATGTCCAACGTCGAGTTGGCGCGGCGGGTGAATCTTAGCCCCAGCCCCTGCCTCGAGCGGGTGCGCAGGCTAGAGGCTCTGGGTTTGATTGCGGGCTACAGCGCCAGGCTGGACGCAGCGGCACTGGGGTTTGGTACCAGTGCCTTCATTCAGGTAACACTGGACCGGACCACCGCGGAGGTTTTCGATCGTTTCCGCGACGAGGTTGTGCAGATTCCGGAGGTTTCCGAGTGCCATATGGTGGCAGGCGGATTCGATTACCTGCTGAAATTGCGGTTAACCGGCATGGATGCCTATCGCATGGTACTGGCGCGCATCGTTGACCTGCCGGGCGTGGCGCAAACGCACACCTATGTGGTCATCGAGGCAGTCAAGGAGGATCGCGGCTTGCCGCTCGGCGGCTGATGCGGCTGGCCAGCCGGACCTACCCAGCCCGTTCAAAGCGGTTGGCCGCAACGTTCTTGACCACCTTGTCGGCGTCGAAGACCTCGCCATTCATGGCGATATAGACACCTGGCGACTTGCTCTGCACGGCGCCGATGGCGCAGCCTATATTGAAAATCGCATCGGACTGGGCGAAAGCGGCCGGCTGCAGGGCGCCGGTGAGCACGATGCACTTGCCGGGAATGCCGGCCAGGGTCCGGGCGGTGGCGACCATGCCGTCGGTGCCGTGGGTAATCAGCACGCATTGCTCGGAGCAGCGCTCGGCGGCGGCGCGGATGGCGGCGCGGTCGGCATCGGTCATGTCGAGACTGTCCTTGCGCATGGCGGATTCCACGGTCCAGGCGAAGCCCGCACCCATCCGTTGCAGCAACTCCCCGATCACGGGCGCACCCACCTGATAGTCGCTCTTGGCATCGAAATAGATTTTGTCGATGGTTCCGCCGGTGGTGATGATATGCAGTTTCATGGGTTCGGGGCCGAGGGTTGAAAATGATCGCTCATTATAGCGGCCGGCTCCGGTGCCGGGTACTTGCCCCCGAGAGCCTGGTTCAGTGTCTGGCACAGGGTCTGCAGGATTTGCACCCGTGCGTAGCGCTTGTCGTTGCCGGCCACCAGGGTCCAGGGAGCGAATCCGGTACTGGTGTGAACGACCATGTCTTCCACTGCGTGCGCGTAGTCGTCCCAACGCTCACGGTTGCGCCAGTCGTCATCCGTGATCTTGTATTGCTTGTGGGGTTTTTTCTGGCGGTCCTCGAACCGTTTCAGCTGTTCCTCCGGGGTAATGTGCAGCCAGAATTTCACCACGATGCAGCCGTGGGCCACCAGTTGGCCCTCGAACTGGTTGATCTCATGGTAGGCCCGGCGCCAGGCCTCTGCTGGTGCGAATCCCTCCACCCGTTCCACCAGCACCCGGCCATACCAGGAGCGGTCGAAGATGGTCGCGCGCCCATCCCGCTCCAGCCTGCGCCAGAAACGCCAGAGGTAGTGGTGGGCGCGCTCTTCATCGGTCGGCGCGGCGTACTGGACCACCTGGTACAGGCGCGGGTCGATGGCGGCGGTGACACGGCGGATCGCGGACCCCTTGCCGCCTGCGTCCCAGCCTTCAAATACCGCCACCAGTGAGCGCCGCTGGCGGTGTGCCAGCCAGGCCAGATCCTGCAACTGGCGCTGATGCTGGTACAGTTTGGCCTGGTAGTCGTCCTTGTCCAGGGTCAGGTCGTCAGGCACACCCGCGAGTACGGTGGGCTGGTCCCTTACACCGGGCTTGTCGCGGCATGTCTTCTTCTTGCGAGCCGGTTGTGCATCGCGGTTGGCGCGCTCGCGCAGGGCCCCCAGGATGATCTCACCGCCGGTAATCTCCCGGTACAGGCGGTCTTCGGATTCTATCAGGTGCCAGGGCGTATGGCCGGTGTCGCTGCCGAGAATGATTTGCTCCGCGGTCTCCAGGGCGCGCGGGTACTGCGCCCACCAGTGTCCGGCGTAGGCATCCACCCGCGGATTCTGTTGCAGTCGCGGTGCCTCTTCATTGAGCTGGCGACGCTGGGTCTCGCGGGTGACGTGCAGCCACAGCTTGATCACCAGGGCGCCATCATCATGGAGCATGCGCTCGAAGCCGTTGATCTCCTCCAGCTGCAGCTGCAGGTCGCGCGAATCCAGCTTGCCTTCGGTGGCATCGTGCAGGGGACGGGTGTACCAGGAGCCGAGGAAGATGCCCGTTTTCCCTCGCGGCGGCAGTTTCCGCCAGAAACGCCAGAAGTAGGGGCGTTCCTCCTCCTCGTCGGAGTGCATCCAGATGGCGCTGGTCTCGATGCGGCGCGGGTCCATCCACTCGTTGAAGCGGTGCACCAGAGTACCCTTGCCCGCGCCAGGCAGGCCCGCGACCAGGATGATCACGGGGTAGTCGCGCCCGGCCTGATCGAACTGCGCCTCCAGCAATTCCTGTCGCAGTGTCAGCTGCCGGGTCTTGTAATCGTCCGGCGAGAGGAACTTGCCGGTCTCCAGCGCCTCAAACATGTCGGTAGATACTCCTTATATCTGCTGCGGCGATAACGTAGGCTTGCGCGTCACGCCCCTTTATAATCATACGCACTTCAGGGAGATAGTCAGCATGGGCTTTTACGAGCGGCACATACTGCCGTACTGCATCAATTGTGCCTGCGGCAGCAAACCGATCATGCGGCAAAGGCAGAAAATCGTGCCCAGGGCGCGGGGAACGGTGCTGGAAATCGGTATCGGTACCGGTCTCAACCTGCCGTTCTACGACCCGGCCCGGGTCGATCGTCTGATCGGCCTCGATCCCTCGGAGAAGTCCTGGGAACTGGCCGGCAAGCGGGCGGCACACGTGGATTTCGAAGTGGAGTTCATCGGCCTGCCCGGGGAGGAAATCCCGCTGCCCGACAGCAGCGTCGACACCGTGCTGGTCACCTTCGCCCTGTGCACCATCCCCGACCCGGTTGCCGCCCTTGCGGGCATGGCGCGGGTCCTGCGTCCGGATGGCGAACTGTTGTTCTGCGAACACGGCAGGGCCCCCGATCCCGAGGTGGTGCGCTGGCAGGATCGCCTCAATGGCGTCTGGCGGACCCTGGCCGGTGGCTGCAACCTGAACCGGGATATTCCGGCGCTGTTGGCGGCCGGGGGGTTTGCGGCACAGTCCATGGAGACCCTGTATCTGCCTGGAACACCGCGCTTCGCGGGGTTCAACTACTGGGGTCACGCCCATCCAGTCACCGGGCTCTGACGGTTGCCGTCCATGCACCGCTTTCGGGGTCGGGTCCTCTCTCTCGCGTTACTCCTGGTCGCGTCCAGGGGATATGGGAAGCCGATGCTGGAGTACCGGGTCGAAGGCCTGGAGCGCGCCCAGCGGACCAATGTAGAAGCCTGGCTGGGCGCGGCACCAGAGACCAGGGCTGCGAGGGCGAACTTCGTGACCTCGGCGCGGGACCGCGTGGAGAGCAGTCTCCAGGCGCTGGGGTACTACCGCGCCGATGTCGATATCAGTCTTGACCGGGAACGCGACCCCTGGCGCCTGCTGATCGCGGTGAACCCCGGCGACCCGGTCACCGTCAGCTCACTCGACCTGCAGCTGATGGGTGCCGCGGCCACGGACCCCGCATTTGCGCGCCTGCTGGCCAACAAACCCCTGAATGAGGGTGATGTCCTGCATCACGGTCACTATGAATCCCTGCGCAACTCGCTGCTGAGTCTGGGCCAGCGTCGAGGCTACTTCGATGGCGAGTTGCTGGAGCGGTCGGTGCAAGTGGAGCCCGGGGCCGGCGCCGCTCGGGTCCGTCTGCACTACGCCAGTGGTGATCGTTATCGCATAGGCGAACTGCGCCTGGACGAGGAGATTCTCGACCGGGAGCTTCTGGAAAAACTGCAGGGCTTCGAACCGGGAGCGCCCTATGAGCTGGGCACCCTGCAGAACCTGCAGTCGCAGTTGCAGCGCACCGGGTATTTTTCCGCCATTACAGTGCGGCCGGCAGTCGATGAGCGGGCGCACGGCGAGGTTCCCCTGGACCTGGAACTGTTTCCCGCCAAGCGCCATACCATTGACGTCGGTATTGGCTACAGCACGGACACCGAAGAGCGTGTGTCACTTACCTGGCGCACACCCCGGGTCAACCGTCACGGGCACAGCCAGGAGACCCGTCTGGAGTACTCCGCAATCAACCCCAGCGGTCGCGTTATCTACAATATTCCGCTTACCCACCCGTTGAATGATGTGCTCCAGTTGGGGTTGCGGGTGGAACAGAACGAGTTCGGTGACCTGGAGAGCCGCCAGCAGGAGGCGCTGGTGCGGCGGGAGCAGCGCCATGGCAACTGGGTCCTGAGCTATCACCTGCGGTTGCTGAACGAACGGTGGGACGCAGGCCCGGTAAATGGCAATGAAGACTATCTGCTCCCCGGCATTTCCATTTCCCACAAGGATCGCGAGGGACCCCTGGTCAACCCAACGCGGGGTTTCAGTCAGTTGTATTCGGTCGAGGCGACATCCAGTCAAATGGGGTCCAGTGTCGACATGACCCGTCTCTACGCCAACTGGATTTACGTCATGCCGCTGGCTGAGCGGCACCGTCTGGTGGCCCGCGCGGAGGCCGGTGCCGCACTGCTGGGGGACGGCCAGCGGGACGACCTGGCGCCGTCCCTGAGTTTCTTTGCCGGTGGCTCCCAGAGCATTCGCGGATTCGCCTATCAATCCATCGGCAACGAGGTCGATCTGTTGCTGCGCGATGGCCAGGAGCGCGAGTTTGTCCTGGGCGGCAACCGGCTGGCGGTCGCCAGTCTCGAGTACCAGTATACGTTCCTCAAGGACTGGCGTGCAGCCGTGTTTATCGACGCTGGTGACGCTTTTGACGAAGGCGAGTTTGACGCCAGCTACGCCGCCGGTTTCGGTGTTCACTACATGACGCCGGTGGGCGCGATCAAGCTCGAGCTGGCGCGCAGCCTCAGCGAAGACAACCCCGGCTGGCGTGTCCACATCAACATAGGAGCCGAGTTTTGAAGCGTCTGGCCCAGGGGATTGTGTTGCTGCTGGTGTTGGTGTTGGGACTGCTGGCGGCAGCACCGTTCACCGCCTCCGGTACACGGCTGCTGCTGGCGCTGTTGCCATCGTTCGCGCCCCTGCAAGTGGAGTATCACAGCGGCCGCCTCGTGGGACAGCTGCGCCTGCAAGAGCTGGTTCTGGCGACGGAGGACTTCGAGCTGCGCCTGACTGACCTGCGCACGGAGCTGGAGCCCGCCTGCCTCTGGCAGAGCCGGTTCTGTTTCGAGCAGCTGGATCTGGGCAATCTGTCCTTTGAAGTGTTCGCGGGCGGGGAAGAAGATACCGTTGTGGAAACGACTGGCAGCGAACCGCTGCTGCTGCCAGTCAGTCTATTGGCGCCTGTGGTGCGGATCGAAGCCTTGCAGGTGCGCTGGCCGGGGGGCAGCTGGGAGCAGCAGCGGGCCAGTCTCGCAGTGCAGCTGGATGATTCCGGTATTGTTGTGGATGGGGCGCTGATCGCCGGCGGGCTATTGTCGCTGGACGTCGACCCCGGCGAGGCAGCGAACACGGATCCTCAACCGCTGGTGTTGCCAGAGGTCTCCCTGCCCTTGTCGCTGGTGGTGGAAAGTCTTGAGCTGCAGGCTCCGCAGTTGCGTGTGGGTGAGTTCGAACAGGGCCTGGAACGGCTCTCCCTGGGCCTCCGCTGGCAGGGCGCCGAGCTGGCCCTGGCCAGCCTCGAAGTCGACAGCGTCGAATGGGGCGCGCTGAGTGCCGCCGGTGACCTGCAGCTGGCCGGTGCCTGGCCCATGGCGCTGCAGCTGGACGCCAGCCCGGCCAACGCTGTCGTGCCGGCAACCTTCCACGGTCGCTCTCTGCAGCTGCGGCTGGAGGGGCAGGCCGACGCTCTCGCCGTGGTCCTGAGCATTGCCGGAGAGCCGGCCCTGGAGGTGACGGCAGACGTCGACCTGCTGCAGCCGGAGCTGCCGTTTACGGCCGAGGTCAGGGTGCAGGGGCCGGAGGCTTTCGCCCTGGCGCAATTGCCCGGGTGGCCAGCGGAGCTCGCCGATGCCAGTCTGGCCCTGCCGCTGGCACTGACTGTTGAAGGTAACCTTGAGACACAGGTGCTGGCCCTGCAGGCGCGGCTGGACGATATCGGCTACCCGCGGCTGGATGTGCGTCTTGCGGCCACTCACCGTGGCGCCACGGTAGTCCTGCAGGAGCTGCGCCTCACCGATTCCGCCGGCGACGGCAGCGTCAGCGTGGCGGGAACACTGACTTACGGCGATGAAATACGCTGGCAGGCGTCGCTCGAATCACCCGGAATCGCGCTGCCAGAGCTGAGCGACTACGTTTTCGGCACCTTGTCCGGACAGCTGGGAAGCACGGGTACCCTGGCTGCCGGAGGCTGGCAGGCAACCCTGGACGATGTGGCTGTCAGCGGCGAAATCAATGGCCTGCCCGCGACTCTGAGCGGCGATCTGGCACTGGCTGCGAAGCGCTATATCACCGGGGGCGAGCTGCAGGGAGAGGCCAATGGCGCGCACCTGCGGCTCCATGGCGGCGACGGGGCTGCCGCGGTGATCGAGCTGGCCATTGCCGATCTCGGGCGCTGGCAGTCGGGCGCCCGCGGCAGTGTGCAGCTGCGCGGCGAGTGGCGGGCGCAAGCTGCCACGGCAGGTCTGCAGGGCAGCGCCAGCGGGGTGCACTGGCAGAACATCCGTATTGACGAGGGCACTCTTTCCGGGGAGCTGGCACTGGCCGCGAACGGGGTGCTTGATGCCAGTCTGAGCTTGCGTCAGGTGCTGGTGGGCGAGGTCTTCCTGGGCACGGTTGCGGCGCAGGTCACGGGAACGCGGGAGGAGCCGCAACTGGTGCTGGCGTCCGGCGGCAGGCTGGCGGGTGAATTGCGCTTTGCTGCCCGCCAGGACGGGGACAACTGGACCGTGCGGGTGAGCACCGATGGTGTCGACACGCCGCTGGGGCCACTGACGCTGGAAGCCCCGTTTACCGCGCACTATGGGCCGGACGGGAACAGCATTGCGGCGCACTGCTGGCGCTTGCCCGAGAGCACTCTGTGCGCCTCGGAGTGGATGCTTGGACCCAGCGGTGGCGGCACCGCCGTCCTGGACGGCGACCTGGCCCTGTTTGCTGCACTGCTGCCACAGCAATTGCAGGTGGCCGGTCCCCTGACGGCTTCCGTGCGCGCCGAGTGGCAGCCGGACGCCGCGCTGCAGGCCACGGCCCAGGTGCTGAGTCCGGAGGGAACCATTACCCAATTTTATCCAGAGGGAGAGTCTGCCACCCTGAGCTGGGATTCCCTGACTGTGAACCTTGAGCAGGGCGCGTCCGGACTGGTGCTCGATGCCGCCATGCAGCGTGAGGGCACGAGGATCATGACGCTGGCGCTGCACCTGCCGGGCGATCGCGCCGAGGCTCTGGAAGGAAGCCTGGACCTGGAGCAGCTGCAACTCGCAGCCCTGCGGCCGTTTTTGCCACAACTGTCGCGTCTGGAAGGTGAATTGAGCGGTGGCCTGCGATTGGAGGGTACCCTGGCGGCGCCCGAGGTCATGGGCGAGTTGACCTGGGCCGGGGGCGCGCTGGAAGCCCACGCCAACCCCACCGAGTTGCGTGCCGTGGAGCTGGCGGTGACGCTGCTCGGTGACCGTGCGGAACTTGCAGGCACCGCCGTGCTCGGAGGCGGGGAACTGGAAATCAGCGGCGATGCCAGCCTGCGGCCCGATTTCGAGCTAAGCCTGCTGCTGCGGGGTGACGACAACCGTCTCCTGTATCCGCCCAGCTCCGAGGCAGTGGTAAGCCCGGACCTGCGCTTGCGAGCGACTACCGGGGGCGTCGTGGTCACTGGCGAGGTGCAGGTGAAGTCAGGTGTTCTCGCCTACGAGCAGCTGCCGGCCGGCAGTGTGTCCCTGTCGCCCGACGTGGTGGAAGTGGACTACGCCGGCAACGTGGTAACCCCGGAAAGCCCCTTTAATCTGGACGCTCAAATCCGGGTGCGGATCCGTGACAAGTTCCGGGTCCAGGGCGCCGACCTGAATGTCACGGTGGGCGGCGACCTGTCCCTGCAGCAGGTGTCCGGACAGCCCCTGCAGGTATTCGGCAACCTGAATATTGTCGGCGGCGAATTCCGCGCCTACGGCCAGCGTCTGCTGGTGCGTCAGGGCCGGATCTCCTTCAGCGGGGCGCCGGAAAACCCGGATCTCAATCTGCGGGCCGAGCGGCAGATCCCCGCCGAGGATGTGCGCGCAGGGGTTTTGGTCAGTGGCACTCTGGAAGCGCCCCGGATCAGCCTGTACTCGGAGCCGGCGCTGTCGCAGACCGAGACCCTGTCCTACCTGGTGCGCGGGCGCGGCATGGATAGCGGCGCCGGTGCTGACGGGACGGCGATGGCGCTATCGGTCGGCACCGGGCTGGTCAACCAGAGCGGGATCGTGGAGGAACTCAATCGCCTGCCGGGTTTGCGCAACGTCGAATTCGGCGCCGAGGGCGCGGAGGATGAGACGGCGGCCACGGTCAGCGGCTACATCGGCGAACGCATCTACCTGCCCTACGGCGTGGGCCTGTATGAGCCGGTCAACACCCTTACCGCGCGCCTGTACCTGCAGGCGCGCCTGTGGCTGGAAGTGGTGAGCCGGCTCGAGAGTTCGGTCGATCTCTACTACAGTTTCGACATCGACTGAGGTGCCCGGATCTCAGGTTTGCGGCAGGATGTAGAGCTCGACCCGGCGATTCTGGGCGCGGCCCTGTTCACTGCTGTTGTCAGCGACAGGCTGGTCGAAAGCCATGCCCTGCACCAGCATCCGCGAGCGGCTGACGTCGCGGGTAACCAGATAATCGGCTACGCTGCCGGCGCGACGCTCCGACAGCTCCTGGTTGAGCTGGCGGCTGCCGGTGTTGTCGGTATGGCCGGTCACCCGGAGGGTAGTCTCGCCATACTTGGAGAGTACCTCGCCGACGGCGTTGAGCGTCGGGTAGAAGTCGCCGCGCAGGTTGTAGGAATTGCTCTGGAAGGTAATGCTGCCCGGCATCACCAGACGGATGTTGTCGCCTTCGCGGACCACCTGGACGCCGCTACCCTGCAGTTGCTCGCGCAGCTTGGCTTCCTGCACATCCATGTAGGCGCCGACGCCGGCACCGACGACACCGCAGCCCAGGGCCGCATTGCGGGCGTGCTTGCTGGAGTCCATGGAGCCGATGATGCCACAGACCGCTGCGGCTCCGACACCATAGGTGGCCGCCTTGCCCGCCTGCCGCTCTCCGGTATAGGGATTGGTGGTACAGGCAGCCAGCAGAACACTGGCGGCGGCAATGGATGCAATCTTCAAGCGCATGTAAAGTCTCCTCGTCCGGATACAGCCCGGCAACGTAGTTAAGTCATGTACGTAGTGTAACCCAAGGCGACCATGAACCTGTTAACATTGGCAAGCAAGGAGTAGCGGTAAAACCATGCGCAAAAATGCCTGTTCGGCCCCCGCGCCGGAACACACCAGTCAGGACCTTGGTCTGTGGATCCTTTAACCCAGGGAGCGTTGGGCGCGGCCCTGCCACAGGCCGCGGCCAATCGGCGCCAGGTGCTGGCGGCCGGTGCGCTCGGATTCCTGTCCGGGATGGCGCCGGACCTCGACGTCCTCATCCGCTCCTCGGAAGATCCGCTGCTGTTCCTGGAATATCACCGCCAGTTTACTCACGCGCTGGTGTTCATTCCGGTCGGCGGCCTGCTTTGCGCGCTGCTGTTGCACCGCCTGATCGGGCGCAGGGCCGGGCTCGGGTTCGGCCCCAGCTATCTGTTCTGCACCCTCGGTTATGCCACCCACGGCCTGCTGGACTCCTGCACCACCTACGGCACCCTGCTGCTGTGGCCGTTCAGTGATCAGCGTTTTGCCTGGAATACCATCTCCATTATAGATCCCCTGTTCACCCTGCCGATCCTGGCGCTGATTGTCGTCGCCGGACTGCGGCGCCGGCCCGCGCTGGCCAGGGCTGCAATGGTCTGGGGACTGGCCTACCTGGCACTGGGGGCCTGGCAGCGGGAGCGGGCGGAAACCCTCGGCGAGGCCCTGGCCGCCGAGCGCGGCCACGTGCCCCTGCGGCTGGAGGCCAAGCCCAGTTTTGCCAACATTTTGGTGTGGAAGGTCGTGTACGAGACTGCGACCGATTTTCATGTTGATGCCGTGCGCACCTGGCCCTCGGCGGTAGTCTACCCGGGCAGCTCCATTCCCCGCCTGGATACCGCCAGGGACCTGCCCTGGCTGGACCCGGCGTCACAGCAGGCGCGGGATGTCGAGCGTTTCGCCTGGTTCAGCAATGACTATGTGGCCCGGCACCCACAGGTTCCGGGGCGGGTGATCGACGTTCGCTATTCGCTGCTGCCCAACGAGATCGACTCCCTGTGGAGTATTCAGCTCACGCCGGGTGCGGCTCCCGAGCAGCATGTGAGTTACACCATGCACCGCAACCGCCGCGACGGGCAGGTGGAAATATTGTGGCAGATGCTGCTGGGCCAGCCCCTGTCAGGCAGCGACGAGTACCGCATCAGCGGCCTCTAGCGCCGCACCGGTATTCAGCCGCAGGCCCTGCTGGGCCAGGGCAGTGGCCAACGCCGTGAGGCACAGGGTAACGTTGGTCGCGGTACAGGCGTGGCCCATGAGGCCGATGCGCCAGGTCTTGCCCGCCAGGGCGCCGAGTCCGGCACCGATTTCCAGGTTGAAATCCGCAAGCAGCGTGGCGCGCAGGGCGGCATCGTCAACGCCGTCGGGAATGCGAACGGCGTTCAATTGCGGCAGGCGATGTTCCGCTGCCACTGCCATCTCCAGACCCAGTGCCTCCAGACCGGCCACCAGCGCTTCGTGGTGGCGGCGGTGGCGCGCGTGCGCGGCTTCCAGGCCCTCCTCGCGCAACATCAGCAGGGATTCGTGCAGGGCGTAGAGCAGGTTGATCGGTGCGGTATGGTGGTAGGCGCGTTTACTGGTGCCACCCCAGTAGCCCATCACCAGCTGCATGTCGAGGAACCAGCTCTGCACGCGCTGACTGCGGGCCTGGATCCGCTCCACCGCGCGCGGGCTGAACGTGACCGGCGACAGCCCGGGGATGCAGGACAGGCACTTCTGGGTACCGGAATAGACCGCGTCGGCCCCCCAGGCATCCACCTTGAGCTCAATGCCGCCCAGCGATGTCACCGTGTCGACAATCGAGAGGGCACCGTGTTCCCGCGCCAGTGCGCACAGGGTCTCGGCATCGCTGCGCACACCGGTTGAAGTCTCTGCGTGGACAAAGGCGAGCAGGGACGCCTCCGGGTTCGCCTGGAATGCGGCGGCAACCTTGTCGACGCTGACCGGCCGGCCCCAGTCATCATCTACCATGATCGCGGTACCGCCGCAGCGCTCCACGTTCTCCTGCATGCGTCCGCCGAAGACCCCGTTGCGGCAGACAATGACCGTGTCGCCCGGTGACACCAGGTTGACGAAGCAGGCTTCCATGCCGGCGGAACCGGGGGCGGAAATCGGCAGGGTGAGCGCGTTTTCGGTCTGGAAGGCATACTGCAGCAGGCCCTTGACCTCGTCCATCAGGGCCACGAACAGCGGGTCCAGGTGGCCGATGGTCGGCCGCCCCAGGGCGCCGAGGACGCGGGCGGAAACGTCGGAGGGCCCGGGGCCCATGAGGATGCGGTGCGGCGGGAAAAAGCTCTGGTTCATGTCTGGGTCCTTGTGTCAGGAGCGACGGGTCTCGGTTTCCCGCCGCACTTTGGCCTGGGCCGCGGCGATACGCGCCACCGGCACCCGGAACGGGCTGCAGGACACGTAGTCCAGGCCCAGGTCGTGGAAAAACTGGATCGAGCGCGGGTCGCCGCCGTGCTCACCGCAGATGCCGTACTTGATCCCGGGCTTGCGCGCCCGGCTCTCGGTCACCGCGATTTCCAGCAGGCGGCCCACGGCGCGCTGGTCGAGAGTAACGAAGGGGTCGCTCTCGACCAGTTTTTTCTCCAGGTACATGGGCAGGAACTTGCCGACATCATCGCGGGAGAAGCCGTAGGTCATCTGGGTCAGGTCGTTGGTACCAAAGCTCATGAACTCCACTTCCGCTGCCAGCCGATCCGCGCCCAGCGCGGCGCGGGGGGTTTCCATCATGGTGCCGATCTTGTAGGGCACGGAAACCTGCCTTTCCTTCAGCACCGCCTGGATGCCGCGGTCGATGATCTCGCTGATCAGGCGGATCTCGCGCACGTTCACCACCAGCGGAATCATGATTTCCGGCAGCGGCTTCAGACCCTCTTCAGTCGCGCGCACCGCGGCGCTGATAATGGCCTTCACCTGCATCTCGGTGACTTCCGGGTGCACGATGGACAGGCGGCAGCCGCGGAAACCCAGCATCGGGTTCACTTCCTTCAGGCTCTCCGTCATCGCCCGGATCTTCTCCAGCGGCTTGTCGATACGGCGCGAGAGGGCGACCATGTCCTCCTCCGTGTGGGGCAGGAATTCGTGCAGTGGCGGGTCCAGCAGACGCACCGTCACCGGCAGCCCGTCCATTACCCGGAACAGTGCCAGCATGTCCTCTTCCTGGAACTGCAGCAGCTTGTCCAGGTAACCCTGGCGTTCTTCACGGTTGTCCGAGAGGATCATGCCGCGCATCTGGTCGATGCGCTCGGCATCGAAGAACATGTGTTCGGTGCGACACAGGCCGATACCTTCGGCACCCAGTTCGCGCGCCTTGGCGGCATCTTCCGGGGTTTCCGCATTGGCCCGAACCTTCAGGCGCCGATGCTCGTCGGCCCAGGACAGCAGAATCTGGAAGTCCTCGCTACCGCTGGCCTCGGTCTTGGGGACGTCGCCCAGCATCACCTCGCCGGCGGTACCATCCAGGGTAATCACATCGCCGCGCCGAATGACCACGCCGGTGACCGTGGTGGCAGTGCCCTCGGCATAGTTGATGCTCAGACCGCCGCAACCTGTAATCGCACAGACGCCCATGCCGCGGGCAACCACCGCCGCGTGCGAAGTCATGCCGCCGAGTTCCGTAAGAATGCCGGCGGCGACCTTCATGCCGTGGATATCCTCGGGCGTGGTCTCCCGGCGCACGAGAATCACGCTCTGGCCGGTGGCCGCAACCTGCACCGCTTCCTCAGCCGAGAATACAACGCTGCCGGTGGCGCCGCCGGGGCTCGCGGGCAGGCCGGTGGCGACAATCTCGGTCTTCTGGTCCGGGTCCACCATGGGGTGCAGGAAAGCTTCCACGTGTTCCGGCGATACCCGCATCAGGGCTTCGCTTTCGGTAATCAGGCCCTCCCGTACCATGTCCACGGCGATCTTGACCGAGGCCCGGCCGGTGCGCTTGCCGCTGCGAGTCTGCAGCATGTAGAGCTTGCCTTCCTGTACCGTGAACTCCAGGTCCTGCATATCCCGGTAGTGCTTCTCAAGCTGTTCCTGGGTGCGAAACAGCTCCGCGTACACCTCGGGCAGACGCTCCTGCAGGGCGCTCACCGGCAGCGGCGTACGGGTGCCGGCCACCACGTCCTCGCCGGCGGCGTTGAACAGAAATTCACCGAAGAAGCTGTGTTCGCCGTTGGAGGGGTTGCGGGTGAACGCCACCCCCGAGCCCGAGGTGTCGCCAAAATTGCCGAACACCATTGCCTGTACATTCACCGCCGTGCCCAGGGTCTCCGGGATGTTGTTCATCTCCCGGTACACGTAGGCCCGGGGCGTATGCCAGGACAGGAACACGGCTTCGACCGCCAGCTTGAGCTGGACGAAAGGATCCTCCGGGAAGTCCACCAGGGTCTTGTAGATGCGAATGATCTCCTGCCAGTCATCGGCGCTCATCTCCACATCATTGCGCTTGCCGTGGGCCGCCTTGTACTTCTCGATCTCGTGCTCGAACTGCTCGCCGTCGACTTCCAGTACCACGTTCGCGAACATCTGGATAAAGCGGCGATAGCAATCGTAGGCGAAACGCGGATTGTCGGTCTTGCGCGCCAGTCCGGCGGCAATCTCGTCGTTCAGGCCCAGATTGAGAATGGTATTCATCATGCCGGGCATGGACACCGCCGCCCCCGAGCGCACCGAGAACAGCAGCGGATTCTCCGGGTCGCCAAAGCGCGCGCCCATCTTTTTTTCCACCAGGTCCAGGGCGACCCGGTACTCCTGCTCTAGCAGGGGCGGAAGCTTGTTGCCGAATTCGAAGAATTCGCGGCAGGTGGGTGTGGTGATGATAAAGCCGAAGGGTACAGGCAGCCCCAGCGAGGTCATTTCACAGAGATTGGCGCCCTTGCCACCGAGCAGGTCGCGGTCGTCCTTGCTGCCCTCGTTGAACAGATATACACGCTTGGCCATGGGCCCCCCGGTCTGGTTGTCAGTTGCTGGCTTGCGAAGCGCGCGAGTATAGCGGAAAAGGGGGCGGGTCGGGAGGCACTCAGCACTGCTCCGTGTTCCCTTCGTTCTGGTGGCAGCCAGACGGACTGCGCGTCCCGGCCCTGCGTCGCTCCGGGAGTGCCCCTTGGATCGCTTCGTTCGCGGGGCGGCCTTGCGGCCGCTGCGTCAACGCAGGCACGGGAGCGACGCAGCGCCGGGACGCACAGTCCGCCAGGCCGCCGGTGGAACGGAGCGATCAGAAGTCACCCGCGCCGCAGCAGCAGATCCCCCAGCCGGTCGACCTCGGCGATATCCGCCGTCGCCGGCACCAGGAAGACCTCCTCGCAGCCCGCTGCCTCGGCATTGTCCAGGGCCTCCAGAATCGCATCCCCGGAGCTGCGGTGCACCGACTCCGCCATCATTTTGGCGATCTCCGGCCCGGCGATGGCGAGGTAGTCGTAGACATAGTCGTACAGCCGCTGCGGGCCGTTGTCGGCCAAAGTGCACCAGAAGCCGCCGAGGCGGTAGGGCTTGTGTTCCCGGTCCGCGGCGGCCCAGGCCTCGTCGGCGAGGCGGAAGGCGTTGGCGAGCTCGGCCTGTTCGCCGTTGCCGGACCAGGCGTAGAGACCGTCGGCCCACTGGGCGCAGCGGGCAATGCTTTTCGGACCGAGCGCGCCGGCCAGCAATTGCGGGCCACCGTCGCGGGTGGGGAGGGGGCCGATGGCGCCGGCGCCGGGAATCACTTCCTGCTGGTTCCAGACCTGCCTGAGGGTGGCTACCTGCTGGTCCATGCGGCCGTAGCGGCCCTTGAAGGGCGCTTCGACCGCGGCATAGTCGGCCTCGCGGCCGCCATAGCCGACACAGACGTGCTGAACGCGGCCACCGGAGAGGATGTCCAGGCTGGCCACTTCCTTGGCCACCTGTACCGCGCTGTGCATGGGCAGCACATACAGGGTCGGGGTGATCTGCACCCGGCTGGTACAAGCGGCCGCCGCTGCCAGCAGTACACGCATGTCAAATGTGGGGCCGTGGACGCGCTCGCCGCAGGAGACGCTGTGGAAGGGGCCGGCGTCGACACGCTGGAACCATTGCAGATAGTCTTCACGGGTCAGTCCGGCTTTCATGTAGGGCAGGCAGATTCCGGTTTTCATTGTTGGGGTCCTCCAGTCGAGTGGGCGATTATGGCGTAGACTGTGGGCGCCAGCGCGCCCGGACGTACACCTATCTGTACCAGCGGCAGGCCTGTCGCGTGGCGGCTGGGCAGATTGGATCTCATGACGACATTCTCGTGGCCGAGTCGCGACGCTCTGCGCTATAACCTGCGCTGCCGGCAGGATTCGCCGCGCGAAAATTCGGGAGTCAGGCAGTGACGATTAAAATCGACGGGCCGTTTTATGCCCAGTTGGGAGGTGCGGCCGCCGAAGCCCGGCGTCTGGCCGCGATCGGTTATGACGGGGTCTATACCCTGGAAGGCAGCTGGGACCCGTTTCTGCCATTGGTGTTGGCGGCCGAGCACGCGCCGGGGCTGGACATCGCCACCGGCATTGCGGTCGCCTTTCCGCGCAATCCACTGCACCTCGCCTACCAGGCCTGGGATCTGCAGCGCTTCAGCGAGGGCCGCTTTCTGCTCGGTATCGGCTCCCAGATCAAGGCGCATATAGAGAAACGCTTCGGCATCGACTTTGACCCGCCGGCGACACGCATGCGCGACTATATCCTTGCCCTGAAGGCGATTTTTGACTGTTGGCAGAACGGCACACGGCTTTCCTATGAGGGCAAGTTCTATCGTCATACCCTGATGACGCCGATGTTCAACCCCGGCCCCAACCCCTTTGGGGTGCCGCCGATCATGCTCGGCGCCCTCGGCCCGCGGATGACGGAAATCGCCGGCGAGGTAGCCGATGGCCTGATCGTCCACCCGTTCAACAACGAGCGTTTCCTGCGCGAGCAGGCGCTGCCGGCGGTGGAGCGTGGCCTGGCACAGGCCGGGAGGTCGCGCGCGGATTTCACCCTGCAGGTCAATGCCATTGTCATCACCGGGGACGATGTGGCGGGGCGCGAGGCCGCCGCCGCTGCCGTGCGTGGACTGCTGGGGTTCTATGCCTCGACGCCCGCCTACCTGCCACCGATGGCGGCGATTGGCTACGCCGATCTGCAGCCGGAATTGAACTCGCTGTCCAAGCAGGGGCAATGGGACGAGCTCGGCAAGCGCATCGATGATGAGTTTGTCGCCGCCTTTGCTGTCAGCGGCCATCCCGGTGATATCGCCGCGGCCCTGCTGGCGCGCTACGGTGACTGCGCAGACCGGCTGGCGATCTATGCTCCCTACGCCGCGCCCGACCCCATGTGGCGGGAAATCCTGCAGGACCTGCGCCGGCTGCAGGCAGCGACCTGAGCGCTTTCGCCACTAAGTTTGGCCGCGGGCCCGCCTGCACCTTCAGGTCGCTGCGGTTATCATCTGTACAGCAAACGTCCGGAGCCTGAGATGAAGATACAGTTTACCCCTGCCCAGCTTGAGCTGCGCGACGAGCTGCGCGCCTATTTTCGCGAGCTGATGACCCCGGAGTTGCGCGCCGAATGCGAGCGCGACATGGGTGAGGGCGGTGGTCCCCTGTGGCGCGCGGCGTTGGCCAGAATGGGTCGCGATGGCTGGATCGGCCTGGGCTGGCCCGAGGAATACGGCGGCCGTGGCCTGTCGCCACTGGAACAATTCGTGTTCGTGGAGGAGGTCATGCGGGCGGGCTATCCATTTCCGTTCCTCACCACCGAGTCCGTGGGCCCAACGCTGGCGGAGCACGGCAACGCCTGGATCCGGGAGCAGATCGTACCGCAGATCCTGCGCGGCGAGCTGCTGGTCTCCATTGGCTATTCCGAACCCGGTGCCGGCACCGACCTGGCTGCCCTGCGCACCAGCGCGGTGCGTGACGGCGACGACTGGATCATCAATGGGCAGAAAATGTGGACTTCCCTGGCCCATTTCTGCGACTACACCTGGCTGGCCGTGCGCACCGATCCGGAGGCGCCGAAAAAGCACAAGGGCATCTCCATGTTCCTGGTACCCAACAGCGATCCGGGCTGGAGCTGCACGCCGGTGCACACCCTGGGCGGTGTGCGTACCAACGCGACCTTCTACGACAATATCCGGGTCAGTGACGACCACCGGGTCGGGGAGCTGAATGGCGGCTGGAAACTGATCACCAGCCAGCTCAACCGGGAGCGGCTGAGCCTGATCAATTTCGGCCCCATCTCCGAACTGTTCAATCAGGTGGTGTACTGGGCGCGTGACACGATCGCGGATGATGCCCAGCCGCTGGCAGCGCAGTCCTGGGTGCAGGCCAATCTGGCGCGCAGCCGGGCCCTGATCGAGTGCATGAAGCTGATCGTCTACAAGCAATCCTGGGCCATGACCGCGGGCACCCTCGGAATGGCCGATGCCTCTGCGGCCAAGGTCTTTGGCTCCGAGGGTTTCATCGAAGTCTATCGCCTGCTCGGCGAGATAGTCGCCGAAGCCGGCCTGCTGCGTTCACACTCGCCCGGCGCGCAGGAGCAGGCCGGTCGCATCGAACGCCTGTATCGCACCGCTTCCATCATTACCTTTGGTGGCGGCGCCAACGAGATCCAGCGCGACATCATTTCCGCCGCGGGGCTGTGGATGCCCCGCGCCAGCCGTTGAGAGGAGCCCAGGTATGGACTTTGGACTGTCCGACATTCAGGAACAGCTGCGTGGGCTTGCCCGCAAGATCCTCGACGACGCGGTCACTCCCGCCAGCCTGGCGGCCTACGATGAATTCAAGGTTGCTCGTTTCGACCGGGAACTCTGGCAAACGCTGCTCGAAGCCGGGTTGCCTGCCGCGGCGGTGGCGGAGGAATTTGGCGGCATGGGTCTGGGTTTCATGGAGCTGGGACTGTTTGTCGAGGAACTCGGACGCAGCGTGGCGCCGGTACCGGTGCTGGCCCACTGTGTGTCGGCGCTGCTGCCGCTGCAAAAATTCGCTCCGGCGGACCTGCGTGAGCGAATCCTGCCTGCCGCGGCCCGTGGCGAGCTGCTGCTCACCGGCGACTTCTGGACCGGGTTGAGCAGTGCGGATCCGACCAGGGTCCAGGCGCGGCAGCAAGGCGATACACTGATACTGGACGGCGAATGTGCCGCGGTACCGTTTGCCCGCGAGGCCGACTGGCTGCTGCTGCCCGTACATCGGGATGGCGCCACTGCTGTGGTTCTACTGGACACCCGGACCGCGGGCGTCAGCCTGACCGACCTGCAGATGACTCACTTCGAGCCGCACTGCCGGGTAACCCTGGCTACTGTCACTGTACCGGTTGCGGACGTTGTCATGGCAACCGGCGGCGAAAAGCTGTTGACCTGGACCCGCGAACGCTGTGCGGCGGCGCTTTGCGCCCAGCAACTGGGCGCTGCCGACCACGCCCTGCGGATGGCGGCCAGCTACACCAGTGAGCGGCAGCAGTTCGGAGTACCCATTGCCACCTTCCAGGCGGTGGGGCACCGTCTGGCGGACTGCTACATTGATGTCGAATGCCTGCGGTTGTGCACCTGGCAGGCCTTGTCCCTGCTCAGCGATGAACAAGCAGCGACCACCGAGGTGCAGATCGCCAAGATCTGGGCGGGGGATGTTGGCCACCGCGTCAGTTATGCCTGCCAGCACGTGCATGGCGGCACCGGTATCGACCGCGACTATCCACTCTGGCGCTACTGTCTCTGGCTGCGCTACAACGAGATGGCACTGGGTTCCAGTGGCGCCCAGGTCGCCGCCCTCGGTCGGCGCCTGGCTGTGGGAGAGGGGCTGTTTGGTTAGGCTCAACCCCCTGCTGTAAAACGGGCGCCTGGGTTACACTGGGCGCCGATGAAAGCTCTCGCCAATGCCTTGCCCGCTCTCCTGATCCTGTTGCTCGCCGCATGCGCGAGCCAGGAACAGCGCCAGCCCGTTGCCTCCCGCACCGGTGTCGACTTCAGCGGCAGCTGGTCTCTGGACTACGGCCAGAGCGACAATATCCAGGTGCGCCTCAATGGCCTGGTCCGGGAGCTGCAGCGCGAGGCGGAACGACGGGCCCAGGCTGCCGGCAGCGAGCGGCGCGGCCCCGGCGCTGCGCTGATGGTTGGGGGCTCAAGCACGGACAGCGGTGCCTCAATCATTGGCCTGGCGCAGATGGCGGATCTGGTGACCAAATCACAATTGCTGGATATCGAGCAGAATCCGCGCCAGATACGTGTACGCCGGGAGGGCGATTTTGCCCTCGACTGCGACTTCCATGACGGCCGGCCCACGGTGGTCGAGACACCGCTGGGCAGTGAGTTTTGCGGCTGGGATGGACACCAGCTGTTGTTTGTACTGGCACTGCCCGAAGGCCTGTCCATTCGCCATCGCCTGACTCTGGGGCCCGCTGGCCAGATGCTCAATATTGCCACCACGGTCAGTTCCGACCGGGTGTCCTACCCGTTCACCCTGAACCGGGTCTACCGCCGCATGGACCCTGAGGCCCACGGCTTCTCCTGCGAACAGACCCTTACCCGAGGCAAAGTGTGCACTACCGAAACGCCCTGACGTTCTTGCCGTGCCTGTGTCTGGGCGTGCTCCTGCTGTTGACTGGCTGTGCGAGTACGCCGGGGCCGCAATCGCCCCAGCCGCTGCCCATGGCGCTACAAACCTGGCCGCCCCCGGTGGGGGCGGTCGCCCTGGATACCCTGCCCGTGCCACCCCAGCCGGCGCTGGATCTGGCACTGGTGAGCTTTGACCCGGGTATTCCCGCGCAGACTGCGGGGCTCAGCCGCCAGGGCATTTTCCCAGACATCCGCCGGGCCGAGGCCCGCTACCTGGCCGTGCGTCTGCGCCAGGTCCTGCAGGCGAGCAACGCCTGGGGTGCGGTGCGGGTGCTGCCGGAGTCGCAGCCGGCCGCCGCGCTGCAGCTGGAGGGCGAGATCCTGCACTCCGATGGCCGTTTCCTGGTTCTGCAGATCCGCGCCGAGGATGCCAGCGGCCGGGTTTGGCTGGACCGCGTCTATGTTGACGAGGCGCAGGGCACGGACTACCCGGTAGCGAACGACAGCGATCCTTTTATCGATCTCTACCGCCAGGTGGCAAACGACCTGCTGGCAACCTACCGCAGCCTCCCCGCCGCGGAAGTGCAGCAATTGCCCGAGATCGCACTGCTGCGGCAGGCGGCCTATCTGGCGCCGGAGTACTTTGCCGGGTTCGTGGCGGAGGATGCAGCGGGGCGCCAGCAGCTGCTGCGGCGACCCGCGGCCGCTGACCCGATGCTGGCCCGGGTGGAACTCATTCGCAGCCAGGAGTTCCGCTTTATCGATACCGTCGATGAACAGTATGTTGCCCTCTATCAGGCCATGCAGCCCACCTACAACCTCTGGCGCCAGTACGGCCGCGAGCAGGCCCTGTACCGGGAGGACTACCAGCGCCGGCTGGCGCAGCGCGACCGCGCCGGTGCCCGGGGAACCTATGCCGCCATGGAGCAGACCTACAACGCGTTTAAATGGAGCAAGATCCAGCAACAGGACCTGGAAGACCTGGCGCGGGGTTTCAACAATGAGGTATTGCCAACGGTTCTCGAGGTCAGCGGCAGTGTCTACCGACTGAACGGCAGTCTGGAACACCAGTACGACGAGTGGCGGGGGATTCTGCGGGAGATTTTCCGGCTGGAATCAGGGCTGTGACGCTGCTTCCTGTGCCGGCGCGCGGTCGCATGCAGATCTCGGCAACAGCCGCGGGTTGGGCTAAGCTGTAGCCATGGCGGAGAAAAAATCACAGGGCAACGACACCGAGAGCCTGCTGGCGGGCCTGATGCGCTTTAGCGGCCAGGTGGCCGGGGGAACACTGGAAATCGCCCGCCACACGGCCACCATGACCGCCATGTTCGGTGAAGGCTGGCTGCGCAATACACTGCTCAACAGTTTTGAGCCGGAGCGCCTGGAAGCGATGGCCGATGCCGGTCACTTCCTGCGCGACGCCCGCGAGACCGCGGGTCTGTCACTCAAGGAGCTGGCAGACAGCCTCGGCGTTTCCGACAAGTCAGTGCTGGAGGATGTCGAGAGTGGGGAAAAAATCATGCCCCTGGAGCTGGTGCTGCGCAGCGCAAGCCTGCTGGCCCGGCACGATCCGGTACCTTTTCTGATCAAGTTCCTGCGCACCTACAATCCCCAGCTGGAACAGGTTCTCGAGCAGTGGGGCGTAATGACCCTGCCGCGACAGTACGAGCGCGAGCGCCGCTTCGTCAATCTCTATCGGCAGCACGACGAGCTGCGCACACTGACCGATGAGGAACACGAGCGTTTTATCAGCTACATCGACAGTGCCGCGCAGCTGGTGCTGGATGTAATGATGAAGGAAAAGCTCGCCAACGCCCCGCCACGGGCCCCTGTGCGCAAACAGGCGCCCGCCCGGGCGCGCAAACGGGTGCCGCGCAAGCGCAGTTAGTACCCCGACGCCTGAATATCGGGACATTCCGGGGCCGACTTTCCGGTACACTGGGCGGCCTTACCAGTGCCCTTCAGGATGGCCGGCATGAGCAGTTCCACCCAAGATAACGCAGCCCCCGCGAGCCTGTCCGCCAGTGCCACACGGCAGTGGTTTGCCACCTGCCCCAAGGGGATTGAGGGACTGCTGTTGGCGGAGCTGCTGGCGCTGGGGGCCAGCGGGGGCCGGGAAACCGTCGCCGGGGTCTATTTCGACGGCCCGCTCGCGATCGGCTATCGGGCCTGTCTGTGGTCACGCCTTGTGAATCGGGTGCTGCTGCCGCTGGCGAAATTCGAAGCCCAGGATGCCGATGCGCTCTATGCCGGGCTGATGCGGGTGGACTGGACCGGGATCATGTCCGCGGAGCAGACCTTCAGCATCGATTTCAGCGGTGAGAACACCCATATCCGCAACACCCAGTTTGGCGCCCAGCGCTGCAAGGATGCCATCGTCGACTGGTTTGTCCAGCACGGCGGCAAACGCCCCTCGGTGGACCGGGCCGACCCGGACCTGCGCTTCAATGTGCGCCTGTCCCGCCATGGCATCCTCCTTGCCCTGGACATCTCCGGCGGCAGCCTGCACCGGCGCAATTACCGCCTGCAGGCCGGGGCAGCGCCGCTGAAGGAAAACCTGGCGGCGGCAATCCTGCTGCGGGCGGACTGGCCCGGGATGGCGGCGCGGGGCGGAGCCCTGATCGACCCGATGTGTGGCTCCGCAACCCTGCTGCTGGAAGGCGCCATGATGGCGGCGGATATTGCCCCCGGGCTGGCGCGGCCCCGGTTTGGCTTTGAGCGCTGGCAAGGCCACAGCGCACCCCAGTGGCAGGCCCTGTTGAGCGATGCCCGCGGTCGCGCCGAGCGCGGCAAGCAGGCGCGCTTGCCGGAAATCCGGGGTTATGATGCGGATCCGAAAGTGATACACCGGGCGCAGGAAAATATCGCCAGTGCCGGCCTGGAAGCGGTGGTGCGGGTCAGCTGCAAACCGCTGGCGGAGCTGACCCGGCCGACGCACCTGCCGCTGCCGCTGGGACTGCTGATCTGCAATCCGCCCTATGGTGAGCGCCTTGGGGACAAGGACAGCCTGCAGTACCTGTACCGACAGCTGGGCGAAACCATGTTGCGGGAATTCCCGGGCTGGCAGGCGGCCATTTTTACCGCCGACAAGGACCTGGGCCGCGCCACGGGCCTGCGCAGCCACAAGCAGTACAAGCTCTGGAACGGCGCGCTGGAATCCAGCCTGCTGTTGTTCGATCTGAGTGACAACCGGCTCAGCGACAAGCTGCCGCGGGCGCAACCGGACACCACCAGCAGACCGGCTGCCGAGCTCTCGCAAGGGGCGCAGATGTTCGCCAACCGGCTGCGCAAGAACCGGCGAAGGCTGGCCAGCTGGGTCAAGCGCGAGGGTATCGAATGCTACCGGCTGTACGATGCCGATATGCCGGAATATGCTGTCGCAGTAGACATCTACGGGGATCAAGTACACGTGGCCGAATACCAGGCGCCCAGGGACGTCGATCCCGCGGCAGCGGTCGCCCGCCTGGCTGAGGTGCAGGCGGCGCTGCCCGCCGCGCTGGACGTGAAGCCGGAACACATCGTCTACAAGGTGCGCCAGCGGCAGCGGGGGGACGAGCAATACGGCAAGCAGGCCAGCAGCGGCGAGCTGGTCTCGGTGCGCGAGGGCAGGGCGCAGCTGCTGGTCAACCTGCGCGACTACCTGGATACCGGCCTGTTCCTGGACCACCGTCCCCTGCGCCTGCGCCTGGGGCGTGAAGCCGAGCGCAAGGATTTCCTCAATCTGTTCTGCTACACGGGCGCGGCAACCGTACACGCCGCCCTGGGGGGCGCCCGCAGCACCACCAGCGTCGACCTGTCCAATACCTACCTCGGTTGGCTGCGCAAGAACCTGGCCCACAATGGCCTCGACGAAACCCGCAATCTGCTGGAGCGCGGTGACTGCCTGGCCTGGTTGCAGGCCTGCGGCCGCCGCTTCGACCTGATCCTGCTGGACCCGCCGTCGTTCTCGAATTCCCGCAAGCTGTCGGAGTCCTTCGATGTGCAGCGGGATCACGCCGGCCTGGTGCGCGCGGCAATGGCGGTATTGCGTCCCGGCGGGGTACTGTACTTTTCCAATAATCGCCGGGGATTCCGGCTGGACCCGGCCCTGGAGGCGGATTACCCGTGCGAGGATATTACCCGCAGCACCCTCGATCCGGACTTCCAGCGCAACAGTCGAATTCACCAGTGCTGGCGGCTGGTGGCTCCGGCCACGCTGCCGAGACACGACAGCCCCTGGTCTCGGAGGTAAGCGGCTGCAAACCCGCAGGAAAAACACTGTCCACATTCCTTGACACCCCGGAATCCGTGTGTAGAGGGCGGGTCATTTTTCAGTGATCATTTCAGGTAATTGCTTTAACCGCATGAAAAATATGAAGAATGTCACTTTATTTTCCGGTGCCACCCGGCACCTGCCAGTTGCGCTCGCTGGAGTCGGAGGCGCTTTGCTGGCAAGCTATCCCCACAGTTATCCACAGGCTGATCTGTGGATAAGCGGTGGATGAGAGCGAATTTGATGGGGGCCACTATGCGCACGCTGTTGCTTGTCTACCATAGCCAGAGCGGTGCCAGTGCACAGCTGGCGCAGGCCTGCAGCAGCGCGGCCGCAACCGTGGCGGGTTTGCAGGTGAGAGTGCTACGAGCCTGGGATGCCGGCAGCGCCGACCTGTTGGCGGCGGACGGCCTGGTGCTGGTGGGCGCGGAAAACTCCGGCAGCCTCAGCGGTGGCATCAAGGACTTCCTCGATCGGACCTTTTACCCTGTGGGTGAGGCGGGTCGGGTACTGCCCTATGCGCTGCTGCTCAGCGCCGGCAATGATGGCCGCGGTGCCCGCGAACAGGCGCGGCGGATTCTGTCAGGTTATCCGCTGACGCCCGCGCTGGAGCCGGTGATCTGTCGCGGTGAGGTGACCGCGGAGCATCGCCGACAGGCGGCGGCAATGGGCGAGGCCTTCGCCACCGGCCTGGAGATGGGGATTTTTTGACCAACAATGAAGAGGTGAGCATGACGGGCAGTACATTGCCGCCGGGTTTTGAGCCCCTGCCTGCCGGGCTGGGTTTTACCGACACCCTGCAACCGAGTTTCCGTCGGATTGATTCCGAAAGGGTCAGTTTCGGTCTGTGGGTATGCGAGCAGCACTGCAATGTCATGGGCATCTGCCACGGCGGTGTGCTTACCACGCTGGCGGATATCGCCGCGGCCACCGGGGTGAACCAGGCCGCCGGGCGGGTGGCGGGCAGTCCCACCATCAATCTGGCGCTGGATTTCATCAGTGCCGGTCGCAAGGGCGACTGGCTGCAGGCGGATGTATTGCAGGTCAGCGTCAAGCGGCGCTTCGGCTTCAGCAGCGGGGTCATCAGCGGCCCCGAGGGTGCGGTGGCGCGCTTCAACGGCACCTTCTATCTGCCAGACCACGACGGCATCTGGCGGCAGCCACCACCCGAGTCTGGCCTGCTCGCCGTAGAGTAGGCTCAGTCGCCGTCGGCGAATGCGTCCAGTACCGAGACGAACGCCTGCGCCGCCCGCGACAGGCTGCGGCTGCGGTGGTAGACCAACCCCAGGGTGCGTTCGAGTTCGACGGCGGCAACCGGCAGCGCCACCAGGTCCGGGTCGAGCATGGTCTGCGGCAATACGGTCCAACCGAGGCCGACGGAGGCCATCATCCGAATCGTTTCCAGGTAATTGGTGGCCATGGATACCTGCAGGGACAGCCGGTGATCCGCGAACAATCGCTTCACGATCTGGCCGGTGTAGGTGTTGAGTCCGGGCAGGATTGCAGGGTGCCGGGCGAGATCCGCCAGCCTGCAGGCGCCGCTGGCGGCCAGGGGATGATCGGCCGCCACCATGAACACCAGCGGATCCCGCCATAGCGGCCGGGTGACCATGCTGTCGTCGGCGACCGGCGCCAGTGTAACGACAGCCAGTTCCGAACGGCTCTGCATGATCAGGTCGTAGGCCTGCTCGGAGTCCATGAAGTCGATGTCGATATTGGCCTCCGGATAGGCTTTGCTGAAGGCGCTCAGCACCGGCGGCAATCGGTGCAGCCCGATGTGGTGACTGGTGGCCAGGCGCAACTGGCCCGCAACCGCCCCGGACAGGTCCCGCACGGCCTGCTCGGCGGTGAACAGCTGCTGTACGATAGCCTTGGCATGGGGCAGCAGAGCCTGGCCAGCCTCGGTGAGGCCGATGTGGCGGCCAATGCGGTCAAACAACTCGCAGCCCAGACTCTGCTCCAGCAGCGCGATGCGTTTGCTGACCGCTGGCTGGGACAGATGCAGCCGTTCTGCGGCCAGGGAAAAGGAACCTTCCTCCGCTACCAGCAGGAAAGCCCGCAGGTTCTGGATATCCACGTAAATTACCTTTAGGAATGAGTTGGATAAAAATAATAAATTTGAGTTATCTGATGGTCAAGTTTATTATCGGGACATTGCAATCACTGGCAGGCGAGGGTTCTCATGGCCGGGCTGACACTCTACGACAAACTCTGGCGCAACCACCTGGTTGAGCAACGGGACGACGGTTCCGCCCTGATCTATATCGACCGCCACTTGATTCACGAGGTGACGTCGCCGCAGGCTTTCGAGGGGCTGCGCCTGGCCGGGCGCAGACCCTGGCGTCTGGACGCCAATCTGGCGGTGCCGGACCACAACGTGCCGACCTCGGCGGCGGAGCGCGCCGGCGGCGTCGCCGGCATTGTCGACGAGATCTCGCGCCTGCAGGTACAGACTCTGGACGACAACTGTCTCGCCTTCGACATCACCGAGATTCCAATCAACGATCTGCGGCAGGGGATCGTACATGTGGTTGGACCCGAGCAGGGCGCAACCCTGCCCGGCATGACCGTGGTCTGCGGCGACTCCCACACATCGACCCATGGCGCCCTCGGGGCCCTGGCCCACGGTATTGGCACCTCCGAAGTTGAACACGTGCTGGCGACCCAGTGCCTGGTGCAGCAAAAGATGAAGAACATGCTGGTACGCGTGGATGGACAGCTGCAGCCGGGGGTTACTGCCAAGGACGTGGCGCTCGCCATCATCGGCCAGATCGGCACCGCCGGCGGCACCGGTTACGCCATCGAGTTCGGCGGTGAGGTGGTCCGCGCCCTGAGCATGGAGGGACGCATGACCCTGTGCAACATGTCGATCGAAGCCGGCGCCCGCATGGGCATGATCGCGGTGGATGAGACCACGCTGGACTACGTGCGCGGCCGCACCTATGCCCCGACGGATGGATTGTGGGACGCGGCCGTCGCCGCCTGGGCCGATCTGCACAGCGACGCCGATGCCCAGTTCGACAAGGTGGTCACCCTGCAGGGAGAGGACATCCAGCCGCAGGTGACCTGGGGTACCTCGCCGGAGATGGTGCTGCCCGTCGGCGGCATCCTCCCGGACCCGACGCAGATGGACAACGCCTCCCGCCGGGAAGGCACCCGTCGGGCGCTGGAGTACATGGGCCTGCAGCCGGGCATGGCGATTACCGATATCCATCTGGACCGCGTGTTCATCGGCTCCTGTACCAACAGCAGGATCGAGGACCTGCGTGCCGCCGCCGCGGTGGTGCAGGGCAAGCACATTGCCGCCAGTATCAAGCAGGCGCTGGTGGTGCCGGGCTCCGGCCAGGTCAAGGCCCAGGCCGAAGCCGAGGGCCTGGACAGGATCTTTCTCGACGCCGGCATGGAGTGGCGCGAGCCGGGCTGTTCCATGTGCCTGGCGATGAACGCCGACAAACTCGGCGCCGGAGAACACTGCGCGTCCACCTCCAACCGCAATTTCGAGGGGCGTCAGGGGATCGGCGGCCGCACCCATCTGGTGAGTCCGGCGATGGCCGCCGCGGCAGCCATTGCCGGCCATTTTGTCGATGTACGCAGCCTGCAGGAGACTGACGCATGAAAAGCTTTACCGTACTGGAGGGCCTGGTGGCGCCGATGGACCGCGCCAATGTCGACACCGACATGATCATTCCCAAGCAGTTCCTGAAGTCGATCAAGCGCAGCGGCTTTGGCCCCAATCTGTTCGATGAAATGCGCTATCTCGACGAGGGCCAGCCTGGTCGCGACAACAGTCAGCGGCCGCTGAACCCGGATTTCCCCCTCAACCATGCCCGCTACCGGGGTGCCTCCATTCTTCTGGCGCGGGAAAACTTCGGCTGCGGCTCCAGCCGCGAACATGCGCCCTGGGCGCTGGAAGACTACGGCTTTCGCTGTATTATCGCCCCCAGCTTCGCCGACATTTTCTACAATAACAGTTTCAAGAACGGCATCCTGCCGGTGGTACTGCCGGCCGAGCAGGTGGAAGAGCTTTTTGCCGCGCTGTACGCGGAGCAAGGCTACCGGCTCAAGGTGGACCTTGGGCGGCAACAGGTTGAGACCCCGAGCGGCGAGGTGATGCGCTTCGAGGTGGACGCTGCGCGCAAGCATTGCCTGTTGCAGGGCCTCGACGACATTGGCGTCACTCTGGAGAGCGCAGGTGCCATCCGCAGCTTTGAGCAGCGCTGGCGACAAAGTTCGCCCTGGCTGTTTGATGCAATCGGACGGGAGCAGCGCTGAGATGAGCAGAAAGATCCTGGTATTGCCGGGCGACTACATCGGTCCGGAGATCATGGCGGAAGCTGTCACTGTGCTGGAAACGGTTGACCGCCGCTTTGGCCTCGACCTGGAGCTTGAGCATGGCCTCCTGGGTGGTGCGGCCCTAGATGAGCACGGGGTGCCCTTGCCGGAACAGACCCTGGCCAGCGCGCGGGCGGCGGATGCCATTCTGCTGGGTGCAGTGGGTGGGCCGAAGTGGGACAACGTCGAACGCCACCTGCGCCCCGAGCGCGGCTTGTTGGGCCTGCGCTCGGCGCTGGAATTGTTCGGCAACCTGCGCCCGGCGATTCTCTACCCGCAGCTGGCTGCGGCGTCGAGCCTCAAGCCCGACATTGTGGCGGGACTGGATATCCTGATCGTGCGCGAGTTGACTGGCGGCATCTACTTCGGTGAGCCGCGCGGCATCCGCACGCTGGAAAATGGCGAACGCCAGGGTTTCAACACCTACATCTACAGCGAATCGGAAATCCGCAGGATTGGTCACCTGGCCTTCCAGCTGGCCCGGCAGCGCAGCCACCGCGTCTGCTCGGTGGACAAGAGCAACGTGCTCGAGGTCACCGTGCTCTGGCGCGAGGTCATGGAGGAGGTGGGCAGGGAGTATCCAGATGTGGAGTTGAGCCACATGTACGTGGACAACGCCGCCATGCAACTGGTGCGGGCGCCGAAGCAGTTCGATGTCCTGGTCACCGGCAACATGTTTGGCGATATCCTGTCGGACGCGGCCGCCATGCTCACCGGCTCCATCGGTATGTTACCCTCGGCATCCTTGGACAAGAACGGCCGCGGGATGTATGAACCCTGCCACGGTTCAGCGCCGGACATCGCCGGGCAGGGCAAGGCCAACCCGCTGGCGACCATTCTGTCCGTGGCGATGATGCTGCGCTATACCCTGGCCGCGCCGGCAGCCGCGGCGGCGATTGAGGACGCGGTCAGCGCGGTTCTCGATCAGGGTTTGCGTACGGCGGACATTCACGGTGAGGGCATGACCCCGGTCTCGACCCGGGAGATGGGCGCGGCCGTGGTTGCCGCCCTGCAGGCCTGATCATTCACTCCGGAATACAGAGGTATTTATGAGCAAACTTTACGATGTCGCCGTTGTCGGCGCGACCGGCGCAGTCGGCGAAACCATGATGGCCATTCTCGAGGAGCGCAATTTCCCGGTAGGCACTCTCTACCCGCTGGCCAGCGCGCGCTCTGCGGGCAAAACCGTTACCTTTCGCGGCAAGCAGGTAAAGGTAACGGACCTCGCTGATTTCGACTTCAGCAAGGCGCAGATAGGGCTGTTTTCCGCCGGCGGCAGCATCTCGGAAGAGTTCGCGCCCAAGGCTGCTGCAGCGGGCTGCGTGGTGATCGACAACACTTCCCACTTCCGCCGCGACGAGGACATCCCGCTGGTGGTGCCGGAGGTAAACCTGGAGGCGTTGGCGGGGTATGCCACCCGCAATATCATTGCCAATCCCAACTGTTCCACCATCCAGATGTTGGTGGCGTTGAAGCCGATTTACGATGCGGTCGGTATCGAGCGTATCAATGTCTGCACCTACCAGGCAGTTTCCGGTACGGGCAAGGAGGCCATCGAAGAGCTGGCCGGGCAGACCGCGCGCCTGCTGAACGGCAAGGAAATCGAGTGCGAGGTCTATCCGAAGCAGATCGCCTTCAACGTGCTGCCCCATATCGACGTCTTCCAGGACAACGGTTATACCCGGGAAGAGATGAAGATGGTGTGGGAGACCCAGAAAATCCTCGGCGACAGCAGCGTCCAGGTCAATCCGACCTGCGTTCGCGTGCCGGTGTTTTTCGGTCACTCCGAGGCCGTGCATATCGAAACCGCCGAGAAAATTTCCGCGGCAGATGCGCGCAAGCTGCTTGCGGCCTTCCCCGGTATTACCGTGCTGGATGAGCACGCCGATGGCGGTTATCCGACTCCAGCCACGGATAGTGCTGGCAAGGACCCGGTTTTTGTCGGCCGGATCCGCGAGGATATCTCCCATCCGCGGGGCCTGAACCTGTGGGTGGTATCCGACAATGTGCGCAAGGGCGCAGCCCTGAACAGTGTGCAAATTGCCGAGGCACTGATCAGTACTTATCTTGATTAAAAACTTGCGTTAAAACATACTTCGGGTATCTTCAGAAGCGTCATACAGGGGCTGGGACCGAGGGGAGACCGGCTTGAGTGATGCCAGGGGAAGGATAACAAGGCGTGTTTATGGCTCGTAAGAAACGTTTGGCAGCAGCACTGGTGTCCCTGGGTTGTCTGCAAGCGGGGTCGGCATGGGCCCTCGGCCTTGGCGAATTGACCCTGCAGTCCTTTCTCAACGAACCGCTGAAAGCGCGCGTCAGCCTGCTGGACATCGGCAACCTGCACGAAGACCAGATCCGTGTTCGCCTCGCCGCCGAGGAAGATTTTGACCGGCTGGGCATTGATCGCGCGTATTTCCTGACCGGCGTGAAATTCGAGGTCGACATTGACGGCAGTGGTCGCGGGGTGATTGTGCTCACCTCCGAGGACCCGGTACTGGAACCCTATCTGGATTTCATCGTCGAAGCGCGCTGGCCCTCCGGGCGCCTGCTGCGCAATTACACGGTGCTGGTCGATCCGCCTGCCTTCGATACGCGGTCCCCGGTGGTCTCGGCGACTGAGAGAGTGGCGGCTGTCGAGGGCGCCCCGGCTGGCACCGAGGAAAAAAAAACCGGGAGTGAAGCCGAGGGTACCGGCACCCGGGTGAGCACGCGCGAGTCCGAGCTGGCTCCCGGCGCCATGCCCCGGCGCGGTTTCAACGCCGACACGGCTGCCGAACCCGCCCCCGGTGCCCGCTACATGATCCGCCGCGACGAGACCCTCTGGACCATTGCCCAGCGGGCCCGTCTGGAGGGCGTTTCCGTACAGCAGACCATGCTGGAAATTCAACGCCTGAATCCGGATGCCTTCATTGATGGCAATATCAACAGGATCAAGGCGGGATTCATCATCTACCTGCCGGCGTCCGGTGACATCAGCGAGGCCGATGTGGAGGCTGCCCTGGCCGCTGTACGGCAGCAAAATGAAGACTGGCGTACCGGGCGCGCTTCAGCACCTGCCACTGCCGGCCCGGCCCTGCGAATTTCGTCCGGAGAGGAAGCCGGGCCCGAGCAGGATGCGGTTGCGCCCGGGCAGCAGCGACCCTCCGTAAACGCGGACACCTTGGACGAATTGCAACGCTCCGAGCGCGAGCGAGCGGAACTGGGTCAGCGCGTCGCCGCGTTGGCCGAGCGCCTGGAAACCCTGGAGCGGGTTGTTGAGCTGAAGGATGCGCAGATCGCCTCCCTGCAGCAGGCGCTGGCGGCCGCCGAGAGCGGCGCGACACTGCCCGGTGATACGGGCGCGGATTCCGACCCGGCCGGAGCAGAGCAGCTCGCCCTGGATCCTGCGCCCGCAGCACCTGCTGCCCCGACTCCTGCGACCACAGTCGCACCCGCTCCAGCCGCAACTCCCGCCGCCGCGCCGGGCCCAGCAGACGGTGGCTCTGGGAGCTGGCTGTACATTGCCGGTGGTGTGCTGCTGGCGGGCTTGCTCGGGCTACTGTTCTGGCGTCGGCGCCAGGCGGATGCGGATGCGGGTGATGCAGGTGATGCGGTTGCAGTCGGTCTCACGCCGCGTCCCGCCGAGCGCAAGCAGTCGCGGGAGGATGCTTTCGCGGATATCCAGCTGCGGGACTCGGAGCTGGATCTGGACGAAGACGACAGCGCGCCTGCGGCTTTGGCCGCTGGCACGAGCGCTGTCGCTGCCGCGCCTGCCGTCACTGAGGACGAAAATCTCGAGCCGGCCGCCACCGGTCAGCGTGGTTACGGCGAACGCAAACATGACCAGTATGCATCGGATGTCGAGGCCGGGGACGCCCTCGCCGAGGCGGATATTTATATCGCCTATGGCCGTTATACCCAGGCGATTGACCTGGTGCGCAAGGCGCTGCGTTCAGATCCCGGCAACACTGCCTACCGCCTCAAGCTGCTGGAGCTGGCTATTGAAACTGGCGATCAAAGCGAAGCCGAGACCCAGCTTGCCGAGCTGAGGCGCAGCGGCGACAGCGACGCCATCGCCAGGGCGGAGGCCATTTCCGCCAGCAAGTTGTCTGCTGCCAACCCCTATCTTGAGGACATCGAAGCAGCCGCCGAGGAACCAGAACCCGAGCCAGAACCCGAGCCGGCGCCGACGCCAGCAGCGGCTCCCGCGGAAGACCTCAGCGGCGAGCTGGCGGACCTCGCCGATCTTGGCTCAGTCGACGGCCGCGATGAGCTCGTCCCCTCGGTAGATCACGAGCCCGACTTTCTCGGTCTCGAGATCGAGGACAGTCCGGTGGAGGAGCTGGACGTGTCGGCGGAATTTGACCGGAACCGCGGGCGCAGCGACAGCAGCGACGACGACTTTGTCTTCGCTGACGATGGCGACCCACTCTCCACCAAGCTTGACCTGGCTCGCGCCTATATAGACATGGGCGATGACGATGGCGCGCGCCAGATCCTCGAAGAGGTCGTGGCAGAGGGTAGCGACGAGCAGCAACAGGACGCGCGGGAGCTGCTCGACAGACTTGGCTGAGCAGAGTGAAGGGCGGATCTTCTCTACGGATCCGCTGCCCCCCGGTACCCGCATCGCCTGCCGCGTCGAATATGACGGCAGTGCCTACAACGGCTGGCAGGCCCAGCCCCATCCCGGTTCTGTCACGGTACAGCAAACACTCGAAGCAGCGTTGTCAGAGATAGCCGCGGCACCGTTGCGCGTCCACTGCGCGGGACGCACCGACAGCGGCGTGCACGCTCACGCCCAGGTGATTCACTTCGATGCGCCCACGGCGCGCAGTCGCAAGGCATGGGTCATTGGCAGCAACAGCTGTCTGCCCCCTGACATCAGGGTGCACTGGGCACAGCCTGTGTCCGAAGATTTCCACGCACGCTTCTCGGCCCTGGCCAGACGCTATCGCTATGTGATTGCCAACACTGCCATCCGCCCGGCATTGCTGGGGCGGCAACTCAGCTGGCAGCGTTATCCACTGGATATCGGGCGCATGCATGCTGCGGCCCGGTTTTTGCTGGGTGAGCAAGACTTCAGCGCTTTTCGCGCCGCGTCCTGCCAGTCCAGCACCCCCTATCGCTGCGTCGATCACTGCGAGGTCACTCGGCGCGGGGATCTGGTGGTCATCGATATCCAGGCCAACGCTTTCCTGCACCACATGGTACGCAACATTGCTGGCAGCCTGATGGCCGTCGGTATCGGCAGCAGGGAGCCGGTCTGGATAGAGGAGCTGCTGGCCGGCCAGGACCGAACCCGTGCCGCCGATACCGCGTCAGCCACTGGCCTGTACCTGGTCGATGTGGTCTACCCGGAGCGCTTCGACCTGCCGGCTACGTCACCGGGGCCTTTGCTGCTGGGGACCTGAAGACACTGCCCCCCGGGTTCTGCTATCATCCCGGCCCTTCAGCAAGCGATAGCCAGCGCCCGTGTCACGAACCCTTGTCAAGATTTGCGGCATTACCAGCAGCGCCGATGCCCGGGCCGCCTGTGAGGCGGGGGCGGACGCTCTGGGCCTGGTGTTTTACGCGCCCAGCACGCGCTGCGTGACCCCCGAGCAGGCGCGCGAGATCGTGGCGGCGGTGCCGCCCTTTGTCGCGATTGTGGCACTGTTTGTTGATGAGACGGTGGCAACAATCCAGCGCATCCTCGAGTGCGTATCCGTAGACTGTATCCAGTTCCACGGTGCCGAGACGCCGGCGTTCTGTGACCAGTTCCAACGCCCCTACCTCAAGGCGCTGCGGATGCGCCCCGGCGTTGATATTGGCGAGGTGGCCAGTGGCTACAGCAGTGCCCGTGGACTGTTGCTGGATAGCTGGCAGCCCGGCGTTCCCGGAGGCACCGGCCAAACGTTCGACTGGACGGCCATTCCCGCGGTGTTGCCGCGGCCGCTGGTACTGGCCGGGGGGCTCGACGAGCACAATGTCGCCGCTGCCATCGCCGGTGTCGGACCGGCCGCGGTGGACGTCAGCGGTGGCGTCGAGAGCGCACCGGGCATCAAGGATGCGGGAAAGATGCGGCGCTTCATTGCTGCCGTACGTGGCTAAATTTTTTCAGGGGAGCAGACCATGACCACGGAAATGACCAGCAGGATATTTGCGTCAGTGCCTGACGCCGAGGGCCGCTTCGGCGTCTACGGTGGCAAGTTTGTCGCCGAGACCCTGATGTCCGCACTGGCGGAGTTGGAGGCACTGTACCGGGAACTGTCGCAGGATGCAGGGTTCCAGCGCGAACTGGACGAGGATCTGGCGCACTATGTCGGGCGTCCCTCTCCCCTCTATGAGGCCCGCCGTTGGTCCGACCGCGTTGGCGGTGCCCGCATCTACCTCAAGCGCGAGGATCTCAATCACACGGGTGCTCACAAGGTCAACAACACTGTGGGGCAGGCCCTGCTGGCCAAGCACATGGGCAAGCGGCGGGTGATTGCCGAGACCGGCGCCGGCCAGCACGGCGTAGCTACCGCCACGATCGCCGCCCGCCTCGGCCTCGAATGTCACGTTTTCATGGGCGAGGAAGATGTGCGCCGCCAGGCGCTCAACGTATACCGGATGAAACTGCTGGGCGCCACCGTGGTGCCCGTTACCTCCGGTTCGCGCACCCTGAAGGATGCGATGAATGAGGCCATGCGCGACTGGGTCACCAATGTCGACGATACTTTCTACATCATAGGTACCGTGGCCGGCCCGCACCCTTACCCGATGCTGGTGCGCGATTTCCAGTGCGTGATTGGTCGCGAAGCGCGGGCCCAGTCCCTGGCCAGGACCGGGCGTTTGCCCGATGCCCTGGTGGCCTGCGTCGGCGGTGGCTCCAATGCCATAGGCCTGTTTCACCCCTTTCTCGAAGATGAAAGCGTGGTCATGTACGGTGTAGAAGCCGGCGGCCATGGCGTTGCCAGCGGCGAACACGCCGCGCCGCTCACCGCGGGCACCCCCGGCGTGCTGCACGGCAATCGCACCTACCTGATGCAGGACGAGGATGGCCAGATCATGCACACCCACTCGGTGTCAGCGGGCCTGGACTATCCGGGTGTCGGTCCCGAGCACGCCTGGCTCAAGGATATCGGCCGCGTCAACTATGTCACCATCAATGATGACGAAGCGCTGCGTGCGTTCCACGACCTGACCCGCACCGAGGGCATCATGCCCGCTCTGGAGAGCGCCCACGCGCTGGCCTATGCGGAAAAACTGGCCGCGACCATGACCCCGGAGCAGCACATTATCATCAACCTCTCGGGGCGGGGCGACAAGGACATTCACACGGTCGCCGATATCGACGGCATAGATTTCTAAGGAGAAGGCAGTAGTGAGCAGAATAGCTGGACGCTTCCAGCAGTTGGCAGCCCAGGGTCGGAAGGCGCTGGTTCCCTATATCGTGGTCGGCGATCCGGAGATGGCGCTGACGGTACCGCTGATGCATGCCCTGGTGGCGGCCGGAGCGGACATCATTGAACTGGGAGTGCCGTTCTCCGACCCCATGTCCGAGGGCCCGGTTATCCAGAAGGCCCACGAGCGGGCGCTGGCCAACGGTGCGCGCCTGCGCGATGCCCTGGACATGGTGCAGAGTTTTCGTGAGCAGGATGCGGAGACGCCGGTAGTGCTGATGGGCTATGCCAATCCGGTCGAGCACATGGGCCATGGCGTCTTTGCCGATCGTGCGGCAATGGCCGGTGTCGACGGCCTGCTGACCGTGGATATCCCGCCGGAGGAAGTGGCCGCTGTCAACGCCGAGCTGCATCGGGTAGGCATGGACAATATCTTCCTGATAGCGCCGACCACGCCCTCGGCACGGATCAAGGCTATCGTCGAGCAGGCCAGTGGTTTCGTCTACTACGTGGCACTCAAGGGTGTAACCGGCGCCGGCAATCTCGACGCCGCCGACGTTGCCGAGCACCTGACGCGAATCCGCACGCACACCCAGTTGCCGCTGGCCGTAGGTTTCGGTATCAAGGACGCGGCATCTGCCCGCCTCGTTGGCGCCAGTGCCGACGGCGTGGTGGTGGGTAGTGCGCTGGTGGACTGCATTGCCCGCGCCGCCAGCGAGGGTGCCGATCACGACGGACTGCTGCAGGCAGCATCGGCGCTGGTGGCAGAGATCCGTGAGGGATTGGACGGCATCGCGCCCTAGACTCTGCCTCCGGAAATGGACTGTCGATATTTGGGAGCCAGGGTACTAGTTGCTGCCGCACAGGTTTATAATGGTGTCACCAAACGGGAGATGCCATGAGCTGGATTGACAAGATACTGCCGTCCGGAGTGCGCAAGGAGGAGGGCGAACGGCGCTCCAGCGTACCCGAGGGGCTGTGGAAAAAATGTGTCAAGTGCGACGCGGTGCTGTACCGGCCGGACGTCGAACGCAATGACGATGTCTGCCCCAAGTGTGACCACCACATGCGCATCGGTGCGCGCCGTCGGCTGGACATTTTTCTCGACAAGGAAGGCCGCGAAGAAATCCTGGCCCACATCGAACCGCTCGACCGTCTCAAGTTTCGCGACAAGAAACGCTACCGTGATCGCATTGCGGCGGCGCAGAAATCTACCGGTGAAAAGGACGCGCTGGTGGCGATGCGCGGCACCCTGGAGGGTCTGCCGATTGTTTGCGTGGCTTTCGAGTTCGCGTTCCACGGCGGCTCCATGGGGTATGCCGTCGGGGAAAAATTCACCCGGGCAGCGCAACTGGCGCTGCAGGAATCCATTCCCCTGGTATGCTTCTCTGCCTCCGGCGGCGCGCGCATGCAGGAAGCGCTGATCTCGCTGATGCAGATGGCCAAAACCAGCGCTGTTATCGAGCGCATGAAAATCGCCCGGGTACCCTACATTTCGGTGATGACCGATCCGATCTATGGCGGCGTCTCCGCATCGCTGGCGCTGCTGGGGGACATCAATGTCGCCGAGCCCGATGCCCGCGCCGGGTTTGCCGGGCCCAACATCATCGAACAGACGATCCGCCAGAAGTTGCCCAAGGGTTTTCAGCGCAGTGAATTCTTGCTGGAACACGGCGCTATCGACATGATCGTGCACCGCAATGACATGCGCGATACGCTGGCGCGGTTGCTGGCGAAACTGACCGGGCAGGAACTCGTGGCGGCAACAGCCGACGAGGATGAAGAAGATGCCAGCAGTGCGGATTCAGAGGAGCCGGTCGAGTTCAATCCCGACAACCGGGATGACTGAGTCTGCGCTGGCCGTCTGGCTGGCACGTCTGGAGGCGCTGTACCCGCAACCCATCAAGCTGGGCCTGGACCGCGTTGCGGCTGTCGCCAACACCCTCGGCCTGCTGCCGGTGAAGGTACCCGTGGTCACAGTGGCTGGCACCAACGGCAAGGGTTCGGTGGTTGCCGCGCTGGAAAGCCTTTTGCACCGGTCCGGTGTTGTCGCCGGCGTTTACACGTCACCTCATTTGCTGCGCTTCAATGAGCGTATCCGCATCAATACAGAGGAAGCAGGGGACGCGGAAATTGTCGCGGCACTGGAGGATGTTGAAGCGGCACGCGGCGAGATTTCCCTGACCTACTTTGAATACACGACTCTGGCCGCGTTGCTCCTGTTCCGCTCCCGCGCGGTGGAGGTGGTGGTACTGGAGGTCGGGCTTGGGGGCCGCCTCGATGCGGTCAACATTGTCGACCCGACGGTTGCGGTGATAACCAGTATCGCCCTGGATCATCAGGACTGGCTGGGCGACAACCTGGACCAGATCGCGCGGGAAAAGGCGGGCATCCTGCGCTCCGGCAAACCAGCGGTCATTGCGACGAGGGAGCCGGCGGGGCTGCTGGCAGCGGTCGCGGCTAGCGCTGCGGATGCGCGCTGGCTGGGGCAGGAATTCGGTTTTGTGCCGGTGGGCGAGGGTTGGGGGGGGTGGTTGCAGACGAGTACCGGGGGGCGTCGGCAACTGCCTGTCATGAACAACGCAGCCCTGCTGCCGGCCAATATCTGCGCCGCACTACAGGTGCTGGAGTTGCTGGACCGGCCTGCCTCCGATGCGGATATCGCGGCGGTGATTCCGGGGCTGCAGCCACCGGGACGCAGGCAGCGGTTGACGGTGTCCGGCCTGGATCTGATTCTGGACGTGGCACACAATCCCGCAGCGGTTAACAAATTGGTTGAGTTTATAGACATAACTCCATGTAATGGAAAGACTATTGCTGTTTTTTCTGCCATGGCAGACAAGGATATCAAGGCAATGATCGAAGCTGCCGGTGAACGCTTTGGCGCCTGGTTCCTGGCCGACCAGCCGGGCAATGCACGCGCTGCTCCAGCCGCTGACATTGCGGGCTTGCTGCGCGGCGCCGGGCAGGGGATGATCAGTGTCAGCAAGAACCTGCGCCAGGCCCTGGCCCGCGCCCGCAGCGTGCTGGCGCCCGGGGATCGGCTGGTGGTATTCGGGTCCTTTCATACGGTAGCAGCGGCAATGAGTTGGCTGGCAAAGGAGCAGGGGAAGGGATAACAGGTGAACGATATCCTCAAGCAGCGACTGGTCGGCGCCCTGATTCTGATAGCTCTCGGCGTCATCTTCTGGCCGATCATCTTCGTCGATCCCGACCAGGGTACAGGGATGGAGGAGTTGCGTATCCCGCCGCGGCCGCAAGTAGATGAGACACCGATCGCGGCTCCGGACCCTGCCGGCCTGCGCGGCTCCCCGGAACTGGAATACAACGAGGCGGAATTCGCCGATCCCGTGCTTGCAGAGGCAGAATCCCGGGAGTTCAGCGAACCTGTGCCTGCAGAGAGCATGTCTCCGGTCCCGGCATCGGAGCAGCCTTCTGCCGTGCCAGCGCCGGGTGCGACCCGCACCGAGCGACCGGAGCAGCCAGTGATTGACGCCCAGGGCGTGCCGGTGGCCTGGATGCTGCAGGTTGCCAGCGTCAGCAGCGCCGAAAAAGCGGAACAGCTGCGCCAGCGCCTGGAGGCCCGTGGCGAGAAAGCCTGGGTGGCCCCGGTCGCGATCGACGGCCGCACCATGTACCGGGTCAACGTGGGGCCCAAATTCGAGCGCGCCCGGCTGGAGGCGCTGCAATCCGGCATTGACGCCGAGTTTGGTGTCAACTCCCTGGTCAAGCGCTATCTGCCCTAGTGCGGGCCATCCTGGTGCGGGCCCCGTGATTTCCCGACTTTCCTTCAGTGGACACCGCCGCTCTGCTAGAATGCGCCGCGCGGGCTACAGGAACCAGAGGGCAGGGCAGGGATGTTGATGCTGGATGCATTTACCTGGGTGGATTGGGTTGTGGTTGCGATCGTTGCCCTGTCCACGCTGCTGAGCCTGCTGCGGGGTTTCACGCGCGAGGCCCTGTCCCTGCTGGGATGGATTGCGGCGTTCGTCATAGCCTATGTGTTCGCCGGTGAACTGGCCTCGCGCATGACCGGGCTAGTCAGCAATATCACGGCGCGCTATATCACCGCCTGGCTGCTGCTGCTGGTTGGCGTGTTGCTGGTCACAGGGCTGCTGAGCATGCTCATGGCACAGATGGTAAGAGCCACGGGTCTCGGTACCCTGGACCGGCTCCTGGGTACCATCTTTGGCTTTGCCCGCGGTGTCATCATCGTGTTGGTGTTGGTGTTCCTGATTCGGGAACTGCTGCCGCCGCGGGACCAGGTCTGGCTCTACCAGGCCCATTTGATGCCACAAATCGATGCCCTGCTGAACTGGGCAATGCAAATGCTGGGGCAGCTGAATAGCGATCGGCTGTCGGCAATCAGGACTTGAAAACGAGGTGTATACTGGATGTGCGGGCTGGTTGGACTGGTAGGCACGGGCGATGTCGGGCCAGATATTTATGATGCTCTGACGGTGCTGCAGCACCGCGGCCAGGACGCAGCAGGGATCATGACCTGTCGCGGTGGTCGCTTCAATCAGCGCAAGAGTGAAGGCCTGGTACGGGACGTGTTCCGACAGGATCACATGCAGCGGCTCAAGGGTCCCATGGGCATTGGCCACGTTCGCTACCCCACTGCAGGCAGCTCCGGGCCGGCACTGGCGCAACCGTTCTACGTCAACTCTCCCTACGGTATCGCCCTGGCCCACAACGGCAACCTGACCAATTCCGATCAGCTGACCCGGGAGCTGTTTCAGGACGACCTGCGCCACCTTAACACCGACTCCGACTCCGAAGTGCTGCTCAACGTTTTTGCCCACGAACTGCAGACTCTGGGCAAACTCAGTCCCGGCGCCGATGACATTTTCCAGGCGGTAAGCGCGGTGCACCGGCGCTGTCGCGGCGGCTATGCCGCGGTGGCCCTGGTGGTGGACTACGGCGTGGTCGGTTTCCGCGATCCCTTCGGTATCCGCCCGCTGGTGGTCGGGCAGCGCGAGACGCCTGACGGCAACGAGTACATGCTTGCCTCCGAGAGTGTTGCGCTCGATGTCCTCGGCTTTCGCCTGATCGACGACGTCGCGCCCGGGGAAGCGGTTTTTATCGACGCCAATGGCAAGCTGCACCGGCGCCAGTGCGCCACCAACCCACAGCTCAGTCCCTGCATCTTCGAACACGTGTACTTTGCACGCCCGGATTCGCTGATGGACGGCGTGTCCGTGTACAAGACCCGGATGCGCCAGGGCGAGGCCCTGGCCCGCAAGATCCTGCGCCTGCGCCCCGACCACGATATTGATGTGGTGATTCCCATCCCCGATACCAGCCGCATTGCCGGTCAGGCGCTGGCTTCCGACCTGGGGATCAAGTTCCGCGAAGGTTTCATGAAAAATCGCTATATTGGCCGCACCTTTATCATGCCGGGGCAGAACCAGCGCAAGAAATCCGTGCGCCAGAAGCTCAACCCGGTACCGCTGGAATTCGACGGCAAGAACGTCATGCTGGTGGACGACTCGATCGTGCGCGGTACTACCTGCCGCCAGATTATCCAGATGGCGCGAGATGCCGGCGCCGCCAAGGTGTATTTCGCCTCCGCCGCGCCGCCGGTGCGCTATCCGAATGTGTATGGCATCGACATGCCGTCGGCGAGCGAGCTCATTGCCCACAATCGCAGTGTAGACGAGGTTTGCGAGTTGATCGGCGCCGACTGGCTGGTATACCAGGATCTCGAGGATCTGGTGCAGTGTTCCCGCTCCGGCAACAGGAAAACCTCTGGCTTTGACTGCTCGGTGTTCAACGGCGAGTACCTTACCGGCGATGTCGACCGCGCCTATCTCGACCGCATCGAAGCCCTGCGCAATGACGACGCCCAGACCCAGAGCCGCACCCAGTTGCTGGCCGAGGGCACGGTGGTCGGCATCCACAACGACGCCAGCTGAGGTCCCATGAGCAACCAGAGCGACGACCCGCTGGCGGCTGCCAAACCCGATACCCTCGCCATCCGCGCGGGGATTCACCGGACCGCCGAGGGCGAGCACTCGGAGCCGATTTTCACCACCTCCAGCTATGTATTTGACTCCGCGGCGGATGCCGCGGCGCGCTTTGCCGGCGACAGCCCCGGCAACGTCTACTCCCGCTATACCAACCCCACCGTGCGCAGTTTCGAGGAACGGCTGGCGGCACTGGAGGGCGGGGAGGCCGCGGTGGGGACATCCTCGGGCATGGCGGCGATACTCAGCACCTGCATGGCGCTGCTCGCTGCCGGCGACCACGTGCTCTGTTCCCGCGACGTCTTCGGCACCACCACCAACCTGTTTGCGCGCTACATGGCCAAGTTCGGGGTGGCGGTGGACTTCGTGCCGCTGCTGGCCCTGGAGCAGTGGCAGGCGGCCATGCGCCCGGAAACGAAACTGCTGTATATCGAGACGCCCTCGAACCCTCTGTGCGAGGTGGCGGATATTGGCCAGTTGGCGGACCTGGCCCACGCCGGTGGCGCCCTGCTGGTGGTAGACAACTGTTTTTGTACTCCGGCCCTGCAGCGGCCACTGGAACTGGGCGCGGACATCGTTATCCATTCCGCCACCAAGTACCTGGACGGCCAGGGCCGCTGCGTCGGCGGTGCGGTGGTTGGCTCCCGGGCGCTGATGAATGAGATGGTTGTCTTCATGCGCACCTGCGGCCCCACCATGAGCGCGTTCAATGCCTGGGTGTTCCTGAAGGGGCTGGAGACCCTGCGTCTGCGCATGGAAGCGCATTCGCGCTCGGCGCTGGATCTGGCCCGCTGGCTGCAACAACAGCCCCAGGTACGCCAGGTCTACTATGCGGGCCTGCCGAGCCACCCCGGTCACGCCCTGGCCAGCCGCCAGCAGCGGGCCTTCGGCGGAGTGCTGTCGTTTGAACTCCACGGCGACCGCGATGCGGCCTGGCGCTGTATCGACGCCACCCGCATCATGTCGCTGACGGCGAATCTTGGAGATGCCAAGACCACGATCGTGCATCCCGGCACCACCACCCATGGCCGCCTGACACCGGACCAGCGTGCGGAGGCGGGCATCAGTGACAGCCTTATCCGTATCGCCGTGGGACTGGAGGATGTGGAGGACCTGCGCGCGGACTTGCAGCGCGGGCTGGAGGCGGTTGGCTGACACAGCCGCGGGAGTGTAGACATGGAGATACAGGCCGCAATTGACAGCGCGGTGGCGGAAGTCGGCACCGTGCTGCTGGGCAAGGAAGCACAGGTGCGCCTGGCGCTGTGCTGTCTGCTGTCCCGCGGCCACCTGTTGATCGAGGACCTGCCGGGCATGGGCAAGACCACGCTCTCCCACGCCCTCGCGGAAGTGCTGGGGCTGTCCTACAAGCGGGTCCAGTTCACCAGCGACCTGCTGCCGGCCGACATACTCGGCGTCTCGGTCTACAATCGCAACGATGCCAGCTTCAGCTTCCATCCCGGCCCCATCTTTACCCAGGTACTGCTGGCCGACGAGATCAATCGCACAACACCGCGCACCCAGAGCGCGCTGCTGGAGGCCATGGCCGAAGGCCAGGTGACCATCGAGGGTGAGACCCGGTCGCTGCCGGAACCGTTTTTCGTGATTGCCACCCAGAACCCGATCCACCAGTCCGGCACCTACCCGCTGCCCGAGAGCCGGCTGGACCGTTTTCTGATGCGGCTGCAGCTGGGGTACCCGGATCCACAGGCGGAGCGACAGATGTTCCTCAGCAAGCACTCCGGCCGGTTCAGCACCGCGCCGCTGCGCCGCTGCCTGACGCCGGAGCAATTGCGCGAATTTCGGGCAGCGGTAGCCGGGGTGCATGTCGCAGAGACCTTGCTGGACTACCTGCAGCGCCTGGTGGCGTTTACCCGCCAGAGCCGGGAGTTCGCTGTCGGCCTGTCGCCACGGGGGGCCCTGGCCCTGCTGGACTGTGCCCGCACCTGGGCCTTCATGGATGGCCGCAGCCACGTGGTCCCGGAGGACCTGCAGGCAGTGTTGGCGGCAGTGGCCGGCCATCGCCTGGTACCCAGCGGCGACTACGCCGGTGACGGCCAGGCGCTGGTGGATCTGCTCCAGCGCAGCGTGGACGTGATAGGGCGCTGAGCCCGGCGATGGCCGCTTCCGGCGAGGCGACAGAGCACGCCATCGACGCGCCGCGAGGTCGCTTCGGCCGCTGGCTGGAGCGGCGGATTCCGCCGGCCCGTTCGGTGACCCTGGATCAGCGCCGGATCTTCATCTTTCCCTCCCTGCCCGGGCTGTTCTTCGTCCTCCTGCTGTTGCTGATCCTGCTCACCGCGATCAACTACCAGAACAACATGGCCTACGCAGTAGCCTTTCTGCTCGCTACCCTGTTCATTGTTGGCATTCTCCACACCTACGCCAATTTGGCCGGCCTGAGCCTGCACGCGCTGGCTGCGAGCCCCGCCTTCCCGGGGCAGCAGAGCGAGTTCAGCCTGCGCCTGCAGCATGGCCGCCGCGCTGCCCACTACGGGCTGCGTCTGGCCTGGCCCCGGGGCGGAGATATTGAGGTCAGCCTGGACGACCGCGATAGCGCGGAGCTGCGGCTGTTCGTGCCGGTGGCAAGGCGCGGCTGGCACCACCCGGGACGCCTGTTGCTGGAGAGCAGCTACCCCCTGGGACTGCTGCGCTGCTGGACCTGGGTCGACCTGGACCTGCGGGCGCTGGTCTATCCGCAGCCGCTGGCCTCGCCGGAGCTTCCCGGAACCACCAGCGACAGCCCCGAGGGCGCAGCGGTAGCCGTCGCCGGCAGCGATGACTTCTACGGTTTCCGCGAATACCGGCCCGGGGACTCCCTGCGGCAGGTGCACTGGAAGGGACTGGCCAAGGGCCAGGCCCTGCAGAGCAAGCACTATGCCGCGTACACCGATCGCAGCGCCTGGCTGGACTGGGATGCGTTCCCCGGCATTCCACTGGAACAGCGCCTTTCCCACCTCTGTCACTGGGCGCTGGCATGCGAGCGCGGCGGCGATGACTACGGTCTGCGCCTGCCCGGAACGGAAATCCCCCCCGCCCGGGGCGAAGCACAGCTGGAACGGGTGCTGACCGCGCTGGCGCTGTTTGGTATCGGGGGGCAGCGGTCGTGAGTCCGCGCAGCGCTGCCGTCAGCCTGATTCCCCGCAACGCCCTGGTGTGGATTATCCTCAGCCAGTTCGCGCTGTTACTGCCCCACCTGGGGCGGTTGCCCGTATGGGTGGTATTGGTGTACCTGGTGACTGCAGTCTGGCGCCTGCTGGTGTACCAGGGGCGGGTATCCTACCCGGGTCGCTGTTCCCGCATCGCCCTGATCGGCGCCGGTTTTGCCGCCATCTTCCTGAGCTACGGCAACCTGCTGGGACTGGAGCCCACCGTCGCCCTGCTGCTGACGGCCTTCGCCCTCAAGTTGCTGGAACTGGTCAAACGCAAGGACGCCTACGTACTGATCTTCCTCGGTTACTTCATCTGTGTCACCGCCTTCCTGTTTACCCAGGATCTGCTGCTGGTGCTGTACTCCCTGTTTACCGTGCTGCTGGTGACTACCGCGCTGGTGGCCCTGCACCGGCCCGGTGAGCACCGCTTTCGCCTGAGCACCTTGCGCCTGCCGGCCCTGATGTTGGCGCAGGCATTTCCGTTGATGTTGGTGCTGTTCTTCCTGTTTCCACGTATTGGGCCGCTGTGGACGGTGCCGGTGAAGAGTCACGCCGCCAGGACCGGGGTCAGCGATTTCATGAAGCCCGGAGACATCTCCAGCCTGAGCCAATCCGACGAAGTCGCCTTCCGGGTGCAGTTCGAGGGCGAGATCCCGCCGCGCTCGGAACTGTACTGGCGGGGGCTGGTGTTCAGTGTTCTCGATGGCGGTGCCTGGCGCAGCCTGCGCTATCGCGAGCTGCCTGGGGAAGAGCTGCGGCCGCGGACCGTGGAACTGACGGGGCCGGAGCTGTCGTATTCGGTGCTGATGTTGCCCACGCAACAGAATTGGCTCTACAGCCTGCGCTACGCACGCTCGCAGCAGCCAGGCGTGATGGAGACCCCCGACTTCCGCCTGTATTCGCCGGTCGAGGTTGAGGACCAGCTGCGCTACACGGTCAGCAGTTGGCCACAGACCCTGCTGGAACCCGAGCTGTCATCCTGGCGCCGGCGCACAGAACTGGCACTGCCAGAGAGCGGCAATCCGCGTACTCGTGAACTGGCCCGGGCGCTGTACGCCAGCAGCGCCAACGACGCAGCATTTGTGGACGCAGTCCTGGCCCACTTCAATCGCGAGAACTTTGTCTATACCCTGCAACCGCCGTTGCTGACGGGTGCGCAGCCTATGGACCAGTTCCTGTTCGATACCCGGCGCGGCTTCTGCGAGCACTATGCCCACGCCTTCACCGTGATGATGCGTGCCGCCGGGGTGCCGGCGCGGGTCGTGGCGGGCTACCAGGGTGGGGAAATCAATCCGGTCAACGGCACGGTGATCGTGCACCAGTTCGACGCCCATGCCTGGGCCGAGGTGTGGCTGGAGGGGCGGGGCTGGGTGCGGGTGGATCCTACCGGTGCCGTGTCCCCGGATCGCATCGAACTGGGCCTGGAGCAGGCAGTGGCCGGGGAGGGCAGTTTCCTCGCCAATTCGCCGCTGTCGCCCCTGCGCTACCGGGGCGTGAACTGGGTCAATATGCTCAGGTTGCGCTACGACGCCGTGACCTATCGCTGGCAGAGCTGGGTCGTGGGCTTCGACAGTGCAGAGCAGTATCGGCTGCTGCAGGAACTGTTCGGCAGCGTACGCGCACGGACCTTCGTCATCATCGTGCTTGCCAGCGGTGCGCTGGTGCTGGTGCCGGTGGCCTGGCTGCTGCTGGGGCGGCATCGGCGGCGGCCGCTGGATCCCGCACAGCAGCTGTACCTGGCCTTCTGTGCCCGACTGGCCCGGCGTGGCCTGGAGCGCGAGCCTGGTGAAGGCCCGCGGGCGTTCTGCCGGCGGATCGCCGCTGTGGACCCGGCGCTGGGTCGCTGGGCACGGGAGTTTACCGAGGGCTTTGAACAGTTGGCCTACGCCGGCAGCATGCGAGACCACGGTGCCGGCCAGCAACAGCTGCGAAACCTGCGCCGGCAACTGCAGCGGATGCCGACGCCGGAAAAGCGCTAAAGCAGGGCGCCGTAGTCGGCCTGCAACTGGTCGAAGTTCAGGGAAGCGATAAAGCGCGAGAAACTCATCCAGGTGGCCAGACCCTGCAGGTCGGCAAAGTGAGGAGGTACGAAGCGGGGCGCTTCCACCACCCCCTCGTCGATCAGCAGGCGCCAGGTCTGGATGTCCTCGAGGGTAATCTTGCCGCAAAACAGCACTGGCAGGCTGTCGAGGCGGCCCTCGCTCATGGCCAGGCGAAGGAAATTGTAGGTCTGGACGAAGCCGCGCATGTAGGCCAGGTCCTTGGTGAAGGGCTTGCCCTCCGGGGTGCTGCCGCGGAACACCCGCATGGCAATGCTCCAGGCATCGTCCTCGCCCATGCCGTGGTCGCGGAGGTAGTGGAATACGTCGACGAAACTGGCGCCGTCCTCGGCCAGGGTCACCGCCCTGACACGGTTGATCAGCCGGTACAGGCGCGAGGGGCTGGAGCGCAGGGTCAGGATCTCGGTCAGTACCGCGAGCCCCTCCTGGGTGGTGGTGGCAGAGGGCGGCCCCTTGCCGAGGAAAGTGCAGGCCGGCTGGGCGCCACCGTTCAGCGTGGTACCCAGATGCACCCAGCCCTCGTGCACTTCCAGTACGTCGATGTCGAGACGATTGAAGCGGGCGTCGCTGCGGATCTTCAGGTAGTCGGAGCCGGCGGCGGCATCCGCCGTCATCTGGTCGTTGAGCAGGACCCGGATGCCGGCGTCCGGAAATACTTTCAGCAGTCGTTCATTCAGCATTTCCACCGCCCGCGCGGCGGGAATGTCCTTGGGCGACTCCTGCATGGAACGGTTTTGCAGCAGATTGGTGAGAGTGTCCTCCATCGCCGTGCCCAGGTCAGCCAGGGTCGGATCGCCGGCGTGGAATACATCCGAGGCGGATCCGTACAGGTCCACCGAGATGGTGCCGAAATCGGGCTCGCCCCGCGCCTCCAGCATCTGCACTACGCTCCGGTACTCCCGGCACATGCGGCGCATGATCTGGGCCAGGGGATTGAGCTGGCCCAGCTTGCGGGCGATGTCGCGCTCGATGTCCTGGAATTCCGCACGCTTGGCAGCGGGTTCGAATTCGAGGGGGTTTTTCTCGCGGTAATAGTCGCGGTCTATGCGCGGCAGTTCGCGGCAGCCGCGGGCAAAAAAATCCTTGCGCACCGCGCCGCTCCACTTGATGGCGTCGAGGATGCGGATTGGGCGCTGGGCCAGCACCATGCGCTCGGACAGCTGCCGCACCAGAGCGAGATAGTCGGGATCGGCACTCATGGCCTGGCCTTGCGCCGCCCCCTCGCCGCCTGTACCACCACCACCGCCCGCAGACGGCTACCGCCGAAGCGGCTCATGGCGGCAAAGTCGGCGCGGGCAATGGGCAGGTGCTGGCAGTCCAGTGGCGCCTTGTTGGCGTCCCGGGCCGCATTCGGGCTGCCGAGGTCATCCAGCTCCGGATCGTGGACATACAGGCAACTGTCATCGTAGCCGGACAGCACCACCCAGTGTGGCGCCTTCTTGCTGTCGAGGCGGTAGGTGGAGATCAGGATCAGGATATTGGCACCGGCGTCGAACAGCTCCACCAGCTGCTGCTGGTCGATGTCCTGGTAGTGCACGGGAATATCGTGGCGGTCGCACTGGACCACGAAAGCGTCGTGGACCAGGCTCATGACCCGTTTCTTGTTCTCGTCACGCACGCCCTCGAGGAACAGCGGGCCTACCGTGTTGACCCAGACTTCGCTGCGGAAGCCGCGGGCATTGGCGGCAATGGCCAGGCCCAGGGGGTGGCAACCGCCGTGGCCGGAAGTCATGAAAATGGTGGTGGCCTGGCGCCAGATATCGATTTCCTCCAGCGGCGTTGGTTCGTAGCTGCTATCCAGCCCTGCCATGGCCATCATCAACGACGCGGGACCGCAGGTGAAAGGCGTGGTCTGGGCCAGCCAGGGAATGGAGTGGGAATCGCCGCCGGGCTCGTAGGGGCGGATACACTTCTCCATGCGCAGGGCATCGCCGTGGTCCTCGTAGTAGTCATGGTAGAGGCCGAACTGGGTATAGCCAAGCTCCTGGTAGAGCGCAATCGCAGCGCGGTTGGTGCTGGCGACTTCCAGGCGCAGGTACAGGGCGCCGGTGGCGCGGGTGTCCAGCTCGGCCTGCTGCAGCAGCCGCCGCGCCAGCCCCAGACCCTGATAGTCTGGCGCCACCGCCAGCGAGTACAGCCGCGCCAGCCGCGTACCCTGGCGCAGCAATACCAGGCAGTAGCCGGCAAGGTCGGTACCTTCCCGCGCCACCAGGAACACGCAATCCCCGCGCCGCAGCCAGCGCTTGAAACTGCGCCGGGACAGGCGGTCGCTGCTGAAACAGGCGGCTTCGATCGCCAGCAGGGCCTCGAGGTCGGCGGGCAGCGCACGTTCTATGCTGATCCCGAGGCGCGGATCCGTGCGGGCTGTGGCAGGCTGTTTGACGCTGTGGGCAGGCATGTGTCATCCATTGGCGGAATTGCTTTAATATAGTGCCTGCGGCGGGTGCCTGTCATGGATCGCGTCGGCGCAGGTTGAAAACTACCAAACTGGCGCGGTAGTCTGTTGCCCAGGGCTGGCCGGTGGGAATTAGCACTTGCGTTTGCGCCGCAGCGGCCTAAAATCGGCGCCGTTTCCACGACTCACACGACCCATGCCAGTTGCCAGCAACAGCTGCACCTGAAGGCACGATTGCCTCCTTGTGCATTGACCCTGAACACGGGAGGATCATGACAGACTCAGCGCAGCCCGCAGCGGGCTGGAGCGTCACCGACAGCGCCGAACTCTACGGCATCAACGCCTGGGGTGCCGGATACTACAGTATCGGGGACAGCGGCCACGCCCAGGTGACGGTCAATTCCGATGCGGGCCAGGTCAGCGTGTCGCTGATGGACATTGTTGCCGGGATGCGTGCGCGCAATCTGGAAATGCCCGCGGTGCTGCGTATCCGCAACGTGTTGGACCACCGCATAAAAGTGCTCAATGAAGCATTTGCGGATGCCATTGCCAAGGGCGGTTACCAAAACGTCTACCGCGGCGTATTCCCGATCAAGGTCAACCAGCAGTGTCACGTGATCGAGGAGATTGCCGATTACGGCACCCGCTATCACCACGGTTTCGAGGCCGGCAGCAAGGCCGAGCTTACCATCGCCCTGAGCCAGTTGCGCGACACCGAAAGCCTGGTGGTCTGCAATGGTTACAAGGACTCGGAGTTCATCGACCTGGGCCTCTACGCGCGGCGCATGGGTTACCCCTGTTTCTTCGTGCTGGAGTCGGTCAGCGAACTGCGCATGATCATCGAGCGCAGCCGGGCCCTGGACGTCGAGCCGCTGATTGGCGTGCGCATGAAGAGCTCGGTGAAAGTGGATGGTCACTGGAGCCAGGACAGCGGCGACCGCTCAATCTTCGGCCTCTCTACCCCCGCGCTGATCACCGTTGTCGACGAGCTGCGTGCGGCTGGCATGCTGCACTGCCTGCAGATGCTGCACTGCCACCTGGGCTCCCAGGTACCCAATATCCGCAACGTCCGCAACGGCGTGCTGGAGGCCTGCCGCTTCTATGCCGGACTGGTGGAGGAGGGCGCGGCCATGGGTTATCTCGACCTCGGCGGCGGCCTGGCGGTGGATTACGAGGGAGCCCGCACCAACAGCACCCACTCGATGAACTACCAGCTGGAAGAATACTGCGCCAACATTGTCGAGAGTATTCGCGACACCTTCGACCCGCTGGGGATACCGCACCCGATCATTGTCTCGGAGTCCGGCCGCGCCACCGTGGCTTATTCCTCACTGCTGCTGTTCAATGTATTGGACGTTCGAACCTGGGAGCCGCAGCACATTCCCGAGGTGTTGCCGGAAAATTGCAACGAGACCCTGCGCCATATCCGCGAAGTGCTGGATGTGGTGGGGCGCGATAACTTCCAGGAGTGCTATAACGACGCCCTGTTCTATCGCGATGAGATCCGCGAGATGTTCCAGCACGGTCAGGCAACCCTGCGCGAACGCGCCCTGGCGGATGACATCTGCCTCGCGGTACTGCAGCGCATCGTGGTCATGCTGCCGGAGCTGACACGGGTGCCGCCGGAGCTGGAGAATCTGCCGGAGCTGCTGTCGGACATCTATTACTGCAACTTCAGCCTGTTCCAGTCGCTGCCGGATATCTGGGCCATTGACCAGGTATTCCCGATCATGCCCCTGCACCGGTTGCAGGAGGAGCCCGCTCGGCGTGGCATGCTCGCGGACCTCACCTGCGATTGCGACGGCAAGATCGACAAGTTTTCCCTGCCTGCAGGTGCCAGCAGCACCCTGCCACTGCACGACCTGCGCGAAGATGAAGACTACACCCTGGGGGTATTCCTGGTCGGTGCCTATCAGGAGACCCTGGGGGACCTGCACAACCTGTTTGGTGATACCAACGTGGTCAGCGTCAGCGTCAATGCCGACGGCAGTTTTGACTTCGTGCGCGAGTTCCACGGCGACAGCATCGCCGATGTACTGAGCTACGTGGAATACGAACCCAAGCACATGCAGGAACAATTCCGCCAGGTGGCGGAAAACGCGGTGCGCAGCGGCCGCATTTCCGTGGCCGAACGCCAGGAAATCCTGCGTGCCTTCCGCGACAGCCTGCAGGGCTACACTTACTTCGAACACCACTGAATCAGGTGGCAGTAAAGGAGCAATGACATGTCCAAAGTAGTGATTATCGGCGCCGGCGGCGTCGGCGCCGTGGTCGCACACAAGTGCGCGCAGCTGACGGAAGTGTTCAGTGAGATTGTGCTGGCCAGCCGTACCGAGTCCAAGTGCAAGGCCATCGCCGCCCAGGTCTCGCGGCCGATCCGCACCGCCCGGGTGGACGCGGATGACGTCGCCGAGCTCACTGCCCTGCTCAAGGCCGAGCAGCCGGCGTTGGTGATCAATGTGGCGCTGCCGTATCAGGACCTGACCATCATGGACGCCTGCCTGGCGGCGGGCGTACACTACCTCGACACCGCCAACTATGAGCCGCAGGACACGGCGAAATTCGAGTACCACTGGCAGTGGGCCTACCAGGACAGATTTCGTGACGCTGGCCTGACCGCGATCCTCGGCAGCGGCTTTGACCCGGGCGCCACCAACATTTTCACCGCCTACCTGGCCAAGCACTACTTCGACGAGATCAGCGAGCTGGACATCATCGACGTCAACGGCGGCGATCACGGCTATCCCTTCGCCACCAATTTCAACCCCGAAATCAATATCCGCGAAGTCAGTGCCGAGTGTCGGCACTGGGAGCATGGTGAGTTTGTCACCACGCCGCCCATGTCCAAGCAGGCGCGCTTCGAGTGCCCGGAGGAGGTTGGCGCCTACAACATCTATCGCATGTACCACGAAGAGCTGGAATCCCTGAGCAAGCACTTTCCGGGGCTCAAGCGCGCTCAGTTCTGGATGAGTTTCTCGGAAAACTACCTCACGCACCTGGAAGTGCTGCGCAACGTGGGCATGACCGGCATTGAACCAGTGGAATTCCAGGGCCACAAGATTGTGCCTATCCAGTTCCTGGCGTCCCTGCTGCCGGACCCCTCCACCCTGGGGCCACGGACAAAGGGCAAGACCTGCATCGGCTGTATCGTGCGCGGGAGCAAGGACGGCAAGGAGCGGGTGATGTACCTGTACAACATCGCCGACCATCAGGAATGCTTCCGCGAGGTGCAGTCGCAGGCCATTTCCTATACTACCGGGGTGCCGGCGGTAATCGGCGCCAAGATGATCCTCGAGGGTCACTGGCGCGAGCCCGGCGTCTGGAACGTGGAGCAGCGCGACCCGGACCCCTTCATGGCGGACATGAACCGCTATGGCCTGCCCTGGACCGTGGTGGAGCTGGATCCGTCCTTCCGTCTGGACGTGGTCAAGGGCCAGGATATCTAGGGTGCAGATTTTCCAGTTCACGGATTTCAGCAAGCTGGACCTCGTGCGCCTGCCGTCCCCGTGCTACGTGGTGGACGAGGTGGCGGTGGAGCGCAACCTGGGGATCCTCAGGCAGGTGGCCGATGCCAGCGGTGCGAAAGTGCTGGCGGCGCTGAAAGCCTTTTCCTGCTGGCGCCTGGGGGACCTGACCGCGCGCTACCTGCACGGCAGCTGCGCCAGCGGCCTGCACGAGGCGCGCCTCGGCCATGAGTACTATCGCGGCCCGGACCAGAGCGGCGAAGTGCACGTATTCGGCGCTGGCTATCACGAAGCGGATCTGCGCGAGATCCTGCAGATAGCCCACCACGTGGTCTTCAACAGCTGTGCCCAGTGGGTCCGGTTTCGGTCGCTGTGCCTCGCGGCACAGCGTGCACGGCCGGCGCTGCGCTTCGGCTTGCGCATCAACCCGGAGCACTCCGAGGGCGACGTACCCATCTATGACCCCTGTGCACCGGGCTCGCGGCTGGGGATTCCGCGCTCGCAGCTGGACGTCAGTACCCTCGAGGGGATTAGCGGCCTGCATTTTCACACCCTCTGTGAACACGATTTCCCTCCACTGCAGCGAACCCTGGCGGCGGTGGAGGAAAAATTCGGCGACCTGCTGCCGCAGATGGAATGGGTCAATTTTGGCGGCGGCCATCACATTACCCGTCCCGGTTACCAGATCGACGACTTGGTGGCCTGCATCCGCGACTTTGCCAGCCGCTACGCGGTGCAGGTCTACCTGGAGCCGGGGGAGGCGGTCGCCATCGGCACCGGCGTGCTGGTCACCGAAGTGCTGGACCTGACCTGGAATGCCCTGGACCAGGCCATTCTCGACTGTTCCGCCACCTGCCATATGCCGGACACCCTGGAGATGCCCTACCGGCCGGAGCTCATGGGGGCCGGGGAGGCGGGCGAACTGGGCCACAGCTACCGCCTCGGTGGGCTCACCTGCCTCGCCGGTGACGTGATCGGCGACTACAGCTTCCCCGCGCCCCTGCAGATCGGCCAGCGGCTGGTGTTCAGGGACATGGCGCACTACACCATGGTCAAGACCAGCACCTTCAACGGTACCCGGCTGCCGGCCATCGTGCTCTGGAACTCGGCAACCGATACCCTGGAAACTGTCCGCGAGTTCGGCTACGAGGATTTCCGCACCCGCCTGAGCTGATGGGGCACGCCTAGTGGCGCACGGCCAGTGGCGCACGGCCAGTGGGGGAAAAGTCCAGATACCTGAGGGGAGCGCTTTCACAGTATCCCCGGCCCTGCTACGATTGCCCATCCCCACACGTATCAAGGTGGCGATCCGATGTTTGATCGAAACAGAAACAAACCGCCGGCGGAAGCGCCCGCACCCGAACCGGTCGCGGCGCCGCGCGCGCCCGCAGACCAGAACACGCCGCAACCTGCCGCCACGAGGAACACCGCGATGATTGGACCGAGCATTCATATCAAGGGCACCGTGAGCGGAGGCGAGGATCTGCTGATCCAGGGCAAGGTCGAAGGCACTATCGACCTTGGGGACCACGAAGTCTCCGTCGGCCAGTCCGGCAAGGTGACTGCGGATATCAAGGCCAAGATCGTGAAGATCGAGGGCGAAGTGGCCGGTGATGTCACCGGCAGTGAGAAGGTGGTCATCGCCAAGTCCGGCAGGGTTCGGGGCAATATTATCGCGCCGCGGGTTACCCTTGAAGATGGCGCCATCTTCAAGGGCAGCATCGACATGGATCCGGGTGACACCCGCACTGCACAGTCCCCACCCAAGGTCGAGAAGCCCGCTGCCACTGCCGGGGATGCGAGCAAGCAGAGTCCGGGACTGGATCTGAAACACGGTTGAGTCCCATGCCCCGAGTCTCCCTCGGCCCGGCATCGCGCCTGCCCGGACAGTGACCCCGCAGAGCCAGGCTTCGCAGCTGCTGGCGTCGGTACTGCAGCGCGCCGGGGAAGGGGAGCGGGTCACGGTGCTGGACGTCGGCCCGGCACTGCCGGAAACGGTGGCATTCTTTGCCGCTGCACCCTGCACCCTGCACATTGCGGATCTTTTCCGCGACCTGCCGTTACTGCCCGAGGAAGACGGTATCACCTATCTTGAGCAGTTTCGGGCGTTGCTGCCCCTGGCGCCAGAGACCCGCTTCGACATCTGCCTGTTCTGGGATCTGTTCAACTACCTGCCCGAGGCAGCCGCCAGAGCGCTGCTCCAGCTGCTGAGGCCGCACCTGCACCCGGGCACTCGCGGCCACGCCTTCAGCGTCCACAAGCGCGGTGCGCCAGAGGATTCACGGATTCACGGTATACGCAGCGCAGACACCCTGACCCTGCGGGCCAGACGGCAGCCGCTTGCCGGCTACGCGCCCATGCCCCAGGCCCGGTTGCAGGAAGTGCTGGCCGACTTCCGCTTCGAGCGCAGCGTACTGCTCGCGGATAGCCGGCTGGAACTGCTGCTCAGGCGGCGCTGACCACGTCGACCTGCACCGCGGCGATGCGCTTGCCTTCCTCGGCGCTGTGCTGGAACTCCACAATCTGGTCGAAGTTCATGTAGCGGTAGATTTCCGCTGACATCGCATCGAGCTTGCTGGCGAACTGCAGGTATTCCTCCGGGGTCGGCAGCTTGCCCAGAATCGCCCCCACTGCCGCCAGTTCCGCCGACGTCAGGTAGACGTTGGCACCGTCGCCGAGGCGGTTGGGGAAATTGCGGGTGGAGGTGGAAAGCACCGTGCTGTTCGCCGCCACCCGGGCCTGGTTGCCCATGCACAGAGAGCAGCCGGGCATCTCGGTGCGCGCGCCGGCGCGACCGAAGATGTTGTAGTAACCCTCTTCCATCAACAGATGCTGGTCCATCCGCGTGGGGGGGGAAATCCACAGGCGGGTGGAGAGGCTGCCCTTGTGCTGCTCCAGCAGCTTGCCGGCGGCGCGGAAGTGGCCGATGTTGGTCATGCAGCTGCCGATGAACACTTCATCGACCTTGTCGCCGGCGACGTCGGAGAGCAAACGCGCATCATCCGGGTCGTTGGGGGCGCAGACGATGGGCTCCTTGACCTCTGCCAGGTCGATTTCGATCACTGCGGCGTACTCCGCGTCGGCATCGGCCTGCATCAGGCTGGGGTTGGCCAGCCATTCTTCCATCTTGCTGGCCCGGCGCTCGAGGGTGCGGGCGTCACCGTAGCCCTCGGCAACCATTGCCCGCAGCAGCACCACATTGGAACGCAGGTACTCGGCGATGGTGTCCTCGTCCAGGGCGATGGTGCAGCCGGCAGCGGAACGCTCGGCGGAGGCATCCGACAGCTCGAAGGCCTGTTCCACAGTCAGGCCGGACAGGCCTTCGATCTCCAGGATACGACCGGAGAAGATGTTCTTCTTCCCCTTTTTCTCCACCGTCAGCAGGCCCTGCTGGATGGCGTAGTAGGGAATGGCGTGAACCAGGTCGCGCAGGGTGATGCCGGGTTGCATCTTGCCCTTGAAGCGCACCAGCACCGATTCCGGCATGTCCAGCGGCATCACCCCGGTGGCAGCGGCAAAGGCTACCAGGCCGGACCCCGCGGGGAAGGAAATGCCCATCGGGAAACGGGTGTGACTGTCGCCGCCGGTGCCGACAGTGTCGGGCAGCAGCATGCGGTTCAGCCAGCTGTGAATGATACCGTCGCCCGGGCGCAGGGAGACGCCGCCACGGGTCATGATGAAGTCCGGCAGGCTGTGCTGGGTGTCGATGTCCACCGGCTTCGGGTAGGCCGCGGTGTGACAGAAGGACTGCATCACCAGGTCGGTGGAGAAGCCCAGGCAGGCCAGGTCCTTGAGCTCGTCCCGGGTCATGGGGCCGGTGGTGTCCTGGGAGCCGACCGTGGTCATGCGCGGCTCGCAGTAGGTGCCGGGGCGCACGCCGTCGACGCCGCAGGCGTGGCCGACCATCTTCTGCCCCAGGGTAAAGCCCTTGCCGGTGTCGCCGGGCACTTCCGGGGTGCGGAACAAAGTGGAACGGGGCAGGCCGAGGGCTTCCCGGGCCCGGGTGGTAAGGCCGCGACCAATGATCAGGTTGATGCGGCCTCCGGCGCGGACTTCGTCCAGCAGCACATCGGACTTGAGTTCGAATTCTGACAGCACGGTACCGTCTTCGGCCAGGATCTTGCCGTCATAGGGGCGCACTTCAATCACGTCGCCCATGTTCAGGTCATCGACCGGGGCTTCAAACACCAGCGCCCCCGCGTCTTCCATGGTGTTGTAGAAGATCGGCGCTACCTTGCCGCCAATGCAGATGCCGCCACCCTTCTTGTTGGGGACCCCGGGCATTTCCTCACCGAAAAACCACAGCACCGAGTTGGTCGCGGACTTGCGCGAGGAGCCGGTGCCGACCACGTCGCCGACGAAGGCTACCGGCAGGCCCTTGGCCTGCAGCTCCGCTATCTGGCTCATGGGTCCGGTGACGCCGTGCTCTTCCGGGCTCAGACCGTCGCGGGTCATCTTGTACATGGCCAGCGCGTGCAGGGGAATGTCCGGGCGCGACCAGGCGTCGGGGGCGGGGGAGAGGTCGTCGGTGTTGGTTTCACCGGTGACCTTGAAGACTGCCACCTTGATCGATTCGGGCACATCCGGGCGGCTGGTAAACCATTCACCCTCGGCCCAGGACTCCAGGACTGCCCGGGCGTTGGCGTTGCCGGCCCTGGCCAGTTCATCCACGTCGTGAAAGGCGTCGAATACCAGCAGGGTGTGCTTGAGCTCGGTGGCCGCAAGGGCACCCAGTTCCGCGTCTGCCAGCAGGCCAACGAGGGTTTCAATATTGTAGCCACCGTGCATGTTGCCCAACAGCTTGACCGCGGCGGCGCGGTCGATCAGTTTGCACTCGGCCTCACCCTTGGCCACGGCAGAGAGGAACCCGGCCTTGACGTAGGCCGCCTCGTCCACGCCCGGGGGCACGCGGGTGCTGATGAGGTCGAGCAGGAAGTCTTCTTCGCCGGCGGGCGGATTCTTGAGGAGCTCTACCAGGGCGGCGACCTGTTCGGCGCTCAGGGGCTTGGGCGGAATATTCAGGGCGGCCCTTTCGGCCACGTGTTCACGATAGGCTTCTAGCACGGTAAAGCTCCTTGTTGCGGTGACGGGTGGCGCTGCGGGCAGGTCTGCTGGCTGCCTGTGCTGCGGTGGAAACTGGTGCGGCAGTATAGCCCAGCAGTGGGGCAAGATAAATCGGCGCACCGCTTATACCGTGCATTCAGGCGGTCGATGGCTTACACTTTCGGGCCGTGAATAGCCCCGTTTTTCCGCACCAGACTATGCTCAAGCCCGTCGTCAAGACACCCTGTATCGGGGTCTGCTCCACCGGCATCGGCGATGCCGTGTGTCGCGGCTGCAAGCGTTTCAGTCACGAAGTGATCCACTGGAATGGCTACACCCACGAACAGAAGCTGGCGATAGACGGACGCCTGGCGGACTTTCTCTCGCGCTGTGTCAGCAACAAGCTGGTGGTGGTCGATCACGCCCTGCTGAGGTGGCAGCTACAGGTGCAGCAGGTACGCCACAACGCCGACCACGATGAGTACTGCCAGGTATTCAGCCTGCTCAAGGCGGGCGCCGGGCAGATTGCGCGGAGCGAGGATTTTGGCTTCAGCGTCAATGCCGAATTTCGCAGTCTGGGCCTGCCGCGGTTGCGGGACCTGATAGACCAGGAGTTCTATATTCTCTCCGAGGCCCACTATGACCGCTACATGCGAACCCCGGACCTGTTCGGCGGAGAGGGGCATTGATGCAGCCTGAGACTGTGCTGGCACCGGTGCGTGCGTTTTTGCCCTGTGCCACGCCCCCGGCCTGGATCGAATGGGCGCTGGCAAACCCGGAACTGCTGCTGGTGGACCACGCCAACTGCGAGAAGAAAGCGGCATCCACCGCGCTGAACCTGATGTACCGCTACGTCGAGCAACCGCGCCTGCTGCAGAAGCTGTCGCGGCTGGCGCGGGAAGAGTTGCGCCATTTCGAGCAGGTGTTTGCTCTCATGCAAAAGCGCGGGATGGCCTATCCGCAGCTATCCGCGTCGCGCTACGCCGGTGAGTTGCGGCGGCAGGTGCGCGGCAACGAACCGGGTCGCCTGGTAGACACCTTGCTGGTGGGTGCCCTGATCGAAGCCCGCTCCTGCGAACGCTTCGCGGCGCTGATCCCGGTGCTGGACCCGGAGCTGGCGGATTTCTACAGTTCCCTGCTGAAATCCGAGGCGCGACATTTCGAGGATTACCTGGGGCTGGCCGCAGCGCTGGCGCCCGCGGCGGAGATCGAGGAACGGCTGGCCGCCCTGCGCAACTGTGAGGCGCGGCTGATCGAGAGTGTCGACAGTGAGTTCCGGTTCCACAGTGGCGTGCCGGCAGAAATGTTCGCCTCAGGTGTGGCGACCGTGCGCAAATAGATCTCGATACTGTTGCAGATTGTATTTATAACCTATTGTTTTATATCAAAATCTACCAAAGTGCAGCTGTCGGGCTTCACCTCCAGGTACCAGCCTTTCTGGTCCCAGTCACCCAGTACCCAGCGGGTGCCTGCGGCGTGATCGTGGCGCGCCGGCCGGTGGGTGTGGCCGTGGATCATCCGCTGCACCTCGTGGTCCAGCAGAGCGCGCTCCACCTCTTCCAGGGTTACATCCATGATGTCTTCGGCCTTGTTGCTGGTGGCCTCGCGGCTGCGATTGCGCAGCTCACGCGCCAGGGTCCGGCGCTCCTCCAGGGAGCGGGCCAGCAGTTCGGACTGCCAGGCCCTGGCACGTGTGGTCTTGCGGAAGGCCTGGTATTCGGTATCCCGGGTGCAGAGGCTGTCGCCGTGCAGGAGCAGGGTCGGCTCGCCATAGAGATTGACCACGCTGGGATCCCGCAGCAACTTGCCGCCCACGCGCTGGCAGAATTGCTTGCCGAGGAGGAAATCCCGATTGCCCTGCATCAGGTAGAGGCGCGGGCCGGCGGCGCTGAAGCGCGTGAGCATTTCTGCCACCTCCCGCACCAGTGGCGAGTCGTCATCATCACCAATCCAGGCCTCGAACAGGTCACCGAGGATATACAGAGCGTCGCAGTCCTGGTGCTCCAGCAGAAACCGGCGCAGGGCCCGGGTGGTACCAGGACGGGTCGCCTCCAGATGAAGATCGGCGATGAAATAGGTCGCGGGCACAGCGGCGGCCTGTCTCAGTCCTCAATGATTTCGACGGTCTCGATGATCACCGGCTCTTTCGGTACATCCTGGTGACCATTGCGGCTGGTCGTCGGGAGTGCGCGTATCTTGTTGAGCACTTCTTCGCCGGCGGTGACCTTGCCGAACACCGCGTAACCCCAGCCCTGGGCGTTCTTGCCACTGTGGTTGAGGAAATCATTGTCCTTCACGTTGATGAAGAACTGCGCCGTGGCGGAATGCGGATCCATGGTGCGGGCCATGGCGACGGTGCCGAAGTCGTTCTTGAGGCCGTTGTCGGCCTCGTTCTCAATCGGCGCGCCTGTCGGTTTCTGGCGCATCTCGGTGTCGAAACCGCCGCCCTGGATCATGAAGTTGTCTATGACCCGGTGGAAAATGGTGCCGTCATAGTACCCCTCGCGGGCATACTTGAGGAAATTGGCCACGGTGGCGGGAGCCTTTTCGGCGTCCAGGCTCAAAGTGATATCGCCGAAGGTCGTTTTGATGATTACCATGGTTAAAGTCGCCGCTGTCAAAAGAGTGCGCAATGATACGGACTTTTCCCGGCCAGTAAAACACAGCGTGCGGCAGAACTGCCCGCCACTGGGCGCAAAGTCCTGTAAGGGCTCCGCATCAGGCAGTATAATGCCCGGTTTTTGGAGCCGACCCGGACCGCATGGACATCAAGCCCGCCAACAACTTTCTCCAGACTCTCATCGCCGACGACCTCAGGAGCGGCCGCGTGCAGGAGGTGGTCACCCGCTTTCCGCCGGAGCCCAATGGCTACCTGCACGTGGGTCACGCCAAGTCCATCTGCCTGAACTTTGGCCTGGCGGAGCGTTTCGGCGGTCGCTGCAACCTGCGCTTTGACGACACCAACCCGGAAAAGGAGAGCCAGGAATTCATCGAATCCATCCAGGCCGACGTGCGCTGGCTGGGCTACCAATGGGCGGGCGAAGTGCGCTACGCCTCCAGCTATTTCCAGCAGTTCTACGACTGGGCCGTGCACCTGGTGCGCAATGGCGACGCCTATGTCTGCGAACTCAATGCCGAGCAGGCCCGGGAATACCGCGGCACCCTGACCGAGCCGGGGCGCAACAGTCCCTATCGTGAGCGCAGCGTCGAGGACAACCTTGACCTGCTGACGCGGATGCGGGCCGGGGAGTTCGACGAGGGCAGCAAGGTCCTGCGGGCGAAAATCGACATGGCCGCGCCCAACATGAACCTGCGCGACCCCATTCTCTACCGTATCCGCAAGGCCGCTCACCACCAGACCGGCAGCGAGTGGGCCATCTACCCCACCTATGATTTTGCCCACGGCCAGGAGGATGCCATCGAGGGCGTCACCCACTCCATCTGCACGCTGGAATTCGAGGACCACCGGCCCCTGTACGACTGGTTTATCGAGCACTTGCCGGTACCCTCGCGCCCGCGCCAGTACGAGTTCGGGCGCCTGAACCTCAACTACACCGTCACCAGCAAGCGCAAGCTCAAGCAGCTGGTGGACGAGGGCGTTGTCGACGGCTGGGACGATCCGCGCATGCCGACCATCGCCGGCATGCGTCGCCGCGGCTTTACCCCCGCCGCGATCCGCACTTTCTGCGACATGATCGGGGTCACCCGCAGTGACGGCGTGGTGGACGTGGCGATGCTGGAGCACGCCATCCGCGACGACCGCAACGAGAACGCGCCGCGGGCCCTGTGCGTGCTGCATCCGCTGAAACTGGTGCTGACGGACCTGGCGCCGGACCACCGCCAGGTGCTGACTGCCCCGGCGCACCCGACCCGCGAAGACCTGGGTAGCCGGGAACTGCCGTTTACCCGCGAGCTGTACATCGATGCCGATGATTTCCGCGAGGAGGCGAACAAGAAGTACAAGCGCCTGGTGCTGGGCAAGCGGGTGCGGCTGCGCAATGCCTGCGTGGTGGAGGCCACGGAGGTGGTCAAGGACACCGCCGGCAATATCACCGAAGTGCACGCGGTGACCATCCCCGACACCTTTGGCGAGGACCCTGCGGACGGGATCAAGCCCAAGGGCGTGATCCAGTGGGTATCCGCCAGTGCCGGGCGCCGTGCCACCGTGCGCCTCTATGACCGCCTGTTCACCCACGAGGCGCCGGATCGCGGCGACAACGCGTTCATGGACTTTCTCAACCCGGATTCGCTCAAGGTCGTGACCGATGCCTGGATCGAGCCGTCGCTGGCAGACGCCGCCCCCGAGCAGGGTTTCCAGTTCGAGCGCGAGGGTTACTTCGTCGCCGACCGCTACCAGCATACGCCGGAGCAGCCGGTGTTCAATCGCACCATCGGCCTGCGTGACACCTGGAACGCGGGCGGCGGTGACCAGGCATGAGTATTACTGTCTACAATACCCTGAGCGCACGCAAGGAGCCCTTCGTGTCGCTGCAGCCCGACAGCGTCACCATGTACGTGTGCGGACCCACGGTCTACAACCTCGCCCATATCGGCAATGCCCGTCCGGTCGTGGTGTTTGATGTGCTGTTCCGGTTGTTGCAGACCCGGTACGGCAAGGTGACCTACGCCCGCAATATTACCGACGTCGACGACAAGATCATCGCCGCCGCCCGGGACACCGGTCGCAGCATCGATGAGGTCACCGCGGAATTCACCGTCAAATACCGGGAAGACATGGCCGCACTCAATGCGCTGCCGCCGACGCTGGAGCCCCACGCCACTCACAATATCGATGCCATGATCGCGCTCACCGAGACCCTGATTGAAAAGGGTCACGCCTACGAGAGCCAGGGGCACGTGCTGTTCGCGGTGGAGTCCATGCCCGATTACGGGCGCCTGTCCAAGCGCTCCCTGGATGACATGCTGGCTGGGGCGAGGGTGGAGGTGGCCGACTACAAGCGCCACCCGGGCGATTTCGTGCTGTGGAAACCGGCGGCGGCGGCCGATCCCGGCTGGGACAGCCCCTGGGGCCGGGGCCGGCCGGGCTGGCACCTGGAGTGCTCGGCCATGATTCGCGCCCACCTCGGAGAGACCATCGATATCCACGGCGGTGGCCGCGACCTGATCTTCCCCCATCACGAGAACGAGATCGCCCAGAGTCGCTGTGCCCACGGCGGCGACTATGTGCGCTACTGGATGCACAACGCCTACCTGGATATCGACGGTGAGAAAATGTCCAAGTCCCTGGGCAATTTCCGTACGGTTCGTGAACTGCTCGGCCACTACCGCGGCGAAGTACTGCGCTTTGCGCTGCTGTCGGCGCACTACCGCTCGCCGCTGAACTTTTCCGCGGAACTGCTGGACCAGGCCGAGGCCACCCTGGCCGCGTTCTACAATACCCTGCGCGCACTGCAGGACGTGCCGGCAGCTGGCAAAGTCGCCCTGGCCGAGGAGCCGTTCTACCGCGCCCTGGAGGATGACCTCAACACGCCGCTGGCGATTGCCGAGCTACACGCCCTGGCCAAGCAGCTGCACAAGGCACCCGCCGCTGAGCAGCCACTTCTCAAGGCGCGGCTGCTGGCGGCGGGAAAATTGTTGGGGATCCTGCAGCAGGATCCCGAGGAATGGCTGCAGGGCGGAGCGGGGGAGGAGAGCATCGACGCCGAGGCGATCGCCATGCTGGTCAATGAGCGCCAGCAGGCCAAGGCAGACAAGGACTATGCCCGCGCCGACGCCATTCGCGCAGAACTGCTGGCGGCCGGCGTAGAACTGGAGGATTCCCGCGAGGGAACGCGCTGGCGAAGGGTTTAAGCCGGAGCGCCCGTCGTCGGGGCTCGCAGTCACTGCCAGGCTTTGGCGTCAGCCCAGAGATTTTTCCCCGGACATGACACTCTGCAGGATCAGGGTGTTGATGGTCATGGGGCCGACGCCGCCCGGTACCGGTGTGTAGGCGCCGGCTTTCTCCGCCAGCGGCCCCAGTTCGATGTCGCCGACCCCGCCGGGATGATAGCCCGCATCCACGACCACCGCGCCGGGCTTGACCCAGTCGGCGCGGATGAACTCCGGCTTGCCCACGGCACCCACCAGAATATCCGCCTGCGCCACCAGTGATGGCAGGTCGCGGGTGCGCGAATGACAAATGGTGACTGTGGCATTCTTCTGCAGCAGCATCATCGCCATTGGCTTGCCGAGGATGGGGCTGCGGCCCACGACCACCGCGTGCTTGCCCTCGATGTCGATACCATAGTGTTCCAGGATACGCATGATGCCCTGGGGCGTGGCGCAGCCATAGGCATTCTCGCCCATGGCCATGCGGCCAAAGCCCAGGCAGGTGACGCCGTCGACATCCTTTTCCAGGGCAATGGCGTCGAAGCAGGCGCGCTCGTCGATCTGCGGCGGCACCGGGTGCTGCAGCAGGATGCCATGCACATCCGGATTGGTGTTAAGTTCCCGAATTTTCGCCAGCAGGGTCTCGGTGCTGGTGGCGGCAGGCAGTTCCACCGCCAGCGATTCCATGCCCACGCGGCGGCAGGCATTGCCCTTCATTCTCACATAAGTGGCGGACGCAGGGTCGTCGCCGACCAGGATCGTGGCGAGAATAGGGGTCTTGCCCCCGGATCTGGCCTTGAGCTGCTCCACTCGCGCGAGCAGGTCGGCCTCGGTTTGGGCCGCGAGGGTCTTGCCGTCCAGAACCAGAGCTGACATGGGCTGTTTTCCTGTAGTGAGGGGTTGAGGAGGGCGCGTATTGTCCCACGCGGCATCTGCAAATGGGAGGGGCGCGGCGGCCGAAACTGGGGTAAAATCACCAATACGCCGTTGACGCCCCGGTGGGGGCTGAGTATGATGCGGCTCCTGAAAACGGGCGGCTCAACATGGCCCGCAGGATCATCGGGGTATAGCGCAGTCTGGTAGCGCGCCTGCTTTGGGAGCAGGATGTCGGGAGTTCGAATCTCTCTACCCCGACCAACTTTTGGCCACAGCTGTCAGGTTGGTACCACAGTTTTCAGACCACGCAGTGGTGGCCGTAGCTCACCTGGTAGAGCACCGGATTGTGACTCCGGAGGTAGCGGGTTCAAGACCCGTCGGCCACCCCACCCTTTCCTGATTCGATAGCAATGACGGGTGGCCCCCACCGTGAAACTGTCGGTTGTCATCAACAATTACAACTACGGCCGGTTCCTCGCCGACGCCATCGACTCGGCCCTTGCCCAGCTTGACCCCGATGATGAACTGGTGCTTGTAGATGACGGCTCGACAGATGACTCTGTGTCCATTCTGGACCGTTACCGCCACGATACCCGTCTCTGCATTATCCAGCAGCGCAACCAGGGCCAGCTCGCTGCAGTGCTCAATGGCATGGCGGCGGCGACCGGGGACCTGCTGGCACTGCTGGACAGCGACGACTATTTCCTGCCCGGCTATCTCGACCGCCTGCGCCTGCTGGGGCGTGAACACCCCGACGTCGGCATGTTTTTTTCCGCAGCCGTGCCGGGTGGCGCCCCGGCCGAACAGGTGCAGGCGATGCAGCAGCTGCTGGCGCGTATTGCCATTCCGGAAGGACCTACCGGGCCCAGCCGCTGGTCGACCCTGATTGGAGGGGAATTTCTCGGTACACCGACGTCGGGCCTGGCCTTCAGCCGTCCCTTGGTGGAACGTTTACTTGCGGTGCGCCGGCATTTTTCCGACGAGTGCCCGCTTGACGCACGTGCATTGCGCCTGCTGCGGGTCAATCCGCAAAGCCACGCCACAACGCGACTGTCTGCGGATGGGGTGCTGGTGCGTGCGGCGTCCGTGGCAGGCGCACTTAAATACAGTTGCGCGACGCCGGGCTTCCATTATCGGATTCACGGCACCAATGCATTCGCGATGATGAACCACCTGGCGCGACGCTACATTGATCTCAAGCGTCGTCAGCGCATGGCGCAGATGCTGGCCCTGGCTTTCGACCTGCGGCAGCGCCCGCGACTGGAGGAACTGCGAGCCGAAATCCACCAGCGTAGCGGCGCAAGCAGACTGCGTCGGCGCATGCGCCTGGCGCTTAACTACTGTTATGCCCTGTTGCTTGCCGAAGGTTCACTGTCGGGGCGGCTGGCGTCAGTCGCTGCATTGCCGGCTCAGTGGCTGCTGCCGTCATCTGCCCGCAAGCGCCGGTAGAATTTCCGCAACAAGCGTCCCGGCAGGCGGCGCCAGGGTTCGTAGCCTGTGGTGTAGCGCAGCCAGGCAAGCCCTCTCTGCCTTTGCAACAGCCAGCGCGAGACCGGGTCCAGTGATCCGCGCACCCGCTTCATCATCTGCAGTGGCTCGGGCGTGGCCGGTGCCTCCAGGGGCGGGGTTGTGGCCGCCAGCGCGAGTCGTGCAACGCTGCGGTGGTCATAGGCAGCCGCGATGTGTGCCCGGCCCTGGCGCCCCAGTTTTTGGCGCAGGCCAGGATCGTCGATCAGCTCTTGCAGCGCGGCCTCCAGTGCCCGGCGGGTGGCAACCACCGCGCCACCGACCCCGTCCGCCACCACTTCGATCTGGGAATTGTCCTGCCAGGGCGTGGCGAAGGTGACCACTGGCGTTTCGCAGAGCTGCGCCTCCGCCAGTACCATGCCGAAACTCTCGCCAAGATCGGAAATCGCCACAAAGATATCGATCGCGGAGTAGCAGTCACACAGTGCAGCATCCCCCTCGATGCGGTCGATGACCACGATATCCTCGCGCCAGCGGGAGCGGGCAATACCCCGCAGGATAGCGGGCGGCGGGTTCACCACCAGCAACCTGAGGCGAGGGTGCTGCCGGCGCAGGCGATTGAACGTGTCGATCAGCAGCGGCGACCACTTGCCATCGAAGGACTGCCCGATACGCCCCAGCAGGATGTCATCAGGTTGCAGTCCCTGCGTTGCGCGAAAGTCCCGGCGCGCATGCTCTGCCGAGCGGGTGAAGGCAGCGATCTTTACGGGGTAGGGCACCACCGAGACCGGGCAAGCCGCCCCGGCGCGGCGCATGTAGCGCCAGAGGCACCACTGGGCGAGCTGCAAGCTCAGCTGCAGCCGGCCGGCCCAGGGGCTGGGAATGGAAAAGACGTTGGTCTCCACCATCCGGGCAGCGGGGAAACTCCTTTCGATCAGTTCGAACTCCGCCAGCGTCAGCAGATGCGAATGCAGGTGCACCAGCTGCGGCTGCCATTGCAGCAGCGATATCCGGTCAGCACTGTCCAACAGGCAATACACTGGCAGGCCTGCGGCTTCCAGCTCCCCGCGTCGCAGGCCGTCCTCGCGGGTGTAGAGAACCCGCGAGTCCAGGCCATTGGCCTGATAACCCTCGGCAAAATTTTGCGCCGCGCGCTGGGTACCGCCCTTTTCCAGCGAATACACGACGGTCAGAATTCGCTGAATTGGATCAGTCATAGCGAGTGAACAGCGCTCTCGTTCGCGGCTGGTAGCGACAATGCCGGAATACTGCCACAGATTGCGGGCATGCTGTAGGTCACGCTGGAGCAGTGCTATACTCGCCGCCGCGTCCCGGGGGTATAGCTCAGCTGGATAGAGCAACGGCCTTCTAAGCCGTAGGTCGAGGGTTCGAGTCCTTCTGCCCCCGCCACTTAAATTGGGTGCTGTACCGGAGACATCCTTTCCAGTCATACAGGTAACGCCTCGTACTTGTCCGGTCAGGAACAAAATCATGCAGCAGGCTTTACGCAAACGGATCCTCGTCACTGGTGGTGCCGGCTTTATCGGTAGTCATCTCTGCGAACGATTGCTGGAGTTCGGCCACGATGTGCTTTGCGTGGATAACTTTTTTACCGGCACACGCGATAACGTCCTGCATCTGCTGGACAATCCCCATTTCGAGCTGCTGCGTCACGATGTGACTTTTCCTCTTTACGTGGAAGTGGACGAGATCTACAACCTCGCCTGTCCGGCGTCGCCGGTGCACTATCAGCGCGACCCGGTACAGACCACGAAAACCAGCGTCCACGGCGCCATCAATATGCTGGGGCTGGCGAAACGGCTGCGGGCAAAGATACTGCAGGCCTCCACCAGCGAGGTCTACGGCGACCCCGAGGTGCATCCCCAGCCGGAGGCCTATTGGGGCCGGGTCAATACCGTTGGCCCCCGAGCCTGCTATGACGAGGGCAAGCGCTGCGCAGAAACGCTGTTCTTTGACTACCATCGCCAGCATGGCCTGCGCATCAAAGTGGCAAGAATCTTCAATACCTACGGTCCGCGAATGCAGCCCAACGATGGCCGGGTGGTTTCCAACTTTATTGTCCAGGCCCTGCGCGACGAACCCATCACACTTTATGGCGATGGCCGGCAGACACGCTCTTTCTGTTACGTCGACGACCTGGTGGAGGGACTGATACGCCTGATGGCCACGACCGACGACGTCACCGGGCCGGTGAACCTGGGCAACCCGCAGGAGTTCACTATTTGTGAACTGGCAATGCAGGTGCTGGCCGAGACCGGCACCGGGTCAGAACTGATCCATGAGCCCTTGCCGGAAGATGATCCCCGGCAGCGCCAGCCGGATATCCGCCTGGCGCGGGAGCTGCTGGATTGGCAGCCGCGCGTCGCGCTGGCACAGGGCTTGGCACATACGGTCAGGTATTTCCGCGAGCGCACCGGGGCCTGAGTGACCGCTGGCGAGCACGGCAGGGACGTACCAGACAGGCGCAGCTGGCGAGACCGCCTGACGCCGGACTGGTTGTTCGGGGACGTGGCCCGGGCCGGGGTGCTGGTGGGGGCCGTGCAGGGCGTCGGCCTGCTACTGGTCTTCCTGTTGCAGATCCTGCTGGCGCGACTCATCGCCGACCCCAGTGCCTACGGTCTCTATGTCTGGGGGCAAAATCTGCTGTTTCTTGTCGGCGGCGTACTGGCCATGGGGCTGCCCATTGTCGCCGGCCGCCACATGGCGGTTCAGGTTCAGCGCGGGGATCGACGCGCCCAGGGCGCTGTTTTGAGGCGGGCACTGGCATTGATCGCACTGGCTTCAGTGCTGATATTTGCCCTGGGTAGACTGCTGTTGTGGCAGTTGCCACCGACTATTACCGTGGCTCCGGATATCGCCTTGCTGGCGCTGTTGGGCGCGCCTCTCGCCGCTACCACGCTCCTGTACCAGGGTCTGAGCCGTGCCCGTGGCCATACAGTGAGTGCGTTCCTCCCCTACCAGGTTCTGCGGCCCCTGTTTACCGCGGTCCTGGCCCTCGCTGCCGTGGTAGTTGCCGGGCCCCGCCTCAGCGCGATCGAGGCCCTGCTGGCCGTGGTCAGCGGACTGGCGCTGGTACACGGTGTGCAATGGCGGCTGGGCCGGCGGCCGCCGCGCGCGCCTGTGGCGCCGTCGACCGCGGATGAAGTCGCGGTACCAGGGTTGAGCCGCCTGCTCCGAGAGGGACTGCCGGTGTTCGGTGCCAGCGCCTGTGGACTGGTGATGACCTACGCCAACACCCTGGCGGTGGGTGTGCTCGCGGGCCCCGCCGCGGCAGGTGCGTTCTTTATTGCCGAGCGCCTGGCCCAGCTCGCGTCTACGCCCGCAGTGGTCGCGAGCGCCGTTATTCAGCCCTGGCTGGCGACCGCGCACGCCAGCCACAACCGGGGCCGCCTGCAGGCGGTAGTTACCCAGGCCGCACATATCGGTCTCTGGCCGACCCTGGTGCTCGCTGCGGGGGTTTGGCTCTGCTCTGAATTCCTGCTGCATTTGTTTGGCGCGGCATTTCTGCACGCCCAGCCTATCCTGGGGGCGCTGCTGTTGGGACGGCTGATTGGCGTTGCGCTCGGCCCCGCCCAGATCCTGCTGCTGATGACCGGGCACCAGGGGCCTGCACTTCGGGTCAGTGCCTTTGCCGCGCTCAGTCATCTGCTGCTGCTGGTCTGGCTGGTACCGATCTGGGGCGCCGTTGGGGCGGCGTTGACCAGCGTGGCCAGTAGTCTGCTGATCAATACTGGCTGTCTGGTGCTGGTATGGCGGCGCCTGGGCCTACAGGGGACGATTCTGGCCACACGGCGACGCGGGTAGATAGATGACGGGTCAGCGGCGCCCCTGGGCGAGGGCGCGCCGCAACTTCACTGTGGGCCACAGCAGCGACCATGGGGTGACCAGGTAGCGGTACCAGAGTCGGCGCGGGTCGAGCAGCAGGCGGTACAGCCCGCCGAGGCCGATGCGGCTGAGATACAGTGGTGGCCTGGCCTGCAGTCCAGTGTAATAGTCCAGTGTCCCCCCCGCCTGCAGCATGGCGCCGGCGTCGAGCTGCGCGCGGTGGCGCAAGAGCCAGGCTTCCTGCCGCGGCATGCCCATACCCACCAGCAACAGGTCGGGGCGAAACTGGTTGATGGCGCTGATGGTCTCTGCCTCTGCCAGGTCGTAGCCGTGTTGCAGCCTGGCCCTGAGCTGTGGATAGTCCCGCGCCAGCCAGGCTCGCGCGCGTTCGGCAGCCAATGGTGATCCGCCCAGGTAATATACGCTCAGGTTGGCGCTTTGCAGCCACTCCAACAGCGTCGGCAGGCTGTCCATCAGAGTAAAGCGTTGTGCCGCGGACGTATCAAAGCCCGCCGCGCGCAGCAACCAGAGCACCGCCACGCCATCCACGTAGCAACGCTGGCAACTGCGGTAGAATTCACGGACCGTTGGCTCCCGCTGGCAAAGAACAAGGCTGTGCAGGTTGTGATGGCCCAGCAGCAGGCCCCGCTCGCCGTTATGCCACCGCTGCTGCAGCCAGGCGAGCAGTTCTGCCAGGGTGGAAGGGGCCAGTGCAGTGCCCGCGAATTCCACCAGTGCGGGGCTCGTGAAAACATTCTCCTCAGTAGGCATTGTGGCGCCAACCACGCAGCGCCGTGCGCAGGAGAATTGTCAGGTCCAGCCACAGAGACCAGTGCTCAATGTAGTAGAGGTCGTAGTCCAGTCTCTGCTGCATTTTGTCGAGGGTGTCGGTTTCCCCGCGCAAACCGTGAATCTGGGCCCACCCGGTGATTCCGGGCTTGACCCGGTGTCGCTGCATGTAGGCATTGATCTGGTACCGAAAGTTCTCGTTGAGGGATACCGGGTGTGGCCGTGGTCCCACCAGGGACATCTCCCCACGCAGTACATTCAGCAACTGCGGCAGTTCATCAAGACTGTTGCGTCGCAGGAAGGCACCCAGCCGGGTAATCCGGGGGTCGTTCGGGCGCGCCTGGCGTTCGTCGGTTTGCTGCTGGTACACCATGGTCCGGAACTTGAACACCTGGATAATCCGGCCGTCGCTGCCGTGGCGCGGTTGCCGAAACAGCGCTGGCCCGGGTGAGTCCAGCCGTACCAGCAGGCCGAGCAGGAGCAGAAATGGCCCCAGCAGGAACAGCAAGCACGTTGAAACGCTGCGGTCAAAGGCTTCCTTGAGCAGCGCGTCGGGACCATCCAGGGGGGTCGCATTGAGTTCGATCAGCGTGACTCCCGCCACCTCGGTAATGCTGTGACCCACCAACCGCAGCAGACTCGCATCGGGGACCACCCGCAGTGGCACGCTGCTCAATTGCAACGCCAGTGGCAGGATATCCTCGTCGCCGGCGGGACTGTTGTCCGCTGCCAGCCACAGCTCGGTAACGGCGGGTTCTGCCGCGAGCACATCTGCAAGCTGCAGCAGCGTGCCCAGTACCGGTGCGGGCAGGTCCCCCCTTGGCGTCTCCTGCAACAGTGATATGAAGCCCGCAACCGCAGCGCTGCCGTGCTGTGCCCGCAGGGACCGTGCAGCGTCCCGGGCGCGGAGGCCACTCCCGAGCAACACCACCCGTAACGGATTGACGGCACTTGTGCGGGCGACCAGCAGGCGCCAGAGCGCCATCAGCGCGATGCCAAGCAGGACCCAGCTGCCCATCCAGATGCGGGAGAAATCTGCCGTCGTCTTGGTCAAGGTGGCGGCGAGCATGAGGCTGCCGTACAGCAGCGCCAGACCCGGTGCCGCCACGCGCAATCCTGCGCCCGGCTGCAACCAGCCCGGGCGCAGGTAAGCCCGGGTCGCGGGCAGCCACAACAGGGCCAGCAGTACCGCCAGCAGCAGGGCCAGCTGGTAGTGAGGTTCCATTGTCTCGTGGTGGGGGAAGCGCAGGTGGAACGCACCATAGCCAGCGGCACAGAGGGCCGTGGCGTCGAGCAGCGGCGCCAGTCGTGCCAGTCGCGATTCCCGCCCGCGGCCAGCCATCAGCGGGACGAGTCCGGCGCCAGTATTGGCGCGAGCTGGGCAAAGGCCACATACACCGCCAGCGGCGCCAGGTAGAGGAGAGTGCGATTGAGGGTCACAAAGTTTGCTGCTTCCTTGAAATAGTGGGTGAACCCGAACAGGAACAACAGCAGGCCGAAGCCCGCCACCAGCACCAGCAGGGCAATGCTGTGCAGGCTCGCCAGTCCGCGCCAGGCCAGTCCCGCGAGCAGGCAGGTCGGCAGCAACAGCCACAACAGGTGCCAGTTGGCTTGCACGAACAATGCCTGCCACAGGTAGGGTAGCAGTGGGCGCGGCGCCAGTGTGAGTGTGGGCAGGGTCCACGGCAGGTCCAGCACCAGCAGCGCGTCCAGTTCCGCGACGCGCGGGTGCAGGCCCAGCAGGAGCCCCAGCAACAACAGGGTACAGACCGTCGCTGCCGAGGCCAGCAACCAGCGAGCAGGAGGGCGCCAGAGCAGGATCACCGCCGCCCCCAGCAGCAGCGCACCAAAACCGAGCCCGGGAGTCTTCAACAGGGCGCACATGAGCGCCAGGGTGATGGCCAGCAGGCCGTGGCGCCAGGCGCCAGTATGCTGCCAGTGGGCCAATGCCATGGCGCCAAGACCGAAGGCCGCGCCCAGCCACAGATCGGCATAGCCCGCCAGAGTGCTGTGGGTAGTGAGGAGGGGCTGGCTCAACAAGGCATAGAGCGCCAGCGCCGTTGCCCAGTGCGGCAGATCCAGTGCTCGCAGATGTCCCCACAGGGCCAGGGCGCAGGCGCCGGGCAGTAGCAGCCAGGGCAGATAGAGCAGTGTATGGTCGTAGCTGTCAGCTCCCAGCATCTGCCACAACAATAGCAAAGGTATCGCGGGCGGATAATCACCGGCGCGCCAGTTGCCGAGGGTGTAGAGTTCAGTGGCTGGAGGTGCGGCCAGCCACGCGTCAGGGGTGCCGAAGGCAGTGAGCTCCCCGTGCTGGAACCATACCACCGCCCGAGGTACCCAGTTCATCCACGCATCCCAGGCAAACAGGGGCCGCAGTGCCATTTCCTGGGCCATTGCGCTGCCGCGAACCGTCAGGAATAACAGCAACGGCAACAACCACAGCATGTGCCGCCAGTGAACCCTCATCGCACCTGGCCAAAGCGGGTGTGAACGTCGCTGACGCTGGAACCTGCGCAACCACGGCAGGCTGCCCAGCACGGTGACGCCGCCGAGCAGAGCCGCCAGCGGCGCGAAGGCGAAGGTTAAACCTGCCGCGTCCCAGCCCAGCAGCAGTATCACCACCAGCAGTTGTCCCAGCAGGTATCCGTGGCCCAGCAAGAGGCTCAGGGGAGCCGCCCCGATGATCACTCGCGCCGCGACTGCTCCCGCGCACCAGGGCAGCAAGGTAGCGACCAGCAGTCCAGGAAGATTTATCTCCTCCAGCAATGGCATCATCGACGCTGCCCCGTCGCGACAGGCGGTAGTTCCCGGGTCAGGCGAAACAGGCGTCCCAGCTCATGCTGGCTGAGCATGAGTGCCTGCCAGCGCTGGTTGTTACCTGTGAGCAGGCCGCTGGCGGGGTCGTAGTGCAGCCCCTCCAGCGCGCCGAACTGCAACACATAGTCGCCGGGGCGCATCTCGCCGACCGGCAGCAGGGTCGAGCCATAGTTATAGATGTTCAGGGGCAGCAGGTGAAACTGCAGGCGCAGGCGCTGGTAATTGTGGCCGCGGGAATCGTGCAGCAGGAATAAGCGTTGCTGTGGATCCGCAGGCACCAATGTCCGCAATTCCTGTGCATAATTGAACAGCGCCGAGTCGAGGTCACGCTGGTGTTTAGTCTGCTGGTCCAGGCCGCCGAACTGATCGCGGGAGAGCGCCACGCGGGTGTTGAGCTGCCCCTGCCACAGCAGATCCAGTACCAGCCAGGGCAGGAACAGCACCAGCAACCCCGCGGCGACGACGGTACGCCGGGACAGGCGCAGCACTGCCGCAGCAATGACCAGCAGAAGCAGCGCGATCGCGACTCCCAGCGCGGCTACGGCGTTGGGGTGTGCGACCGCCGCTGGCGGAATTCCCCGATGCAGGTTCATGGCCGAATGCAGCCAGGGTTGGAAGCTGCTCCACTCCGCGATCATGCGGGCCGCCATGCGTTCGCGGGTCACGCCATGGAAGGCAAGCTCTCGCAGTCGCAAGGGTTCTGTACCGGCCTCGCCAAAGACTCCTATCGCCACCTCCACCACTGTGCCGCGCCAGAACTCGCTGTGGCCCGGGGCGAACCATTGGGTTCCATCACGGTAATGATCCAGCTCCAGTGAACGCTGTCGGGTGGGCAGTTCAGCAGTACGCCAGAACAGGAACAGCCGCGACTCCGGGCGCAGGCCTTGCAGATGCAGGCGCAGCTGCGGGTAGCGAGAGGCATCGAAACGCGGATTGGCCCGGAACACCGCTGCATCCGTTTGCATGCGGGTGATCAGCAGCGCGTCACCCTCGGACCTGGCTTCTGCCGCGACGACCGGACTGAAGTCTGTGCCGAGCAACACCTGCGGCTCGGCGGCCTGCTTGCCCTCCGCCCAGTCTGGATACAGCAGCGGCAGCATCGTCCACAGCAATCCCGCTGCCAGCAGCAACACCGGAATGGATGTCAGGCAGGCTTTTTTCATGCTGCGGGCGTTTACCTGCCCCTAACGCAAGCGGGCACTGGACCCTTGTTCCGGGCGCTCTTTCCATGCCCTGGCCAAGAGCTCCTGCAGCGCCGTTGTGCTCGACGGACGCACCAGTCTGCCGACCTCTTGACCATCGCGGAGGCATACCAGTGTGGGCCACATCTTGACGCCGAAAGAGCGGCCCAGCGGTCGGCCCTTGCCGTCCTCCAGCCTGAGGTGGCGCAACGCTGGATGCTCCGCAATTGCCGCGCTGATGATGGGTTGCGCCGCCTGGCAGTGCCCGCACCAGTCAGTGCCGAATTCCAGCAGGGTCAGGCCGGGTAGCGCATCGATCTCGGCGCGGGTCGGGTTTACAGGGTTGTATGGATCGGTCACTGGACTCTCTCATGTCTGGATGCAGTGGGGGACGACCGGGAAATCGCGTCCAGAATACGCCATTCCCCGACGTTTGCACCAGACCCCGCACCCGCTATGATGTAGCGCCTCGCAGCCACCCCGGAAGAAGCGTCCAATGGATAACCGCATTTCAGTCATGGGCTGGATCGCCCGCACCCAGATTGCTGCCGCTGTCGGTAATGCCGGGAGCCTGGGGCGGCTGGCATCCGGAGCAGCCGCAAAGCCGTGACCGGGCCTGCAGCCGAACCCGCCCCCGAAGGCCTGCGCGTCTATCTCAATCCCCGGGTCATCGGCATGCTGTTCCTCGGCTTTTCTGCCGGCCTGCCGCTGCTGCTGGTGGGGGGGACGTTCAGCGCCTGGCTGCGTGATCTGGGCGTCGAGCTGACGGCTATAGGCTTTCTCAGTTGGGTCGGCATGGCCCATTCCATCAAGGTATTATGGGCGCCGCTAATCGATCGCGCCCAGTTGCCGCTGCTCAGCCGGCTGCTGGGGCGGCGGCGGGCCTGGATGCTACTGGCGCAAGTGGTGATCGCCACGGCCCTGTTGGGCATGGCCTTCACCGACCCGCGGGAGCAACTGGGTCTGGTGGCCCTGTGGGCGATACTGGCCGCCTTCGGCTCCGCCAGCCAGGACGTCGCCATTGACGCCTACCGAGTGGAAGCGGAGGCAAAGCACCGCCAGGGAGCGATGGCGGCCACCTACGTGACCGGCTACCGGGTGGCGATCCTGGCGGCGGGGGCGGGGGCGCTGCACCTCGCCAATCTCGACAGCTGGTCGCTGGCCTATGGCGTCATGGGGCTGTTGATGGCGGTGGGCATCGTCACCACCCTGGTGATCGCCGAGCCGACGGTTGCGGTGAACCAGACTACGCTGCAGTTCGAGCAGCGGGTGACCGACTACCTGGCCACTACTGTGCACCGGGGCTGGCGCCGGGACATGCAGGCCTGGCTCATCGGCGCCGTGGTGTGCCCGTTTGCGGAGTTCTTCCAGCGCTATGGCCGCGTAGCGCTGCTGATTCTCGCTTTCATCGCGACCTTTCGGCTCACTGATATCTTCATGGGGGTCATGGCCAACCCTTTTTATCTGGACCTCGGTTTCAGCAAGGCCCAGATTGCCAATATCGCCGCCGCCTTCGGTCTCGGCATGACCCTGCTGGGCGCCGTGGTGGGCGGCTTGCTGGTGGCCCGTTTCGGTATCGCCCGCATTCTGCTCCTGACCGCTTTCATGGCGCCGGCTACCAACCTGGCCTTTGCCTGGCTGGCGTTCATCGGCCCGGAAACCCATGGCCTGGTGCTGGCGATCATGGCCGACAATGTTTCCGGCGGGCTGGCGATCTCGGTGTTTATCGCCTACCTCTCCAGTCTCACCAACACCGCCTATACTGCCACCCAGTACGCCCTGTTCAGTTCGCTGATGACCCTGCCCGGGCAGTTGCTGGCGGGTTTCACCGGGATGCTGGCGGAGTTGGTGGGCTGGGTACCGTTCTTTTTCATTACCGCCGCCACCGGCTTGCCGGCAATCATCCTGGCGTTCGTACTGTTGCGGGTGGCTCGCCCCGGCTAGCGGGCAACCTGTCCAGAGTCTCCACCGTTCACGCCCACCGGCAGAACCTGGGGGAAGGGTGGGCAGTTCACGCTCCTCGTCGTACACCTTCCAGAAAGGTTTGGGTGCTGCTTTCCAGCAGGGAGTACACATCCGCCTGGGGCAGGAAGCGCTCGACGTGGCCGTGCATGGCGATGCCGCTGAGACCGTGCGCCATGGCCCAGAGCTTGATCGACAGGGTCAGGGCATCTTCCCCATCGCGGCCGCTACGCTGACACCAGGCCTCCACCGTGGCTACCAGCAGGTAGAATCCGGAGCTTCGCAGTTCGTTTTCGACGTCGTCAACGAAACGCTTGTCGCGGTCTCCCCACATCAGGTCATAGAACTGCGGGTGGCCGGTGACAAAGCGGATATAGGCCTGACCCAGGGCAACGATGGCTTCGATGCTGCCGCGCTCCTGGTTGCGGGTCACCGCATCCATCTCCTGGCTCAGGGCGAAGAAGGCGAACTCCAGCACGGCATCGAGGAGCGCGGCCTTGTCCCTGAAATGGCGGTAGGGCGCTGCGCTGCTGACGCCGGCGCGGCGTGCAGCGTCGATCATGGCAAAGTCGAGGCTGCCGCTCTCCTCGATCAATTCCGCTGCAGCGATGATCAGCGCGTTGCGCAGATCACCGTGATGGTACCCGCGGGGCTGCACTTTTGGTTTCCCGGTCATCGCTGGAGTTCCCCCGCGGCGGCTGTAGCAGGCGCTGGAAACAGGCCCGGCCGCCGGCGCAGCAACAGGAACAGTTGCGGCACCAGGAAGAAGGAGACTACGGTGGACAACAACACGCCGCCGGCAATTGCCATGGCAAAGGGCGGCCAGAACTGGCTCCCCTCCAGGATCAGGGGCAGGAAGCCGCCGAAAGTGGTAATGGTGGTGGAGACAATGTGGCGGCTGGAGTCCATCACCACGCCGCGAATGGCGTGAAGCCCGCCCGCCATGGCGCCCGGTTCGAGCTGCAGGGCGGTCATGATGATGATCGCTGCATTGATGGACACGCCGATGGAGCCGATAACCCCAATCAGGGCCTGGATACCGAAGGGGTACTGGAAAACCGCCAGCGACAGCAGGCTCAGACCGGTGGAGCAGATGCACACCAGCACGGCCACCAGCGACAGGCGCCAGGAATTGAAGGTGAGCACGATGGTAGCCACGAGCATGGCGATGATCATCCCCATGGGTGCCATGATGCTGTCCACCACCCCGGCGCGCTCGTCGCTGTCACCGCCAAAGCCGACGCGGTAGCCCTCGGGGAGCGGAACGGGGTTCGCTTCCAGATCGGCCCGCAGGCGGGCCAGCGCCTCTTCCGGCAGCACTCCGCGGGTCAGGTAGGCCTGCACGATGTTGGTACGCTCACCGCGGGTGCGGCTGATGGGGCTGCGGGAAGGCACCAGCGTGAACTCGCCCAGACTCTGCAGGGCGACGCCGGGAATACCGCTTTCTGCGCCCGCGCCGTTACGCAGGGGCAGGTGCAGGGCGGCGATCTGGCCGGCGCTGCCCCAGCTCGCTTCCTCCAGCCGCGCCCGCACTGGCAGGCGTTCGGTGCCTTCCAGCACTTCGCCGCCGGTGATGCCGGTCAGGGCCGCGTCAAGCGCCGCGGCGACGTCGCGCCGCTGCAGGCCCGCCAGCCGCAGCCGGGTTTCGTCGGCCTCAAACACCAGCTTGGGCGCGCCGGCCACCAGGCTGGTATTGGTGTGGGTGACGTCTGGCAACTGCTCCAGCCGCAGTCTAAACTGCTCGCCAAGCGCCCTCAGCACATCCAGGTTGTCGCCATAGATTTCCACCTCCAGTGGCGCCATCACCGGTGGTCCCTGGTCGATACCGCGAACGATGATACGCGCCGCGGGGTAGTCCCGGTCCACCTCCCGCTGCAGGCGCCGGATCAGCGCATCGGTCTGTTTCGGGTCAGTGGTCAGCACCAGCGCCTCGGCCCAGCTGGGGATCCGCTCGCGGGTGCGGAACATGTTGTAGTAGAAGGCAGGCGCACTCTCGCCGATGGTCCAGTCCACCCGCCGGATCAACGGGTCCGCGCGCAGTTGTGCATCCAGCTTTTGTACCAGGGCGCTGGTGTCATTGATGGAGCGCCCGTCCGGCAGCTTCACCTGCAGATACATCTGGTCGCGATCGGTACCGGGGAAGAACTGTGCGGTCAGGGATGACAGGCACAGGAATCCCGTCAGCGGCAGCACCAGCGCCAGCGCCACGGAACTTCCGGGATTGCGCAGGGACCAGTCCAGGGTGCGCACCAGCAGACGCCCCGGGTGGCCACTGCGCACGCCCATTTCCCACCAGCGACCCGTGCGCTGCAGTCCCTTTGGCAGCAGCCAGGCCGCCAGTACCGGGGTCACGATCAGCGCCAACAAGAGCGAGCCGATCAGCATTACCACCACGGCGATGGCAATGGAGCTCATGAAGTCGCCGGCGGGCCCGGGCAGGATCACCATGGGCATGAAGGCCAGCACCGTCGTCGCGGTGGAGGAGAGCAGGGGCACCCGCAGGCGCGACACGGCGCCAGCGATGGAGGACAGGGGGCTGTCGCCGTGGTCCACCAGGCGCTTGCGGATTTCGTCGGTCATGACGATGGAGCCGTCCACGAGCAGCCCCAGCGCCACCACCAGGCCGCTGACCGACATCTGGTGAATGCCGATACCCAGCTGGTACAAAACCGCCACCGAAAACAGGGTGCACAGGGGCAGGATGCAGGCCACCACCACGGCCGCGCGCCAGCCCATCGTACACAGCAGTACCAACAGCACCAGCACGACTCCCACTGCCAGATTGATGGCGACACTTTGCAGGCGCTCGAGGGTATAGATACTCTGGTCGTAGCTGATCTCCAGGCTGATGCCCTGGGGCGCCAGCGCGCGGTAGTCATCCACAAAGTCGCTGAAGTCCCGGGCCCACTTGTCCACCTGGCGGCCGTCGAGCATGACCACACCTACCAGAATGCCCTCCCGGCCCTGTACCAGCGCCCGGGCTGCGGGTGGAGTAACTTCGGCGCGGTAGACCCGGGCGATGTCCCCCAGGCGCACGGCGCTGCCGTCGGTTTGCGCACGCAGAACGACTTCCCGCACCCGGGCGGTACTGCTGAACTCGCCACCGACCTCGATCAGGAAGTCATTGCCGGCCCCGGCACTGCGCCCGGCAGCTGTGCGCGGGTCGGCCGCCTGCAGGGCGGCAGCCACCTCATCCAGACCCAGGCCGCGGCTGATCAGTGCCTGTTCGTCGATGGCGACGCGGATTTCCTCCTCCGGTTCGCCGTACAGATCCACCAGTTCCGTGCCATTGAAATTGCGCGCGGCATCGGCAAAATCCAGCGCCACTCGATTGAGCAGGGACAGGGGTACCGTGACGGCGTCCTGTGCCCGCAGCGCGACAATGGCGGTGTAGGCGCTGAAACGGTCGTCGTCGAACACCGGTGGCGCCACGCCCGGGGGGAAGTGACTGGCGGCATCATCGATGGCGTAGCGGATCTCCGACCAGCTGCGCTCGATATCCTGCGCAGACAGGGTGTCCACCAGCTTCACCGTGATGCTGGAAATGCCACTGGCGGAAGTGGAGTTGAGTTCGTCGATCTCTGCGATCTGACGCAGTTCATCCTCCAGCGGCCGAGTGACGAGGGCTTCGACCCGGGCCGGATCGGCACCGGGGTAGACCGTGGTAACGATGGCGACAAAATTGGTTATGGTCGGGTCTTCCTGGCGAGCAATGGAGCGCAGGCTGGAGATACCCACCACCAGAATCACCAGCACCAGCAGGGTGAAGTAGCGGCCGTTGTTGTAGAAAATGCGCGCGAGCATCTCAGGACTCCAGCGGCTGTACCGGCGTGCCGGCTGCGATACGGTGAATGCCATCGGCTATCACTCGCTGGCCAGGCTGCAGAGTGCCGCGGACATAGGCTCGGTTGCCGTCGACATGCAGGACCTCCACCGCCTCGCGCTGCGCTACCGTGGCGCCGTCGTCACGCTGACCCAGACGCAGTACCGTCCAGATGCCGCGCTCGCCTTCCAGCAGGGCGCTGATCGGCAGCCAGCCGCCGGCGGCGGCCACTGTTTCCGAGAGCACCAGGGTGGCGATCTCACCGTCCAGTGCCGCGGCACCGGCTGGCAGGTCGAATACGGCGAGGGCAGTGCGGGTACGGGGATCGAGGTCCGCGCGCACTGCACTCAGGACCGCATCCACTGAGCCGCTGGGCAATTGCAGCGGATAGCGTTCCCCGGGCACAAGTGCAGCAACGTGACCGGCGGGGATGCCAATGCGCGCCTGCAGGGTACCGGCGGAAACCAGCTGCAACACCGGTGTGCCGACTGCCAGTACCGTGCCCGGATCGACGTCGCGTGCGGCGACGACGCCTTCATAAGGTGCGCGCAGAGTGGATTTCTCCAGGTCCAGATCAATACTGTGCAGTCGCGCAAGCAGAGCCTGGCGGCGGCTGGCGAGGGCCGCCGCGCCCAGGCGCGCTGCATCCGCATCCTGGGCGGAAATGGCGCCAGTGGCTTGCAGCCGGGTGCTGCGCTCGCTGCGCAGGCGCGCCAGCTCCAGGTCTGCCTCGACGCTGGCCAGGTCGGCGGCAGCCACCGCACGCTGCGCTTGCAGTTGCCGGGTGTCCAGTTGCGCGAGTGCTGCGCCGGCTGTCACATGCTCGCCTTCCCGGGCGCTCAGTGACAGCAGCAGTCCGGGCACCTCAAACGCCAACCGGGCACGGGCTCGGGCCTGCAGGAGTCCGGTCAGGCGCAGGGCCTGCTCGTAACTGTCCTGCTGCCGGAAAAGGGTAGTCGTGACCGGCAGCGGTGCTGATTGTGGATGTCCTGCGAGACTGGCGCGGAGCGTGATGGCGGTGGTCAGCAGCGCAGTGAGCCCGGCGGCGAGGCCAAGGCTGACCAGCAGCGTTCGACTACTGCCGGTGTTCGGGCGGGTGGAGCCTGGCATGGGGGCGACCAATGTTAGAGCGAATAACATAGATGTTATATCGACTAACATTGGTTGGCAAGCGACCCAATGACCGGCCGGGGGTACGGGATTTGTCGGCGGGTCTGGCGTTGGCATCGAACGCCCGGGAAGACCAGTGGCACCAACGTGACTTGCAGCACGGCAGGGTTTCGGGGAGAATGCGCCGCTTGGCGACCCGGGTGGTCCCCTCGCAACGCCAGGTAGCGAACCCCGCCAGGCCCGGAAGGGAGCAACGGTAGTTACTGGTGCGTGTGCCGGGGTGTGGCTGCTCGGGTTGCCTCTACTTTACCCCCTCCGCTTGCTTTGGTGTATCCTCTACGCTTTTCTGCAAGGCCCTTGTTCAATGTCGTATCAGGTTCTCGCCCGCAAGTGGCGCCCCCGCCGTTTCAGCGAAATGGTTGGTCAGGAACACGTCCTGCAGGCGCTCATCAATGCTCTGGACCATGACCGCCTGCACCATGCCTACCTGTTTACCGGCACCCGCGGCGTCGGCAAGACCACCATCGCCCGCATTCTCGCCAAAAGCCTCAACTGTGAAACTGGCGTCAGCTCCGAGCCCTGCGGCAACTGCAGTTCCTGCACCGAGATCGCCGAAGGCCGCAGCGTGGACTTGCTGGAGGTCGACGCTGCCTCCCGTACCAAGGTGGAAGACACCCGCGACCTGCTGGAAAACGTGCAATACGCGCCCACCCGCTCGCGCTACAAGGTGTACCTGATTGACGAGGTACACATGCTCTCCAACAGCAGCTTCAACGCCCTGCTGAAAACCCTTGAGGAGCCACCGCCGCACGTGAAGTTCCTGCTGGCGACCACGGACCCGCAGAAACTGCCCGCCACCGTGCTCTCGCGCTGCCTGCAGTTCAACCTGAAAAACATGGTGCCGGAGCAGATCGCAGGCCACCTGGCGCGGGTGCTGGAGGTGGAGATGATCCGCTTCGAGGAGCCTGCCCTGTGGCTGCTGGGCCGCGCCGCCGATGGCAGCATGCGCGATGCCCTGAGTCTCACCGACCAGGCAATCGCGTTTGGTTCCGGCAGCATCACCGAAGCCGGGGTTCGCAGCATGCTGGGCACGGTGGACATGAGCTTTGTCTATCAGCTGCTCGACGCGCTTGCGGCGGGAGAGCCGGCGGCCCTACTGGACACTGTGGCGCGCATGGCCGAGCACGCGCCGGACTTTGAATCCAGCCTCGAGGAAATGCAGTCGCTGCTGCACCGGATCACGGTGGCCCAGGTGCTGCCGGAACTGCGCGACAATAGCCGCGGTGACGCCGAGCGTATCGAGGCGCTGGCGGGCAGGCTGACTGCGGAAGACGTGCAGCTGTTCTACCAGATGGCGTTGAACGGCAAGCGTGACCTGCCGCATGCCGCGGATCCGCGCAGCGGCTTTGAGATGACCCTGCTGCGGATGCTGGCCTTCCGGCCGGCGCTGCTGCCGGATTCCGGCGCGGTCGGTGGCGATGATTCCTCCGCAGCAGGTGCGGGCTCGGGCTCGGGCAGTGCGACCCCAGCCGCCCCCGCCTCACAAAATGGCGCTAATGGCACTGCTTCCCGCCCAGTGCAACCGGTGCCGCAAGCCCGGTCCCCAGCGCCTGCGCCCGCCGCAGCGCCCCCGCCGATCCAGCCGCCTGCACCCGCTGCCGGGCCCGCGCCCGCACAGCTACCCCGGCCCGAACCGTCAGTCGCAGCCACACCCGCTTCTCGCATCGACCGCGCTACGGCGCCGTCGATGATGGCGCCCGAAGACTGGCCGGACCTGCTTGCCAGGCTTGGTCTTGCCGGTATCGTCCAGAATATCGCTTCCCACTGCGCGCTACAGGCTCAGCAGGGCACGGATTTTCAGTTCGTGCTGGACGAGAGCAACCTCGCCCTGTTCAACCCCGGGCACGCGGATCGTATCCGCCTGGCGCTGCAGAACTACTTCGACACCCCGGTGTCTGTTTCCATTGAGCCCGGCTGTCCACAGCTGGAAACCCCTGCCCAACGCAGCGCGCGTCGCGCCGCGGAGCGCCAGCTGGAAGCGGAGCAGGCCATCGAGCACGACCCGTTGCTGCAGCAGTTGATCCAGCGCTTTGACGGTGAACTGGACCGCGGCTCGATTACCCCCATGGATTCCTGAGGAGACGAGATGAAAGGCATCAATGATCTGATGCAGCAGGCCCAGAAGATGCAGGCTGACATGCAGAAGGCGCAAGAAGAACTGGCCAGGTCCGAGGTCACCGGCGAGGCCGCTGCGGGCCTGGTGATCGTGACCATGACCGGCCGTCACGACGTCAAGCGTGTGCGTATCGACGACAGCGTGCTCAGCGAGCCCAGGGAAGTGCTGGAGGATTTGCTGGCAGCGGCGGTCAACGACGCGGTGCGCAAGGTCGAGGCTCACAACAAGGAGGCCATGGCCGGACTCGCCTCGGGGATGAGTCTGCCCCCCGGCTTCAAGATGCCCTTCTGAGCTCCCTGTAGAGAACTGCATGAAATTCAGTCCCGCCCTCAGCAATCTGATGGATGCCCTGCGCTGTCTCCCCGGCGTCGGCCCCAAGTCCGCTCAGCGTATGACCCTGCATTTGCTGGAGCGCGACCGTGACGGCGCCCTGGCGCTGGCCGATGCGCTGCAGGTAGCCGTGGATCGGGTAGATCACTGCAGCCGCTGCCGCAACTTCACCGAGTTGGATGTCTGCGAAATATGCAGCGACCCGCGTCGGGACCACCACACCATCTGTGTGCTGGAAACCCCCGGCGATGTGCTGGCGGTGGAGCAGAGTGGCAGCTACCGGGGTCTCTACTTTGTCCTGATGGGGCACTTGTCGCCGATCGACGGCATCGGCCCGAAGGAAATTGGCCTCGATCGGTTCCAGGCCCGGGTGGTGGAGGAGGGTGTCACCGAAGTGATCCTGGCCACCAATCCCACAGTAGAGGGCGAGGCCACCGCCTACTACCTCTCGGACATGTTGCTGCCGCGGGGCATCAACGTGTCGCGCATCGCCCACGGCGTGCCTCTTGGCGGGGAGCTGGAATATGTCGATGGCAGTACCCTGGCCCACGCATTCAGCGGTCGCCGGCAGATGGCACAGGAGTCCTGAGCGTGGAGTGGAAATTGATCGAGAGTGACGCCGCCCTGGCGACACTGCTGGCCGAGCATGCAGGTGCCGAGGCCGTGGCGGTGGATACCGAATTCATGCGCACCAACACGTTCTATCCCGAGGTGGCGCTGGTGCAGCTCTGCTTTGGCGACAAGGCCTGGCTGGTCGACCCGCTGCCGCTGACCGATCTGGCGCCCTTGCGGGCCCTGCTGCAGGACCCGCGCACAATAAAAGTCCTGCACTCCGCCAGCGAGGACCTGGAGGTCTTCGATCGCTGGCTGGGCGTATTGCCGGAACCCCTGTTCGACACCCAGCGCGCCGCGGCCCTGGTCGATCACGGTTTCGGCATGGGTTACCGCGCCCTGGTGCTCGACCTGGAGGGCGTGGACCTGCCCAAGGGCGAGACCCGTTCGGACTGGCTGCAGCGTCCTCTGACCGCCTCCCAGTGCGAATACGCTGCCCAGGACGTGGCCCACCTGCTGCCGGTATGGCGCAAGCTGCAGGGTCTCTGTGTGGCCCAGGGCAAGCTGGACTGGGTGTTGGCGGACGGCGCCGACACGCTGGCAAACTTTCGCGCCGACAACCTCAATTTTGCCCACAGGATTAAATCTGCCTGGAAGCTGGACCGGCGCGCCACCGCGCGCCTGCACGCTCTCTGCGCCTGGCGCGAAGACACTGCTCGCAGCCGCAACAAGCCCCGGGGCTGGATCATCGATGACAACGCCTGCCTGGTGCTGGCCGAAACGGACCCGCAGAGTCTGGCGGCGGTCGAGCGCAGCGGCTGCCTGAGTCCCGGCGCCCTGCGCCGCGACGGCGAAGCCCTGCTGGCGCTGCTGGCGGCGCAGCGGGATCTGCCCGAGTCTGAGCTGCCGCCGCGCTTGCCGCAGCCGCTGGAGCCCGCTGAACGCAAACAGCTGCAGGCACTCAAGACCCGGGCGAAGATCATCGCCCGCGAACTGGGGGTGGCGCCGGAAGCACTGCTGCAGGCAAAAGACTACGAAATCCTGCTGCGCCAGCAACTCGGAGCGGAATTGCCGGATCCGCCGGCCTGGGGCGGCTGGCGTGCAGAGCGGGTGATCGCGCCACTGCGCCGGGTCCTGGAGGCCGCGACATGAAGCGCATCTGCCAGATTTTCCGCAGCCCGCGGAAGCCCGAAATGTATCTGTACGTGGACAAGACCATGGGGTTGGCTGAGGTGCCAGAGCTGCTGTTGGCCCAGTTTGGCGAGCCGCAACCGGTGATGGTGCTGGCCCTGGATGCCGGCCGCAAGCTGGCGCGGGTGCAGGCAGCGGAAGTCCTGGAGAAAATCGAGAGCCAGGGTTTCTTTCTGCAGATGCCGCCGACCGACGCTGAACTGCTGCAGCGCGAGAGTGCGCGTGTGCGGGATAGCGCAGGTGGCTGACTGGTGGCAGCAACCCCTCGCCGCGTTAACCGCGGCGCAGTGGGAGGCATTGTGCGATGGCTGCGGTCGTTGCTGCCTGCACAAGCTGCAGGATGAGGACAGTGGCGAGGTGTTCTATACCCGCATCAGCTGCCGCTACCTGGATACGGACAGCTGCCGCTGCAGCCAGTACCCGCGCCGCAGTGCGCTGGTGCCGGACTGCGTCACCCTGACTCCGGACAACCAGGCGGCGCTGGACTGGCTGCCGCCCACCTGCGCCTATCGGCTGCGAGCCCGGGGTGAGCCCCTGCGCGAGTGGCATCCACTGCTATCGGGCGATCCAGACTCGGTGCACCGCGCCGGTATCTCCGTCCGCGGGCGCGTCCTGCCGGAGGAGCATGTGCATCCGGACAGCCATGAGGAGCACATAGTACACTGGGTCGAGGAGGAGCGATAATGCTGGAGGATCAGGGCTATCTCACGGCGCTGGCAGTCTACACAGGTTCCGCCGTATTGGCGCTCGGCGCCCTGTTCCTGTGGCTGCGGCGTAGCTGGCGGCCGGTCTGGCGCTGGCTGCTGCTGCTGACCGGACTGGCCCTGCTGCTGACCCCGGCCTATCCTTATGAAGGAGTTGACACTTTGGCGCCGGCGTTGATCGTCGCCGCCTTCCAGCTTTTGACCGCAGGGCCAGAGGCCGCCCAGCACGCGTTGCGACCCCTGGCTGTCGCCGTGGCGCTGGCGCTGCTGCTGACGCTGCTCCTGCGCATTCTTGTCCTGCGCAAACCCCGGGTCGCCAAAAGGCCCTGAAAGGAGGATTCATCATGCCCAAGCTGAGCACGAAAGCACCCGTTTGGCTGACTGTGGCGCTGTTGCTGCTGGCCACTTTGCTGCCCGCTGCCAGGCTCCACGCCCAGGCGCCGCTGGGGCCGCAACCGGACCTGCGGCTGCTGATCGACATCTCCGGCAGCATGAAAGAGTCGGATCCCGACAACCTGCGAGGCCCGGCGCTGGAGCTGATCGTGCGGCTGTTGCCAGAGGGCGCCCGCGCCGGCGTCTGGATTTTTGGCGAAAGCGTCGAGCAGATCGTGCCCCATGCCACGGTCAACGCCGCTTGGCGGGAGCAGGCCCTGGAGGCGGTAGCGCGGATCGATAACTCGGGCCAGCGTACCAATATTCCCTCTGCCCTGGCCGCGGCCACCTATGATCTCGGCAGCCTCAGCTCCGCCTACCGCACCAGCATCGTGCTGCTGACCGACGGCAAGGTGGATGTATCGCCTTCGCCCATGGCGAATGCCGCCGCGGCCCGTGACCTGTTGGCGGATACCGCCCCCGACCTGGGTGCCACCGGGATTCCGGTGCATACCATTGCGCTCTCGGACGAGGCCGACTGGACTTTCCTGCGGGCACTCGCGGATACCACCGCCGGTATTGCCGAGAAGGCCGAAACCGCCGCCGAGCTGACCGGGATTTTCGTCCAGTCCCTGGAAATGGTTGCGCCCTCGGCGCGGGTGCCGGTGGTAGGCAACATTTTCCTCATTGATGACAGTGTCGACGAGTTTACTGCGCTCGTGTTCTACGACCAGCCGACCACCGACGTCACCCTGACCAGCCCCGGTGAAGAGGAATACCATCCGGACGAGAAGCGCGACGGCGTCGAATGGTTCCGCAGCGGCCAGTTTGCGCTGGTAACGGTCACTGCGCCGGAGCGTGGCGCCTGGACCCTGGCGGTGCCCGACGGCGCCCGCAGCCGGGTATCGGTGATATCGGATCTGCAACTGGAAGTCGATCCGCTGCCCAACAGTCTGCCCGCGGACCGGGTCACGGAGCTGGGCATCCGCCTGCGCGACAGTGGCGAAGTCATCACCAGTCAGGACCTGATGCAGCTGTTTGCCATCAGTGTGCTGATTACCGGCCCCGACGATTTCCGCGAAACCATAGACGTCACCGGCACCTATCCGCTGCCCGCGACCGGCGAGTACCGGGTCAGCATTCCCGCGTTCGAACGCGGGGGGCGCTATCAATTGCTGGTGGAACTGAAGGGGGAGACCCTGGAACGTGAGCTGCCCCTGTACGTGGAGGTGATTGCCCCCGAGGCTGCCCCCACCATCAGCACCCGGCCGCCGGATGTTCCCGAGGAAGACCTCAAGGGCCCGGCCCTGAGCCTGGCGGCCATCGTGCTGGCCGCGATTGCGATCGGCGCTTTCGTGTACTGGCGCCGACGCCGGCGCAAACTCGAGATCTGGCAGCGCCGCTTCAACCAGGACGGCGACGCGGCCGCGGACGCGGAGGTACGCGGCATGCGCGCGGACGCGGACGCTGACAAAGCGCCTTGATTCGCGCGGCCGCCGTCGCTACCCTTGGCCGCTTTGTTTTTGACTGCTGATGGACTGACTATGAAATTTGAGGGAACCGAACGCTACGTTGCCACGGACGACCTGCGGATGGCGGTCAACGCCGCCGTCACCCTGCAGCGGCCGCTGCTGATCAAGGGCGAGCCCGGCACCGGCAAGACCATGCTCGCGGAGGAGGTGGCCCTGGGGCTGGGCAAGCGCCTGATCCAGTGGCACATCAAGTCCACCACCAAGGCCCAGCAGGGCCTCTACGAGTACGATGCCGTATCCCGCCTGCGCGACTCCCAGCTCGGCGATGCCAAGGTCCAGGACATTGCCAACTACATCAAGAAGGGCAAGCTGTGGGAGGCCTTCGAGGCAGATGAGCAGGTGGTACTGCTGATCGACGAGGTGGACAAGGCCGACATCGAGTTCCCCAACGACCTGCTGGTGGAGCTGGACCGGATGGAATTCTTCGTCTATGAAACCGGCGAGACCATCAAGGCGAAACAGCGTCCGATCATCATCATCACCAGCAACAACGAGAAGGAACTGCCGGACGCCTTCCTGCGCCGCTGCTTCTTCCACTTCATCAACTTCCCCGACCGCGACACCATGCGCAAGATCATCGACGTGCACCACCCGGGCATTGCCCAGGCCCTGGTGCAGGAAGCAATGGAAGTGTTCTTCGACCTGCGCTCGATTCCGGGGCTGAAGAAAAAGCCCTCCACCTCGGAGCTGATCGACTGGCTGAAGCTGATTCTGGCCGACGACATTCCCGATGAAGTACTGAAGAACCGCGATGCCAGCAAGGCCATTCCGCCCCTGTACGGCGCCCTGCTGAAAAACGAGCAGGATGTGCACCTGCTGGAGCGTTTGGCCTTCATGCACCGCCGGGAAAGCCGCTAGCCTCATGCTGGTCAACTTCTTCCACGGCCTGCGCGACGCCGGCATACCGGTCACGACTCGCGAGCTGCTGGACCTGCTGGCGGGCATGCAACAGCACGTCGCTTTCGGCTCCATCGATGACTTCTACTACTTCAGCCGCACCTGCCTGGTCAAGGACGAGAAGTACTTCGACCGCTTTGACCGCGCCTTCGGTTTGCACTTCAAGGACCTGGAGGCGCTGGACGACGTCATTGAAGCCATTATCCCCGACGACTGGCTGCGGGCGGAATTCATGAAGCAGCTGTCCGACGAGGACAGGGAGAAGATTGAATCCCTGGGCGGGCTGGAAAAGCTGATCGAGGAGTTCAAGAAGCGGCTGGAGGAGCAGAAGGAGCGCCACCAGGGTGGCAGCAAGTGGATCGGCACCGGCGGCACCTCGCCCTTCGGCCAGCAGGGCTACCACCCGGAGGGCATCCGCGTGGGCCCCAATGGCGGCAACCGCAAGGCGGTGAAGGTCTGGGACAAGCGTGAATTCCGCAACCTCGACGACAGCGTGGAGCTGGGTACCCGCAACATCAAGGTGGCCCTGCGGCGGCTGCGCAAGTTCGCCCGCACCGGCGCCGCCGACGAGCTGGATCTGGACGATACCATCCGTTCCACTGCCCGCAATGCGGGGCTGCTGGACATCAAGATGGTTCCGGAGCGACACAACGCGGTGAAGGTGCTGCTGTTTTTCGATGTCGGCGGCTCCATGGACCCGCACGTGCGCGTGTGCGAGGAGCTGTTCTCCGCGGCGCGCACCGAGTTCAAGCACATGGAGTATTTCTACTTCCACAACTTCATCTACGAGAGCGTGTGGCGCAACAATGTCCGCCGGCACAATGAACGCTTGCCGCTGCTGGACGTCATGCACAAGTACAGCCACGACTACAAGGTGATCTTCGTCGGCGACGCCGCCATGTCGCCCTACGAGATCGCCCAGCCCGGCGGTTCGGTGGAGCACTGGAACGAGGAGGCGGGCGAGGTATGGATGCGGCGCCTGAAGCAGACCTACGAGAAAGTCATCTGGATCAACCCGGTGCCGCAGGAGGAGTGGGAGTACACCCAGTCCACCGCCATGACCCACAAGCTGCTGGAGGGCCACATGTACCCTCTGACCCTGCGCGGCCTCGAAGAGGCCATGGGCTATTTGTCCAAGTAGCCGGAGAACGCAATCAGGCTGGCGGTTACCGCCACGTTGAGTGATTCCACCCCGTTGCGCATGGGAATCCCCAGGGCCACGTCCGCCAGCGCGTCGGTGGCGGCGGAGACGCCCTCGGTTTCGTTGCCCAGCACATAGACACAGTGCCCCCCGGGCCGGTGGCTGAACAGGCTCTCGCTGGCGTCCGCGCGCAGGCTGCAAACACTGATGCCGGCGGTCTTGCAGGCCCGCAGCGCCGCGGGCAGCTCTGCACAGGCCAGCAGCGGCGCCCGATAGACGGTGCCGGCACTGGCCTTGATTACCAGCGGCCCCAGGGCCGCGTTGCCGCGTTTCGCCAGCACAATGCCGTCGATCTGTCCGGCGGCGGCGGAGCGAATGATCATGCCCAGGTTCTGCGGGTTGGTGATACCGTCCAGCGCCAGCAGGCGCTGCGGCGGCGCCGGCAGCTTTTCCAGGTAGTCCTCCAGCCGCTGGAAGGCGGGGCAGAGGATGTCCGCCGCCACACCCTGGTCCTGGCGTCCGTTGCGGGAAATGCGCGCCAGCTCGGCGCGGCCGTGGTAGCGCGGCTCCACGCCGCGGCGCTGGGCGGCCCGCAGGATCTCGGCCATCACGCCGCCATCGCGATTGCTGTCGGCGATGTGCAGGGCGTGCAAGGTCAGGGCGGGGTCCAGCAGTGCTTCCAGCACGGGCTTGCGCCCGTAGACCGTCAGTACACGGTCAAAGAACGCCTTGCGCGCTGTGTAGTCGCCAGGGCCGTTCAAGGATTCAGACGCTGTGTTCGTGGCCGCTGGCGAGCCGGGTGACCTTGTCCGCGGACTGTTTCATGCGGCCGGCAATATCTTCGATCTGGGCGCCGGTGACGGGCCCGGCAATTGAGCCGGCGACGAAGCACATTACCGGCACCTGCCGGTAGACGAACACCGGCACGGCGATGGTGCTGACCTCGTAGCGGGCCTTGGGTTCGATCCGGTCCAGGTGGTAGTGTTCCAGGCAGGCATCCTGCTGGTATTTGTTGGTGGCTTCCTCCAGCTCTTCAAGGCTCCAGGACTGGTGAATACGGGTCAGTTCACGGGTCAGCTCCTCCTCGGCCCTGGTCTTCAGGGTGACCTCGAAGCCGCGGGCGCGGATGGCGATTACCGATACCCGCAGCTTCTGGTCCAGGCGCTCGTTGTAGCCGCCGCGGGACTCATGGGCCCGTGTCAGCCAGGCCTCCAGCTGCTTGGCGGGTGAAAAGGCGGTGAAGCAGGCTGCGATAGGTGCCGTGTTGGGCAGGCGCAGGCCGAGCTGGAATGAGTCCATCAAAGGGGTGGCGTTGCCATACAGGGCCAGCAATACCTGATGCAGTTTGGAGCGGGCAGTAACCGCGAAGCCCATGCTGAGGTCGCTGTTCAGGCTCTCCAGCTCCGGACGGGCGTATTCCAGTACCGGAAACTGTGCAAAGGCGGCGTTGCCGGCGGCTATAATGGAAGGCCCCAGCCGGTAGGCCTTGGTTTTCGGGTGCTGGACCAGGAAACCATAATTGGACATGGTGGTGAGAATGGCGTGGCAGGTGGCCTTGTTCAGGTTCAGGCGCCGGGTCATCTCGGTCAGGCCAAAGGCCTGCTGCGGGTTGGCCATAAGCAGATCGAGTATGGCCAGGGCGCGAGCGGTCGGTTGGGAAAACAGTGCCACGTCAGGTACTCCAGGCTTTGCTATTATGCGGTTCAGAATACTGTACCGCTTGATCATAACCTCCGGTCGGTGACGACCGCAATCCATAGGACCCGCCGTAATCACACGCGACGGGCATTAAACAACAGGGAGCGCGTCGGTGCCAGAGCTTTGTCAGGACCAGCCTATCTTGTACGGGACCAGTGCCTGCCATCTGTGCGATGAGGCCGAGACCCTGCTGCTGCAGGCGGCCCAGGACGGTCTGGGCGGGGATTTCATCAAGGTGGATATCAGCGATTCGGAGGACCTGTTTGCGCGCTATGGCCTGCGTATACCCGTGCTCAAGCGTCGCGACGGAGCGGAACTGGAGTGGCCCTTCGGCGCCGCCGAGCTGGCAGTCTTCCTGAACGGCCAAAGGTAGCGGGCCGCGCAGGCAACAGGGGCTGCCCCCGGGCAGGGCCACCCTGGCAGGACTGCGCGCCTGTCCAGAGCGCCTGGAGGGCCTCTGCGACGGCGCCCGGGGCCCGGGTGGCCTGCTGGTCTCGACCGCCGCTGCTTAGTCCTTGTTCCTGGCGGAACCGACCCGCACTGCCAGCACATCACAGGTGGCGCCGTGCAGGACGCCATTGGCGGTGGAGCCCATCAGCAGGGCCAGGCCATAGCGGCCGTGGCTGCCGACCACAATGAGGTCGGCACCGATTTCCTCGGCCTTGCTGTGGATTTCCACTTCCGGCCGGCCGAGCACAATGTGCTGGCGTTCCGGGGCAATGTCGTACTTCTCGCCAAAGCGCGCCAGTTGCTGCGCAGCCTGTTGGTGGATCTCGTCCTGGATACCGGAGAAGTCCATGGGAATATCGCCGCCGTAGGCAAAGCTCAGGGGCTCGATCACGTGAATCAGGTGTAGTTCGGCGCCAGTGCCAGCCACCAGCCCCCGTGCGCGCTCCGCCACCGGAGAGGAATCTTCACTCAGGTCGACGGCAATAATCAGCTTTTTGTAATTGGACATTAACAAACCCCCACAGCGTGTCAGAGAAATCAGGCCCCGTTATAGCATACAATGCCGCGAGGGCAACGCCTGCCGCGGCAACGGCTGCCCACTTTAACCGCATCTTTGACCTGAGTCAGGCCCCCTTTGCTGAATTACCTGTTGATCGCCTTTATCGTTGTTGTTGCACTGGCGCCGCTGACCCACTTCTTGCCGAGCAAACGCCAGCGTCGACAGGCTGCCATGCGTGAGGCGGCGGCCGTCGGCGGGCTGTTCGTCGAATTCCGTTCCCTGCCGGGGGGGGCGGCGGGGAGGGTGCCCCAGGCGCAACAGGATGTCATCTACTACGGCCGCCGACTGGCACCCTCGAAAGGTCGCGGCAGCCGTCGCGGCGCCTGGCTGCAGCGCGACAGTGAATGGCAGTCAGTGGGTGCCGGAGCCCGCGCACCGATACCGGAACCCTTGCTCGCCTGTGGCGCAGATATTCTCGCGGCCAGCATCGACGAGGGCAGCTGTGGGGTGTACTGGCAAGAACAGGGCGATACAGCTACCGTAGAGGAGATTCGCACCATTCTGCTGGCCTGGGCGGAACAGATTCCTTGACCCGGGCGCGCTGGACCCTTATATATGCCACCTTTTCGGTCCGATGGCGATCCGCCAGCAGCGACTTTTGCAGGAGATTATGGGTAAATCACTGGTCATCGTAGAATCGCCCGCCAAGGCGAAAACCATCAACAAGTACCTGGGCCCGGATTTCATCGTCAAGTCCAGCGTCGGCCATATCCGCGATCTGCCCACCGCCGGCAGCGCCGAACCGGTTGACCCCAAGGAACGCGCCGCCCAGGCTGCCATCACCCGCAAGCTTTCCCCGGAAGAAAAGGTCGAGCACCGCAAGAAGAAGTCCCGCGAGCAACTGGTGCGGCGCATGGGGATCGACCCGGAGCACGGCTGGAAGGCCTCCTACCAGATCCTTCCCGGCAAGGAAAAGGTGGTGGCTGAACTGCGCAAGCTGGCAGCCAGCAGCGATGCCATCTACCTCGCGACCGACCTTGACCGCGAGGGGGAGGCCATCGCCTGGCACCTGCGCGAGGCGATCGGCGGCGACGACTCCCGCTACCAGCGGGTGGTGTTCAACGAAATCACCAGGAAAGCCATTGGTGAAGCCTTTGAGCATCCCTCCCATCTCGACCAGAACCGGGTCAACGCCCAGCAGGCCCGGCGCTTTCTCGACCGGGTGGTGGGCTACATGGTGTCGCCGCTGCTGTGGGCCAAGGTGGCCCGGGGCCTGTCCGCGGGTCGTGTGCAGTCGGTGGCAGTGCGCCTGATCGTGGAGCGTGAGCGGGAAATCCGCGCCTTTATTCCCGAGGAGTACTGGGAGGTCCACGCCGACCTGCTGCCCAAGGGCGAAGACAGCGTCCGCTTTCAGGTCCGCAAGCACCGCGGCGAAGCCTTTCGCCCGGACAACGAGGCGGACACACGCGCGGCTACCACACAACTGGAGCAGCTGCCCTACGTGGTCAGCCAGCGTGAAGACAAGCCGACCCGCTCAAAGGCGCCGGCGCCGTTCATCACCTCCACCCTGCAGCAGGCCGCCAGTACCCGCCTCGGATTCACCGTGAAAAAGACCATGATGATGGCGCAGCGGCTGTACGAGGCCGGCTATATTACCTACATGCGCACGGACTCCACCAACCTCAGCAGCGAGGCCGTCAACGCCTGCCGCGAGTATATTGGCGCCAACTTTCCGCCCCGCTACCTGCCGGAGAACCCCAACCGCTACAGCAGCAAGGACGGCGCCCAGGAGGCCCACGAGGCGATCCGTCCCTCCGATGTGAATGTGCTGCAGTCGGGCCTGCAGGGCATGGAGCGCGACGCCGAGCGACTCTATGAAATGATCTGGCGCCAGTTCGTGGCCTGCCAGATGACACCCGCGGAATATACCGCCACCACCATAACGGTGACTGCCGGCGACTACGAGTTGGCGGCCAAGGGCCGGATCATCCGTTTCGACGGCTACACCCGGGTGCAGGGCGCCGGCGGCCGCAAGGGTGAGGACGAAGTACTGCCTGACATTCAGCAGGGCGACAGTCTCGCCCTGGAGGCCCTGGAGCCGACCCAGCACTTCACCAAGCCGGCGCCGCGCTACGGTGAGGCCAGCCTGGTGCGTGAACTGGAGAAGCGCGGTATCGGTCGCCCCTCGACCTACGCCTCCATCATCTCCACCATTCAGGACCGGGGCTATGTGCGCCTGGAGAACAAGCGCTTCTATGCCGAGAAAATGGGTGACATTGTCACCGAGCGCCTGCAGAACAGTTTCAGGGAGCTGCTTGACTACGGTTTTACCGCGAGCATGGAGGAGCGCCTGGATGAAGTCGCCCAGGGCGGACTGGATTGGCGTGAACTGCTGGACCACTTCTATGCCGACTTCCGCCAGCTGCTGGACAAGGCGGAGGAGCCGGAGCCGGTTGGCATGCAGCCAAACGAACCCACGCCCACGGACATTCCCTGTGGTCAGTGCGGGCGGCCGATGCAGATTCGCACCGCCAGTACCGGCGTATTCCTGGGCTGCTCCGGCTACGCACTGCCACCCAAGGAGCGCTGCAAGAACACTATCAACCTGACCCCGGGTGATGAAGCCATCCGCGAGGACGCCGACGATGAAGCGGAGTCGCGGCTGCTGCGCAGCAAGCACCGCTGCAAGCTCTGCAACGCCGCCATGGACAGCTATTTGATCGACGAGCAGCGCAAGCTGCATGTCTGCGGCAACAACCCGGACTGTCCCGGCTTCGAGGTGGAGCAGGGCAAGTTCAAGATCAAGGGCTACGACGGCCCGGTGCTCGAATGCGACAAGTGCGGCGCCGAGATGCAGCTCAAGACCGGCCGCTTTGGCAAGTATTTCGGCTGCACCTCCGACAGCTGCAAGAATACCCGCAAGCTCCTGCGCAGCGGCGAGGCGGCGCCGCCGAAAATGGATCCGGTGCCGATGCCGGAACTGGTCTGTGAGAAAGTCGAGGATCACTATGTGTTGCGCGACGGTGCAGCCGGCCTGTTCCTCGCTGCCAGCCAGTTTCCCCGCAACCGAGAGACCCGGGCACCTTTCGTTGATGAGCTGCTGCCGCACAAGAGCGAGATCGACCCGAAGTACACTTTCCTGTTCAGTGCCCCGGTCACCGACCCGGAGGGCAATCGCAGCCAGATTCGCTACAGTCGCAAGGCGGGCGAGCAATACGTGATGACCGAGCAGGACGGTAAACCTACCGGCTGGCGCGCGGTTTTCCGGGGCGGCGCCTGGCAGGTGGAAGAGGGCGGCAAATCCAGCGCTCCCGCAGCGAAAAAAGCGGGCGCGCGCAAGAAAAAAGCCGCACCGAAGCGCAAGGCGGCGCGCAAGAAGTCATGAGTTCACTGCGTGGACAGGCCAACCACGGGCTCTACCTCGCCAGGTTGCTGCTGCGGGCCTGGCGCCGGGATCTCGCTGCCGAGGATATCCCCGCCAGTGTCCTCGCCCAGGCCTACGGGCCGGCGGTACGCGGTCACCTGCTGGATGCCTACGGCTGGTTTTTGCTGGACCTGCAGAAGCCGGCACAGCTGCCAGCCACACCGCCCCACAGCGTAACGTCACTGCCGCCGGTTGCACCGGGCAAGGCGGTGCCGGTGGAAATTGCGGAATTCGCCCGTCTGGAGCAACGGGGCTGGCTGGCTGAACTGGTGCAGGAGCCGGGCGCAGAGCAGCCCCGGCGCAGCGCGGACAGCCTGGCGGCGCCTGCCGCCAACCTGCCCGACCCGGACAGCCTGCAGGCCCTGGCGCAGCAGTTGGACGACGCTTTCACCCAGGCGGGAGACTTCCTCGACGAGTGCTAGAACCGCGAGGCTGCGCCTGCGACAGTGGCTACTTCAGGCACCCCGGCGCAGCACGCCGACGCTCAAACCCTCGATGGCAAAGTCCTGCTCACGCAAATCCACACGTATCGGCTCATAATCCGCATTCTCCGGCAACAACTCGACAATGTGCTTGCTGGAGCCGCGCCGCAGTCGCTTCACCGTGACTTCGTCCTCGATACGTGCCACCACTATGTCATTGTTGCGCGCCACCGCAGTGCGGTGCACCGCAAGCAGGTCGCCGTCGAGAATGCCGACATCCTGCATGCTGTCGCCGTGGACCCGAAGAAAATAGTCCGCCGCGGGCTTGAAGAAATCCGGCGGCAGGGCGCAGTAGTCCTCGATATGCTCCGCCGCCAACAGCGGACTGCCGGCAGCGACCCGGCCGATAATGGGGATGCCCGGATTGTCCGGCAGGCGGATGCCGCGGGAGGCACCGGCAATGATTTCGATGGCGCCCTTGCGGGCCAGGGCTTTCAGGTGCTCTTCCGCGGCATTCGCGGACTTGAATCCCAGTTCCTTGGCAATGTCCGCCCGGGTCGGGGGGTAACCGGTCTGGTCGATATGCTGGCGAATGATATCCAGCACCTGCTGTTGCCGCTGCGTAAGCTTTTCCATAACCAGTCCATCTGTGTATTTATACAGTGACTGTGATTATATACAGTAAAACACGGCGACCACAAGGGAGCGTCGGCGGATCCTGTCAGTAGTCTTCGACGCCGTACATGGTATCGGGCTCGATCATGCTCACAGGATTGTTCCAGTCCTCGGGATGGAAGGGCAGATCTGGATCGAGGCCGTCATCGTCGTCAAGCTCGAACGGGGAGCGCCAGTCCTCGGGCGCGGCGACCCGTTCCAGCGGCATCAACCGCCACATGTCCAGATCGTATTCGGCGACCTCGCCGTCCAGGTACTGGGTTTCAATGGTCAGGCTGGCCTCGTCCCAGGCGACGACTTCAAACAGGGTGTTCGTCTCCAGATCCTTGTACCAGCCACCAACTACGGGGCTCAGCATTTTCATTTCCCCTCTCCCTCGCTACACTCTGGTCCCAACATAACACGCCAGCCAAGGCTGTCCATTATCCGTTAACGATCTAAAAAAGCCGCTGGAAATAGCGGTTTATTGAGCTTCGAGGGTTTTCTGCGCCAGATCAGTTGCTTGCGCCTCACTTGTAAAGCTGGCCTGATGTTCGCTGGCAGCGGTTATGCTTGAACCGCAAAGAGCAGCCGCTCCCTAAATAAGAAAATTGTCTAACAACAACTGGCATGGAGGCGCAGCAATGAGCACCATCGGTATTATCGGCGGTACCGGTATCGAGCAACTGCCGGGACTCAGCGTCGTCCGTGAGCACGCTGCCGAGACGTTATTCGGCGCCCCCTCGGGCCCGGTGCAGGAGGGTCTCCTGGGAGGGCAGTCCCTGTACTTTCTGCATCGTCACGGCGGCCCCCGGTCGATTCCTCCGCACCGCATCAACTATCGCGCCAATATCAGTCTCCTGCACAGGCTCGGCGTGAGCCGGGTGGTGGCGATCAACGCAGTGGGCGGCATCAGCCCGGACATGCAGCCCGGGCGGCTGCTGATCCCGGACCAGCTGATCGACTATACCTGGGGCCGGGAGCACAGCTTCGACGACGGCAGCAGTGGCAGCCTGCAGCATATCGACTTCACCGAGCCCTACGACCGCGAGTTGCGGCTGGCCCTGGTGGAGGCGGCGGAACGGGCGGGCATTGCCCATGAGCCCTGCGGTACCCATGGCGTTACCCAGGGGCCGCGGCTGGAAACCGCCGCCGAGGTGCGGCGTCTGGCCAGAGACGGTTGTGATGTGGTGGGGATGACCGGAATGCCCGAGGCCGCCCTGGCTCGGGAGCTGGGCATGGCGTACGCCTGTGTCTGCATGGTGGTGAATCCCGCCGCCGGTCTCGGCGATCTGCCGCTGACGCTGGACATGATGCGGCACATCCTGGAGCGGGAAGCGGGCGTGGTCAGAACCCTGTTGCAGACGCTGCTGTCGAATCTGTCCGCTCCAGCAGCGGAAGGATAGCCTCGTCGTAGTCTGCTTCCTGCAGTGCCTCGTCACTCAACGGAGTGATCTTGATCACCAGTCCCAGCAAGGGGTGATCGATGTAGTGCACCTCGTTGGAGCGCATGCGCCGCTGCTGCTGCAGCAGCACCGCGTGGCGCCAGGTGTAGGCCGGCGGGGGGAGCATCCCTGCGGGTTCCCCGGCCTGGTCCCAGGCCGGATCATAGGCAGCGCCAAAATCGAGAATTGCCTCCAGCTCGGGTTGCAGCAACGGTGCCTCCACCAGCTCCAGTGACGCTGGCCCCAAAGGCGGTGCCGGCATGCGCCAGGTGCCCGGCAAGTAGCTGCCGTCCGTGTTCAGCCAGAGATTGGTTTCCAGGTGCAGGAAGCGGGACAGGTACAGGGTAATGGTGCCCTGCAGCGGCGGGTAGCTGGCGCTGTCACCGGACTGGTCCAGCAACAGTGGCAGGGCGCTGCGCTGTGCGGATACCGGTTGCCACCAGGTTTCGTGAAACAGGATGCGATAGGGGCCGTTGCGCTCCATGTACGCGGCCTTGCCACGGAATTCGCGGGCGCTGGCCGGCAATTTTACAAACGGCGTCGGCAGGCGTGGTGGCTCTTCCTCCAGTGCCGCAGCAGTCTCTTGCTCGACGCCATCTCCGGCTGCGGTTGGGGGAGCTTCACCCGCTGCAGTGGCAGCCGCGTCCACAGCATCCTCCTCGCCGGGGGCTGCGACGGGCGCTATCTCGCTGCTCTCGTGCTCAAGCGGCAATCCTGCGGGCTGCCATTGCGGCGCCAGATATATGCGCTGCAAGCCGCGCGCATCGACCTCGCTGTCCTCGGCGCGTTCGCTGGCATCCATGTTGGCCTGCAGGCGCTGCGGGTCGATCAGGAATCGCAGTTGCCCGGGGTAGGCCAGTGCCGGCAGCGGCTCCCAGCGCTCCGCGCGCTGGGCTTCAGGGTCGGTGTGCGCGACCACCAGCAGCTCCACCTGATACCAGCGCTCATCCTCCTGGGCGTGCAGGGGCAGCAGGGGCAGGACCGCCAGAACGGCAGTGAGCAGGGAGCGGACGGGGACTCGGGTCATCAGGCGGCATCTTCCGTAGCATCGGCGGCAAATTTGTCCAGCAACTGATCGGCAAACTGCTGGCGCTGTTCGGGCTCCTCCAGGCTCTGCTTGAAGCGCAGGCGCATCGATCCCGCGAGCTGGTAGCCCCTGGGATCGGTTTGCACCAGCTTCACCAGGCTCAGCGGGTTGACCCGCGTGGATTCGCGAAAGTCGATGTTACCACCGGCGGGGCCAACCTCAATGCCGGCGATGCCCAGGGCGTCGGCGCGGATGCGCAGGCGCGCCACCTGCACCAGGTTCTTCACCTGCTGCGGCAGCAGGCCGAAGCGGTCGATCATTTCCACCTGGATCGCGCGCAAATCCCGCTCGTGTGCCGCCGCGGCGATGCGCTTGTAGAGAACCAGGCGGGTATTGATGTCCGGGAGGTAGTCGTCGGGGATCAGCGCCGGCTGGTGCAGGTTGACCTCGGTACCGGCGTCCAGGGGGGTATCCCGGTCCGGAATCTCGCCCCGGCGCAGGGCTGCCACCGCGCGCTCCAGCATCCGCATGTAGAGGGCGAAGCCGACACTCTGGATCTGGCCGCTCTGCTCATCCCCCAGCAGTTCTCCGGCGCCACGGATCTCCAGGTCGTGAGTGGCGAGGAGGTAGCCGGCACCCAGGTCGCCGGCAGCCTCGATCGCCTCCAGCCGCTTCTCCGCATCCGGCGTAATCGCCGAGCGGGGAGGGCACAGCAGGTAGGCGTAGGCCTGGTGGTGGGAGCGACCGACCCGGCCGCGGAGCTGATGCAGCTGCGCCAGACCGAACTTGTCCGCACGCTCAATGATGATGGTGTTGGCATTGGGAATGTCGATGCCGGTTTCAATAATCGTGGTACACAGCAGGATGTGGTGACGCTGGTGATAGAACGAGGACATTACCTGCTCCAGCTGGGTCTCCCGCATCTGGCCGTGGGCCACGGCAATCGACAGGTCCGGCAGCAGTTCGCGCAGCTTGCGCGCGGTTTCCTCAATGGTACGGACCTCGTTGTGCAGGTAGTACACCTGGCCGCCGCGCAGGGTTTCCCGCAACACGGCCTCGCGGATCAGGGCGATATTGTGTTCGCGCACGAAAGTCTTTATCGACAGCCGCCGCGCCGGTGGGGTGGCGATGACGGAAAGATCGCGCATGCCCCCCAGGGCCATGTTAAGGGTGCGGGGAATGGGAGTCGCGGTGAGGGTGAGAATATCCACCTCCGCGCGCAGGGCCTTGATCGCTTCCTTCTGCTTGACTCCGAAGCGGTGTTCCTCGTCGATGATCAGCAGGCCCAGGTCCTTGAAGCGGAAGTCCCTGGACAGCAGTTTGTGCGTCCCCACGAGGATGTCGATCTCGCCGCTGGCGACCCGGGCAGTGAGCGCCTCCAGCTCCTTCGAGGACTTGAAACGGGAGACCACCTCCACGGTCAGCGGCCAGCCGGCAAAGCGGTCGGCGAAGGAATTGTGGTGCTGGCGTGCGAGCAGGGTAGTGGGCACCAGCACTGCCACCTGCTTGCCGTTGCGCGCGGCGATAAAGGCGGCGCGCATCGCCACCTCGGTCTTGCCGAAGCCGACGTCGCCACAGACCAGCCGGTCCATGACCCGGGGGCTGGTCATGTCGGCGATTACCGCCTCGATGGCGGCGGCCTGGTCGGCGGTTTCCTCGAAGGGGAAACTGGCGGCAAACTGTTCGTATTCCATGGCCGGCAGCTCAAAAGCGAATCCCTGGCGTGCTTCGCGCCGGGCGTAGACCTCCAGCAATTGGGCGGCGACGTCACTTGCCCGCTCCGTTGCCTTGCGGCGCGCCTTCTCCCATTGGTCGGAGCCGAGTTTGTGCAGCGGTGCGAGCTCCGGGTCACTGCCGGCGTAGCGACTGACGAGGTGCAGGGAGGCTACCGGCACGTAGAGCTTGCTGCCGGCGGCGTATTCCAGCGCCAGGAATTCGCTGTCGGCACCGTCCACCTGCAACGTCTGCAGCCCCAGGTAACGGCCAACCCCGTGCTCCAGATGCACCACCGGTACGCCCTCGCGCAATTCGTTGATGTCGCGAAATACGTTTTCGGCGCTGGTCTCATCGGCCTTGCCGCGGCGCCTGCGCTGGGCGACCCGGTTGCCGAACAGCTGCGATTCACAGACCAGGGCCGGGGCGTCAGGTCCAAAATACATGCCGCGGTCGATGGGCGCAGTGGTAATGGCGAAGTCCAGGCCCGACGCCAGAAAATCGGCCCAGTTGGCCACCTCCGGCGGTGCCAGCTGGTGCGCGGCCAGCGTCTCCAGCAGCACCTCGCGGCGGCCGGCGGATTCGGCGCAGAGCAGTACCGCCCCCCGGTGGCGGCCGAGAAACTGATGCAGGCGATCGGCGGGGGTCTGCCGGGAGCCCTCCGGTGCCAGGTCCGGCAGGGACTGCGAGGGACTGGCCACATGCACCGGGGCGTCCGGGTTGCGGCGCAGTTCCAGCACAGGGCAGGCGCCCAGCAGCTGGTACAGCTCCTCTACCGGGGTAAAGCAGCGCGAAGGCGGCAGCAGGGGGCGGCGCGGGTCTATCCCGTACTCGCTGTAACGGTGGCTGGCATCCTCCCAGAAGCGCTGCGCGGCCTGGTAGTGGTCGCCGATGGCAATCACCGGCGTGCCTTTGGGCAGGTAGTCGAACAGGGTGGCGCAGTGATCGAAAAACAGCGGCAGGTAGTATTCGCAGCCGCCCGGGGAGCGGCCGGCGCTGACCTCGTGGTAGACCGGGCAGGCATCGTGGTCGACGATATCAAAGGCCTCGTACCAGTTCATCCGGAAGCGGTCGATGGCGGCCGGGTTGAGAGGGTATTCCCGCGCCGGCAGCAGGTTGATGGCCGCAACTTTCTCTATCGTGCGCTGGGTTTCAGGGCTGAAGGTGCGCAGACTGTCGACCTCATCGTCGAGCAGATCGACCCGGAACGGCAGTTCGCTGCCCATGGGGAAGATGTCCAGCAGGGAACCGCGCAGGGCAAACTCGCCGTGTTCGTAGACGGTATCGACGTTGTGGTAGCCGTTGCGCTCGAGGTTGCGCCGGAAACTGTCCCGGTCCAGGGTCTGCCCCGGCTCCAGCACCAGGCTGGAGCCGGCAATGTAGGAGGAGGGCGCCAGCCGGTGCATCAGCGTTGGCACCGGTACAATCAGGATACCCGTCGCCAGGCTGGGCAGCCGGTAGAGGGTCTGCAGACGCTCGGAAACGATGTCCTGGTGGGGCGAAAAATTATCGTAGGGCAGTGTCTCCCAGTCCGGAAATGCGAGAATGTCGATGTCTCTATCGAGGAAGAAGGGCAGTTCCCGCTCCAGTGCCAGCGCGGAACTGGTGTCCGCGGTCACCACCAGCAGCAGTTCCCCTGGCCGGGCCAGCTCGGCGATACAGCGCGCCTCGGCGCAACCGTGGAACGGACCCATCGCGGTGCGACTGCCCGGTTTGGCGGGCCAGGGGGTGCTTGCAAGCAGGGGTTTGAACATGAGTGACCAGCGGTTGGCAAAAAACAGGGGCCTATTGTAGTGCGCGCAGTGAAAAGTACCACTGCGCCTTGCTCTCGGCAGGTCGGAACGGGATAATACGCGCCCGTTGGAACCCCGGATTTCCCCGCAGACAGGTGACAGACGAGTGAATGAACGCAAGCGAGAGCGCCCCGACGACTATTTCAGGGACTGGAAGGAGCGCGAAGCGCTGGCGGAGGGCATGATCCCGCTGGTGGGTGAACTCTCCCGCCGCAAGAACGTCAAGTGCTACATTTACGGCAAGCCGCTGGTCAACCAGGCCGTGACCCAGATCATGAAGGATCACCGCTATGTGCGCCAGGTGGAGGAAAACGAGCTGTCCGAGTTCGAAACCTTCCCTGTGGTCAAGGCCCTTTCGGAACTGAACCTGGGCCCCGCCCACATCGATATCGGCCGCCTCGCGGTCGCCTATTACGACAAGGGCGATGGCGCCGGCATGAGCGTGGAGGAATATGTCCGCGAGCAGGTAGCGGACCTGATTGGCGCCGACACCAAGCCCGTGGCCGGCCCCGTGGACGTGGTTCTCTACGGCTTCGGCCGTATTGGCCGCCTCATGGCCAGAATCCTGATCGACAAGACTGACGGTGGCGATTCCCTGCGCCTGCGCGCGGTTGTGGTGCGCAAGGGCAAGGCCCCCGACGACCTGGTCAAGCGCGCCAGCCTGCTGCGCCGCGATTCCGTGCACGGCGCCTTCGATGGCACCATACGCGTCGACGAGGAGCGCCAGTCGTTTGTCGCCAATGGCAACGAAGTCAAGGTGATCTACGCCGACTCGCCGGACAGCATCGACTACACCGCCTACGGCATCAACAATGCCATCATCATCGACAACACCGGTGTCTGGCGCGACCGGGAGGGCCTCTCCCTGCACCTGAAATCCAAAGGTGTCAGCAAGGTCATCCTGACGGCGCCGGGCAAGGGTGAGATGAAAAACGTGGTGGCCGGCATCAACCACGGGGCGATTGACGACAGCGACCAGATCGTGTCCGCGGCCTCCTGCACCACCAACGCCATCGTGCCGCCGCTGAAAGCCATGGACGACCGGTTCGGTATCATCAGCGGCCATGTGGAGACAGTGCACGCCTACACCAATGACCAGAACCTCACCGACAACTATCACAAGGCCGACCGCCGCGGTCGCAGCGCGCCCCTGAACATGGTGATCACCGAGACCGGTGCCGCCAAGGCAGTGGCCAAGGTCCTGCCGCAGCTCGAGGGCAAGCTCACCGGCAACGCGATCCGGGTGCCGATCCCCAACGTCTCCATGGCGATTCTCAATTTGACCCTGGGCCAGGCGACCACCAGGGACGAGGTCAACGAGTACATGCGCCACATGGCATTGCACTCGGAAATGCGCAAGCAGATTGACTACTCCAATTCGCCGGAGGTGGTCTCCAGCGATTTCGTCGGCTCCCGTCACGCCTGCATTTACGATGCCCAGGCCACCATCGTCAACGGCACGCAGGCAGTGCTGTACCTGTGGTACGACAACGAGTTCGGTTACAGCTGCCAGGTGTACCGGATCCTGGAGCAGATGGCGGGCATCAATTACGCCCGCTATCCGAAAAAGACACAAGCGTGACGACGGCGTTGTAAAAGTTGTTCAAAATCAACCGGCTGCTGCCGCCCGTTGTGGCCTTTGGGCGGCGGCTTCGGCTATAATGCCCGCCGCTCTGCATCGCGGTTGCGGCCGCCATATCCTTACTTTGAACCTGTAGGCAGATCGTATGATCAAGATCAAGCGGGGCATGGACATCCCCATCCAGGGCGCTCCGAAGCAAGCCATTGAAGATGCCACCGCGGCCCGCGCGGTAGCGTTGCTGGGGCCTGACTACGTGGGCATGAAGCCGACCATGGAAGTCGCCGAGGGCGACCGGGTCAAGGCCGGCCAGTTGCTCTTTACCGACAAGAAAACCGACGGTGTGCGCTACACTGCCCCCGCGGGCGGCGTGGTCGCGGCCATCAACCGCGGTGCCCGCCGGGCCCTGCAGTCGGTCGTGATCGAGGTCGAGGGCGACGCCTCCGAAAGCTTCCCCTCCTGGAGCGCGGGCGACGCCCGGGCACTGGAACCCCAGGCCATTCGCGACCATCTCAACCTCACTGGCCAGTGGACTGCGCTGCGCACGCGCCCCTTCAGCCGCGTGCCGGCGCTGGATGCAGAGGCCGCGGCCATCTTCATCACCGCTATCGATACCCATCCGCTGGCAGCGGACCCCGCGGTTATTATTGCCGAGGAACCCGAGGCCTTCGCCCTCGGCCAGGATCTGCTGGCTCGCCTCACCGCAGGCAAGGTCTACCTGTGCGCGGCGCCGGGCGCGAATTTGCCGCAGGGGCAGGCGGGAAATATTGAACTGGCCGAATTTTCCGGCCCCCACCCCGCGGGCCTCGCCGGCACTCACATCCATTTTGTGCTCGGCGGCGTCAGCGCCAGCAAGGTGGTGTGGACCATCGGCTACCAGGAGGTGATCGCCTTTGGTCGCCTGTTCCTGGATGGCCAGATTCATACCACCCGGGTGATCGCCCTGGCCGGCCCGCAGGTCGAGAACCCGCGTCTGCTGCGCACCCGCCTCGGGGCTGACCTGCAGGCGCTGTGCGCCGGGGAATTGAAGGAGGGTGACAACCGGGTGATTTCCGGCTCCGTTCTCGGCGGACGCCGGGTACAGGCACCAACGGCCTACCTCGGTCGCTATCACAACCAGGTCACCGCGCTGCGCGAAGGTCGCGATCGGGCCTTCATGGGCTGGCTGTCCCCGGGCACGGAAAAGCACTCCAGTCTCGGCATTTACCTGAGCAGCCTGTTCGGCCTCAAGCCGCTGGCGATGACTACCAACACCAATGGCAGCCAGCGCGCCATGGTGCCCGTGGGCACCTATGAAACCGTGGTGCCCCAGGATTACCTGCCCACTCACCTGTTGCGGGCGCTGATCGTCGGCGACACCGAAACCGCCCAATCCCTGGGCTGTCTCGACCTCGACGAGGAAGACCTGGCGCTGTGTACCTATGTCTGCCCCGGCAAGTACGAGTACGGTCCCATTTTGCGGGACAACCTGACACGCATTGAGAAGGAGGGTTAGACCGTGGGACTGCGCAAGATCCTTGACGGTGTCGAGCACCATTTCGAAGAGGGTGGCCGCTACAAGAAGTGGTACCCTCTGTACGAAGCGGTGGACACCATTTTTTACTCTCCCGCTTCGGTAACCCGCAGCACCGCCCACGTACGCGACGGTATCGACCTCAAGCGCATCATGATCACGGTGTGGTTCGCGGCCTTCCCGGCGATGTTCTACGGCATGTACAACCTGGGCTTCCAGGCCAACGACATCCTCGCCGCCAGCGGCGGCACGGTGGACGGCTGGCGCGGCAGCCTGATCGGCGCTGTCGGTGGCTACGACCCCACCAGCCTCTGGGACTGCTTCTTCTTCGGTGCCCTGTACTTCCTGCCTATCTATTTCGTCACCTTCGTCGTGGGCGGCTTCTGGGAAGTGCTGTTCGCGATGAAGCGCGGCCACGAGGTCAACGAGGGCTTCTTCGTCACTTCGATCCTGTTCGCCCTGATCTGCCCGCCCGACGTGCCCCTGTGGCAGGTCGCGCTGGGCATCAGCTTCGGCGTGGTGATCGGCAAGGAAGTGTTCGGCGGCACCGGCAAGAACTTTCTCAACCCGGCCCTGACCGGTCGCGCCTTCCTCTACTTCGCCTACCCGGCGCAAATGTCCGGCGATGCCGTGTGGACCGCAGTGGACGGCTACACCGGCGCGACCCCGCTGTCGGTGGTGGCTTCCGATGGCATGGCGGCCCTGCAGCAGCAGATCACCTGGATGGACGCCTTCGTCGGCTCCATTCCCGGTTCCATCGGCGAGACCTCCACCCTGGCGATCCTGATCGGCGGCGCGCTGTTGCTGGTGACCCGCATCGCCTCCTGGCGCATCGTTGCCGGCGTGTTCCTGGGCATGGTGGCCCTGTCGACCCTGTTCAACATCATCGGCTCCGACACCAATCCGGCCTTTGCCATGCCCTGGTACTGGCACCTGGTGGTGGGCGGTTTTGCCTTCGGCATGATGTTCATGGCCACCGACCCGGTCTCCGCTGCCTTTACCAATACCGGCAAGTTTGCCTACGGCATCCTGATCGGCCTGATGTGCGTGTTGATCCGCGTGGTCAATCCGGCCTTCCCCGAGGGCATCATGCTGGCGATCCTGTTTGCAAACCTGTTCGCTCCGCTCATGGACCACTTCGTGATCCAGTCCAACATCAAACGGAGGCTTGCCCGTGTCCAAGAATGACGGCATCAGGAAGACCCTGCTGGTCGCCTTCTCCCTCTGCATCGTCTGCTCGGTGGTGGTTTCCACCGCGGCGGTGCTGCTGAAGCCGGCCCAGGAAGCCAACAAGACCCTGGATCGCAAGCGCAATATCCTCGCCGCGGCGGGGATGCTGCAAGAAGGGGCCTCGATCGAGGAGCAGTTTGCCCAGATCCAGACCCGGGTCGTGGACCTGCGCACCGGCCGCTTCACCGATGCAGTCGACCCGGCCAGCTACGAACCGGTAAAGGCGGCCAAGGACCCGTCGCGCTCCATGAACCTGAGCCAGCAGGAAGATATCGCCGGTATCGGCCGTCGCGAGGACTACGCCCTGGTGTATCTGGTGGAGTCTGCCAGCGGCGACTGGGAGAAGGTCATCCTGCCGGTGCGCGGTTACGGTCTGTGGTCCACCCTGTACGGCTTCATCGCCCTGGAATCGGACGCCAACACCGTGGCCGGGCTGGGCTTCTACGAGCACGGCGAGACCCCCGGCCTCGGCGGCGAGGTCGACAACCCGCGCTGGAAATCCCAGTGGCCCGGCAAGCAGGTCTACCGCGGCGGCGAGGTCGAACTCGCCCTGGCCAAGGGTAGCGTGGATGCCGGCAGTCCCGATGCCCGCTGGCGTGTGGACGGTCTCTCCGGGGCCACCCTGACCTCGCGTGGCGTCACTCAACTGGTGCATTTCTGGCTGGGTGAGCAGGGCTACGAGCCGTTTCTCAACAACCTGAAAGCCGGGGAGGCCTGACATGACGACCATGAAAGAAACCCTTGTTACCCCGATCTTCAAGGACAACCCGATTGCCCTGCAGATCCTCGGTATCTGCTCCGCACTGGCGGTCACCTCGTCTCTGCAGGTGACCGTGGTGATGTGCATCGCCCTTACCCTGGTGACCGCCTTTTCCAGTCTGTTTATTTCCTCGATCCGGACCCACATCCCTGGCAGCATCCGCATTATCGTGCAGATGACGATCATCGCCTCGCTGGTGATTGTGGTCGACCAGATCCTGAAGGCGGTGGCCTATGACATCAGCAAGCAGCTGTCGGTGTTCGTCGGTCTGATCATTACCAACTGCATCGTCATGGGCCGGGCGGAAGCCTTCGCCATGAAGAACCCGCCGCTGCCCAGCTTTTTCGATGGCATTGGCAACGGTCTCGGTTACAGCGTGGTGCTGCTGGCGGTCGCCTTCTTCCGCGAGCTGTTCGGCTCCGGCAAACTGTTCGGCATGGAGGTGCTGCCGCTGGTCACAGAGGGCGGCTGGTACAACCCCAACGGCCTGCTGCTGCTGCCCCCCAGCGCCTTCTTCCTGATTGGTGCTTTTATCTGGATCCTGCGCAGCGTTGACAGGAAGCAGGTCGAGGAACCGGATTTCCGCATGGCCAAGCACACGGCAGCCGAGGAGGGCGCGTGATGGAACAGTACCTGAGCCTATTCATTCGCGCAGTATTCATCGAGAACATGGCGCTGGCCTTCTTCCTTGGGATGTGCACGTTCCTGGCGATCTCCAAGAAAGTGCAGGCGGCCATCGGCCTCGGTATCGCGGTCATCGTGGTCCTGACCATTACCGTACCGGTGAACAACCTGATCTACAACTACCTGCTGGCGGAAGGGGCCCTGGCCTGGGCCGGATTGCCGGATGTGGACCTGAGTTTCCTTGGCCTGCTGTCCTACATCGGCGTGATCGCGGCGATTGTCCAGATTATGGAGATGTTTCTCGACAAGTATGTCCCGGCTCTCTACAACGCCCTGGGGGTATTCCTGCCCCTGATCACGGTAAACTGCGCCATTCTCGGTGGCGCCCTGTTCATGGTGGAGCGCGACTACAACTTTGGCGAAAGCGTGGTCTTCGGCGCTGGCGCCGGGGTCGGCTGGGCGCTGGCGATCGTGGCGCTGGCGGGCATTCGCGAGAAACTCAAGTACAGTGATGTGCCCGATGGCCTGCAGGGCCTGGGCATAACCTTTATCACGGTGGGCCTGATGTCGCTGGGCTTCATGTCCTTCGGCGGTATGAACCTCTAGGCGGAAATGTTGATATGAATCTGACGATTGTACTCGGCGTCACCATGTTCACGGCGATCGTGCTCGCCCTGGTGGCGGTTATTCTCAGTGCCCGCTCGCGCCTGGTCAGCAGCGGCGAGGTGGCGATCGAGATCAACGGCGAAAAAACCATCCACGTGCCAGCCGGCGGAAAATTGTTGCAGACCCTGTCCGAGAGCGGCCTGTTCCTGCCCTCTGCCTGCGGTGGCGGCGGTACCTGCGCCCAGTGCAAGTGCATCATCAAGGAGGGCGGCGGCGCCATGCTGCCGACCGAAGAGAACCACTTTACCCGCCGCGACGCGCAAGAGGGCTGGCGCCTCAGCTGCCAGGCCGCGGTCAAGCAGGACATGAAGATCGAGGTCCCGGAAGAGGTCTTCGGCGTCAAGCAGTGGGAGTGCACGGTCGAGAGCAACCCCAACGTCGCCACCTTCATCAAGGAACTGACCCTGCGTCTGCCGGAAGGCGAGAACGTGGACTTCCGCGCCGGTGGCTATGTGCAGCTGGAGTGCCCGCCGCATCACGTCAAGTTCAAGGACTTCGATATCGAGGAGGAGTATCGCGGCGACTGGGAGCGCTTCGGTTTCTTCAAGCTGGAGTCCGAGGTCAAGGAGACCACCATCCGCGCCTACTCGATGGCCAACTACCCGGAAGAGCGCGGTGTGGTCAAGTTCAATATCCGCATCGCCACCCCGCCCCCGGGCAGCGAGGGCATTCCGCCCGGGATTATGTCTTCCTGGGTGTTCAACCTTAAGCCCGGCGACAAGGTCAAGGTGTACGGCCCATTCGGGGAGTTCTTTGCCAAGGACACCGATGCCGAGATGATCTTCATCGGCGGCGGCGCCGGCATGGCGCCGATGCGCTCGCACCTGTTCGACCAGCTCAAGCGCCTCAACAGCAAGCGCAAGATCTCGTTCTGGTACGGCGCGCGCTCGCTGAAAGAGATGTTCTATGTCGAGGACTACGACAGTCTTGCGGCGGAGAATGACAACTTCGAATGGCACGTGGCGCTCTCGGACCCCCAGCCCGAGGACAACTGGGATGGTCTCACCGGCTTTATCCACACCGTGCTCTACGAGCAGTACCTGAAGGACCACCCGGCTCCGGAGGACTGCGAGTACTACATGTGCGGGCCGCCAATGATGAACGCCGCCGTGATCCGTATGCTCACCGACCTGGGCGTGGAGCCGGAAAACATCCTGCTGGACGACTTCGGCGGCTGATGGCGGCCATGTCCCGAAGGCAAAGCCACTCTTCGGGGTGGCTTTTTTGTAGGTCCGCAGCTGCCGCGCTGGCGCTGGTGCTGGCAGGACTGCTGCTGGCAGGCTGCCAGCGCCAGCCCCTGCCGGTGGAACTGTCCGGGGCAACCATGGGCACCAGCTGGCATGTGACCTATCTGCCGGTCGCCAACGGGTTTGAGCCCGAGGCAGTACAGGCCGAGCTTGAGGCACTGCTGGTCGCGATCAACGACAGCATGTCCACCTGGCAGACGGATTCCGAGATCAGCCGTTTCAACCGCTCTTCTCCGGGGGCGTGGGTTGCCGTCTCCACCTCCTTTGCCGAGGTGGTCGCGGAAGCCCTGGCGATAGGCGAGCTGTCAGGGGGAGCCTACGACGTTACCGTGGGCCCGCTGGTGGAGCTGTGGGGATTTGGCCCGGCCCGGCCACGCATTGATGTGCCCAGCGCCGCTGCCATCCGCGAGCGCCAGCAGCAGGTTGGACAGCAGTTCCTCGAGCTGGACCTGGAGCAGGGCCGCATGCGGCGCCTGCGGGAAGTGGAGCTGGATCTCTCATCCATTGCCAAGGGTTATGCCGTGGATGTGCTGGCGGAAGCCCTGCTGGCGCAACAAATTACCGATTTCCTGGTCGAAGTGGGTGGTGAGATGCGCTTGTCCGGCAGCAGCCCCAGGGGGGATGCCTGGCGGGTGGCGGTGGAGCGGCCGCAGCCGGGAGCACGCTCGGTGGCCCTGGGAATAGCCCTGACGGATGCGGCGGTGGCCACCTCGGGCGACTACCGCAACTATTTCGAGGTCGACGGACGCCGCTACTCCCACAGCATCGACCCGCGCAGTGGCCGACCGGTGGCTCACGACCTGGTGTCGGTGACGGTAATCGCAGCCGACTGCATGGGTGCTGATGCCTGGGCCACAGCGCTCACCGTGCTCGGCGCCGAGCAGGCACTGGCACTGGCCGAGGACCAGGGCCTCGCGGTATATTTGCTGCGCCGTGACGGTGAGCGTATCGTGCCCTCATATTCAAGCGCTTTCGAGCCCTGGCTCGAGGTGTCGACCCGGATTGACTAGCGGCGATTGCCGCCGCAAGGAAGAAAGCCATGACTACCTTCATTCTCACCGCTGTGTTTATCGGTCTCATGATGACCATCATGGCCGTCGGTGTGCTCTTAGGCCGCGGTCCGATCAAGGGCTCCTGCGGCGGCATGGGTGCTCTGGGCTTTGACACGGCCTGTGATATCTGCGGCGGCAATCCCTCGCTCTGCGAGGAGGAAAACCGCGACAGCAAGACCCCCCCGGCGGACAGCGGGCAGTTTTATTCCGCCGATCGCTAGCCTTCTGCGCAACGGATCTCGCCTGGCAGTCATACCCTGAACGCGCGCTATATACTGTTTGTCGGCCTGCGCTACAGCTTCAGCCGCAAACGCAACCGGTTCGCCAGCGTCATCGCCCTGGTCTCCATGCTGGGTATGGTACTGGGAGTGGCCAGCCTGATCACGGTGCTCGCGATCATGAATGGTTTCGCCGGAGAGCTGCGCGGGCGCATCCTCTCGCTGGTTCCGCACGGCTACGTGGAACCCGTCGACAGGGGGCAACTGGAGAACTGGCGGGCGCTGGCGAACACTCTGGAAATGCAGCCGCAGATCCTCGCTCTGGCCCCCTACATCAGCGATAAAGTGATTGTTGCCGGCCCGGCACAGCTGCGCGGGGCGGTACTGACCGCGATCGAGCCCTCTCTGGAGGCAGGTGTTTCCGGGATAGCGGCAGCGATGGTCCACGGCAGTCTCACTGACCTGCAGGCGGAACCCTTCAGCGTGGTGCTCGGTATCAGCCTGGCCCGGGCGCTCGGCGTGGGCCCCGGTGACAGCGTCGAGGTCACCATTCCCCGGCTTACCGTCACCCCTCTGGGCACCTTCCCGCGCAGCAAGCGGCTCCGGGTCACGGGGCTGTTCCAGATCAACGCCCAGCCGGATGGTCACCAGGCCTATGTGTCACTGCAGACGGGGCAGCGCCTGTTCGCCACCGGCAGCGCAGTCGACGGGCTGCAGGTCCGGACTGCGGATCTGATGACCGCCCCGCAGCAATTGGCGGCGCTGGCACCGGTCCTGCCGCCAGGGCTGGTGGTGCGCGACTGGAGCCAGACCCAGGGCAGCCTGTTCCGGGCGGTAAAAATGGAAAAGATCATGGTGGGCCTGCTGTTGCTGAGCGTGGTCGCAGTCGCGGCCTTCAATATCGTCTCCTCCCTGGTCATGTCGGTGGCGGAAAAGCGCGGCGATATCGCCGTACTGCGCACCATGGGCGCCCGCGCCGGCGGTATCATGGGCATTTTCGTCGCCCACGGCCTGGGGCTGGCCGCCGCCGGGATAGGCTGCGGTACCCTGCTGGGTGTGCTGCTGGCATCCAATGTCGCCGCGGTCACCGCCCGCCTGGAAGACTGGCTGGGAATGAAGCTGTTTGACCCGGCGGTGTATTTTATCAGCGAGCTGCCGGCGGATTTGCTGTGGCAGGACGTGCTCTGGGTGGTGGCCGCAGCGCTGCTGCTCAGCCTCGTCGCAACATTGTACCCGGCCTGGCGCGCCGCTCGCATCGCCCCCGCTGAGGTATTGCGCTATGAATGATCCGGTCGTGCTCTGTGCCGACAATCTGGGCCGGGTATACCGGGATGGCAATCGCGAGGTCAAGGTACTGGATGGCCTGCAGCTGGCCCTGCACCCAGGGGAGAAAGTGGCCATCGTCGGCGCTTCAGGCTCCGGCAAATCGACCCTGCTCAACCTGCTTGGCGGCCTCGATGAACCCAGTTCCGGGCGCGTACTGATGCGCGGACAGGACCTGGCGGCACTGGGCGAACGCGATCTCTGTCGCTGGCGCAACCGCCACCTCGGTTTTGTCTACCAGTTCCACCACCTGCTGCCCGAGTTCGATGCCCGCGAAAACGTCGCCATGCCCCTGCTGATCGGCGGCACGCGCCGGCGCCAGGCCTGGCAGCGCGCCGAGGAGATGCTCGCCGGGGTGGGGATGGGCCACCGCCTGCAACATCGCCCCGGGGAGTTGTCCGGTGGCGAGCGCCAGCGGGTGGCCATTGCCAGGGCGCTGGTAACCACTCCCGACTGTGTATTGATGGACGAGCCTACCGGCAACCTGGACCCGGAGTCGGCGGCGCAGGTACTGACGCTGATCGATTCCCTCAGCGCCGGCAGTACCGCCTTTGTGGTGGTCACCCACGACCCGGCCATTGCCCGGCGCATGGACCGTACGCTGGAACTGTTGCAGGGCACATTGCTGGAGCGGGGCCCGTGAGTCGGCTTGAACTGCTGCGGATCGCGCTGCGCTACAGCTTTGCCTTCGGCCGCGGCTATCTGTCCACCTTCCTGTCCTCACTTTCTACCCTGGGCCTGGTCCTGGCCATCGGCCTGCTGATTGCGGTGCTGTCGGTGATGAACGGCTTCGACAAGGAGATGCGCGAACGGATTCTGGCGCTGGTACCCCACATTACCGTCCACGCGCAGCAGCCATTGCTGGATTGGCAGACACTGGCCGCGGACCTGCAGGCGCACCCGGAGATCGTTTCGGCGGTCCCTTTCGTCCAGTTTGACGCTTTGTTCCTGCGTGGCACTGCCATTGAAACCGCCATTGGCCTGGGTCTGGAACCGGGTGGCGACCAGGGTCTTCTGGGGGCGCTGCCAGCGTCGCTGCAAGCGCAGTTTGCCGCAGTGGGGGAGGGGCTGTTGCTGGGCAGCGGTCTCGCTGAGCGGCTGGGGGCCCAGGTCGGCGACCGCCTGACCCTGATCGTGCCCGGCGCCGTTGGCGGCGCCCCGGCGCAGACCCGCTTTGCCAGTGTCACCCTGGCCGGCGTGCTGGCCACCGGTACCGAACTGGACGAGTCGGCGGCGGTGGTGCAGCTGGCGCAGGCGGCGGACCTGGCGGGGCTGGATGGCGGCGTCAGTGGCCTGCAGTTGCAGACCCGGGATCTGTTTGGCGTCAGCCGCCTGGGCTGGGAGTTGCTGGGGGCGCTACCTGCAGGCTTCTACACCAGCAACTGGATGATGACCCACGGCAACCTCTACGCCGCGATCCAGCTCTCCCGCGACCTGGTCAGCATCCTGCTGTTCTCGATTATTGCCGTCGCCGCGTTCAACGTGGTGTCATCGCTGGTGCTGGTGGTATTCGACAAGCAGGGGGATATCGCCATCCTCCGCACGCTGGGCGCATCGGGCGCCGACATTACCTGGATATTCATCCTCCAGGGCGCCATGATCGGCGCCGTCGGGGTGGCGCTGGGTGCTGTCTGCGGCGTACTCCTCAGCCTGGGGATACCGCCTCTGGTGGCGGCGCTGGAACAGTTGCTGGGACTGCGTTTCCTCAGCACCGACGTCTACCCGGTGTCATTCCTGCCGGTGGATATCCTGCTTGCGGACATTGCCCTGGTCTGCGCCGTGGCCTTCGTCATGTGCGTACTCGCGGCACTCTATCCTGCACGCCGTGCCGCGCGCCTGGCACCGGCGCTCATTCTCCACCAGGAGCGGGTTTAGTGTCCGTCCGGGGAGTTCGATGAGTACGCGGCAGGCCGTGGCGGGCACGGTGCAGTTTACGTCTCCGCCACTGCCTGCCCACGCGCCAGCGCCAGAGCAGGTGTACAGCCGTATAGCCCAGGGAACCGAACAACAGGCCACACAGCAGACTGCCCACCAGTAGCGGCTTCCAGAGCAACCCGATACGGGTGCTGATCCAGGCAGCGCTCATCTCGAATTCCGCCACCTGCACCGGCACGTCGATCAACAGCGCGCCGACCCGGTAGGAGATATAAAAAATGGCCGGCATGGTCACCGGATTGGTAATCCATACCAGAACCACGGACAGCGGGAGGTTGCAGCGCAGGAGCACCGCGAGGACGGCCGCCACCAGCATCTGCCCGGGAATCGGCAAGAAGGCGACGAAGATACCAACAAAGAACGCCATCGACGCTGAATAGCGGTTGATGTGCCAGAGATTGGTCTGGTAGATCCAGTCGCCCAGCACGTGCAGGGCTTCGATCTCGCGAATCCTGGTGGGCGTTGGCAGCCATTGCTTCAGGGTTTTTCTCGGCATGAGAACTCTGGTCGGAATGGACGTGTAAAGAAATTACGCACTGTGCTTGACTGTGTAGCGGGCGTCGAACCTCGGGCGCCAGCAAGGAGGCGCAGGGTGGCATTATGAAGGCAAAAACCCCGCAGAACCATCAATGAGACCCGCGCTTGGCGGTTTTGTTGCCAGCATTATCGGCGTTGGCCAGGCACCGGCGCTGCCGCCAGCGTGGGGAGGAGTACTGCTGGGCCTGGCGGCAGTGCTGCTGTCTTGCAGGCGGGGCCACTGGCGTACCCTGGCAGCCTGCGTGGCCGGGGCAGGGCTGGCAGTGAGCTACGGTCATGCCCTGTTGGAGCGACGCCTTCCCGATGCCTGTGAACGGGTACCGCTGTCGGTGACCGGTACTGTCGCCAGCCTGCCCAGGGTCACGCTGTATCCCGACGGGCGTCGCCAGCAGCGCTTCGAATTCCTCAGCGACCCGCTGTCTCTGGCCCACTGCCGCGGCCCGCGCAGGCTGCTGTTGAACGCGCCTGGCGAGCCGCAGCTGACAGCGGGCGAGCGCTGGCAGCTCGACGTGCTGCTGCGCCGTCCCTGGGGCCTGGTCAATCCCGGTTCGTTCAACATGCAGGCCTGGTACGCGCAGACCGGCATTGATGCCGTGGGCAGCGTCCGCAGCGCAGCGCCGGCGCTGCGTTTGGCGGAGCCGGGGGTCGCGGCCATGCACCAGCACTACCGACAGCGGCTCAGCGAGCAGATCCTGGCCGCTCTCGGGGAAGGCTCTGCGAGTGCCATCCTGCGGGCGCTGGTGGTGGCCGACCGCAGCGGCCTGGACCACGCCATGTGGACCCTGTTCCGCCAGTACGGGATCAGCCATCTGCTGGTCATCTCGGGACTGCACGTGGGCATGGTGGCCGCCTGCGGGTTTCTGCTGGGGGGGATTCTGGTGCGGGGCCTGGCGCTGGCGGGGATTTATCGCGGCAGCGCCCTGGTCGGGCCTCTGTCCGCACTGGTTTTCGCTACGGCCTACACGACTCTGGCCGGTTTCAGCCTCGCCACCACCAGGGCCTGGCTGATGCTGTTCTGTTTCCTGCTGGCGAGCCTGTGCGGGCGGCCGGGCCTGTCCTGGAACAATCTGCTGCTGGCCGCCGCGCTACTGTTGGCTCTGAACCCGCTGGCGGCACTGGGGGCGGGGTTCTGGTTGTCCTTCGGCTCGGTCGCCTGCCTGTTGTGGCTGGCCCTGTGGCGACCCCGGTCCGGCCTCGCCGGGCGCTGGCTGGGAACCCACGCCTACATGTGCCTGGCGATGTTGCCGCTCTCCGGCTGGTGGTTTGGCGGCGCCAGCCAGGTGGCGGCCGCGGCGAACGCGGTACTGGTGCCGCTGATGGGCCTGGGCGTGGTGCCGCTGGCGTTGCTGGGAGTGATGCTGGCGCCGTTCAGCGGCAACCTGGCGGGCAAAGCCTGGGGGCTGGCGGCCTGGCCACTGCAACAGCTGTTGCCCTTGGGCCAGGCAGGCGCGCAAGACCACCCGGAATGGCTGTATGCCACGCTGACCCCGACCCTCCCGGCAGTGGCGCTGGCGCTTGTTGCCCTGGCACTGGCGGTGATGCCGCTGCGCAGCCTCCGAAAACTGCTGCTGTTGACGCCCTTGCTGCTGCCCCTGCTGTTGCCGCTGCACGGTCAGCGAACAGCCGCGGCCGATGCGGTGCAAATCATCGCCCTCGATGTAGGACAGGGCACCGCGGTACTGGTCTATGACCGCGATCACGCCATGCTCTATGATACCGGCGGCGGCGTGCCCGGAGGCCCTGACCTGGCGGACTCGGTCATCCTGCCCCTGTTACGCAGCCGCGGTATCAGCCGCCTGGATACCCTGATCGTCAGTCACGCTGACCACGATCACAGCGCAGGCCTGGACACCCTGCGCGCGCGCCTGCCCCTGGAGACACTGCTGGTGGGCGCTGACATGGCAGCTGAGCCGGGAGCGACGGTATGCCGGGCCGGCATGGCCTGGCGCTGGCCCGGCGGCGTTCGCTTCCAGGTCCTTGCGCCCGCAACTGGCGAGGCGCTCGCTCGCAACGACGGTTCCTGTGTCTTGCGCCTGCAGGCTCACGGCCACAGCCTGCTGCTGCCCGGCGATATCGGCGCCGATCGCGAGCGGCAACTGGTGCGCTACTGGCGCGAGAGCCTGGCCAGTGACCTGGTACTGGCGCCCCACCACGGCAGCAATACCTCGTCGTCGAGCGCCTGGCTGAAACAGGTGGATCCGTCACTGGTGGTGTACACCCACGGCCGCGCCAACCATTACGGACACCCCGCCGCAGCGGTCACCGAGCGCCATGCGCTACTGGGCATTGCCACCCGCAGCACTGCCCTGGAAGGGGCGCTGGAGTGGACCCTGCGCCCGGGTCAGGCGCCACAGCTGCTGGCTCACCGCAGCCGCTTCCCTCGCTACTGGGAACAGTAGCTGCCCTGTGCGTATAATGCGGCCTGACTATGGCTACGGATTCTTATTGTGCTGGAACTGGTAACCGCGGGCGGCTGGCTGATGGTGCTGATCCTGCTCTGCTCCATTGTGGCCCTTGCCATCTGTATTGAGCGGCTCTATACCCTCAACCCCAAAAAGATCTCGCCTCCACACCTGCTGGCCACGGTCTGGAAGCAGCTCAAGGCCGGCGAGCTCGACAGTACCCGCCTGCGCAACCTGCGGCAGTCCTCGCCGCTGGGAAGAATCCTGGCCGCGGGACTCGTCAACGCCAGCCATGGTCGCGAGGTCATGAAGGAGAGCATCCAGGACGCCGCCAGCCATGTGGTGCACGAGCTGGAACGCTATCTCAACACTCTCGGCACCATTGCCGCCATCGCGCCGCTACTGGGTCTGCTGGGCACCGTGGTCGGGATGATCAAGGTGTTCGCCCAGATCATGGCCCAGGGTACCGGCAACGCCAGCGCCCTGGCGGGAGGAATTTCCGAGGCCCTGATCACCACCGCTGCCGGACTGGCGGTAGCCATCCCGGCACTGGTCATGCACCGCTATTTCACCGGCCGCATCGACGCCATCGTGGTCGGGCTGGAGCAGGAAACCATCAAGCTGATGGACGCCCTGCATAATGACGAACGCCGGGACGAGCACAATTGAAGTTCCGCCGCCAGCGTCCGGGCGAAGTCAGCGTCAACCTGACCCCGCTCATTGATGTGGTATTCCTGCTGCTGATCTTCTTCATGGTGTCGACCACCTTTACCCGCGAGACCCAGCTCTCCCTGGACCTGCCCGAGGCCAGCGGCGAGGCCCGGGACGCGCCGGAACAGCAAGTGGAAGTCCTGGTGGACGAGCAGGGCCGCTATCGGGTCAATGGCCAGCCGCTGGTTGACAACCGTGTGCGCACCATCCAGTCGGCGATCTACAAGGTTTCCGCCGGCGATACCACCCTGCCACTGGTGATCGCGGCCGACGCCCAGGCCAGCCACCAGGATGTCGTTCGCGCGATGGATGCGGCGGGGCAAATGGGGTTTGTGCATCTCAGCATCAGTACCCGGCAACCGGCGGAGACTGCGACCGGTGACTGAGGTCCCCGCCCGCGACGGCAGCGACTGGCGCCTGTACCGGCGCCTGTTGCGCTACGTGCTGCCCTACTGGTATCTGTTTGCCCTGAGCATCGCCGGCTACGTCCTGTACTCACTCGGCAACGTCCTGCTGGCGGACCTGATGCAGTTCCTGCTGGACTCTCTGAACGGGTCTGCAGAAGCCGCAAACGGCCTGGTAGCGGGCGCCGCCTACAAACTGCTTGACGCGGGCGACATGACCACACTGGAATTCGCCCGCATTGGCGTGCCGGTAGCGATGGTGGTGCTGGCATTTACCCGCGCCATGGGTTACTTCGCCGGCAGCTATTTCATGAACCATGTCGCTCGCAACCTGGTGCACGAAATGCGCCGGGAGCTGTTCAACAAAATGCTGCTTGCCCCCAGCAGCTACTATGACAGTCACAGCCAGGGCGTACTGATCTCCAAGATCACCTTCAATGTGGAGCAGGTCACCGGCGCTGCCACCAAAGCACTCAAGGTCGTGGTGGGGGAGGGGCTGACCGTCATCGGCCTGCTCAGCTACCTGTTCTACCTGAACTGGCGCCTGAGTCTGATTTTCATCCTGGTGGCGCCGTGTATCGCGTTGGTGGTGTCAGTGGTCGGCAAGCATTTTCGGCGCTATAGCCGGCGCATCCAGGATTCCATGGGCGATGTCACCCAGGTCTCCAATGAGAGCATCGGCGGCTACAAGGAAGTGCGCCTGTTCGGGGGACAGCGGCAGCAGGGCGATCGCTTTGAGTTCGCCAGTGCCTACAATCGCAACCAGAGCCTGAAACTGGCGCTGGTGGATGCCCTCAGCACCCCGGTGATACAGACCATGCTGGCAGTGGCCCTGGGCGCCATGGTGTGGTTTGCCCTGAGCCCCGACATTTTGAGCGGCTTCAGTGCCGGCTCTCTGGTCGCGTTCCTGACCGCGGCGGGACTGCTGGGCAAGCCCATCCGCCAGGTCAGCAGCGTCCAGAGCGTGATCCAGCGCGGGCTGGCGGCGGCGGAGGATATTTTCGCCCAGCTGGATCTCGAGGACGAACCCGATACCGGCACTCACAGCGTGAACCGGGCGCGGGGCGACATTGCCTTCGAGCAGCTCAGTTTCGCCTACCCGGGTAGCGACCAGAACGTCCTGCGGAACATCAATTTCAGCATCAAGGCCGGGGAGTCCGTGGCCCTGGTGGGGCGCTCGGGCAGCGGCAAGAGCACCCTGATCCAGTTGCTGGCGCGGTTCTATCCGGTGCAGCAGGGCCGCATCACCCTGGACGGCGTACCGATTGCCGACTACCAGCTGGGCAACCTGCGGCGCCAGCTGGCGATGGTCTCCCAGAATGTGACGCTCTTCAACGATACCGTGTTCAACAATATCGCCTACGGTGACCTCGCCGGTGCCAGTCGCGAGGCGGTGACTGCCGCCTGCGAATCCGCGCATGCCATGGAGTTCATCGACCAGCTGCCCGCGGGCCTGGACACGGTCCTCGGCGACGATGGCTCCGGCCTCAGCGGCGGCCAGCGCCAGCGCCTGGCCATAGCCCGGGCAATCCTCAAGGACGCACCGGTTCTGATTCTCGACGAGGCCACCTCGGCCCTGGACAACGAGTCCGAGCACCGTATCCAGCGCGCCCTGGATACCATTATGCAGAACCGCACCTCGATCGTGATTGCCCACCGCCTGTCCACCGTGGAGCGCGCCGACCGCATCGTGGTGATGGATGCCGGAGAGATCATCGCCAGCGGCAGCCACACCGAGTTGCTGGCCCAGGACGGTCTCTACGCCCAGCTCTACCGTCAGGAATTCAGTGACTGAGCGAACTGCCGAGCCTGCGCTGGTCAGAGCCTGGTATGCGGGAGCCGCCTGGCTGTGGTTGCTGCGGCCACTGGAACTGGTCTACCGGCTGCTGACATGGCTGCGCCGCCAGGCTTTCCGCACCGGGCTTTGCACTGTGTATCGGGCGCCCGTACCCGTGGTGGTGGTGGGCAACATTACTGTCGGCGGCACCGGCAAGACGCCGGTGGTGATTGCCCTGGTGGAGGCCCTGCAGGCGAGGGGCCTGCGCCCCGGCGTCGTCAGCCGCGGTTATGGCGCGGCCAGCGGCGCCACCTTTCCGCACCGGGTCGACGCCACCAGTAGTGCCGCGGACTGCGGTGACGAACCTCTCCTGATCTACCAGCGCACTGGTGTGCCCTGTGTGGTTGCGCCCGACCGGCCAGCGGCGGTGCGGGCCCTGCTGGCGGCGACGCCCGTGGATCTGGTGCTCTGCGATGACGGCCTGCAGCACTATGCCCTGGCCCGGGATTTCGAGATTGCGCTGCTGGACGCGCAGCGTCTGCTGGGCAACGGCTTCTGCCTGCCCGCGGGACCGCTGCGCGAGCCCGTAGCGCGCTTGCGCACAGTGGACTGGATCCTGTACCGGGGCGGCAAGGAGCCGGACACCAGCGTAGACTATGTCATCGACGGCCTGCTGCCCCTGCTCGACGACGGTGAGGCACCACCGCCGGCGCAGGGAGCCGCCGTCCACGCCATCGCCGGCATCGGCCAGCCGGGGCAATTCTTCGCCAGCCTCGAGGCAATGGGCTACCAGGTCACGGGGCACGGTTTTGCCGACCACCACGCCTTTGTCGCCGATGACTTTGCCGGGCTCGGCGAGCGACCGCTTATCATGACCGAGAAAGACGCGGTAAAATGTCGCGCCTTCGCCGGCCAGGGTGGCGTGGGGGAGAACCTGTGGTACCTGAGAATCAGTGCCCGGCTGCCCCCAGCCCTGGTGAACCGGGTCGCTGCCCTGACCCGGCCCGAGCCCTGAACCCCGGAATCCGTATGTCATTTACCGTTGTTATTCCCGCTCGCCACGCTTCCACCCGGCTGCCCGGCAAACCCCTGCTGGACATCGGCGGCCGGCCGATGATCGAGCGGGTCTGGCAGCGGGCCCGGCAGAGTGATGCCGAGCGGGTACTCATTGCCACTGATGACGCGCGGATACGGGACGTGGCGGAAGCGTTTGGCGCGGAGGTCTGCATGACCGATCCCGCGCACCCGTCCGGCACCGACCGGCTGCAGGAAGTCGCGCGCCTGCTGGCACTGGATGATGACGCCATCCTGGTCAACGTGCAGGGCGATGAGCCGCTGATTCCGCCGGCAGTGATCAACCAGGTCGCGGCCAACCTGGCGGCCAATCCGGACTGCGGCGTGGCAACCCTGTGCGTGCCCATCCGCGATCGCCACGAGCTGCACAATCCGAACGTGGTCAAGGTGGTGTTCGATGCTCGCGGTAGTGCGCTGTATTTCAGCCGTGCCGCCATACCCTGGGCCCGGGACAGCTTCGCCTCGGACCCTGAAACGATGCCCGAGGGCGAGCACTGGCAGCGTCACATTGGCATCTACGCCTATCGGGTCGGATTCCTGCACCGCTATGTCAGCTGGCCGCCAGCGCCACTGGAGCGGCTGGAGCAACTGGAGCAGCTGCGGGCGCTGTACCATGACGTCGCCATCCACGTCGCTCCAGCCGTCGTGCCCGTGCCCGGCGGGGTGGATACCGCTGCCGACCTCGCGGCCATCAATGCACTGCTGGCGGAGGGCCATAATGACTGATGCTGTTACCCGTGTGCTGTTCGTCTGCCTCGGCAATATCTGTCGCTCACCAACCGCCGACGCGGTATTGCGCCTGTGGGTGCAGGAGCGTGGCCTGGCCGGACACATCCGGGTAGACTCCTGTGGCACTGCCGGCTGGCATGTCGGCAAGCCGCCGGATCCGCGCAGCGTCGCGGCGGCGCGGGAGCGCGGCTACGATCTCAGCCCGCTGCGAGCACGGCAGCTTTGCTGGGAGGATTATTTCGACTTCGACTACATGCTGGCGATGGATGAGAGCAATCTCGAGATCCTGCGCCGGGAAGCGCCGCTGGACTACGCCGGGCATATCGGCCTGCTGCTGGACTTCGCGCCGCAGGCCCCCGAGCGCGAAGTTCCGGATCCCTATTACGGAGATGGTGGCGGCTTTGTCCGGGTGCTGGAGCTGGTGGAGGCTGCCAACGAGGGATTGCTGGCAGAGATTGGACGCCGTGAGCGGAGTTGAAATTGCGCCCCGGCCGCGCAATACCCTGCGGCTGCACTCCAGCCCCCGCGCCCTGCGCTGCGTCACCAGCACCGCCGAGCTGGAGCGGGCCCTGCGCTGGGCGCGCAGCAACAAACTCGCCGTAGTCCCGCTGGGGGAGGGCAGCAATGTCGTTCTGCTGCCGAAGATCAATGCCCTGGTGCTGCAGGTTCAACTCACAGGTCGCGAGGTGCTGCAGCGGGACGACGAGCAGGTGCTGTTGCGCATCGGGGCGGGCGAGAACTGGCACGCGCTGGTGGCCTGGACAGTGGCCGAAGGCTACTGCGGGCTGGAGAACCTGGCTCTGATCCCTGGCACGATGGGCGCCGCCCCGGTGCAGAATATCGGTGCCTATGGTCGTGAGCTGGGGCCCTTCGTTGCCGCCGTCCACGCCCTGCGCTGCGCGGATGCCAGCCCGCTGCGCCTGAGCCAGGCGGACTGCCGCTTTGGCTACCGCGACAGCGTGTTCAAGCAGGCGTTGCGCGACCAGGTCGTGATCACCCACGTGGATCTGCGACTACCCGTGTGGACCACGCCCGAAACGAGCTACCCCGGCCTGCGGGAAGCCCTTGAGCAGCGTGGCGATGCGGATTCGCCGACACCACAGGCGGTATTCGACGCGGTGGTAGCCCTGCGCCAGGCCAAACTCCCGGACCCGGTCCGGGAGCCCAATGTCGGCAGTTTCTTCAAGAACCCGCTGCTGCCCCGGGCCCGGGCGGAAGCACTGTGCGCTGAATATCCCGAGCTGCCGCTGTATCCGGCCGGCCCCGGGTACAGCAAGCTCCCCGCGGCCTGGCTGATCGAGCGCGCCGGCTGGAAGGGCTGCCGTCGCGGCGCCGTCGGGGTGCATCCGGGCCACGCCCTGGTACTGGTAAACTACGGCGCCGACGATGGCAGCGAGCTGCTGGGTCTGGCAGCTGACATCCAGGCTGACGTAGAGGCGAAATTTGCGATTACGCTGGAACTGGAACCGCGGGTCTACGGAGAACCGGCGTGAGCGGTTTCGATCAGGAAAGTTTCCTCAAGCAGCTGACCACCCGGCCGGGCGTCTACCAGATGTACGACGCCGAGGGCAAACTGCTCTACGTGGGCAAGGCCCGCAATCTGCGCGCCCGGGTCAGCAGCTACTTCCGCGCCAGTGGACTGACCACCAAGACCATGGCACTGGTGGCAAAGATCGCCGACATCCAGGTCACGGTGACCTCCACCGAGGTGGATGCGCTGTTGCTGGAACACAACCTGATCAAGAGTCACCGGCCGCCCTACAACATCCTGCTGCGGGACGACAAATCCTATCCCTATATTTTCCTGTCCACCGAGGATGAATTTCCGCGCCTGAGCCTGCATCGGGGCGCCAAGCGCCGCAAGGGCACCTACTTCGGGCCCTACCCCAGCGCCTCGGCAGTGCGTGAATCCCTGCATTTCCTGCAGAAAGTGTTCCGGGTGCGCCAGTGCGAGGACAGTTTTTTCCGCAACCGCTCCCGACCCTGCCTGCAGCACCAGATCGACCGCTGCACCGCGCCCTGTGTCGGCCTGGTCTCCGCGGAGGACTATGCGGAGCAGGTACAGCACACCGCCCTGTTCCTGGGCGGCAAGTCGCAGGAGCTGATGGTGCGGCTGGCGGATGACATGGAACAGGCCGCGGCGGCGCTGGAGTATGAAAAGGCGGCCGTGTATCGCGACCAGCTGAGCCAGTTGCAGCATGTCCAGGCCAGCCAGGGCATCGAGGGCGCCAGCGGCGAGCTGGATATCCTCGCTGCCGTCGTCGAGGGCGGCCGCGCCTGTGTCCAGGTATTGTTCGTGCGCAATGCCCAGGTGCTGGGCAGCAAGACCTATTACCCGCCGTTGAAACTGGATGAAAGTATCGACGAGGTGCTGGCGGCGTTCCTGCCCCAGTTTTACCTGGCCGCGGCCCGCCCCATACCCGGCGAGATCATCGTCAATGAATTGCCCGATGGGAGCGACAGCCTGGCTCGGGCGCTGACAACCCAGGCCGGGCGCAAGGTGGCGATCCGCTCGCGGGTACGGGATGCCCGGGCGCGCTGGCTGCAGCTGGCGCAGCAGACGGCGGAAACCAACTTGCGCTCACACCTGGCGGGGCGCCAGTCCACCCTGGAGCGCCTGCAGGCATTGCAGGCGCAACTCGGCTTGTCCCGGTTACCCGAGCGCATGGAGTGCTTCGATATCAGCCACAGCTCCGGCGAGGCCACCGTCGCATCCTGTGTGGTATTCGACCAGAACGGCCCGCGCAAATCCGATTACCGCCGCTTCAACATCGACGGGATCACCGCCGGCGATGACTACGCGGCCATGCAGCAGGCTCTGGAGCGGCGTTACAAGCGCCTGCAGGCGGGGGAGGGCAGCCTGCCGGACATTCTCTTCATTGACGGTGGCAAGGGCCAGGTCGCCCAGGCCATGAGCGTACTGGCGGACCTGCAGCTATCGGGAATCGAGGTAGTGGGCGTCGCCAAGGGCGTCACCCGTAAAGCGGGTTTCGAGACCCTGGTCCGCGGCCAGGGCGGCGCCGAGCAGCAACTGCGCGGCGACAATCCGGCCCTGCACCTGATCCAGGCGATTCGCGACGAGGCCCACCGCTTTGCCATCACAGGCCATCGCGCCCGCAGGGACAAGACTCGCACGCAATCCAGCCTGGAAGGTATCCCCGGTATCGGGGCGAAGCGCCGGCGGGAGTTGCTGCGCCACTTCGGCAGCGCCGCCGGGGTCAGCAATGCCAACGTCGCCGAGCTGAAAAAAATCAGCGGGATCAGTGCAACGCTGGCGCAACAGATATACGATCACCTGCATGGCAGTGGCCCCCTGGAAGAGTAGCCAACAACTTGAGCATCAATATTCCCAACGCGCTGACTATCATGCGCATCCTTCTGATCCCGGTACTCGTGGTCGTTTTCTACATGCCGTTTACGCACCACCTGCTGGTCGCCGCCGTGATATTCACCGTGGCGGCCGTCACCGACTGGCTGGACGGTTACCTGGCCCGGCGCCTGGGGCAGATGACCAAGTTTGGCGCCTTCCTCGATCCGGTGGCGGACAAGCTGATGGTGGCCGTGGCCCTGGTGTTGCTGGTGGAGCGTCACGACACCATCCTGTTGACCCTCGCCGCCAGCGTCATCATCGGCCGCGAGATTGTGGTCTCCGCGCTGCGGGAGTGGATGGCCGAGCTGGGCCAGCGCACCTCCGTGGCCGTGTCCTACATCGGCAAGGTCAAGACCGCGTTCCAGATGATCGCCATCATCGGCCTGCTGGCCATCGACCCGGTACGCGATGAAAGCTGGCTGCTGGCCCTGTGCTACCTGATGCTCTACGCAGCCGCCGTACTGACCCTCTGGTCGATGATCATCTACCTGCGGGCTGCCGCGGAAGTCATGAAAACGCAGGACGACGACCGTTCTCCTTGACAGGGGCCGCACAACTCATAGAATAGGCGCCCTCACGCGTGCCTCCCTGCTGGACATGCGAGAACTGCGGGAATAGCTCAGTTGGTAGAGCGCAACCTTGCCAAGGTTGAGGGGGGGCGCCCAGCCTCGCCGGTTCCGGCGACCAGCGCGGCAGTAGTAACGAAGTAACAGTGCGGGAATAGCTCAGTTGGTAGAGCGCAACCTTGCCAAGGTTGAGGGGGGGCGCCCAGCCTCGCCGGTTCCAGCGACCAGCGCGGCAGTAGTAACGAAGTAACAGTGCGGGAATAGCTCAGTTGGTAGAGCGCAACCTTGCCAAGGTTGAGGTCGCCGGTTCGAACCCGGTTTCCCGCTCCAACATCTACCCCCGATAACCACCGTGGGTACGACAGATTTAAAATGGCTCGGTGGCAGAGTGGTTATGCAGCGGATTGCAAATCCGTCAACGCCGGTTCGATTCCGACCCGAGCCTCCATTTTCAGATTCAGTTTAAGGACCCCCCTGCCACTGGCTGTCGACATACAGCTCCAGCGGCTGGTACGCGGCCTTGTACGACATCTTGTCGCAATCGCGGATCCAGTAACCCAGGTACAAATAATCCAGGCCCATCTCCTGCGCCTGCTCGATCTGCCAGAGTATGGCGTAGCTGCCGAGGCTGCGGCGCTCCTCTCCGGGTTCAAAGAAGGTGTAGATGGCCGACAGGCCGTCGATCAGGACATCCACCACCGCGATTCCCAGCAGGCGCTCGCCGGCGAAAAAACGGTAGTAGCGGGTGCAGCCCCAGGCATTGTTGAGAAAGGACTGGTACTGCTCGCGGTCCGGCGGGTACATGTCACCGTCTGCGTGGCGCTGCTCGATGTAGCGGTAGTAGAGATCGTAGGCCGCCTCGTCGCGGATGTCGTCGCAGCGCTGCACCCGCAAATCCGCGTTGCGGGCCCAGGTGCGGCGCTGGGCGCGGTTGGGGGCAAACCGGTTGACGGGAATCCGGGCCGGGATGCAGGCATTGCAGCGACCGCAATGGGGCCGGTAGATATGGTTGCCGCTGCGGCGAAAGCCCATGTGCGACAGCCGGCTGTAGAGCAATTGGTCCACCTCCTGCCGGGGATCGATAAACAGGGTTGTGGCTTCCTGGTCTTTCAGGTAGCTGCAGGTGTGGGGGTAGGTGGTATACACCTTCAGGTCCCGCAGGGATGAGGTCACGGTAGCAGGTCTCCGCAGTAGGCCGGCAGGGCCCAGATCGCCGGATCAACAATCTCATCCACAGTTTGGGCAAGCTCCGCCTCAAAGTCCAGCCTGCTGATGTTGCGTGCCCCCATTGTGTTCATGTGCGCACTTTCCACCTGACAGTCAATCAGCCGGAAGCCGCCGCGGCGGAGAATGTGCACCAGGGCAACCAGTGCCACCCGGGAGGCGCTGGGCAGCCGCGAAAACATCGACTCGCCGAAGAACATCCGCCCGACTGCAACCCCATACACCCCACCTGCCAGCTGGCCATCCAGGTCCAGCACCTCCACGGAGTGGGCAATGCCGCGGCGATGCAGGCCCAGGTAGGCCTGCAGCATCTCCTCGCCAATCCAGGTGCCATCACTGCCCCGGCGGGGGCCAGCGCAGGCCGTGATCACCGCAGCGAAACGCCGGTCCACCGCCAGCCCGAACTGGTTGCGGCGCAGGGTCTTGCGCAGGGAGCGGGCGACATGGAGATCTTCCAGATAGAGGACGGAGCGAGGGTCCGGGGTCCACCACAGCACCGGCTGTGGCGCCTCGTACCAGGGAAAGATGCCCCGGCGGTAGGCTGCCAGAAGTCGCTCGGGGGCGAGCCCGCCACCGGCAGCCAGCAGGCCGTTGGGGTAATCAAGGGCCAGGCGGGTAGAAGGGAAATCCTGCCCCGGCGCCAGGCGGACGATCCCTGCCACAGTGTCAGGCCAGGTTGTCGAGGTACTTTTCCGCGTCCAGCGCCGCCATGCAACCGAAGCCCGCCGAGGTGATGGCCTGGCGGTAGACGTGGTCGCCCACGTCACCGGCGGCAAACACGCCAGCCACGCTGGTCGCCGTGGCGTTGCCCTCGGTGCCGCTGTGGATGGTGATATAGCCATTCTGCATGGCCAGCTGGCCCTGGAACATGTCGGTATTGGGCTTGTGGCCAATGGCGATGAATACGCCGGCGAGGTCGATGTCGGTGGTGTCATCGTCCGCGGTGGATTTGACCCGCATGCCGGTGACGCCGCTGGCATCGCCCAGCACCTCATCCAGGGTATGGTTCCAGAGAATCCGTACCTTGCCTTCCTGCTCACGCTTGAACAGGCGATCCTGCAGCACCTTTTCCGCCCGCAGGCTGTCGCGGCGATGCACCAGTGTCACCTCTGACGCAATATTGGCGAGATACAGCGCTTCCTCCACCGCGGTATTGCCGCCGCCGATCACCGCCACCTTCTGGTTGCGGTAGAAAAAGCCGTCGCAGGTGGCACAGGCGCTAACGCCCTTGCCCATGAAGGCCTCCTCGCTGGACAGGCCCAGGTACTGGGCGGAGGCGCCGGTCGCTATGATCAGCGCATCGCAGCTGTAGCGGTTGCTGCCGGTCAGCTGGAAGGGGCGTACCGCAAGGTCGACCGCGTCGATGTGATCGAAGACCACCGAGGTCTCGAAGCGCTCCACATGGGCCTGCATCTGCTGCATGAGTTCGGGCCCCTGCAGTTCCGCATGGCCGCCGGGCCAGTTTTCCACTTCGGTAGTAGTGGTGAGCTGCCCGCCCTGTTGCATCCCCGTGATCACAACAGGCTTCAGGTTGGCCCTTGCGGCGTAGACGGCGGCAGTATAGCCCGCGGGCCCGGAACCCAGAATGATCAGGGGGTGGTGTTGGACGTCGCTCATAGTGGTCATTTCCCGATTGCTGGTGTTAAATGAGGTGCTCGTGTCGGCCACGCAGGCCGCTGACCCCGGGAGTTAATGGGGGCACGCTATGGTAATGTAAAGCCCGCCTGTCGGCAAAGCCGAGGCCATTTCTAAATATCCGTTATAAGCTTTTGAATATCATCATAAAATAAGTCACAATTGCCGAAGTAATTTGCGCGGCACTGGCTTTTCGCCAGCGTGCACAAGGGGATAGCAAGGCGTGCCGGAAAAAACCCGCAACGACACTGTATTGGGCCCGCGACTGCGCGAGGGGGCTTTTATCGCCGTTGGCGCCATCTGCCTGTACCTGTTGCTGGCACTGACCACCTACAGTCCCCAGGACCCGGGCTGGTCGGCGACCGGCGTCGGCACCCGTATCGCCAACGCCGGCGGTCCCACTGGCGCCTGGGTCGCGGACGTCGCCTTCTCGCTGGTGGGTTACGCGGCGTACCTGTTTCCGCTGCTGCTGGCCTACCGCGCCCTGATCATCCTCCGCGAGCGTCACAGTCACAAGGCCTTTGACTGGGTCACGTTCAGCATCCGCGGCCTGGGCCTGGTGCTGGTGATGATCGCCGGAACGGCGCTGGCCGCGATGAATGAAAGCGGCAATTCCGGCCTGCCCCAGGGCGCCGGCGGCATTCTCGGCCAGGCGATCGGCGATGCCTTTACCGCAGCCTTCAGTGCCATCGGCAGCAGGCTGATCCTGCTCGCTGTATTCCTGTTCGGCATGACCATCTTCACCGACCTCAGTTGGCTGAAGCTGAGCGAGCGCCTCGGGCGCTGGAGCCTGGGGCTCTACGGGCGTTCGCAGCGCTGGTTCATCGCCACCTTCGACCGGATCCGGGACCGCCGCGAGCGGGAGAAGGCCCTGGAGGCGCGCAAGGCGGTCATCGACGAGCACGTGGAGCGCAGCAAGCAGCGCAAGCCACCGAAGATCAAGCCTTTCACACCCAAGGTTGAGAAGAGCGAGCGGGTCGAGAAAGAGAAACAACAGGTGTTGTTCGACGCGCCGGTAACCGGCGAGTTGCCAGCTCTGGGCCTGCTGGATGCGCAGATCAAGGATCCTGACAAGGGATTCTCCGAGGAAGCGCTCTCGGGCATGTCGCGGCTGCTGGAATTGAAGCTGGCGGATTTCGGTATCAGCGCCGAGGTAGTGGCGGTCTACCCCGGCCCGGTAATCACCCGCTTCGAGATCCAGCCGGCCGCGGGAGTGAAGGTGTCACGCATTTCCAACCTGGCCAAGGACCTGGCGCGCTCGCTGGCGGTGATCAGTGTGCGGGTGGTCGAGGTGATCCCCGGCAAGTCGGTGGTGGGCATTGAAATTCCCAATGAGGACCGGGAGATCGTCAATTTCCGCGAGGTACTGTCATCCCGGGCCTTCGACCACTCCAAGTCACCGCTGACCCTGGCCCTGGGCCACGACATCTCCGGTGAACCGGTGGTGGCAGACCTGGCGAAGATGCCGCACCTGCTGGTGGCGGGCACCACCGGCTCCGGCAAGTCCGTGGGCGTCAACGCCATGCTCCTGAGCCTCTTGTACAAGTCCACTCCCGCGGAAGTACGGCTGATGATGGTGGACCCGAAAATGCTGGAACTGTCGGTCTATGACGGCATTCCGCACCTGTTGACCCCGGTCATCACCGACATGAAGGATGCCGCCAATGGCCTGCGCTGGTGCGTGGCGGAAATGGAGCGCCGCTACAAGCTGATGGCGCACCTGGGCGTGCGCAACCTGGCGGGTTACAACCGCAAGATTGCCGACGCGATCAAGGAGGGCAAGCCGATAGTGGATCCGACCTGGAAACCGGACCCCCTGTTTGCGGTCACCGATGAGGAGCAGGTGGCGCCAGCACTGGAACACCTGCCGTCGATTGTCGTGGTGATCGACGAGTTCGCCGACATGATGATGATCGTCGGCAAGAAGGTCGAGGAACTGATCGCGCGTATCGCCCAGAAGGCGCGGGCTGCGGGCATCCACCTGATCCTGGCCACCCAGCGCCCTTCGGTCGACGTCATTACCGGTCTGATCAAGGCCAACATCCCCACCCGGATCGCTTTCCAGGTGTCATCCAAGATTGACTCTCGCACCATTCTCGACCAGGGCGGGGCGGAGCAGTTGCTGGGCCACGGCGACATGCTCTATCTGCCGCCGGGCTCGGGGCTGCCGACCCGGGTCCACGGCGCTTTCTGCTCTGACGAGGAAGTGCACCGGGTGGTCGCGGACTGGAAACGGCGCGGGCAACCAAAATATATCGACGGCCTGCTCGACGAGGGCAGCACTACGCCGGTCACCGCCGGGGAACTCCAGGCCAGTAATGGTGACGAAGATCCCGAGAGTGACAATCTCTACGACGAGGCAGTGCACTACGTGACCCAGAGCCGGCGCGCCTCCATTTCTTCGGTCCAGCGCAAGCTGCGCATTGGTTACAACCGGGCGGCGCGCCTGATCGAGGCCATGGAGCAGGCGGGCGTGGTCAGCGAGATGAGCAGCAACGGCCAGCGTGAAGTACTGGCGCCGCCACCGCCAGAGTAACTGCAGCAGTGTCCATCAATGTCCCCGCACACAGGAAAACCGCCGTGCCCCATGCCCTGATCCGTCTCCATCTGCGCGCCAGCCTTGCTGCAGGTGTTGTACTTTGCCTGCTGTTGGCGCCCGCCCTGCGGGCCGAGCCCGTGGACGAACTGCTGCAGGCACTGCAGGGCATTGAGCGCCTGCAGGGTGAGTTTCACCAGCGTCAGTACGCCGCCGATGGCAGCGTCAGCGCCGAGTCCACGGGCCGCTTCAAGCTGCTGCGGCCCGGCTACTTCGCCTGGGAGATCAACAGCCCCGACAGCCAGCTTATTATCGCCAATCCCGAGTATCTGTGGCATCACGACCGCGACCTGGAAACCGTGACGCGGCGCCCCGTGGCCGGCAGCGAAGCCATGACGCCGTTGCAGGTGCTGGGCGGTGACGGCGAGGCCCTGCGCCGGGACTATGTGGTCAGCCGGGACGCCGACGGCCGTTTCGTGCTGCAGCCGCACAATCCGGATGCCGGTTTCCTGCAATTGGCCCTGACCATTGCCGGCGCCGAAGTTCGCGGCATGGAGGTGCTGGATAACCTCAACCAGCAGGTGGTGATCGAGTTCACTGGCCTGGACACGACCAGCCCACTGGCGCCGATGGACTTCGACTTCAGCCCGCCGCCGGACGCGGACCTGCTCTACAATGAAGAATAATGTAGGAGCCCGCTCCGCGGGCGATCGCGCAGGCATGTCATGAGCACCGACCTGTTCAGCGACGTGCCAGACCCGGGTTACCAGCCACTGGCTGCGCGCCTGCGTCCGTTGACCCTGGAAGAGTTTGCCGGCCAGAGTCACCTGCTGGGGCCCGGCAAGCCCCTGCGCCAGGCGATAGAACGGCAACAGCTGCACTCAATGATCTTCTGGGGCCCGCCCGGCGTGGGCAAGACCACGCTGGCACGGATTGTTGCTGCTGCCGGTAATGCCCAGTTCCTGCAGCTTTCCGCGGTACTGTCCGGGGTCAGGGAGATCCGGGAGGCGATCGCCCAGGCCCGGCAACACCGTGCAGCGGGCCGCGACACCGTGCTGTTTGTCGACGAGGTACACCGCTTCAACAAGTCCCAGCAGGACGCCTTCCTGCCGCATGTGGAGGACGGAACGGTGATTTTTATTGGCGCCACCACGGAGAATCCGTCTTTCGAGCTCAACAATGCGCTGCTGTCCCGCTCCCGCGTCTACAAACTGCGCTCGCTTGAGGACGCCGACCTGCTGGACGTGCTGCGGCGCGGCCTGGCCGCTATGGAACCGGCAGTGACCGCAAGCGCGGACTGCCTGCGCCAGATTGCCACCCAGGCCGACGGCGATGCCCGCCGCGCCCTGAACCTGCTGGAGCTGGCGGCGGACCTGGCGGAGGAGGGTGCGGCCGGGCGCGAGATCACCGCAACGACCCTGGCGGAAGTACTGCAGGCCTCACTGCGCCGGTTCGACAAGGGCGGCGACCTCTTCTACGACCAGATCAGCGCGCTGCACAAGGCAGTGCGCGGTTCCTCTCCGGACGCCGCCTTGTACTGGCTCTGCCGTATGCTCGATGGCGGCTGTGACCCGCTGTACCTGGCCCGCCGCGTGGTGCGCATGGCCAGCGAGGATATCGGCAATGCCGACCCGCGGGCCATGGGGCTTTGCCTGGATGCCTGGCAGGTACAGGAACGCCTGGGCAGCCCCGAGGGCGAACTGGCCATCGCCCAGGCCGTGGTCTACCTGGCCTGCGCGCCGAAGAGCAACGCGGTGTACAGCGCGTTCAAGGCTGCGATGGTGGATGTGGGCGCCCATGGCAGCGACGAGGTGCCGCTGCACCTGCGCAACGCACCCACGGCACTGATGCAGGCCGAGGGCCACGGCGACGACTACCGCTATGCCCACGATGAGGAGGAGGGCTATGCCGCGGGCGAAAATTACTTCCCGGAGGCCCTGCGCGAGCGCCACTACTATGCGCCGGTTGATCGCGGCCTGGAGCAGAAAATCCGCGCCAAGCTGGACTATTTGCGCCAGCGCGACCGCGACAGTCCACGCCAGCGCTATCCCTGACCTGCTGCCTTTCAGCGACAAAATCAGTACAATGCGCCCCTTCTGAGCGGCCGCCATGACAAGCCCATGCAATACCTGTTGTTCATAGCCCTCGGTGGCGCCACCGGCTCGGTATCGCGCTACCTGCTGGCGCAGTGGACCCAGGCCCAATGGCAGGGTGTTTTTCCGCTGGGCACGCTGCTGGTCAACTTTGCGGGCTCCTTCGGCATCGGCGTGATTTTCGTGTTGCTGGAGAGACAGGTATTGCACCCGGACTGGCGCGGGGTGCTGATGGTGGGATTCCTCGGCGCATTTACCACCTTTTCCACCTTCTCCCTGGAAGCGATTACGCTCTGGGAATCGGGTCACGCAGGCCAGGCCCTGGGCTATATGCTGGCCAGTGTGGCGCTCTGTGTGGCCGGCGCCGGCGCCGCCATTACCCTGACCCGCGCTCTGCTGTAGGCGCCGGGCAAACCGAACAACAGGACAGACACGATGTTGGATATCAAGACAGTGCGCCAGGACCCGGAAGCCGTCGCCGCGCAACTCGCTCGTCGCGGCTTCGAGTTTGACGTCGCCGCCTTTCAGGCACTGGACGCACGCCGCAAGCAGGCGGACATGGACAGCCAGGCGCTTCTCGCGGAACGGAAAAGCGCCTCGAAAAAAATCGGCCAGCTGGTCGGCGAGGGCATGAGCGTTGATGCCGCCAAGGCCCAGGTCAACGAGATTCTGGAGAAAATCGCAGCTCAACTCGACGACCTCACGGACCAGGCAAAGCGCGTACAGGCGGAACTCGACGAGCTGTTGTCGGGAGTTCCCAACCTGCTGGCGACGGACGTCCCCGACGGCAAGGGCGAAGATGAGAATGTGGAACTGGCGCGCTGGGGCGAGCCGCGCCGCTTTGATTTCCCGGTGCTGGATCACGTGGCGCTGGGTGAGAAGCTGCAGCAGCTGGACGCCGAGACCGGGGGCAAGATTACCGGCTCGCGCTTTACCGTCATGTACGGCCCCCTGGCACGGCTGCACCGGGCCCTGATCCAGTTCATGCTCAACCTGCACACCGGCGAACACGGTTACCGGGAGATCTACGTGCCCTATATCGTCAACTGGGAGTCCCTGCACGGTACCGGCCAATTGCCCAAGTTCGCCGAAGACCTGTTCAAGCTGGAAGGGGAGCAGGACTATTACCTGATCCCGACGGCCGAAGTACCGGTCACCAATGTCGCCCGCGACCGTATCTTCGAAGACGCGGAACTGGGTGAACACGGTGTTCGGTTCGCCTGCCACAGCCCCTGTTTTCGCAGCGAGGCCGGCAGCTACGGCCGCGACACCCGCGGCATGATTCGCCAGCACCAGTTCGAGAAGGTGGAGTTGGTGCAGTTGGTGCGCCCGCAGGAATCCGATGCCGCCCTGGAGGCCCTGACCGGCCACGCCGAGCGGGTCTTGCAGCTGCTGGAGCTGCCCTACCGCAAGATGGCACTGTGCGCGGGCGACACCGGCTTTTCCGCCCACCGCACCTACGATCTGGAAGTGTGGCTGCCGGCCCAGGAAACCTACCGGGAAATTTCCTCCTGCAGCAATTTTCGTGACTTCCAGGCCCGGCGCATGCAGGCGCGCTGGCGCAACCCCGAGACCGGCAAACCCGAACTGCTGCACACGATCAACGGCTCCGGACTCGCGGTCGGCCGCACCCTGGTGGCAATTCTGGAAAACTGCCAACAGGCAGATGGTTCGGTGACGGTGCCCTCGGTACTGGCGCCCTATATGGGCGGCCTGACGACGCTGTAGCATGGAAACCCTGCCGCTGTTCCTCAAGCTCGATGGTGTCCCGGTGTTGTTGGTGGGCGGCGGCGAGATCGGCACCCGCAAGGCGCGCTTGCTGGCGGCAGCGGGGGCGCTGATCACGGTGGTGGCGCCAGCCATCAGTGATGAGCTGGCAGCGCTCTTGGGTCTGCCGGAAGGTGTACAGCCGGATGAGCGTGCCCACCACCGCTGGATCCGCGGCCCCTATAACGGGCCAGAGCAACTGCAGGGCGCACGCCTGGTGGTGGTCGCCACCCCCGACCGGGCACTCAATGCGGAAATTTCCGCCGCTGCCAGGACCGCCGGTATGCTGGTCAATGTGGTGGACTCACCGGAATTGTGCAGCTTCATCTTCCCCGCGATCGTGGATCGCTCGCCCCTTGTCATTGCGATCGGCAGCAACGGTGGCAGCCCGGTGCTGGCGCGGCAGGTGCGCCGGCGCATCGAGGCCATGGTCCCCGCCGCCTACGGCAGGCTGGCGCAGTTTGCCCGCAGTCTGCGCTCGACCGTGGCCCGGGCGCTGCCCGATGTAGAACACCGGCGTCGGTTCTGGGAGCAGGTCATTGACGGCCCCATTGCCGGCAAGGTACTCGCAGGCAGGGAAGGGGAGGCGCGAGCATCTCTGGGGCAGTTACTGGCACTGCAGCAGCGCAACCCGAAAAGCCTGAACCAGGGCGAGGTCTACCTCATCGGCGCAGGCCCGGGAGACCCGGACCTGATGACGTTCAAGGCGCTGCGGCTGCTACAGGCAGCGGATGTGGTATTGTACGATCGCCTGGTCAACCCGGCGATTATCGACCTGGCGCGACGGGATGCGGAACGCATCTATGTCGGCAAGCAGCGCTCGCAACACAGCGTGCCGCAGCCGGATATCAATCAGCAGTTGCTGGACCTGGCGCGGCAGGGCAGGCGGGTGGCACGCCTGAAGGGCGGCGACCCCTTCATTTTTGGCCGCGGCGGCGAAGAGATCGAGCTGCTGGCCCGGCACCATATTCCCTTCCAGGTGGTACCCGGGATCACCGCCGCCAGCGGCGCCGCCTGCTATGCGGGGATTCCGCTCACGCACCGCAATCATGCCCAGTCAGTGCGCTTCGTTGCCGGCCACCTCAAGGACAACCGGTTGCAGCACCGCTGGAATGAATTCCAGTCGCCCAGCGAAACCCTGGTGTTCTACATGGGATTGGCGGGCCTGGAAGAGATCTGCTCGCAGCTGGTTGCCCACGGGCGTGATCCGGACACACCGGTAGCGGTCATAGAGCGGGCGACGTTACCCGAGCAGAGAGTGTTGACGGGCAGCCTGGCAAGTATTGCCGGCGTGGTGGCGAAGTCCAGACCTTCCGCCCACACCCTGATTATCGTGGGCGATGTGGTGCGCCTGCAGGGGGAACTGGACTGGTTCGGTGCAACAGATCCGGGCTCAGGTTCGGCGCCAGACCAGTAGCCGGTTATTGGCCGGCATGGCGTTGTCTGCAGCCAGGATAAAGCCCGACAGGGCCGCCAGCTCCAGCAGATCCTCGATATCCCTGATACCCATGTGCGCTGCGCGACTGCGAAGATGCTGATCAAAGGCCCGGTTGCTGTCGCTGGTGAAGCTTCCCCCATAATTGAAAGGGCCATAGAGACAGAACGGGGCCCCCTCCGGCAGGATGGCGGCAAGCCCCTGGAACATGGCTTGCACTTCCGGCCAGCCCATGATGTGCGCCGTGTTGGCAGAGAAGGCGGCATCGGCGGCCACCAGCGGCCAGTTGCTGGCCGCGACATCCAGTGCCAGCGGCGGCAGAACGTTGGCCAGAGCAGCCTCGCGCAAACGCTCCTCGCAATCAGCGGCCGATGGGTGATTCGTGGGCTGCCACTGCAGGTGCGGTAGCTGCGTCGCCAAATATTCGACATGCTGCCCGGTACCGCTGCCAATCTCCAGGACCAGTCCCGGTTCGACAAGAACGTCCCGCAAGCATTCAAAGATGGGCTGCTTGTTGTTCTCACACGCCTGGGAGTAGGGTTTCATCGGTCACCTGTGAAGGAGCGTATTGGCTGCGGTTCGCGCCGTCCCAAGTTAACATATCGCACAGCTGATTCCTCAGCCTGGTGACCCATGGCGCCGGAGCAAGTACAGGCCCAGAGCGACACCGGCAGCGGCACCTGCGGCATCAGCGACGACGTCCCAGACATCCGCGCTGCGCCCGGGAATATACCCCTGCAGCCATTCGGTACTCCCGCCCAATACCAGCAGGCCGACGGACAGGGGCAGGATCTGCAGGTTTCGGGTCAGCCAGCCGAGGACGATAAAACAGCCGCAGACAGCGAACATCCCGGCGTGCATCAGTTTGTCGACATGCGAATAACCGACAACTGTCGCGCCTTCCGGCCAGGGCAGCCAACTGGTCAACAGCTCCAGCTGGTCCCCGGTCAACAGCAGTGCAAGCACGGTCCCCGACAATGCGAGCACCGAGAAGATCCGGTAGCGGAGGCGTGGCAAGCGAGTGCAACCCTATAGCGGTCGACGGTCGAACCGGGGGAACCCCGGCAAATCATCCGACATGACTGGAAAAATGGATTGCCGGGCGGGCACCAGTTCATCGGCACAGCTACGGTAAATGGCCGTTCGCAGTGCGCCCGCTGTACTGTAGCCCGTGCCGGCCGCCAGCTCATCGAGGATAGACCGCACCCGGCTGGTAGAGATGCCATGTTCAGCGGCGATCTGGTGCAGGGGATTGCCGCTGATGAAATCCTCGAACAACTGCAGGGTCTGCAGGGTCCAGCGAGCTCCAAGCGAGTCCGTGATGTGCCCGTCCTGGTCGGCCCGGACCAGGCTCCGATTGAAGGGGTCCTCAATATTGGCCAGGTAGACGACATAACCAACTGCCAGCTTCACCACATTCAGGATTCCCCGAAACATGCGTCCCGCGGGGGTCAACAGCCAGACCCAGGCGGTGGCATTGCCGTACAGTCTGGCGGCATCCTCCAGCAAGCCACCAACAGGATCCTTCTGCATGGGACTGGTTCTGCGCCAGCCTGCAGGCAGCACCAAGGCCATGTCCTCGCGCTGGGCCAGCTCCGACAGGGTCTTGCCCCGCGCCTGCTCCATGGTGACACCATTCAGGCGCAGGCCCGCGGGCGACATCGATACGATTCGCAGGTCTTCGTCCAGCCGGGTGACCGGCATCAATTCCCCCAACCCCTCAGCCCAATCCATGGTCAACTCCACCCTGTCGAGAATACCTAGTCCTCTTGCCCGCCTCTCGGGCTGTGCTGGGCAAAGCGCTGTTGCCGCAGGAGGAGGGCATCCACCAGAACATTGCCCGCTTCCGTCAACAGGACATCCGGGCGCTTGTCAACGGAGTCGGCGGCGTCCTCATCAAGCTCTTCATCTTCCTCAAGGAAGTCATCTTCCAGGTCTGTGAGCAACTCCTCGCCGAGCGCGGCGCGACGCCGATTCTCGATGGCAAGGGCCTTGCGTTCCTGTTCTTCACGCATCGCGATACGGGTTTCTTCATTGAGCGGCAGGGTCTTGATGGCGCGGGCTTCCTCCGCCAGTTCGACCTGCTCCTCAAGGAACACAAACTCCGGGTCCTGGTGGCTGCGACTGCGGAACAGCCGGGTGATCTCGGGAATCACCGAGGTAATGTCGTCGTAGCGACGGTGCCGCACCGGGTTGATCTGGTCCCAGCTCAGGGCGTGATCCAGCGCGCTCTCGCCGATCTGCTCAGGATCGAAGAGGGAGGGGAACAGTACATCCGGAACCACGCCACGATGCTGGGTGCTTTCGCCGGAAATGCGGTAGAACTTGGACTCGGTCAATTTCAGCTGCCCCTCGGTCAGGGGCACCATGGTCTGCACGGTACCTTTGCCGAAGGAGCGGTCACCGACAATAATGCCACGCTGGTAATCCTGAATGGCGCCGGCAAAGATTTCCGAGGCGGATGCGCTGAGCCGGTTGATCAGTACGACCAGCGGGCCATCGTAGTAGGGCGTGCGCGCCCGCTTGCCATCGCGCCAGACGCGCCGCGACGAGTGGCGGATCTGTACCGTCGGACCGTATTCGATGAACAGGCCGGTCAGCTCATTGGCCTCCTGCAGGGAGCCACCGCCATTGTGGCGCAGGTCGATGACGATCCCGTCAACTCCCTCTTCCTGCAACTCATCAAGCAGCTTGCGCACATCCCGGGTGGTACTCTTGTAGTCATCGTCGCCGCGGCGCATGGCATCAAAGTCGATGTAAAAGGCCGGAATATCGATGACACCGATTTTCATCATGTCGTCGCCCGCGGGCACTTCGATGATCTCCTTCTGCGCCGACTGTTCCTCTAGCTTGACCTGATTGCGGACTATGGTGATTTCGCGGCGGATATCGGTGGCGGGGGACTTGGCCGGAATCACCTGCAGACGCACGGTGGAGCCTTTGGGGCCGCGAATCAGTTCCACCACCTCGTCCAGGCGCCAGCCGACCACATCCTCGAAATCGCCATCCTCGCCCTGGGCGACAGCGGTAATCCGGTCCGAGGGGCGCAACTCGCCCTGTTTGTCCGCGGGGCCCGCCGCCACCAGGCGCGCCACCTTGGTGTATTCGTCTTCTATCTGCAGCACTGCGCCAATGCCCTCCAGGGACAGGCTCATGTTGATGTTGAAGTTCTCGGAGCGACGCGGGGACAGATAGTTGGTGTGGGGGTCATAGAGCTCGGTCAGGGCATTGGCGTAGATCTGGAAGACGTCCTGATGGTTGTACTGTTTGACCCGCTTGAGCTGATTGCTGTAACGCTTGACCAGCGTCGGCACGATTTCCTGCTCGTCCTTTTCCGCGAGGCGCAGGCTCAAGACCTGGTTCTTCAGATGCCGGCGCCAGCGATCGTCGAGCTCGGCATCATCCGCGGCCCAGGGGCGGGACTTGCCGTCGAGGAGGTAGTCCTCGTCGGCGGTAAAATCCATTTCCGCAACCCTCGTCTCAAGCGTATGCACAATGGTCGAGAGCCGCGCCTCAAGGCGCTTCTGGAAGCGGTTGAAGATGGCGAAGCCCGCCTCCAGGTTGCCCGCATGCAGCTCCTCATCCATGCTCTGCCGGTAGCGCTCGAATTCGGCCAGGTCGGTGGCGGTGAAAAACATCCTGCCGCCATCGAGGCTGTCGATGTAATTGTCCAGGTGCATGGATGACAGATGATCATCGTATTTGAGTTTGGCGTAGTGGCGTTGCTCCAACTGCTCTATCAGCTCGACTACGGTTTCCCGCTGGCTGTCGGTATAGGTGATATAGCTGAAGGCGGGGACGGAGGCGGTGGCCAGCAGCAGCGCACCGACAAGGGTAACGAGGGCTGCAGGGAGCCAGCTCCGGCGGTTGGCTGGGCGTACAATGGCTGTGGTCAATGAAAATACCTCCGCTTGTTATCACGATCCAGTGTAACGCGCCGTCGTCGCCGCTCCAATAAGTGATCGCAGCGATTGCGCAATTCAGTCAGACTACTTCAGCGGGGATACGTTCCCCCCCCCCAGCACGCTGGCTTGTCGGGGTTCGAGTTAGTGTAGTATTGCCTTTTCGCTACAGGACAGCCACATTTGACGCCATGCTACCCGCAGCAATCACCAACTCGCTGATCTTCTGGGGTGCCCTGCTGGCGCTGCTGTGCGTTGTGGCGAGTGGGTTGTCGCGGCGGGTGGGCGCCCCGGTACTGCTGGTATTCCTGGTGCTGGGCATGTTGGCCGGAGAGGAGGGCGTCGGCGGCATCCGCTTCGACAACGTGAGCCAGGCATTCCTGTTCGGCAGCCTGGCGCTGGCCATCATAATTTTCGACGGCGGCCAGGGTGCACGCAAGGACACGTTCCGGGTCAGTCTCGGCCCCGCCCTGTCCCTGGCCACTGTGGGTGTTCTGGTCACGGCGGGCATCACCGGCCTGGCCGCGAAGCTGGTCTTGAACCTGCCCTGGCTCGAGGCCATGCTCATAGGCGCCATCGTTGGCTCCACCGATGCAGCGGCGGTGTTCGGCCTGCTGCGATCAGCCGGCCTGCGACTCAAGGAGCGAACCAGCGCCACGCTGGAGATCGAGTCCGGCAGCAACGATCCGATGGCCATTTTCCTGACCATCACCCTGGTGGAACTGCTGGTGCTGCGCGCCGCCAGTCCGGGCCTCGAGATTCTCGGAGCCTTTGCCGAACAAATGGGCCTGGGCCTCGCGATCGGCTTTGCCGGCGGCTATTTACTGGTATTGCTGCTCAAGCGGCTGGTACTGCCGGTGTCCATGTACCCACTACTGGCGCTGGCGGGAGGCATGAGTGTCTTCGGCATCAGCAACCTGTGGGGCGGCAGCGGCTTCCTGGCGATCTATCTGGTGGGAATACTGGTCGGAAATGCCTCCTTGCCCCACGCCAAGGACATTCGCCGTTTTCACGACGGCATCGCCTGGCTGGCGCAGATCGGCATGTTCCTGATGCTGGGGCTGCTGATTACACCCAGCAGCCTGATACCCCTGGTGTTGCCCGGCCTGGGCATCGCGCTGGCCCTGATCCTGGTAGCGCGACCGGTGGCAGTACTGCTGGCCCTGCTGCCATTCCACTTTCCCTGGCGGGAGCAGGTCTTCATCAGCTGGTGCGGCCTGCGCGGCGCCGTACCCATTATCCTCGCGTTGTTTCCCTCCCTGGCGGGGCTGGAGCTGGCGGATACCTTCTTCGAACTGGCTTTTTTCGTGGTTCTCGTGTCGCTGGTGTTGCAGGGTTGGACTATCGCCCCCATCGCTCGCTGGCTGGGTATCGAAGTACCGCCGGTGCTGGAGGAACCAGAGCACCTGGTATTGAAAATACCGGATGACCAGGAAAAGGAGCTGCTGGTGTATCGGGCGGTGGTCGGCAGCCCGGCCATCGGCACCCAGGTGGCGCGCCTGCCACTGTCCGGGGGTGCCCAGCTGGTGGGGCTGGTACGCCAGGGGGTACTGCTGCAGGAATGGCAGCAGCAGACGATACAGGACGCGGATCACGTCATGGTACTGGGGACCGACGGCGGCACTCCGGCGCTGGCGCGGCTGTTTACCCCGACCGCGAGCCGCACTGACCGCGAGCGCGAGGTTGCGGATTTCTTTGGCAGCTTCGTACTCAAGCCCGACGCGCGTCTCGCGGACCTGTCACAGATGTACGGCTTCGAAGTGCCCGAGCCGCTGCGTGCCCTGACCGTGGCAGAGTTCATCAACCGCCAGTTCCACCAGAAGCCGGTGGTCGGTGACCGGGTCTCCCTGGGGCACGTGCAGTTCGTGGTGAAGAAACTCGACGGCGAGCGCATCGCCACCGTCGGCTTGAAGCTGGGCTGAGTCAGCGCGCTGCTGCGTCCGTGGCGATGATCTCGATACCCGCAAGCTCTTGCGCGTAGCCTTTTTTCCGTTCCAGTTCCATGCCCCGCAGGATCTGGATGCGCTGGGCCTGGGGCGAGCCGGCCCCGTGCAGGGACTCGGTCAGGTAACCCACTGCGTTACGACCCAGGGTCATGTTCTCGATCAGGCGCAGTATGCGGGTGCGGCTTTCGACCGGAATATCAGGCCGGCCCTGGAAATATTTGCGCAGCATTGGACCGGTCTCTTCCTGCTCGAAATCCGCCTGCGAGGGCAGGGTGACCATCAGGCCGCCCGCCAAATCCTGGGCCAGACGGGAAATCTCGTAGGGAAAGCGGGTGACGTTGTGCTTGCAGACGTTGGCCAGCATTTCATCGTTCATATAGATACCGGAAGCCAGCTGCTGCGCCTCGTGGGAGGAAGCGATGGCGGAGGAGTAGATGGTCTCGTTGAGGTGGGTCATTTCCACCAGCTTGTCCTTGATATGGCTGGCAGCATCGGCGCCGTTGTACTCGGCGATCGCGGCTGCGGCGCCTACCATCACGTCCCCGAGCCCGGTCTTGCAGACATAGCTGGCGCGATGGTACGCGGTGAGCCGCGCCACCATCGGCTGCGCGAACTCGTATTCGCCGTCCAACAATACGTGCTCCCAGGGAATGAACACATTGTCGAACACCACCAGGGTCTCCTGCCCGCCGTAGCGGGCGTTGCCCTTGTCGATATCGCCGGCTTCCAGGGCGCGGGTATCGCAGGATTGGCGGCCGTAGATATAGGTCAGGCCCTCGGCATCGCCGGGCACCATGCCCACCACCGCGTAGTCCCGGTCCGCCGCTGTCATGTTCATGGTCGGCATGATGCAGATCCAGTGACTGTTGAGACCACCGGTCATGTGGGCCTTGGCCCCGGTGACGTAAAGCCCGCGATCATTGCGTGCGGTTACATGCAGAAACAGGTCGGGGTCCGCCTGCTCGTGGGGCCGCTTGCTGCGGTCTCCCTTGGGATCCGTCATGCCGGCACCGATAATCACGTTGTTGCACTGGGCCTCGCGCATGAAGTCGAGATAGCGCTGGTGATAGGGCGTGCCGTGCTTCTGGTCGATATCCCAGGTAATGGAGTGCAATACGCTGATGGTATCCAGGCCTGCACAGCGCTGGAAGCAGGTACCGGTGAGCTGGCCCATGCGGCGCTGCATCCGGTTTTTCAGTACCAGGTCCTGTGGTGACTCGACAATGTGCAGGAACCGGTTGACCCGCGCATTGACCAGAGGGGAATGCGCCGTTGCCAGCTCCGGGTCTGCAATTGCGAGGTCGTAGGTCGCCTGCAAGGCGTTGATGGAAGGCCTGATGATCGGGTGGTCCACGGGCTCTGCAATTTTCTCGCCGAAAAGGTACACGCAGACACCGCGGTTGCGCAGGCTGGCGACATATTCCTCACCTGTGCTGATCGGGCTGAACCGGCCCCAGCGCTGCGCAGCAGTTTCTTCCCGGCGAGTGGGCAAGGGTGCATTCATGGCATCAACTCCTGTCAGTTTTCTATGCAATTTTTTGCAGCTGTGTAAAGTACGCGAACGCCCTTGCCCGGAATGGCGGCAGGGTCAGTCAGCCAGCGCCGGATCGCGGACAAACAACATATCCATGACAATCTCGGGCCGCCAGGATTTCAGTGCCGCCTCACTGCGATGGCGAATGACATCGAGATCGGCGACAGAATTGATACGAAAATCCTCACTGACAACCACGTGGACGAGCAGGTAGGTATTGCGACCACGTTTGGTAACCCGCACCTCAACCAGGTCGGTTGCCACGTCGGCGAGGGAGGCCAGCAGCTGCTCCTCGATGTCGTTGACCAGCGGTTCTGGAGGCGCCATCCACAATATTTCCCGCATGCTGTCGCGAAGAATCCCCAGCGGCACGGGCAGCGCTACAAGCACTATGGCGATCAGCAGCAGCGGGTCGACCACCGGAGCGTACTGGGCCCAGGCGGCACCTTCCAGCAACCAGGCAAACAGGAACCCGGCAAACACCGCGGCACTGAGCAGGCCATCCACCAGCCAGGTCCGGGATTCGACGGCTACCAGGTCGGAGCGAGTCTGGCGCCCTGCGCGGGCCATCAACCAGGCGACCAGCAGGCAGCCAACCGTGGCAGCGGCACCGTAGATCGTGGCCAGGCCGTATTCCGCCGGATTGCCACCAAGCATCAGCCGCTTGACTGCCTCAATGCAGGCCCAGGTGCAGGCAACCAGGATAAAAAGCGCCTTGAACAGGTTGAGGGCCGGTTCCATGGAGGTATAGCCAAAGTGGAAACGGTCATCATCTGGCCGCTCAGCCAGACGGGCAACCTTGAGCGTCAGTAACGCCACGCAAAACGCGATCAGCGAGTAGATACCGTCGAACAATATAGCGTCCGAGCGCGTGATCAATGCGAATGTCAGCGCCAGTGCAATGAAACCCAGGGAACCTACAAGCGCCCAGCGCAGGGCGCGTTGTTCACTGTGAATGTGGAGTTTGTGGCTCATGATGACAATCAGCTATACGAAATGTGAAGAGGGAGGCCGACATCATGGCCCTGGGAAGCGCGCCCGGCAAGCAGCCTGTGCATAACTGTGTGCCCAAATCCTTTACTTAACATAATATATATTATGCGCATATGTGGATTCTTTGCGGAAGGCTATTCAGTGTACTAATCTCAACTCGATTGACGCGGGTCAACGCAGCCCATGCCCCTTGGCGTTACTCTGACAGAACCGAATTGGCGCGGCGGCTTGTTGATCCTGTCAGTCGTGCGCAAGGAGCCATACCATGCAGCAGGCCAGATTGAGCAACCACAGCGGATCTGCTTCCGACCCGGATCGCGCAAGCGCTCGGAGACGTACCGGCAGTGCGCGGCGCTGGAAAATATGGGCGCAGCAGGCTGCCGCGGGGAAACGTCCCTGCTTTGCCAGTGAGCAGCGGTTTACCTGCAGCGAAGAGAACTGCCCCTGGCGCGAAGAATGCCGAGACCTGCGGGCCGAATGGCACCGCTAGGGTGAGCTTTCATTTCCCGGAGCGTTTCGTCAGCGCGATGACGCGCGACACCCTGGCGCTGATTCTGGCCGGAGGCCGCGGCTCCCGACTGGGTGGCCTGACCACCGAGCGGGCCAAGCCCGCGGTTCCCTTCGGCGGCAACATGCGCATCATCGACTTCACCCTGTCCAACTGCGTCAACTCCGGCGTGCGCCGGATCGGTGTATTGACCCAGTACAAGGCCCACTCCCTGATTCGTCACCTGAGCCTGGGCTGGGGCTTTATGCGCGGCGAGCTGGGGGAGTTCGTGGAGCTGCTACCGGCCCAGCAGCGCACCGGTGGGGGCTGGTACAGCGGTACCGCCGATGCGGTATTCCAGAATATCGACATCATCCACGCCCACGACCCCCGGTTCGTGCTGATCCTGGGTGGCGACCATATCTACAAGATGGATTACGGCGCCCTCCTCGCCACCCACGTGGAGAACCAGGCCGATGTCACGGTCGCCTGCATGGAGGTGCCGCTGGCGGATGCCAGCGCCTTTGGGGTCATGGAAGTTGACCCCGACGGTCGCGTACGTGGATTTGAAGAAAAGCCCGCGACGCCCCAAGGCATACCGCAACAACCGGACTACGCCCTGGCCTCCATGGGTATCTACGTGTTTACCGTCGACTATCTGCTGGATTGTCTGCGCCGTGACAACCTGGATGAAAAGTCCGGGCACGACTTTGGCAAGGACATCCTGCCGCGTGCGGTACAACAGGACAGAGTCTATGCGTCCCCATTTCGGGACCCCAAGACTGGCGCCCGGGCCTACTGGCGCGACGTGGGCACGCTGGACAGCTACTGGTCTGCCAACATGGAGCTGATCGGCGTGGTACCAGAGCTGGACCTGTTTGACACCCAGTGGCCCATTCGCACGCACCAGATCCAGGCGCCGCCGGCGAAGTTTGTGTTTGACGATGAGGGCCGCCGGGGCATGGCGGTGGATTCGATGGTTGCGAACGGCTGTATCGTATCCGGGGCCCTGGTACGCCACTCGGTGTTGTTTTCTCAAGTCCGGCTGGGAGAGTCCGCCAGGGTGACGGACTCGGTTCTGCTGCCCCGGGTGGTGATCGGGCCCGACTGCCACATTCACAAGGCAGTGATTGAAACCGGCTGCCAACTGGCGGCGGGGACTGTCATCGGATTTGACCCGGAGCAGGATCGGCGCCGCTTCGAGGTCTCCCCCGGCGGGGTGACCCTGGTGACGCCCGAAATGCTGCAACAGAACCTGGACTATATCCGCTAGCCACAGCTGTCTCGCTCCACCGCCGGGCGCCCACCGCCATGGGAGTTTGTGTAAAACGCCTCCATACCAGCTATGATGCGCGTTGCAGTCACTTCCATTCCAGCTCCAGGGACACTCTATGAAGATCGGCATTCTGTCACGCAACCGCAGACTCTATTCCACCCGTCGCCTGCTGGAAGCGGCGACCGCGCGGGGGCACGACGTGCGGGTTATCGATGTGCTCAAGTGTTACATGAATATCACTGCCAACGATCCCACGGTGACCTACCAGCACTCCGCGGAAAAGGTGGAGGCCCTGGATTTCGAGGCGGTTATCCCGCGGATCGGCGCCAGCATCACCTCTTACGGCTGTGCGGTGTTACGCCAGTTCGAGGTTGGTCAGGTGTATTCACTGAACGAATCGATTGCCATCACCCGCTCACGGGACAAGCTGCGCGCCCACCAGCTGCTGGCCCGGCGCGGTATCGGCCAACCGGTCACCAGTTACGCCCACTCTGCGAGGGCCACGGACAAGCTGATCGAATCCGTTGGCGGCGCGCCGCTGATTCTCAAGCTGACCGAAAGTACCCACGGTAACGGCGTGCTGCTGGCGGAGACCAAAAAAGCTGCAGAGGCCCTGATCAATGCTTTCCGCGGGATCGGCTCCGATTTCCTGGTGCAGGAATTCATCAAGGAGGCCGGCGGCTCGGACATCCGCTGTTTCGTGGTCGGGGAAAAAGTGATTGCCGCCATGCAGCGCAAGGCGGTGAAAGGCGAATATCGCTCCAACCTGCACCGCGGCGGTACCGCGGAGGTGATCAAGCTGACTCCCGAGGAACGACGCCTGGCCCTGAAGGCGGCCCGGGTCATGGGACTGGACCTGGCCGGGGTGGACATCCTGCGCTCGGCTCACGGTCCGCTGGTCATTGAGGTGAACTCGTCGCCGGGCCTGGAGGGCATTGAGAAAGCCACTGGCATCGACATCGCCGGCAAGATCATCGAATACATAGAAAAGGACTCCCAGGCCGGACCCAACAAGCCCACCGGCAAGGGCTGAAGCAATGCGCCCCGCTCAGGACTCCTGCCCGCCGCGGGGACGATACTTGGGCAGGCGCAGGTCAAACAGGATGGCTGCGCCCCGCAGCGCAAAGGCAGCGGCCACCGCCAGCGGCAGGGCTATACCCTGCCCCCAGTCCTGCGCGGCCAGCACCACATAGCTGACCGCACCCAGTGCCGCCGCGGTCACATAGATATCCGGCTCCAGCAGCACCGGCGGTCGTCCCAGCAATCCGTCCCGGATCAGCGAGCCAAAAGTGGCGGTCATCATGCCCATGCCAATGGCCACCAGTAGCGGGGCATCCCAGGCCAGGGCTTTCTGAGTGCCCAGCACGCTGAACAGCGCCAGGCCCAGGGCGTCCGCCCACAACAGGACGGTGCGCAGGGACTCGAACAAGTGCGCCAGAAACCAGGTGGCAACGCTGGCACCGATACAGACCCAGAGATAGGCGATATTGCCGATCCAGAAGACCTCCCCGGTCTGCAGCAGGAGATCGCGCACCGTGCCACCGCCGATGCCGGTGATGGTGCCAAACAGCACGAAACCGAGGATATCGAGGCGTTTTTCCGCAGCCGCCAGCGCCCCACTGATGGCAAATACCGCAACCCCCAGCAGGTCCAGGGTAAAGATGATGGTGTCGATGCTCATGCCGATTCCTTGTCGCGGTTCAGGTTGTTGCGTGGCGAGTGGGCCTGAATAGTATGCGTGTTATCATGTTGGAGACCAATGCCCGGCCGGATCCGCACCCGTTGTTGTCCCCGGTCATTGCCGCCAATCTGACGTGGAGCACGTGTGAATCCAGGGAACAACCCAGTGGTCGTTGCAGTCCTGTTGCTGCTGCTGTCCGCTACCGGGTCGGCGGATGACACGGCGCAAAGGGCGCAGGAGATCCTGGCCCAGCGCTGCGTCGTCTGCCACGCCTGCTACGACGCTCCCTGCCAGCTCAAGCTGGAAGCCCACGAGGGGCTGTCCCGGGGCGCCAGCAAGACCCTGGTCTACGACTCCACCCGGCTGCTGGCCGGCGATCTGACCCGCCTGTTCGACGATGCCCACAGCCCTCGGGAGTGGCGCGACAAGGGCTTTTTCCCGGTACTCGATGCGAACACTCCACAGCAGGGCGTCATGCGGCGAATACTGGAACTCAAGCAGGCCAATCCACTGCCCAGCACCGGCGCCCTGCCCGACGGCTTCGATTTCGATCTGCACCGCGACCAGCAGTGCCCCAAGCCCGGCGAGTTCGACCGCTTCGCCCGCGACTATCCGTTGTGGGGGATGCCCTATGGACTGCCGGGACTGCAGCCGGAAGAGCACGCAATCCTCGGGCGCTGGCTGGATGCGGGCGCCCCGCCGCTGGCCCCGGAACCGCTGCCAGACGCAGTGGCAACCGAGGTGACAGCCTGGGAGAGCTTCCTCAATGCCCCCGATAACAAGTCCCGGCTGATGGCACGCTATGTGTACGAGCACCTGTTCCTGGCTACCCTGCACCTGGAGAACCGCGACAATCCGCACTGGTTCCGACTGGTACGCTCCAGCACGGCGCCCGGAGAACCGGTCGAGATCATCGCTACCCGGCGTCCCTTCGATGACCCCGGGTACAGCGACTTCTACTACCGGTTGCAGCGCATGCCCGTGGTCGTGGCCCGCAAGAGCCACCAACCCTATCGCTTCGACCGTGCACGCAGGGACTGGTACCGGGATCTGTTCCTGGCACCGGAGTACGAAGTCCCCGCCCTCCCCGGCTACGCTGAGGAAACCGCCGGCAACCCGTTCCTCAACTTCGCCGCTATCCCGGTAAGGGCCCGCTACCGCTTCCTGCTGGAGGACGCGGAATTCACCATCATGAATTTCATCAAGGGGCCGGTGTGCCGTGGCCAGATTGCCCTGAACGTCATCGACGACAGGTTCTGGGTAATGTTCCTTGACCCGGATCAGCTGGAACCGGAGCTTGACGGCCCGTTCCTGGAACAGGAGAGCCACAACCTGCGCCTGCCCACCGCCACCAGCGGCAGCGTCATCGACCTGCTTGACTGGCGCCGCTACGCCCGTGCCCACAAACGCTACATGCGGGCCAAGGACAAGCACCTGCGCGAGCAGTACGCCCAGCAAGGGCGCAAACCGGGCCTTGAGGCCATCTGGGACGGCGACGGCGACAACCCCAACGCCGCACTAACCATCTTCCGCCACGTCGACACCGCCTCGGTGGTCAAGGGCTTTGTCGGCGATACTCCCAAGACCGCCTGGGTCATCACCTATTCCCTGCTGGAGCGCATCCACTATCTGCTGGTGGCCAACTTTGACGTCTTCGGCGCCGTCTCCCATCAGCTCGAGTCGCGTCTGTACATGGATTTCCTGCGCATGGAGGGGGAGCTGAACCTGCTCCTGTTCCTGCCCGCGGACCAGCGTCAGGAACTCTGGGACCACTGGTACCGGGGTGCACCCGACGCCGTCCGCGAACACCAGTTCATCCGCAGCGAGAGTATCCAGCTCGAGAGCCCCCTTGATTACCAGAGCGAGGACCCGAAGGCGGAATTCCTCGGCTGGATGCGACAGCGCATCCACGCTGCCGGCGCCGCCAATTTCGACTACCGCCACAGCGCCAGCCCTGCCATGGCCGCGGCCTTCGACCGCCTGGTGGCAGCCCGCGGCAAGCACAACCGCTTCCTGCCCGCAGTCAGCTTCATCCATGTGATTGGCAGCCAGCGGGACGAGGCCTACACGCTGCTGCATGACGCCGGCTACAGCAATATTGCCCAGCTGTTCCGCGAGGACGAGCGCAGATTGCCGGAAGAAGATGGGCTGACGGTCGTGGCCGGGATTATCGGCTCACATCCCAACCAGTTTTTCCAGATCCATGAGAAGCAGGTACCGCTGTTCGTGGCGGATATCCTCGCCCTGCGCACGGACGAGGACATGGCGCTGCTGCGCTATCGCTACGGGGTACGGCGCAATTCCCCCTGGTTCTGGTCGGTCAGCGACCGCCTGCACACTCTGCAGCGAGAACAGGATTCGCGGGCGGCGGGGGTATTTGACTACAATCGCTACCACGGTTATTGACCGGGCTGCTGCAGGATCGCCGGCGCCGCTCAGGCATGAGGGCCGCGGTTGTGTTGCCAGAGCTTCAGCAGCCCGCGCTCCACCGCGCCCTCGGCGGCCATGCCCAGCTTTTCCTGCCAGGCCTTCTTCTCTACGAATTTGACTTCGAAGACGTCGCGATCCCGCAGCTGTTCCTGCACAAAGGCGTCGCTGGTCTGGAGCGCATCCACCAGGCCGATGTCGAGCGCATCGCGACCGTACCAGATCTCCCCGGTAGCCACCTTGTCGATATCCAGCGCGGGCCGGTTTTCGGCCACAAAGGCCTTGAACAGGCCGTGGGTAATCTCCAGGTCCTCGATGAACTTCTCCCGGCCCTTGTCGGTATTCTCGCCGAACAGGGTCAGGGTGCGCTTGTATTCACCGGCCGTGAGCAGCTCGAAATCGATGTCGTGCTTCTTCAACAGACGGTGAAAATTGGGTAGCTGGGCCAATACCCCGATGGAGCCCAGCACCGCAAAGGGTGCAGCGATAATTCGCTGCCCGACGCAGGCCATCATGTAGCCACCGCTGGCTGCGACCTTGTCCACGGCCACGGTCAGCTGGGCCCCGGCATCGGTTATGCGCTTGAGCTGGCTGGCTGCCAGGCCATAGCCATGCACCAGGCCACCGGGGCTTTCCAGCCGCAGCAGGATCTCGTCACCCTCCTCCAGCTGCGGCAACACCGCGGATATCTCCTCCCGCAGCTGATCTGTAGCACTGGCCCTGATGTCACCGTCATAATCCATTATAAACAGACGCTTGCGATTACTTTCTGATGCTGTTTCCCGACCCTTGAGGCGTTTCTTCGCCGCCTTGGCGGCAGCTTTGTCGGCTTTGTGACGGGCCTTGAGTTCGGCCTTGTGAACCTCCGGACCCGCTATCGTCTCGCGCATGGTGTCGCCCACCTGCTGGTAGCGATCATTGAGCTTGTTGATTTCCATGTGCCCCTTCCGCTCCGACTTGTGCCGCTGGCTCAAGGCGACCATACCGCTGACGACCAACAGGATGGCGGCAACGACAGTGACGGCCCGGGCCAGAAACAGCCCATATTCGTAAAGATATTCCAAAAGGGTTACTCCCGTGTCAGTTCGTTGATGTAGTGGCGAATGAGTTGTCCTGCAATCGAGCTCGGGGGCGGCACCTGGGGCAGGTCGCTGAAGTGGTACCAACCCGCGTCGGCGATCTCCGCGGGTTCGCAGACAATCTGGCCGCCGGCATACTGCGCGAAGAAACCCAGCATCAATTGGCTCGGAAACGGCCAGGACTGGGAACCGAAGTAGCGCAGCCCGCGCACCTCCACCCCGACCTCTTCCCGCACCTCCCGATGCAGGGTGTCCTCCGCGCTCTCACCGGCTTCGATGAATCCTGCCAGGGTGCTGTACATGTTGCCCGGGAAGTTGGCATTGCGAGCCAGCAGCAATTCCTCCCCGCGGGTAACCAGCACGATGACACAGGGGTTGATGCGCGGATAGTTGACCGTGCCGCAGGGGCCGCAGCGCATGGCCCGCTCCACGAGGTCGACGGTCATGGCGGCGCCGCAGCGGCCACAGAACTGGTGATCGCGCTCCCAGGCCAGCAACTGGGCGGCCCGGCCAGCGAGGGCAAAAAGGCCATCGTCGATGCGGCCGAGCAACTGATACAGATTGCCGCGGGCAAAGCGCATGGGATCAGGCTCAATACCGGCGTCAATCTCCACTGCGTAGCAGGGACGACCGTGCCAGTAACCGAGGAACTGCTCACGCATCACCACCCAGCCCATGGCCCGCAGCTCCTCCCGCTGCAGCAGCGGGTCGCGGCTGCTCATGTCGGTAACCACCTGGCCGCGCTGGAACACCAGATGCAGGGCGTCCTCCACAGAGGCCGGAGGCCGATTGTCGGGTTTGAAACTCATGTCCGCACCACCTCCCGCCACAGCACCTTGCCGCCGCTGGCGCCGGCGATTGCCTCCAGCTGGGCCTCATGGGCGGCCAGATCTTCGGCACTGGCCCTGGGCACGACCAGCGCCGGTCGCTGGGCCGGCAAGCGCCGGATGCCCTCGCTGCGGCCACTGCCGTCGCTCTCTCCCGGCCCGTGATCCGCCAACTGGAAGGCGGTCTGGCCTCCCGTCATTGCCAGATACACGTCGGCCAGGATCTCGGCATCCAGCAGAGCCCCGTGCAGGTCGCGCTGGGAGTTGTCCACGGTGTAACGGTTGCAGAGCGCGTCCAGATTGTTGCGCTGTCCCGGGTGTCGGGCCCGGGCCATGAGCAGTGTGTCGGTCACCGGGCACAGGACCTCCAGGCCCGGATGGCGTTCATCAAGACGCCGCAGTTCCGCGTCCAGGAAGCCGATATCGAAGGGGGCATTGTGTATCACCAGCTCGGCACCGCGGACGAAATCGAGAAATTCCGCGGCTACCTGCGCAAACAGGGGCTTGTCGGCGAGGAATTCACTGGTGATGCCATGTACTTCGATGGCGCCCTGGTCAATGTCGCGCTGGGGATTGATATAACGGTGGAAGTGGTTGCCGGTCAGGCGCCGGTTCACCAGTTCGACACAGCCGATTTCAATGATCCGGTGGCCCTGGTTGACCTCCAGGCCGGTCGTTTCCGTGTCCAGTACAATCAGTCTCACAGGTACTCCTCGTTGTCGCCGGGCCTAAAGTTCATCGATGCCCCTGTTGGCCAGCTGGTCGGCAATGTCGTTCTCCCGGTGGCCACTGTGGCCCTTGACCCAGTGCCACTTGATCCGGTGGCGCTGGCTCTGCTCATCCAGCGCCTGCCACAGGTCGACATTTTTGACCGGTAGCCTTGAAGCCGTTTTCCAGCCTTTCTGCTTCCAGTTGGGCAGCCACCTGGTGATGCCGTCGCGCACATAGGCGGAATCGGTGGTCAGCGTGACCTCGCAGGGTTCCTTCAGGGCCCGCAGGGACTCGATTGCCGCCTGCAATTCCATACGGTTGTTGGTGGTGTGGGCTTCCCCGCCAAAGAGTTGCCGCTCGCGCCCATTGCAGCGCAGCAACGCGCCCCAGCCACCCGGTCCCGGATTGCCGCGGCAGGCGCCGTCGGTAAAGATCTCCACATGCTTCACGCGGCGTGGTCACCCTGGCGCGGGGTTGGTGCCGGGTTCGGCACTGCCAGCCCGATCAGGCGGGTGCCACGGCGGGCCCGCTGTACGGGCCGGGTGGCACCGCCGACCTGCTTGATGGCGCGAATCAGATAAACATCACCCAGCGGCAAGCGGTGGCGTTCACTCCAGCGATTGATGGTGGCGGCCTGACGACCGATCCGGCCTTCGCCCGGCACCGGCAGCGGGCTCAGGTAGTGGGCGGACTCCGCCTCGCAACCGAGCAGCCGCAGCCAGTCCAGCAGGCGGGTGCAGCCCACCGGCCGGTGGCTCTGCCACAGCGGGTTGCCACCCAGCCCCCGCAGGCGATGCACTGCTCCCAGCAGGCTCCAGGGATTGAAGCCAATCAGCAGTAGCTGGCCGTTGGGCGTCAGGACCCGCTGCAACTCGCGCAGTACCCGGTGCGGCTGCGCGGTGAAGTCCAGGCAGTGATGGGCAATGACCACGTCGACGCTGTCGCTCTCCAGGGGCAGCTCATCGTGCTCCGCAACAACGGTTACACTGTGGCCGGGGCGCGGCGCGGCATAGGCTCGATGGCGAATCCGGCTGTTGCCAAACAGGGGCTGCTGGCGAACATGGCCGACCTGGAGCAGATGGTAGCCGAAGGCGGTCTCCAGTATGGGCTCGAGGGCGGCCTGCACGGCAGCCCGCAGATTACTCCCCGCCGCAGTTGCATACCAGGATTCCAGTTCGTCCGAAATGTCGCTACACTCGCCCATTGTCTCCAGCGGCCGGCTATCGGCTCGTTGTGTGTCCAAGCGGGCATGTTACTGCATTTCAGGGGGTTTTGAACGTTATCCATGCTGGCAATCGAAGCAGTACCGGCCTTCAGCGACAATTATATCTGGCTCCTGCGCGACAGCGGCAGCCGGCGCTGCTTTGTGGTCGATCCCGGCGACGCCGCCCCCGTGCTGGCGGTGCTGGCGCGGGACCAGCTCGAACTCGCTGGCGTCCTGATCACCCATCACCACTTCGACCACGTCGGCGGCCTCCCGGATCTGGTCGCCCACAGTGACCCCGTGGTCTATGGTCCGCGCAATCCGGCTATCGCCGGCATCACCCGGCCACTGCAAGCTGGGGCCAGGGTCACGGTGCTGGACCATGAGTTCACGGTCATGGCGGTGCCCGGACATACGCTGGATCACATTGCCTATTACCATGCCGGCAGCGATCGGCAGCCGCCCCTGCTGTTCTGCGGAGATACCCTCTTCGCCGGGGGGTGTGGGCGCATCTTCGAGGGCACGGCCCCGCAGATGTACGCTTCGCTGGCTGCCCTCGCTGCCCTGCCCGGCGCCACCCGCGTGTACTGTGCCCACGAATACACCCAGGCCAACCTGCGCTTTGCCCGGGCGGCAGAACCCGACAACGAAGACCTCATCCGGCGCGAAGCGGAAGTCGCTGCCACGCGGGAACGCGGTGCCCCCACGGTACCCTCGGAGCTGGCGCAGGAACGGGCCACCAATCCATTCCTGCGCTGCGAGGAGCCCGCTCTTGTGGCTGCACTTCGACGTCAGGGCAAATGGCACGGGGAGAAGCCTGCAGAGGTCTTTGCCGCCCTTCGGTCCTGGAAGGACGAATTTTGATTTTTTCAAATATAAACAATTACCTATATAGGATACTGCTAGTAATTTCGAGCTTTTTCGTGATCGCCGGCTGCCAGGTCCTGCCCTCCGATGACGCCGTTGACAGCGCCCGGGAGACGACTGCGAGCAGTCAGTTGCAGCGCAGAGGCGCCCCGCTTACCCGTACCCTGCGCTCCCCGACACCGGAGCAGATCAATCCCGACGACCTGTGGGCACGCCTGCGCAGCGGCATGCAGTGGGACATACCCGACAACCGCCAGGTGCGGGAAGCCAGGGCCCATTACCTGGCGCAGGAACGCTATTTCGACACCATCACCGAACGCGGGGCACTCTACCTGCACTACATCGTGGAGGAAATCGAGCGCCGCGACATGCCTCTGGAACTGGCGCTGCTACCCCTGGTGGAAAGCGCTCTCGATCCCTTTGCGCTTTCCTCGCAACAGGCGATGGGCCTGTGGCAGATCATGCCTGCAACCGGGCGCAACCTGGGGCTCGACAGCGACTGGTGGTACGACGGCCGTCGCGACCTGCGGCAATCCACCACCGCGGCCTTGGACTACCTGCAGTACCTGCACGACAACCTGGATGGAGACTGGCTGCTCGCCGTCGCTGCCTACAATGGAGGGGTGGGCCGTGTTGGCCGCGCGATCATGGGCAACAGCGCCCACGGTCGACGCACCGATTTCTGGTCCCTGCCGCTGCCCGCGGAAACCCGCAACTACGTCCCTCGCCTGTTGGCACTCAGCAGCCTTGTCGGAGAGCCGGATGCCTGGGAACTCGCGCTGCCGCCGCTGGCCAACGCGCCCGCGTTTGTGCCCGTGCCTACCGGCGGCCAGATTGAACTGGCGCGGGCGGCGGAGCTGGCCGATGTCGAGCTGCCTGTGCTGCAGGCACTCAACCCCGGCCACCTGCGCTGGGCCACGTCTCCCGGCGTCACCGAGCTGCTGCTGCCGCCGGAAAGGGCGGACGTGTTCCGCGCCCGTCTCGCCTCCCTCAGTCCGGACGAACGGGTCAGCTGGCGGCACTACCGGGTCAAACGCGGAGATTCACTGTCGCGGATAGCCCGGACATTCAGTACCCGGGTCGACCTGTTGCGGGAAGCCAACGACATCCAGGGCAGCCTGATCCGCGAAGGGGCGACCCTGCTGATTCCCCGGGGGGATTACGCAGCCGCCACGCTGGCTGCCAACAGTGGCGCTGCGCAGATCCAACCCCGGGACTACAAAGTGCGCCGCGGAGATTCCCTGTATCGTATTGCCCGGCGGTTCAAGGTCAAGGTTGAGGACCTCATCGCCTGGAACGCGCTCAATCCGCGGGGCACAATCTATCCGGGCCAGCAGTTGACCATGTATGTCCGCGGCGGCTGATCCCGGCGCCGCGAGCATTTGCGACACTCCGTTCGGACCGTTCCAGCTACAACGTTACCCAGCCCGCAAACAGGAGCTGTTGCGGGCCTGGTGCGGGGCCGATTTGTTGTTGCTGGATACGGTTGCCGAACAACCCCTGCCGGGGTCCACGCTCATTGTCAACGACGACTACGGCGCCCTGTCCCTGCCCCTGATTGCGACAGGTGCTGCCTGCACCCTGTGGACGGATTCTGCTCTTGCAGCCCGCGCGCTGACGGAGAATGCCCGAACCAACAACACCCCGGCGCCGGCACTGGTCTGGAGTACCGACCTCCCCCCCGCGGGTGCGGCACTGGCGCTGCTGCGAATCCCGAAGCAGAAAGCCCTGCTGGAATACCAGCTGGCACAGCTTGCCCGGGTCCTCCCCGCCGGGGCCACGCTGCTGGCGGCGGGAATGGACAAGCACCTGCCTGCCGGAGTGGACAACCTCATCAACCGCTACATCGGCCCCTGTGACAGATTGCGCGGGCGGTACAAGGCCCATGCCTGGCGGGCGCAGCGCGGAGCGCAGACGGCAGGGACCATGCCTGAGCCCCTAAGCAGCTACCTTTGCGAGCCGCTGGGCGCCGCGCTGCGCTCTCTGCCCAATGTCTTCAGCCGCGAGAGTCTCGACCCTGGCACTCGCCTCCTGCTGCAACAACTGTCGCAACTGCAGCCGGTAGCGAGAGCGGTAGACCTCGCCTGCGGCAACGGTGTCATCGGCCTGTTCGCTCTGCAGCGCGGCCTGGCCCGGGAGCTGTGGTTTTGCGATGAGTCCGCCCACGCCATCGCCTCTGCACGACTCAACCTCGAAACCGTGTTGCCCGAGCGGATGCCGGAAACCCATTTTTTCCACGGCGACGGCCTCCGGGACTGGAACGCTCCCGCACCCGACCTTGTCCTGTGCAATCCACCGTTCCATCTCCAGCATACAGTGGATGACTATGCGGGCAGGCGCCTGCTCAGCCAGGCGGCGGCGGTGCTGGCCCCGGGCGGCCAGCTGTGCCTGGTCGCCAATCGCCACCTCGACTACCGGCGCACACTGGAACATGGCTTCCGCCAGCAGCGGGTCCTCGCCCAGGACCGCAGGTTTCGCATCTACCTGGCCAGCCGCTAAGCCCGGGTATGATTTGTTGGCCGGCACCGGGATGATTGCCGCTCAAGACTGGTCCAGGCTCCCGGCATTGGTTCCCCGGTTGCTAGAGTGGTGGCCTGACAACCCCAGCCAGAAGCGGAGCACAGGCCGTGAAATTTGTTCTTTCCACCTCATTCAGCAGTGTCGCCCATCTCACCCGGATAGCCCCGGTCGCCGACGAATACGGCTGGGACGCGATGTCCTTCTCCGATCACGTCGTCCATCCGGAGCAGATCAGCGAACCCTATCCCTACACTGAAGACGGCAGCCGGCGCTGGGCCGCCTTCACCGACTGGCCCGACCCCTGGGTAGTGATCGGCGCCCTGGCCACCATCACCAGGCGTTTGCGTTTTACCAACAATATTTTCGTGTTGCCCATGCGCAATCCCTTTCTCGTCGCCAAGGCCATCAGTACCGCGGCGATAGTGTCGGACAACCGGGTCACGCCGGCGTTCGGGGTGGGCTGGTCGGCGGATGAGTTTGCCCTGATGCAGCAGGATTTCCGCACCCGTGGCAAGCGCACCGACGAAATGCTGGAGATCATGCGCCTGCTGTGGAGTGGCAAGATGGTTGAGTATCACGGCCAGTTCTACCAGTTCGAGCGCCTGGAGATGAACCCGGCGCCCACGGCACGCATTCCGATCTGGATCGGGGGAATTTCCGACCCGGCCATGCGTAGGGCTGCGCGCCTGGCCGACGGCTGGGTCACCGACCTGCAGCCCTCCAGTGAGATCATCGACAGCATCGCGCGCATTCAGCAGTGGCGGCGGGACTGTGGCCGGGAGCACGAGCCCTTTGAAGTGATGGCAACACCCAATGACGCCTGGGATGCGGATGGCTACAAGCGCCTGGAAGACGCCGGCGTCACGCACATCCTGACCATGCCCTGGGCCTTCTATCACGGCGAAACGGGGGACGTGAACCTGAAAATCGACGGCGTGAAACGCTATGCCGACGAGGTTATCGCGTCGCTTTCCTGAGCCGGCCCCTCCTCAACCCGATGCACCCGCGCCTGGGGCGCCACCGTGTCCCAGATGCTCGCCAGCAGGGCATCTGCCGGCGGCATGCGCACCCCACTGTCCGCCGTCGGATCCGGTGCCAGCACCGCGCTCAGGGTCAGTGTGCGGACAGCGCGGGTCGCGCCCACATAGAGCAGGCGCGCATTTTCTACCCGGGACTTGTGGCGGCGGATGCGCAGCAAGGTGTTGTAGACTCCGGGGCTGTCGCGCTCACTGTGATCGTCGGTCGCCAGCAGGAAGCGGCGCGCGCCGTCGGCGTCGGTGTAATCGTCCCAGAGTAGCGCCGGGCGCTCGTCCGCCCGTGCCCGGCCCGCCAGTCCGGGCATGAACACATGGTCGAATTCCAGCCCCTTGGCCTTGTGCAGGGTCATCACCTGGACCCGGGCGGCAGCCTCTCCAGAGCGCGCGTACAGGCCCGCCAGGCGACGTTGCAGCCAGGGCAGGTCCAGTCCCCTGCCCTCGTTGTCGGCCTGTTCCAGCAACTGCAGGAAGCGATCGGCGTTGTGCAGGTCGGTCTCGGAGCCAGCACAGGCGGGTCCGCCCAACTGTTCCCACAGCAGTTCCACCCAGACCCGCAATCCGCGTCGATCGCGGCGTTGGCGGCTCTCTGCCAGCGCCGCGGCCAGCGGAGCCACGCGTCGGCGCCCGTCGGCACTGAGTTGCGCCAGCAGGACCGGAACCTGCAGTGCGCTGGCCACCGGCGCCGGAAATGGGGAGGCGCCAAACTGCGCCACCCGCAACAGGTCAGCCGGGTCCAGTCCACACCAGGGTGCGCGCAGCAGTGCCATCCAGGCGACCCGGTCCGCCGGGTTCGCCAGCGCCCGGCACAGGGTAAACAGGTCCGCGACCACGGGATTGCGGGCAAGGCTGTCGATATCCTGGGCGTTATAACTGATACCAGCCAGGCGCAGGGCCGCCAGCACCGGTTGCAGCTGGGCGCGGCTGCGCGCGAGTACAGCCACACTGGTGTCGGGCATCAGAGCCAGGATGGCGGCAATCCGTTCGCCAAGCAGCCCGGCCTCGCGCAGCGCGCCCGGCCCCGGCTCGTCCGCAATCACTTCCAGTGCTACGGCGGGGCCCGCGGCCGCGGCGCGGGTGGCCACCGCAGGCGTGAAACGAACTTCGCCCCGGGCGATATCGTCGGTGGCCGGAAAGGCCTGGCGAAAAACGGCGTTGACCCAGGCGACGATACCCGCGCGGGAACGGAAATTGCTCCCCAGCACCAGGTATTCCGGTATCACGCCATTGAACCCCTCGTCCCTGGCGCGCAGGAACAGGCCCACGTTGGCATCGCGGAAACCGTAAATTGACTGCATGCCGTCGCCCACCAGCAACAAGGTGCGGGGCCGCTCCGGCTGCTGGGCATTGTGTTCACCCCAGCCGCGAGTCAGCCTCTGCAGCAGCCGATACTGATTGATGGCGGTGTCCTGGAACTCATCGACCAGCAGATGTTCAAGGCGGTAATCCAGGCGCAGGGCGAGATCCGTTGGCGCCTCATCCTCGCCCAGCGCCTGCAGGGCATAGAGGGCAATCTGGGTGTGGTCCACCTGTCCGCGCTGCTGGAACACCAGCAGCAACTGGGCCGCCAGCACCGGCAGCACGTGAAACAGATGCAGCAGCAGATGCCAGCCGTGGTCGTCGGGATCCGTCGCCGGCAGTACTGCGAGGTCCAGCAGATCCCGGCGCAGCGACTCCTCGCCGTCCAGGCGGGCCAACAGGGCCTGCATGCGCTCTTTCCAGTCTCTTGCGGACCCCTCTCCCGCAGGAGCGCCTGCCGCAGGAACGCCTGCCGCAGGAAATCCCTGGCGCTTGTCTACCCGGCTGCGCCAGTGCCCGTCCGCTTTCAACAACAGTCGGGCAACATCCCGCCAGGCGGGCAGCGAGGCCGTGCTCGTGGCAGACAGGTCAGCGGGAGGCGACTGGCCCAGCTGGGCTGCGGCGTAGGTGCGCAGCCCGTTCAGCTCCCCGGCAACCGGGCTCAATGCCGCAGCCAGGCGTCGCAGCCGGTCCCTGACCAGGTGCTCGAGAGTGTCGCGCAACACTGTTTCGGCCCAGGCCGGATCGTGACGCAGGCTGACATAATCCTGCCACTGTTCGCGGCGGGCCAGCAGAGCCGACAGCAGTCCCTGCAGACGCAGCCAATCGTTGCCAAAGTGCAGCAACAGCGCCTCGAGATCCGCGGCTACCGGATGCCCTTCCTCCAGCAGGCGGAACAGGCCGGCGACCGCTTCCTGGTAGAGCTCGCGGGCGTCGTCCACGGCGCTGGCCTGGCCGCCAAAGCGGCTCAATATCGGCATCTGCCGGGTCAGGGCGTGGCAGAAACCATCGATGGTGCGGATGTTGAACCGAGCTGTATCACGCAACAATTGCCAACCCTGTTGCCCGCCATGGGTCAGTGCCGCCGCTGCCAGTTCCCGGGTGCGTTGTTCGTGGCTGCCGGCAATCGGCTCCCCGGCCGCAGCAGCCCCCAGGGCGGCGACAACCCGGTCGCGCATTTCCGCCGCGGCCTTGCGGGTAAAGGTAATTGCCAGCACCTGCTCCGGCTGCGCAACCCTCGACAACAGCGCCAGATAGCGCTGAATCAGCAACTCGGTCTTGCCGGAACCCGCGGGTGCGCTGACACAGAAGCTCCCGGTGGTATCCAGTGCCCGCTCTCGCTGCCAGGCGTCGCTGATGGTCATGAGCCAGACGCCTCGATGCGGCACAGGGCCTGCATCCCGCAATGACGGCAGCTGCCGGGCGATTTTGGTGTCACTGCCGCCTCGCCGCCAACAAAAGCGGTGGCCAGTGCAGTCAGCGACTGCCGCCAGTGCGCCACGACCTGCTCCCAGTCGGCGCAGGGGTGCTGGCCACGGGTGCGGCCCGCGATGTCGGTGTGGATTCCGGGACCGGCATCCGTCCGCGCCAGGCCCGCGAACTGGCAACGCCGCTCTTGCACGGTGGCAAAGGCAACACCTGCCAGAGGCGCTTCGGCAGCGAGCGCATACAGCGGCAACTGCGGTTTCGCCGGCCGCTCCCCGAACCAGTCAGCGACCGCGGAGAGAGCGGACTTGTAGTCAATCAGCAGGGTGGAACCATCCTCGAGCGCATCGATGCGGTCTATCCGCAGCGACAGAGTCAGCCCCCCCAGTTCCAGCTTGCCCGGGGCCTCGCGCGCCAGAACCCTGAATGGAGGTCGCTGCCGCTCCAGTTGCAGCCATTCCGCCAATAATCGCTGCAAACGCACGCCCTCCAGCCGCAGGCAAGCGCGACCCGCGGCGCGCTGTCGCGACACGGGCAATGTCGCCATCGCCAATGCCACCGCCCGCTGCAGGCAGCTCTGCTCCGCCGCCGGTGACAGCTGCTCCAGCGCGGCCCGGTCACCAAGCTCACCCCAGAGGTGGAACAGGGCGCTGTGCAGCACTTCGCCCCGGTCCGCAGCCGACAGGCCGGGTTCTGGTTCCGGCAGTGGCCGCAACTGCAAGCGGCGCCGGGCAAAAGCCCGAAAGGGACACAGGGACTGATCTTCGATGATCGCGCTGCCACCCCGTAGCAGGCCAGCCTCCGTCGCCGCTACCGGTGGCGCCGGTGCACTCTGATCCGGCACCTGGCAGGTATTGCCCAGCGCCTGCAGCCAAGAGTGCTTTAACGGCGCCGGGGGCAGGTCTGGCATCGGGGCGAAATCCCGCAACAGCGGGCTGGGTAGTTCGGGAACGCCATCGCGCTGTGCGGCAAAACTGGCATAGAGCACTCCGGTGGCGCGCCGGTAGCGGTCCAGCAAGGCTTCGCTGAAGGCCCACTCCCGCTCCGCGCTGGCATGGGGCATGCCGCGTTCGCGTTGCAGGCGCAACGGAATGAAGGGATGCGGACGGGCCGGCGCAGGCCACTGGCTGGCTTGCATTCCGCACAGCCAGAGCTTGTCGAACTGCAGGCCCGCCGCCTCCAATGGGCCCAGCACCTGCACCGTACTGTCATCGGTTTGCGGCTGGAAACCGGCCTCCCCGGCCAGTCGCCGCAGTAACTGCAGGGCTTCAGCGTATCCCAGGGACGACATCACCAGATCGAACCCGGCATAGTCCCGCAACAATCGCTGCCACTGTTCCAGCTGCTGGTATTCCAGCGAATCCAGCGCCGTCCGGGGCCAGCCCCAGGGCGCCAGCAGGCGCTCGAAGCGCGCCATCCACACTGACGGTGGATGGCGGCCACCGGTCAGAGCCGACATCGCGCTGACCTGCAGCGCTTGCGCCAGCGCGGAGTTGCCGCCCCCAGCCGCCTCCAGTTCTCTCTGCAACTGTGCCAGCGTAAGGCGCTCGAGCCGGCTCTCGAAGCAGCGCGTCAGCAGTGTCGTGCCGCCCTCGCTCGCGAGGCCTGGCTGGACAAAGCGCGATTGCAACAGCAGGGCCAGCGCCTGCGGGCCGATACCCTCGGCCGGCAGCGTCAGCAGCTGCAGGGCGTCCCGCACCAGGGGAACGTCCGCCAGCGGCTGGCCCACTGAAAAGTTCACCGGCAGGCTCTGGTAGCGCCGATCCAGGCAATCGAACTCGCGCCGCAGAAGGTAGTCCAGCGTGGCCCGCTGCCCGGCACTGTCAGCGACCACAATACCCAGCCGCAAATCCGGCTCTCTCGTCGCCAGATCTGCCGCCCAGCGCGCCACTGCCGCGAGTTCGCTGCGGCTGTCCTGACAACGCAGCACTTCACACTCCACCGCAGCCGCAACTGCAGGTTCCAGCGTTTGCAGATCCGCGACCAGTCCCTGCAGGCAGTGCTCATACAGGGGTGGCAAGGTGTCAAAAGCCAGCAGGGCGACGGGTATGCGCGGCGTATCCGGGGTCAGCGCGGCCAGCGCGAGCATCGCGTCCACCAACGTGGTCAGGCCATCCCGGGCCAGACGGGCGCTGAAGGCATCGGTCCAGCGCAAGAAGGCGCCGCAATCTTCGTCCAACAGGAACAGCTGCCGTATCGCGGGCGCCGCCAGCTCAACTTGCCAGCGCAGCAGCGTGTCCCGGGCCCGGGCCGCCAGACGAGCCGCCGCGCCGGGCTGGAGGAGATCGTAGCGTCCGGCCTGGGCCTGGTCCGCAGCGATAACCTGGCGCCACAATTCGTGGGTCTGGGCCGGGCTCAGCAGCCGTCGGGCTGGCAGTCGACCCGCTGCCACGGCCTCCTGCCAGCGCTGTTGCAACCAGGGTTCCAGGGCACAAACCCGGGGCACGGATCGCTCCCCGGCAACGTCTCCGGCAGCCAACTCCCACTCGGAGAGGATCCGCCGCGCCAGGCGCTGGGTGGGTGTCAACAAGGTGTAGCCGGCGGCGATCAGGGGTTGCAATGGATCGATGTCGTACAGTCGGGGCAAGCGTTTCTCCGGACGTTGGCGGCGGGCGGTTCCTACCCAAAACTGCAGCGCTGCTATAGAATGTCGCGCCTCGACAGGTGCTCCGGCGCCGGCTGGAGACACTCTATCAGGTAACGGTCAATGAGCAATATGGAAGTCTACAACGTCAACGTCGCCTCTCAGGATGTGCTGGTCACGCCGGCGCAGCTGAAAGAGATGCTGCCACTCAGCGACGCCGCGCACGAGATGATCAGTGACAGTCGCGAAGTGATACAGAACATCCTCGACCGCAAGGATCACCGCATCTTTGTCGTGGTGGGTCCCTGTTCCATCCACGATGTCAGCGCCGCCATGGACTACGCCCGGCGCCTGCAGATTCTGGCAAAGGAGCTGTCAGACACCCTGTACATCGTGATGCGGGTGTACTTTGAAAAGCCGCGCACCACGGTGGGCTGGAAAGGCCTGATCAATGACCCGCACCTGGATGATTCATTCAAGATCGAGGAGGGACTGCATATCGGCCGCCGGCTGTTGCTCGACATCCTCGAGTTGGGGCTGCCCACCGCCACCGAGGCGCTCGACCCGATCTCTCCCCAGTACCTGCAGGACCTGATCAGCTGGTCCGCCATCGGCGCCCGCACCACAGAATCCCAGACCCACCGGGAAATGGCCAGCGGCCTGTCTTCGGCGGTGGGTTTCAAGAACGGTACCGACGGCGGCCTCACCGTGGCCAGCAACGCGCTCAACTCGGTGGCCAAGCCGCACCGCTTCCTGGGCATCAACGGGCGGGGTGAGGTCTCGGTGATTACCACGCGCGGCAACCGCTATGGCCACATCGTACTGCGCGGCGGCAGCAATGGTCCCAACTACGACTCGGTACACGTGCGCCTGTGTGAAGAAGCACTGGCAAAAGCCTCTGTGCCCCAGAACATCATGGTCGACTGCAGTCACGCCAACTCCAGCAAACAGCCGGAGTTGCAGCCGCTGGTGGTGGAGAACGTGGGCAACCAGATCCTGGAAGGCAATCGTTCGATTATCGGCCTGATGATTGAGAGTAACCTGAAAGCGGGCAACCAGCCGATACCGGAGAACCTGGCCGAGCTGGAATACGGTGTTTCGGTGACCGACGGTTGTATTGGCTGGGAGGAAACGGAGCACTGCCTGCGGGCACTGCGCGAGACTCTCAGGGATGCGCTGCCAAGTCGCGTTGGCGTCTAGTAATAGGCCTGGCTGCGGTCCGAGTGATCGGTGCTGTCGCGCACACCCTTGAGCTCCGGCAACTGCTCCAGCAGGGTTTTCTCCACCCCGCCCTTCAGGGTCTGGTCGACCATGCCACAGCCCTGGCAGCCACCGCCAAACTTGAGAATGGCATAGGGATCCTCGGTAATTTCCACCAGGCTGACTTCACCGCCGTGGGACGCCAGGGCCGGGTTCACCTCGTTATACAGAATGTAGTTGACGCGATCTTCCAGGGGGCTGTTCTCATCCACCCGCGGCAACTTGGCGTTGGGCGCCTTGATGGTCAGCTGGCCACCCATGCGATCCTTGGCGTAATCCACCAGCGCATCCTCGAGAAACGGCAGGCTGCGAGCGTCGAACCAGGCGTCGAGCTCGCCGAAAGTTTGCTTTTCATCCCCTTCCTGAATGTCGCCCTCGCGGCAATAGGCGATACAGGTTTCCGCCTTGGGCGTCCCCGGCTGGTTAATAAAGACACGCACGCCCAGGGCATCCTCCTGCTTGGCCAGCAGTTCGGCGAGATAACCCTGTGCCGATTCTGTAATGGTGACCATGAACCTCTTCCATTCCGAGTAAATTGGTCAAGTATTCTAGCAAACTTCTCCCGGATAGTGCGAGATCTGATTTCAACGCAGCCAAAGCCGCCCCTGATCTGTTAGAATTGCGGGCTTTTTACAGGAACCACCCATGGATATGGACAGTCTCGCAAACCATCCCCTGGCCCTTGCGCTGCGGCAGCGCATCCTGATCCTGGATGGCGCCATGGGGACGATGATCCAGGCCGAGGACCTGCAGGAGGCAGACTACCGCGGCGAGCGCTTCGGCGCACACCCGGCGGATCTCAAGGGCAACAACGACCTGCTGTCCCTGACCCGTCCTGACATCGTCGCCCGCATCCACCGCCGCTACCTCGAAGCCGGCGCCGACATTATCGGCACCAATACCTTCAACAGTACCGCAGTTGCCCAGGGCGATTACAACCTGTCGGAACTGGCCACTGAACTCAACCTGGCCGGAGCCCGCATCGCCCGCCAGGTGGCCGACGAACTGACCACCAGGGAGCCGGAGAAGCCGCGCTATGTAGCGGGTATCCTCGGCCCCACGCCGCGCACGGCCTCCATCTCGCCGGACGTGAATGATCCCGGCGCCCGCAACATTTATTTCGCGGAGCTGCAGGAAGACTATGCAGTCGCTACTCGCGCCCTGATCGAAGGCGGGGTCGACCTGATCCTGATCGAAACAGTATTCGATACCCTCAACGCCAAGGCCGCGATCTTTGCCGTGCAATCGGTGTTTGCGGAAATGGGCACCGAACTGCCACTGATGATTTCGGTGACCTTCCCGGATACCAGCGGCCGGGTGCTGTCGGGCCAGAGCCCGGAGGCGTTCTGGAACGCCGTTGCCCACGCCAAACCGTTGATCGTGGGCAGCAACTGCGGCCGTCGCTTCAAGGAAATACGCCCCTTCCTGGAAGAACTGGCCAACGCCGCCGAGTGTTTTTTCAGCGCCCACCTCAACGCCGGCCTGCCCAATGCCTTCGGCGAGTACGATGAGACTCCCGACGACATGTACGCGGACTTCCGCGGCTTTGCCGAACGCGGCTTTCTCAACCTTGCGGGCGGCTGCTGTGGCACCACGCCCCACCACATCGAGGCCATCGCCAGGGCAGTGGCCGGCATTGCCCCGCGCCCCCTGCCCCAGCGGCCGCCGGCCTGTCGCCTCAGCGGTCTGGAGCCCTTCAACATCGATGCCGACAGCCTGTTCGTGAATGTCGGGGAACGCTGCAACGTCACCGGTTCCGCCCGCTTCAAGCGCCTGGTCCTGGACGGCAATTACGAGGCCGCGCTGGATGTTGCCCGGGTGCAGGTGGAGGACGGCGCCCAGATCATCGACATCAACATGGATGAGGGCATGCTCGACGCCGAAGAGGCGATGGTGACCTTCCTCAACCTGGTGGCCTCCGAACCGGATATCTCCCGGGTGCCAATCATGGTCGACTCCTCGCGCTGGTCGGTGATCGAGGCCGGCCTGCGCTGTATCCAGGGCAAGCCGGTGGTGAACTCCATCAGTCTCAAGGCCGGGGAAGCCGAATTCATCGAGCAGGCCACCCTCTGCAAGCGCTACGGCGCCGCAGTCGTGGTCATGGCCTTCGACGAGGACGGCCAGGCTGACAACCTGGGCCGGCGCAAGGCCATCTGCCGGCGCTCCTGGGACCTGCTGGTCAACACGGTCGGCTTCAACCCCAACGACATCATTTTCGATCCCAACATTTTCGCGGTCGCCACCGGCATCGAAGAGCACAACAATTACGCCGTGGAGTTTATCGAAGCCACGCGCTGGATCCGCGACCAGCTGCCCGGTGCCCTCGTCTCCGGCGGCGTTTCCAACGTGTCATTTTCCTTCCGCGGCAACAACGTTGTACGCGAGGCAATCCACTCGGTATTCCTCTACCACGCGATCCGCGCCGGCATGAACATGGGGATCGTCAACGCCGGCCAGCTGGCGGTCTACGACGAGCTGCCGGGAGAGCTGCGCGACGCAGTCGAGGACGTGATCCTCAACCGCCGCAGCGACGGCACCGAGCGGCTGCTGGAGCTGGCCGAGACCTATCGCGACAGCGGCACCGGCAGCGCGCGCGTGGAGGATCTGGGCTGGCGCGAAAAACCGGTCGGCAAGCGCATCGAACACGCCCTCGTCAAGGGCATCAACAGCTTCATTCTGGAGGACGCCGAGGAGGCCCGGCAACTGTTCGCGCACCCGATCGAGGTCATCGAAGGTCCGCTGATGGACGGCATGAACGTGGTCGGCGACCTGTTCGGGGAAGGCAAGATGTTCCTGCCCCAGGTGGTCAAGAGTGCGCGGGTCATGAAACAGGCGGTGGCCTACCTGCAGCCCTACATCGAGGCAGAGAAGACCGACAGCAACCAGACCAATGGCAAAATCCTGATGGCCACGGTCAAGGGCGATGTCCACGACATCGGCAAGAACATCGTTGGCGTGGTCCTGCAGTGCAACAATTTCGAGGTCATCGACCTCGGGGTCATGGTCCACTGTGAAAAGATTCTCAGCGTCGCCCGCGAGGAAAACGTCGACATCATCGGCCTGTCGGGCCTGATCACGCCCTCGCTGGACGAGATGGTGCATGTCGCCAGCGAGATGCAGCGCCAGGACTTCCAGGTGCCGCTGATGATCGGCGGCGCCACGACCTCCAAGGCCCACACCGCGGTGAAGATCGAGCCGCGCTACCAGAACGACCTGGTGGTCTACGTACCGGACGCCTCCCGCAGCGTATCCGTGGCGACTGCCCTGATGGGCCTGGGCAAGGCAAAGTATGTCGCCGAGCGGCGCAGCGAATACACCGCGGTGCGCGAGCGGGTTGCAAACCGTCAGCCGCGCACCCGTCAGCTGCCCTACGCCGAGGCAGTGGCGCACGCGCCGGCACTGGACTGGGATGGCTATACGCCTCCGAAGCCGAGCTTTATCGGCACCCGGGTGCTGGATGATTTCCCATTGCAGAAGCTGGTGGATATCATTGACTGGACACCGTTTTTCATCTCCTGGGAACTGGCGGGAAAGTACCCGAAAATCCTTGAGGATGCAGTGGTCGGGGAGCAGGCACGGGAGTTGTTCGCTGACGCCCAGGCGATGCTGCAGAAAATCATCGACCAAAAACTGATAACTGCCCGTGCCACCCTGGGCTTCTGGCCCGCTGCGCGCAATGGCAGCGACGATATCGACCTGTTTGCGGATGAATCCCGCAGCGAGATCATCGCCACCCTGCACCACCTCCGGCAGCAGATGGACAAGCCCAATGCCGAACCCAACCTGTGCCTGGCAGATTACGTGGCCCCCGCCGGAGCGGCCCCCGACTATGTGGGCGCCTTCTGCGTCACCACCGGTCACGGTGTCGACGAACTCTCGGAGCGCTTCCTGGCCGAGCACGACGACTACAACAGCATCCTGGTAAAGGCCCTGGCCGATCGCCTGGCCGAGGCCTTCGCCGAGTACCTGCACCGCTGGGTGCGCACCGAGCTGTGGGGTTATGCAGCGGATGAGCAGTTGAGTGTCGAGGAACTGATCCGGGAGAAATACCGCGGCATTCGCCCTGCACCCGGCTATCCGGCCTGTCCAGATCATACCGAGAAAGCCACCCTGTTCGAGTTGCTGCAGGCTCCCGACACCTGCGGTGTCACGCTCTCGGAAAGTTACGCCATGTCGCCGGCGTCATCGGTAAGCGGGTTTTATTTTTCACACCCGGACGCGCGCTATTTTGCCGTCGGCAAGATCGGCCGCGACCAGGTCGCGGATGTGGCCGCCCGCAAGGGCATGAGTATTGCCGAGGTGGAGCGCTGGCTGGCGCCGGTGCTGGACTATTGAGCGCAGACACGGCGACCACAACTGATTATTTGGAGCAGAATCATGTCTGACCACAGCGAAGCAGAACACGCCCCCGCAGGGGAGAACGAAGAGCAGTCAACCGACGCTGGCAAGCACCGCCTGCGTCCGTGGCACGTCATCAGCAGCGTATTTGCAGCTGGCCTCGGAGTTCAGAGCAGCCGCAACCGCGAGCGCGACTTCAAGCAGGGCAAGGCCGGCGTCTTTATTGCCGCCGGCCTGATTTTTACCCTGCTGTTTATTGTGGCAATGGTGATTATCGTACAGCTGGTACTGAAAAGCGCGGGCTAGTGGGGGCGCCTAGCCGGGGGCGCCTAGCCGGGCATTGCCGCCAACCAGAGGTAGGAAGCAACAACAACAATCGCAATGATGGCGGTGGCGGCAATGGCGTCGGCCATGCCATCGTCTTTCCTGGTTGAACCTGACATGCGGGAACTCCTCGTCTGCTGTGGGCGCGGCGTCGGGCCGGCGTACCGGTTCGCGGGATTATATCAGGAAATTCCAGGATGGAAGCCCGTCTCATTGCTCAGCGCGAGTTCTAAACTTATAAAAAATCAGCATAAATCGTCTCCCGGGTTTTCTGGTAAGGTAGCGCCTCCGCTACAAACGCTCCTGCTATTAGGACCTCTCGATGTACCTTTACGACCAATATGATCAGCGCATTGTCGATGAACGCGTGGCCCAGTTTCGAGACCAGACGCGGCGCTTCCTGGCTGGCGAACTGAGCGCCGCTGAGTTCCTGCCGCTGCGACTGCAGAATGGGCTCTACGTGCAACGCCTGGCGCCCATGCTCCGCATAGCCGTACCCTATGGGCTGCTGTCCAGCACCCAGTTGCGCAAGCTGGCCCACATCAGCCGCCACTACGACAAGGGCTATGCCCACGTCAGCACCCGGCAGAATATCCAGCTGAACTGGCCGCAACTGGAAGAGGTGCCGGACATTCTGGAGGAGCTTGCCAGCGTACAGATGCACGCGATCCAGACCAGCGGCAACTGCATACGCAATACCACCACAGACCAGTTTGCCGGCGTGGCCGCCGACGAACGTGAAGACCCGCGCCCCTGGTGCGAGATCATTCGCCAGTGGTCCACACTGCACCCGGAATTCGCCTTTTTGCCGCGCAAGTTCAAGATCGCGGTGTGCGCCAGCGAGCAGGACCGCGCTGCCATTCACGCTCATGATATCGGTGTTGAACTGCTGGCCAACGCCGCCGGCGAGTATGGTTTCAAGGTACTTGCCGGTGGCGGCCTCGGCCGCACTCCGGTAATCGGTTCCGTGATCAGCGAGTGGCTGGAAAAACGCCACCTGCTTACCTACCTGGAAGCAATCCTGCGGGTCTACAACCAGCACGGTCGCCGCGACAACAAGTACAAGGCGCGGATCAAGATCCTGGTCAAGGCCATGGGAGTCGAGGCTTTCCGGGACGCGGTGGAACGGGAATGGGCGCTGCTGAAAGACGGTCCCAGCACCCTCACCGACGAGGAAATCGCACGCGCCAAATCCTTCTTTACCGCACCGCCCTACGCGCAAGTGGACGGTGAAGCAGCTGCCGAGGCCCTGCGGGATCGCTGCGCGGCAGAGCCCATTTTCGGCAACTGGGTTGCGCGCAACACCCTGGCGCACCGCGTCCCCGGTTACCGCGCCGTGAGCATCTCGCTGAAGGCGACCGGTGTGGCTCCCGGAGACATCACCGATCGCCAACTGGAACTGCTCGCGGACCTGGCGGATAACTATTCCTTCGGCGAATTGCGCACCACTCACCAGCAGAACATGGTACTCGCGGATGTCGAGACCAGCGCACTCTACACCCTGTGGCAGCAGCTGCAAGCTGCGGGCCTGGCGACACCGAACATCGGCTACATCACCGATGTCATCTGCTGCCCCGGCGGCGATTACTGCTCCCTCGCCAATGCCAAATCCATCCCTGTTGCCGAAGCCATCCAGGCCCGCTTCGAAGACCTGGACTACCTGTATGACCTGGGCCCGATCGAACTCAATATCAGCGGCTGCATGAATGCCTGCGGCCACCATCATATAGGCCACATTGGTATCCTCGGAGTAGACAAGAAAGGGGCCGAGTTCTACCAGGTCAGCCTCGGTGGCAGCCAGTCCAAGCAGGCCGCCATCGGCAAGATCCTGGGCCCGTCTTTCAGTCAGGAGGACATTCCGGATGTGGTCGAGAATATCCTCGACACCTTCGTCGGCCTGCGCCAGGAAGAGGAAACGTTTCTGCAAACCTACAACCGGGTCGGTATCGAACCCTTCAAGGAGCGAGTCTATGCCAAGACTCATTAAGCAGGGCCAGATTACCAGCGATCCCTGGCTACCGCCTGAGGCCGAAGCCGAGACAGCACCGGAATCGCACCTGCCCACCCTGAGCCAATGGCTGTCCCTTGCCGACAAGGCGGGCTCCGCGGTGCAAATCGAACCTGGCGACGGCGTCAGCGAACTGCTGCCGGCGCTGGACGCGGTCCGCCTGGTGGCAGTGAATTTCCCCCTGTTCACGGACGGGCGCGGGTTTTCCTACGCCCGGGAACTGCGCGAGCGTGGGTATGCAGGCGAACTGCGGGCCGTGGGAGCTTTCCTCCCCGACCAGCTGCATTACCTGCGTCGTTGCGGCTTCGACGCCTTCCAGTTCAGCGATGAGTCCCGCCTGGAAGCGGGGCTGCGGCAGCTGGACATCTTCTCCGAGCACTACCAGGGCGCTATCGACGACCCGCAACCGCTGTTCCGGCGACGCCAGTAGAATCCGCACTACCCGCGGTCCGAAGACACAAAAAAGCCGGCTTGCAGCCGGCTTTTTTATATTACCCGCCGCAGATGATCAGAGCGCGGCTTCCAGCTCGGGGAGAGCGTCGAACAGATCTGCCACCAGACCATAATCGGCCACCTGGAAGATCGGCGCGTCCTCGTCCTTGTTGATGGCGACAATAACCTTGGAATCCTTCATCCCCGCCAGGTGCTGGATCGCACCGGAAATGCCGACGGCTATGTACAGATCCGGGGCCACAATCTTGCCGGTCTGGCCAACCTGCATGTCATTGGGAACAAAGCCGGCATCCACAGCTGCGCGTGAGGCACCAATGGCGGCTCCCAGCTTGTCTGCAATCCCCTCCAGCAGTTTGAAGTTGTCGCCATTCTGCATGCCACGACCACCGGAAATAACGACCGGCGCGGCAGTCAGCTCGGGACGATCGGATACTGCCACTTCCTCGCCGACAAAGGTGGAAATGCCCGCATCATGCACGGAGTCAACCGCTTCAATGCTGGCGGAACCACCCTCTGCCGCAACGGCATCAAAGGCGGTGGTGCGCACAGTGATCACCTTCTTGGCATCGGTGGTCTGCACAGTGGCAATCACGTTACCGGCATAGATCGGGCGCTTGAAGGTATCCGCGGATTCAACCGAGATAATGTCCGAGATCTGGGCGACATCCAGCAGTGCGGCAACCCGCGGCAAGGTGTTTTTGCCGTTGGTGGTCGAGGGAGCGATGATGTTATCGTAGTTGGCCGCCACTTCGGCGATCAACAGGCTGACATTCTCCGCCAGCTGATGTTCATAGGCGGCGTTGTCCGCCAGCAGCACCTTGCCCACGCCAGGCACGGCCGCAGCCTGGTCGGCAACGGCGCTGCAGCCGGCGCCAGCTACCAGGATATCGATCTCGGCACCCATGGCCTCGGCTGCGGCAACGGCATTGAGGGTGGCAGGCTTGAGACTGCTGTTGTCGTGCTCTGCAATAACCAGTGTACTCATGAGATTACCTTCGCCTCGTTCTTCAATTTGTCGACCAACTGGGCGACGTCCTCAACCTTGATGCCCGCCTGGCGCTCGGGCGGCGGCTCGACCTTGATCTGGGTCAGGTGCGTGGTGACTTCGACACCCAGGTCAGCGGGCGTGAACACATCCAGCTGCTTCTTCTTCGCCTTCATGATATTGGGCAGCGATGCGTAGCGCGGCTCGTTCAGGCGCAGATCGGTGGTGACGATTGCCGGCAGCGTCAGGCGAACGGTCTGGAAGCCACCATCCACTTCACGAACGACATTAAGATTGTCGCCTTCAACCTTGATTTCAGAGGCAAAAGTGCCCTGGGGCAAGTTGGCCAGTGCACCCAGCATCTGCCCGGTCTGGTTGTTGTCGCCATCGATGGACTGCTTGCCCAGGATGACCAGCTGCGGCTGCTCTTTCTCGATCACGCCCTTGAGCAACTTGGCCACGACCAGCGGCTCCACGCGCCCCTCTGTTTCTACGTGAATACCGCGGTCAGCACCCAGCGCCAGCGCGGTGCGGATCTGCTCCTGGCAGGGCTTCTCGCCCACGGATACCGCGATCACTTCCGTGGCGACACCGGCTTCCTTCAGCCGCACGGCTTCCTCGACAGCGATTTCACAGAACGGGTTGATGGCCATTTTGACATTGTTCAGATCAACATCACTGCCATCGCCTTTGGCACGGACCTTGACGTTGTAGTCAACGACGCGCTTTACGGCAACAAGAACCTTCATAGGATTTCCAACGCTAGTTTCGGGTGGGTTGCAGAGGCCGGACCGGGGATGGAGGGCCACTGGTTTGAGTTCGGGCGGGTATGTTGCCGCCAAAGCCACGGCAGGTCAATAGGTCGGGCCGCGCAGGTCGGGCCGCGCAGGTCAGGTGGCAGTAAATTAACCATGGTGGACACAACCTGGATACCGGGCATCCATCGTGCTGATGGCCTTTAACCGTTAAAAATTATATACTTGCACCGCTTTTATCAGACCGGAATTGAATAGCTTGTCTGCCCCCGCAACCAGAGGATGCTGCCGTGGAACGTGAATCAATGGAATTTGACGTCGTGATTGTTGGTGCCGGACCCGCGGGTCTGTCCGCCGCCTGTCGCATCATGCAACTGGCCCAGGAGCAGGAGCGCGAAGTCACCGTCTGCGTTGTGGAAAAGGGCTCCGAGGTCGGCGCCCATATACTGTCCGGTGCGGTACTGGAACCACGCGCCCTCGCGGAACTGTTTCCGGACTGGAAGGAAATGGGAGCACCGCTGCCGACCGAGGTGACGGAAGACCGCTTTTTCTTCTACACCAGCGCGAAAAAAGCGATCAAGCTGCCGAACTTCATGATCCCCAAGCCCACACACAACGAAGGAAACTTTATTGTGTCCATGGGTAATGTCTGTCGCTGGCTGGCGGAGCAGGCGGAAAACCTGGGGGTCGAGGTCTATCCGGGCTTCTCGGCTGCAGAAGTGCTGTTTCATCCTGACGGCAGCGTCAAGGGTATCGCCACCGGCGACATGGGCATTGGCGCCAATGGCGAAAAAAAGGACAGCTACACCCCGGGCATGGAGTTGCACGCCAAATACACGCTGTTCGCCGAAGGCTGTCGGGGCCATCTGGGCAAGCAGTTGATCCGCCAGCTGGAACTGGACAAGGACCGGGATCCCCAGCACTACGGGATAGGCATCAAGGAAATCTGGGAAATCCCCGCGGACAAGCACCAGGAGGGCCTGGTCGTACACGGCCTCGGCTGGCCGCTGCAGGAAAACGGTGCCAGCGGTGGCGCCTTCCTGTATCACGCGGAAAACAACCAGGTCTATCTGGGCCTGATTACCGACCTGAACTACAGCAATCCCCACCTGAACCCCTTCGCGGAATTCCAGCGCTGGAAGCTGCACCCGGAAACACTCAAGTACCTCGAAGGTGGCTCACGCCTGAGTTACGGTGCGCGCGCCATTGCCAAAGGCGGCTACAACTCCCTGCCGAAGATGCACTTTCCCGGCGGCCTGTTGATCGGCTGCGATGCCGGCACTCTCAACGCGGTGAAAATCAAGGGCAACCACACTGCGATGAAAAGCGGCATGCTGGCCGCGGAAGCCGTGGTGGAGGCGCTCGCCCAGGGGGAATCGGCTCCGGCTGACCTGGCCTCCTATGCCGACAAGGTCAAGAATTCCTGGCTCCACGAAGAGCTGTACACCACCCGCAATTTCAGCGGCTTCATGCACAAGTTCGGCTTCCTGTTTGGCTCGGCCATGGTATGGATCGACCAGACCATCTTCGGTGGCAAACTGCCCTTTACCCTGAACGATACGGTGCCGGATTACGCCACCCTGAAGCCGGCCAGCGAGAGCAAGCAGCCGGTCTACCCGAAGCCCGACAACAAGATCACTTTCGACCGCCTGTCCTCGGTATTCCTGTCCAACACCAACCACGAGGAAGACCAGCCCTGCCACCTGACCCTGATCGACCCGGATGTGCCGCTGGCGAAGAACCTGCCACTGTATGACGAGCCGGCCCAGCGTTACTGCCCGGCGGGCGTATATGAAATCGTGGAAGATGCCAAGGGTCAGCGCTTCCAGATCAACGCCCAGAACTGCGTCCACTGCAAGACCTGCGACATCAAGGATCCCGCGCAGAATATCGCCTGGGTCACTCCGGAAGGCTTTGGCGGGCCCAACTACCCGAACATGTAGGTCGGGCCGCGTAGGTCGGGCCGCGTAGGTCGGGCCGCGTAGGTCGGGCCGCGTAGGTCGGGTCGGGCAGGTCGGGCCGCGCAGGCCACCTGTTCCCGCTGCAGTTTACTGCAGCGGGAACCACTCTCCGGCGCTTGTGACCTGCAGGCGCCCTTCCCTCTCCTCCGCGCTCTCCACCAGTCGATACCAGGCAGCCCGTGACAACAGGGCACTGAGTCCGTGGGGCAGGGAAATGGCGGCAACATCGCCGACAGCGGGCTCCAGGAACAGGGGGTGATCCCTGTCTATGGGTACCTCGCGGCCGGTATTCAGGCGCGCAACCAGCAGCGGACTGTTGGCTTCCTCGCGCTGATTGATCTCGGTGACAATCAGCGGGTGCAGTTCAACCTGCACACGCCATTTTTCTCCGGGGGTCACCAGGTAGTAGTCGCCGTCTTCCTCGCGCCGCAGGATACTGGCGAACAGGCGCACAATCGCCTCGCGGGCTATGATCCTGCCTTCGTGGTACCAGCCACCATCCGCTGCGATGCGGATATCGATATCCCCGGACAGTGGTGGATGCCAGCGCTCCAGGGGAGGATTGTCGAAATTGCGGGTTTTGCGAACCTGACTTGCGAGGGTATCGAGCGCATCGGCCATTGTCCCTGCCTCCGGTTACGGAATCACTCGGACATTGACCACGCCATCCAGCGCACGCATGGATGCCAGGCTGGACTCGGCGGGGCAAACATCCATGTCGATCAGATTATAGGCGATGTCGTCGCGGCTCTTGTTCAGCATGTCGACAACGTTGATGTCCAGCTCGGCCAGGATGGACAGTACACTCCCGAGAATTTTCGGGACGTTGGTATTGGTGACCGCCAGGCGGCAGCCACCCGCCCTTTCCAGCTGCAAGGTCGGGAAGTTCACCGAGTTGCGGATATTGCCGTTCTCGAGAAAGTCGCGCAGCTGGTCCGCGGCCATGACGGCGCAGTTGTCCTCGGCCTCGTCGGTACTGGCGCCAATGTGCGGCATCAGCACCACATCCCTGCGCCCGATCAGTGCGGGGCTGGGGAAGTCGGCGATATACTTGCGCAGCTGACCACGCTCCAAAGCCGCCAGCAACGCAGCCTCATCGACAATCTCCTGGCGGGCAAAGTTCAGCAGGCAGGCGTGGGCAGGCATCGCCGCCAGCATTTCGGCATTGACCAGCCCACGCGTGGACTCCAGCGCCGGCAGGTGCAGGGTGACGTAGTCGCTGCGCGTGAATACTGCCGACAAGGTATCTGCCTTGCGCACCTGACTGGACAGTCGCCAGGCAGCATCCACTGACAGGGCGGGATCGTAACCAATCACGTCCATTCCCAGGGTCAGGGCCATGTCGGCCACCAGGGAGCCGATCGCGCCGAGACCGACTATGCCCAGGGTTTTGCCGCGCAGCTCATTGCCCTTGAAGTTTTTCTTGTTGGCTTCCAGGGTCTGGTGCAGTTCCGCGGCGTCAGCGATGCCGGTGAGGCCATCGACGTAGGCCAGACCCTCGATGATGCCGCGGGAACCCAGCAGCAGGCCGACAGCGACCAGCTCCTTGACCGCATTGGCGTTGGCGCCCGGGGAGTTGAACACGGGTATGCCACGGCGGGTACATTCCGCCACTGGAATATTGTTGACCCCGGCACCGGCACGGGCAATCGCCAGCACCGAATCGGCAATATCCGCCGCCTGCAGTTTGTGACTGCGCAGGAGGATGGCGTCCGGATGGGTGAATTCGCTGGCAATTTCGTAAGCATCCCGGGGCAGGCGCTCCAACCCCTTCACTGAAATCTGGTTGAGCGTAAGAATGCGTCTGCCCATGGTATTGGTCACTATCCTGTCAGTTGGCGTCAAAGAACGGAAATCTCGGCGTCGGCACGCAGGGCCTGCTCGTGTTCAACCTGCAGCACGGCCCCAAACTCGCCGCCGATACGCTGCCGCAGGCTCTCTTGCTGCTCTGGCGGCAAGCTGGCCAGCTCGCCGGCCTCGACCCGCACCAGCTGCAGTACCCGGGCATCGCCCGAGGCTTCGACAACATAGTCAACTACCGGTCCGGCAGCAGGCGCCGGCAGGCTGAAGGCGCGCTCCAGCACTGCGCCTGGCACGGTGCGATTGTCGCGTCGCGCCCCGATTTCAACCTGCCACTCGTAGCCCTCGCGCTGCGCAATGGCCTCGACCGTGTCTTCACCAGAAGCCAATGCCGCGACCGCTGTCTCGGCGGCGCGCTCAAGTGCTTCCTGCGCCCGCTCCCGGGTCAGTGCCGCAACGATTTCTTCCCGCACCGCCTTGAGCGGTTGCAACTCGGGCTTGTTGTGTTGATGCAGGTGCACAGCAACAAAACGGTCGTCGCTGAGTTCAACGACCTCGCTGTTGTGCCCCAACTCGAGAACATCTTCCGAGAAAGCTGCGCGCAAAATCGCGGGCGCTGCCAGCGGACCGGCTTGCTGGTCACGGGTTACGGGGCCGCTACGCTTGACCTCCAAACCCAGTTCCTCCGCCGGTCGCGAAAGGTTGCTCGCGGTAAATGCAAGATCACGCAGTTGTTCCACTGCCAGCAGCAGCGCGACCCGGGCGTCGCGATCCTGCAGGCGCGCCTCAAGTTGCGGGCGCATTTCGGCAAGACTGGGCGGGTCGGCCTCGCGGCGCTCTGTTACCAGCAGGAAGTGGGTGCCAGCCTCGGTCACAACTGGCTCGGAAATGGTGTTGACGTCCAGCTCGGCAATAGCTGCTTCCATCTCTTCGGGAAACGCATCGCCGGCACTGAAACCGAGATCACCGCCATTACCTGCCGAGCCAATATCGTCGGAACGCTCTGCGGCAACCGCCGCAAACTCCTCGCCCGCATCCAGCGCCGCCTGCACTGCTTCGACGCGGCCGGCGAACTCGGAATCGCTCTCGCCACTGGCCTGTTGCAGAAGGATATGCGCCACCCGATTCTCGGTCTGGTACTGGTAGCTGCCGAGTTCGATCCGGTACTCTTCCTCAAGATCACGCTCCGCCACCGGTTCGCGGAAATCCTCCAGGGTCAATTCGACATAATCAAGCACGACCGACTCGGGAGTCATGAAGCGCTCCTCATTGGCCTGATACCAGGCCTCAATCTCGGCGCTATCGGGCTCCGATATACCGAGGAACGGCTCCAGCGGGATCGTCAGATAGCGAATGTCGCGCTGTTCGGCAAGGATACGGGCGTTCAGCGCCATTTCGGCGGAGGTCGCGAAATCGCTGCCTGCCAGCCCCGAGCGGAGCTGGTTCAGCACCAGGTCATCCTGCAACGCCTGCTTGAAGGTCCCGGGCGTATAGCCCGCGGACGCCAGCAGGCTCCTGTACATCTCCGGCGAGAACTGGCCGTCGATCTGGAACTGCTCCATACCACCGATAACAGCTCCCAGCTCCGCCTCGGATACAGTCAGGTCCAGCGCACGGGCGGACTGCATCAACAGCTTGCGGTTGATGATACCCTCCAGCGCCCGAGCGCCCAGGCGCTGCTCATCCAGCAGCTCCGGATCCAGGTCATTCCCCATCATCGCCATCAGCTGCCTGCGCTGGGTATCCACCGCCTGCTGCAGTTCCAGGGGAGTGACCGATTCACCGTTGACTTCCGCGACGCTGTTGCCACCGCCACCCAGAAGAATCGATTCGATACCAAAGAGGGCAAAGGAAATGACAATGAGGCCGATTACAACCTTGGCGGCGGTTCCCTGGGTGCTCTTGCGAATATCCTGAAGCATGGGTCATTTTTCCACTGTGTATCAACAAAAAAGCGCACCCTTGAGTGCGCCTTTCCCTGGACAGTTACAACATCACTGGCGGAGCCGGAAACTGCGGGTTACCGGCCGGGGGCCTGTCCCTGACATTGTGACTCAGGTGTTGACTGCATCCTTGAGCGCCTTGCCGGGCTTGAAGCCGGGGACATTGGACGCCTTGATCTGGATGCTTTGCCCGGTTTGCGGGTTGCGGCCTTCACGTGCGGCGCGGTGTTTTACGGCAAAGGTGCCAAAGCCCACCAGCGTCACCTGGTCGCCCTTGCCAAGCGCTTCAGTAATGCTGTCTACAACAGCGTCGAGGGCACGGCCGGCGGAAGCTTTGGGCAGGTCAGCGGCGGCGGCAATGGCATCGATAAGTTCGGTCTTGTTCACAAATATCCCCTTGGAGTGTTATTTGACAAAGTGTCGCTCAGTGTAGCCGCGGCAAAGCGCGACCAAATTCATGGTACGGCGGAATGCACCAGAAAGTGTTTCCGGGTGACCCATCCCGGGCGCCCAAAGACGCCGCAACAGGGAGGAACACCGCTGGATTCAGGGCTCCGACTGTATACCAGAGCTCAACTCAGGGTCAACCGAAACCCCTGTTTCAGTGCGTATTAATCCGGTTTTTCTCGCCCTGGCCACTATCCTGCCCGGTACCCGGAGCCGGCGCCAGATACTCCTCGTCGGTCAGCGGTTCCGGCATCTGCTCCAGGGCGATAGCCAGCACTTCGTCAATCCATTTCACCGGCCGGATCTGCAGGTCCTGCTTGATATTGTCAGGCACTTCCTTGAGATCGCGCTCATTCTCCTTCGGAATGATGACGGTCTTGATGCCGCCGCGGCGAGCTGCCAGAAGCTTTTCCTTGAGACCACCGATGGGCAGCACCTCGCCGCGCAGGGTAATCTCCCCGGTCATCGCCACATCGGCGCGCACCGGGATTCCCGCACAGACCGAGACCAGCGCGGTGCACATGGCGACGCCGGCGCTGGGGCCGTCCTTGGGGGTCGCCCCTTCGGGGACATGGATGTGGACGTCATGTTTTTCATGCCAGGATGCCGGAATACCCAGCATCTGCGAGCGGCTGCGGATCACCGTGGTCGCCGCCTGAATGGACTCCTGCATCACATCGCCCAGGGAACCGGTCTTGACATAGCGGCCCTTGCCGGCCACGGACGCGGCCTCGATGGTGAGCAATTCACCGCCGACCGACGTCCAGGCGAGCCCGGTAACCTGCCCGATCTTGTTCTCGTCTTCCGCAATCCCGTAGTTGAATTTGCGCACCCCGAGCAGATCCGGGAGCATCTCCGCCGTCACCACGGTATCGGAGTCGACCTCATTGAGGGCGAAGCGCTTGACCATCTTGCGGCAGATCTTGGCAATCTCCCGCTCCAGTGACCGCACCCCGGCTTCCCGCGTGTAGTAGCGAATAATGTCGATCACGGTACCTTCGGCAATGCTGACCTCGTCCTTGGCCAGACCGTTCTGCCGCAGCTGCTTGGGGATCAGGTAACGCTCGGCAATGTTGACCTTTTCGTCCTCGGTATAGCCGGGGATACGAATGACCTCCATGCGATCCAGTAGCGGACCGGGGATGTTCATGGTATTGGAGGTACAGACGAACATGACATCCGAGAGGTCATAGTCGACCTCGAGGTAGTGGTCGTTGAAGGCGTGGTTCTGTTCCGGATCCAGCACTTCCAGCATCGCCGATGCAGGGTCACCCCGATGATCCATGCCCATCTTGTCGATTTCGTCGAGCAGGAACAGCGGGTTCCGGACCCCGGCCTTGGACATTTTTTGCAGCAGCTTGCCGGGCATTGAGCCAATATAGGTACGGCGGTGGCCGCGAATCTCGGCTTCGTCCCGGACTCCGCCCAGCGCCATGCGCACAAATTTGCGATTGGTGGCACGGGCGAGGGATTCACCCAGTGACGTCTTGCCGACCCCGGGCGGACCCACCAGGCACAGGACCGGGCCCTTGACCTTGCGCACGCGCTTCTGTACCGCCAGGTATTCGAGGATACGCTCCTTGACCTCCTCCAGTCCGAAGTGGTCTTCGTTGAGAATGGTCGAGGCGCGCTTCAGGTCATGCTTGACCTTGCTGCGCTTGGACCAGGGCACGCTGACCATCCAGTCGATGTAGCTGCGCACTACCGATGCCTCGGCGGACATGGGCGACATCATCTTGAGCTTGTTCAACTCCGCCAGCGCCTTGGTCCTGGCCTCGTCGGGCATGCGCGCATCTTCAATGCGTGCCTGCAAGTCATCCAGTTCGCTGGGAGCTTCATCGAGATCTCCCAGCTCCTTCTGGATCGCCTTCATCTGTTCGTTCAGGTAATACTCGCGCTGGCTCTTCTCCATCTGCTTCTTGACTCGGCCGCGGATGCGTTTTTCGACCTGGAACAGGTCGATTTCCGCCTCCATCAGGCCCATCAGATGTTCCAGCCGCGCACGCACCTGGGCCACCTCCAGGATCTTCTGCTTCTCCTGCAGGTCCACGCTCATGTGGGCGGCGATGGTATCTGCCAGCCGTCCTGGTTCGTCGATGCCCGAGAGGGAGGTCAGCACTTCCGCGGGAACTTTCTTGCTCAGGTTTACGTATTTTTCGAACTGGGAGACGGTGGAGCGCAGCAGCCCCTCGGCCTCGTCGTCGGGGATTTCTTCACTTTCGATTTCCCGCACACCGGCCACAGTGAAGCGGCCTTCATCATCGACGTTATCAATCACAGCCCGGTAACTGCCCTCCACCAATACCTTGATGGTGCCGTCAGGGAGCTTGAGCAATTGCAGGATGTTGGAAACCGTACCCACCTGGTAGATGTCGTCTACACCGGGATTGTCGTCGGCGGCATTGCGCTGCGCTACCAGCAGGACCTGCTTGCCACCGGCCATGGCGTCTTCCAGCGCCTCGACGGATTTTTCGCGCCCCACAAACAGCGGCAATACCATGTGCGGGTACACAACGACATCGCGCAGGGGCAGCAGAGGAAGATCAACAACAGATGATGAACCCATAGGAATCTCCGGGTTAGAAATGGTCACGCCTGACCCATAGATGGGGGCGCCTCCAGAAAACACAAGCCGCCGAGGCAGCGGCGGACAAATGCGGCCGCCGGGCGGACCGCACTCAGTCGTCCTTGGAGGCGGTCCGGGGAGCGGGTTCGTGATTCTGGTAGACCAGCAGGGGCTCCGAGTCGCCGCGAATCACGGATTCGTCGATAACCACCTTGCTGACATCGCTCCGGGAAGGGATGTTGTACATGGAGTCCAGCAGCACCCCTTCGAGGATGGAGCGCAGCCCCCGGGCCCCGGTCTTGCGCTCCATGGCGCGCTCTGCCACCGCGCGCAAACCGTCCTCGCGGAAATCGACTTCAACGCCCTCCATCTCGAACAGCTTGCTGTACTGCTTGGTCAGGGAATTGCGCGGCTCGGTAAGAATCTGCACCAGAGCCGGCACGTCCAGTTCTTCCAGGGTCGCGATCACTGGCAGGCGGCCGACAAACTCCGGGATCAGGCCGTACTGCACCAGGTCCTCGGGTTCCAGCTCGAACAGCAACTCGCCAACATTGCGGCGCTCGTCCTTGCTCTTGACCTCGGCATTGAAGCCGATACCGCCCTTTTCCGAACGGTTGCGGATAACCTTGTCGAGACCGGCGAAGGCGCCGCCACAGATGAACAGGATATTGGAGGTGTCCACCTGCAGGAATTCCTGCTGTGGGTGCTTGCGCCCGCCCTGCGGCGGCACCGACGCGACCGTGCCTTCAATAAGCTTCAACAGCGCCTGCTGCACACCCTCCCCGGAAACGTCACGGGTGATGGATGGATTGTCTGACTTGCGCGAGATCTTGTCGATTTCATCTATGTAGACGATACCTACCTGGGCTTTCTCGACATCGTAGTCGCACTTCTGCAACAGCTTCTGGATGATGTTCTCGACGTCTTCCCCCACATAGCCCGCTTCGGTCAGCGTGGTCGCGTCGGCAATCGTGAAGGGCACATCCAGCAGCCGGGCCAGGGTCTCGGCCAGCAATGTCTTGCCGCTGCCGGTTGGACCCACCAGCAGGATATTGCTCTTGCCGAGTTCGACGTCTTCACCGCGGGTACTGGATTGGCCGTGGCGCAGACGCTTGTAGTGGTTGTAGACAGCGACAGAAAGTACTTTTTTGGCACGCTGCTGGCCGATCACATACTCGTCGAGAATGGCCTTGATCTCGTGCGGCGTCGGCAGGTTGTCGCGCTTGGCTTCACTGCTGCTTTCCTGCACCTCCTCGCGGATGATGTCGTTGCATAGATCCACACACTCATCGCAGATGAACACCGATGGACCGGCAATCAACTTGCGTACTTCGTGCTGGCTCTTGCCGCAAAATGAGCAATACAGCAGCTTGCCACCGTCGTCGCCTGATTTTGTGGTGTCTTTAGTCATGCTCTGCCCTGTGGTCCGTGTATTCTGCCAACTCACCTTATTCAAAGATGATGTTTTTTCCCACCATTTGCAAGTCCCGCGGAACCGCTGTGGAGATAGGGGCCAGTTACTTCGCCGCCGCAGCCCGGCGGTTGATGACCTCGTCGACCAAACCGTATTCCTTGCTCTGCTCCGCATTCAGGAAGCGATCGCGCTCGGTGTCGCGCTCTATGGTTTCCAGCGTCTGACCCGTGTGTTCGGCCATCAGTTCATTGAGCCGCCGGCGAATGATGAGAATCTCACGGGCGTGGATCTCGATGTCCGAGGCCTGGCCCTGCGCACCGCCGCTGGGCTGGTGAATCATGGTGCGGGCATTGGGCAGGATGAAGCGCTTGCCCTTGGCTCCGCCACCGAGCAGGAAAGCCCCCATTGACGCCGCCTGACCGATGCACATGGTGCTGACATCCGGCTTGATGAATTGCATGGTGTCGTAGATCGACATCCCCGCGGTAACCGAGCCCCCGGGCGAGTTGATGTAGAGGTGGATATCCTTGTCCGGGTTCTCGGATTCGAGAAACAGGAGCTGGGCCACAATCAGGTTCGCCATGTGGTCTTCAACCGCTCCCACCACGAATACGACCCGCTCCTTGAGCAGGCGCGAGTAGATGTCATAGGAGCGCTCCCCGCGGGCGGTCTGCTCCACAACCATCGGGATCAAACCGAGGTTGCTGATGGTGTTGCTGTTACGGCCGTCTGGCAGGTTTGACATGGTCGACTGTTCCTTGGCTATCAATCTGGCGGGCGCCACCTGCGGTGGTGCCCGGTCTTGGGTCAGCCCTGGTTCTGTTGCGCCTGGGCGATCGCTTCCTGGTAGGTACAGGCCTGTTCCGTGATGTTGGCGTCTTCCAGCAGTTTTTCCACGACGCTGTCTTCCAGCACCTTGGACTCTACCGACGCCAGCTGGTCCGGGTTCCCATAGTACCAGTTAACAACCTCTTCCGAGTCCTGATAAGTGGCGGCCAATTCCTCGATGGTTGCACGCACCTTGGCGGGATCCGCCTTGAGGCCGTGCTTGTTGATCATCTCGGAGAGGATCAGGCCCAGCTTGACGCGGCGCTCGGCGTTGTCCCGGAACATGTCGTCGGGAAGTATCGACTTGAGATCCAGCCCCTCGGGTGCGGCGCCGCCAAACTGCTGGAACATCTGCCCGCGGAGCGCGTCTATTTCCTGGGCAACCAGCGCCCGGGGAACCTCAAGCGCCTTGTGGGCTTCAACTACCGCGTCCATCACCTGCTGCTTGACCTTGTTGTTTACGGCATTTTTGAGCTCCCGGCTCATATTTTCCGCAACTTCCTTGCGAAATTGTTCCTCACCTCCCTCTTCCACGCCATAGAGCCTGAACAACTCGTCGTTCAGTGGTGCCGGGGTCAATTCCTTGATGCTGTTGAGCTTGACCACAAACTCCACGGCGGCCCCGCGCAGATCCTCGTTGTGATAGTCATCGGGAAAACTCAGGTCCAGGGTCTTTTCTTCCCCTGGCTGCATGCCGACGATACCATCCTCGAAGCCCGGGATCATGCGCCCGGAGCCCAGTTCCAGGTCAGCACCCTCTGCGCTGCCACCTTCGAAGGGTTCGCCATCGCGGGTGCCGGTGTAGTCAATATTGACCTGGTCGCCAGTAGCGGCGGCGCGCTGCACCTCGTCCCAGCTACCCTGCTGCTTGCGGAACACATCAATAATGGTGTCGATATCCGCATCGGTGACCTCCGCCGCCGGCCGGGTCACCTCGAAACCGGCCATGGCGACCACTTCCACTTCCGGGAACACCTCGAACGTCGCCACGTACTCCAGGTCCCTGCCGGGCTCCAGGTTCCGCGGCTCGATGCTGGGCTGGCCGGCAGGGCGCAGCTTTTCCTGTACTACCGCCTCCTGGAAGGAACGACTCATGACCTCGCCAAGCACTTCCTGGCGCACGCCGGCACCGAAGCGCTGGCGCATGACCTTCATCGGCACCTTGCCCGGGCGAAAGCCTGGCAAGCGCACGTTCTGGGCCGCTTTCTGCAGCCGGGAATCGACCTCGCTGTCAACGCGCGCGGCGGGAACACCCACGGTCAAACGTCGCTCCAGGCCTGAAGTCGTTTCAATGGACACCTGCATGCTTATTCCTCACAATCCAATCGGTAGAGGGCGCCACGGCGCCCGGTCATCTGGTGCAACCTTGCCCGGGGCAAGGTCACGGCAAGTTGGTGCGGAAGGAGAGACTCGAACTCTCACGCCTTGCGGCACTGGAACCTAAATCCAGCGCGTATACCAATTTCGCCACTTCCGCCTGTAGGGAAACTACCATTGCGCCCGGTCGGCATGCTGGAATAATCCTGCAAACACGCCGTAACTTTTTGATTCTTCAGGGGTAAACGCCCCGTCCACGCGCAATCTGGAGCTCTCACAAGGGCGCAGATTCTGCCACAAACCCAGCCTCTACACAACCGCGCAGGCATTCACCGCAGACACAGCCGGTGGCGATCAATCGGTCAGGCAGGCAGGGTCAAAAGCATCCTCGCCGCGCAGCCAGCGCACCACTTCGACTGCTGCGGGTCCCGGCAGTGTGCGGTAGAGAGCCTCGAGATCACTGCGGCGCTTCTCCGGCATATCCAGCCCCTGATCGCGAAACAGGGCGCTGTCGCGCTGCAACTGCTGCCAGGCAGCCGCGCCAAGGATTGCGCCGGGAACATCGTCGCCGGCCGCCCTCTCCCCGGCATACAGCCGCGCCAGCCCCAGCAGGGCCGGCACTGAGCACAGCCCCTGGATCATCGGGTTGCAGAAGTGCCCGCGCAGTGCGTCGGCTGCGTACTCAGGACGCTGCGCCAGCGGCTCCAGATAGAGGTGGCGACTGCGCAATGCGCCGTCGTTCACCGGATAGTTGTCCCACAGTACCAGAGGCCGCCCCAGCGCCGCCCGCGCCCGCGCCACATCCCGGGCCAGAATGGACTTCGAACAGACTTCATTGCCGGTCCAGAACACGTCGACCCCAGCGGGCAGCAGGTGGCCGAGTTCCGCCCAGTAGGATGCCGGCCGCGGGCCGAAATGCCGCTCCAACACCGGATCAAATGAATAGTAGGTCGGACAGACCAGTAACCGGGCGGCCGTGGTCCAGTGCTCAATGTCGGCCACGATCTCAGCCTGTCGCCCGGCGAGGTCTGCCTGGTCGCCGGGCATATCGTCAAAAAGTACCGCGAGCAGGGGCGCCTCCAGCTCGTTCAGCCGCTGGATCTTGCCCCGCAGGCGCCGCTGCTCCAGCGTGCCATAGCCGGCGTAGAGCTGAAAAGGTGACAGGCCGATACCAAAGCGCAGCCCTGCAGCGGCATAGTGGCGACTCAGTTCCAGCAGCTGTCGCCATTCGGCTGCGGGCCAGTCATTCTGCCACTGCCTGCGCAGGAAAGGGTCAGCCTTGGGGGCGTAGAGGAAGCTGTTGAGGCCGAGCTGGCACAAGATATCCGCATAATCCAGCCGCAACTGCTGGCCCCAGGGACGCCCGTAAAACCCCTCCACCACACCAGAGAGGAATTCAGAAGACACGGCCAAGAGAGCCCTTATTACTTTTCGAAGCGTGAATCAAGCAATATATTCCGAATTAGCCTAATAATCCGCCGCTTTCATGTGGAAAATTACCACTGATCGACGATACTTATGTCGTGGCCGTTACATCCCTGAATTTAGCTAACGGTCGCAGGAGTCCCTTTTTGCTCCTACAGGGAAGCAATCCCTTTGTGTTTCACTCCTAATGGTCTTCTTGGGTCCCCTTCGGGACCCATTTTTTTGCTGCCGCTACATGGTGTGGGTGGGTCTGTCGGAGCTGAGGGATCCCGCGAGATGGTTTTCGATCTTGCTGTTGGCGACCGCATCCTGCTCACTGAACTGCACCCCGATACCCGCCGTGCGATTGCCCTGGGCGCCTCGCGGTGTGACCCAGACCACCCTGCCGGAGATCGGGATCTTTTCCGGCTCGTCCATCAGGGTCAGCAACATGAAGACTTCGTCGCCGACGCTGTAGCTCTTGTTGGTGGGCACGAACAGTCCACCGTTATTGAGAAACGGCATGTAGGCGGAATAGAGTACCGCCTTGTCCTTGATGGTGAGCGACAGAATGCCGTTGCGACTGCCTGCAGCTGTATCACTCATGTTTGTATCCCCCCGGTCCGAGTCGCCATAGTAGCATTGCCCTGCGGCTTGCCAAAGCAGTCACGCAGGCCCATCAGGGCACTCTCCAGCACCAGCTGTGGATTCGGGTTGGAGCCGGCGGCAACGGCTCCACGCAGTCTTTGCAGGCGATCCAGCAAATGAAAATGGTCGCGGCAATCCGGTAGTGTGGCGGCGCGCTGCTGGCGCAGATGTTGCTGCAGGAATAGCGCAATTTCCTCCAGTGCCAGCGCCAGATCCAGCTGACTGAAGAGCGAGACCACCCGGGCAACCGCGGGTTCACCGGCCGCCAGTGCCTGCAGGCCCGCATGCCGCGCCTGCAGACTGTCGCTACCCGATTCACGGTACAGGCGTTCCGCCCGCAGCGGCATGCCTGCGGCCAGGTGCAGAAGGTCTGCACTGGCCTCGCGTGTTCCGGTCAGGTGGTCCAGCCACGGCAGGCACTGCGTCGTGGGTGGCAGCGGCAATTTCAATAGCTGACAGCGCGAGCGCACCGTGGCAGGTACGCCCTGCAGCCGCTCGCAAGCGAGAATGATGTGGGTGTCGCCGGCGGGCTCTTCCAGGCACTTGAGCAGGGCATTGGCGGCGTTCGTGGTCATGGCCTCGGCCGGTGCCAGAACCAGCACCTTGCGCCTGCCGAAACTGGCGGTGCGAAACGCGAAGGCCACGGCATCCCGAATCTGTTCAATCTTGATGACCTTGCTCTTGCCCTCCGGCTGCAGCCAGCGAAAGTCGCCGTGACTGCCGGACTGGCTGTAGCGGCAACCCGGACAGGTGCCGCAATTGTGCCCCGCCACCGGCGCATGGCACAGCAGCAGGCGCGCCAGCGCCAGCGCCAGGCGCGCCTTGCCAATGTCCGCAGGACCCGCCAACAATAACGCGTGCGGCAGTTGCCCTGATTCCAGCTGTTCCTGTAAACGATTCCAGGCCTCACCCTGCCAGGGCAATGGGGCACTGATGGGTGGCAGCTCAAGCAGGTTCATGGCCGCCCCGGGTGTCGCGGTCGCCAGCAAGCGTAAAGCTCCTCGCAGATTTCCTGCAGGCGCTCCTGTACCTCAGGAAGCGGCAGGCTGGCATCAACCAGGTGGTAGCGACCACTGCTTTCCCGCGCCAATTGCAGATAGGTGTCCCGTACCCGCTGAAAGAACGCCAGCTGCTCCTGCTCGAAACGGTCCAGCTCACCCCTGCCACGCACCCGTTCCAGGCCGGTTTCCACCGGCGCGTCCAGCAACAGGGTGTAGTCCGGGCGCAGCTCGCCCTGCACCAGCGTCTCCAGGGTACGCACCGCGGATGCCGGCATCCCCCGCCCGCCACACTGGTAGGCGTAGCTGGCATCGGTGAAGCGATCGCAAATAACCCACTGACCGGCCGCCAGGGCGGGCTGAATAACCTGCTGCAGATGCTGGGCACGCGCCGCAAACAACAGCAACAGTTCCGCCATTGGCGCGACGGGCTCCTCGCGAACCCGCAGCAAAACATCGCGAATCTCCTCACCCAGGCGGGTGCCGCCAGGTTCACGGGTAACCACCAACTCTACTCCGTGGCTCTCCAGGTAGGCGGCGATACAGGCGATATTGGTGGACTTGCCGGCGCCCTCGCCCCCTTCGACAGTGATAAACAAGCCGCGTCCTGTTTGCATTGCTATTGCGTCCCTGGTGTCGAGCGATAGTCATCCCGTCGCTGCAACTGATATTTACGCACAGCCCGCTCGTGGCCTTCAAGGGTGGCATTGAATTCATGCGTACCGTCGCCGCGAGCGACGAAAAACAGGGCGTCACCAGCTGCGGGCTGCAGCGCGGCGTGAATCGCAGCTCTGCCCGGCAATGCGATGGGCGTCGGCGGCAAACCGCCGTGGCGATAGGTATTGAACAAATTGCCTGCATCGCGCAAATGCCGGCGTCGGAGATTGCCGTCAAAGGATTCACCGAGACCATAGATGATGGTCGGGTCTGTTTGCAGCCGCATGCCGAGCTCCAGCCGCCGCACAAATACGCCCGCAATTTCCTCGCGCTCCTCTGGCACACCGGTCTCGCGCTCGATGATGGACGCCATTATCAGGGCCTCGTAGGGCGTGGCATAGGGCAGGTCCGGCGCACGCTGCTCCCATTCGGCAGCCAGGGCCCGCTGCAGGGCATCGTGAGCGCGACGGAGTATATCGAGGTCACTGGCACCGCGCTCGTAACGGTAGGATTCGGGAAGAAACAGCCCCTCGGGAGCCTCATGTGGCGCCACCAGCTGCAGCAGACGCGGGTCATCGGTACCGTCGAGCACTGCCTCCAGCGTCGGCTCCGCGGCCAGGATTGCCAAGGCCCGGCTGAGAACAATACCTTCCGGCAGGGTCACCTGATACTGAATCACCTGGCCGCTGACCAGCAGGTCCAGCAACGATTCTGCGCTCAGCCCGGGGACCAGCCGGTATTCGCCGCGACGAATGCGTGCATCCAGGCCATGGTAGCGCGCCCAGGCGACGAGCAACTCGGGGTGGGGAAGGACGCCCTGGTCATGCAGGCGTCTGGCAACGCTGCGCAGGCTGTCGCCGGGCTGCACACTCATTACCAATCCGTTCTCGGGCAGATTCAGCGGAGCCGACCAGCGCTGTACCACTTCGCGTGCCACCAGTGCCGTCAGCACCATTGCCACCAGCGCAAGCGTCAACAGGATCCGCGCCCTGTCTTTCACTCGCGCAGGCACTCCACATACGCGGCATGCAGGTCCCGGGTTACCGGGTGCCGGCGCCAGCGGCGGTCGCGAAACGCCGCCACGGGGCGCAAGCCGACAACCGTATTGCAGTAGAACAATTCGTCCGCTCCCAGCAGCTGTGACAGCTCCAGGCGCGACTCCGTTACCCGTAATCCGCAGGCTGTGGCGAGCCGCTCCAGTACCAGGCGGCGCCGGGTGCCGGCGATCCCGGCTTCATTCAGCACCGGCGTCAACAGACTCTTGCCCGCAACCAGAAACAGGTTGCCCGCAGATACCGACAGGGGCGCACCAGACTGCTCCAGCAACAGGACTTCATCAGTGCCCTGCGCATCACAGTCGGCAGCGGCAAGCACCTGTTCCAGCCGGTTGAGGTGCTTGAGACCCGCCAACAGGGGCTGGCGCGCCCAGCGCACCGCAGTCTCTCCGAGGTTTGCCGGAGCTGCCATCTCGGTGGGATCACTCGCGAGCGCCGAAACGCTGATGATCACCCTTGGCCGGCAGTCCGCTGGAGGCGCGTAACCTCGCGGCCCGGGGCCGCGACTGACCGTAAGGCGCAGCACCCGGAAGGGAGACGAATCAGGACTGGAGGCCGCGGCTTGCGCAAGGTGCTTGCGCACGGACTCAAGGCAATCGGGAAAGTGCAGACGCTGCAGGCCCGCCCCCAGGCGGTCGAGGTGGAACTCAGGCAACAGGGGCCGGTCGCCACGCAGCAGTATGGTCTCGAACAGACCGTCGCCATAGGCAAAAGCGCGATCAGGAAGGGGTAACGCGTCAGCTGGGACGCCGTCAATCCAGGTATTGGTATTGGCCTCGCCCACCACCCGCGCGGCGTCAGCCAGGCTGACTGAACAACAACGACCCGTTGGTGCCACCAAAACCGAAGGAATTCGACAGTGCGTAGCGTATTTGACGCTCCTGGGCAGTATGGGGAACGTAGTTGAGGGTGCAGCCTTGGTCCGGGTTGTCCAGATTAATGGTCGGTGGGGCAACCTGATCCCGGAGCGAGAGAATGGCAAAAATCGCCTCCACTGCCCCGGCGGCGCCCAACAGGTGGCCGATCATGGACTTGGTCGAACTCACCGCTACCGCTTCGGCCGCAGTACCCAGCACAGCCTCAATGGCGCGACTTTCCGCCAGGTCGCCCGCATTGGTGGAGGTGCCGTGTGCATTGATGTAATCGATCTGGTCAATGGCCACACCGGCGTCGCGAATGGCATTGCGCATTGCAGCCGCTGCACCGCGACCGTCTTCCGGCGGCAGGGTCATGTGGTAGGCGTCGCCACTCATGCCAAAACCGCTGATTTCCGCATAGATGTGCGCGCCGCGAGCCTTGGCGGACTCGTACTCTTCAATCATCAGGACGCCGGCGCCGTCACCGAGCACAAACCCGTCGCGGTCGCGATCCCAGGGGCGCGAGGCTGCGGCGGGATCATCGTTGCGAGTGGACAGCGCGCGGGCGGCAGCGAACCCGGCGAGCCCGACCGGAGTGGTCGCCATTTCCGCACCTCCCACCAGCATCGCATCCGCATCGCCCAGGGCAATCAGGCGCGCACCGAGACCAATGTTATGGGTACCGGAGGTACAGGCGGTTACCACTGCGAGGTTCGGCCCCCGCATATTGAAGCGCACTGAAAGATTGCCGGAAATCATGTTGATGATGGAGCCGGGGACGAAGAAGGGAGAAACCTTGCGCGGGCCGGAATTGGCAACGATCTCGGAATTCTTCTCGATCTGGCCAATGCCGCCAATGCCGGAGCCGATGGCACAGCCAACCCGGTCCGCGTTCCCCTCGGTGATTTCGAGGCCGGAATCGAGCATGGCCTGGATACCTGCAGCCATGCCGAACTGGACAAAGATATCCATTTTGCGGGCATCCTTGTCACTGAAATAGGGCGCGGGATCGAAGCCCCGGACACTGGCGCTGAAACGGGTTGTGTAGGAGGCGACGTCGAAATCGACTATCGGCGCAACGCCGCTCTTGCCCGCAAGAATATTTGCCCAGGTCTCATCGACATTCAACCCCACGGGGCTGACCATGCCGAGGCCTGTGACTACAACGCGTCTGCCAATCACCGCACGTACTCCCCGGTTGACTCAGGAACTGGAAGCATAAATAAGAAAAGCCGCTCCATCAAAACACTGAGGCGGCTTTCCGGTTTACCGAGAATCAGATCAGGCGAGGTTTTCCTTGATGTAGTCAATCGCCAACTTCACAGTGGTGATCTTTTCGGCTTCTTCATCGGGGATTTCTGTCTCGAATTCTTCTTCGAGCGCCATTACCAGTTCAACGGTATCGAGGGAATCGGCGCCCAGATCCTCAACGAACGATGCCTCCGTCTGTACTTCTTCTTCTTTAACGCCAAGCTGTTCTGCGACAATCTTCTTAACGCGTTCTTCGATGCTGCTCATTGTATTGGTAACTCCTGAAAATTTAATTCTGAATGAAACCTGGTCACCCGGCCCGAGGCGGCATTTTACTCTGTTTTTCCGCCGAGTAATAATTTTTTTTGGACCGGCAAGGCCCGCCTTGAAGCCCGAGACTCAGGCCATGTTCATACCGCCGTTGATGTGAATCGTCTCGCCGGTGATGTAGCCTGCCACTTCACTGCATAAAAAGCCAACCAGGGCGCCAATTTCCTCTGCCTCGCCGAGCCGGCCGAGAGGAATCTGGCCCAGCATCTGGCTGCGTTGCTCGTCCGACAGTGAGCGAGTCATGTCGGTATCGATAAAGCCAGGCGCAACGCAGTTCACCGTTACTGCCCGCGAACCCAGTTCTCGTGCCAGGGCGCGGGAAAAACCTTCAGCCCCCGCCTTGCTGGCAGCGTAATTGCTCTGGCCGGCATTGCCCATCGCGCCCACCACCGAGGTGATGTTGACGATGCGGCCCCAGCGCGCCTTGGTCATGCCGCGCAGGCAGGCCTTGCTGACCCGGTAGAGTGCATTGAGATTGGTATCGATAACCGACTGCCATTCATCCGCCTTCATCCGCAGCAGAATATTGTCGCGGGTAATGCCGGCATTATTGACCAGCACCAGCGGCGCTCCAAACTCTGAGGTGATGCCTTTCACACAATCGTCAACCGCCACCTGATCAGCGACATCCAGTGACATCCCACAGCCGCCATAACCCGCCGCCTTGAGGTACTCGCTGATCGCCGCCGCCCCCTGTTCCGTGGTCGCGGTGCCGACGACGGTATAGCCATCACCTGCCAGTTGCTCGGCGATAGCGCGGCCGATACCGCGGCTGGCGCCGGTGACCAGGGCCACTTTGCTGTCATTGCTCATGCTCTCGCTCCCAATTGCGTGTTAAATGTCCTTCAGGCGGCTGCAAGCGCAGCGATGGCATCCTGCAGACTCGCTGGCTCCTCCACCGAATAGCTGTCGAGTTCCCCGTCTATGCGCTTGTTGAGACCGCTGAGGACCTTGCCGGGGCCGCATTCCACGACGCTGCGTACGCCATTGGCGGCCATGTATTCGACACAGCGCGTCCATTGCACTGGACTGTAGATCTGTTCCACCAGCAGACCGCGAATGCGCTCCGGATCGGACTCCGGCCGGGCATGCACATTGTGTACCACAGGTATCGCGGGGGCACTGACAGGCACTGTCGCCAGGGCCTGGGCCAGCTTCTCACCGGCAGGTCGCATCAAAACCGTATGGAATGGCGCGCTGACGGGCAGCGGCAGGGCGCGTTTCGCCCCGGCTGCCTTGAGAGCGGCACTCGCGCGCTCCACCGCTGCGGCATGGCCTGCGATAACTACCTGCCCGGGGGAATTAAAATTTACCGCCGCAACCTCACCGACACCTTCTGCGGCAATTTCGCCGCATATGCGGTTGATGCTGTCGTCATCAAGGCCGATGATCGCGGCCATGGCGCCCTCACCCACCGGCACCGCGGTCTGCATGAACTCGCCGCGCTGGCGTACCAGGGATACCGCATCGGCAAAGTCCAGAGAACCCGCGCAGACCAGCGCCGAAAACTCGCCGAGACTGTGGCCGGCAAGCAGGGCGGGTGCGACCCCACCGGACGTCTGCCAGGCGCGCCACAGGGCCACGCTGGCAGTCAGCAGCACAGGCTGTGTCGTCGCGGTCAGGTTCAGCGCCTCCTGCGGCCCCGACTGCACCAGCGCCCACAGATCAAGATCCAGCGCCTCCGATGCCTCGGCAAAAGTATCGCGAACAGTCTGGTACTCGGTGTGCGCAGCGGCGAGCATGCCTACCTTCTGCGAGCCCTGGCCGGGAAAAACAAAAGCAATGTGACGGGCGGTCATGGTGTGGCAGGTCTCCTCGATGACGTGCAGGCAGGTTCAGGCCAGATCTGGCCTGTCTGCCGGCATTGTAGAACAGAGCGGAAAAGAAGGCGCGCAAACACAAAACGGGAGCCTGGGCTCCCGTTTTGTGTTTTCCAGTGCAGTCGGCACGCAGGTGCCTGCCGCGCCCGATGAATCGGGTCCGGACTTACTCGTCGTTACCGGTGTTGACGACTTTCTTGCCACGGTAGAAACCGTCCGCAGTGACGTGATGACGACGGTGGGTTTCACCGGACGTCTGGTCCACGCTGAGGGTCGGGCCGGTGAGAGCGTCGTGGGAACGGCGCATACCGCGGCGTGAACGTGATTTCTTGTCCTTTTGAACAGCCATGTCTTACTCCTGATGGGTATCGCCGGGCTTTAACTGCGCCAGCACGTCAAACGGGTTGGACTTCTTCGGGGGCCCGTCTGCTTCGGGCTCCGCGGTCAGGTCCGCCAAAACTGTGTTGCAATCCGCCTGCTCGTGGTAGCTGAAGGGCGGCAAGGCCAGTATCAGCTCATCCTCGACCAGTTCCCGCAGCGAACACTCCTCCTCAGTCACAATGGCCGGTTCCAGTGAGGCAGGTAACTGCCTGGCCTGTTCGTCCGTCCAGACCACCGCCAGGGTGCTGTCGGCATGCAACTGCACCGGCATCGGCTGCAGGCACCGCTGGCAGGTTACCGTCACCGTACTGTTGGTGATGGCCCGCACAACATACCTGCCCTCCTCGTCCCTGGAGAACGTCAGTTCCGCTTCGATAATGCCCTCGCCTGCGGCGAGCAGATCCCGAAAACGGGGCAACTGCAGCGGTTTCAACGTGCCCCTGGCGATCGCGCCACGCGTGGCGGCCTTGCGGACATCCAGCGTGTCGGGGAGGGGGTCGGTCAACATAGGCGCGCATCATAGGGGCGGTTTCCCCCTTTGTCAAAAAAATTCTTTAGAATACAACCAGTTCAGGGCGCCCGCCCGCAGCCACGGAAAACTGCTCATGGATCTGATCCTCGCCTCCACTTCGCCCTATCGCCGAGAGCTGCTCCAGCGCCTGCAACTGCCATTCCGTTGCCTGGCACCGGACGCGGATGAAACCCCGCGGCGGGAGGAGGCCCCCGAATCTCTGGCAGCACGCCTGGCGCTGGCAAAAGCCCGTTCCATCAGCAGTGCCCACCCGGCCAGCCTGGTCATCGGCAGCGACCAGGTCGCGACCCTGGATGGAGCCCTGTTGGGCAAGCCCGGCAACCGCGCCAATGCCCGGCAACAGCTCCTGGCCAGCGCCGGCAAGACAGTGCAGTTCTTCACCGGGCTGGCCCTGTGCCGCGAAGAAGCCGACTTCGAGGCCGTACTGGTGGCGCCTTTTGCCGTGCAGTTTCGCGCCCTGGACAGCACCGCCATCGACAATTACCTGGACAGGGAGCAGCCCTTCGACTGCGCCGGCAGTTTCAAGTGCGAAGGGCTGGGTATCACCTTGTTCGAGCGCATGCGTGGCGACGACCCCACCAGCCTGGAAGGTTTGCCACTGATAGGCCTCACCAGCCTGCTGCAGCAGGCGGGCTACCCGGTCCTGGCGTGAGCAATCAGTTCCGGCAAAGCGCAGAGGTCCAGCAGGCTGTCGATGACGGCCCGTGGCTGATGCTGCGCCAACTGCGCAGGCGAGTGCACGCCGAAGCTGACCCCGACTGACGCCATATTGATTTGTCGCGCCATGGCCAGATCGTATTCCGAGTCACCCACCATCAACGCCAGTTCCGAGGTCTTGCTACGCTCCGCCAGAATCTGTTGCAGCATCAGCGGATCCGGCTTCGAGCGGGTCTCGTCGGCGCAACGGGTGCTGTCAAAATAATTCTCCAGACCCAGGCCGCGCAACACCCGATCCAGGCCGCGACGGCTTTTACCCGTCGCCACGGCCAGCTCGAAGCCGGAGCCGCGCAGGGACTCCAGGGTTTCCAGCGCGCCTGTGTGCAGGCGCGCCGGCCCCTGATCCAGCGCGACATAACAGCGTGAATAAGCCTCTCGCATCCTGTCCCAGGCTGCCAGCGGCTGCCCCGGAAACAAAATGGGCATGGCCTGCGGCAGGCTGAGGCCGATAATGTGGCGCACCGCGGCCGCCTCGGGGATCGGGAGCCTGCACTCCTCTGCCGCCGTCTGCATGGCGGCGACAATTTGCTCCACAGAGTCGCAAAGGGTCCCGTCCCAGTCAAATATAACTATCATAATCAGTTAGTTACGCATATTTTGTAATATCAGTTCGAGCTCAGGCTCGAGCGGCGCCTCAAGCTGCAGTCGGGGCTGGTCCGGGAGGGTAAAGGAGAGCGCGCGGGCGTGCAGGAACAGTCTCTTTACCCCCAGCCTGCGAGCCAGTGCCCGGGTAGCGTCGTCCATGTACTTGTCATCACCGAGAATCGGGTGCCCAGCGAACTGGGCGTGGACCCGGATCTGGTGAGTGCGACCGGTATGCGGCCGCGCCTCCACCAGCGTCGCCTCCGGAAATTGCTCGAGCGCCGCAAAGCCGGTAATCGAGGCCCTGCCCTCCTTCGCCACCTTGACCATGCGCTCACCGGACTGGACGATGTTTTTCTGCAGCGGCGCCTCCACGATGCGCCGCTCCTTCGGCCAGCGCCCCGCCACCAGGGCGAGGTAGCGCTTGTCCACACCGTCGCCGCGCAACTGCCGGTGCAACTCGCGCAGGATCGCGGGCTTGCGCGCCACCAGGATCAACCCCGATGTATCCCGATCCAGGCGGTGGACCAGTTCCAGATAGCGGTCCTGCGGACGCAATTGACGCAGGCATTCGATCAGGCCGAAGTTCAAACCGCTGCCGCCGTGTACCGCCAGCCCGGAGGGCTTGTTGATGACCAGCAACCCGGGGTCTTCGTAGACGATACGGTCCTGTATCGCGCCGGCCCAGAACCCCGGAATCACGGGCGCCGCCCCCGGCTCCGGTTGATGCAACGGCGGTACTCGCAATACATCGCCCTCCGCCAGGCGGTAGTCCGCCTTGACCCGGCCCTTGTTGATGCGGAACTCACCCTTGCGCAGACCGCGGTAGATACGGGTCTTGGGCACGCCCTTGAGTACTTTCAACAGGTAGTTGTCCAGCCGCTGACCGGCGCTGTCCGCCTCGATCAGCAGCTGGCGGACCCCGCTTGTCACCTGCCTGGAGCTGGAATCACTCATCGTTTCTGGAAATCACTTGATAATTGAAGCACTTACCGTTTCAGGTTATACTCCGCGCCGTGTAGCTGGGCTCGGGGCACTGTTTTTGCCTCCGACGCACGACGCAGCCGTTCCGGTGACAGCAGGGCCTGCCGAAGTAATCGCAAGGCTCCATCGGATAGATGATACCCGCACTTGCGCGTGCAGGCACACAAAGGTTGTCGGTGCGCGCTACCCGCCGGGCTCTGCCCCGGGCCTTAACAGGCAATTCCGCACCGATACATTATGAACCGCGCAGTACCTATGCCGGGTCACAGAATCAGTAATTGCTCAAGGCAACGCGGTCGTATTCGTCAGGTGATGCGACCCTAACAAAAAGGTCAGGCCCGCGCCAGCGCGGGGCCCCTTGCCAGCGTTGCCTGGCGGCACTCCCCCGCGGAGAGCCGCCACAATACAAATCACCTGAGCGTACGGAGTACTGCCACTGGCGCAATGCGACCCGGCCCCAACGGCCGGCAGCACCTGCGACAGGCACGCATACTCGGTTATGTCCGGCAGCGATGCCGGCTGTATGGCTGATTCCCCGCCCCGCCAGGCCTGCGCGCACCAGGTAAATGGCAAACATGAAAAAAATGCTTATCAATGCAACCCAGCCCGAAGAGCTGCGCGTTGCCCTCGTTGACGGCCAGCGTCTGTATGATCTGGACATCGAAAACCGCACCCGTCTGCAAAAGAAATCCAACATCTACAAAGGCAGGATTACCCGTGTTGAACCCAGCCTCGAAGCCGCATTTGTCGACTTCGGCGCCGAGCGCCACGGCTTCCTGCCGCTGAAGGAAATTGCCCGCGAGTACTTTTACAAGGATCCGGGCAATGTCGAGGGCCGCCTGAAGATCAAGGAAGTGGTCAAGGAAGGCACTGAAATCATCGTTCAGGTTGACAAGGAAGAGCGCGGCAACAAGGGCGCCGCACTCACCACCTTCATCAGCATGGCCGGCCGCTACATGGTCCTCATGCCCAACAACCCCAAGGCCGGCGGCATCTCCCGGCGCATCGAGGGTGACGACCGCAGTGAACTGCGTGAAGCCCTGGGCGGCCTGGAGATTCCCAACGGCATGGGCGTCATCATCCGCACCGCCGGCGTTGGCCGCACCACGGAGGAACTGCAGTGGGACCTGAATTACCTGCTGCAGCTTTGGGAATCGATCACCACCGCCAACCAGGAGGTCAAGGCCCCCGCACTGCTGTTCCAGGAAAGCAACGTCATCATCCGCGCCGTGCGCGACTACCTGCGCGACGACATCGACCAGGTCCTGATCGACTCCGATGACGCCCTGGCTGAGGCGATAGAGTTCGTCAGCATGGTGATGCCCAAATACAAGAATCGCATCAAGCGCTACGAAGACTCCATCCCCCTCTTCAACCGCTTCCAGATCGAGAGTCAGATCGAAACTGCATTCCAGCGCGAAGTGCGCCTGCCTTCCGGCGGCTCCATAGTCATTGACCCCACCGAGGCCCTGGTCTCCATCGACATCAACTCGGCCCGAGCCACCAAGGGTTCCGATATTGAGGACACCGCCCTGCAGACCAACCTGGAAGCCGCTGACGAGATCGCGCGGCAACTGCGTCTGCGGGACATGGGTGGCCTGGTGGTAATCGACTTCATCGACATGCTGGCCGCGAAAAACCAGCGCAACGTGGAGAACCGCATGCGCGATGCGCTGGAGCTGGACCGCGCCCGGGTCCAGGTTGGGCGCATTTCCCGTTTCGGGTTGCTGGAGATGTCGCGCCAGCGTCTGCGCCCTTCCCTCGGTGAGACCAGCGCCATTGTGTGCCCGCGCTGTACCGGCCAGGGATCGATTCGGGATACCAAATCACTGGCCCTGTCCATCCTGCGCCTGATGGAAGAGGAAGCCATCAAGGACCGCAGCGCCGAAGTGCGCGGCATTGTGCCGGTGGACGTGGCGGCCTACCTGCTCAACGAGAAGCGCGCCGCCCTGTCCGAGATCGAACAGGTGACCCGGACCCGGCTCCTGGTCATCCCCAACCCAAACCTGGAAACGCCGCACTTTGAAGTGACGCGCCTGCGCGATGATGAAGTCAGCGAAGACCGCGCGGTCAGCTACAAGATTGACATCGCCGTTCCCGATGCCGATCTCATCAGCGACTCCCATTCTGCCAATATCCCGGTCCAGCAGGCTGCGGTACAGCGCGTCGCTCCGCAGATGCCGGCTCCTGAAGTCGCACCGGCAGCCGAGGCAACGGAAGCTCCCGCGGAGCGCAAACGCAATAGCGGCGGCCGCGGTGGCAGGACCAGGGCTGCAGCAGCGCCCGCACCCACTGCAGCGCCGGTCAAGACCGGCCTGGTAACACGCCTGATGGGCATGCTGTTCGGAGAAGCGAGCAAGGCCGAGGAGCCGGTTGCGAAACCCCGCAAACCTGCCGCCCAGGAGCAGGACGACGATACCGAAAAGAAAGCGGAGAGCCGCGGTGGCAGTGGCCGCAAGCGCAGTCGCGGTGGCCGTCGGCGCAGCGGCGGTGAACGCACCGAGCGCAGCAGCGAGCAGCCACGGGGTGAGAAGCCGGAAAAAGCTGAAAAGCCCGAAAAAGTCCAGAAAAGTGAACAGCGCTCGCAGCAGGATGACTCCTCCTCCGAGGAACAGGCCTCCGCACCCAAGCCGCGCAGGCGTGGCGGCAAGGGGCGACGCCGTCCCGACGGGGAAAAGCGACCGGAGCCTGTCGAACAGCCGCAGGAAGACATCGATACTGATGCCAGTGATGACGACAGTCTGGAGATCTTCGCCCAACTGCAGGAAGAAAACGCTGACAAGCCGCGCAAGCGTCCCAGCGACATGAAGCGCGGCGAGCCCCGCCGCCGTCGCCGCCCGCGTGCCCAGGCCGACGCTGAAGCAGTGACCAATGCGACTGCAGAAAACGCTGTCAAAGCGGGAGACAGCGATGACAGCAGCGCTGAGCAGGCGCTTGACCCGGCCCAGGCTCGCGCCGAGGCCAGCGCGCCCGTGACGGCGGTTGAGGCTGAGTCAACCGCGGACACCGGCGCAGATACCTCTGGAGCGGATGCCAGCCCCGCCGAGGCAGTGGAAGGAGCCAAAACTGAAGTGGTTGCCAAGGTTGAACCGGAAGCGGAAAGTGCCGAGCCGCTGGCTGAGGCGACTCCCGAACCTGAAACGGCAAAGGCCGATGTGGAACCAGCCGCTGCTGAAGAGGCCGAGGTAGAACCCGCGCCCGAAACGACTCCGGTCGCCCCCTCCGCTCCCGCCGCCAGCAAGCCCGCGGGCATTACGGCTGATGGTCGCGCGGCCAACGACCCCCGGATCGCACCGCGTCCGCCCGGCCGGGTCGAGATCACCACTGTCCACCCGACCCTGTTCCGGGAAGAGCAGTATCCCCCGGTCCAGGGCGGTGGCGGCAACGCTCCGCGCGCCAGCAATGATCCACGCGGTCAGCGGTCAGGCGCTGGCACACGGGGGGCTGCCGAAGGCTGATCAGCAGGTGAAATGTGCGCGCACAGGGACTCAGATTCTTGTGCGCGCAAGTGGGCCCTGTATAATCGCGCACTCCCGCGCAACGCGGGAAAACAATACGGTGGGCTGGCTGAGTGGTCGAAAGCGGCGGTCTTGAAAACCGTTGAGGGGCAACCCTCCCGGGGTTCGAATCCCTGGCCCACCGCCAATCAAAGGAAAAGGGGCTCCCGCAAGGGTGCCCCTTTTTTCTTTGATGGTGGATGAGCCCGGACTTGGTTCGGCCCCCCCCGGTTCGACAAAACGCGGCCCCGGGAGCGTTTTGCAACGAGGCGCGCAGCGCCGAAGCCCAAGAGGGGCCACAACAGCCCCCGGGGCAGTCATGCCTTCTTCATCTCCTTGTAAAGACTCCTTCGCCTTAATGTCACATTTTATGGGCATTCTTCAAGTATCGCGAATCTCTGAAAACTACCGATCTTCAACTTCAACAAGGTGTCGAGCATGATTACAAAGAAAACCAGAATCTGCATCGCTGTTGCACTTGCAACTGCGAGCGCCCTCGGGAACACTCAGGTCCTCCCTGACCATCAGACTTCCAGCCCCTGGTTCCAGCAAGCGAATGACAGTATCGCTTTCAAGGAACAGACCATGAGCGCCCCCTCTGCCACTGCCAGAAACGTGATTCTGTTTGTCGGCGACGGCATGGGTATCAGCACTCTGACGGCGGCGCGCATTCTCGAAGCGCAGCGCGCCGGAGCTGAATTTGGTGAAGAGAATGAACTCTACTTCGAGAATTTTCCCCATACCGCCCTGGTGAAAACCTACAACACCAATTCGCAGGTACCGGATTCAGCGGGAACCATGGGTGCGATGGTCACCGGTTTAAAGACTGACATTGGAGTATTTGGCTACGACGAAACCGTCGAACGTGGCGATTGCAGCTCCATCGGCGATGACAACAAGTTGGCTACCTATCTTGAAATGGCCGAGGTTGCGGGCATGTCCACCGGAATCGTCTCGACCGCTCGCGTCACCCATGCCACACCTGGAGCGCTTTACGCCAAGACGCCCGACCGCAATTATGAAGATGTTTCCGACATACCCGAGGATGGTAGCTGTGCTGGTCAAATCGAGGATATCGCGAGCCAACTGATCAATTTCGAATCGAACATGGAAGCCTCCTTCGAGAACATTGATGTGGATGGTATCGAGGTAGTGTTGGGTGGCGGTCGCCGCCACTTCATCCCGAACGACGCCGGCTTCAATGTGGAGAAGCCAGCAGACGCGGGCGCGGAAGGCGATCGCACCGATGGCCGTGATCTTCCTGCCGAGTGGCTGGAGTTGTACGGATCCGGGGCTGTCTACGTTACCGACCAGGCCGGATTCGACGCGATCGATACCGAGAGCACTGACAAGATCCTGGGCCTGTTCAACGAGTCCCACATGCAGTACGAGGCAGACCGCAGCAATGACATCGCCGGTGAGCCGTCAATTGCAGAGATGACCAGGAAAGCAATAGAGGTGCTGGACAACAACCCCAACGGATTTTTCCTGATGGTGGAATCCGGCCGTATAGACCACGCCCACCACGCCGGCAACGCAGCAGGCGCCCTCACCGACACCATCGCGATGGCGGAAGCGGTGAAGGCAGCATACGATGCGACCGATCCCGACGACACGCTGATTCTTGTTACGGCCGACCACAGCCATGTCATGACCATGGGCGGCTACGTGGTACGAGGCAATCCAATCCTCGGCAAGGCCGTCTATTCCGAAGGGGCCGGCCCGGAACTGGCGCACGACTCACTGCCCTTTACCACCTTGAACTACAACAACGGTCGGGGCTTCTGTGATCTTGGCGGCGAAACCGACTCTGATGCAGGATATGGATGCGCTATTACTGCCGGCATGCGCAGCGATCTCAGCGCTGTCGAAACAGAGACGGATGGATACCACCAGGAAGCATTGGTTCCTCTCGATTCGGAAACGCATGCTGGCGAAGATATCACCATCCACGCCACCGGCCCGGGTTCGGCTTTTGTGCGCGGCACCGTTGAACAGAGCATGGTCTTTCACATTATGAATAACGCTCGGCCGTTGATCGGGGAGTAAGGAGCTAATGACAATGAAACCGAAGAATGAATACAAACTGCTTGCGGCAGCGTTGATGTCTCTGATCTTGATCGGTTGCAGCGATAATGGAGATGACACGACACCCGCCCCGCCAGGGCCTGCTGAAGACCCCGCTCAGGACGAAGGGCAAGAGCAGTCCAGGTCGTCTCTGGATCGCATGGATCTGCGCAACAACGTTGACAACGCGTTCTATGTTAACGGCGAAGGGCGCGTTGCTGAAATGTCCAGCAGTGATCTGAGCGAGGTCCGTGGAGCGGCGAAAAACGTCATTCTGTTCGTTGGTGACGGCATGGGGCCGTCTACAGTAACGGCTGCGCGTATTCGCGATGGAGAGCTCAAAGGCATGACCTGGGAAGATGGGGTCTCGCGCGACTTCGACGGGCCGGAATCCAACGATCTCTCTTTCGACAGGTTCCCGTTTGCTGGTTTGGCAAAGACATACAACACCAACTCACAGGTGCCAGATTCTGCTGGCACCATGGGCGCCATGGTCACAGGCGTGAAGACCGACATCGGTGTGTTCGGATACGACCAAACGGTAGTTCGGGGCGACTGCACTACCGGCAACACGGGTAACCAGCTGGTAACCAGTCTGGAACTCGCCGAAATTGCCGGAATGTCTACGGGGATCATCTCTACAGCACGCATTACGCACGCGACCCCCGGCGCCAACTACGCCAAGTCCGTTGATCGCAACTATGAGGACATTTCCGATATTCCCGCAAGCGGCAACTGCTTCGGGGTGCAGGAAGATATCGCTTCCCAACTCATCTCTTTCGAGACCCGGCTGGAAGAGATGGGCTATGTGGTTGACGGTATTGACGTTGTTATGGGCGGGGGCCGCCGTCACTTCCTTCCAAACAGCACCGCGTTTAACGTGGAAAAACCGGTCAACGCTGGCGCTGAGGGTGACCGCACCGACGGCCGCGACCTACCATCGGAATGGCAGGCACTGTATCCAGAGGGTGTGTACGTGACCGATAACGCCGGATTCAATGCTATTAACACGGAGGAAACCGACAAGGTGTTCGGATTGTTCCAGGAATCCCACATGAACTACGAACTCGACCGCAGCAACGACATCGCAGGTGAGCCGTCACTATCCGAGATGACTTCCAAGGCCATTCGAGTTCTCGACAACAACCCCAATGGGTACTTTCTGCAGATCGAGTCGGGACGGATTGACCATGCACACCACGCTGGCAATGCGGCAGGTGCCCTTGCGGATACAATTGAGTTCGCCAGGGCGGTCCAGACAGCGGTAGATCTGACCAGCGACGAAGATACGCTCATCCTGGTCACGGCGGACCACAGCCATGTCTTTACCATTGGCGGCTACGTCAAGCGCGGCAATCCGATACTCGGCAAGGCCATCTACGCGGGTTCTGATGCCGAGGCGCTGGCTGCTGACGGATTGCCCTTTACGACTCTGGGCTATACCAACGGCCGTGGCTTTTGTGACCTTGGCTCCGAGACGGATTCCGATGCTGGGTACGGATGCGCTATCACCAGTGGCAGGGTAGACATCAGTTCGGTGGACACCGAGGCTCCGGGCTACCATCAGGAAGCACTGATTCCATTGTCATCGGAAACTCATGCCGGAGAGGACGTCGCGGTATATGCAAGCGGCCCGGGAGCATCCTTGGTGCGCGGCACCAACGAACAGAACGTTTTGTTCCACATCACCGACTATGCTCTGGATCTGATTGCCAGGGCGAATGCTGCGGCCAACTGATCCACTCACCAGCAATACTTTTCAAGACCATCGGCCAGTGGCCGATGGTCTTTTTACTTCAGGAGCGAACATGTACAGGACAACCCTTTTCCTCACACTTGCCATCGCCTCGGCGAGTACCGCTGCGGGCACAGCCTGCTACAAGCCCGATGAAATCGTCGGCGCTCGCTACTTGATATCAAGTAGTGACGATGCCGACAAGGAGCGGGAGATCACTATCTTGCGGCAAACCCCATCACGTCTGATCTACCTGTCTCCCGACGACCATCTTACCCAGGTATACGAACGCTACTCGGAGACACTGGTCAAGTTGATAGAGTATTTTGACGTCGAGTCCATCGGCGTGGAGCATGACCCCGCACCGACCCACCCATCCAATGACTGGCTCTCGATGTACCAGATTTTCCCAGCCTCCAGCTTGAACGAGCTCAAGGCCATCGGTGAAAGCGAGGTTCATTGTCTGACAGCAGTTGAATACGCCGGCAAGAACAGCGATGGCGCCCATGTTGTGGTGACTTATCTGCCGCAGATAGACCTGCCGGCGTCCATACGGCGCGAAACCGGCAACGCCACCAAAACCTGGTCTCTCGATCAACTGGTAACCAGTCGCATGGAGATCGATCAGGCGCTGGCCCGCATCAACACCTATACCTTATATGATTTTGCCGATCTGGGTGACAACGAACAGGAAGACTTCTTTCGCAAGAGCCGCTATCTCCAATACAAGCTGGGGCACAAGCACTAGCGCAGACACCACTGGAGCAGATGCAAGCCCCAACCCTCCCGGGGCTCGAATCCCTGAGCGGCTGCCAGGGGAGATCCCCCCTCAATCGCGGCGGTAGCGGCCAACCAGGCGATTCATCCCCCGCAGGTGCGGCTCGATCCTCGCCAGCAGCTCCCACAGGGTGAGCCCCTCCTCGAGCGGCGCGTCATCATCGAGGGCAAGCACCCAGAAATAGTACGAGTGATCGCCATGCCCGTTGGGCGGCATCGGCCCGCCATAAGCGGCATCACCGAAATCGTTCTTGCCGTTGGTGTAGCCGCTGTCACCCGCTGCCAGACTTGTGACGTTGCCAGGGATATTGTAGAGCACCCAGTGCACGAACCCGTAGGTCCCGCGTGGGCTGACCAGTGGCGCATCCGGATCGTGGCAGATTATCGCAAACGCCCTGGTATCTGCCGGCGCATTGTTCCAGGATAGAGGCGGGGACAGATCTTCACCCTCCCCAGTGTACTGTGCCGGGATGTTATCTCCGTTGCCAAAGGCGGAGCTGGTGAGTTGCAGTTCGGACAATGCGAAACCCATAACGTTACTCTCTTGCTAAACTTTACCAAGAGTATAGCCGGGGAGCCCGCGGAATGACCAACAGCCTCGCAGGTCTATGTGCTCCATTACGACCCTCTGCGGTTTGGTGACACCGCACCGTAGTCTTCGGATGTCTCCACAACTTCACCGACAGCTCGCATGAACGCCGATCAACATAACAGCAATAGCAATGCTTGCAACTCTGCAGGCACTTGCCTGGGACCAGGCTCTTGTGTGCGCGGAGCGGCCCTGTATAATCGCGCACTCTCGCGCAACGCGGGAAAACAATCCGGTGGGCTGGCTGAGTGGTCGAAAGCGGCGGTCTTGAAAACCGTTGAGGGGCAACCCTCCCGGGGTTCGAATCCCTGGCCCACCGCCAATCAAAGAAAAAGGGGCTCCCCCAAGGGTGCCCCTTTTTTTGGTGGTGGATGAGCCCGGACTTGGTTCGAACCCCCCGGTTCGACAAAACGCGACCCCGGGAGCGTTTTGCAACGAGGCGCGCAGCGCCGAAGGCCCGGAGGGGTCACAACAGCCTTGAGGCTGTTGTGATTCATCCCTGGCCCACCGCCAATCGGGTAGGAGGCGGGATTGCTCCCGCCGTCCTCCCACACCACCGGGCATACGGTTCCGTACCACGGCGGTTCATATGGCCCATTTGAGCCGGTGATAATAGTCTATCAGCGATACCAGTCCCAACCGGTCAAAGAGCTTCTTCGGCAGAGCTTGATTCAGGTGCGAGGCGCCGGCATTCCACCAGGGACCGCGCCCGTTCTGGGCACTATTCCACGCCCGCTCTTCCTCAAGCCCCAGTCGCATCAGGTTCTTCGCACGCGTATAGGACCGTTTCCATTGAAGCCACAGTACCTGGCGTAAGTGGCGGCGTATCCAGCCGTCCAGCTCCTCCAGAACGCTCTTGACCCCGATGTGACGGAAGTAATTAATCCATCCGCGTAATTTGGGGTTCAGTTCTTCAATGATCCGGCCCAGCGAACGCCCACGGCCCCGGCGGTAGATCGCCTTCAAGTCGCCCCGCAGGCGTTTAACCGCCTTCGGATCAACTCTCAGGCGAACGTTGTACCTCCGATTACACACCGTGTAGCCGAGGAACTTTCGCTGCCAAGGGCGGCCCACCCCGCTCTTCTCCCGATTGACCTTCAACTTCAGGGTCTTTTCAAGATAGTGCGTGACTGATTCCAGCACCCGCTCCCCCGCCCGTTCGCTTCTGACGTAGATATTGCAGTCATCGGCGTAGCGGCAGAACGCGTGCCCGCGCTTTCCCAGCTCCCGATCCAGATCGGTCAGCAGGATGTTGGATAACAGCGGTGACAAGGGGCCACCCTGTGGGGTGCCTTCCCGCCTCGCCGTCACCAGTCCGCCGGTGCAGATGCCCGCCTCAAGGTACCCGCGTATCAGTTTCAATGCCCGCTTGTCCTTCACCTGCCGCGCCACGCGTGCCATCAGCATGTCGTGGTTGACCCGGTCGAAGAACGCCTCAAGGTCGATATCCACTACCCAGCGGTATCCCGCCTCAACGTAGTCGCGGGCCTGCTTTACCGCCTGACCCGCGTTCCGTCCCGGCCTGAACCCGTAGCTGGATTCCGAGAACCCCGGTTCGAACACGGGGCTCAATACCTGATGCAGTGCCTGCTGAATGAGCCGGTCCAGCACCGTGGGTATCCCCAACTGGCGCACACCACCACCGGGCTTGGGTATCTCTACCGCTCGCACTGGCTGTGGCTGGTACGTCCCCTCAAGCAACTCTTGCCTATGCCGGGGCCAGTGGACCTTCAGGTAACCTTTGAGATCGGCCACCGTCAGCCCATCCACGCCGGGTGCGCCCTTGTTCCGCATCACCCGGTCGTAGGCCCGCTGCATATTCGGTCGTTCCAGGACCGCCGATATCACATCCATCGGCTCCTCATGGGGATAGCCCCTCCTCACCGTGTCACCCGCGCACTGGTCCGCCGTACCGCGCAGGTACTGCCCGCGCTCCCCGGTGATCAGGGGCGGTGTTTCAACCACCCTGTCTGCTCTTTCCAGTGTCATCGAGAATCAGGTCCCCAATCTGTTCCACATGTTCAGCCCTTCAGTGGCCGGTAAACCACCTACTATGGCCTCTGCTGACTTCTGATACCCCATCCCGCCACCTCTCAATGGCGGTAGCCGATGGCAGGGCATCAGACCTCCCAGGGTAATGCGCGTGACCTTCCCACTTATACCCGCCGCATCTACGTCCGCCGTTTCCGTGCAAGTACCGGGCTTCGAAGATATTTGCCTTCTTACCCACTGCGACCGCCTCCTATGCGATTCCTGGGGGACGCCTAGTCTTCGTCGGGCCAGTGTTTTGCCTGCGGCTTCCTTCAGATTCCACCTCGCGGTAGACACCCTTGCCGTTCGGCTAATCGTTCCCCTTACCGGGCCGATGGCGGACTTGCACCGCCAAGTCATCCGGCCACCACCACGTGTACCGGAACAGCGCCAGTCACGGCGCTACGCGCCATGCCTGGCGCACAAACAGAAAAAGGGGCGCCCTTGCGGGCGCCCCTTTTTTTTGCTTGCTGCCTAGCCGACGTGAAAGCCGGGGAAAAAGCGTCAGTTGATCAGCTGCGACGACGGCGCAAGAAGCCCAGACCGGCCAGGCCAAGACCGAACAATGCCAGGGAGCCGGGCTCGGGAACACTGACGCTGTCGCCTGTTGTCCTGATATTCAGGGTGAAGGAGCGGAACAGGATGGGATCCGCACCGACCGTATCACCTATCCGCAGCGTCCACGTGCCGGCGACATCGTCGCCATCGAAGGCGGACAGGGCACCGACCGGTTGGAACGTTCCCGACTGAATGGTGGTCGGCAGAGAGGACACGGCCTCGTCATTGAAGGTATTGGTCACGTCAATGCTGCTGCCCGGCCCGGAAAAATAGCTGCTGGAAAACAACACAACATTGGTCCCGGTCGGTCCAGTCAGGTTCATGAAGGCTTCACCCGGATAAGGAAAGCCGCCGCTGCTGCAGAAAAAGTCAGCGGTTACACCCGAACCACACTTGCTCCATTCCACCGTGATATCGAGGTCAAGAATGGTTCCGGTCGATACTATGCCAACCGAACGATCAATGAACGATTGATCGGCTGAGCCGCCCGTGGAATTGGTTGCCGTAATGAGTGCGGCATGGGCCGGACCGGTTGTAGCGGCTGCCAGCACCGCACCCGCAATCAGGCATTTCATCTTTGTCGCCATGACTTTAGTCCCTTGAATCTGGTTAAGTAATTTCCCGAGATCTCGACAGCCGCCCTGCTTGTCAGCTCCCTGATCATCCACATTAGTATTAAGCAAAACCTATGCCACAACTTCAACGCATTGATAAATAAGATATATTGGACAGCCTGGGCGGATTTCGAATCCAAAATGTAAAAAAAACCGACAATCCCGGCACCACCGACCAGGGCGGCGGTGGGGAGCAGGAGGAAGAGGAAGGCGCACCCTGTCGCTCCAGCGCCTTCGTCCCGGCGATGGCACAGAAGGTGGAGTTCAAGGCCACAGAGTCCGCCGGCATTGATCTGGACGGCCTGTTCCTCGACCTGGGCGACTTTACAAACCCGTTCGCGTTCCTGACCTCGGGCATGGATAGCGGCATCCTCGACTTGGTCGCCAACCAGTTGTCGATCACCGCGCTGGCGATCGAACGCGATGCGTTCCGCAACGGTTGGCTCGCAGTCAACGCCGGCTTCGAGGGCGTGATCGATGACGAGGAACCGGGCTGGCGCGCCGGCGCCGCTCACCGGGCGCTGCCTGACCGGTCAGACTTGTCGAATCAATGGGGCGCCGAGCCGCACTGCGCAACTGAAAAGGCTCCCGACAACCGGGGGCCTTTTTTAAACCGGTTGCCGGTAGATCAGCCCCCTTCGCCGCAACAGCTTTTCCAGCTCCACCGCCAGCAACACCAGCAGCGGCAAGCTGAAACAGACCAGCAACTCGTCCGCGTCCAGGGGCTGGGTCTTGAAAATGCCATTCAGTACTGGTAGATAAATCACCGCCAGTTGCAACAGAACGGTCAGCGCCACCGCCAGCAACAGCGGCTTGTTGCTGAACAGCCCCTGCCGCCACAGCGATTCGGATTCGGATCGAATGGCGAGTACATTGGCCAACTGGCAGAACACCAGCACCGTGAATACCACGGTCTGCCAGTGTGCTGCACCACTGCCCAGCGCCCAGGCCTGCGCACTCAGGGTAATCCCGCCGATCAGCAGCCCCACCCAGATCATGTGTTGCCACATCCCGCCAGCGAAGATGCTTTCGCCGGGTGGCCGCGGCGGGCGCTGCATGATCCCACGCTCGGCTGGCTCAACGCCCAGCGCCAGGCCGGGCAGACCGTCCGTGACCAGGTTGATCCAGAGAATATGGATGGGGAGCAAGGGGATCGGCAGCCCCAGAAAAGGAGCCAGCAGCAGCACCCAGATTTCGCCGGAGTTGCTGGTCATTGTGTACTTGATGAACTTGCGAATGTTGTCGAATATCCGCCTGCCCTCGCGTACCGCGCCGGCGATCGTGGCAAAGTTGTCATCCAGCAGAATCATGTCGGCGGCATCGCGGGCAACGTCTGTGCCCTTGGCCCCCATGGCGATACCGATATCGGCCTGTTTCAGCGCCGGGGCATCATTGACCCCGTCACCGGTCATGGCGCAGAACTCGCCGGCCGCCTGCAGGGCCTTGACGATGCGAATCTTCTGCTGCGGGCTGACCCGGGCGTATACCCGCAATTTCCGTATCCTTGCCTGCAACTCCGCATCGGGCAGTTGTACCAGCTCCGAGCCCGTTATCAGCGTGGATTCACTGTCAGTGATACCCAGGCGACGCGCGATCGCCAGCGCGGTAGCAGGATGATCGCCAGTGATCATCACCGGGGTAATGCCAGCGGCCAGGCAGTCCCGTACCGCCTGCGGAACCTCGGGGCGCGGCGGGTCGATCAGGGCGACCAGGCCCAGCAGGGTCAGGTCGCTCTCCACCGCGGCCAGTTCAGCGGCATCCGGAAGCCGGGGCAGCTCGCGAGTGGCCAGGGCGAGCACCCGATAGCCCTCTGCAGCAAGTCGATTGGCCTCCGCCAGCACCTTGCTGGCGTCCGCCGAGGGACACAGTGGCACCACCTGTTCCGGTGCCCCCTTGCAGAATACGACCACTCCACCTGCCGCGCCGTGCAGGGTCGACATGCGCTTGCGCTCGGCGTCAAACGGAAGCTCGGCCACCCTGGGCAGCTCCCTCGCCAACTCGTTCTTGTCGTAGCCGTCGTTCAGCGCCGCCTGAAACAGGGCAATTTCGGTAGGTTCGCCGCGCAGAGAACCGCCGGCACCGGCCTCCACGTCGTTACTGAGAGCCAGTGCCTGGCCCAGGCGTTCGGCTCCTTGCGGTATGCGGGCACAGGACTGGCCGTCGACGACAAAGCTTTCGGCGTGCATCCGGTTCTCGGTCAGCGTCCCGGTCTTGTCGGTGCAGATAAAGGTGACCGACCCCAGGGTCTCGACGGCGGGCAGATTGCGCACCAGCGCGTGTTTGCGTCCCATGCTCAATGCGCCGAACGCAAGCGCCACGCTGATCACCGCGGGCAGGGCCTCGGGAATGGCCGCGACCGCCAGGCTGATGGCGGTGAGCAGCATCAGCAGCGCAGGCTCCCCGCGCAGTAGACCGACGGTAAAAATCAGCGCGCAAATTGCCAGCACCACCAGCGCCAGGCGGCGACCGAAGCGAGCGAGACGCTGCTGCAAGGGTGTCTTGAGTTGCGGCGTTTGCTCCAGCAGGTCGGCTATCCGGCCCAGTTCGGTGGCGGCGGCAGTCGCCACCACCACTCCCTCGGCCCTGCCAACGCTTACCTGACTGCCCTTGAAGGCCATATTGCGCCGCTCGGCTACCGGCAGGTCGGGCTCCGCCAGCGCTTGTACATGTTTCAATACGCCGGTGGATTCACCGGTCAACATGGACTCGTCAACCTGCAAGTCCGCTGCCTGCAGCAGACGCAGATCCGCTGGCACCAGGCTGCCCGCCTCCAGAAGAACCAGGTCGCCGGGAACCAGCTCAATGGCAGGTACCTCAAGGATCTCGCCAGAACGGCGTACGACTGCGACAGGCGCTGCCATCGCCCTCAGGGAAGCCATTGCCCGTTGCGCACGCGACTCCTGAACCGCACCGATGACGGCGTTGAGCGCAACAATCACCAGGATAGCCACGGTATCGACCAGATCGCCAACAAATCCGGCTACCAGGGCAGCAGCCAGCAACACCAGGATCATGAAGTCCTGGAACTGCTCGAGGACGATCCGCCACAGCGGGTGGAAGCGGGACTCGGCGAGCTGGTTCGGCCCGTGCCGGGCGAGGCGCTCCGCGGCATCCTGTGGCTGCAGCCCGACGCTTGCATCGACCTGCAGTAGCTGTTCCAGTTCCGCAGTGGAAAGCGTGTGCCACCGGGATTCGCTCACGTAAACCTGCTCAACGGCAGCGATAGGCGACCGCCACCGCCCGCGAAACTGCGGGCAGCCCTGTCACACAGAGGCTCCCAGCCCGAGATTGCGCAACGCGGTGCGGAATGCGTTGAAGGGGCTGATGATGGCGTCACCCAGCACAATCGCACAGCCGAACCAGTGGAAATAGTTCAGCTGCTGCCAGCTCTCGCCCGCGTTGCTCGCGGGCCGCCCCTCCAGCAGGAACCAGGTCATCAGGGCCGTCCCCAGCATGACCGCGACAATGGACCAGAACAGATCCAGCAGAAAGGACGCGGCATTGATATCGCCGGACTTGAAGAACTCGACGAACAGCACAAATACCCCGATCGCGATATAGGCGAAGCCGAAGTGGATCTGGGCCGCCATGTCCACCTGCAGCTGGTACATGATGACCGGGAAGGCAATGACCACTAACACCCAGGGGAATTTGCCCAAAAAAGCTATCATACCGCCCCCGCCATTATTTACCCTGATCTGTCCTGACACTGGAGTGACCTCGGTTCTCAGATGTCCCATCATAGGACGGCTGGCAGTAAAATGCAGCCATGTTCAGCGCAACCGCGATCCCCAACAGGGTGATGCACTACACTTGACTGTGCGGGTAGTCTGGAGCCCGTGCCACCGCAAACCACCAGCCTGGGAGTAACCAATGCCAGAAAAATCCCGGATTCTTGACCTGATCGGCAACACTCCCCTGCTGTACCTGCGGGAGGTCTCGGAACTCACCGGCTGCCATATCTACGGCAAGGCGGAGTTCATGAACCCCGGTGGCTCGGTCAAGGATCGCACCGCGCTGGGCATTGTTCGCGCCGCCGAGGCGGCGGGAGAGCTCCACCCTGGCGGTGTTATCGTCGAGGGCACGGTGGGCAATACCGGCATCGGTCTGACGCTGGTGGCCAACGCCCTGGGCTATCAGTCGGTGATCGTGATGCCGCAGACTGCCAGCCAGGAGAAAATCGACCAGCTGGAAATGCTGGGGGCGGACCTGATCCTGGTACCGTCGGCTCCCTACGACAACCCCGGGCATTACATCCACACCGCCGAGAATGTGGCCCGGGGCCGGGCCAGCAGCGAGCCCAATGGCGCCACCTGGGCGCGCCAGTTCGACAATCCCGCCAACCGGATGGTGCACTATGAAACCACGGGCCGCGAGATCTGGACCCAGACCGGAGGCAAACTGGACGGCTTCATCTGCGCGGTGGGCACCGGGGGAACCCTGGCCGGGGTTGCTGCGGCCCTGCGCGAACGCAAGCCGGCGGTGAAGATCGGCCTGGTGGACCCGATGGGCTCGGCGCTGTACAGCCATTTTGACGGCGGCCCGCTGCGGGGTGCAGGCAACTCCATCGTCGAGGGCATTGGTGTATCCTTCCTGCCAGGCAACCTCGATGGCTTGACGCCGGATTTCGCTTGCCAGGTGGATGACGATGCTGCACTGCCGTACATCTTCAATCTGCTCAAGCACGAGGGGATCTCGGTGGGCGGTTCCTCGGGCATCAATATCGCCGGGGCGGTGGCCATGGCGCGGGAACTGGGCCCGGGACACACGATCGTGACGATCCTGTGCGATGCCGGTAGCCGCTACCACAGCAAGCTGTTCAACCCGGATTTCCTCATGCGACACAAACTGCCATTCCCGTCCTGGATGGCCAGCTGAGCCGGCTGGCACGCAGGCTACCTTGCCAGCAGGAGCCAGGACCTTAGTCCGGCGTCGACGCCGCAAACGCCAGGACGTCGGGGAAAAATGCCAGAAAAACACGCTCCAGCTCGGCGTCCTTGTGGGCGATGACAGCAGCCGCCAGCGGCAGCGGATTATCCCGCCGCAGGCGCCGGGAGATGCCGTGCAGCGTTGCTTCCACGCCCTCCATGGTGGCGCAGCGATCCAGCCAGTCATGGGCGATCAGGCGCGGCAGGTATCCAGCCAGCGGAGCGGGCAGTCGCCGGCGATTTTCGGAGAGTGTGCCATAGACGCTGTCAATGAATTCCCGGCGCCCCCTGGCTGCAAAACGCTCCCAGTGACGAATGAGATAGTGATCAAAGGCAACATCCAGCACAATACCCGCATACCGGCGCTGAATGGCCGGAAACGTGCCCCTGAGTTCAGCCAGCAGTGGATGCCCGTCGGCGAAGGCATCAATCCGCCGATGTTGTTGTACTCCCTGCCTGATCCCCGGCACCAGGTCCAGCGCCTGCAGCGGGCCCTTGAGGAAGTCTCCCGCCACATTGCCGACAAGATGCTGGGGATTGGCGCCGGCAAGGAAGGCATGGGCTAGATGATTCATGACAGAGCACAGTTGTAGGGAGTGGAACAGGATAACATGCAGGCACACAACCATGGCCCGACACATTATGGCAAGGCGTTTGCCATCGGCATTGGCCTCAACTCGGCCTTTGTGGCGATCGAGGCTTGGTATGGCTGGCAGGTACAGTCCCTGGCGCTGCTTGCGGACGCCTTCCACAACCTGAGTGATGTCGGCGCGCTGGTTCTGGCCTGGGCTGCCTTTGCCGCCGCAAGACTGGCGACGAACCGGCGCCACAGCTACGGCTGGCGCCGTGGCTCCATCCTGGCCAGCTTCACCAATGCGATTGTCCTGTTGCTGGCCATGGGTTCACTGTCCTGGGAGGCCCTGCAGCGCCTGCAGGCCGGCGCCGGCATGGCCGCAACGACGGTCATCATCGTGGCCAGCATTGGTGTGGTCATCAACGCCGTCACCGCCTGGCTATTCGTTGCTGGCGGCAAGCGGGATCTGAACCTGCGCGGCGCATTTCTGCACATGGCTGCAGACGCCCTGGTTTCGCTGGGCGTAGTGATTGCCGGCTTTCTATACCTGTGGCAGGGCTGGACCTGGGTGGATCCGGTCATGAGCCTGCTTATCGCCCTGGTGGTGATCATCGGCACCTGGTCTCTGTTCCGGCGCTCGTTACACCTGCTTTTCGACGGTGTTCCCGAGGGTGTGGACCTGGACGCCGTGCGCGACTGCATGCTCTCCCTGCCCGGAGTAGTGTCTGTGCATGACCTGCACATCTGGGCCCTGAGCACCTCGGAAAACGCAGTCACGGCCCACCTTGTGCTTTCGGAGACCGCCTCCGCTGACGACGCGCTGTTGCGGCAGGCTACGACACTGCTGGCGCAACACTTCGACATCCAGCACGTCGTGCTGCAACAGGAGTCCACAGCCTATGCCGCAGTCTGCAATGTGGCCTGCAACTAGCTGCAGGCAGGCAGGGTGTAAAACTCCATACCCGGACTGGATCCAGACAGTTGCGACTATCCATTGCGGTAGCCGGGTGCGACCATGCGAATGAAATCGCGCCCTTGAATCAATCCAAGAGATCTACACGTTGTTGCGAACACTTCTCCGCCGCCCCTGGCTCCACTTCCTGCTTCTGGGCATGCTGCTGTTCTGGCTGCAGAGTCAGCTCTTCCCTGTACCCAAACCCGTGGTCGGGCCGCTCGGTGACGCACGTGTTGAGGGCCTCATCAGTCAGTGGCATGCGGCCACCGGCCGGCGCCCCCAGGGTGCCGAACTGGAGCGGATACTGCGGGCGGAGCTGGAACAGGACATGCTGTTCCAGCACGCAGTCAGCATGAATCTGCACCATCAGGACCCGGTGGTGTTCCAGCGCCTGGTGCTGAACATGCAGTTCCTGGGCCTCGGCGCGGAAGGTGACACTGACGCCGAGCTGTTCGAGCGCGCCCTGGACCTGCGGCTGCATCTGGGCGATGAAGTCGTGCGGCGACGGCTGCTGCAGGTCATGGAACAGCTGCTGTTGGCGACCAATCCACCGCAGCCGCCATCCGCCGAGGCGATAGCCGCCGCGTTTGCACAGCGCGCCGAGGAACTGCGACACCCTCCCCGCTATTCGATCCTGCAGCTTTTCTTCGATCGCCAGCGGGAGCCGGAGCTGGAAACCCTGGTGGCGCGAATCGAAGGCGCAGGCATGGACCCGGAAGCTGCCCTGCAACTGAGCTCACCCTTCATGCACGGTTACACTTTCCGCGCCCAGACACCGGACCAGCTTGCCCGGATTTTCGGGGCTGTATTCGTCAGCAATCTGATGGCCACGGATCCGACCCCAAACCGCTGGCACGGACCGCTGCGCTCTGCCTACGGCTGGCACTACGTGTGGGTGGACAGTGTCACCCCGGCTCGGCCCGCCAAACTGGAGGAGGTTCGCCCCATTCTGCGGCGTGACCTTGAGCTGGAGGCGCGCAAACAGGCGCTGGCAGACGCCATCGCGGTGCTCGCCGACCGCTACGAGTTGCTGCTGTGAACCGCTGCATACGCCTGGCCAGGTTCGCTATCCTGCTGCTGGCAGCCTGCCTGGGCACGACGGCACAGGCCCACCGCTTCGCACCCACGCTGCTGCAACTGGTGGAGCTGGCCCCAGGTTCCTACAACGTGGTCTGGAAGACACCGGCCCAGGCCACCAGCCCGGTACCACTGACACCGGCCTGGCCGGAGGACTGCAGCGTGGCCAGTGCCAGCCCGGCCCAGCCCGAAGGGACCGGGCTGGTCACCAGCCTGCAATTGCACTGCGCGGGCCTGGGTGGCGCCGGCCTGGTGGGGCAGACACTGGGGGTAAACGGCCTCGCCGCCAACCAGGCCAGCGTGATGCTGATGCTGACCCTGCTGGACGGGCGCCAGTACCAGCAGGTGCTGAACGCGGAGCAGCCGCGGTTTACGGTACCGGAGGAGCCGGGCGCAGGCCAGGTCATGACGGACTACACGGTGCTGGGCGTCGACCACATCTGGACCGGTATTGATCATCTGCTGTTTGTGTTCGGCCTGCTGTTGCTGGTGGGCGGCAACGTTCGCCTGCTGTGGACCATCACCGCCTTCACCGTCGGCCACAGTGTCACCCTGTCCCTGGTCACTCTGGGATTTTTCGACTATCCCGTGGCCCTGGTGGAGTTCACCATCGCCGTCAGTATCTTCTGGCTCGCGGTGGCATTGAGCCAGAGCGGCGAACGCAGCTTGTTTCGGCGCCATCCCTGGTGGCTGGCAGGCGGGTTCGGCCTGCTCCACGGCATGGGTTTTGCGGGCGCCCTGGCGGAGACCGGGCTGCCCGCAGGCAATATGCCCCTGGCCCTGCTGTTCTTCAACATCGGCATCGAACTGGGCCAGATCGCCTTTATCCTGTTGACCCTGCTCCTGTGGCAGAGCCTGCGCCGGCTTGTCGGCGAGTGGCAGGCACAACTGCGGCCGCTACCGGTCTACCTGCTCGGTGCCCTGTCCGCCCTGTGGTGCATTGAGCGCGGGCTGGAAGTGCTGGCCTGATACCGCTCACCGGGCGCTCCAGCGGCGCGCCCGGGCACCCGCCTGGGCCAGGCTGGAGGCCCACGCCAGCTGACCCTTTTGCGGATGAATCCCCGCCCGCTTGAGCTTGAGAATGATCCGTGCCGGCAGTCCCGCCATGATCACGGCAATGCCCTCGCTGTGCAGGTCGGCAATGAGGGACTGCAGCGCCACGATGGCGGTAAAATCCATGGTCGACACATCACCCATGTCGATGATCACTACCTTCACCCCCGGGTCCACCACCCGCAGGGCTGCCAGCGCGCGCTCGGCAGCGGCAAAAAACAGGGGGCCGCTCATGTCATAGACTGCGACGCTGTCGGGCAAGCCCTGCAGCAGCGGCTCCGCCGCCTTGTGCAATTGCCGGGTGTGGCTCAGGCCCGCCATGCGTCCGATCAGCAGCGCCGCCGCCAGGCCGATGCCCACCGCCACGGCAATGACCATGTCGAACAGCACCGTAAGCAGGAAGCAGACCACCAGCACCGCAACATCCCCCGGCGGAGCCGAGCGCAGGGTGTGACGGAAATGACGGGATTCACTCATGTTCCAGGCAACCACCAATAGCAGTGCCGCCAGCGCACTCATCGGCACCAGCCCGAGCAGCCCCGAGAGGAAAGTCAGCGCCGCCAGTACCACCAGGGCGTGGACCAGTGCCGCCACCGGCGAGCGCGCGCCACTGCGAATGCTGGTGGCCGTTCGCGCCAGTGCCGCGGTGGCGGTGATACCACCGAACAGGGGCGCCACCAGATTGCCGATACCCTGTCCCACCAGCTCCGCGTTGGAGTCGTGGCGGGTTTTGGTCAGGCCGTCGGCGACCACCGCACAGAGCAGCGATTCGATCGCGCCCAGAATGGCAATGGCGACAGCGGGCCCCAGCAGGGCCCTGAAGAGACTGAAGTCCACCACCAGCGGTAGCCCATCCGCCCCCGGCAAGCGCCAGGGCAACGCCAGCTCCGGCAATACCGGCGGGATGCCGCTGCCGGACAAAGCGCCTGTTGACCAGCTGAAGCGGGAAGCAATGGTTGCCACGGAAAAAGAGGATGTACCGAGTACGCGCTCCAGTCCCCAGCCCGCCAATGCCGCCAAAGTCAGGGCCACCAGGGGCGCGGGTATGGGCAACCGCAGCCGCGGCCAGGAGAGCAATATGACCAGCGTGAAGACACCCACACCCAGCTCGGCGGGGTTGATCGCCGGCAATGCCCGGACGATGCCCGCGACCTTGTCGGGGAAGTGCACACCGGGTTGTTCGATCACCAGGCCAAAGAAGTCCGGCAGCTGCAACACCGCAATGACCACCGCGATACCCGCGGTAAACCCCAGCACCACCGGATAGGGTATGTACATCACCATGCGTCCGAGACCGCTGACCCCGAAAGCAATGAGTATGACTCCCGCCATCATGGTGGCCAGGAGCAGTCCACCGAGCCCGAACTGTTGCACAATGGGGATAAGAATGACCACGAACGCGGCGGTAGGCCCGGAAATGTTGAAACGCGAACCACCCGCCAGCGCAATCAGCGCGCCGGCAATAATGGCCGTGTACAGACCGTGCTGGGGTGGCACGCCGATGGCTATCGCGAGCGCCATGGACAGGGGAATGGCGACTGTACCAATGGTGAGTCCGGCCATGATGTCGGCGCGCAGGCCGGCCAGGCCATAGCCCCCACCCAGCCCTGCTCGCATTCCTGCGCCGAGGGCAGGCAGGCGGATTTCTGTTAAGCGATCCAACACAGGTACGTCCTTTTAGCGCATCAGCTCAAGCCTTGCTCATCAGCTCGAGGATACGCCAAAACTGCCCCCTGTTGGGGACTGTTAGCCGCCGAAGGACGGTGCCCGCACCTCGCGCTCATCCTGGGCAACCACGATGAGATCGCGCTGCAGGTAGCGAGCATCGCCATCCCGGAGCTCAATCACGTCCCGATATCGGATGTACATGTCGAGGCACAGCTCGCGGCCGTCACGCTGGTAGAAATGGGAGGCCACACAGTAAGTCTCGCCCCTGCAGGTATCGCCCTGCCACTCCCCGCTGACTTGCCCGAGCAGGTGGAACGTCCGGTCAAACTGGCGCAGGAACTCGAGGTTGCCGATGAAGACAGCGCGGGATTCAGCCCGGAAGCCGGGACCCTCCTGGGTGAACTCAGGCCACATGATGGCTTCCATGGCGGCAAAATCCCGACCATCCACCAGCTGCGCATAGCGCGCAGCCAGGGACCCTGGGATCGCGTCCTGGTTCATTGGCGGGCCTCAAAGTGGGCCACCAGCTCCGCGATGGTGGCCGCCACCCGCCCAGTGCCGTAGCCGAGCTCCTCCACGCCCTCCGGCTGGTAGCTGACGGTGGCGCCACGGCCGGCAAACATGATGACGTCCGGCAGCAAGGGGTGCTCTTCGCTGCGCACTTCCAGGTCCTGGGGATTGCCCACCGCATCGCACCACAATTCAAAATAGGCCTTCCAGGTCAGGTTTTCATCGCCCACCAGGTAGGCGCGACCGGACTCGCCGTGTTCCAGGGCGCCGAGTACCGCCTCCGACAGGGAGGGCGTGGTGATGTGGTTGGTGCCGCCTTCAGGGGCAAACATTGGCACGCCCTCCATGAAGCCCTTGGCGTACAGATAATTGTAGTACAGATGCTCGACCTCCAGCCCCGGCAGATGGCCCAGAACAAATGGGGCATTGAGGCTGCAGACGGCAAAGGTGTCATCACTCATGGCGCGGATGGCGTCGTCGGCGAGCGCGCGCGAACGCACGTAGGGGCTGGTCTCGATTTTCTCCGGCGCCACCTGTGGGTAAAAGGTGCCGATATAGGCTGCACGCTTGATGCCCGCCGCCTTCGCGGCGGCAAAGAAACGCGGTATACCCTCGGTATTGTAGCGGGTGTAGAAGGCGTCTTCGGTCACGGACCCATCCTGGGGCAACTGGCGGATGTCGACGCCGGCGGCAAAAACCAGCCAGTCAAACCCGGCGAGGCGGCCATCGGTAACATCATCCTCCACATAATGTGTAGGGATAAAGGGCAACTCTGCCAGGGCCGGCACCGAGGGCGCTGACCGCGCCATCAGGGTAACGTCGTGCCCCTTGCCGGCGAGATACAACGCCGCATGCCCGCCTATCAGGCCGGTACCGCCTACAACCAATACTTTCATAATGCCTAGTCCTCATGAGGTCTTGCCCAATTTGCCCGGCCGCGGCCGCAACCACGCGCTGGAGCACAGTCTAAAGCCCTGCCCCGTCGCCTGCGAAGCGGCAGCGGGAGATCTGCAGCCGCAGGCGGGCAAAAAAGCGCAATCGGACTACCAATCCATACGGATTGGCACCGTGAAGCGGGCCGTCAGTAGCCGGCCGCAACAACCGGGCGAGGACAGCGGACCCTTAATAACCATTTGATTATTATGGCTATAATCGCCATAGTGCCGAGCGGAAACAGTTGGTTTTTGGAAACTTTGGCTCTAACATTGAGTCCAATGGTTGAACGCACCACGTGTGCACGGCAATGGAGCAGCAAGCGATGCAAGAGAAAGGTTTCTACAATCTGAACACAGCGGGCATGGAGTCTGTGGTCAGCACCAACAAGGTGCTCAGGAACACCTACATGCTGCTGGGCATGACCCTGTTGTTCAGCGCGGTCACCGCCGGCATTTCCATGGCCGTGGGCCTGCCCCACGGCGCCGCCCTGGTGCTGATGCTGGTTGGCTTCGGGCTTCTGTTCGTGGTCCACAAGATGGCCGATACCAGCAAAGGGCTGCTGGCCATTTTCGCCTTCACCGGCGTCATGGGAGCCTCCATTGGTCCCATGCTGAACCACTATCTGTCGATGCCCGGCGGCCCCTCCCTGGTGATGCAGGCCATGGGCGGCACCGCGCTGGTTTTCTTCAGCCTGTCCGCGTACGCACTGACCACCCGCAAGGACTTCTCCTTCATGGGCGGCTTCCTGATGGTGGGCCTGATAGTGGCGGTGGTTGCCATGATTGCCAATATCTTCCTGGCCATCCCGGCACTGTCCCTGACTATTTCCGCGGCAGTGGTCATGATCATGTCCGGCCTGATCCTGTTCGATACCAGCCGTATCATTCACGGGGGCGAAACCAACTACATCCGCGCCACCGTGGGCCTGTACCTGAACATTTACAACCTGTTCATCCACATGCTGCACCTGCTCACCGCCCTGGGCGGCGATGACTGAGACAGCAGTGGTGAAAGCCCCGAACCCCGGCCAGTGCCGGGGTTTTTTGTTGAGCTGCTGACATGCCCCTGAGCTACGCCCTGCTGGTCCTCGCCGGCCCTGCCTCCGGCCACAGCAGTCTCACCGCAGCCCGGTTTGCGCGCGCACTGCTGGCCCGGGGCCACCACCTGCAGCGGGTTTTCTTTCTCGACAACGGCACCCTGACCGGCCTTGCCAGCGCGGTCACGCCCCAGGATGAGCAGGGCGCTCTGGAGCAGTGGGTACAGCTGGCCGCGGAGCACCAGACCGAACTCATCCTCTGCATCAGCTCCGCCCTGAAGCGCGGCCTCCTGGACAGCACCGAGGCCACCCGCCACGAGCGCCCCGCCGCTACTGCGCACCCGGCCTTCGAGCTGGGCGGCCTGGGCCTGCTGGTCGAGGCGGCCCAGACCGCAGACCGTCTGGTGACGTTCGGATGAGCCCTGTGCCCGCGGCTGCGCGCAAATCCATCCTGGTGGTCAGCCGTCACGCCCATCCGGGCAGCAGCCTGCCGCGCTCGGCGCTGGATACTGCATTGGCGGCGGCAGCCTTCGACCAGCCGGTGACGCTGCTGTTCCAGGGCGAGGGCGTGCTGCAGCTGCTGCCGGGCCAGGACAGCCGTGCGGCGGGTGTGCGCAACCTCCGCAAGGTGATCGATTCACTGCCACTGTACGACATCGAGACACTGTATGTGGATGCCGCCGCCGCATCCGCCTTGGGCCTGCCGCCGGACGCCCTGCCCGAGGGCGCCCAGTGGCTGGATGCCGCCGGCGTACAGGCGCTGCTGGCCCGTCACGACCACGTCCTGGGATTCTGAGCCATGCTGCTGCACACCGTCAGTCGCTCTCCCGCCCACACTGCGCTGCGCGATTGCGTGGCGCTGCTGGGGCCGGATGATGCCCTGCTGCTGCTGGGCGACGGTGTCTACGCGGCACTGGCCGGCAGTGAAGCGGCCGCGCTGCTGGACGCCAGCGGCGTCACCGTATTCATACTCGAAGCCGATGCCGCCCTGGCGGGCATACAAGGTCGATTGCTGCCCGGCGCTACTGTCGTGGATGACGATGGCTTCGTCGCCCTGACCGAGCGCTATAGCCGTCAGTTGGCCTGGTACTAGCGTCCGTGCTGCCAGATAGCGCCTTCGACCGGGAAGGTTTTCTGCGGGACCTGGGGGACTGGACTCCCGAAGTCGCGCAGCAAATTGCAGAGAACGAGAATATCCGGCTGACCCCCGCGCACTGGGAGATTATCGAGTTGCTGCGAGCCTACTACCAGCGCTTTGACAGCTCCCCCGCCATGCGCCCCCTGGTCAAGTGGGTAGCGCAACAGCTGGGGCGCGACAAGGGCAAGAGCATCTACCTGCTGTCCCTTTTCCCCGGCTCGCCGGCCAAGCTCGGCAGCAAGATCGCCGGCCTCCCGAAACCCGACAACTGCCTGTAGCCACCCATGCCCCTGAGTACCTTCGACCCCGAACGTTACCACGAACTGCTCGCTGCCAAGAGTGGCCGTGTGCAGGGATTACTGGCGCCCTTCGGCGGCCCCGCTGCGGAAATCGTGGCCTCGCCGAGCTCAGGATTTCGCATGCGCGCCGAGTTCCGTCTCTGGCACGATGGCGACGACCTCGACTATGTGATGTTCCGCCGCGGTGAACCCGCCACGCCGGTGCCGATAAAACACTTTCCCATTGCCTGCGAACACATCCAGCAGCTGATGCCGAGACTGCTGGCATCTCTGCGGGATGACAGCGAGCTCCGCCGCAAGCTGTTCCAGGTGGAATTCCTGAGCACCCTGGCGGGAGACACCCTGGTAACGCTGGTCTATCACCGGCGGCTGGAGGAGGCTTGGCGAGCGCGGGCGACAGCCCTCGCTACCGACCTGGGCATTGCCCTGGTCGGGCGCAGCCGCAAGCAGAAGGAAGTGATCGGTCGCGACTTTGTCACCGAGCGACTGCACATAGGCGACCGCGACTACCACTATCGCCAGTACGAACAGGCCTTCACCCAGCCCAACGCCAAGGTCAACGTGCGGATGATCGAGTGGGCCTGTCGCGCCGCAGCACCTCTCGGCGGCGATCTGCTGGAGCTATATTGTGGCAACGGCAATTTCACCCTGCCTCTGGCCCGGCACTTTGGCCAGGTGATCGCCACCGAGCTGGCCAAGACCTCCATCCGCGCGGCCCAGTGGAATCTGGAGGCCAACAACGTCGACAATGTGCAGATGATCAGGCTGGCAGCCGAGGAGGTAACCCAGGCGATCAATGGCGAACGCGTGTTCCGGCGCCTGGCCGGCCTGCCGAAGCCGCTGGCGGAGTACCGGCTGAACACGGTGTTTGTGGACCCGCCGCGGGCAGGGCTGGACCCGGCCACGACGTCGATGGTGCGGCGCTTCCCCACCATCCTCTACGTATCCTGCAACCCCGAGACCCTGGCCGCCAATCTGTCGGAGCTAAGCCAGACACACCGGGTGGCGGCGCTGTCCCTGTTCGACCAGTTCCCCTACACCGACCATATGGAGTGTGGAGTACTGCTGCAGCGATTCGACTAGCAGCGGATGCCGAAGGCCAGCAGACCGCGCCCGAGGACTTCGTCCAGGCGTTCGGCATCACTGTCCTTGACCTCGAGATAGCGCAGTCCGTGGTCCTTGCAGACTTCCTTGTTGCGCAGCTTGGCGGACAGGTGTGACGGCGCCGCACCGTCCTGCCAGCAGTCGATGTAGACACTGCCAGCGGGCAGGTAGAAGTCCGCATGCAGGGATTCCTCCACCGGCAGCGCACGCTGCGTGGCATGCGCCAGCTGTGCCAGATACAGCCAGTTGCAGACCAGCGCCTGCAATCGGGAGTCCGTGCGGTGGCCGTCGATACCGCTACAACCACGCCCCAGGGCCGGCGCGCCGGCTTGCTCTGGAGCAAACAGGTCCGGCGCCTGGGGATCCTGCGCGGGCAACACACCCTCGCCGCTGGCGCAGTCGGGCTGGCCCGAGAGACGCTCCAGTTCCCGGTGAATGACCGGGTGATCGACAATTTCGTGGGGCCAGTTGACATAGAACGCGCCGGTGCTCTCGCTCTCGGTTTGCTGCCCGCCCAATTGGCGGCCGAACTCCGTCAGTTCCCAGCCCAGGATACTGTGCTGCTGCAGCCCCAGCTCGGCCAGTGCCCGGTTCAGCTGTCGTGGCTGCAAGCGCGGGTAATAGCGCCGCATCTGGCTGGCAGTAATACGCTGGTTGGATTCGATGGCGCTGAGCAGCGGGTGCTGCGCCAGCGCCGGCGGCCAGACAATATAGCGACCAAAGCGTTTGCTGTCGCGGTAGCGGCCACCCTCGTATTCGCCCTTGGGCGTCAGCAGCCAGGTGTCGTCATGGCGCTGGATCCAGCCGTAATCCTTGAGAGTGACAAAAAGCTGTTGCACCGGAATCTCCAGGGCCCGTGCCAGCGCGGTAGTGGACAGGCCCTCCTCTGCGCCGTTCATGCGCTGGCGGTCACCGCGGTGCCGGGATAGCGGGCCTGCAGGGCAGCATAGACACAGTCGGCGTAGTCCGGGGCATTGCTGTCCAGCGTCGCCAGAACCTCTACCAGATGCTCGTTGTCCTCTCGCCCCTGCCACAATTTCTGGTAGCTGCCATCCTGGTAACCATGATCCTGGCGGAAAAAGTTGAGCACGTTCTTGCCAACATAGGCACTGTAGAGACGCTCAAAGTCCAGCCCCGCGGCCAGCAGAAGCTCCCAGAAGCGGGACGGCGAAAAGCTCCTGGTCTGCAGCGAATGCAGGGCCAGCGCCTCGGTGGCCTCGCGCACCCCCAGCCCCTGCGGCTGGAAATCGCCGACTTCCGCTGCAATGCTCGCGGCCATGGTGTCAATGCTGTCGCCGCTGGCGAACAGGGCCGAGAGCCCGAAATGCCAGATATCAATGACCTCCAGCTGGACCTGCTCCAGGTCCGGAGACTGCTTTTTCCACCATTTGTAGCCATAGTGTTCGACCAGCTCCGCGCACTCGATCCACAGCGCGCGGTACCAGGCGAACTCCTGGCTGATCCAGTGGGGATGGATCCGCGTGTTCATCCGGTCCTGCATGGCCAGCATGGTTCTGAGTGCCTGTTCCAAGGGGAAGCTCCTGTGGGCTGCTGTCTGGTCTGGGCAAAGGATACCAGCTTCTTCCCAAACAGCGACAGGCAGACTACCCTTGCTCGCAATTAACGCTGGAAGTGCTGCCGATGTTCAGGTTTGGCCGAATCGTCACCTTGCTGTTGCTCGCTTGCGCCCTGCCGCAGCTGGCAGCTGCCGCCACCTCTGACAGTATTGGATCGTTGCAGGACGAAATGCAGCAAGTCGTCGAGGCCAGCCAGTCCGATGCCGAGAAGCAGGAACTCCAGGAGCTGTACCAGTCAGGGATCGAATTTCTGCGCAGGCGCGACGCACAGCTGGAGAGTCAGGCTGCCCTGGACGCCCTGATCGAGCGAGCTCCCGAACAACTACGCCGTTACCGGCAACAATTGGAGAGCCTGCAGCCGCCCTCGACCGAGTCCATTCGACGCAGTTTTCAGGCCGCAGACCTCAACACGCTTGAGGCGCGGCTGCGGGAACAGGTCAGCGTCATGTTTGCCCTGCAGGGCGAGCTGGCGGCAGTCAACGGCGAGCTGGTTGCGGCTCAAACCCTGCCAGAGACAGCACAGGGCCAAATCGCGAGCAACCAGGCACGTGAACAGGAGCTCAATGAGCAACTGCGACAGCTCGAACGGCAGCCAGAGAGTCGGCTCAAGCGTGCCCGTATCGCCCGCCTGCGGGCAGAGCAGGCAAGTCTGACTGAAACCACTAGTCTGCTGCGGCGCAAATTGTTGAGCAACGCTGTCCTGCATGAGCTTGCCGAGGCCCAGCGGGCACTGCTGCGTGGTCAAATCAGTGCGCTGGAAACAGAAACAGACACACTTCAGGATCTTCTCGAAGAAACCCGGCGCAGCCAGTCATTGCAGACAGTCTCGGAAGCCACCGACAGTCTGCACCTGACCAGCCACCACCAACTCCTGCGGAAACACGTCCAGCTCAACCAGCAACTCAGCGAGGAGCTGCTGGCCGCGTCGGTCAATGTCGGAGAGATGACCCGGAGTGGCATCGCCACTGCCCAGCAAATCGAAAGCCTGCTGCAGATCGAGCAGGCTCTGGAGCAACAGATCGAGGTCCTGCAGGGCAGCGTGCTGCTGTCGCGCATCCTTCACCAACAGAAACGGGAGCTGCCCGGGGTCCGTGGCTCCCTCACCACAACTGACCAGATCGCCGACCTCAGGCTGCGGCAGTTCGAGCTGAACGCAATGAAGAGTGAGCTGGAGGATCAGGCGCAACTGGTGGACCGGCTTCTTGCAGTGCTGCCAAGGGAACAGCAGCAGGCACTGCGGGCGGATATGCAAAAGGTCATCAGCAACCGGGCGAGCCTGATCGCGCAGCTGGAGCCCATTACCAATGCCCGACTCAGCCAGGCCATTGCCCTGCAGCTCAACCAGCAGCGCCTGCGAACCCTGAGCGACAACCTCCGGCGCAGGATTGATGACCAGCTGATCTGGGTTGCCAGTACCCGCCCGGTCGACAGTAAATGGTTGACGGCCCTGCCAGTGATCCTGAAATCGCAATGGCAGGACCTGGATCTCACCGAACTGACAGGCGACCTGTTCACCAATCTGCGCGAGAACTGGCCCTGGCTGCTGCCCTTCCTGGCGCTGCTTGGCGTCTATTTCCGTGTCCGGGGAAAGCTCCGGGCGCGACTGGCGACCCTGCATGAGGAAGTCAGGCACTTCCGCCAGGATACGACCGCCCATACGCCGCTGGCACTGTTGCTGACGGTGATTCAGGTCGCCCCGGTACCGCTGGTGCTGGTGACCACGGGTCTGATGTGCCTGCGCCTGGAACCGGTACTGCCGGTAACCGGTACGGCGCTGATACAGCTGGCACTCGCCTGGTTCATACTGCATTTGTTGTATCGAGTCCTGGATCCGGCAGGGCTTGCCGGGCGGCATTTCCGCTGGCAAAACAGACTGGTGCAACAGCTGCACAACCTGGTCCGCAATACCGCCTGGATTTTGCTGCCGCTGGTATTGGTCACTACCATCAACGTGGAGATCCCCGACTACCAGGAGCAGGATGCGCTGGGGCGCCTGTTTATCATTGTCGGCATGACTCTGCTGGGCATACTGCTGGGACGCAGCATGTGGAATACGCAACCGCTCTACAGTTCGAGAACGGCCCACTTTGGCATCACTCTGGCGCTGGCGGCAACGCCCCTGCTCCTCGCCGGAATGACCTTCTGGGGATTCCAGTACACGGCGGTGAATCTCGCCCACAGGTACTGGTATACCCTGTACCTGATAGTCCTGTGGATGCTTGTCGAGGGCACCATCGTGCGCAACCTGAGCGTGGCCGGACGCCGCCTCGCCTACCAGCGTGCTGTTGCGCGTCGCGAAGCAGACCTGAGTCGCGAAGGCGCAGAGAACGAGGTGGCAGTGGAAGTACCTGAGCTCGGCATTGCCCAGGTCAACGAGCAATCCCTGCGCCTGGCGAAGCTCGCGATGCTGGCGCTGTTTTCGCTCCTCATCTATCTGGTCTGGTCGGATCTGGTGAGCGCCACAACGTACCTGGACTCCATCACCCTCTGGGAGTACAACGCTGGCAGCAGCGAGGTACCCGAGCTCGCGCCGATGAGTGCCGCGGATGTACTCGGTGCCCTGCTCATCATCGTGTTCACCGTCGCGCTCGCGCGCAACCTCCCGGGGCTACTGGAAATCCTTGTGCTGTCGCGGATAAATCTGCAACAGGGCAGCAGCTACGCGGTCACCACCCTGCTCAGTTATGTGATCGTCAGCGTCGGCTTCATTACCGGGCTCGCCGCCCTCGGCGTGAGTTGGAACAAGCTGCAATGGCTGGTCGCCGCGCTCAGCGTGGGCCTGGGTTTCGGTCTGCAGGAAATATTCGCCAACGCGGTCTCCGGCATTATCATCCTGTTCGAGCGCCCGGTTCGTATCGGCGATGTCGTCACTATCGGAGACCTGTCGGGCACTGTCAGCCGAATACGGATTCGCGCCACCACGATCACTGACTTCGACCGCAAGGAAATCATCGTCCCCAACAAGAATTTCGTCACCGGACAGCTGATCAACTGGTCACTGCACGACACCATAACCCGGGTGTCAATTCGTGTCGGAGTTGCCTATGGATCCGATCTGGCGCTGACGCGGAAGCTGCTCCAGCAGGTTGCCAATGACAACCCGCGCGTGCTCAAGGACCCACCTCTCCAGGTACTGTTCCTCAATTTCGGCGACAGTACCCTGGAACATGAACTGCGAGTGCACGTCAAGGATGTCGGCGACCGTCTGCCAGCCATTGATGAGCTGAACCGGGAGGTCGATCGCCTGTTCCGCGAGCACAACATCGAAATTGCCTTTCCGCAGGTGGACCTCAACCTGCGCAAAGGCGAGGGACTCGACCAGCTGACGGCGCGGCTGGCCCCGGATGCAGGAGGATAGAATGTTCAGGTTTCTTGCCTTTTTTTTGTTGCCACTCTGGGTACAGGCCCAAACCATCGCCGTGCCCGAACCGCTGGGTGACTGGCAGGCGTGGGTATTGCGGGAGCTTCCCGAACACCGCTGCCCGCTGCTGCACTCTTCCCGGATTCCAGAACCAGCGGCCTGGGCCTGCGTCTGGCCGGAGCGCCTGGACCTCATTGTGGACAACCGTGGAGCCGTTTTCCGGGGCGGCGCAACGCTCTACGCCGAAGACTGGTTGCCGCTACCCGGGAGTTTTGCACTGTGGCCGCACGCGGTGCTGGTCGACGGCGAGGCCTGGCCGGTGGTACGTCACGACGGCCTGCCGGCCCTGCGCCTGCCCGCGGGAAGCCACCGCATAGAGGGCCGTCTGGACTGGTCCGAGCGACCCAATTATCTGCCCCTGCCCGCACTGTATGGCTGGGTTACGCTGTCCGTGGACGGTAAGGCCCGCGTTGCCCCCGAACACGACCAACAAGGACTATGGCTGGGCTTGCCAAGGACTGACACTGCCAGCGCTGTGGCTGCCGACGCACTTGAGATCGAGGTGTTCCGGCGGGTTGAAGACGGCGTCCCGGTTCTGCTTGAAACCCGGCTCCGTCTGACGGTGTCCGGCGCATTGCGGGAGCTGGCGCTGGGACCGGTATTGCCAGCGGATTTCGAAGCCATGAGTCTGACCTCATCGCTGGAAGCGGGCCTGCATCCGGAACAGGGCCTGTTCCTGCTGCTGCGACCCGGAGAGCATCGCGTGACCATAGTTGCCCGCGCCCGTTCCTCGCTGCCCACCTTGAGCGCAATCGCCGGCACGGCGCCCTGGCCCGACAGTGAGCTGTGGAGCTATACCGCGGACCCCGCCCTGCGGACCCTGGAACTGAGCGGCGGCCGTGCGGTAGATCCGCTGCAGGAAAACATTCCGGCAGCCTGGAGGCAGCTTCCGGCCTGGCGCCTCGATGCCGGTGAAACCCTGGCCACCGAGCTCCGCAGCCGCGGACTCGGCAGCGTCGGACGGCCCCGACTCACACTGCTGCGTCAGGCCTGGCTGGATTTTCACCAGCCCGTCCTGCATGTCACCGACACTATCACTGGCACCACCGGAGGCCTCCAGCGTCTGCAGCAGAGCGCGCCCTGGCGTCTCCTGCGAGCAGAGCTCGACGGTGTACCCCAGCCCCTCAGCGCGGGCACGGACGGCGGCAGCGGCGTAGAACTGCGAACCCTGGAGCTCGCGCTGCGGGCCAGTGCCAGAGTGCCAAGCGACGGCAACATCCGGGTCAGCGGCTGGGATCAGACCTTTGACCGCATCGACACGACCCTGCACCTGCCGCCGGGGCAGATTCTGGTCGCGGCGCCAGGCGCAGACCGGGCGCCGCATACGTGGCTCGCAGGCTGGGACCTGCTGGACCTGTTCCTGGTGTTGGTGACCGGCATGCTGCTGGGACGCCTGCTGGGCCGTGCCTGGGGGCTGCTGGGGCTGCTCCTGCTGGCCCTGGCTTATCCGGACTACCCGGTCCTGCTGTACCTGCTGGGCGGCACCGCCGCCGTGCAATTGTTGCGTCAAGCAGTTGGAGGCAGCGGGTTGTTCGCAAATGCTATCGGGGTGGTGTATCGGGGCCTGGTGATCGGGCTGGTCCTGGTCGCCCTGCCCTTTATCGCCGGACAATTGCGGCTGGCGCTCTATCCGCAGCTGGAGCTGTACCAGATTGATCAGGCCCAGCCTCTTCATCGCAGCATCGTCCAGACGGGACAGGACATGGCGGAGGCGGCCGCCCCGGCCAGCGCGGAGAGCAGAAAATTCGCGGCTGGAGGAGTACGCTTCGACAGAGTGGCACCCGACTCTGTTCTGGCCAGTGAGCCGCCCCCCACTGCGGAAATCAGCCCCCAGGCCCTGGCCGGGCCCGGGCAGCCGGATTGGAGCTGGCGCCGCGCCGAGCTCAGCTGGAGTGGCCCGGTTGTCAGCGAGCAGACCATGCGCCTGGTCATCCTGCCGCGTTGGCTCACTACCCTGCTGCGCGTGCTCACCGTGGTGGCGCTCGGGGCACTGTGCTGGCGCTGGTTCCGGGCTCAACTGCCCTCTCCACGATCCGGCATGGGCAGCAGCGCTGCGGTGCCCCTGGTGCTGGTATTGCTTGCGACCACGCTGCTGGTGCCGCTACAGGCCACTGCAGCGGATGGTCCAATACCGCCCCCGGAACAGCTGCAGGAACTGCGCCAATGGCTCCTGCGGCCACCCGCGTGCGCGCCCGCCTGCCTGGAACTGCCCGCGCTCGCACTCCGAATCGAAGGCAGCCATCTGCACCTGCGGATGGATGTGCATGCCGCGGCTGACGCCGGTCTGGCGCTGCCCCGGGTGCAACCGGGGTGGCAAGTGCTGGAACTCAGGGTTGACGGCGCAGAGGTCAACAGTCTGCGCCGGAGCGGAAATGAGCGCTGGCTGTGGCTGCAACGGGGCGTGCACCGGGTCGAATTGCGGGCCGCCCTGACAGCCCAGGCAGACAGGGCCTCGCTGCAGTTTGCCATTCCGCCGCGGGCGGTCCTTGTGGATACTGGCCCGGGCTGGAGCGCGGCCGGGGTCAGCGCCGGACGTCTTGCCGGCGACACCCTGGAACTGCACCGGGAAACCGCCAGGGCCGGGACTGCCGCGGAGGCGCCGGCATTGAGCCGCCGGGGTTTCGACGCCAGCCCGTTTTACCGGGTGCAACGACAGCTGTACCTGGGCAACGAATGGCGCCTGCAGACCAGGGTGCAACGCCTCGCTCCGGCTGGCGGCAACCTCGTCCTGACGGTTCCTCTGTGGCCGGGCGAAAATCCGCTGGACGATAATCTCGCCGTGCGCGGTGGTGCGGTTGAGCTGACACTGCCGGCGGGCACAGAGCAGCGACAGTGGCTGTCGAGCATCGCGCCGGTGACCCACATGGAGGTGACCGCTGGTGCCCTGGACGAACGCAGCGAGCAGTGGGAAATAAGCAGCTCGGGCCTGTGGCGGGTGGACGCCAGCGGCACGCCCCTGGTCGCCATCAACGATCCCGGCGGCCGCCAGCACTTCCGACCATTGCCGGGGGAAACCCTGATGTTGGAGATTGCGCCAATATCGCCACTGGAGGGCCCCTGGCTGGCAGCGGACCGGGTGGGACTGGATATCCGTCTCGGTGCACGCAGCGCGGAATACACCCTGCACGCGCGCCTGCGTGCCACCCGTGCAGGTACCCATACCGTGCAACTGCCGCCCGGGGCGGAGTTGCTGGAGGCAAACATCGAGAACCGTGCGCAAAACCTGCAGGCGGAGGATGGCGCCCTGCGCCTGGCGCTGGCCCCGGGCGAGCAACAGCTGGTGGTGCGCTGGCACCAGCCGGAAAGCACGGGAATCCTCTGGCGCAGCGCGGTTCCGGACCTTGGCGTTGCAGCGGCCAATGTCAGTACCACTGCCACCCTCTCCGACCGCCGCTGGGTGCTCTGGACCGGTGGCCCGCTGCTGGGACCCGCAGTGCTGTACTGGGCCGCCCTGGCGGTGATGCTGCTGGTCGCCTTCGCGCTCTCACGCAGCGGCCGCACCCCGTTGCGCTTGCATCACTGGCTGTTGCTGGGCCTGGGGTTCTCCACCGTTTCCTGGCCGGCACTGGTACTGGTGGCGAGTTGGTTGCTGGCGGTCGACTGGCGCGAGCGCAACGGGGCCGAGCTCACGGGCAGGCAGCGCAACGGCGTCCAGCTGGGCCTGGGCCTGCTGACCGTGCTGGCGCTGATAGTGCTGTTCAGCGTGATTCCCGCCGGGCTGCTCGGGCAACCGGACATGCAGGTCGTGGGCAACGGTTCCAGCAGTAGCGAACTGCGCTGGTTTGTCGACCGCAGCGCGCCCGCGCTGCCCGAAATCAGTATTGTGAGCGCGCCGCTATGGGTGTACCGGCTTGCGATCCTGCTGTGGTCGGTATGGCTGGCCTCGGCCCTGCTCGGCTGGCTGCGCTGGACCTGGCAGGCCATGGGCAGTGGCGGGTACTGGTGGCGCAAGCCGGTGGTGGCGGAATCGACTGCAGAGGGTGCAACAAAGTGAACCGGCGGTAGTCAACTCACGGACCCGGCATGCTGGAACCGGAAGGAACCGACGCGGGACTCGACCATTTCCTCATGCAGCCGGAGACAGCCGCGTCAGCAGTGCCTCCCGATACCGGCGGCTGCAGGGGATGGTGCGGCCGCCCAGCATATGAAGACGGGCGTCGCCTGAATCCAGCGGTTCGATGGAGGCGACACAGTCGAGGTTGACAATGTAGCTTCGGTGAACTCGTACAAAACGCTCCGGATCAAGCCGGTCTTCAAGCGCGGAGAGCGTGCTGCGCAGGGGGTAATCACGCTCGCCTACGTGCAGGTTAACGTAGTTGCCGGCCGCCTGGGCCCATTCGATTCGCGCGGCATCGACCAGGAACTCGCGCCCCAGCATCTTGACCAGAAAGCGCGCGGGGCGATTCTGGGAGCCCGGATCGGGTTCCGGATCTGGCCCCCGGTCGAGTATGCGCGCTTCCCCCTGGAGTCGCAGCAGCACAAAGCGATACAATTGGATGATCAGGACATTGACCAGGAAGGAGCGCACGTCCTTCATGTATTCATATATAAGCTCGCGTGGCCACGGTCCGAAGCTGTAGTTGCCACCGGCCAGCCAGTAAACCGCTTCGCGAAAGCTGACCATCATCAGGACATGGCCCAGGCTGTACGCCACGCTGGCCAGCAAATAGATAAATAGAACTCGTCGCCAGTTGTTAACCTGAAGAGAAGTCCGGCGCGTCAGGATCACCAGGGCGGGGATCAATAACAGGAAAGACAACGCGCTGGTCGATTCCCAGACCACGGGCTCCCATGGGGCGATATCCAGTCCGCGCCGCTGGATCTCCATGACCTCGGTGATGCTGTTGAACACGGCAGAAACCGTGTAGACGATAATCCAGTAACTGGTCTCGACGTAGCGGCTCAGCGGCGCGTAGCGCCGATACCATTCTGCACTGTCAGCTTTCATTGGCGGGATTCTAGCCGAAATTCATCCCCGGCACCCACCGTTCGCCCCCCACTCCCGGCTATTCGTCCCCACGCTCTGGGCAGGCGACAGGCGCTGCGCCAGGCTGCTCCGAACTTTTCCGTCATCCGAGTGATTGTCTGATGAACCGCCGCTATGATATTGATGCCCTGCGTGTGCTCGCCTTTGCGCTTCTAATCGCCTACCACATCGGCATGGTCTACGTTGCCGACTGGGGATTCCACTTCAAGAGTCCACAGCAATGGGAATGGCTGCAGTGGCCCATGATTGCTGTCAACCGCTGGCGTATGCCGCTGATATTCCTGGTGTCGGGGCTCGCGCTGGGGCTCACCGTGAAGCCGGGGCGGCTACTGGCCTTCACCGGGCGAAGAACCACGCGCCTGCTCCTGCCGCTGGCTGTAGGCATCGTCGCGGTGGTCCCCATACAGGCCTACTGCGAAGCAGTGTCCAATAACGCCGTCGCACCTGGCTTCTTTGACTTCATGCTCCGCTACCTGCAGTTTCGACCCTGGCCAGAGGGTGGCTTCGCCGGCGCGGCGTTTGGATTTACCTGGAACCATCTCTGGTTTCTGCCGTATCTCTGGCTGTACACGATACTGCTGCTGGCTCTGCTGGCTCTTGCCTACGCCCGTCTCAGGAGCCTCATGTGGATCGGGAAGATCCTGCCTGGCCGATGGCCAACCGGGGTGTTGATCTCTCTGCCGATCCTATATCTGTTCTCCGGCCTCTACTGGCTTGAGCCGCGCTTCCAGGCCACGCATGCGCTATTCGACGACTGGTTCAGCCATGCAATCTACCTGCCGATGTTCCTCTTCGGCTTTGCTGTGGCACGCTCGGAGCCATTCTGGCGGCGCATAGACCGGTTGTTGCCAGTCAGTTTCAGCCTGGCCATTCTGACCCTGTGTCTTATCATAGGCCTGCGCCTGGGCGTACGACAGCTGAGTGAGACCGGCCTGATCGCCCTGGCGGACTGGAACTGGATGGCTATCTCGCGAGGCACGCAAGCCGCATACCAGTGGTGCGCACTACTGGCCATATTGGGCGCAGCCCAGCGTTGGCTCAACCGTCCCTGGAACTGGATACCGCGAGCCAACGCGGTGGTTTACCCCTGGTACATCCTGCATCAGAGCCTGATCGTGCCGTTGGCTTTCTATCTGACCCCGTTGCGTCTGCCCCATGCGCTGGAGGTGATGCTGGTGGCTGCAGGCACTGTCGGCGGCTGCCTGCTGATAACAGAACTGTTCCTGCGCCGCTCTCGGTGGTTGCGTCCGTTGTTTGGTATGCAGTAACACTACCTCATATCGACCATTGGTGCCCGGGACCGGAATCGAACCGGTACGATCGCAATGATCGGGAGATTTTAAGTCTCCTGTGTCTACCAATTTCACCACCCGGGCGCTGCGTGGAGGCGCCATAACCGGCGCGGCGGCATGATAGCACACCGCTTTTGGTGAACAAGTTGCGGCCGCGCCGCGTGCTACACTGGCGGCAACTGAATTCCCTGTTTGGTGGACATGCGCAAGCTCTGGATTTTGCCTGTCGCGCTGCTGCTGGCACTGCTGGCAGCCGGTGCTGTCCTGCTGTCCTCGCCGGCGCTGCTGGTGCCCACACTGCAATGGGGCGTGGAGCGGTTCAGCAGCTACCGACTGGAGATCACGGGCCTGGAAATCCGGCCGCGCACAGTCGGCCTGAGCCTGGAGACACTGCACCTTTACCAGCAAGGTGTAGATGGTCCCGCGCTGATCTCGGTCCTCGGTTTCAATGGTGACAGCCGCCTTCGGGACCTCCGGCAACAGGACCTGGCCAACACCACCCTGAGCGCAGACAGCGTCATCGTCTACGTGGCCGCCGATGACGCCGCTGAAGACCCTACCCCGGAGCAGTGGTTGCAGTACCTGCGCTTCCTGCCGCAGCAGCTGGATGTCGCCACGATCCATGTCATCAACCAGCATGGTGACGTGTCCATATTTCCAGTCGAGAACCTCTCCGGGCGACGCACCGGCAGCGACGGGTTCTCCGCCGAATTGCGCGCAGACATAGACGGCGCACCGCTGGACGTTGCGCTCACGCTGAGCTCCATCAGGCGGGAGCTGGATCGCGGCGGGGTCAACTTCACGGCCAGTGTTGAAGCACCGGATAGCGCCACCGAAGCCCGGCTGGAGGGCCTGTTTGAAGCTCATGCGGAGTCCATTCACTATGATGTGACAGTCAACGCACGGTTTCCGCAGGTATCCACCCTGCTCGCGGCATTTCCCGCTGCGCCGCCACTGGCCGGCGCCCTGTCGCTGCGGGGGCGACTGTCGGGCGACCTGCAAGACTACGAACTCTCCGCTGCCGGCTTTGAACTGGACAACCGTCCCGCCTACTTTTTTGAGGCCAGCGGCGATCTGCAGCGGGTCGATGGCGCGGACCCGACCCTGTCCCTGATCGCGTCCGGGGAAATGGACTCTCTGAAGTATTTTCTGCGCTGGCTCGAGCTGGATCTGGCACCACTGGGCGGCATCCGGGCCAGCATTGCCCTGTCGGGGACGCTGGCGGCGACTGCCGTCGACCAGCTATCCATTGTGACCCAGAGCAGTGAGGGACTGTGGATTACCCTGAACGGTTCCTCTGGCCCCGGCAGCCTCGGCAGCGCCGAGTTGCCCGCCGACGCCGACTTTACCCTCCACGCCCATGCACCAGGTCTTGCGGTTCTCGATCCCTGGCTGAGCCAGCCGATCGGCTTTGATGCCGGCCCCTGGCAACTCTCGGCCAGGCTGGTGGAGGCGGAGGGTGATCTCGGCATACAAAATATCCAGGCACAACTGGGCGCCGCCGCTGCCACGCTATTGCGCGCCACTGACGGCACAGCGCGCATTGACCTGGATCGATTGGACGATCCGGGCGGGATCCAGGACATTGATGTAGCGCTTGCGGCGGCCAGTTCTGATCTGGCGGTGCCGGCCGGATGGCTGGGGCAATCGCTGCCTGCGGGCTTCAGTTTGGAGGCGAGCACCAGGTTGACGGGCAACGGCGCGGAACTGACGCTCACTGGCGGCGTCGGGACAGTTCGTCATGAGCAGCTTGAGATAACCTTCAGTGAGGCAGGTGTGCGGCTGTACCAGGCAGAGGACTACCGGCCCCTGGGTGGGCAGGCCAGCTTGCACTTGCGGGCAAAGGAGCTCGCGTCCCTGTCCGATCTCGCCGGATCGCCACTGCCGGACCTGGGCAGGCTGGAGCTTACCGCCAGGGCGCGCCAGCGCGACCAGCGTATCGACCTGCAGGACATCACTGCCAGAGTGGCTGGCCCCCAGCTGGATATCACGGCTCGCGGCAGTGCCCGGGATATTGCCGGCGGGCGCGAGATCAGCCTGGAAAGTGCCGTGGATCACCTGGACATCGGCGGGCTCATCGCCCTGTTGACGCCGGCAACAACGCCCCCGGTGAACCTGGGCACACTGACCGGGGGCTTCAAGATGTACGCCAGCGGTGGCGACTACTCGCTGTCACATCTGGCGCTGGCCAGCCCGTCATCATCCCCCCTGCAGCTGCGGCTGGATGGAGGCGGAAACTACAATGCGAAGCAGACCTGGCAGGGCGAATTTACCCTGGATTTCGGCAGCGATGATCGCGCCCTACTGGAGGCATTGAGCGGTCTGCCGCTGGCACCGGTGGGGGGTTCCATGGCCCTGAGCATAGACCCGGCCACCGCCACGCTTGCCAGCAAAACCCGGGTGGGCACTACGGAACTGGCGCTGAATGTCCAGGCCAGCCACAGTGAGGGCAAGCTCAGCGGCCTGAGCGCCAGCCTGGAGTCGCCGCTGGCGAGACTGCGTGATCTGGGCTTGCAGGCCACCGGTACCGATGAGGATAGCTACCGGCCAGCAGAAAAGCTGGAACCTGTCGCCGAGAACACGACGCTGCAACGGCTGCTGGAGCTCGCACCGACGTACCCGCTGGACCTGCGGCTGGCGCTGGGTAGTCTGCAGGGAGACGAGAGCCGCTTCGACGACATCAACGTGCACATCACCGGCGCCGACACGACCTACCTGCTGCGGGAATTCGACTTTGTCTATGCCACTGCTCCCGCCCAGATCCGCGGCGTGATCGATATCAGCCTGACCCCGCCGGGACTCAGTATCGCGGGCCAGGCGGAATCGATTCCGCTCAACACCCTGTCGCGCGACCTCGGTATCGAGACGGATATCAGCGGTGCCCTGAACGTGCGCGGGGGCCTCAGCGGTCAGGGCGCCACCGGAGCCGAACTGCTGGCCCAGCTGGACGGCACGGTGGGGGTCGCGCTGGAAGCCGCGACCATTGAGGGCGCCGCCTATGATGTGCTGGCAAGCGGCATCCTCACCTGGCTGTTCTCCGGCGCTGCCAGGGAGGAATCGACCTACCTGGACTGCGTGATGGCCCAGTTCAGCCTGGAGGATGGCGTCGCCCGCAGCAATGACATCTTCGTGGAATCACCGAACATGATCGCCACCGGTAGCGGCGAGTTCAACCTCCCCGCCAGGACCCTGGCCCTGACGCTCACTCCGCGCTCGAAATCCCGCAGCATCCAGATCCCTTCCAGCATCAGTCTGCGGGGGGACATGGCCAGCCCACGGACCTCGGTGTCCCCTGTCACCACTACCCTGGACATGACCAGCGAGGCCCTGCTGTTCCTGCCCCGCCTGGTATTGAGGATTTTCGGTATCGGCAAGCACGACAAGAGCGCGCAGCGCAGCTGCGTGATTACAGTCAACCCGTAGACCGGGCCGAACCGGCAGCCATCGTGGTATACTGCGGAAGACAATAAGACAGGCACTGATGGACCAGACTATGGCATCTCCCCGGGGCGAATTCAGTTCAAGATTCGGTTTTATCATGGCAGCGGCCGGCAGCGCCGTCGGCCTTGGCAACATCTGGGGGTTCCCGACCCAGGCCGCGAGCAATGGCGGTGCGGCTTTCCTGCTGGTCTATCTGGTGCTGGCCTTTACTCTCGCCTATCCGGCACTCATGGCAGAGCTGATCATAGGCCGGCACGCTCATGCCAACGCCGCCAATGCGCTGCGGCTGATCTCACCCAATACCGGACTGCGACGGATTGGCACTGCGACCGGTGTCACCGGTTTTATCGTCGCCAGTTTTATCCTCAGCTTCTACGCCATTGTTGCCGGCTGGATGCTGGCGCACTGCCTGGCCGCTCTGGTGGAGTTGTTCCGGTTCGACACTGTCGCCGCGTGGCTGACGGAGTTCGGCTTTGCCCGCAACCTGGGATTCATGCTGGTCTTCATGGCGCTGACGGTGGGCATAATTTCCGAGGGTGTGCAGCAGGGTATTGAACGCTGGTCCAGCCGGCTGATGCCCATGTTACTGGTATCATTGGTCCTCCTGGTGGTGTACGTGTTCACCCTGGATGGCGCCATGGACGGGCTGCGTGTCTACCTGCTGCCGGACTTCGAGCGCGCGCTGGCGCCGGATCTGATTCTGAAAGCGCTGGGGGCCGCCTTTTTCTCGCTGTCACTGGGCGTCGGCACCATGCTGATCTATGGCTCCTATATCAGCGATCGCGAGAACCTGCCGGTCGTTGGTGGCCTGGTCACGCTGGTCGACATCTGCATCGCGGTCATGGCCGGCTTCCTGGTGTTGCCGGCCATGTACGTGGCACTGCACAACGGCGTGGAAATCTTTACCGCGACCGGCGAGCTGATCTCCGAGGACACGCTGATTTTCAACGTCCTGCCACGGCTGTTCGACACCATGGGACTGGCCGGAGTGCTGGTGGGCTTTGTATTTTTCTTCCTCATGAGCATCGCCGCCCTCACCTCCTCCATCTCCATGCTGGAGGTGCCGGTGGCCTATACCATTGAGGAACACGGTGTCGACCGCAAGGTTGCGGTGGTGGTGATCGGTATCCTGATCGCCATTGCCAGCACGGTGATCCTGCTCAATTTCGAGCTGCTGTTCGGACTGGTAATAGCCGCCACCACCCGCTACAGCCAGCCGCTGCTCGGCTTCATGTTCTGCCTCTACGCTGGCTGGGTATGGCGCCGGGATCAGCTGCTGCAGGAGCTGCGCAAGGGCAATGACCTGGTTGAGCACAGCCTGTTCTGGAAGATATGGCCCGGCTATGTGCGCGTGGTTTGCCCGGTCATCATCCTGCTGATTTTTGCCCAGTCATTGCTGGGTTAACGCCGCGAGGGCGATGCTGCCGCTGTCTTCGATGTACTGCGTCGGCAGCAGGCCGCGAAAGTCAATCTTGGCGGTGAACCGGTAATCCAGCACATCGCCGCGGCTGTGACCCAGATTGCCAAGCAGGCGCAGCACTTCCAGCAGATTCACCCCGGCGTCGATGACAACCTGTTCTTCCGTATACCCTTCGATGCGCGGCACCTGGTTGCTGACCCCACTGATCAGCTCCCGTCCCAGCAGCTGCATGCCATAGCTGATCCCGGCGATATCCAGGGCCCGGGCATTGGGATTGGCGATGCGCAGGACGACCTGAAAGCGTGGGCCATTACCCCCGGCAGGAAGACTGCGCACGCTGTCCACACTGACCTTGGGGGCTTCGATCCCCTGCATCAGGCTACTGCAGCCGCCCAGAGCCAGCGCCAGCATCGCCGCCAGCAACAGACGCATACCGTGCGCAGTCATGATGCGTCCCTGTCGCGGGGGGTAACTGACAGGAAAAAGATACCGTAACCAAGGCTCGCCACAGCGAACACCATTGCCACCCAGTCGCCCGTTTGCAGATACATCCAGCCGCTGAACACCAGCATCGCCAGGGTCACCACAATTCCTATGGCCCGCGCAGTCTGTGTCACCTTTTCGCTCCACTGTGGTATTCTCGATCCCGTCCAGAAACCGCCACGGGAGCGCATAATAGCATTAGCATGGCAAAGTTCATTGTTATCTTCATGTCGGTCCTGGTGGGTTTGTTCACTGTGGAAATGCTGCAGCCGGTGCAGGCAGCGGTCATTCAGCCTTTTACCGCTTCGCTCGCGACCCTGAGCGCCGCCTTGATCACGCCCTTCGACGGCAACGTGCTCGCATACGGAAGGGTTATTGCCCACAGCGTCAACAATTTTGCGGTATCCATAGAATCAGGGTGCAACGGCGTCGAAGCCGCGATCGTGCTGATTGCCGGCGTTCTCGCCTATCCCGCGCCCTGGCTCTTTCGGATCGGGGCCATACTCGCGGGCTTCCTGACCATCCAGGTGCTCAACATTGCCCGCATCATCAGCCTTTTCTACCTCGGGCAGTGGAACTATGAAATATTCGAATGGACTCATCTGTACCTGCGGCCAGTATTTATCATGCTTGACGTGCTGATTGTGTTTGTCCTGTACCTGCGCTTCCTGGAGCGGCGCCGGCCGATAGCGGTCACCAAGGCATGACCCTGTACCGATTCATCGGACTGGTGGTCCTGCTGATGATCCCCTGCTTTGCACTCTGGTATGGCCTCGGGGCACTGCCGGCAGCGCCTGCCATTTGGCTGACTCAATTTGCCCTGCCCTGGGCGGCTCCGGATATCATCCACTCGGTAACGCTGGATCAACACCAGTTGATGGTTTTCAGTCGCTTCGGCGAGCGTGACGATGCCATCGTTCCCCTCGCCCAGGCAGAGTATCAACTGGCGTTCCCGCAGAGTGTCCGACTCCTGTCCTATTCCATCCCTTTCTACACAGCGCTGCACTGTGCCAGCCGCATCAAGGACTCTCTTGGACGCTATGCCAGAGGCGTGATTGTGCTGTGGTTCCTGATGTTTACAGGCTTCGTGGCGGTCGCTTTCAAGGACGTGATGGTCGCTGTCGGGCCGATGATGCACGAGGCCTCCTCCCTGCCCCTGCCGCCACCCTCCGCCATCGCGCTACTGTACCAGTTCAGTACGCTGATCGTGCCGACAGTGGCGCCGATACTGCTCTGGGCGTGGGCCGTGCGTGACAGCCCTCATTGGCAAGCGCTGTTGCTGGGGCGGGCAACAGGTACTGCTGCAGACAGCGATCAGCAGCGGTGATACCCCCGCGTTCAGGCGGCATCCCCCACGGGGCTGTCGGCGACGTCCCTGAGCAGCCCCTGGTACTCCTCCCCGCGTTCCTCCAGTACCGCCTGCAGGGCGCGCTCCATCAGCCAGCGAGCCTGGCAGGTGTAGGCATAGATACAGGCGTGTACAGCCGCATCGTGCCAGTTTTCGATTGAGCAGCTCGAAGAGTATTCCTCGAAATGGCTGAGTGAACGGATCAGGTCGGCGATATGGCGAGGGCACTCGCAGTCGAGGGTACTTTTCAGTTGCCGGGCTGCACGCAGCTGCAGCTCACTGAACTGGCGCGGCTTGGCGCTCATCAATTCCCCGAGATTGGCATCCCCCTGACTGGTGCTTTTGTCCGCCACGCTGCGGGCGAGTTCAAACGCCAGATAAGCGGGTTCCGGGGGGAAGGTGGTGGCAGCAATGTTTTGCTGTTCCAGCGCCTGCAGCCAGCGCTCGTTGGCAAACTGGTAGGTAACCAGGGCCTTCTCGACGTCCAGGTCCCGCATCAGATCCCCCACTTGCCGGGTCTGCGAGCCACTGAGGTTGGCACATTCGACGACCAGGGAATCAGCCGGACCGATTTCCTCGCAGAACTGCGGGCTGATCTCCGCCAGCGGCAGCCGCACCAGCAGTGCATCCACACCTGCCAGGCAACCCTGGTGTTCCTCCAGCCACTCGCAGAGCTGGAGCCCAATGAAAATGACTCTCGGTTTGGGCGTCGGCACCGCAGCACGGCCACTCTTGCCGCGGCTGCGGAGCAGCATTTCCAGGGTCTTGCGTTCGGTAGAGGCAATTTCACCGATTCGGGAGCCGCTGCTCACCAGCGCAGCAACCAGCTGCAAATGCTCCAGATCGGCCTGGGTATACTGGCGTCGTCCAGTTGCCGACTTGTGACTGGCTCCCAGCCCGTAGCGACGCTCCCACACCCGCAGTGTATCCGGCTTGAGACCCGTAAGTCGGGCAACGGTGCCAATTCCGTAGAGGGGGCGGGGTTCCATAACAGCCTGATCCATGAGCAGAGCCTCGATAGTTGGTCGAACTTGTTACGCTGCGATGGCCTGACTGGATGAGTTGCCCAACTTGTGTTCGCATGTTATCTGGACAACTGTCTGGTTTGCTTGTCCAAGGAAATGCCAGAGGGCGTATAAACAGCAAACCAGGAAGGAGCTGTATTGTGGAAAACTGGAAAACTGAAACCGATGACAGGGAACTGGAACGGCTGTTTGCGGAAGCCCGCCGCTATCCACTGCTGAGTGCCGGCCAGGAGCGCGACATTGACGGCAGCAAATGGCAGGCCGTAGCTGACATCCAGGCACTGCTGCTCGCCAGCGAGGGAGGGCGCGCATTCTTCCGCGACCTGCTGGACCGGATCGTCGCCCAGCCACCAGATGTTGCACAATTCGACAACCGCGACCATCACTTCCTGCTGCGCCGCGAACTGGTGGCGTACCTGCCCGGCGGAGCGCATGCCAGTGGGGTAGTCCAGCTGGCATCAGCACTGGCAGCTGATGACCTTGTTGCGGCCGGGGAAATCGCAACCGAGATGGCTCTGCCGGCCAGCCTGCTGGTCGGCATGGCCAGTGTGGTCGGCCGCCATAACAAGCACGACGCCAAATGTCGGGTGGCGGACGCCCTGCTGGCGTGGCAAGCGACCGCGGAAGGCACCGATCGGAGCGTTCGCCGCTACCGTCTGGAGCCGGCCCAGTCGGCGAGTCTCAAACTGTCGTTGTCGCGCTTCAACCAGGCCCGTGACACCCTGACTCTGCACAATCTGCGCCTGGTCTACTCCATAGCCGGGAAATACCTGGGCAAGGGCGCCCCCTACCGTGACCTGATCCAGGAGGGGACGCTGGGCCTGATTCGCGCCGCGGAGAAATTCGAGGCGCACAAGGGCTACCGGTTCAGCACCTACTGCTACAACTGGATCTCGCAAGCGGTGCGCCGCTACGTCAACGACGGCGCAGCACTGATCCGATACCCCACCCACGTGCGCGAGCAGGTAGGCAAACTCTACCGTGAGCGCAACGCCATCTGGTCGAGCACCGGAGAGGAACCCTCCGAGGAAGCGCTTGCCAGCGCGGCCGGCATCGAACCGGAAAAAGCCCGGCAGCTGCGACAGCTGCGCAATATGGCCGTATCCCTGGACCAGCCACAGTACGCGGATGATGACGAATCACTGCTCGACAGCGTTCCCGGCGGCCCGTTTCAGGACATTGCCGCACGCGCGGAAACCGCCTCCCTGCAACGTTGCCTGCTGCAGGAGATAGAGCAACTGGAGCCTGCGGAACAGGAGGTCGTCATCGCACGTTGGGGCCTGCATCGGGGGCCACCCCTGAGTCGGGCAGAAGTTGCCGACAAAATGCGGGTCAGCCGCGAATGGGTGCGTCAACTTGAGCGTTCAGCGCTGGAAAAACTGAGCCACAACAGTACTGTACAGGATGCCGCCCGTGATCACGGCAACCTGTCGCCAGCTTGAGTACCGAAAATCGCTGCCAGTGTGTCGTCAATGCCGGGATAGCGGTACTCGAAGCCGGCGCGTCGCAGGCCGGCGGGCAACACCCGCTGGCCACTGAGCAACAGTTCGCCAGCCATTTCCCCGAGCAGCAGCCGCATCACAGGGCTGGGCACGGGCATTCCTGGAAGGGTCCGAAAGTGCTTGCGCATGGCATGACAGAATTCGCGCTGGGTTACCGGACCTGGCGCGGTAAGGTTGAAGGGGCCTGCCAGCGTATCCTCGGCAAGCAGAAACTCCATTGCGGCCACCACATCCTGACGGTGAATCCAGCTCAGATACTGGTGGCCACTGCCCGGCCAGCTCGCCACACCGAAACGGAACGGCAACGCCATCTCCTTCAGGGCACCGCCCTGCCGGTCCAGAACCACGCCGAGGCGCAGCAGACAGGTGCGTATTCCCGCCTCCGCTGCACGGGCGGCCTCCTGTTCCCAGGCTTGGCACAGCTCGCTGGAAAAGCCGCTGCCGGGCGCTGCCTCTTCCGTCAGCGCGTCATCTCCGCGCGGACCGTAGTAACCGATTGCACTCGCGCTCAGCAGTACCCGCGGGGGCTCGGCAGATTCAGCAAAATACGTCACCAGCGCCCGGGTTCCCTGTACGCGGCTGGCGACCAGCTCCTCCTTGTAGGCTCTGGTCCAACGCTTTCCCGCAAGGGACGCGCCAGCAAGATTGATGACCGCGTCGGGCGCGGAATCAGGCGACAACTCTTCCAGGGAGCGCAAGAAAGTACACTGGGCAGTGTCCCGGTGCCGGCTGCGGCTGAGAATACTGATGCGATGCCCCGCCTGGAGCAAATGCGGCACCAGAGCCTGGCCGATGAAACCGGTACCTCCCGTGATCAGGATGTGCATGTCCTCTCCTCTTCCGCAGCAGCGTAAGACACCATCATGAACAATGTCATGCCTGAACTGCAACAGCTGCTGGCCGTGCTCCAGGAGCAGCCGCGTCTGGTGGTACTTACCGGCGCGGGCATCAGCGCCAGTTCGGGTATCCCCACCTACCGTGACGCCGACGGGCAGTGGCTCTACAGCACTCCGATACAGCACCGGGACTTCCTCCAGGACCCCGCCATCCGGCAACGCTACTGGACCCGGTCCTGGCTGGGATGGCCGGGGGTCCGCGATGCCAACCCCAATATGGCGCACCGGGCCCTGGCCCGGCTGGAACACGCCGGCGCCATTGAATTGCTGGTCACCCAGAACGTGGACCGCCTGCACCAGCGTGCCGGCAGCGACGCGGTAGTCGATCTGCACGGGCGTCTGGACCGGGTGCGCTGCCTCACCTGCGGGGTGTATTCTCCACGCGATGGCATGCAGCACCGACTCCTACAGGCAAACCCTCACCTTTCCTCGCTGGCGGCCGGCGCCGGTTCGAGACCAGATGGCGACATGTCCCTGCCCGATAGCCAGGCGCGACATACGGTTGTCCCGCAGTGCCTTGTCTGTGGGGGGGGCCTGATACCCGACGTCGTTTTTTTCGGCGGCACGGTACCCAGGGAGCGAGTTGCGCGTGTCACTTCTGCAATCGCGGCTGCCGATGCCCTGCTGGTTGTCGGCTCTTCCCTGCAGGTCTACTCGGGCTTCCGCTTCTGCCGCGCGGCCCATGCCGCGGGCAAGCCTTTGATTGTGATCAACCCGGGCATCACCCGCGCCGACACCATCGCCAGCCTGAAACTGGCGACGCCCTGCGAACCGCTACTTGACGAGCTGGCAAACATCCTGGGCGACCGCGCCAGCCACCCCGCCCATACCTGAGCTGCGGGATGGACAGGACAAAAAAAACCCGCGCTCTCTGGCGCGGGTTTTTCCTTTCCTTTTGCGACTTCAGTCGACAAGAATCGTCAACTCTATCAGCGGACTTCCGGCAATTTCCGCCGGCGACGGATCGCGGGCGATAACAGTATAGTTGACGCCCCCTTCGAGAGTGACCGTGCCGCCGCTGTCGAACGCCACCACCGACTTGTCACCGGCAGCGGTAACGGTGACCCAGTAGTTTCCCGGCGTCAGCGCGATTTGCCCAGTGGTGCCGGGATAGGCGAGATCCGAGATTGCCGCATCGGCGTCCGCGATCACCCCGTCGGCAGTGAGATAGACGTCGACCGGAATCTCGCCAGCGACGATCGAGGAACCGTGGATGACCTCGACTCTGGCGGCAGTGGCAATGTTTCTGCGGTCATCGCTGGTAACCAAAGCCTCGATTGAATTGGCCGCAAATGAGCCCAGGGCCAGCACTGTGTAGCTTGCAGTCTGCTCCAGAGCAAGGTCGACATCTATCGGTGCGATACTGTTATCCGCGTTGGCGGCGACCACCACATTGTAGGTCCCCGCGGGCACCTCGATATCTCCGTAGGCACTTGCTGCCGGAAACGGCACATTGGCAAGTACGGTCGCTCCATCGACAATCACATCCACGGCGGGCGTATCTGCCGAATTGTGCACCACACGCACGGACGCACCCATGCTCGGGTCGACAACTTCTGTTGCGCCCTCTGCACCGACCGCCAGCAGGTTGACAGGATTGCTGCCGACCTTGAAGGTGTTATTGATTGCCAGTACCAGTACTTCAGTGCCAGCGGGGAAACTGAGGATCCCACTGTCGTACACCACCGCATCGCTGCCATCACCGGTAATCCTGACCCGATAGTCGGTGTCGGGCTCCAGCGCAAGAGGGCCGAGCGCATCACCAAACCCGGCATCAATCGGGGCGGCTGAAGCGAGGGGATCATCGGGACCCGTCACGTAGATATCCACATCGCCAGCCACAGGCGCAGCGTGCATGACCGACACACGAACACCGGAAATATCTTCTTCAATGGCTACCGGATCCAGTACTTTGGCCTTTAGATTCAGCTCTCCGTCAGCATCAAACAGCGCGTCATAGGCGACGACATCGGTCCTGACACCTTCCTCCAACACCAGTTCCACTGGCCCGATGACGGTGACCTCGGAACCATCCGCAAGCACCCCCCTGACCTCAACTTCAATCGAGCCGGGGTTGTCAATTGTGAGCAATCCGGAACTCTGCCTGAATGCCACCTCCTCCAGGGCAAGCTCGCCGTCGACATACACATTGACATCGGGAGCATCCGCGCCGGCGTGGGTGACGCGCAGCTGAGCGGGCTGGACCGCTGGCGGCGGGGGTGGCGGAGGGGTCACCTCCGGCTGGGCGGGACTGTCCGAACTGTCGCTACAGCCAACAATGGTGGCCAGAACTGCCGCCAGGCACAACGATCGTGACACTTTCATACTTTTTACCTCTCCAGTGGGGTTAGCAATCAATACGCTGCCCTGACAAAAGCCAGATTAACCGTGGCAGGCGGATCCTCTGGAGAACAGGGACAAAAACTGGACACGTACGCGGTTGCAGGCCACTCGAAGGGTTATCATGCGCCTCTGCCCGACTGCCCTGTCCTCGAGTGACAACCATGACCACAACCATCTACCTGTTCCGCAACGACCTGCGTCTGGCTGACTTGCCGGGCCTTGCAGCTGCGGCGGCCAACGGCCCGGTACTGCCCGTCTACATTCTCGATGACGACGCCGCTGGTGATCGCGCTCACGGTGGCGCCAGCCGCTGGTGGCTGCACCACAGCCTGCGGGCACTGGCCGCCGATATCGCCGCCGGTGGCGGGCAGCTGGTGCTGCGCAGCGGCGATACGGTGAGCTGCCTGCAGGAACTGGCCGCCGTCAGCGGCGCCGGTGCCATTCACTTCAGCCGCAGTTACAGCCCCTGGGAGAGGGCCCTTGAAACCAGGCTGAGGCAGGAGTTCGATGGCGGTGTACACCTCAAGCGCTTCCCTGGCGTGCTGCTGCATGAGCCAGAAAGTATCGCCAACCAGACGGGAGAGCCGTTCAAGGTCTTCACCCCGTTCTGGCGCCACTGCCGGCGCCAGAACGGTCCGGGGCTGCCGCTGCGCACCCCGTCCGGGGTCACCTGGAGCAAGCCACAGAGCAGCTCCGACTCGCTTGAGGACTGGGCGCTGCTGCCGCGCAATCCGGACTGGGCTGCGCATTGGCCAAAGCTGTGGACACCCGGCACCGCAGGGGCCCGGCACGCCCTGGAGCAATTCCTGCGCCACCGCTTGCAGCGCTACGCCAGCGGCCGCGACCACCCGGCCGAGAATGCCACCTCGCGGCTGTCGCCACACCTCCGTTTTGGCGAGATCTCGCCGCGCGAGATCTGGCACAAGGCCCGGGAACTCGCCGCGCGCAATCCACAGCAGCAGGATCAGGTGGACAAGTTCCTCAGCGAACTCGGCTGGCGCGAGTTCTCCTATCACCTGCTGTATCATTTCCCGACCATTCCGGAAAAGCCCTTCAAGGAGCAGTTCTCCGACTTCCCCTGGCTGGGCAACCAGGCGCAATTGCGGGCCTGGCAGCGAGGCCAGACCGGGTACCCGGTCGTGGATGCCGGGATGCGTGAACTGTGGCACACCGGCTACATGCACAATCGTATCCGCATGGTGACGGCGTCTTTCCTTAGCAAGCACCTGTTGACCCACTGGCGGGCAGGGGAACGCTGGTTCTGGGATACCCTGGTGGACGCGGATCCCGCCAGCAATACCTGTAGCTGGCAGTGGGTTGCCGGCAGCGGCGCCGATGCGGCCCCTTACTTCCGCATTTTCAACCCGGTCATCCAGGGCGAGAAGTTCGATGCCGACGGCGCCTATGTGCGGCACTGGGTACCTGAAGTCGCCCGCCTGCCGGATCGCTGGCTACACCGGCCCTGGGAGGCTACAGACGAGGTGTTGTCCGCGGCGGGTGTTGTCCTCGGCGACAACTATCCGCGTCCCCTGGTTGATCACCGCCAGGCCCGGGAGGCGGCACTGTCAGCCTATCAGCAGATCCGCAGCGGCTGATACGCCCCCGGATACAAGCGGTGACGACTGGAATTCTGTGGGCGCAACGCCGATACTAGACAGCAACCGGGAGCAGCCACCCCGAAACCTACATATCCCAGATTTGGAGAACCGACATGATCACAACAGCACGCAGCGCGCTCTACCCGGCCCTCTTGCTGGCCCTTGGGCTCAGTGCCGGCCCCGCCAGCGCGGATATCGCCGAGGTGGTCGACGCCGAGGGCAACAGGATGTCCTTCGAATACGAGGGCGACCAGCTGCGCATCAACATGAATCAGGAAAACAGCTACATGCTGGTGCGGGGCGAGCAGATCTATGCGGTCACCGACAACGACGGCGAAATCATGGTTATCGACGTCAAGCAGACCCTGTCCATGTTCGGCAACATGGCCCAGTCCGCGATTCCCGATATGGCTGCGGTCAATGTGGAATCACTGGAAGCCACCGGCCGCAGCGAAACGGTCGCCGGAATCCCCGGAGAAGTGTACAACCTCAAGTATACCGATCAGGAAGGCAGGCGCCAGGAATCAGACATGGTGCTGTCTTCGGATCGCCGTGCCATGGGGTTCCGCGACGCCGTCCATCGCATGGCATCAACCATGTCCAGCATGCTCGCCCAACAGGGCACCCACGACCGCCTGCAGGCGCAACTGGATGGCATGAACCTCGGTGTGTTGCGCTATGGCGAAGACATGCGCGTGACTGCCATCACCGAAACCCAGGTCGCCGACGCCCGCTTCGTGCTGCCCGCAGAGCCCACAGACCTGTCCGGGCTGGGTGGCCTGTTCGGGGCAGGCGCTACCGGTGGCGGTGAAGGCGGTTTCATGTCCGGGATCCTCGGTGGTAACGCGGCGGAGAAAGCCGCCGAGCCAGAGGATGAAGCCGAAGATCAAGCGGCCAATCCGATAGAAAACGCCGGCAAGGAGATCGGCAAGGCCTTTGGCAAGCTGTTCGGCAACTGAGCGGCACTTGTGCCGGAGATTGAACTGGCACCAGCGGCGGCTTTAGGGCAAAATGCGCCCCTGATTTTACGAGGGGTTGCCGCCGCATGGCAAAAGAAGACCAGATCGAAATGGAGGGCGAGGTTATCGACACCCTGCCCAATACCACCTTTCGCGTCCAACTGGAGAACGGACACGTTGTGACCGCCCATATCTCCGGCAAGATGCGTAAAAACTATATTCGCATCCTTACCGGCGACAAGGTACGGGTGGAACTCACGCCCTATGACCTGACCAAGGGCCGTATCACCTACCGCGAGCGGTAGGCTTTTCCTAGGCCGGTTCGGCCTCGGTTTCCTCGACCAGCACCTCCAGGTCATCGCGTGCCGTGTTCACGCGCACCCGGGCCACCCCACCGGCCTGGGACAGGGAACCGAACAATACCAGCTCCGCCAGCGGCTTCTTGATGTGCTCCTGGATGACCCGGGCCATCGGCCGGGCGCCCATGTTGCGGTCGTAGCCTTTCTCCACCAGCCACAGGCGCGCATCCTCGTCCACGTCCAGCGTTACCCGCTTTTCGTCCAGCTGACCCTGCAGCTCGGTCAGGAACTTGTCCACCACGGTCAGGATAATGTCCTCGCCAAGAGGCTCGAACTGCACAATGCTGTCGAGACGGTTGCGGAACTCCGGCGTAAACAGGCGATTGATCGCTTCCATCCCGTCGGTGCTGTGATCCTGGGTGGTGAACCCGATCGTGCGGCGGCTGATGCTCTCGGCGCCAGCATTGGTAGTCATCACCAGGATAACGTTGCGGAAGTCGGCCTTGCGGCCGTTGTTGTCGGTCAGGGCACCGTGGTCCATGACCTGCAGCAACAGGTTGAACACTTCCGGGTGAGCCTTCTCGATCTCGTCCAGCAGGATGACCGCATGCGGATGCTTGGTCACGGCGTCCGTCAGCAGACCACCCTGGTCGAAGCCGACATAGCCCGGAGGCGCACCGATCAGGCGCGACACTGTGTGCCGCTCCATGTATTCGGACATGTCGAAGCGGATCAGCTCCAGCCCCAGCACCCGCGCCAGCTGGCGCGTCACCTCGGTTTTACCCACACCCGTGGGGCCTGCCAGCAGGAACGAGCCGATGGGCTTGTCACCGGAGCGCAGCCCGGCACGCGCCAGCTTGATCGACGTCGCCAGACTGCTGATGGCCCGATCCTGGCCAAACACCACCATCTGCAGGTTCTGCTCGAGTTTCTGCAGGGTCTCGCGGTCATCCGAGCTGACCGATTTCGGCGGAATTCGGGCTATTTTCGCCACCACGGCCTCAATATCCGCCACCCCGATCACTTTTTTCCGCTTCGACGGCGGCTGCAACTGCTGATAGGCACCGGCTTCGTCAATGACGTCGATGGCCTTGTCCGGGAGGAATCGGTCGTTGATGTACCGGGCCGAGAGGTCGGTGGCGACCCGCAAGGCCTTGTTGGTATAGCGCAGGCCGTGGTGTTCCTCAAAGCGCGATTTCAGCCCCTTGAGGATCTTGTAGGCATCATCAGGCGTCGGCTCCATCACGTCGATCTTCTGAAAGCGGCGACTCAGGGCCTTGTCCTTGTCGAAAATGCCGCGGTATTCCTGGAACGTGGTTGAGCCAATGCAGCGCATCTTGCCTGACGTCAGCAGCGGCTTGAGCAGATTGCTGGCATCCATGACGCCACCGGAGGCCGCGCCCGCGCCGATAATGGTGTGGATCTCGTCGATAAACAGGATCGCGCCCTCGCGCTTCTTCAGATTGGCCAAAAGGCCCTTGAAGCGTTTTTCGAAGTCACCGCGATACTTGGTCCCGGCCAGCAGGGCGCCCAGGTCCAGCGAGTAGACCACGCTGTCCTTGAGCATCTCCGGCACTTCGCCGTCCACAATCATTTTCGCCAGCCCCTCGGCAATGGCCGTCTTGCCAACACCGGACTCGCCCACCAGCAGGGGATTGTTCTTGCGCCTGCGGGCCAGGATCTGGGCTACCCGCTCCACTTCCGGTATGCGCCCGATCAGTGGGTCAATGCGCCCGGCCTTGGCTTCCTCGTTGAGGTTGGTCGCAAAATTGTCCAGCGGGTTGCCCTCACCCTCCTCTGTCGGCACACCCTCGGCACCTGCCGCACCGGGTTCACCGCCCTCGTTGTCCTCGGACACCTTGGAAATGCCGTGAGTGATGTAATTGACGACGTCCAGGCGGGCAATGCTCTGGGTCTTGAGGAAGTAAACGGCCTGGCTCTCCTGCTCGCTGAAGATCGCTACCAGCACATTGGCACCGGTGACTTCGCTGCGACCGGAGGACTGGACGTGGAATACCGCCCGCTGCAGCACCCGCTGGAAGCCCAGGGTCGGCTGGGTCTCGCGTTCGTCATTGTCCTCGGGAATCAGTGGCGTAGTGGCATCCACGAACTCGACCAGATCACCCCGCAGAGCCTTGATATCAGCGCCGCAGGCCTTGAGGACACGAATTGCGTCGTTATTGTCCAGCAGTGCCAGCAACAAGTGCTCCACCGTCATGAACTCGTGACGCTTGCCCCGTGCCTCCCGAAACGCCTCGTTCAGCGTCAGTTCCAGGTCCTTGCTCAGCATACTTTACCACTCCCGGGCTGCTAGCCCTCAGATGCCTCGATTTCGCATAACAGCGGGTGCTGGTTCTCCCGCGCGTACTGATTGACCTGGGTCGCCTTGGTCTCGGCAATGTCCCTGGTATAGATACCACATACGCCCTTGCCCTTGGTATGGACTGTCAGCATGACATGGGTCGCCTGTTCACGGTTCATGCGGAAGAACACTTCCAGCACCTCGACCACGAACTCCATGGGCGTGTAGTCATCATTCAGCAATACAACTTTGAACAGCGGCGGCTTCTTGAGTTCCGGCTTGGACTCCTGCAGCGTCAAGCCGCCGTCGTTGTCGCGCTGCTCATCGCCGGCAGACAGCCGCCAATGACCAACTACGGGTACTTCGTTCACGCCTTTCCTCTCATGTCGTTGCCATGACCAGATAGTGGATATGGGCTCATTATAAGTCAATTCAAGGTTGCGTGGCGGTGGAGGGTCACGCCGCCGGCGCCCGGTGACCCCAAGTGTATTCGTCACGGCAGGAGGTCGCCCCACACCTTGCGCCGCTCCGGACACGGCGTACGTATGCCGGGGGATGCGACAGCGTCAGGGGGGGTCGCCATCAGGGGGAATACCGTGAAGAACGGAGCACAAAAAAGGGCCCGTGTTGCCACGAGCCCTTGCTGGTAACGCCGCGAACGGAATTACATGTTGTCGATCAGTTTTTGACCAAACTCGGAACAGCTCACCAGCGTCGCCCCTTCCATCAGGCGCTCGAAGTCATAGGTGACCGTGCCGTTCTGGATGGCACCGTTCATGCCCTTGATGATCAGGTCGGCAGCCTCGTTCCAGCCCAGGTGGCGCAGCATCATTTCCGCCGAGAGGATCAGGGAACCGGGGTTGACCTTGTCCTGACCGGCGTACTTGGGCGCGGTACCGTGGGTCGCTTCGAACAGGGCGATGGTGTCGGACAGGTTGGCGCCGGGCGCGATGCCGATGCCGCCGACCTGGGCCGCGAGGGCATCGGACAAGTAGTCACCGTTCAGGTTCAGGGTGGCGATGACACTGTAGTCACCGGGTCGGGTCAGGATCTGCTGCAGCATGGCATCGGCGATGACGTCCTTGACAATGATGTCCTTGCCGCTCTTCGGGTTCTTGAACGTCACCCAGGGGCCGCCGTCCAGCAATTCCCCGCCAAATTCTTCCTGAGCCAGTTCATAGCCCCAGTCGCGAAAGGCGCCTTCGGTGAACTTCATGATGTTGCCCTTGTGCACCAGGGTCACGGAGGGCAGGTCCTGGTCGATCGCGTACTGGAAGGCCTTGCGCACCAGGCGCTTGGTGCCCTCCTCGGAGACCGGCTTGATGCCGATGCCCACTTCCTGCGGGAAGCGAATCTTGGTGGCGCCCATTTCCTTGATCAGGAAATCCACGACTTTCTGCGCTTCCGGAGTGCCGGCCTGGTATTCAATACCGGCGTAGATGTCTTCCGAGTTCTCGCGGAAAATGACCATGTTGCAGGAGCCGGGATCCTTCACCGGCGAGGGCACACCTTCGAACCAGCGCACCGGCCGCAGGCAGGTATAGAGGTCCAGCTCCTGACGCAGGGCCACGTTCAGGGAGCGAAAGCCGCCGCCTACCGGGGTCGTCAACGGGCCCTTGATGCCCACGGAGTACTCCTTGATCGCCGCCAGGGTCTCTTCCGGGAACCAGTCGCCATCGTACAACTCGGCTGCTTTCTCGCCGGTGTAGATTTCCATCCAGGAGATCTTCTTCTGGCCACCAAAGGCCTTCTCCACTGCGGCGTCAACCACGTTGATCATGACCGGGCTGATATCCACACCGATACCGTCGCCCTCGATGTAGGGGATGATCGGGTTGTTGGGGACGTTCAGGCTGAAGTCGTCATTGACCGTGATTTTTTCACCGGTCGCCGGCACCTGGATATGCTTGTAGCCCATAGATTGTTCTCCGTAGATGTGGGTCCATTGAATCTCGGGGTGCGGTATCCTTGCAGGATGCCCCTCTAAAACGGCGCCTAGTGTATCAGGTTTCCTGCTGTTTCTGATTAACCGGGGGCAGATTTTTGGCCGCACCCAGGAGCTTTGATGGCTACACTGATTCTCCTCAACAAGCCGTTCCAGGTGCTGAGCCAGTTCACTGACCGGGAACCTGCAGGTGCCGCGAGGGCAACCCTCGCGGATTATCTGCAGGCACCGGGCTTCCGTGTTGCCGGGCGCCTCGATTATGACTCCGAGGGGCTGTTGCTGCTGACTGATGACGGCCGATTGCAACAGCAGATTGCCAATCCACGCCACAAACTGTGGAAAACCTACTGGGTGCAGGTCGAGGGTATCGCCGACGATGCCGCTATCCTCAGCCTGCAAATTGGTGTGGAACTCAAGGACGGCCCCACCCTGCCCGCCAGGGTGCAGCGCATTCCGGAACCGGAAGGCCTCTGGCCCCGTGATCCACCGGTGCGCAGGCGTCTGACCGTTGCCGACAGCTGGCTGGAACTCAGCATTCGCGAAGGCCGCAACCGCCAGGTCCGGCGCATGACTGCGGCGGTGAACCTGCCCACCCTGCGCCTGATCCGCCACCGGGTTGGTGACTGGACGCTGCAGGGCCTGGCGCCGGGGGAGTACCGCCGCCTCGTGGTGCGCCGCCCGGTGTCGCGAGGCGGCTCAGCACGCGGCAAGCCAGCGCCAGGATCGCGGAGACAACCGTAATGTCGAGCTGGTATCCACATGTCACTGTCGCCACGGTGGTCGAGCGAAAAGGACACTATCTGCTGGTGGAAGAGCGGGACAAGAGCAGCGGCCGCATCGTCTTCAACCAGCCTGCGGGGCACCTCGAGCGCGGCGAGTCGCTGCAGCAGGCGGCCCTGCGGGAGACCCTGGAGGAAACCGGCTGGCTGGTGTCTCTCGAGGGGGTTCTGGGACTTGCGCTGTACAACGCGCCAGGCAACGGCGCGACCTACTATCGCACCACCTTCTGCGCCAGTGCGCTTGAGCCCCGGGCAGGGGCGAAGCTGGACCCGGACATCCTTGCCGTGCACTGGCTGGATTACGAGGCAATTGTGTCCAATTCTGCTAGAATGCGCAGCCCGCTGGTGCTCGCCGCTATCGAGCAGCACCGCAGCGGGCTCCGTTATCCGCTGGACCTGATTGCACCGCCATGAGCCTCAACGCAGCCACCACAGTGATCGTCGGCATGTCCGGCGGCGTCGACTCCTCCGTTGCCGCGCTGCTGCTCAAGGAGCAGGGCTACCGCGTCGAAGGCCTGTTCATGAAGAACTGGGAGGAAGATGACGGCACCGAATACTGCACCGCGAAGGAGGACTACGCGGACGCCCAGGCCGTTGCCGACAAGCTGGGGATCACCCTGCACGGGGCCAATTTCGCCGCGGAGTACTGGGATCACGTATTCGAGCACTTCCTCGCGGAATACCGCGCCGGCCGCACACCCAACCCGGACATCCTCTGCAATCGGGAAATCAAGTTTCGCGCTTTCCTCGACTACGCCCTGATGCTCGGTGCCGACTGCATTGCCACCGGACACTACGCACGCCGCGGCGAGTGCGAGGGCAAGGCCACCCTGCTGCGCGGTCTGGACAGCAACAAGGACCAGAGCTACTTTCTGCACGCCGTGGGCCACCGGGAGCTGGCCCAAACCCTGTTCCCGATCGGCGCTATCGAAAAACCCGAAGTCCGGGCGCTGGCACAGGCCCACGGCCTGGTGACGCACGGCAAAAAGGATTCCACCGGCATCTGCTTTATCGGCGAGCGCCGCTTCAAGGATTTCCTGCAGCAGTACCTTCCCGCCCAGCCCGGTGAGATTCACAGCCTGGAAGGCGAGCTGCTCGGGCGCCACCAGGGTCTGATGTACCATACCATCGGCCAGCGCCAGGGCCTGGGTATCGGCGGACTCGCCAATCACGACGATGCTCCCTGGTATGTCGTCGCCAAGGATCTGGAACGCAATGTCCTGCTGGTGGCCCAGGGCAACAACCACCCGGCGCTGTTCAGCAGCACGCTGCAGGCCGGCCAGCTGTGCTGGATCGCTGGCGAAGAACCAGCCCTGCCGCTGCGGTGCACGGCCAAGGTCCGCTACCGGCAGGCGGACCAGGAGTGCACGGTGACAGCCGCCGAAGATGGCTGCCGGGTGGCGTTCGACGCTCCCCAGCGCGCAGTCACACCGGGTCAGTCCGTGGTGTTCTACAGCGGCGAACGCTGTCTCGGAGGAGGTATCATTGAGCGCACCTGTTGAGGCGGGCCAACCGGGGCGCAGTGGCCTGGACGAGCAGACCATCGCCCTCGCGGGCGTCGCCCAGGCCGCGCGCCTGGTGGATCAGGTCTCGCGCACGGGATCCTGCCCACCGGCGTTCCTGCAGGCTTCGCTGAACAGTCTGTTTGCCTTCGACACGGACAGCGTTGAAGCGGTCTACGGTGGCCTGCCCGGGATCAAGCTGGGGCTGGACACACTGGCAATGGTGTTGCACAACCAGCACTCGCCGGAACAGCGGGATATGGTGCGCTACATTTTCAATCTGCTCTACCTGGAGCGCAAGTTCTCGGCGGACCCGGCCATGATGGCGGTCGTGCGCTCGCGACTGCAACACGCCAGCTTCCGCGCCGAGCATTTTGCCGCGCACAGCAAGGACATCTGCCACAGCGTCTCGGGCATCTATCAGGATACGCTGAGCAACCTGAAATTCCGGATCAAGGTCAGCGGCAGCGCCCAGCATCTGCAGAACAGCCAGACTGCGGACACCATCCGCGCCCTGCTGCTGGCGGGCATTCGCGCGACTTTCCTCTGGCGTCAGCTCGGTGGCCGGCGCTGGAAGCTGGTGCTGCAGCGTCGGGCCATCGGAGCCCGTGCACAGCGGCTGTCTCGCGAGCTGGACGTGATCTAACATTATTTGACAGGTTTTCTGGAGTACAGCATGGATCTCAATGCCCTCACCGCCGTATCGCCCATCGACGGCCGCTACGGCGCCAAAACCGCCAGCCTGCGCGAAGTCTTCAGCGAGTACGGCCTGATCAAGCGCCGCGTGCTGGTGGAGGTGCGCTGGCTGCAGCAGCTGGCGCGGATGCCAGACATTGCCGAGGTGCCGGCACTGTCGCCGGCCGCCCATAGCCTGCTGGAGCAGATTGCTACGGGGTTCACCCTGATCGATGCGCGCCGCATCAAGGACATTGAGGCCACGACCAACCACGATGTCAAGGCGGTGGAGTATTTCATCAAGGAGCGCTTTGCCGGCAACACCGAACTGGAGGCGATCTCCGAATTCGTGCACTTCGCCTGCACCTCCGAGGACATCAACAATCTGTCCCACGCACTGATGCTGCGGGACGGCATGGAGCAGGTGCTGCTGCCCGCCATGGGCCAGATCATCGGGGCCCTCACGGAACTGGCAGGCAGCCACGCCGAAGCGGCGATGCTGTCGCGGACTCACGGTCAGACTGCCAGCCCCACCACCATGGGCAAGGAAATAGCCAATGTGGTTGCCCGCCTGCAGCGGCAACTGCGACAACTGCAGTCAATGGAGTACCTGGGCAAAATCAATGGCGCGGTGGGCAACTACAATGCCCATCTCTCCGCCTACCCCGACGTCGACTGGCAGGCCAATGCCGAAGCGTTTGTCAGCGGCCTGGGGCTGACCTGGAACCCCTACACCACCCAGATTGAACCCCATGACTACATGGCCGAGCTGTTTGACGCCGTCGCCCGCTTCAACACCATCCTGGTGGACCTGGACCGTGATATCTGGGGCTACATTTCACTCGGTTACTTCAAGCAGCGCACCATCGCCGGTGAAGTGGGCTCATCCACCATGCCGCACAAGGTCAACCCGATCGACTTCGAAAATTCCGAGGGTAACCTGGGCCTGGCCAACGCCGTGTTCCAGCACCTGGCGGCGAAGCTGCCGGTCAGTCGCTGGCAGCGGGACCTGACCGATTCCACGGTGCTGCGCAACATGGGCGTGGGTTTCGGCTACAGCCTGATCGCCTACGAGGCCAGCCTCAAGGGCATTGGCAAGCTGCAGCTCAACGACGCCCGGCTGGCGGAGGACCTGGACCACAGCTGGGAGGTGCTCGCCGAACCCATCCAGACCGTCATGCGCCGCTACGGCATCGAAAAGCCCTACGAGAAACTCAAGGAACTGACCCGCGGCCAGGCCATGAACCGGGAAACCCTGGAACAATTCATCAACGCTCTTGCGCTGCCGCAAAAAGCCCGGGAGCAGCTGCTGGCGCTGACCCCGGCCCGCTACACCGGCAACGCGGCCGCCCAGGCCCGTGCCATCCGCGAGGACTGACGGCGCCATGCTGGCGCTGGACCAGAGCGACTTTCTCGCGCGCTACTGGCAGCGGGAGCCGCTGCTGATACGCGCGGGGGTACCCGACTTCGTACCGCCGGTCAGCGCGGAAGAACTGGCAGGGCTGGCCCTGGAGCCCGAGGTGGAGTCCCGCATTGCGGAATGTCGTGGCGACCCGGCAACCGCCGCGGCCTGGCAGCTCGAACACGGGCCTTTCCAGCCCAGTGACTTCGATCGCGGCCACCCCTGGACCCTGCTGGTACAGGGGGTTGATCAGCTGTTGGAGGAGGTCGCTGCACTACGGTCGCTGGCCGCCTTCATTCCCGGCTGGCGTCTCGACGACATCATGGTCAGCTACGCCAATGACGGTGGCGGCATTGGTCCCCACTACGATCTCTACGACGTATTTCTGCTGCAGGGCGCGGGCGAGCGCAGCTGGCGCATCGGCCAGCGCTGCGATGACACTACGTCGTTGCTGCCACACCCGGACCTGAAACTCCTGGCGGAGTTTCATGGCGAGGCGGAATACACGCTCCGCACCGGCGATGTACTGTACCTACCGCCCGGTGTTGCCCACTGGGGCATTTCCCGCGGTGACTCGACCTGTTTTTCCCTGGGCTTCAGGGCACCGCGCATGGCAGACCTGCTGTCACGCTGGTTGGATGCGCGCCTGGAGCACTTGCCACAGAGTCTGTTGCTGCGGGATCCGGGGCGCGACAGCGCGACTGCAGCGGGAGAAATCACTGGTGGCGACATTGACAATACACTGCAGCAGCTGCGAGCGCTGCTGGAGGCCGGCGGGGATGACAGCTGGTTTGGCGAGCTGGTGACCGAAAGCGTTCTGGAGCCACCCGCAGGCAGGGCACTGCGCAGACTTCATCTGCAGCTCGGCGAACCGGGCAGCGCAAGACTCGCACCCGGGGCGCGTGTTGCCTGGCAGGTGGCAGACACGGGCATCCGGGTATTTGCCAACGGTGCCAGCGAAGGCTTTCCCGCCTCTGCCAGGGATTCGCTGTGCATTTTGTGTGCGGGTGAACCGCTGCCCTTGCCGGCCGTTCCCACGGTACAATCCGTGCTGGAATTCCTGCTGGATCAGGGGGCCCTGGATGTCGACTGACACATTACCGGAACTGGAACTGCGCGTAGCGGCCTGGAACACTGACCGCGAGACCCTGCGCGCGCTGCGGGAGCAGGTATTCATTGTCGAACAGCAGGTACCGCGGGAAATCGAGTGGGACGGCCGCGACGAGGATGCCCTGCACGTTCTTGGGACCCTGGACGGCGTTCCCATTGCCTGCGGGCGCCTGCTGCCGGAGGGCAAGATCGGGCGCATGGCCGTGCTGGCGTCACACCGCGGCCATGGCTATGGCGCAGCGGTTTTACAGGCACTGGTCGACGCCGCCCGCGAACAGGGTTTGAACGAGGTCTACCTGCACGCCCAGCAGCATGCTGCCGACTTCTACCGCCGCGCCGGCTTCGAGCCTGAAGGCGAGCCCTTCGCGGAAGCGGGCATCGCCCATATCGCCATGCGCCAGCAGCTGCAGCCCCGCCTGGGCAGGGTCTACACCAGCGGCATTGAGTACCCGCAGCCCTTTGCCGATTGGGCGACGGCCCTGGCGACAGATGCCTCCCGGGAAATCTGCATTCTCAGCCCCGACCTGGACCACCGGGTATTCGACGACCGGGGCCTTGCCGAGGCGCTCAGCGCACTGGCCAGGCGCTCGCGCCAATCCCGGGTGCGGATCCTGGTCAGTGACTACAGGCCCATGGTGCAGCGCGGTCACCGTCTGCTGGCCCTGGCACGCCGCCTGCCTTCGTCGATACTGCTGCAACAATTGAACGAGCACCCGGACTGGAAAGGAGAAACCCTGGTAATAAAGGATCGCAGCGGCGTGCTCTGCAAGCCGGCAGAGGCGGACAAGGCCGCGTTCTGCGAACCCGACTCCCGCGCCAGGGCAGAGCGCTACCTGGACCTGTTCAATGAACTGTGGCGCCACAGCGCCCCGCATATCGAGTTTCGCAGCGTGCCGCTGTAGTCACTTCGCGATACTGGCGCCCAGCCAGCGCTGGGTCACCACACCCGCGGTCATGGAACCGTTGACGTTGAGCGCGGTGCGCGCCATGTCGATGAGCGGTTCGATGGAGATCAGCACCGCCGCCACCGTCACCGGAAACCCCATCGCCGGCAGCACGATCAGCGCGGCAAAGGTCGCCCCACCCCCCACCCCGGCCACGCCAAAGGAGCTGATGGCAATCACCCCGATCAATCCCGCCATGAAATCCAGCGCCAGCGGATCCAGCCCCATCGACGGCGCGATCATCACCGCCAGCATGGCCGGGTAGATCCCGGCGCAGCCGTTTTGGCCAATGGTCGCGCCCAGAGTGGCCGAGAGGCTGGCGATGGGCGTTGCCACGCGCAGCGACTCGACCTGGGTTTCCACGTTGAGCGGAATGGTCGCCGCCGAACTGCGCGAGGTAAAGGCAAAAGCCAGTACCGGCCACACCGCGCGAAAATAGGTGGGCAGGCCGACGCCGTGCAGCAGGAGCAGGCCAGCGTGGACCGCAAACATGATGGCAATCGCCAGATAGGAGGCGACCACGAAGGACAGCAACGTCACTATGTCCCCAGCGTCCGAACTCGCCACCACAGCGCCGATCAGGGCCAGGATACCGTAGGGGGTGAGCGCCATGACAATGTGTACCAGCCGCATCACGATCAGGCGCGTGGTTTCCACAAAGGCCTCGATCTGTGCACCACGGGAGGGATTGTCCCGGGCAACACCCAGTGCAGCAATGCCAAAGAGGATGCCAAACAGCACCACCGCGATGATCGAAGTGGGGCGGGCCTCGGTGAGGTCGTGGAAAATGTTCGCGGGCACGAAGCGCACCAGCACCTCGGGCAGACTGAGACCGGACACGGTTTCGTAGCGCTGCGCCAGCGCCTCGGCGGACGCCAGTTCACGAGCGCCCTGGGTGATGCTGTCGGCGGTAAGGCCAAAAGCGCTGGTGACCAGGATGCCCACCAACGCAGCGATCATCGTGGTGCCAATCAGCAGGCCGACCACGGCGCCACCAATGCGCCCCAGGTCCGCGACTTCGCGCAGCTTCAATACCGCGGCGACCATCATCACCAGGACCAGGGGCATGATGATCATGCGCAGGAGATTGATGTAGCCCGCTGCAACCACGCCGGTCCACTCCAGGGTCGCAGTCACGACAGTGGACTGGGTGCCGTACAGCAGCTGCAGCCCCAGACCATACACCACGCCCGCCACCAGTCCCGCCAGAATCTGGCGGGAGAGCTTCCAGCCGCGCCGGCGCAGGCTGAACAGAAACATGCACAGGGCAAGGAAAACAACAAGGTTGATCACGGCGAGCATGGACAGGCTTCCTGACGGCAACGGCACACGGCCATAACAGTAACGGCTCCCGGGGCCCTGTGCCAGCAGGGAGGGATCAGGCTTGCTTCAGCGCCCAAGCAGAATATCGAAGCCCACGCCGCTGGCGCTATAGCGATCGCCGTTGCTGTCATCCCAGTAGCCCTGGCTGCTGGCGGTCTCGTAGAACCGGTAGGTCACCAGAGTGCCCTCGCCGTCCAGGCTCAGGCGCCGGAGTTCGTCGCTGCGGCGGTTGTCGAGCAGATCATGCCCCAGCAGCTGATCGAGACGGGCATTGGCGAAAGCCATGCCGCCGCCGTGTCGGGGCTGGTGGTTGTAATAGGGGTTTGCGACCGTCGGTTTGCCCAGACCGTTCAGCAGTTGCTGGCTTGCCAGGTCAATCTCCACCCCATCGTGGGCTACTCCCAGGCGCAGGCCAAGGGCAAGCCGATCGGTCCCCGGTGCAAACTGCGCACTGCCGGCATCCAGCAGCACCACGCTGCCACTGCCCACGACCCGCCCACGCCCCTGCGCAAGATCGACCACCAGGGCGGTGTCCTCATCCACCCCGAAGCCGGCCTCAGCGCCGGTGGCGGCCAGGGCGCGAACCAGCCGTCCCAGCCGCGCCTTGCGATCAAAGTGCTGATCGACAATGCCGGCGGTAAAGAATCCCAGGCCCGGCAGCAGACTGAGGCGCCCGCTGTCCTGCTCCTCGGTCGCAGCATAGTGCTCCGCCAAGGGCTGCGTCAGCGCGGTAAAGCTGTCGCCACCCGCGATCATGTCCCGGCTCATAATTGCCGCCCCGGCACTGGTCCCTCCCACCACGGCACCCGCAGCCAGACGGGCGTCAACCAGGCGCAGCAAGGGGGACGCACTACCATCGGCCTTGCGCAGACTGGTGACGATACGAACCTGGTCTCCACCGGTAAACCAGAAGCCGGCGGCATCGGCCACAGCCGCGACCTGCGCAGCGTCCCAGGCATTGTCAGCCCAGCCGCTCTCGTCCAGTGCTTCAGTGGTCGGGTCATCCAGCAGCGCCAGCGGGAAGGTGACCAGCCGTTCCGGGGCCACACCGTAACCCTCTAGCGTGGCAGCGAAGCGCGCGGCACTGGTCGCAGGCTGACCGCTGGCCACCGGTATAATCACCACCGGGCCGGTCGCTGGAAGCCGTTCAATAAACGCCCGGTGCACCGCTTCATTATCGGTGCGCAGGGCGCCGCCAACAATGACCAGGCTGCCCTGGGCATGCACCTCGGCCGCCTGCGTCGCGGCAGCTGCCTGCGCTGCCACGGACCCGGGCTGGGCCAGGCCCCAGAGCAGGGCCAGCAGCAGAATCCGCCAGTAGCGCATCGGCATCACTCCTAGAAGCTGTGGGTATAGCGCAGAGTCAGGAAGCGGCCCATGGCATCGTGGTTGATGTAGTCCACGTTGGAGGACAGCCCCAGCACCTGCGGCGGCTCGCGATCGAACAGGTTGCGCACCGACAGCGACAGGTTGCTGACCTCGCTGAGGTCATAACCCACGCTCATGTCCCAGACCGTCCAGGAAGGCACGTTCACCTGCGCATCGGCGGGCAGGCCCACGGCCTCAAGGGTGCGCGGCGCCGGGTCATCGCGGTAGCCGTCGGTGTGGCGCACCCCAAGGCTGGCACGCCAGGCATCGATGCTGTAGCGCAGGCGGGCGTTGGCCAAGAGCTCCGGAAAACGGAACTCGCCGGCTTCATCGATCACCGGGGAGGCGCTGGAGGCCTGGCGCTCGAACTCCAGCAGGTAGGTGATATCCGCGGTAAAGGTCAGGGTGCCGGGGCCGGCATCCAGGACCTGGGTGTAGGTCAGGTCCACACCCTGGACATCCTCGAAGCCCAGATTCGTCAGCTGGAAGTGGGCGTCGACCACGAAGTCGTTGACCACCTCCAGACCCGGCGTACCGGTGGCCAGCTCGCCCTCGCCCACGACCGCGAACTCGCCATTCAGGGCGCGGCGGATGAAGTCGTCCTCGTCGATACCAATGACGTTCTCGTAACTGATATTCCAGTAATCGAGGGTGATATCGATGTCATTGGTCGGGGTAACGAGCATGCCGATGCCCCAGGTATCGGCCTCCTCTGGCTCGAGGTCGTCGTTGGACACGTCTTCCGAGAGCAGGGCTTCACCGCTGGCCCCGGCGTCGCCGGCACAGGCCGCGGGGGTTTCCCCACAGTCCACCGTGTAGGAACTGAGCAACGTACCTGCGCCGACCTGGGCCAGCGACGGCGCGCGGAAGGACGTCGAGTAGTTACCGCGGAATACCAGGCTCTCCAGCGGCTGGTAGCGCAGGGACACCTTCGGATTGAAGTCACTGCCAAAGCTGTCGTAATCGTCGTAGCGACCGGCCAGCTGCAGGTCGAGATTGTCCGTCAGGGGAATATAGAATTCCGCAAACAGCGCCCACTGGTCGCGCTCGGCGTCGGCGGAGGTCGAGCTGAAGCCCAGGATCGGCTCCGGGTTGAAGGTGGTCGCCACCGCCACACCCGCCGGTGTGTCGCGCACTTCCTCCCGGCGCCATTCACCGCCCACGGCCAGCTGCACAGTGCGGCCGTTGAAGTCGAATACCGGGCCTGATGCGACCGCATCCAGCGCGAACAGCTCGGATTCGCCGTTGCGCTCCGCTGTGGTGCGAATCGCTTCATCGATGCCGTCTGCCTGCTGGGTCTGGCCGCCGAAGGGGTTGTACCACAGTGTCGTCTTGCCCTGCTCTTCGCAGGTATCGCCAACAAAGCTGGCGCTGGGGCGCACCAGATTCACGTCCCAGCGCTCTACCCGGCTACCGTCAGTGCAGAGATTGCCGAGGTTGGCGTCGTAGAACGCCTCGGACACTACCAGGCCGGAAATCCCGCGCTGGGTGGATTCGTTGCGACCGTAGGTCAGTGCCGATTCCAGCTGCCAGCCGGCGCTGAGATCCATTTCGATGCCGGACACCACGCGCAGCGTTTCCGACTCCACGTTCACCGCCCGCGGCTCGGGGAACTTGCCCCAGGCGAAGATCGGGAAACCGTAGAAATCGCTGAATTGCTCCAACCCCTCAATGCTGCCCTCCTCGACCATGTCCTCCACCAGGGCCTCGGGCCACAGCGGGCTCTCCGGATCAATGGGCGTGCGCGAGAAGTTGGCGGGAGAGCTGGTGCCGTTGGAATCCGTTTTCTGGTAGATCGCCTCATTGAACCAGCGGAAGCCCTCCCGGGGCGTAAATTCATAGGTCAGCATGCCGCCGATGCTCTCGTACTCGTCCAGCACCGAGACAAAGCGGTTGTTGTTGACCTCGCAGAATTCGCCGAGGTTGCCGCTGCCAAAATCCTCCGCGGCGCAGCCACCATCGGCGGGCTCCTCGGTCTGGTCGAAGAACATGAAGAACAGGTCGTTGAAGGAGGGATGGAAGCCCTGCTGGCTGGGTCGCACGGAATCGCGGCTGATTTCCCGGTCACGGGCAAAGGTCGCGGAGCGGTCATAGTAGTCCACCAGCGCCATCACGTGATGGCGCTCGTTGCCGGCGCCCGCCAGGAGATTGAGATTGCGCCGGCTGTCATCGGTGCTCTCCCAGGAGTCGCCGTAGGAACCGGAAATCTCGATGCCTTCGTAATCCCGGCGCAGCACATAGTTCACCACCCCTGCAACAGCGTCAGCGCCGTAGGTGGCGGAGGCGCCGTTGGGCAGAATCTCGATCCGCTCGATGGCCGCGGCAGGGATGGAGTTGATGTCGATAAACGAGGCCTGGCCGTTGGCGAAGGCGCTGACAGAGGCACGGCGGCCGTTGATCAGGGTCAGGGTTGAACCGGTGCCGAGGCCGCGCAGGGATACCGAGGAAGCGCCCACCGGGGTGTCCCCGGAAAGCGCGCCCGCGGTCGAGGTGGAAAAGGTGCCGGTGCCACCACCGGTGACGGTCAGGTCCTGCATCAGTTCACCGATGCTCTCCGCCCCGGAGGTGAGAATATCCTCGCGATTGATCTGTATGGCCTGTACCGCGCCCTTCAGGTCCAGGCCCTTGATGTGGGTACCGGTGACCAGCACTTCTTCCAGCGCCGGCGCTCCGGACTGGGCAGTGGCTGGCAGGCTCAGCGCTGCGGCAGCGAGACTGCAGGCGATGACGAGAGGGCGCGGACTCATGTGTCTAGGTGTGCGTTGCATGGTAATGCTCTCCGGAAAGTCAGGATTGAACGGTAATGGGAGTAACGGTGAGATCGTTGTCACGCAGCAGCCACTGGCCCCGACACATGACGTCCTCGAGACGCCCGGTTTCGGGGTCGAACAGCAACAGGTCGGCGTCCGCGCCAGGGGCAATACAGCCCTTGCGCGTGAGGCCCAGGGCGCGGGCGGGATTCGAGGTCATGGCCGCCAGCACCGGTTCCAGATCAGTCACGCCACGCCGCAGTGCCTCGCGCAGCAGCGCCAGCAATGCGCCTGGCCCCGCCTGCTGTAGCCCGCACAGCTCACCGTCCCGATACAGGGGCAGGGAGCCGCCGGCGTCCGAGGACAGGGTGATGCAGGCGGGATCCACGCCGGCCTCCAGGGCCTGCAGCAGCCCGTCCAGCGCCGGCACTTCCCCGGCAGCGATGAATTCCGGAGTGGTCGACGCGGTAAAGTCGATCGTGGCACCGCGGCGGGCAAGGTCAAACGCTTCCAGCAACAGTGCCTGATTGCGATTGCAGTGGGTTGGAATGAAGCTGCTGCCCGGCAGAGCCGAGTCCGCCAGCGCCGCGCGCAGGGGGGCAAGACGCTGTTCGCCCTCGCCCACATGAACCAGTACCGCGCCCCGCTTGCCGGCAATGGTCGCGCCGAGGCGGCTTTCCGACGCCAGCCGACGCAGCTCCGCCGGACTGGGCTGGGTGCCGCGGTGATCAGCGATGGCGACCTCGCCGACGCCGATCACGGGCTCGATCAAGACCAGGTCCCGAGCCACATCACCGGTCAGGGTGACCGGGGGCACCCGGTAGGAACCGCTGTACATGTAGGCATCCAGTCCGCGGGCGCGCAAGGCCATGACGCTGGCATAGAGAACCTCCAGGCTGCGACCCAGGGCATCGGTCCCCAGCGCACCCACCGGGCAGGTGACCCCGGCGCGGACAAAGTCCGCCAGCGACAACTCGGCAGTGCGGTTGCCAAAGCCACCCTCACCACCGCCGCCGCAGGGGTGGGTCAGCAGGTCGACGAAGCCGGGCAGCAACCAGCGGCCGCCGGCATCAAGCCGCTGCAGCGCTGCACCCTGAAGGTCAATCTGCGTGGCAACCGCGGCAATGCGTCCGTCCGCGACCAATACTTGCTGCACGCCAAGTGGCCGGGGTGCATGGACGAAAGCGTTGTCAATCAGAGTAAGCATCAAGTCTCCAAACCGTAATCGCTACTGGTAACCAACGGCGCTGGCAACCAGGATTCCCACACTGGCCAGCACCAGCAGCACCAACAGAAACACTGCGCTGGCTCGCAGCCACTGCAGCCAGTCCACACGCGCGGCGCCGAGACTGGCCATGAGTCCTGCGGAGGTGGGTACCGCGATGTTGGTCAGCCCGTCCCCCAACTGGAAGGCCAGGACGGCGATCTGGCGGCTGACGCCAACCAGGTCGGCCAGCGGCGCCATCAGCGGCATGGTCAGCGCCGCCTGGCCCGACCCTGAGCTGACGAAGAAATTGAACAGACTCTGGCCCAGCAGCATCAGCCAGGCGGCAAGCATTGCCGGCAGCCCGCCGAGTGCCGCACTGGCGTGATAGAGAAAGGTATTCAACAGGCTCGGCGCGGTCGGGTCGTCGCCACCGAGCAAAAACACGATGCCGCGGGCAAAGCCGACCACCATCGCCGCCGGCAACAAATCCATGGCGCCGCGGCGAAACGCCTCCACGGCGGCGTTGGCGGTGAGATCGTTGAGTCGAAAGAAGCAGCCTAGTGCGCCAGCCAGGATGCCCAGCACCGCGAACTGGGTCGCGATCTCGGGCAGGTAGTAGCCGGCGGCCACCACACCCCAGATCAACCAGGCTATGGTCAGGAACAGGGCCGCGAGAATCCAGCGGTCACCGTGCCGAAGGGGCGCATCGAGATTCTCCGTGACCACGGCCAGCCCCTGCTGGGGCTCAGCCCGGTGACGGGCGGCATAGTGAAGGGTAAGCAGGAGGCCGCTCAGGGTAAAGACAAGCCACAGTCCGAGGCGGAATTCCATGCCACTGAGCAGCGGGAGGCCCGCGATACCCTGGGCAATGGCAAGGCTGAAAGGATTCATCCAGGAAGTGGCAAAGCCAATCTGGGTGGCGACATAGGTCACCATCACGGTGGTCACGCCGTCATAACCCAGGCGCCGCATGACCGGCAGCAGCATCAGCACAAAGGGGGCCACCTCCTCACCCATGCCAAACACCGCACCGCTAAGGGAGAACACCAGGAACAGGCTACTCAGGAGCAGATTGCTGTTGTCGCCACAGAGCCCCGCAATCCGGCCGATGCCGCGGTCAATGGCACCAGTGGCCATCACCACGCCGAAGGCACCGCCGGTGACCAGGATAAAGGCGATAATGCCCACCGCGCCGCCGCTGCGGCTGCCGGACACCAGGCCCTCATACAGAGCGTTAAACAAGCCAGGCTGCCCATCGCTGGCAAACAGCGGCAAGCCCCCGGTAGGAACGCTGCGAAAGCTGTCGGGTTCAATCAGGGAAACGACCCGACCATCGCGGAGCATTTCCTCAACCGCGAACACCCCGGGATCAACCAGGAAGCTCACACCGTACACCAGCAGCGCGATGGCACCCAGAATCAGGTAGGTATCGGGCATCCGCGAGGACGCATTGCTCCCCGCCTCACTCGCCATCGACGACATTGCTCCCCTGGTCGAGTATGCGATTGATACGGGACAGGGCCTCCACCGCCTCGTCCTTGTGGTGGCTGCCGATCTCCACGATCAGGGCGTTCAGCAGTACGTCGACAGCAGCAGTGGTGCTGGTGAAGGTCATGCCCTGGGCGGACACCAGTAGCGGGTGGGTGGCCAGGGCCACCGCCGGCGCCGTGGCCCGATCGGTTATGGCGACCGTTGTCACGCCCCGCTCCGCCGCTTCCTGCAGCACTTCCAGGGTGTCCCGCGAATAGGGAGGGAAGGAGAAGGCGAGCACGATATCCGTTGCCCGCAGCGTTGCGAGCTGTTCCCGGGGAGAGGTGTAGCGTGTTCCCAGACTATTGGCACGCAGCCCGTGTTCGGTGAACAGGTAGGCGGCGAGATCCGCGAGGTGGGCGGAAATACCCAGGCCAAAGGTAAAAATATGGTCACCGCGAAACAGCGCGGTGGCGGCGCCGCGGAACTGGGCCCGGTCCAGCTCATCCACCGTGCGTCCGATATTGTGCACCGCCAGCCGGGCGACAGCAGCCAGAGCGTCCTTGTGGATGTCCTGGCGCGGAGGCGCACCGCCGCCGCTGGCCTGCAGGGCGCGCTCCTCACGCAGGGCTTCTACCAGCGCCATTTTCAGGCGGGCATAGCCGCTGTAGCCGATGCGCTGGGCAAAGCGGACTACCGTCGCCTCGGAGGTGCCGGTGGTCTCGGAAATCTCCAGAATGGACAGGAACGGTGCTTCGGACAGGTGATTGAGCAGATAATCGGCGATCACGCGCTGCTGGCGACTGAGCTCGCCCGAGTGCTGGAGAATCCTCTGGCGCAGCCCGGGACCGCCATCAGCCTGCATCTTTTTTGATTTATTTTCTTTCATGCTTTAATCCTATATGTAGGTTTTATTTCAGTCAAAGAAATTGTTCAAAAAATACTTTTACATATTATTGTTTATATTCAGAGGCTTAAACGGTATTTGTTAGGTATTTTATAGAATAGATGAAAATATATTTCAGGATTGATGAAATATTTCCTTCACTATGGGACACGTTAGGCGGGGGAATTCGTTGCAGATGTGGCAGCAGCGGGCCTGCCGGGAGCAGTTGGGGCGGGCTCAGTCAGGCAGCAAAAGACCCACCTCGTTGCCCTCATAGACCAACGCCCAGGTCTTCAGGTTACGGCAGGATTCCTCCGAAGCGCGCAGCAGGCGCCCGTCCGTGAGCGCGAAACGATAGTGGTGCAGGGGACATTCCAGCATGCCGTGCTCAATGCGAGCGTTTTCCAGGGGATGCTCCCGATGCGGGCAGCGGGGTTCGATCAGGTACACTTCGCCTTGGTCCTGCAGCAACAGAAGCGCCAGTGCGTCAAAGCGAAAGTGACGCCGGTAGCCGTCGTGTAGATTGATAAGTTTTTCCAGGGGCTGGAAACGCATGGGGGTCAGTCCACTGACAGCCGGCTAATCGGAATAGCAGCTCACTTGCCTACAATAGCTCAATAAGCCGCCGTGCGGCCAGATAGGCCGTGGTACTGCCCTCCTCCACCGCCTGCTCCAGCTTCGGCAACAGGGCGCTGATACGCGGATTCTGTCGCAGGCGCTGCAGCAACAATTCATGCAGCAGCTGCCGCATCCAGTCGCGGTTCTGGCGCGCGCGCTTGCGCTGGAACGCGTCGGCCTTGAGGGCCTGGAAATAATAGTCCACGATCATGCCCCAGGCCGCGTCGATGCCCTGGTTCTTCAGCGCCGAGCAGGTCACTACCTGCGGGGTCCAGAAACTGCTGTGGCGCAGCAGGTGCATGGCCGACAAATAGTGCTGCCGGGCCTGCTTGGCGAGCATCACGCTGTCGCCGTCGGCCTTGTTGATTACCAGGGCGTCGGCCAGTTCCATAATGCCTTTCTTGATCCCCTGCAGCTCGTCACCCCCGCCCGGCAGCATCAGCACCATGAAGAAGTCCACCATGCCGGCCACCTGGTACTCGGACTGGCCGACCCCCACGGTTTCCACCAGGATCACGTCGTAACCGGCAGCCTCGCACAGAAGCATGGTTTCCCGGGTTTTCTGCGCCACGCCGCCGAGGGCTCCAGAGGATGGCGACGGCCGGATAAAGGCCTCGTCGCGACGCGACAGCTGTTCCATGCGGGTCTTGTCGCCGAGAATCGAGCCTCCCGCTATGGGCGAGCTGGGGTCCACCGCCAACACCGCGACTTTCTTGCCCTGGCTGATCAGATAGAGGCCGAAGGTCTCGATAAAGGTCGACTTGCCGACTCCGGGCACCCCGGATATGCCGACGCGGATGCTGTTGCCGGTGTCGGGCAACAGCGCCTCCAGCACGTGCTGGGCCTCTTCCCGATGAGTCTCCAAAGAGCTCTCCACCAGGGTAATGGCCTTGGCCAGGGCGCGTCGGTTGCCCCCGCGCAACGCCTCGAGATCAATCCCGGTCACAGCGTCAGGCCGCGCCCTGGGCCTCGTTGACCGCGTCCAGCACGTCCCGGGCACAGACCGGAATCGGGGTGCCCGGACCGAAGATGCATTTGACCCCGGCCTCGTAGAGGAAGTCGTAGTCCTGCCGCGGAATCACGCCGCCGGCAATCACCACGATATCCTCCGCGCCCTGCTTGCGCAGCTCTTCCACCAGCTGCGGAATCAGGGTCTTGTGACCCGCTGCGAGCGATGAGGCGCCGACCACGTGCACGTCGTTCTCGATCGCCTGCCGGGCGACTTCTTCCGGCGTGGAAAACATCGGTGACAGGTCGATATCGAAGCCGACATCGGCAAAGGCGGTGGCGACCACTTTGGCACCACGGTCGTGACCGTCCTGGCCCATCTTGCACACCAGCATGCGCGGACGGCGGCCGTATTTGGCCACAAACTCATCGATATCCATGCTGATCCCCTGCCAATTCTCGTCCTGCTGGAAGGCGGAGCCGTAGACGCCGGACACGGTCTGGGCCTGGGCATTGAAGCGGCCGAACTCGCGCTCCATGGCGAAGGAGATTTCCCCCACCGTGGCCCGGCGCCGGGTCGCCTCGATGGACAATTCCAGCAGGTTGCCCTCGCCACTGACCGCCGCCTGGTAGATCTGCTCGAGGATGTCTTCCACCGCAGCCTCATCACGATTCTCCCGGACCTTTGCCAGCCGCGCCAGCTGGGAAGTGCGTACCGCATCGTTATCGATCTGCAGCACATCAAACACGCTGGCATCATCGGTGCGGTACTTGTTGACCCCGACGATGACATCCTCGCCGCGGTCGATCCGGGCCTGCTTGCGCGCCGCAGCCTCTTCGATGCGCAGCTTGGGCATGCCGGTCTCGATCGCCTTGGCCATGCCGCCGGCCTGCTCGACCTCTTCGATCAGCTCCCAGGCCTTGTCGGCGATCGACTGTGTCAGGCTTTCCATCATGTAGGAGCCGCCCCAGGGATCAACGACATTGGTGATGCCGGTTTCTTCCTGGATAATCAGCTGGGTATTGCGGGCTATGCGGGCGGAAAACTCCGTGGGCAGGGCAATCGCCTCGTCCAGGGCGTTGGTATGCAGGGACTGGGTGCCGCCAAAGACCGCCGCCATGGCTTCGATGGTGGTGCGCACCACGTTGTTGTAGGGGTCCTGTTCGGTCAGCGACCAGCCGGAGGTCTGGCTGTGGGTGCGCAACATCGAGCTCTTCGGATTCTTCGGATTGAACTCGCTGACGATCCGTGTCCACAGCAGGCGCGCTGCGCGCAGCTTGGCGATCTCCATGTAGAAGTTCATGCCGATGCCCCAGAAGAAGGACAGGCGCGGCGCAAACTCATCGATATCGAGGCCCGCCGCCAGGGCGGTGCGGATGTACTCCTTGCCGTCTGCCAGGGTGTAGGCCAGTTCCAGCGCGGCGTTGGCACCGGCCTCCTGGATGTGGTACCCGGAGATCGAAATGGTATTGAACCGGGGCATGTTGCGCGAGCAATAGGCGATGATGTCGCCGATGATCTTCATGCTCGGCGCCGGCGGGTAGATGTAGGTGTTGCGCACCATGAATTCTTTCAGAATGTCGTTCTGGATGGTGCCCGCCAATTGCTCCTGTTTCACGCCCTGCTCTTCCGCGGCCACGATATAGCCCGCCAGGATCGGCAGCACCGCACCGTTCATGGTCATCGATACCGAGACCTGCTCCAGCGGAATGCCGTCGAAGAGTATTTTCATATCCTCGACGGAATCAATGGCGACACCGGCCTTGCCAACGTCGCCGGCCACCCGCGGGTGATCGGAGTCATAGCCGCGGTGGGTGGCGAGGTCGAAGGCCACCGACACGCCCTGTCCCCCGGCGGCGAGTGCCTTGCGGTAAAAGGCATTGGATTCCTCGGCGGTGGAGAAGCCCGCGTACTGGCGGATGGTCCAGGGGCGGCCCGCATACATGGTGGCCTGGGGCCCGCGCAGGTAGGGCGAGAGTCCCGGCATGGTATTGGTGTACTGCAGGTTTTCCAGGTCTTCAGCGGTATACAGGGGCTTGACGTCGATCCCTTCCGGCGTGTTCCAGGTCAGCGCGTCGATACCCTTGCCCTTGAGGCTTTTCTCCGCTTCAACACGCCAGCTTTCAGGGTTGGCACTGGCCGGGTCGTAGATCTTGTCGCTCATGGTAACTGTCTCCGCGGGCCCGCTCAGTGTTCGTCGGCGGGCTGGTTGATTTCGATCAGGACGCCGTCACAGCTTTTCGGATGAATGAAGATCACCCGGGAGTTGTGGGCGCCGGGGGTCGGTGCGTCCGAGAGGAACTGGTAACCCCTGGCCTTGAGCCGCTCTACGTCCTCCTCGATATTATCCGAGCGGAAGCACAAGTGGTGCAGGCCGCCGCCGCGCTTTTCCAGGTAGGTGGCGATGGGGCCCTCGCCGTTCAGCGGGTGCACCAGTTCAATGTTGGTGGGCGGCAGCGGGAAAAAGGCCGTTGAGGTCTTGGCCGGCGCCACATCCTCGGTGCCCTCGAAGGGCAGGCCGAAGTCCTCCATGAAGCGCTTGATGGCCTTGTCGAAATCCGGCACTGCAATGGCGATATGGTCCAGGGCTGTAATCATGGTCTGCCTCTCAAAGTACTTGCTGCAGGAAGCCGGCGGTGAGTTTGCGCTTGCGGGCTGCAATCTCCTCCGGGGCCACGACTTCGATTTTTTCGTCGGGGGTAATCTTGAACAGGGGCTGGCCCTTGTGAATGATGACCCCGTCGGTCTCCACCAGCACCTTGTCGATGGTGCCGGCAAAAGGTGCATAGACCTTGTTGAACATCTTCATGACTTCAACGATGTACAGCGGGTCACCGGCCTCGAAGTGATCGCCCTCGCAGACGAAAAGTTCGTGTTGCGGCGATTCGCGACCATAGAACATGCCTCCGCTCTCAGCCAGGATCTCGTCGCCACGGGCGGCCACGGGCGGCACCAGCACCTTGGCCATACGGGCCTGGTGTTCCGGGTCCAGCAGGCCTTCCGGAATGTGAATGCTGAGGTCATCGTTCACGGTCAGGCTGTAGTAGCCGGTGGCTTCAGCAATGCTGGGCAGGACGGCCATGATATCGACACCGGCCTGAAAACCCAGGTGTGCGGAGCGAACCTCGTTCCAGCTGGCCCCGGTAAAGCCTGTCGGCGCTGCGTCCTCTGCCAGCAGGGATTGCAGGGCGATCCAGTCCGGCGCGTCGAGGCGGTTGTTGAGTTCAGCGTAGAAATCCAGCGCCTGCTGCAGGATATCGTGGTCATGGCCCCAGATCATGCGGGCAGCGGGCGCACCCGGCGTAAAGTCCATGTTGAGAAAGTGGTAGGTATCCGCAAGCAACTCCACCGGATTCTCGTTCCAGCTCAGTTTGCCTTCGATCACGGTGTAGCAGTCGCGGTTGATGCTGAGCCAGCCACTGAGCACATGGGGCTCTTCCAGCAGACGCTGCAGGGGGCGCAGCAACAGGGTCTGTTTCAGCTCCATCGCGCTGTGCAGGGCCTTGGCGGCAGCCTCCTCCAGCCCTTTGACTCGCGCACGGCAGATTTCCCGCCAGGCGAAGTCCAGATCGATGTTGTTGGCCTGGTCCTTGAGCTCACCCACCGCTGTCAGGTAGGGCACGATGAAGCGCGTGGTCGGCCGGGCGTTGATGTTCTGGCCAATAAACCAGTTCACCAGACCGTAGTGAAACTCCAGGTTGGTGGCGAGATCCTTGCCGCGCATGCGGGTGCGGCGGATGGTTTCCGCCATCTTCTCATAGGTCTCAAGCCGGCTTTCGCCCACTGTCAGCAACAGCGCGATATTGGAATCGTAGGCGCCGGCCAGGGTGTACTTCATGAACACGTCGGAGTCGGGATTGTGCAGGCTGATACCCTGGTCGTCGCGGATCTCTCCTTCGAGGGCGTCGCTCCAGTACTCGATCACACCGCCAGCGGAGGGCTGCAGCGCCTGGTTGGTCGCATTCAGGCGGGCCTCCACACTGTCGTTGTGGCGCAGGATCCGACTGGGCTTCGGCAGGCGCGGGCCATGGGCCGCCAGCAGCACCATCGCCTCCACCAGGGATTCCACCACAAAGCTGTCGTTGGGGTCATCGGGATTGCAGAAGCGCAGCGCGTAGCAGAGCTCGGTCACCCGGTGCTCCACCTGGATACGGGTATTCATCTCCATGAAGAAGTGCTTGTCGCCGTCGACGATGCACTCGAAGGTCGACACTGAATCCAGGCCCACCGCAGCACCGAAGCGGGCAGCCTCGTCTTCCATTTCCTCCAGGGTCACCAGGTCCTGGCGCAGCACCTGGGCCTCAATCTCCTGGCCCGCCGCCTCCGCCTGCTCTACGGCCCGGCGCAGGGACTCCACGGTGACCGAAACTTCCAGCAATTTCTGCTCGTGCATCTGCAGCGAGCAATCGCGGCCGCCCATGGTGATGCACCAGTCGCCGTTGCCTAGCACCTGGATTTCCTGGTGGCGAGTGGTCTCAATATTCAGTTCGACCAGTACGTTCTTGTTGTCGCCAACGCCGGTGGTCTTCACCTCGTTGAGGATTTCCCGAACCAGTTCCGCGGTACGCTCGGCCTGGCCGACGCCAAGGATGCGCTGGCCCTTGCCGCCGCCGCCACTGATCGCCTTCAGCCGCACGCGGTTGCGCGGATAATCCGCCTGCATGCGACCCACGGCTTCAGTGAGGGTTTCGCAGAGTTCATCCACCGTGTAGAGATCGATACCCTTGTTGTAGGACGCAGCCAATACCTTGTCGGCCTTGTCTTCGATGCTCAGGGAGTCATCGTCGAGGACCTCGGGGTCTACCGCCAGGCCTTCGGCCTGACACAGTGCGGTCAGTGCGGCGACATCGGGGTATTTCTTCAACAGGGTCAGGGCGGTGCCATTGTCGATACCGGGCGTCACCGAGACACCGGACTTGAGTGCGGTGCGCTTGGCTTCATCCTTGAGTCCGGCATCGTGCACGGTGCGTGAACAGGGGCCGATAAATTTGAGGCCGGCGCGCTCCATGGCGGCCACCATGGTTTCGTCCTCGGCCATGAAGCCATAGCCGGCGAATATGGCATTGTAATTGTTGTCGCGGGCAATGCTGATGATCTGGGCGATGCGCTGGTCGCGTTCTTCCTTGTTGGCGCCGGTGTAGTCCGGCACCCGGTGAACCCGGTCTGGATCCGTCAGGGAGCGAAGCTCAGGCGCCAGCGCATTCTGGTACACAATCGAGTCTTTCTCGGAGAGCAGGATGCCAAAATGTTCAATCCCCATTTCACCGAAGACGTCCATCGCCTCCTTGCGGATGGGGCCGCGGCAGATAATCAGCGGCCGCAGGTCGCTGCAGTCAAACTGCGCCACCCAGGGCGATACTTGCCGCGCGAGACGCCGGTCGCGGTGGATCAGGGGGTTGCGCAGATAGTATTCGTTGGACACGCGATCTTTCCTCAGTCTGTCTGTCTTTCTGTCGGGAGTCGGAGCGGGCTTAGTGGAACTCACGTTGCACGGATGTGAGCGGCTCCGCGGTGTAGTGGCGCAGGCAGAAGTCCATGTGCTCGGCGAGCACCTGGCGTAGATCCGAGGGCATCACGATCTGGGAAATGGAGCCAAGACTGAGCGCCTCGTTCGGGTTCATCAGTTCCTGTTCGTAGCGCTGGGCCAGCAGCTGTTCCTCGGCTCGAACCCAGGCATTGACCAGCTGGGTAGCGGCAGTTTTCGCCTCGTCAGCGGAGAGGCCCGCCGTCATCTGCGCCCTGGTCTCGGCGGCAATCTTGTCGGCTACGCCGGCGCGAATGTGGCGCAGTTCATCCTTGTACACGTACTCCACTCCCGCCGGCCCCATCACCGCTACCCGGGTGGTCGGCAGGGCAACAACGAAGTCGGCCCCGGTGGGATAGTTGTTGTAGGACGCGTAGGCACCGCCAAAAGCGTTGCGCACCAGCACCAGGAAACGCGGTGTGCGCAGATCGACAATCGCGTCGAGCATGGCGCGGCCGGCCTGCACGATACCGCGTGCTTCCTGCTCCTTGCCGGGCAGGAAGCCAGTAGTATCCTCGAGGAAGATAACGGGAATGTTGTACAGATTGCAGAAGCGGATGAAACGCGCGTTCTTGTAAGCCGCATCGATATCAATCTGGCCCGAGGCCACCGCCGAGTTGTTGGCCACGAAACCCACCACGTTGCCGCCAAGGCGCCCGAGAGCGGTGATGGTGTTGCGGGCGCGCTCGGCCTGGATTTCGATGAAATCGCCGTGGTCGCAGAGTTGCTGGATGAGAATGCTGATATCGATGGGGGTATTGTAGCCCGTTGGGGAATTGAAGGCCTTTTTCAGCAGGATATCGATATCCCAGGTCTTGCGACTGACAGGGTCCGAGGATGCCAGGTAGGGTGCAAGGCTGCTGTTGTTGTCCGGCAGGTAGTTCAGCAGTGCCCGCACCTTGCGCAATGCCGCCACTTCGTCCGGCACCACGAAATCGGTAACGCCGCTCTGGCTGTGGACCCCCGGGCCACCGAGTTCGTCGGGAGTCACATCTTCACCAAGGACCGATTTCACCACGCCGGGGCCGGTAAGACCAAAGAAAGTGTCGTTGGGCTGGATCAGGAAGCTGCCCTGGCGCGGCAGGTAGGAACCACCACCGGCGTTGAACCCGAACATGCACATGATGCTCGGTACCACGCCGCTGATCTTGCGCAGCGCAGTAAAGGCATCGGCATAGCCGTCCAGGCCGCCGACACCAGCCGGGATATAGGCGCCTGCGGAATCATTGAGACCGACCACGGGAATCTTGCGCTTGGCCGCCAACTCGAACAGCCGCGCCAGCTTCTTGCCATTGGTGGCATCCATGGAGCCGGCCCGAACCGTAAAATCGTGGCCGTAGATGGCGACGTCGCGACCGTTGACTTTGATCAGGGCCGTGACCAGTGAGGCGCCGTCGAGATTTGGCCCCCAGTTCTGGTACAGGATCGTGGGCGCAGCATCGGCGAGGTAGTCGATGCGCTCCCAGATCGTCATCCGGTTCTTCTGGTGTTGACGCTGGGTATTGCGCACACCCGCTGCTCTCAGCGGGCGCTGCTGCAGTTCCCAGCCCGCCTTCAGGGATTTTTCGTACAAACCGGGTGCCGACGCCAGCTGGCCGGGTACCTTGAATTCCTGTTCATCCACGGTGGCAAACGGGTTGTTGAGAGAGGCAATCAGGTCGATCTCGGTACTTTTCTTCATTCTGTTTTCCATGCTGGTTCAACGCCGCTTCCTGAAAAGCCGGCCACTGCCTCTACCTTCTGTCGAGGTTCCCGGGTTTACTTGTGACGGTGGCCGGGCTTACGATGTCGCCCCGGCTCAAATTCGGCGCACCACATTAATTCCAAGGCGTGGGAATGTCAATTTAACGGCCCGCTAACGCGACTGCAAAAGATACCGCATATGCCCTGCCCCGCCCCCCATTTGACCTCGTATTGCGTAGTTTTCGACCTCTTACTTTACGCAAATACTCAGCGTCAACATGGCTTCACTGTAGCGCAGCCCATCGGTACCCGGACATGAGCCTGCATTTTGACGAACTGGACTGGCAGCCCGACAGCGCGCGTCTGTTCACAACCCTGCGCGACCTCCCTTTCCCCGCCTGGCTGGACAGCGCCCAGCCCTGGGCCGGCAATGGCCGTTATGACATCCTGGCCGCAGCACCCAATACAGACACGCCACCAGTGCCGGGTGTGGAGGCGCCGGCTGCCACCTGGCGCAGTTACTTCGACAGTCTGGCGCAATACCATCGGGAACACTATGTCGGCATCGCTCCCGCGGTACAGCGCCTGCCGTTCTGCGGCGGCCTGCTGGGCTACCTGGGCTACGAGCCCGGCAACGCCCTGCACGCCGTCGCGCACTCGCAAGCCAGTGCGGTTACAACCCCGGCAGCCCAGATCGGAGCCTACGACTGGTGCCTGATACAGGACCATCTGCTGCGGCGGTCCGTGCTGGTGTCCCTGCCCTGGGTCAGCCCGGCTACCCGCCGGGCTTTGCGGCTGCGTCTCCAATCCGCGCAGGAACCTGTGCCCGGCAACAACTTCAAGCTGCTCGGCAGCTTCACGCCGAGCATCAACCGGGATCACTACCGGGCAGCCTTTGCCCGCATTCAGGACTACATCCAGGCCGGAGACTGCTACCAGGTCAACCTGGCGCAGCGCTTCGAGGCTCCGTACAGCGGCGATCCCTTCACCGCCTACCAGATCCTGCGCGAGGTCGCCGCCGCGCCATTTTCCGGTTACCTGCAGCTGGCCGACCAGCAGGCACTGCTGTGCCTGTCCCCGGAACGATTCCTGTCCCTGCAGGGACAGCAGGTGGAAACCCGTCCCATCAAGGGCACCCGCCCCCGCTTCGCGGACCCCGCTCGCGACCTGCGCAGCGCCCGCGAGCTGCGCAACAGCCCCAAGGATCGCGCCGAGAACCTGATGATCGTCGACCTCCTGCGCAACGACCTGGGCCACAGTTGCGTGCCCGGCAGCATTCACGTCGACCAGCTGTTCTCCCTGGAAACCTATCCGACGGTGCACCACCTGGTCAGTACAATCCGCGGCGAACTGGCACCCGACCGCGGCCCCCTGGACCTGCTGCGCGACAGCTTCCCCGGCGGCTCCATCACCGGCGCCCCCAAGCGCCGCGCCATGCAGATCATCTCCGAACTCGAACCCCACGGCCGCGAGGCCTACTGCGGCTCCCTGCTGTACATCAGTGCCGACGGCCACATGGACAGCAACATCGCCATCCGCAGCCTGGTGGCCGACAACGGCAGCCTGCGCTGCTGGGGCGGTGGCGGGATTGTGGCGGATTCGGAGGCGGACCAGGAGTACCAGGAGACCTACGACAAGGTGGGCCGATTCCTCAGCACTCTGGAGCAGCGGTTCAGGTAGTTGCGATTTGGGCGTTGGTGTAGGGCGGCGTGTCCCGGGAGGCCGCAGCATGGGCAGCGCGTGTTCGGAGCGCCAGAATCTACGCGCCGGCAAGTCGGCAAGTCAGGTCAGACTGTGAGCGGCCTGTTGCTGACATCCACGAACGCCTGTTTCAGCGCCGGGAAGTCATGCACCGCCTGGAACTGCGGAAACTCGTCGATGACGTTCTGCGGCGCGTGGAACAGGATGCCGACCTCGGCCTCGCCCAGCATCGTGGTGTCGTTGTAGGAATCGCCGGCGGCAATGATGCGGTAGTGGAGACTGTGCAGGGCCTGTACGGAGGCGCGCTTGGGATCTTTCTGGCGCAGTTTGTAGTCGACCACGCGGCCGCTGTCGTCCACCTCCAGCCGGTGGCAGAACAGGGTCGGCCAGCCGAGCTGGCGCATCAGCGGTGCGGAAAATTCGTAGAAGGTGTCGGAGAGGATGATGACCTGGAAGCGTTCCCGCAGCCAGTCGAGAAAATCGGCGGCGCCGGGCAGGGGTTCGAGGGTGGCGATCACTTCCTGGATGTCGTCGATCCTGAGTCCGTGCTGGTCGAGGATACGCAGACGCTGTTTCATCAACACGTCGTAATCGGGAATGTCCCGGGTGGTCGCGCGCAATTCGGGGATTCCGGTGCGCTCGGCAAAGGCAATCCAGATTTCCGGTATCAATACCCCTTCAAGGTCCAGGCAAGCCAGTTCCACGTGTCGTTCTCCCTGCTCGAATCAGAAAGCGGCACAATCTACCCAAGGGCGACAGCCGCCACAAGCGCTGTGCGGCAAAAAATTCAGTAGACAGGGAGTTCGATGTGAGAAAAGAGCTCATCGAGTTCGGTCTTGCTGGGGTGGGAGAAGGCCTCCTGCACTACCTCCCGGGTCAGGTGCGGGGCAAAATCCTCAATAAAGTCATACATGTAACCGCGAAGAAAAGTGCCGCGACGGCAGCCGATCTTGGTCACGCTGCTGGCAAACAGTTTGGTCGCATCCAGCGCGACCAGGTCGGCATCGGCACGCTCATCGTAGGCCATGGCGGCGACAATACCGATGCCCAGGCCGAGGCGGACATAGGTCTTGATGACATCCGCATCGGCCGCGGTGAACACCACCCGGGGCACCAGACCGCGGGCGACGAAGGCCTCGTCCAGTCTGGAGCGACCGGTAAAACCAAACACATAGGTTACGATCGGGTGCTCGGCCACATCCTCCAGGGTCAGCTCGGACAGCTGGGTCAGAGGGTGGTCACGGGGCACCAGCACGCAGCGGTTCCAGCGGTAACAGGGCATCATGATCAGGTCGCTGAACAGCTCCAGCGCCTCGGTGGCGATGGCGAAATCAACGGTGCCGTCGGCGGCCAGCTCGGAGATCTGCATCGGCGTGCCCTGGTGCATGTGCAGGGACACATCGGGGTAGCGCTCGATAAAGGAGCGAATGGTCGCGGGCAGGGCGTACCGGGCCTGGGTGTGAGTGGTAGCAATCGAGAGACTGCCCTTCTTTTCGTTGGAATATTCCTGGGCGACCTGCTTGATGCTCTCGACCTTGCGCAGCACCTCCCCCGCTGTCTTGAGAATGGCTTCCCCGGCAGGTGTAACGTGGGTCAGGTGCTTGCCGCTGCGGGCAAAGATTTCAACTCCCAGTTCATCTTCCAGCAAGCGAATCTGCTTGCTGATGCCAGGTTGTGAGGTAAAGAGGCTCTGGGCAGTCGCCGACACGTTGAGTTCGTGGTGAGCCACTTCCCAGATATAGCGTAATTGCTGCAGTTTCATCGCCTGGCATACTCCCCTGAGCGCGGCCCGCTCTCATGATGGGCACACATCGCTTATGAAGAATAGTAGTTAAAGGTGCCATTTGCCAACAGCAATGGAATAACGAACCGACAAACGGCTCAATTATTGGCCACTCCGTGAGGCACATGCCCGGTGGCGATATGGGGGCTGGCCAATTGGCAGTGAGTCTCCTGGTCATCGAAGAAAACATCTGCCTGGTAGGCGCGCAAAAACTCGGTCTTGTTGAGTCCGCCCAGGAAAATCGATTCGTCAATCCGAATGTTCCAGGCACGCAGCGTGCGGATGACCCGTTCGTGGGCCGGCGCCGAGCGGGCGGTAACCAGCGCCGTACGGATCGGTGCCTCAGTGGCAGGAAAAGCCTGCTGCAGCCGGTGCAGGGCAGCCAGGAAAGGCTTGAAGGGGCCACCACTCAAGGGAGTCCGTGCCGCTGCCTGCTCGCTGGCGGCGAACGCCTCCAGGCCTTCGCTCTTGTACACCCGCTCGGCCTCATCGGAGAACACTACCGCGTCGCCATCAAAGGCAAAACGGAGCTGGTCCGAGCCGCTGTTGCCACCCTTGTTGGAGACCAGGGTCGCCGCGGCGACGCCGCAGTTGAGGGCGTAGCGAACATCCTCTGCTTCATTGGACAGGAACAGCTGACAGCCGAAAGCGTTGATGTAGCGCCAGGGACTCTCCCCGCCACAGAAGGCGGCCCGGGTGATCGGCAGCTCAAAATGCTGGATCGAGTTGAATACCCGCAGGCCTGTGTCGGCACTGTTGCGGGACAGCAACACCACCTCCACCTGCGCGCTGTCACCAAGCAGGGTGTTCAGGCGCAGCAGTTTTTGTACCACCGGGAACGCCTCCCCCGGCTGCAGCGGCTCCTCTTCATGGGCGATCTGGTATTCGGAGTAGGCCTGCAGGCCATCCTGCTGAAACACGCGATGGCTCTCGTCCAGGTCAAACAATGCCCGGGAGGAAATCGCGATTACCAGCTTGTTGGAAATGTCTTCAGCCATGGGCCGAGTTTACCTTGTCCGCAATGGCCCGCATAGCTGCAACAGCTGCCCCAGAACGGGCCCGCATTATTCCCGCAGCGGTGATTTCATGTCACTGTCCGGAGGCAACTGCTCCAGAGGGTCCGCTGCGGTCAATTCGGCTTCATGTTGTTCCAGCAGGCGCTGGATACGTCCTCGCAACAATGCCTCGTGCAACTCTGCCTGCCGGCGTTCGTTGCGCAGTGACTTGAGCAGGGACACGGCCATGAAGATCATCAGTACCATGAACGGAAAAGCCGCCACAATGGACATGGTTTGCAGGGCTCCGAGGCCGCCACTCAACAGCAGCACACCCGCCAACAGCCCTTGCACAACTCCCCATGTGACACGCAGCCAGCGCGCCGGGGTCAGGACACCCTTGCCGGTAAACATGCCGAGAACGAAGGTGGCGGAGTTCGCCGAAGTGATGACGAAGAGTACGGTCAGCACCAGCAACAGCACCGCCAGCACGTCCGCCCCGGGCAGTCTCTGCAGCATCAGAAACAGGCCGGAGCTGATCTCCTCGTTGACCGCTGCGGCAATGCCGGGCTCCCCGAACAGTTCCTGGAACAGCGCTGTGCCACCAAAGGTGGCAAACCAGACTGCGCTCAAGAGTACCGGCATGCCGATCACACCGAGAACGAACTCCCGGATCGTGCGCCCACGCGAGATACGGGCGATAAAACTGCCCACGAACGGCGCCCAGGACAGGCCCCAGGCCCAGTAGAAGATCGTCCAGCGCTCGACCCAGTCTTCCCCGGTGTAGGGCGTCATCAGAAGGCTCATGCCGATAACGTTGCCGAAGTAATCGCCGATCGCGTTGGTGAGGGCGGCCGTGATGAAATCCGTGGGGCCGGCAAAAAACACGAACAGCAACAAACCCGCTGCCAACAGCATGTTGGCATCGCTGATGTAGCGCACCCCACTCTCCAGCGGAGTGAGAGCGCAGAGCAGGAATATCACTGCGACCCCGCCCAGAATCGCGAGCTGGGAGCTGGTGGTGAAGGCGACACCCGCCACGGATACCAGGCCACTGTTGATTTGAATCACCCCCAACCCCAACGTGGTCGCCACCCCGAAAACCGTCGACACCACCGCCAGGATGTTGATGGCATGCCCCACGCCTCCATCCACCCGATCGCCGAGGCTGGCCCTGAATGCCTCGCTGATCAGGCCCGGGCGCTGCTGGCGGAATCGTACGTAGGCAATCGCCAGACCTACTACCGCAAAGTTGGCCCACTGGTGGAAACCCCAGTGGAACAGGGAATAACGCATGCCGAGACTGGCGGCCTCGGGAGTGCCGGCCGGGACCTGCCCCAGGGGTGGAGCATTGTAATGGGTCATCGGCTCGGCCACGCCCCAGAACACCAGGCCAACGCCCATGCCGGCGGAGAAAATCATGCCCAACCAGGCCGGATAGGGAAACTCCGGCACCTCCCCGTCTGCACCGAGGCGGATGTGACCATAGTCGGACAGTGCGACGGACAGGCAGAACACCAGGAACCCGGTAGTTGCGAACAGGTACAGCCAGCCAAAGTGCTCAGTGGTGAAGTGCAGGGCCAGTTCCGCGCGATTGGCCAGCAACTCGGGCGCGGCCACACCCAGGGCGACAAAGGCCAGCAACAGCAGCAGCGACAGGTAGAAAACCCAGCCCGGACGATGAGTCATCACGACTCCGCTTTGAAATAGTCCCTGCTGATACGGAACACCAGCGGCCCGAGCAGCAGTAGCGCGATCAGGTTCGGAATGGCCATGAACGCGTTTAGCGTATCGGCAATCAGCCACACCAGTTCCAGTTCGATCATGGTGCCGACCGGGATCGCGGCCACCCACAGCAGGCGGAACGGCAGGCTGGCCCGAACCCCAAACAGGAATACCGCGCAACGTTCGCCATAAAAAGACCAGCCAATCATGGTGGTAAAAGCGAACAGGCACAGGCCCAGGCTGACCACGTACTGCCCGCCGGGCATGCCGCCGGCAAAGGCCATGGAGGTCAAGCTGGCGCCGCTGACGCCAGAGGGCAAGACATCCATGATCACGATCACCAGCCCCGTCATGGTACACACCACCAGAGTGTCGATAAACGTGCCGAGCATAGCAATCATCCCCTGCTGCACCGGCTGGTTGGTGCGCGCCGCCGCATGGGCAATGGGAGCGCTGCCGAGGCCCGCCTCGTTGGAGAACACCCCTCGGGCAACGCCAAAGCGAATCGCCGCCCAGACGGTGGCGCCGGCAAAACCACCGGTGGCAGCGGAACCGCTAAAGGCCGACTCAACAATGACAGCAACAGCGGCCGGCACGGCACTGATGTGGATGATGAGGACAGTCAGTCCCATGAGCATATAGCTCAGGGCCATGAAGGGGACCAGCCAGCTGGCGACCCGGGCGATGCGCCGCACCCCCCCCAGGATCACCGCGGCCACCAGGACCATCAGCACCAGACCGGTAGCCAGTGGCGGCACGGCAAAGGAGTCCTGCAGCACCTGGGATACGGAATTGGACTGCACGGTATTGGCGATGCCAAACCCGGCGAGGGTACCGAATATCGCGAAGGCCCAGGCCAGCCAGTGCCAGCGCTTGTGCAGGCCGTTGCGGATGTAGTACATGGGGCCGCCGCTGTAATTGCCCTCTGCATCCTGTTCCCGGAAACGCACCGCACAGACAGCTTCGGCGTACTTGGTCGCCATGCCCACCAGGGCCGTGATCCACATCCAGAACAGGGCACCGGGCCCGCCCAGCACCAGGGCGGTCGCCACTCCGGCAATATTGCCCGTACCGATGGTTGCCGACAGGGAGGTCATCAGGGCGCTGAACGGCGAAATATCGCCCTTGCCGTGCCCTTTCCTGCCCCCGATGAGAAGCCCAAACGCCCGCGGGATGTTGCGCAAGGTCAGGAACCGCAGCCCGATACTCAGATACAGGCCCGTCCCCAGCAACAGCACCAGCATCACCGGCCCCCAGGCCCAGCTGTTGATGGTCGTGATCACGTCGGTCATTACGCCCGCCCCTGGATTCAGCCGCGCCCCCCGGCGCCGGCGAACTCAAACTGTTGTGCCTGCGGGAAGACCCCGAAGACACCCCCTGTGTGCAGAAACACAATATCGCGGCAGTCGCGGAAACGCCCCGCCTCAAGCTCCGCGAGCATGCCCTGAAATGCCTTGCCGGTATAGACCGGGTCCAGCAAAAGACCCTCTAGCGCTGCCAGTTCCGCGATCAGCGCGAACACCTCGGAATCGGCCACGCCATAACCGGCGCCGACGTAACCATCCAGCACTCGGGTTTCCGTGGTAACGGTGGGCGCTGCGGGGAAGCGGGCCTGCCAGTCCGCGGTGTCGGCGGCCACCTTGTCCAGGAAGTACTGCTCGTCATCACAGACATTCACCCCCCATACGGTGAGCGACAAATCGTACAGACTGACGCCGAGAGCCAGCCCTGCCTGGGTGCCACCGGAGCCCGTCGCGGTCACCAGATGGGCACGGTCAATGCCCGCGGTGGCCAGGTCTGCGGCCAGCTCTTCACAGGCGGCGATATAGCCCCAGACGCCGAGTCCATCGCTGCCCCCGGTGGGAATCGCCAGTGCCTTGCGACCGAGGCCGGCATAGTGCGTCTGCCAAGCAGCGAACAGGTCCGGCAACTCGCTGACATATTGGCGTTTGGGGTAGCAGTTGATGGTTGCACCCGCCAGCTGGTCCAGCAGGAAGTTGCCCTCACTTACGGCGGGTTCGTCCCCGCGCAGCAGCAGGTGTACCGAGAGTCCCAGCTGGGCACCGGCGAACGCGGTGGCGCGGCAGTGATTGCTCTGCACGCCTCCGCAGGTAATGAGTGTGTCGTACCCTTCCGCCAGGGCATGGGCGACGATGAACTCGAGCTTGCGGACCTTGTTGCCACTGAGCAGGCAACCGCTGAGGTCGTCGCGCTTGACCCAGAGCCGGTGGCCCTGCCCCCAGCGCTCGCTGGCGCGGGCCAGGTATTGCAGCGGAGTGGGCCTGCGGGCCAGTTCTACCCGCGGCGGGAACTCAGGCGCTGGCATCAGCCAATGGACTTGAGGGTTCCCTTCGGCAATACGGCATGGACATGAATGCGCTGGAACTTCATGTCCACATTGTTGGCGACGTTCAGCACCATGTAGTTGTCATCCAGGCTGGTGATGCGACCGAGGATGCCGGAACTGGTCACCACTTCGTCGCCCTTGCTCAGCGCCGAGACCATTTGCGCGTGTTCTTTCTGGCGCTTGCGCTGAGGGCGGATCGCGATGAAGTAGAACAGTGCGAAAAGGCCGACCAGGAAGACAATCTGAAATATTTCACCGCCACCGGAGGCGGCGCCTCCAGCTTGGGCGTGTGCGCTGGCAATGAACAAACTCATGGAAACTCCTTGTTGACGCATCAGAGGGAAAGGCAGTTGTGGAAGGTCGAGAGCAGGCGCAAATGTACAGCGAATCCACTGCCCCTGCAATGTGAATGAGGACGCCGCAGGCTCAGGCGCGCAGTTCGAAATCGTACTCCATGATCTGCGGCGCGTGGTCGGAAAAGCGCTGGGCCTTGTAGATATCCGCTCTCTTTACAGAGAACGCGAGCCCCGGCGTGATCAGCTGGTAGTCCAGGCGCCAGCCCACGTTCTTGTCCCAGGACTGGCCACGATTGGACCACCAGGTGTACTGGTCCGGTTCCTGATTGACCAGACGAAAGGAGTCGATGTAGCCCAGCTCGTCGTAGACCTGGTCCAGCCAGGCCCGCTCCTCCGGCAGGAAACCGGAATTCTTCTGGTTGGCCCTCCAGTTCTTCAGGTCGATGGGCTTGTGGCAGATGTTCCAGTCGGCGCAGATGATGAACTCGCGGCGCTTGCGGCGCAGGGCGCGCAGGTGCTGGTAGAACTGCTCCATGAAGTCGAACTTCTTTGCCAGCGCCGCCTCGCTGCTGGTACCGGAGGGCAGGTACAGGGAGATGACGCTGATACCATCGTAGTCCGCCTGCAAATACCGGCCCTCGGTATCTGCCGACTCCCAGCCCAGGCTGGTCACGACCATCCGTGGCTTGACCCGGGAATACAGCGCGGTGCCGCTATAGCCCTTTTTGCGCGCATCGTTGTAGTAACAGTAATAGCCTTCCGGGTTGAAGACCGGGTCCGCTAGCTGCTCTTCCTGGGCCTTGGTCTCCTGGATACAGACCACATCCGCCTCCTGCCGCGCCAGCCAGTCGAAGAAACCCTTGCGGGCAGCGGCGCGAATGCCGTTGGTATTGCAGGTAATGATGGTCGCCACGACTTGCCCCGGTCAGCAGGAAACGCGGCAGTGTAACGGAATGGACCAGCCCGCTTCAATTCGCCCGCTCGAGAACGCTGCCGCTGCCCCCCAAGGCCGGGCTTGTGTATCATTCGGGACCAACAGATTCCAAGCTCTGCACTCATCTTCGACACCGACGACAACCGGGAGACCCCAGATCGCCATGAATGATGTCGCCGCAATCAGCACCCGCCTGCAAACCGCCTGTGAGCAACTGACCGCTCCCGGTGCGCCTTTCGAGCTGGAGACCCGGGTCGTCAACGGGGTCGAAATGCGCTGCTACCGCAACGCGCCGGCCGACCTGGCCACTGCACTGGCGGCCGGCCGCACGCACGCCGACAGAACCGCCGTCACCTACGAGGATGAACGCTACAGTTTCGACGAATTTTTTGCCGCGGCCGACCGCTTCGCCCACTACCTTGTCCACGAGGCTGGCATCCAGCCGGGTGACCGCATCGCCATCGCCATGCGCAACTACCCGGAATGGATGTTTGCCTTTGTCGGTGCCGTCTCGGTGGGTGCGGTGGTGGTCCCCCTGAACAGCTGGGGTCGGGGGGAAGAGCTGAGCTATGCCCTGGGCGACGCCAGCGCCAAACTCGTGGTCTGCGACCCGGAACGGCTGGCGCTGACAAGGCCCCGGCTGCAGGATCTGGGCTGCAAAGCCATCGTCGCCCGCAGTGCCGGTACCGATACCCGTGGTGCCGACACCTGGGAAGCCACCCAGCGCGGGCCCGCGGAGTGCCCACAGGTGGACATCAGCCCCGATGACCTGGTGATGATCATGTACACCTCGGGCACCACCGGCAAGCCCAAGGGCGCCGCGTCCACCCACTTCGCCATCGCCCAGGCCCTGTACAACTTCGAGCTAATGGCCTACATGTCGGCCATGGCGAACCCGGAGATCGTCGGCAAGATGATGTCCTCGGGTTTCGAGCCTTCGACCCTGCTGTCGGTGCCCCTGTTTCACGTTTCCGGCTGCTATGCCGTGTTTCTGCTCAACCTGCGCGGCGGGCGCAAGACCAGCATCCTGTACAAGTGGGATCCGGTTGACGCCCTCAAGGTCATCGAGCGCGAACACATTACCGTGTTCACCGGCGTGCCGGCCATGACCATCGCCATGCTGGAGTCGCCCGAATTCGAGCGCACCGATACCAGCAGCCTGTATTCACTGGGCGCAGGCGGCACCGCCTGCCCACCACACCTGAAGGACCTGATCTACGACAAGATACCCCACGCCTATCCCGGCACCGGCTATGGCATGACCGAAACCAACGCCACCGGCAGCAGTTGCACCGGCGAGGCCTACCGGGTCTGCCCCACCGCGGCCGGCACCCTGTCGCCCATCGTCGACCTGCGCGCGGTTGATGCCGATGGCAATACCCTGCCGCCCGGCCAGGCCGGCGAATTGATGATACGCAGCCCCACCAATGCCCGGGAATACTGGAACCTGCCCGCGGCCACGGCGGAAACCTTTGTCGACGGCTGGGTGCGCACCGGGGATATCGGCTACGTGGATGAGTATGGCTTCGTCCATGTCGTGGACCGGATCAAGGACATGGTGATCCGCAGCGGGGAAAACATCTACCCGATCGAAGTGGAAGGCGTCCTTACCGCCCATCCGCAGGTGCGCGAGGCCTCTGTCTATGGTTTGCCGCACCCGGAGCTGGGAGAAGAGCTCGCTGCCACCGTGCACGGCGAACCGGGTTTGCGCCCGGAGGATCTGACCGCCTACCTGAAAGAACACCTCGCCGGCTTCAAGGTTCCCACCCAGTGGTTACTGACCGCTGAACCGCTGGCCCGCAATGCCACCGGCAAACTGCTGAAGCAGGAGATCCGCTCGCGACACCTGCAGCAGTGGCCGCACACCTGAGGACGCCGCAACAACCGGCAGACCCCCTTCAGCTGCAGCGGGGTTGGTGCCTGTCAGTCGCCGGAGCCCGCACCGGTAACCATGGAGCGGGCCCGACGTGAAAACGCCTCGGCATCTTCGGTTTTCTTCGCATCCATCAGCTCGGCAATATCCACCGGCACCTTGACGCCGGCGCGGGCCCGGGGCCGGTCGGAAATCGCCCCCATCCAGCGCGACAGATTGTCCAGGCCCTCGATGGGAACGCCCGACCAGCGGTGGGTTCTGACCCAGGCCCAGTTCGCCATATCGGCAATGCTGTAGTCCCCGGCCAGGAACTCGCTCTCCCCGAGACGCTTGTCCAGCACCTCGAACAGGCGCCGGCCCTCGGCCTGGTAACGGTCGATAGCGGGCTGGATCTTCTCCGGGAAATAGCGATAGAACACGTTGGCCTGGCCCATCATCGGGCCGATCCCGCCCATCTGGAACATCAGCCACTGCAGCACCTGCGAGCGTCCGCGGATATCCGTGGGCAGGAACCTGCCGCTCTTCTCCGCCAGGTAGATCATGATCGCCCCGGATTCGAACACCGCAAAGTTGTCCTCATCGCGGTCGGTGATGGCGGGGATGCGACCATTGGGGCAGATCCGCAGGAACTCCGGCTCTTTCTGCTGCCCCGCACCGAGGTCAATGGTATGGACCTCGTAGGGAATCTCCATTTCCTCCAGCGCGATCGAGGCCTTGTAGCCGTTCGGGGTCGGCGCGGTATACAGGTCAATCATGACAGTGCCTTCAAAGATTCATGAAATCCGGGGCGTTGAATACCCAGCTCTTCTCTTCCACACGACGGCTTATGCGCCAGCCTGCGGGGGTCCGGCGATATTCATCGACATACCACAGCCCGATCAGGAATACCTGGAGGCCGCCGTCGGGCAGCTTCATCTCCATCGGATTGAAACACATCACCCGGCCCGTCGCACTGTCGCCGTTCACCGTGAACTGCAGATTGGCGTTCAGGTGCTGGGAATTGGGAAAAATCTCGTCGGCCACCGCCTGTTTCAGGTAGGCAATGGTCTCCTCCAGATTCCCCACCGAGCCGCCGAAGGCGGAGTAGTCGATGTGGGCATCCTCGGTAAATACCTCGCGCAGGGTGTCGAAGGACTTGGTATCGATCAGGTGGGAATAGAAAAACACCAGATCCTGCAGCTCCAGTCGATCGGAAAGTTCCTGTTGTGACAGCATGGCGGTTCCCCTTGTTATGGTTTATCGGGTCTGGCAAGGCACGGACAGCCGGGCGCTCACCCAAAAAGGTCAGAAATCCAGTGGCAGCGTCAGGTACTGCTGGTACATGCGGTCCCGGTGTGACAGCAAGCGCGGGGTCAACCATTGCGCCGTCTCCCCGGCGCCCGATTCATACATGCCGCGCAGGAATTCGGGCATGGGATTGACCTCCGGCGGCAACGGTTTGACCATGCCCGCGAAGTTTGCCCAGTAGAAATCCACGGCGCTGACCTCCTCCCCCACAAACCACTCCCGCCCGGCAGCTTCCTGTGCCGCGAGGCGCTGGTCCAGCAGCCCGGCGATCGCGGCCAGTTTCGCACCCGCCGCCGCTGCGGCGTCGGCGCTCCAGGCGTACTTGGTTGCCATCCTGACAATGCTCGCCGGCGGTTCCGCCAGACTCATGCCCGGGGTAAACAGCTGCAGACGTCGCTGCCAGCCAAAACCGTCCACGCCCGCAATCAGTGCCGACAGGCCCAGCACCTCGGACCGCAGCGCGAGATCCCCGGGCAGCAGGGCCGGCTCGGGAGCCAGCCGCTCCGCCAGGTGCAGCAGGTCCAGCCAGTGACAAACCGGAGGCAGGTTGTCGTACACCGCTACCGGCGCCGAGGTCTGCCCGGTCCAGGCCTGCAGCGCGGCATTTTCACCGCCGCCCTCCTGGCGCACCGCCAGGTACTTGAGCCCCTTGAAATCGAACAGGGACTTGGCGGTCTCGCCCCAGGGCCCGGGCACACCTGCGCTCAATACCAGGCGCAGGCCCGGGGCGTTGACCGCGTCTTCAACCTCGACATAGTCCATCTCGGCAGCTCTCCTCAGGTATCCAGCTTGAACACCCGCAGGGCATTTTCACGCAGGAATTTCGGCCACACCTCATCGCGAAAGGGGACATCCGGCATCTCGCTGAAGATGCGATCCAGAGACAAGCCCATCGGGAAATAGCCCGCATACATGACCTGGTCCGAACCGCGGGTGTTGGCGAAGTGCACAATATCCTTCGGGTAGTGCTTGGGTGCAAAGGCACTGGTCATGTAGTGCAGGTTGGGGTACTTGAGCATCAGTTTCCAGGCGACATCGGTCCAGGGCTCGCAGCCGTGGCGGGTAACGACGTTGAGTTCCGGGAAGAACCACAGTACCTCGTCCAGCAGTTCCACCTTCTGCGGCCCGAACGGCAGGCGCGGACCGGGAATACCCATGCACGGACAGAACGGGATATCCAGCTCTACCAGCTTGGCGTAGATCGGGTACCACTTCTTGTCATTCACCGGCACCGGCGGGCAAATCATCGCCGGGGATGCGGTCACCGCCTTGATATCGAATTCTTCCTTCAGCGCCACAATGGTGCGCACTTCATCCATGCCGTTGTTGGGGTTGGCCTCGTAGCAGGCAAAGAAGCGGTCCGGGAAACGGCGCAGGGCCTCCTTGTGCTGCTCTGCGTAGGGACCAATGCCAATCATCGCCCGCTCGATGTTGTGCTTGTCCATCTGCGCGATGGTGTAGGCGACGTAGTCATCCTGGCCATCGATCCTGGGGATGTCCTTGAACATGTACTGGGCGGGCATCTTGAACATCTCATGGCTCTGCTTGTCCATGAGCATCGGCTTGATCCACTCGTAAAAGTGGCTGTTGTCGTCGCCGGGCACGGCCAGCATCAGGTCGATGACGCCAATATCTTTCGGCATGGGCATTGCGGGACTCTCCTCGCGGTTACAGAGCGCTTATTGTGCTTGCACGGGTGGGCGACACCAAGGCTGCCGGCCGCAGCCGGCCGAGAATTCAGCCCGGGGCACAATAGCATGAACCGGCGCCAATCGCCGCCGGCCGGAGCATCTACACCACGTCGAAGGCGATAGGCATGTGCTTGATGCCGTTGATGAAGTTCGAGCGCAGCCACTGGATGTCGCCATCGAAGCGCGGGTTGCGGATACGGCGCACAATCTCGTCAAAGATCGCCGTCAGTTCCAGCCGCGCCAGGTGCGAGCCGAGGCAAAAATGCTGGCCGACACCGAAGGCACGATGGCCGTTGCGCACATCCTCCCGCTGGTTGCGCAGAATATCGAAGTTGTCGCCGTCCACGAATACCGACTCGTCGGCACTGGCGGCGCCATAGAACAGCTGCACCAGGTCGCCCTTGCGAATCTGTACCCCGTTGAGTTCGGTGTCTTCCATGGCGGTGCGCCGGAAGGCGATGACCGCCGGGTTGAAGCGCAGGAACTCCTCAATCGCGTCGGGTACCAGCGCCGGGTTGTCCACCAGCTTCTGGAACTGCTGCGGATGTTCCAGCAGCATGCGCATGCCCTGGCTGGTCACGGTGCGGGTGGTCTCGTTGCCCGCCACGATCAACATCAGGAAAAAATTGCAGAACTCATCCTCTGTCAGTGGTTCATCTTCGACCGTGCCGTCCAGCAGGGTACCGACGATACCCGACGATGGCTTTTCGCGGTGCTGGGCCGCCAGCTCCAGGCCCAGCATGAACATCTCCATCATCGCGTTCATGCCATCTTCCTGGGAGGTCGTCAGGTCCGGGTCGTCCATTCCCAGCATGATGTTGGTCAGCTCGAACAGGCACTGGCGCCGTTCCAGCGGCACACCCATCAATTCGCAGATGGCGATCAACGGCAACTCTGCCGCGATGTCGGTGACGAAATCGCAGCGTCCGCTCGCCACCGCTCGGTCAAGGATGTCACGGGCAATCTCCCGGAAGCGCGGCTCGTAGCTGTCCACTTTCTTCGGGGTGAAAGCAGTGCGCACCAGGCGGCGGAATTTCAGGTGCCTGGGCGGATCCATGTTGATCATCAGCATCCGCATCATTTCGATTTCTTCTGGGGAGGGGTTCTGCAGCATGCAGGTGCGCTCGGCGGAGGAGAACAGCTGCGGGTTCTTTGACACATAATCCAGCTCCGCCTGCCGTGTCACCGCCCAATAGCCGGGGGTGTTCGCGTCGGCTTCGTGCCAATAAACTGGCTCCTCCCGCCGCAGGTAGCGGAAGGCCTCCCGCGGCAGGCCGCCGTGGAAAGTATCGGGGTTGTTGAGGTCGATATGGGGACAAGTGGCCATGCTGCTCTCCTGAGCCGTCACCGGCTCGTAGCGGGAACTAATGACTGTTAGTTTGAGGGGCCTTGCGGGCGCCGTCAAGTTGCTCTGGCAGACAGGGGGCAGTGCCGGGTCGACCAGAGCGGCATCTGGCCGGCGTTGATCGGGATCATGGTCACCGTGGTCGGTGCCACCACGGTCTTCGCCCAGATGCAGGAGTCACTGAATCAGATCTGGGACGTGGCACCACGACCTTTCAGGAGTGGCATGTGGGTCTTTCTCGAGGCCCGGGTACTGTCGCTGTTCGTGGTCACGCTCCTGTTCGCGGCGATGTCCAAGATCCTGCCCGACGTACTGCTGCCCTGGCGGGACGCCCTGCCCGCTGCGTTTATCACCGCACTGCTGTTCACGGGAGGCCGCTCCCTGATCGCCATGTACCTGGCCAATACCGCAACGCATCGGCCTACGGCGCCGGAATGGAGTTTCAATACGGTCATGCGCTACTACATTGCCCTGGGGGACGCGGGCGAAATCACTCTACAGGCGGATTATTCCTGGCAGGATGACCGCTTCCTGCAGGTAGAAAACGATCCCTGCTCACACCAGGACAGTTACGGTATTGCCAATGCAAAGGTCCGCTGGGCGTCATCGGATGCACGTTTTATCCAGGACGCCTTTGTCAACAATCTCAGCGATGAAGAGTACTTCACCGACCAGAGTACCGTGGGTGATGACTGATGATGAGCGGTGCCCACCATCTCATGTATACTGGGCACTCTGCGCGCCCGTAGCTCAGCTGGATAGAGTAACTGGCTTCGAACCAGTTGGTCGGGAGTTCGAATCTCTCCGGGCGCGCCACCTATCCATCCTCTGAGCCAGGAGCCTGCAGTCACGATAGTTGCAAGGGCAAGCGGCGGTGGCGCACACCGGTGGCGGCAAAGAGGGCATTGGCAAGCGCCGGCGCCGCCGGCGGTGTACCGGGTTCGCCAACGCCTGTGGGCGGTGCCGCGCTGTCGAGCAGCACTACAGTCATTGGCGGCACCTCGTTCTGTCGCAGCACTGGATAATCGTGATAATTGCCCTGCTCGACGGCGCCGTCCCTGATCGTGATCTCGCCATACAGCGCGGCACTGAGGGCGAATACGATACCGCCGATCATCTGGTCGCGGACTATATCGGGGTTGATCACCTGGCCACAATCCACCGCACAGTACACATGCTCCAGCTTTGGCTTGCCGTCCGCGAGCGAGATTTCCACCACTTCCGCAACCACCGAGTTGAAGGAGGCGTGCACTGCAAGCCCCTGGAAACGACCCGGCGCGGCGCGGCCCCAGTTGGACGCCTCCGCCACCGCGTCCAGCACCCTGCGCTCAGGCGCTTCCTGCGCCAGGTAACGGCGTCGGAAGGCCAGCGGACAGAGCCCCGCGGCATGGGCCAGTTCGTCGACGAAACTTTCCACCACAAAGGCCGTGTGACTGTGGCCCACGGAACGCCAGTATCCCAGCGGCACTGATACCGGCAGATTGTGATACTGGACGCTGATGCCGGCAAAAGTGTAGGGCAGCTCCTTCGCGCCTTCAACCGAAGAGAAGTCCTTGCGCGCAACCGCCTTGCCCGCCAACTTGCGCGCCCCGCCGGGCACCCACTGGGGCAGCATGGTACCGGCAAACACCGGGATAACCTGCTGATTGATACTCGGTCCCACGATGCGATGGCGCCAGGCGCTCACCTCGCCGTCCGGGCCCACCCGCGCCTGTATCTGGCCGGCCATCGCCGGGCGATACCAGTCGTGGCGGATGTCGTCCTCCCGGCTCCACACCAGTTTTACCGGACGCTCCAGCTCACGCGCAATCGCCACCACTTCGGCGACATTGTCAGCGGCTGCACGGCGGCCAAAACCACCGCCCAGGAACTGGTTGTGGATGACCACAGCCTCACGCGGTACACCCAGTATCCTGGACGCCGCATCCCGGGCCACATCCGGCGCCTGGGTTCCAACCCAGACCTCGCAGCCGCCCGCGGTCAGCCGACAGGTAGCGTTGAGAGGCTCCATCGGCGCGTGCGCCAGAAAGGGCACCTCATAGCGCGCCTGTACCAGCTCGCCTTCCCCGGAGCCGACACCGGAATCATCGCGCACGCTGGCGAAATCGTCGCCGTCCAGCGCCGCGGCCATGGCACTGGCAATGGCGGCGCTGTCCCGCAAACCTTCCGCGGGCGGCGTGAAGCGAACATCGACTTTGGCGGCAGCCTGCCGCGCCGGCCAGTAGCCCTCGGCCACTACGGCCACCCCGTGCTCGGTGGCGAATACCGCCACCACGCCGGGCATGCCGCGAGCCTCGGCGGCGTCGAAGGATTCCACGGCGCCATCGAACCAGGGGCAACGCAACAATACTGCAGTCAGGCAACCCTCGGGAGCGACATCAATACCAAACTGCGCCGTACCATTGCTTTTGGCTTCGGCATCCACGCGCTGCTCATAATGACCGATGAGGCGAAAATCCGCTGCAGCTTTCAGGGGCACCGCGGTGACCGCGGGCAGTGTCCGTGCCGTCGCCACCAGCTCACCGTAGGACAGGACCACACGGCCGTCAGTACTGCGAACACTGCCATTGTTCACCTGCAGTGCATCCCGTGCCAGCCCGGTCTGGTTCATGGCCGCGGCAACCAGCGTTTCCCGGCCACTGGCACCGACCTGCCGGAGAATGTCGTAGTACACCCGGATGGAGGCGCTGCCGCCGGTGATCTGCAGGCGCATCTCGGGGTCGGCGAAGGCGCTGTGCACCGGCGCCATCTCATAGCGGACCGTGGCTGGATCCACTTCCAGTTCCTCGGCCACCAGGGTCACCATGCCGGTGACGACACCCTGGCCCATTTCCGCTTTGGGGATCTGCAGTGTCACGGCGCCATCAGGATCAATGCGCAGGAAGGCGTTGGGGCGGAAGTCGGCCTCACTGCCAAGCTGTAGCGGTTTGTCCGAGCAGCCCGTGAGCTGGAACCCCAGCGCGAGCCCTCCCCCGGCCAGCGAAACATTGCGAATGAACTGACGCCGGGTCTGCTTCACGAATCGTCCTCCACCACCGGCTCCCAGTGCGCGACTGCCGCAACGCTGAGGATGGCCCGCTGCACCTTGTGGTAGGTGCCGCAACGGCACAGGTTACCCGCCATGGCCTGGCGGATGGCTGCCTCGTCCGGGGCCGGATTGCTGGTCAGCAGTGCCGCCGCCGACATGATCTGCCCACTCTGGCAATAGCCGCACTGGGGGACGTTATGCTCGACCCACGCCCGTTGCAGTGGATGCCTGCCGCCCAGCCCCTCGATGGTTGTTACCGACTTGCCCGCCACCGCTGACAGCGGCAGGGAGCAACTGCGCACCGCCTCCCCGTCCAGGTGTACAGTGCAGGCACCACAGAGGCCCATGCCACAGCCAAACTTGGTGCCGGTGAGGCGCAGATTGTCGCGCAGAGCCCACAGCAATGGCGTCTGCGGATCGGTATCGAGGCTGACATCGCTGCCGTTGAGAATAAATGCAATCATAAATTACTAGAGTTTCAGCTCCTTGATCAGTTGCAGAATGTCTTCATGGTGAGTCTTGGTGGCGACCTTGTCCATCACATGTTTGAGACGCCCATCCTTGCCAATGATGAAGCTGGTGCGGAGGATGCCCATGAACTCCCGGCCCATGAATTTCTTCAGGCCCCAGGCGCCATACTTTTCTGCAACAGCATGATCCTCATCCGACAGCAAGGTAAAGTTGAGGTCCTGCTTGTCGATAAACTTGCCCAGGCGTGCCACCGGATCCGGACTTACGCCCAGCACCACCGTGTCCGCCTTCGCCAGCGCTTTCTGACTGTCGCGAATACCACAGGCCTGCACCGTGCAACCCGGAGTCATGGCCTTCGGATAGAAGTACAACACCACGTTCTTCTTGTCACGGAACTGCTTCAGGGTGACGGTCTTGCCGTCCTGGTCTGGCAGGGAAAACGCCGGTGCCAGATTACCAATCTTGGGAAATGCCATTGCCTGTTCTCCTTGTGCCTGTATCTGTGCTGATCGTCCGGGCTCGCTACCCCCGGGGTCGCCTGCGCTCTATCGCCGATACCCGTACCGGGAACTGACCGGTGACGACATCGGCAAAGTACTCTTTCAGGGTTTCGCGGATGACCGGAAACGCAATTTCGTCCCAGGGAATCTCATCCTCGCGAAACAAGCCAGTCTCGGTGCTTTCCGGGCCCACGCCATAGGCACCCTCCACCAGTGCGCAGCGGTAGAACATGTAGACCTGACTGATATGGGGAACGTCAAAGATGCGATACAACTCGAGGTCACTGACCCGCGCCCTGGCTTCCTCCCAGGTTTCACGGGCCGCGCCCTGTACCGTGGTCTCGCCATTTTCCATAAAACCCGCGGGCAGAGTCCAATAATCGCGGCGGGGCTCAATCGCGCGCTTGCACAACAACACTTTACCTTCGTAGACCGGCAGGCAACCTACAATCACTCGGGGATTGATGTAGTGGATAGCCTCACAGGAAACACAGACAAAGCGCTGGCGGTCATCCCCCTCCGGGATGCGCAGGTTGACCTCGGCGCCACAACTGGTACAGAAATTGATCACATCCACTGTTCGACTTCGACCTCGTCAAGCCAGCGCGCGGTAGGCGCCGCTGTAGAAAAGCAGCGGCTCGCCCTCGGGGCGAACGTGCATGGCGTCGACACGGGCCACGATAATCACGTGGTCACCGCCCGGGTGGACGGTGTCCAGGCTACACTCGAAGCTGACCAGCGCGTCGTTGATAATGGGTGCTCCGCCATGCTCGCCCGGAGTAAAATGCTCGGGATCCAGCAGGTGATCGCCCTTGCGCGCGTAGCGCGAGGACAGTTCCTGCTGATTGCCCGCGAGCACATTGATCGCAAAGTTTTTGGCCCCGGAATAAACTGCAAAGACATCCGAGTTGCTCTGCAGGCTCCACAGCACCAGCGGCGGATCCAGCGACACGGAGCTGAACGAATTCGCTGTCAGCGCCAGGGGCTCCCCTTCCTCCGTTACCGTGGTAATCAGGCACACGCCGGTCGCAAAGCGACCCAGGGCATTGCGCAGCTCACGTCCATCCAGTTCCATGCCTTAATCCCCTTGTAATACTGTTGTCGAACGAAATCGGTTCACCGGCCACCACCCGCGGACGGCTGCCAGCGAGCAGCGCGCTCAGCATCACTGTCGCGGGCTTCGACCCAGGCCGCACCCATCGGCCCATGCTCCTTTTTCCAGAACGGCGCCCTGGTTTTGAGAAAATCCATAACAAAGTCGCAGGCAACAAAGGCCTCGGACCGGTGCACGGCACTGACGCCGACCCAGACAATCGGCTCACCCGGCGACAGGCGCCCCACCCGATGTACAATCGCGGCAGCCAGCAGAGGCCAGCGCGCCGCCGCATCCTCCAGAATCGCCAACAGGCTGCGTTCGGTCATGCCCGGGTAGTGTTCCAGCTCAAGACAAGTCACGGCCGCTTCGCCCTCGCCGCCGCGAACATGGCCCGTAAAAGTCACCACGGCCCCGCTGTGGACACTCACCAGCGACTGTTGCAACGCCCCGGGATCGAAGACCTGTTCCTGTATCTGCGCCCGCAGCGTCCCCGGAGCCATCGCTCAACCGCCGGTCACGGGTGGAAAAAACGCCACCTCATCGCCCGACTGCAGGGCGGTTGCCGGCTCCGCAACCTGCTGGTTCACCGCGACCACCAGGTTGGGCTGCCCGAGGGCGGATTGCCACTGCGGCCCACGCTGCTGCAGTGTCGCCAGCAGTGCCTCCACACTGTCACAGGCTCTTGACCAGGGCAGCTCAATGCTGCCGCAATCGAGCTCCTCACGCACCCGCGCAAAAAACAGAATCCGCAGCATCAGGCCGCGCCACCCTCGCGCTGCCAGTCTCCCGACTTGCCGCCGCGTTTCTCCGCCAGGCCGATGTCGCTGATCACCATGCCGCGGTCGACGGCCTTGCACATGTCGTAGATCGTCAGGGCCGCGACCGACGCTGCCGTCAGGGCCTCCATTTCCACCCCGGTCCTGCCTTCCAGTCGGCAGCGTGCGGAGATGTGCACCGTGCTGGTGTCGGCGTCGAGTGCAAAATCCACGTCGACACTGCTCAGCATCAGGGGATGGCACAGGGGGATCAGTTCCGAGCACTTCTTGGCGGCCTGGATGCCGGCGATACGGGCCACGGTCAGCACATCACCCTTGGCATGCGCCCCCGCTTGCAGCAGACGCATGGTCTCGGGCTGCATGCATACCCGTGCTGTCGCCACTGCCTCGCGCTGCGTTTCGGGCTTGCCCCCCACATCCACCATGCGGGCGGTGCCCGAGGCGTCCAGATGTGTCAGTTCAGCCATTGCCTGTCATTCCCCTGTCGCCGGTTACAGCCGCGAGAGTGTATCCAATCAGCTGCCGGATTAACACCTGCGCTGAGCGCTTGTGCCAGCCAGCGTGGCCGCTTTGGCGCCTTGCCGCATCCCCTGAATCGGTTAGAGTAGGCGCAAAGTGCACCATAATATCTACTCAAAGGACACAAGGCATGAGCAAACTTTCTCTGGGACTGCAACTCGGCTACTGGGGCGCGCAGCCACCGCCGAACCTGGTGGCACTGGCCCAGGAAGCGGAGCGGCTGGACTTTGACTCGGTGTGGGTCGCGGAGTCCTGGGGCAACGACTGCTTCACTCCGCTGGCCTGGATCGGCAGCCAGACCACACGCATCCGCCTGGGCACCGCCGTGGCCCAACTTTCCGCCCGCACCCCTGCCGCCTGCGCGATGGCCGCCCTGGCACTGGATCACCTGTCCGGTGGGCGCATGATCCTGGGGCTGGGAGTCTCCGGGCCGCAGGTGGTGGAGGGCTGGTACGGCGCGCCCTACAGCAAGCCGGTGACCCGAACCCGCGACTACGTCGACATTATCCGCCAGGTGCTGGCGCGGCAGGCACCGGTGACCAGCGACAGCGAGTTCTATCCCCTGCCCTATCACGGTCCCGGCGCCTGGGGCATGGGTAAACCGCTGAAATCCATCGTCCATCCGCTGCGGGCCGACCTGCCGATCTTCATAGGCGCCGAGGGCCCGAAAAACGTCGAGCAGACCGCGGAAATCGCCGATGGCTGGCTGCCCCTCTACTACTCCCCCTACCGGCAGGAGGTCTACGCCGACCAGCTGCGCAACGCCAAACCCGGCTTCGAGATTCCCGCCCTGGTACTGTGCAACATCAATGACAACCTGGAAGAGGCGTTGTATCCGGTCAAGGCCATGCTGGGGTTCTATATCGGCGGCATGGGCTCGAAGGCGCGCAACTTCCACAAGGAACTGATGGCGCGGATGGGCTTCGCCGATGAGGCCGAGCAGATCCAGGAGCTGTTCTTTGCCGGCAAACGCGACGAGGCCATCGCCCTGGTGCCGGACCAGTTTGCCGACGAGATTTCCCTCTGTGGCCCCAGGGACCGTATCCGGGAAAAAATCCGCGACTGGGAAAATTCGCCGGTCACCAGCCTGCTGATCAACGGCGACAGCACACTGCTGCGGGACATGGCGGAGCTCGTTCTTTGACCTGAATCGAACAGCGGGTATATTGGCGGGACATAAAAACACAGGGAAGAGCCAGCGTGAGCCAGACGGCACAGGATTACTCGGCCGGTTACAAGCGTTTTGTCCTGGTCATGTTGACCATTGTCTACGCCTTCAACTTCATCGACCGGCAGATTCTGGTGATCCTGCAGGAACCGATCAAGGCCGACATGGGACTGTCGGACGCCCAGTTGGGGTTGCTGAGTGGCTTCAGTTTTGCCCTGATCTATGTCTGTGCAGGTATTCCTATCGCCTACTGGGCTGATCGCGGCAACCGCCGCAATATCGTCTCCCTGGCGCTGGCAGTGTGGAGCGGCATGACCGCGCTCTCGGGCTTTGTGCAGAATTACGGCCAGCTGCTGGCGGCGCGCATCGGTGTCGGCCTCGGCGAGGCGGGTGGCAGCCCGCCCGCGCACTCCATGATCAGCGACTATTTTCCCCCGGAGCAGCGCGGACGTGCCCTGTCGTTCTACTCCATGGGTATCTACGTCGGCATCCTGTTTGGCTTCGCCTTCGGCGGCATGATTGCCGAAGCCTTTGGCTGGCGCATGGCGTTCCTGGTGGTGGGCATCCCCGGCGTGCTCTTTGCCGTGGTACTCCGATTCACGGTACAGGAACCCATACGGGGGCGCTGGGACACGGCGGCAGAGACCGCACACAGGCCAAGCTTCGCCGAAACCATGTCGGTGCTGAAGCAGCTGCCATCGTTCTGGTATATCGCTTTTGGCTGTTCACTGATGGCTTTTGTCGGCTACGGAGTCGGCAACTTTTTTCCTTCCTTCCTGATCCGCAACCACGGCCTCAGCATTGCCCAGGTCGGGGTGGTGCTGGCGCTGGTATCCGGCATTGGCGGCGCCGCGGGCACCTACCTCGGAGGCTATCTCGGCGATCGTTTTGGTGCCCGCGATGCGCGCTGGTACCTCTGGGTTCCCATGTACGGTGGCCTCATCGCTTTCGGCCCCTATTTGTATGTGCTGCTGACAGACAACACTACGCACCTGCTGATCATTCTGATCTTCACCAACATTCTTACCGCGCTGTACCTCGGCCCGAGTATCGCCATGTCTCACGCCCTGGTACCGCCGTCCATGCGCGCCCTGACCTCCGCCATCCTGTTCTTTGTCCTGAACATGATCGGCCTCGGCCTCGGCCCCTTTCTGACCGGTCTGACCAGTGACCTGCTGGCACCGCGCTTTGGCGACCAGAGCCTGCGCTACGCGATGGTGCTGGCATCCATGACCGGGCTGGTGGCAATTGCGCTGTTCTATGTCGGAGCGCGCAAGCTGCCGGCTGACCTGGCCAAACGCAAGAGTGACCGCGATGGCCTGGCGGTGGTGTGAACCTGCGCCACGGGCGCAGAAAACTGCATGGCGGACGAAAGCCTATAGGAGCCATCCATCGTGACCAGGGCAGCCGTTTCACAGGCAGCCCTGGACCAGGCCCGTCGAGACAATCTCGGCCACAGGCTGGTGGCACTCGCCGATGATTTTTCCGGCAGGATGCTGGCTGCCTACCACCGGCACGGCTATACCGACATCAGGCCCGTCCATGGGTCGGTCTTGCGCAATCTCGAACTCAGTGGCACCCGGCTTACCGTTCTCGCTGCTCGCGCTGGCATCACTCACAGAGCCATGGCCAAACTGGTTGCGAATGTGGAGGCCATGGGGCTTATCCAGCAGCGACGCGACCCCAAGGATGCGCGGGCGCGACTGATCAGCTATACCCCAGAAGGTCTGCAGTTGCTGCAGCAGTCAAGCGCAATCATTGAAGGCATCTACCGGGTGTATTCCAGGATTGTGGGCGCCGAGGCATTGCAAGCCCTTGAGCTGAGGCTCTACGAATTCCTGACAGCGCTCGATATTGAGATTGCTATCAGTGGCCAGCAGGCCCTGCACTCCGTACGTCCGGAGAAGCCTCGCAACAACAGAAAGACTTATGTCTCCCACAACATCGGCCGTTATCTACAGCTGCTGGGGGATGATTACCACCGCCGATGTGCCCATATCATGGAGACGACGGGACACACCGGCGTTCGCATCGACCATCTCGCCGTGGTCAGCCACTTGAGTCTGACCGGCATGACCCTGTCGCAACTATCTGAATCAGCGGGTATTTCACTGCAGGCAACGGGAAAACAGGTCACCTCACTGCAACGCCTGGGGTATGTCACTGTCACGGTAGACCCTCGGGACAAGCGGGTGCGTCAGGTCGCTTTCAGCGTTCAAGGCCACGCCTTCATTGCCGCCTTGCTGGCCGCTTTCGCCAATATTGAAACAGACTACCGCAGTATTGTCGGTCGGCGTACGCTTCAGGACTTGCAGGAAAGCCTCGCGCATGCCGCCCATGCTCTCGATCTCAGCGTCCCGCTGTCCAGCCCGGCAAGGCTTTGAGGCATACGACGGCCATCTGCATGGAAACAAGCCACCACAGAACACACGACTTGCAATATCCGATACCTTGCTTACTATTAATTTCAGCTGCATGCCAATGGTTCGATCGCGGGCCGACAGTTCAGCAAGGCGGAGACAATAACAATGAACGTGACCACTCCCGGCCTCGGTCGCAAGCGCCAAAGTGCCTTATGTCTGCTGCTGGCAAGCCTTCTTGCGTCCACCACAGGCACCAGCATGGCGGCAGATCCGGCTCCGGTGGTTGCCGTCCAGCAAGCACCGGCAGACGCACCAAACATCGTGGTAATACTGCTGGACGACGCCGGTTTTGGGGCCGCAAGTACCTTTGGTGGCCCCGCCCACACTCCCACACTTGAGCGACTTGCCCGCTCTGGTCTCCGTTACAACCGTTTTCATACAACAGCGCTGTGCTCACCCACGCGAGCCTCCCTGCTCACCGGCCGCGACTCCCATGTCGCCAACGTCGGCGCAGTGATCAACTCTTCCAATGCCTATCCCGGCTACCAGGGTGTATTGCAACCCGAAACCGCAACCATTGCCGAAATCTTGCGCAATAACGGCTACAGCACGGCCTTGTTCGGCAAATGGCATCTGGTACCAGACTGGGAAGCTTCGCCAATCGGGCCATTCGAGCGTTGGCCCGTAGGCCAGGGCTTCGAAAAGTTCTATGGCTTCCTCGGCGGCGAGACCGATCAGTTTGAGCCCACGCTGTATGAAGGCACTACCGCGGTGCGTCGCCCGTCGGGAGAAAGCTACCACCTGACCGAGGATCTGGCGGAACAGGCCGTGCGCTGGATGAAGTTGCAAAACTCCCTGGCACCCGAAAGGCCGTTTTTCCTCTATTTCGCGCCCGGCGCCACACACGCGCCGCTGCAGGTACCTGAACCCTGGATCAGCCGCTATCGTGGCCAGTTCACTCAGGGGTGGGACAGGCTGCGGGAGGAGACTTTTCGACGCCAGAAAGCACTCGGGGTCATTCCCGCCGATGCTCGCCTGACGGCGCGGCACGAGGGCATAAAAGCCTGGGATGACCTTGGCAGTGAGGAACAGATCGTCGCCTCCCGCATGATGGAAGTCTTCTCCGGTTTCCTGAGTCACACCGATACCCAGGTGGGCCGGATAGTGGATGCCCTGCAAGCCCTCAACCTGTTTGACAATACCCTGTTCATCTACCTGGTCGGCGACAACGGCGGCGAGGGTGCCGCCGGCAACGAGGGGAGCACCAATTATCTGGGCGCGCTGCAAGGCATGCAGGAACCGATCGCGCGACAGCTCAGGCAACTCGACGACATCGGCGGGCCCAACAGTTTTGCCCTGTACCCGGCGGGTTGGGCCTGGGCGACCAATACCCCTTTCCCCTGGGTCAAGCAGGTTGCCTCCCATCTGGGCGGAACCCGGACGCCGATGGTTGTCAGTTGGCCACAGCGTATACACGACCAGGGCGGGCTGCGCAGCCAGTTCTCGCATGTCAATGATATTGCTCCCACCGTTCTCGACGCTGCGGGCCTGTCTCTGCCTGAGATGGTCAATGGCGTCCGGCAAATTCCCATGGATGGTGCCAGCCTTCTGCCGAGCTTTGCCGACCCCGAAGCGCCGGAGCACAAGCAGACCCAGTATTTCGAAGTCCACGGCCATCGATCGATCTATCACCAAGGCTGGCTGGCGTCGGCGCGCCACAGCATGCTGCCCTGGGAGGTCGGCTTGCCGGTGTCTCCCACGCCCTTCGAAGACGATGTCTGGGAGCTCTACCATCTGGAACAGGATTTCAGCCAAAGCAGGGATCTCGCACAGGCACATCCCGACAAGTTACGCACGCTGCAAGAGCAGTTCCACAATGAAGCAAAACGCGTCGGAATCCTGCCGCTTCGCAACGCACTGGCGGTTCGCGGTAACGCGCCCCTGCCCAGCCTGCGGGGCAATCGCGAGCACTTTACTTTCTACGAGGGCGCGATCGCAATTCCCGAAAGTGGTGCGCCGGGCATGGCCAATCGTTCCTGGATCCTCCGGGCCCAAGTAGTTGTTTCCGCGGAAGGCAACGAGTTTGCAGAGGGTGTGATTGCCACCCTGGGCGCCACCGGCAGCGGCTGGTCGCTTTACCTGGACGCAGACAGTCGGCCGGTGTTCGAGTACCGGGTATTCGAAGTCGCGAAGTTCAGCATCGCCGGGCAAGAACCGTTGCCACCGGGTGAGCACCAGCTGACGCTCGTGTTCGACTATGACGGAGGCGGTTACGGCCGGGGCGGGCAATTTACCCTGAAGCTGGCTGACGGGATCCTGGGCCAGCAGCGGACACCCGCCACGCCACCCGGATTCTATTCCATTGACGAGACCTTCGATATAGGCGTAGACACTGGCTCGCCGGCGGGAAACTATCCCCCGGACGCTGCCGTTGGCTTCCCGCTCACAGGCGCGCGAATCGGTCGCGTTGAGATCGAGCTGCGATAACGGGCTGAACATCTGAACCATCCTTGGCGGTCTGCTCGCTGCACTTGCAATATACGGTACCTGGTTTACTATTTACAGGTGTGTGCGATGTCCGCTTTGGTGATTGCCGGGATGTCTCACGACGATTCCTGTTTGACCTGATCGACCGGAGACTGATGCGATGAATAAGAGATATAACAAGCTCAAGCATTCCCTGACCCTGGCCAGCTGCTGCCTCGCTGCGGCCCCGAGCCTGGCCCAACAAGACGCGACTGCACGTACCCAGATGCTGGAGGAAGTCGTTGTTACCGCACAAAAGCGCCAGGAGAGTCTGCAGGAGACCCCGATAGCAGTCTCGGCCTTCGACATAGGGGCGTTGCAACAGATAGGCGTCGGGGAGCCCGGCGATGTCGCCCTGTACACGCCCAACCTGGAAATCCGCAAACCGCCGGGCAGCTCCGACAACTATGGCTACAGCATGCGCGGCATGTCCTCTACCGATCCTTCGCTGTTGACCGAACCCACCGTGGGTCTATACGCCGACGGCGTCTACATCGCACGCATTTCCGGGGCCTCTTTCGACACGGTCAACCTCGAGCGCATAGAAGTCTTGCGCGGCCCCCAGGGAACCCTGTACGGCCGCAACGCCATTGGTGGCGCAATAAACCTCATAACCCGCAAACCCGGCGAAGAATTCGGTTTCAGGCAGAAGCTTTCCGCGGGCAATTACGACTACCTCCGCAGCGAGACTTCGCTGGACACGGGCAAGCACGGGGACTTTGCCGCAACCGTCTCATACACCCATTGGAGCCGGGAAGGCTGGCTCGACAACTCCGAGGCAGACAACAAACTGGGGGAGACCCAAAAGTCCGAAGCGGCGCGGTTCGCGCTACGGTGGCAGCCCAACGATACTCTGACCGCGGACTACGTGTTCGACTACTCGGACCGCGACAGCAACGGGGCCATTGTCCAGCTGGTCCATATCAGGCCTTTCCAGGCGGGCCTCGGCGGCCCGATCTATGCCCAGGCCGCGGCGGTGGCGTCGCCCCGGCGCCAGGATAGCCTGCCCATGCCGTTCTCGGACTCAGCGGCCAACTGGTCCACCATCAAGGGCCACGCACTCACAGTGGAATGGGCCAGTGACAGCTTTACCCTGAAATCCATCACCGCCCATCGCGACTGGGATTCGGGAACAACCGAAAACGAATACGGCAGCTTTCCTTCCGACGGGGTCAATGTGCTGGACGGGAGGGGCGGCGTCATTCCAGCAGGAGACTTCGTCCCCCTGTTCATCGCCAGCCGCGACAGCAGACAGGACCAGTTCACTCAGGAATTCCAGATGCTGGGCACGGCCCTGAGTGACCGCCTGCAGTACACTCTGGGGCTCTACTACTTCGAGGAAGAAACCTACGAGGACAACCCGCAGTCCTTCGTTTTGCCCGCCATTTTCGCCTACGGTGGACTGGATCAGGGAACCCAGTCCTTCCTCTGCCAGGACCCGACCTTCGCCAACCCACTGGCCTGTTTTGGCAAGGATACCTTGCTCGGAACGCCAGTATTTGTCTACGGCTCGGACAACGACTCGGTAGCGGCCTACAGCCAGCTGACCTACGCGGTCAACGAACAGGTGGATGTCACGGTGGGACTCCGTTATACCCGCGACAACAAGACCTCCTTTCTGCGCAATTCGAACATTCAGCGCAATGAGGGCATAGAGGAGGTCATTGGCGATGACTCATGGTCCAATGTAACCCCGGCGGTCACCGTCCGCTACGCGCCGAGTGACACCCTGAATACCTATTTCACCCTCTCCCGCGGCTTCCGCTCGGGCGGCTTCAACGCCCGTGCCGCAAGCTCCAGCGCCTTCGCCACGCCTTTTGATGAGGAGAACGTAACCTCCTACGAATTGGGGGTGAAGTCCGACCTGTGGCAGCAAAAGCTGCGCCTCAACGCAGCCCTGTTCCACTATGTCTATGAGGACAAGCAGGTCACCCAGTTCGAGGCGGGCTCTGGCGGCGCCTCTTCCATCATTGCCAATGCCGGCAAGACAGAGGCTCTGGGAGTGGAGATTGAGGCGACCCTGATTCCCGTCACCGGGCTGCTGCTCAAGGCCAGTTACGGCTTCATAGACAATGATATCAAGGAGTTCGAAACCACGCCCAGCAACCCGGTTACCGGTGTCGGGAGTGGCACGGAAAACGTCGACATTTCCGACATTGCAGAAACAATTCATACGCCGCGGCACAACGCCAGCCTGATCGCCGAATATACCTTCGAGCCTTTCTCTTTCGGTCAGCTGGTAGTGCAGGCGAATGCGTCCTACAACAGTGAACGCTACTTTCATCCCATCAACAACCTGTACGACTCGGCTGGCAAGCAGACGCTGATCAATGCCCGCGCCAGCCTGACAAATATTGAGGTCGGAGCCGGTTCGCTGCGCGTTTCCGCCTGGGGCAAGAACCTGGCGGACAAGGGCTACCGCGAATGGGGGATTGATTTCGGAGCACTTGGCTTCGCCACCGACTCGTTCATTCTGCCGCGCATGTACGGGCTGGATGTCGTCTACGAGTTTTAACTACACAACCACGGAGTGCAGACATGCGGGTAAGCAACAACCCCATCAACACCGAAGAACAGCGCCAGCATGAATTGCTGGCGCTGAGCTACTATCAACACCCGGAGGTTGTCGCCGCCCGCCAGCGGGTGCGCGAGTTCTGGCTCGAGCACGCAGCTCCCGGTGCGACCATGCGCAGCTGCTTCGACTGGGCCTTCGAGGAAGTGATGTTCGGCGCCACTGTCTGGGCTCTCAACCAGGACCCGCTGTATCCGAAGGTCATTACCATCAGCCGGCTACCCCATCACCTCGCGGGCCGTGACATTCCCGGCAGCCGCTGGGGTATCGACAACCCCGACTCGATCTACCGGGTGATACCCGTGCACCATGAATATCGTTATCTGATCCGGGGCAGGGTCGCAGAGCAACGCCTGGTGGAAAACTACTTCACCCTATGGGGGCCGGAAATGCAAACCCTCGGCCTGCTCGATGGCAAGGATCTGGCAGTCGATGCCGAGGGGCGCTTCGAGATCACTGTGGATGCGAGCGCCGCGGATGGGCGTCGCAACCATGTGCAAACGCCCCCCGGCAGCCACGAATTCTATATTCGCGACGTGATTGCCAATTGGGGCTCGGATCGGGCCAACGAGCTGTCGATTGAAGTGCTGGAGCCCGCGCCGTCGCGTCAGCCTTTCAGCGAAGCGGAGAATCTGGACCGGATCAAGACCTACATGCAGCGCTGGGCGGAATCCACCGCGCGCTGGAACCGGCAGGCGATGGACGGGCCGGTCAATGCCTTCGAGTTCACCATTGACCGCGACAGCGACGGCGCCCTGCGCAACCAGATCTACATCATGGGCTATTTCCGCCTGCCTGATGCAGATACCGCCATGGTGCTGGACGTCAATCTCGGTGGCGCCGACTACTTCATCGCGCCCATCACCAACATCTGGGGCACCACCAACCAGATCACCGATCGTACTGGCTGCCTGAACCGGCACCAGTCCCGCGCCAATCCGGACGGGACCTACACCTTTGTCCTCAGCCTGCGGGACCCGGGTGTGCACAACTGGCTGGATCCTTCCGATCTCGACGAGGGTATCCTCACCCTGCGCTGGGCAGAGTTTGCCGGCGGCATCCCCGGCCCAGACCTTGGCGTGCGCCAGCGCCTGGTAGCCCACGAGCAGTTGCAACAGGAACTGAGCGGAGACCATCATTGGCTGACACCCGCGGAACGCTACCAGCAGCTGACCGCCAGGGCGCAGAGTTACGCCTGGCGTCTGGAGGAATAACATGCCTGCTTTAGAAAGTTCTGTCTGGCTGATCTCTGGCTGCTCCACCGGTTTTGGCCGGGAGATCGCGCTTGCCGCGCTGGAGGAAGGCGCCCTGGTCGCGGTGACCGCACGCAACCCGGCCTCGGTCGCGGATATCTGCGAGCGCTTTCCCGAGCAGGCAATTGCGCTGCAACTCGATGTCGGGTCTGCGGAGGATATTGCAGCCTGTGTCGCCGCCACGCTTGCCCGGTTTGGCCGCATCGATGCACTGGTCAACAATGCAGGCTACGGCTATGTGGCAGCCATCGAAGAAGGCGAGGAAGATGCGGTACGGGACCTGTTCGATGTCAATTTTTTTGGCGCCCTGGCGTTGACCCGTGCGGTGCTGCCGGTTATGCGGCGGCAGGGCAGTGGCCACATCATCAACAATTCCTCCCAGGCCGGCATCATGGCGAATCCTGGCACAGGCTATTACAGCGCCTCCAAGTACGCGCTCGAAGGCTTGATGGAGGCCCTGCAGAAAGAAGTGGCTCCTCTGGGCATCCGGGTGACCTCGGTGCAACCCGGCGCCTTCCGTACCGACTGGTCCGGCCGGTCCATGCAGCGCTCGGGCACAGTCATCGACGACTACCGGCAGGTACACGAGCGTCTGGACATGATTGCCGCCATTGATGGCAAGCAGCCGGGTGACCCGGTGCGGGCAGCGCGCATTTTTGTCGATCTGTACACTATGCCCGAACCACCGGCGCAGCTGGTACTGGGCGCCGGGGCACTGGCCACCTACCGCGACAAGCTGGCGCAGGTGAACGCCGGGCTGGATCGACTGGAAACACTCAGCACCGCGGCCGACTACCCCGTCGCTTGAGCCCCAGGCTGACCGATAACAACAAGAGGAGTCACGATGCAATCGATCAGACAGCGCCTGGGTGCCCTTGTTGCCGCGACCGCGCTCGCCACCACAGGCGCGGCTGCAGAGACACCCGCCGACAAGGCCAGCTATTCTCCCTGGCAGGATCAGGACTATCCCAACCAGGTATTCTGGGGCGACACCCACCTGCACACCTCCGTCTCTCTGGATGCCAACCTGTTTGGTGCCAGGGACCTGGGGCCGGAGCACGCCTACCGATTCGCCCGCGGCGAAACGGTAACCGCCAACAACGGCATGCAGGCGAAAATCAACCGGCCGCTGGATTTCCTGGTGGTGTCGGACCACGCGGAGTATTTGGGCATCATGCCCCTGATCCGTGCCGGCGAGCCGGCCATTCTCGAGAACGAGACCGCACGCAACTGGCTCAAGGTACTCGCGGCCGGTGATGCGATCGGCTTCGGGCGCATGATGCTGGACATCGGCGCCTCCTACGCCGCGGGCGAACCCCTGGTCACGCTGCCCGAGTCACTGCCCTCCCCCTGGGAGGAAAACAACCGCATTGCCGACGAGGCCAACACGCCCGGCGTGTTTACTGCTTTTGTCGGTTTCGAGTGGTCGGCAATGCCCGGCGGGGACAACCTGCACCGGGTGGTGGTGCTGCGCGATGGTGCCGACCGCGCCAACCAGGTTACGCCTTTTTCCGCCTTCGACAGCGATGATCCAGAGGCCCTCTGGCGTTATTTGTCGGACTATGAAATGAACACTGGCGGCCAGGCCCTGGCCATCCCCCACAACAGCAACCTGAGCGGCGGACTGATGTTCGCACCGACCGACTCCAGCGGCGCAGCGATAAACGCCGACTATGCCCGCGAACGCATCCGCTGGGAGCCGCTGATTGAAGTGACCCAGATCAAGGGCGACAGCGAGGCCCACCCGCTGCTCTCACCCACCGACGAATTCGCGGACTACGGCACCTGGGACCAGTTCAATATCGACATGAGCGAGGCCCAGCAGGAGAGCATGCAGCACTACCAGTACGCGCGCCCGGCCCTGCAGCTGGGGCTGAAACTGGAGCAGCAGTTGGGCATCAATCCCTTCCAGTTCGGGATGATCGGCAGCAGTGACTCCCACACGGCGCTGGCTGCGGTCGAGGAAGACAATTACTGGGGCAAGATGGTGACCCATGAACCGTCACCGGATCGCGCCAGCAAACTCTGGGGCATCCCGGAAGCGGAGATGAACAGTGCCATGCAGCTGGCATCGGGCTATGCCGCGGTCTGGGCGACGGAAAACACGCGGGAAGCCCTGTTCGACGCCATGCGCCGACGCGAGGCCTATGCCACCACAGGGCCGCGCATCCGGGTACGTTTCTTCGGCGGCTGGGACTACTCGGCGGACGATCTCGCCGGCCCCCACCCTGCCCTGCGCGGTTACCGGAAAGGCGTACCCATGGGCGGCGAGCTGCCGCCCGGCGCCGACGGCAAGGCACCTGTATTCATGCTCTCCGCGCTCAAGGAGCCGGACGGCGCCAATCTCGACCGGATCCAGGTGGTCAAGGGCTGGGTGGATCGCTGGGGCGAGCTCCGGGAAAGGGTATACGATGTGGCCTGGTCCGGTGAGCGCAACAGGAATGAGGCGGGCAAACTCGAGGCGGTCGGCGACACCGTCGATCGATCCAGCGCCAGCTACAGCAACAGCATTGGCGATGCGGAACTGGCGACGGTCTGGACTGATCCCGACTTTGATCCCACGCAGCCGGCCGTGTACTACGCCCGGGTACTTGAGATTCCGACCCCGCGCTGGACGCTGCACGACCAGGTGAGGATGGATGCCGACATACCACCTGATACCGCGCTGGTACACCAGGAACGCGCCTATACCTCACCGATCTGGTATCGGCCCGCACCTGGAAAAACCCCGCTCGAACCGGAGTGAATACCGTGTCCATTAGCAACCACGACTTGCCAGCGGGTCTCCTGAACTGGCTTGAAACCCTCGGCAAGGGACAGCTCAGCCGGCTGGAGCGCCATGTGGCACGGCGCGAAGCGTGGGTGGTGGACGTAACAGCGGCGGACGGAAGCGTCCTCGAAGGTTTTCTGCGCCTTGATCGACAGCCAGTCGCCGGCAGCAATGTATCCCTGCGGCGCGAAGCGGGGGTCTGCCGGGCGCTGATGCAGACCGCCATTCCGGTTCCCGCCTTGCTGGGCTGGAACGAGGCGCACCATGCCGCCCTCTTCAGCCGGGTACCGGGCAGCGCCGATCTGCCCGGTGTCGCCGACGAGGCGCAGCAGCGCAAGGTCATGGAGGATTTCATCGACATTATCGCGCGACTCCACCGCCTTGACCCCGACGATCTTGCCCTGGACGACTTGCTGGGACCCCGCCCCGGCAATGCGGCCGAGGCTGCGCTCGGCGATCTCGACGCGCAATTACAGCAGTTTGCCGGCTTTCTTGCAGATTATGAGGACCCGCTGCTCAGCTACGGCGTGGACTGGCTGCGCCGTTTCGTGCCGCAATCAGTGGCCCGGGTCTCACTCGTCCAGGGCGATACCGGGCCGGTCAATTTCATGTTCGAGGACGATCGCGTCACCGCGGTGGTGGACTGGGAATGGGGCCACTGGGGCGATCCCATGGAGGATCTGGGTAACATCTGCGTGCGCGAGTTCTGGAACCCCAGCGGCGGCCTGCAGGGCCTGTTCCGTCGCTACGAGACGGAATCCGGGATCCCCTATACTCGCGCCTCGGCCCGGTATTACCGGATCCAGCAAAACGTGCGCGGCATGATTCCGATTCATGCCGCCTGCGCCCAGCCCGGCCTGCGCGAATCGATGGCCTGGTACCTGTGCTATCGCTACGTCGGCGATCGCTCCACCTGCGAGGCGTTGGCTGATGCGATGGGGATCGCGCTGGAACGGCCGCAATTCCCGGACACTGAAAGCGGCCCCTCATCGACGCTGCTGCGCGCGGCCGCCACCAGCCTGCAGCGGGATGTATTGCCGGATGTGCAAACCCCGTTCGCACGCTCGCGGCTGGATGACGCCCGGGTGCTGGTCGATTGCGCAGAGCGGGAGCACCGCTTTGGCGAGGCCATCCGCGCCGCCAATGCGGCGGACATTGCCCGACTGCTCGGGCAGCAGCCCACTGACTACGCCCGCGCAAAGACCCGGCTACTGGATGCCATGAAGGAACGGCGCATTGCCGATGAACCACTGCTGCAATACCTGGCGCGCAAGGCCTGGCGGGACGAATGGCTGTATCAGCCAGCGGCGTCCCTGTACCCGGAGCGCAACTGGTCGGCACTGGACTGAGCCGCGCTGCGCCCCGGTACCTGCTCAGCTTTTGGCAGCGGCCTCGAGCTTGGCCAGCATATCGGCGTAAATACCCTCCAGCATGGCCTGGCCATCGGCTTCCGGAATACCCTCGGGCTTGGCCTCACAGCGCCAGTGGGCCAGGGTCCTGTCGCCGTTGTCCAGTGACTTGAGTTCAACCGAGGCGCGGTATTCGCTGACCGGCATCGGCATCTTCGGAATGGTGTAGCTGAACGACCGGCTTGCAGGGTCCATGGTTTCCAGAATCTCGTCGATCGGGTCCATGCCGGTCATGTGGATGCGCCGGGTCATGCCAATGCCGCTGCCGATAACCTCGATCCTCTCCCAGCCGGGATACCAGTCCAGGTTGCCAAAATTTTCCAGCAATTCCCAAACCTTGCTCACGGGAGCGTCCAGCTCCTTTTCAATGTTGACCTTGATCATCGGACAGTTTCCTCGCTTGGATGGTTGGTTTTCAGGTTATCTGCTTTGGCGCGACTCGCTTCCTGCCCGGCGCGGATCAGTCGCCCCGGCAGCGCCCCGGTGGGGACGCCATCTGCCATGATGACCTCTCCGGAAACGATCGTGTAGCGGTAGCCGCTGGCACCCTGGAACACCCGGCGGCCCCCGGCCGGCAAATCGTAAATCACCCTGGGAGTCTCGATCGCCAGGTGCTCCAGGTCGATGATATTGATATCGGCCTTCATGCCCGGCTCCAGGGTGCCACGGTCGGCGAAGCCCATGCAGCGCGCGGTATCCCGGGTATGCATGCTGACGGCCTCCTCAAGCCCGAAACAGGCGCCGCGCTTGCGGTCCCGCACCAGGTAACTGAGCAGCCAGGTGGGAATACTGGCGTCGGACAGAACACCGCAGTGGGCGCCGGTATCCGCCAGGCTGATCACCGCGTTCTCGTCCGCCAGCATCTGCATCTGTCGGTCCAGGTTGCGGTTGTCGTAGCCGAACAACGGACAGTACAGCATGCGCTTGCCGTCGTTTTCCAGCAGCGCGTCGTAGGCAAACTCGGCGGGGGTAACGCCGGCCTGCTGCGCCCGGAAGGCAATGCTGTCCTCCAGGGTGGGCTCATAGTCGGGGTGATCGCCCAGCACGTAGAGGTTGTCGAAACCGGTGGCGATCTTGTCCATGATGTCGTGGCCCAGGTGCGGCGGTGACTCCGTCACGATGGCCCGACGCACCGCCGGATCGCGCAGCTGCTGCAGGCGCGCCTCCGGATCCAGCCCGGCCAGGGGCGCCCAGGCCTGGTGGAACATGAAGGGATTGACCGTGCCCTCCCAGCCCATGAGGATATTGACCGGGCGCGCACCGACATGGGGAATCAGGCGCGCGCCCTCGGCGCGGGCGTCCTGCACAAACTGCAGCTGCTTGAGCACCCGCGGCCAGTCGGCCTCGGTACGGTAGAACAGGACAAAATTCACCTGGCAGTTGTTGTCGATGGAGAGGCGCTTCATCCACGCCATCTCCTCCTCCCAGTTGCTGAAATCCGACACCAGCCCGTAGATGCCCTGGCCGGTCTCGCCGATCACCTTGCCTATGCCCAGCAGTTCACCGGCGTCGGCATAGGTACCGGGCATCACTTCGCCGTTACGCGTGGTGTGCAGCTGGGTGCGTGAGGTGGTAAAGCCCACCGCTCCGGCAACAAGACCATCGCGGACGATCGCTGCCATCTGCGCGATGTCTTCCTCGGTGGCGGGCTCGTTGTTCACACCCCGCTCGCCCATCACGTAGGTGCGCACCGCGCAGTGTGGCACCTGGGCGCCGACATCGATGGCTCGGGGCATGCGATCCAGCGCATCCAGATATTCGGGAAAACTCTCCCACTCCCAGGTAATACCCTCCGCCAGGGCGGCGCCGGGGATATCTTCCACATCCTCCATCACCTCGATCATGCGCCGGCGCTCGGCATCATCCGCTTTGCAGGGCGCGAAGCCGACACCGCAGTTGCCCATCACCAGGGTGGTAATGCCGTGGTTGGAAGCCGGGCTGCAATACGGGTCCCAGGTGGCCTGGCCGTCCATGTGCGAATGGGTATCGACCCAGCCTGGCGCTACCAGCAGGCCCTCGGCATCAATCACGCGGCGGGCGTCCCCGGACACCTCGCCGACAGCAGCAATACGGCCATCAACGATGGCCACATTGCCCGCATAGACCGGTCGACCAGTACCGTCAACAATTTTCCCGTTACAAATCAGCAGATCGTACAAAGGGCTATCCTCCGGAATTTGCTTATCATTCTTGTACTCACCAGACTAGAGCAATCAATCCCCGCTGGAAAGTTTCCCGCTCCGGGAATCACCTCAGAGGCTGCGGAATCAGCCACTGGTCCAGCCAGTTAGCCTTGCCACGGAGGACCATCCGAACATGCACCCGCTGCCACCCCCAGGCGCCCGCCTCCTGGCCCTGACCTGCGCCACCCTGCTCAGCGCCTGTGGCAATGACACGCCCGCCACACCTACGCCGACGCTGCCCGCAACCCTGCTGGAAAGCCACGGCGGCTGGCCGCACTATGGCGGTGATACCGGCGGTACCCGCTTCTCGGCACAGCAGCAGATCACGCCTGCCAACGTCGACCAACTGGAAATTGCCTGGACCTACAACAGCGGCGACCTGGCCCCCGAGACCTTCCCGGACAGCTTCAACAGTCCTGCCATGCAGGTAACACCCATCCTCGCCCAGGACACGTTGTACCTCTGCTCGCCGCGCAACCGCATCATCGCCCTGGACCCGGCCACTGGCGCCGAGCGCTGGCATTACACTGCCGACCCCGAACTGCGTGGCCTGTACAGCGTCACCTGCCGCGGCGTCGCCTACCATGCCGATGCAGACGCAGACCCCGGCCAGGCCTGTGCGGCCCGCGTTGTCGCCGGCACCCTGGACGGGCGCCTGCTGGCCCTGGATGCCGGTACCGGCAAGCCCTGCGAGGAGTTCGGTGTCGATGGCGAAGTGGACTTGAAAGCGGCGCTGGGCGACGTAGGGCCCGCGGAATACGCGATGACCTCACCGCCGTTGCTGGTCAATGACCGGATCGTCACCGGCGCCCACGTGGCCGACCTGCGCCGTGGCGGGGTCCCCAGCGGCGTGATTCGCGCTTTCGACGTGCGCACAGGCGCCCTGCTTTGGGACTGGGAAGCGGTGCTGCCGGAAAAACGCCTGGCCGAAGCCTATACACCGGGCAGCCCCAACGCCTGGGCGCCGCTCTCTGCAGACGCAGAAAGAGGACTGGTCTTCATCCCCACCGGCAACCCGGCGGGTGACTATTATGGCGGTGGGCGGGACGGACTCGACGCCTTTGGCAGTTCGGTGGTGGCGCTGGACAGCAATACCGGTGAACGGGTGTGGCACTACCAGACTGTGCACAATGATATCTGGGACTACGATGTGCCGTCACAGCCGGTACTGTTCGACTTCCCTGGACCGGACGGTCCGATTCCCGCACTGGTGCAGGCTACCAAGATGGGCTTCCTGTTCGTGCTCAACCGCGAAACCGGCGAGCCCCTGTTTCCCGTTGAGGAGCGCGCCGCACCCCAGGGCGGACCAGCGCCCGGGGCCGTGTCCCCGACCCAGCCCTGGCCGCAGCTGCCCGAGCCCCTGCACCCGACCGAACTGACGGAGGAGGACATGTTCGGCTTTGCCTGGTTTGACAAGCGAGCCTGCATCAAACAGTTCCGGGAGTTGAATTACGAGGGTCTGTACACCCCGATCAGCACCCAGCCGACCCTGGTGTACCCTGGCTTCATGGGTGGCAGCAACTGGGGCAGCGTCAGCTGGGACCCGGTGCGCAAGCTGCTGCTGGCCAATACCAGCCGGGTACCCGCGATCATAGAGCTGGTACCCCGGGAGGTGGTCGAATCGCCGGACTTTGCCGAGCGCGTGGAGTTGCAACTGGACACACCCTATGCGGTGAAGCGGCGCCCGTTCCTGTCGCCGCTGGGCGCGCCCTGCAACCGGCCACCCTGGGGCGTCCTGACGGCAATCGACATGACCAGCGGCAAGAAAGCGTGGGAGGTCCCCCTGGGCAGCACCCGCGACCTGGCGCCGTTCCCCCTGTGGCTGGACCTGGGGGTACCCAACAGCGGCGGCTCCCTGGTCACCGCCAGCGGCCTGACCTTTATCGGTGCTGCCACCGACAGCTATCTGCGCGCCTTTGCCACCGAGACCGGTACGGAACTGTGGAAAGCCCGGCTGCCCGCAGGCGGTCACGCCACTCCCATGACCTACACGGTCGCCGATGGCACCCAGTACGTCGTGATTGCGGCCGGCGGCAATCGCATGCTGGGCTCGAAGATGGGTGACGCCCTGGTGGCGTTTCGACTGCCGTCGCGGTAGCGCGCTACTTCTGGTCGAAGTCCACCACGATGCGGTCGCTGATCGGGTGCGCCTGGCAGGTCAGGATGAAACCCTGCTCGATCTCGCCGGGCTCCAGGCCATGGGTGATATCCATGTCGACTTCACCTTCCACCAGTTTTGCCTTGCAGGTCGAGCAGACACCACCCTTGCAGGAAAACGGCAGATCCAGGCCCTGGTTGATGCCGGCATCGAGCACATTCTCGCCGTCAGTGGCCAGGCTGAACTGGCTGGATCGGCCGTCCATGACGATGGTGACGTCACTGGCCTTGCCGGCGTAGTCGCGCGCCCGGGCGTGATGCTTGGCGATGACAGCCTCGGCATCCTCCGCCGACGAGGCAAAAAGCTCATAGTGAATATTTTCCTCACTCACGCCGACACTGCGCAAGCCGCGGGAAACTTCTGAAATCATCGACTCGGGGCCGCAGATGAAGTATTCGTCATAGCGCTTCAGGTCGATCAGGCGCCGATTCAGTTCCCCACCCTTGCGATTGTCCAGGCGGCCGTTGAGGATGTCCGCGCCCTGGTCCTCCCGGCTGAGAATATTCACCCACTGCAGGCGGTCGAGATACCGGTTCTTGAGAAAGCTCAGTGTCTCCCGGAACATGATGGTGTTGGCGCGCTGGTTGCCGTACAGCAGAGTCACCCGACTCTCGGGCTCCTCCGCCAGGATGGAACGAATATTGGAGATGACCGGGGTGATGCCACTACCGGAGGCAATGAACAGGTAATTGCGTGCGCGTCCGGCGTCCAGTGGCACGAAGAAGTTGCCCTGGGGCGGCATCACCTCGAGCGTGTCTCCGGCCTGCAGGGTGTCGTTGGCGTAATTGGAAAACAGGCCGCCTTCCACGCGCTTGATCGCCACCTGTGGCGCGTCATCGTGGATGCCGGCACAGATCGAGTAGGAGCGCCGCACCGGGACGCCGTCGAGGCTCTGCTGCAGGGTCAGGTACTGGCCGGGCTGGAACCGAAAACGCTCGCGCAGTTCCTCGGGTACCGCAAAGCTCACCTTGATGGCGAGATCGGTCTCGGGTTCGACACTGGCGACTTCCAGGGGGAAAAATTGCATGTCTGCCATGGGCTGTTCCTAAATGGGCTTGAAGTAGTCAAAAGGTTCGGCGCAACTGTTGCACTGGTATAGCGCTTTGCAGGCCGTGGAGCCGAATTCGCTGAGTTTGCGCACATCTTCCGAGCCGCAGCGCGGGCAGCTGATGGACCCGGCCACCTCGGCGCTGCCGCAGCCCGGCGGGGCGATACCCCAGTCCCGCAGCTTCTCCTGGGCAGCGGCAGTCATCCAGCTGGTGGACCAGGCGGGGGACAGCCGGGTTTCCACCACCACCTGGTCGTGGCCAGCGGCCTGCAATGCGGCAACGATGTCCTCCTCCATTACCGTCATGGCGGGACAGCCGGAGTAGGTCGGGGTAATGGTGACCACCACCGTCTCGCCACGCTGTTCAATATCCTGCAGCACCCCGAGTTCCCACAGGCTGATGACGGGGATTTCCGGGTCCTTGACCTCGTCCAGCAGGTCCCAGAGCGCTGGCAGCGTCGAGCGCGAGCGCCGTTGCCGGCGTTCATGCTCCTCGGCCGGTAATACGGGTATGCGGTCCGCAGCCGTCACCATCTCAGCCTCACCATTCCAGGCCGGGGTAGGCGCGCTGCATGAACTGCAGCTCGCTGAGCAGATGGCCCAGGGATTCCGTATGGATCCCCTGGCGCCCGCCGCGAACCGACCAGTCTCCCGCCGGCAGATCGATGGAGGCCTCCGCGAGGGTGTCACGCACCGCGGCGTCCCAGGCGGGCCTGAGCGCAGGGCTGTCGACGGCAATACCTGCCGCGACCAGAGAGGTCTCCAGGGCGTCGAGCTCGAACAGTTCATCGGTGTAGCCCCAGAGATCGTCCACCGCGGTCTGCAGGCGACGCTGGCTTTCCTCCGTGCCATCACCGAGGCGCAGCATCCAGTCGCGACTGCGGCGCAAATGGTATTTACACTCTTTTACGGCCTTGGCGGCAATGTCCGCCAGCTGCTGGTCCGCTGATTCCAGCAGCGCCTGCATGAAAGCCAGGGCGTACTCGTCGACCAGGTACTGTCGCGCCATGGTGAAGGCGAAGTCACCCCGGGGCAGCTCGTGCAGCAGCAGGTTGGTGAATTCGCGGCAGTCACGCAGGTAGGCAAAACTGTCCTCGCTGCGGCCGTCTCCGCTGAGTTCGGCGGCATAGCTGTAGAACATGCGCGCACGACCGATATAGTCCAGCGCAACGTTGGTCAGCGCCAGATCCTCTTCCAGGAACGGCGCATTGCTGCACCACTCCGACAGGCGGTGGCCCAGCACCAGGGCGTCATCGCCCAGCCGCACCGCATATTGCAGGACGGCGTCTTGCGTATTGGCAGCAGTCATGTCACCACCTCACATGTTGTTGACTTCGTCGGGCAACTGGTAGTGCGTTGCATGACGATAGGGTTTGTCGTCCAGGGGATCGTAGAAGCTCTCGCAATCGCCTTCCTGGGAGGCAACGATATCCGAGGAGTTGACCACCCAGATGCTGACGCCCTCGCTGCGTCGAGTATAGACGTCGCGGGCATATTCCAGTGCCTGGGCGGGATCTTCCGCGTGCAGGCTGCCAACGTGCTTGTGATCAAGCCCGCGACGGGACCGGATAAAGACTTCATACAGTTTCATGTGCTCTGACATTATTGTGTCTCCTATGCCGCCTGGCGATCCGAGCGTTGACGTTTTTTGGCCTCGTAGGCGGTGATCGCGTCGCGCACCCACTGGCCCTCTTCGTGGGCCCTGACATGGTGGGCGAGACGCTGTCGGTTGCAGGGGCCGTCGCCGCTGATCACGCGATTGAACTCCTCCCAGTCGATTTCACCGAAATCGTAGTGGCCCCGCTCCTCGTTCCATTTCAGCTCCGGGTCGGGCATGGTGAGGCCGATGACCTCGGCCTGCTTTACCGTCTGGTCGACAAACTTCTGCCGCAGCTCATCGTTGCTCTGACGCTTGATTTTCCATTTCATGGACTGCGCAGAGTGTGCGGACTCGGCATCGTGGGGCCCGAACATCATCAACGAGGGCCACCAGAACCGGTTCAGCGAATCCTGTGCCATGGCTTTCTGCTCTTCAGTGCCACGGGCCAGGGTCATCATGATGTGGTAGCCCTGGCGCTGGTGGAAACTTTCCTCCTTGCAGATCCGCACCATGCCGCGGGCATAGGGTCCATAGGACGTACGCTGCAGGGACACCTGGTTGACAATGGCCGCACCATCCACCAGCCAGCCAATGGCACCGATATCGGCCCAGGTCAGGGCCGGATAATTGAAGATGGAAGCGTACTTGGCGCGCCCGGTGTGCAGGGCGTCAATCATTTCTTCCCGACTGGCGCCCAGGGTCTCCGCTGCACTGTACAGGTAGAGGCCGTGACCGCCCTCGTCCTGAACCTTGGCCAGCAAGATGCACTTGCGATGCAGGCTCGGCGCCCGCGTGATCCAGTTGCCCTCGGGCTGCATGCCAATGACTTCCGAGTGTGCGTGCTGGGATATCTGGCGAATCAGATTCTGGCGGTATTTCTCCGGCATCCAGTCCTTCGGCTCAATTTTCTCCTCGGCGTCAATGCGCGCCTGAAAGCGCTCTTCCACTGACATCGGATTCTGCTCTGTATGCTCTGCTGTCATAACCGCTCTCCTGTAAACCTGCCGTCAAACTCGTTCGATTACCATTGCGATACCCTGGCCAACCCCGATGCACATGGTGCACAGCGCATAGCGACCACCACGACGATGCAGTTCGTACATCGCGGTAGTTACCAGGCGCGCGCCACTCATACCCAGGGGGTGCCCCAGGGCGATGGCCCCACCATTCGGATTGACATGGGGCGCGTCGTCCGCGAGCCCCAGGCCGCGCAGAACCGCGAGCCCCTGTGCCGCAAAGGCCTCGTTGAGCTCGATTACATCCATGGCGGCGAGCTCGAGGCCCGCCAGCCGCAGTACCTTGCGCGAAGCCTCCACCGGGCCGTAACCCATGATCCGGGGCTCCAGGCCGCTGCTGGCCATGGCCACCACCCGCGCGCGCGGCTCCAGACCATGGCTGCGCGCCGCCTCCGCAGAGGCGATAAGCAGCGCACAGGCACCATCGTTGACCCCTGAGGCATTACCTGCGGTCACGGTACCGCCTTCGCGGAACGGTGTCGGGAGTTTGGCCAGCGCGTCCAGCGTGGTGTCGCGCGGATGCTCGTCCTGAGTCACCTGTACAGGATCACCCTTGCGCTGGGGAATGCTGACCGGAGTGATCTCGGTATCGAAGACCCCCGCCGTCTGGGCCGCAGCGGTGCGCTGCTGGCTGCGCAGGGCAAAAGCATCCTGGGCCGCACGCTCGATAGCGAATTGCTCGGCAACGTTTTCGGCGGTCTCGGGCATGGAATCGATGCCGTATTGTTTCTGCATGAGGCGATTGACGAAACGCCAGCCTATGGTGGTGTCATACATCTGTGGGTCGCGGCCGTAGGCAGCGGTCGCCTTGCCCATGACAAAAGGTGCCCGGGACATGGATTCGACACCGCCGGCAATGGCCAACTGGGCCTCTCCACACTTGATGGCCCGGGCAGCGCTGCCGATGGCATCCATGCCGGAACCACAGAGCCGGTTTACAGTGACCCCGGGTACCGTCACCGGCAGGCCGGCCAGCAAAGCGCTCATCCGCGCCACGTTGCGGTTGTCTTCGCCGGCCTGATTGGCGCAACCAAACCAGACGTCGTCGACCTGCGCCCAGTCCACTCCCGGGTTGCGCGCCATCAATGCGCGCAGGGGAATAGCACCCAGGTCATCGGCACGCACAGCCGCCAGGGCACCAGCGTAGCGGCCTATGGGAGTGCGCAGGGCATCACAGATAAAAGCGTCTTGCATTAGTCAATTTCTCCGGTTCCAGTCTCGACAAGGTGACCGCCAATGCGGTGGGAGTTACCCCGAAACAAGGCAATGGTCTGTTGCGCCTGGTTGGTCACGGTAACATCGTAGACGCCACTGCGCCTGCCCTGCTGCACCTGGCTCGCACTTGCGGTCAGTTCCTCGCCCAGCCGGGCCGGGGCCAGGAATTCGATGCGAGCACCCGCGGCTACGGTGTTGAAGTTTTCGCTGTTGCAGGCATAGGCAAAGCAGCTGTCCGCCAGGGTAAAGATAAGGCCGCCGTGGCAGAGATCGTGACCGTTGACCATGTCGGCCCGCACGCGCATGGTCATGGTAGCGGTGCCCGGTGCAATCGCCACCAGGGTCACCCCCAGCGCCCTGCAGGCGTGGTCACCCACCCAGAGGGCCTCACCACAGTCACGGGCCAGTTGTTCCGGGCTACTCACTATTCACCCCGATACTGTGGCGGACGTTTTTCCAGGAACGCGGCGACACCTTCACGGTAATCCGCGGTCTGGCCCGCGGCCCGCATCAATTCCTTTTCCAGTTCGAGCTGCTGGTCAAGCGTGTTGGCTGCCGAGGCCGCGAACGCCTGCTTGGTAAAGGCGAACCCGCGTGTGGGCTGGGTGGCCATGGTCTCAGCCAGTGCCAGTGCGGTCGCCTGCAATTCATCATCCTCGACCACCTGCCAGATCATGCCCCAGGCCAGGGCCTGCTCCGCGGATACCTTGGGCCCCAGCATGGCGAGCCCCTTGGCCCGGGCCATGCCGACCAGGCGGGGCAGGGTCCAGGTACCGCCTGAGTCCGGAATCAGGCCCAATTTGGCGAAGGACTCGATGAAACTGGCAGACTGCCCCGCAATGACGATGTCGCAGGCCAGGGCGATATTGGCGCCAGCTCCGGCCGCCACCCCGTTTACGGCACAGATCACCGGCTTCTCCATGCCGGCGAGCAGGCGGATCAGCGGATTGTAGTACTTTTCCACCGAGTCACCCAGGTCCGGCGGCGCATCGCCCGCGGACACGGCGCGGTCGTTGAGATCCTGGCCGGCGCAGAAGCCGCGGCCAGCGCCGGTCAGCAATACCGCCCGCACCTGGGGATCCCCGGCGGCACGGGTCAGTACTTCCCGCACCTCCGCGTGCATCGCCGCGGTAAAGCTGTTGAGCGCTGCGGGCCGGTTCAACACCAGCCGTGCCACGCCCTTGTCAATAGTGAACTCGATATGTTCCCAGGCCATGAGCAGCTGCCCTCCTCAGTCTTCGCGGCGTTCTACCAACGTCAGGATGTCGTAGATGGCCACTGGCTCGTCGGCCTGGTTGGTCACCTCGATGGCCCACACTACAACACCATTGGGTTTTTCATCACCGCGCTGGGCCTTCTTGATTTTCTTCTTCACCGTCAGCCGGGTACGGATGGTGTCGCCCGGCGCCACCGGTTCAACAAAGCGCAGATTCTCGAGACCGTAGTTGGCAATGACCGGACCGGGAGCGGGATGCACAAACATCCCCGCCGCGGCGGATATCACGAAATAGCCGTGGGCGACGCGCTTGCCAAAGAAGGAGTCCTTGGCGGCAATTTCGTCAAAGTGGGCGTAGAAATGGTCGCCGCTGATGCAGCCGAAGTTGACAATGTCCGCTTCCGTCACCGTGCGCCGGTGCGTCAGCAGCGACTCACCCACCTGCAGGTCCTCGAAATACTTTTTGAAGGGATGCACGTCATCGGAGTAGGATCGGGCCCCGGCATGGTACTCGGAGGTAATGGCCATCAACGTGGTCGGTGAGCCCTGCAGCGCGGTGCGTTGCATGTAGTGTTTGACGGCACGCAAGCCGCCGAGCTCTTCGCCACCACCGGCGCGCCCGGGACCACCGTGTACCAGCGGCGCCAGCGGCGAGCCGTGGCCGGTTGACTCACCGGCGCAATCGCGATTGATGATCAACATGCGACCGTGCCATGGCGCTGTACCCAGTATCACCTGCCGTGCCTCGGCATCGTCGAAGGTGAACAGGGAGCCAACCAGACTGCCCTTGCCGAGACGGGTGATGGCAATCGCATCGTCGATGTCCCGGTAAGGGATGAGCGTGCTGACCGGGCCAAAAGCCTCCACTTCATGGACCAGCGTCTTGCCATGCGGATCGTCACAGCGCAACAGGGTAGGCGGAAAGAACGCGCCGCTGCTGTTGTCGGTACCGGTGAGCGGAAATGTTTCCCCGCCCCCATAGATCACTTCGCATTCGCGCGCCAGCTGCTCGACGCTGGCGCGCACATCCCGGGCCTGATCGCGGCCCACCAGCGGCCCCATGCGCACGCCTTCGGCGCCGGGATCGCCGACTGTGGTCTTTTCCAGCCGCGCCTGCAGCGCCCCGGCAACGGCGTCCAGTTGCGCGGCGGGCACGATGATACGGCGGATGGCGGTGCACTTCTGCCCCGCCTTGACCGTCATCTCCCGCACCACTTCCTTGATGAACAATTCGAATTCCGGATCGTCAACCCCAACCGTGGCACCGAGGATGGCGCAATTCAGTGAGTCGGCCTCCATGGTGAAGGGCACCGAATTGGCCACCAGGTTGGGGTGGGTACGCAGCTTGCCCCCGGTGCTCGCGGAGCCGGTGAAGGTGACCACATCCTGCTCGGACAGATGCTGCAGCAGATCCCCGACAGAACCACAGATGAGCTGGATCGAACCTTCGGGGAAGAAGCCGCCCGCAATCATTTCCCGTACCATGGCCTCGGTGAGATAGGCCGTTGGCGTCGCCGGCTTGACGATTACCGGCACCCCGGCGGCGAGGCTGGGTGCAATCTTCTCCAGCATGCCCCAGCAGGGAAAATTGAAGGCATTGATGTGTACCGACACGCCGGGCTTGGAGGTGAGGACATGGCGACCGAGAAAGCTGCCGCCCTTTGACAGGCGCTCGACATCACCTTCCGCCATGATGACATCGTTGGGCATTTCCCGGCTGACCAGGCTGGCATAGGTGAAGACCGTGCCAATGCCGCCCTCGATGTCGACCCAGCCGTCGGCGCGGGTCGCGCCGGTACGCGCCGACAGGGCGTAGAAATCTTCCTTGCGCTCCATCAGGTGCTTTGCCATGGCCTTGAGGGCTGCTGCGCGCTCATGGAAAGTCATCGCGCGCAGGGCGGGCCCGCCGACGTCGCGACCGTGGCGCACCATTGCCGCAAAGTCCACGCCCTCGCTGCTGACGTCGCAGACCGGTTCACCGGTAACCGCGTCGCACACGGTAACACCGCTACCCGTGCCTTCCTGCCACTGGCCGCTGACATAACTTTGCAACTTCATGAAGCGCGTCTCCTGTATTATGCGTTGTGGGATTTACCCGCCCCGGGCCAGCGCCCGAGGCCGCCAATTATGATACACAATGATTACCTTCTGTAAAGCTTTATGTAATACTTTGGAGCCACTATCGCTCGCTTCGAATCCTGTCGCAAACTACTGCACAACCCAGCCTTGTTTGCCATAATGTGGCGCCAAAGGCATCCGCACCCACGGCCCATGGCAAACAATAATTACTCCGGTGGAGCTTTCCCCATGCGTAGACCACTTCAGTTTTTGGCATCCCTCATTTTGCCCTTGGCGATGACGAGTCACACCCTCCCGGCTTATGGGGGGGATATCGCCAGGCAACTTGGAGCATTACGAGCCGGAACCCTGTCCAGTGAAGAGCTGGTGATGCGCAGCTTCACCCTGCATGAGCGCTACCGGGAGCATAATATTTTCATCAATCTGCCTCAGCAGGCAGTCTTGCAAGAGGCCAGAGAAAGGGACCGGGAGCGTACACAGGGTCGATTGCGCGGACCATTGCATGGCATCCCTCTGGTGGTAAAAGACAATATTCATGTCGCAGGCATGCCGAATACCGCCGGGACGGAGGCGTTGCGGGCATTTGTGCCGGAACAGGACGCCGATGTGGTAGCGCGACTACGTGCCGCGGGCGCGATTATTCTCGGCAAGACGAACATGCATGAGCTGGCCTATGGAATAACCAGCGACAATCGGGCCTATGGTGCGGTCGGCAATGCTGTCGACCCGAAATATTTTGCAGGCGGTTCCAGCGGTGGAACCGCCGTGGCCGTAGCCCTTGATCTTGCTGCGGCCGGGCTAGGTACCGATACCGGGGGCTCCAGCCGTATTCCCGCGGCTCTCAATGGTATTGTCGGGTTCAGGCCGACAACGGGACGCTACCCCAATGCCGGGCTCGTCATGATTTCCCGGACACGGGATACAGTCGGACCCATGGCGAAATCAGTGGAGGATATCATCGTCCTCGATCAGGTATTGGCAGAAAAATCCTACACCCGGTCACCCGTAACCATTGACACCTTGCGCATCGGTGTGCCGCGCGACTACTTCTACACCGATCTCGACCCTGCTGTTGCGCGGCGTATGGCCCGGATCCTGCAGGCACTTGCCGATGCCGGTGTCACGCTTGTTGAAGAACCACTGCCAATGCTGGCCGACCTCAATGAAAAAATCGGTTTCCCGCTGGTTATCCACGAGACCAAGAAGCTATTGGTGGACTATCTGGCCGAAAATCTGCCAGAGCTGTCGCTCTCTGAACTGGTGGCGGAAATCCGCAGTCCCGACGTACAGGCCGTCATGGATATGGTGGTGTCCGGGACGATTTCGGAAGCCACCTATCGTGCCGCCCGGGACATTTATCGACCCGCTCTGCAACAGGTATATCGTGACTACTTTCTGCAAACGGGAGTAGATGCCATACTGTTTCCCACCGTCCCCTTGCCTGCGAGGCCGATAGCCGGAAGCATGGAATCAGTGACCTTGAACGGGACACAGGTTCCCACCTTCCCCACCTATATTCGCAATACCGACCCCGCCAGTAATGCGGGCATTCCCGGGTTGACGCTTCCGGCGGGAACCTCTGAACAGGGACTGCCGCTGGGCATCGAACTCGATGGCCCCGAGCGCAGCGATGAACGCCTGCTGGCTATCGGGCTGGCTCTGGAACGGTTTCTGGCCAACATGTAGTTGCCGGGGGGATGCGGGTGCACGCACACCTGGATCATTGCGTGACCAAACTGCATGGGGATCCCTTCTCGCCTGTTCCAGCGGGAATAAACCCCACCAACGACTGCTAAACGGCTGTCGCTGGCGGGTTGCTCAGGGAAAGCCTGTCAGAGATTCCAGTTGACGCTGACGCCATAGGTACGCGGAGCTCCCCAGACACCGATCACTCCAGGCCCGATAACATAAGAGTGAGAAACATATTCCTCATCGGTCAGGTTCTGACCCCACAGGGCCACCTCCCACTCAGCATCGTTGGAAATCCAGGCAATTCGAGCGTCGAGCAGATCCTGCTGATCAATGCGGGTTCGCTGGTCGATATAGTCATTGATCTGTTCGTCCGTGTGGGAAAATGCCAGTCGAAACTCCAGCTCACCCGATTGCACAGGTTGAACGTATTCTGCAACGAGGTTGTAAGATGTTTCGGGTGCCTGGCGCAGTTCGGAGCCGGAGGCATCGAAGGGGCCGCTGGTCAGTGTCAATACGAGATCTTTGACTTCGGTATCCAGGTAAGCGTAGTTTCCGGAAAAGCGCAGTTTTTCCGTCACAAACCAGGTCCACTCCAACTCCAGGCCAAGAATTTCTGCAGTGCCAATGTTGGTTGTCTGGAAGGTGCCGAAATCCGGGTTGACTGAAGAAGGACCAAAGCGGACGATCTGCAAATCTTCGTAATCGGTGTAGAAACCGGTGGCATTCAGGCGCAATGACCGGTCGAGAAACTCGCCTTTGAAACCGAGCTCATAGTTGAGCGCCTCTTCCGGCTCTACCGGCTGAGTGGCGTCGGCCTCTATGCCCTGAGAGCCGGCGAAACCTCCACTTTTAAAGCCCTTGGAGATGGTGGCAAATGCCATGAGATCATCATTGGGGAAGTACTGCAGCGACAGCATCGGTGAAAAATCGCTCCAGTCGTTATCGGTTTCTACCCGAAATGCCTCCGCAATAATGTTCAGGCTGCCAGCCACTCCCTGACATGCGGGGAAGCCCTCGAATGGCGTGCCCTCTGTACTGCCATCGGCTACCAGGTCGCAGTTGACCGCAGTCGCCGCATAATCCTTGTCATCAAGCGTATAGCGGCCGCCAAAAGTCAGGTTCCAGCGCTCGGCAAAGCGCCAGTTTGCCTGCCCGTAAACAGCATAACTCGTGGTTTCATTTTCCGTCCGGGTGTATTCGTTCCCGACCGTCGTCTGGCCTGTGGCAACACTGTTGCGGTCCAGCTTGAACTCCTCCACCCGATCGGTATCTTCAAGGAAGAAGTAACCGCCTATCGTGTAGTCGAAAGTATCGGAGAGACTTGAGGTCCAGCGCAACTCCTGGGAAAACGTTTCTATGTCCTCAACGATGTCATCATTGACATCAACTCCAAAGACGTCATCGAAAGGATCGTCTGGGTCACCAAAATCAAAACCACCTCCCGCAGGCGCCCCGATCGAAGGCATCTCCCAGTCCGCTTCCGCGGTGCGAAAAGCCGTAATCGTGGTGAGGGTGCCGTTTCCGATTCCGATGTCACCCTGCAGGCTGATTCCGCTTGCTTCCCTGTCCGAGAAGCCCTCTATCGGTGCCGCCGACTTGTGAACGCCCCCGCCCAGCTGGTCCAACACGCTGAGATAATCGAAATTGCCATTGGCAATTGGGGTGCGCCCCATATCCTTCCGTTCGTCCTGCATGGCATCTGCTGAAAGCAGCCATTCCGACGACGCCAGCGATAACAGCAATTGAGCGCGAACAGAGGTCTGATCCTGATCCTGAGTTTCGTTACCAAGCAACACGTTTCTTCCAAAACCATCGTGCTGCCTGTGGTTCAAGACGATTTTACCGGCGAGACTATCCGTCAATCCGCCGCTGAGGTAGCCCTGGTAGCGTTGGATTCCTTCGTTACCCACAGTAACTCCCAATTTGGCACTCAGTTCATCTGTGGGCTTGCTGGAAACGACATTGATTGCACCACCGATGGAGTTGCGGCCAAACAGCGTTCCCTGTGGACCCCTCAGCACCTCGATGCGTTCCATATCGAACATGTCGAAGTTCACGGCGGCGAGTCGCCCGATATAGACACCGTCTAGGAAGATAGCGGTTGAATTGTCAAGGCCCGCACCATCGTCCACTGAACTGATGCCACGTACCGAGATGATGGCCTGGCCCGGAGAAAACTCGGCGTAAGCCATGCCCGGTACATTCTTGGCGATGCCATTGGCATCAAAGATGTCGGCCTTTTTCAGTTGCTCTGACCCCATGGCTGTTATCGAGATAGGGACGTCCTGGATATCCTGTTCCCGGTGCTGGGCGGTAACCGTGACTTCTTCAAGTACGCCGGCAGTGGCCGTAGTGATGCTACCGGCAATACCAGACAGTGCAAGGCCGCATATGGCCCTGGAGAGGATCGATTTCTGCATGACACCTTTTCCTTTAAATTATTAAAATGACAGGTCGATTTCCCGTTGGGATGAGCAACTGTACTCGACAACCACAATTCCCACACAATAATTAAGGCTTAATATGATACAGAAATCAATACCTCTGGAAATAATAAGTAATGTTTAGTGCAGAGGGGGTAGATATAAAATGGGACTTGGGTATATTTGACGCTCGCCACCTTGCTCAGGGGCGACACGCCGACACACCCATTCACAAACGGCATTCGTCGCTGCAATGTCGGCAACAGCACTGCGCAGACATTTCAGGTTTAAAGTTATTGACAGGCGCTCGGGCTGAATTGATATAGTTATAAGCTCAAAGATTACAGCCAGATGATAATAATCAAGGGATGTTCGATGAATCACGATCAGAAACTGGCAGTAATCAAGGCCCGTACACGGCGCCGGATGCTATTCACTTTCGTAACACTTTTGCTCTATTTCGCGTTCATTTTGAACTGGACTGGTTTTGGCAGCATGTTGGCCCAGCGCTTGGGGGGATCACATATCACCGGGTCTCTACTGATGTTCTGCTGCCTTATCGTGTTGTTTATCCTGCTGGAACTTCTTTTCCTGTTGCTGAACCGGGCGACCACCCGCTCTGGCGAGAACCTTTAGAATGATTCCTTCTGGAAGCATTGCCCTGCAACCGCTGGACCCCCTGGCCATCAGCATGTTCCTGGTATTTGTCGGGGCTACCTTGCTGGTTAGTTACTGGGCATCCCGTCGCACCAAGAGTAGTTCCGACTTCTATACGGCAGGTGGCCAGTTGACGGGGCTACAGAATGGAACCGCCATCGCCGGCGACTTCATGTCGGCTGCCTCGTTCCTGGGTATTACCGGACTGGTGTTCCTGGGTGGCTTTGATGGCCTGGTTCTGGCCCTGGGTGCTTTTGCCGCCTGGCCGCTGCTGCTGTTTCTACTGGCACGCCGTGTGCGGAACCTTGGTAGCTTCACGTTTGTCGATGTCGTGTCACAGCGTCTTGATCGGACCAGAATCCGCGTGGTTGCTGCCAGCGCAACCATCGTCGTGGTTGTTCTTTATCTGATCGCCCAAATGGTGGGCGCAGGAAAGCTGATTGAGCTGCTTTTTGGCCTGCCGTACGAAGTCGCGGTTGTCGTGATCAGTGGCTTGGTGTTGGCATATGTCACTTTTGGCGGCATGTTGGCTACCACATGGGTACAGATTATCAAAGCTATACTACTAATGACAGGTGTAACCATAACTGCGGTTCTAGTCATGGCCATGAGCGGTTTCAGTTTTGAAACGCTGCTGGCGACGGCGGTGAGCAACCATCCCCGGGGCGAAGGAATTCTGGCGCCGGGGGTATTGTTCGACGACCCAGTACAGGTCACGACGATTCTCGTCTCCATGCTGTTTGGCACCCTTGGCTTACCTCATATTCTGATGCGCCTGTTTACTGTGCCAGACATGCATGAGGCGAAAAAGTCGGCATTTTACGCATCGTTGTTCATGGGCTACTTTTATCTGGCGCTGGTGATCATAGGTTTTGGCGCAGTCGCTTATCTGTATGGGGACCCGGAATTTTTCACCGAAGAAGGTGGCTTGATCGGCGGCAGTAATATGGCAGCGATTCACCTTTCCACTGCGGTGGGTGGCAAGTTGTTAACCGGCTTCATGTCGGCTGTGACATTTGCCACAATTCTCGCCGTGGTAGCTGGCCTGACAGTCTCGGGGGCCGCGGCCATTTCCCATGATCTCTATGCACAGGTGATCTGCAAAGGCGCGCCTGAACCGCGCAGAGAGCTGATGCTAACCCGGTTTACTACGATTGTGATCGGCGTCATAGCAATTGTTCTGGGCATTCTTTTCCAAAATGAAAATGTCGCGTTCATCGCCACCATGCCCATGGTAGTTGCCGCTTCGGTGAATTTTCCGATCCTGTTTCTGTCGCTCTACTGGTCTCAACTTACAACCCGGGGGGCAATTGCAGGTGCGTTGGTCGGCTTATTTTCTTCAGTATCGCTGATTGTGGTGGGTCCCCAGGTATGGGTATCAGTACTGGGCTTCAAAGAAGCATTGTTTCCATACGATTATCCGGCATTGTTCACCCTGCCACTTGCGGTCGTCACCATGGCCGTGGTGTCTTACCTGGATGCCTCTGAAAGAGGGAAAATAGATCGACAGAAGTTCCACGATCTACTGGTGCGTTCAGAGTTTGGTGAACGAGACCAGCCTGTGCAGGTCGCACCACACTGATGGCGACACCTGACTACCACACCGCTCAGGCGGAGGCATGTTTGATGCATCTCGCTTGAATCGCTTTATGGTGCTTTCCAGGTCATGAAGGTAGTCTTTATTTGCCCCTGAAGCCTCGTGCGCACAACTTTATCGGTTCAATGCGGTTGCTGATGCCTCGTCACTCACTCAACCTGGCCAGAACCCCGAAACGAGAGGAATGCCATGCTGAAAAAATACCGCTTCAATCCCGGAAAAGCTGTATTGACAGTATCGCTGCCATTGATTGGCGCCTTGCTGACAGGTCAGATCGCCAGCATGAATTCGGCACATGCGGATTCCGGTCAAATAGTCGAGATTATTCGCGACACCTATGGAGTTCCCCATATTTTTGCCGATACAACCTATTCACTGTTTTTCGGCTATGGATATGCCATCGCTCAGGACCGTCTATTCCAACTGGAGATGACCCGGCGCAGCACTCAGGGACGGGTCGCGGAGGTGTTGGGCGAAGCCTACCTGGACTTTGATATAGGTATCCGTCAGCACTATTCCCCCGACAACATTCGGATGCAAATGGCTAGACTGCCGCAGGAGGATCTGGATATTCTCAAGGGCTATGCCGACGGTATCAATCACTGGCTACAGTGCATAAAGAACGATCCAGGCCAGCGGATGCCAAAGCAGTTTATTGATTATCAAATCACTCCCCAGCCCTGGAGCTCGTTCGATGTTGCCATGGTATTTATCGGCTCCATGATCAATCGCTTCGGCGATTACAACACTGAACTGCAAAACCAGCAGCTACTCGAGCAACTCACAGAGCGACATGGCAAGGAAGCTGGGCTGTCCCTGTTTAACACCTTGGTCAACTTCTATGATGCCGATGCTCCTACCACCATACCCAAAGGTGCGTGGGATACACGCCTGCGCAGTGACGCCTTTTCCAAACTGAGCACTGACAAGAGCCCCATCAGCAAAAGCTCAGCGAAGCTGTTGGCGGGACTGGAAGGTACATTACAGCTGCCGAATGTACAGGAGCACCCGTTCAGCAACGTGTTCTTGCTGGGTGCCGCGAAGAGTCGCGATGCGCAAGCAATCCTGGTCAACGGGCCTCAGTTCGGCTTCTACCAACCCGCCTATACCTACTCGGTTGGTCTGCACGGCGCGGGATTCAATGCCGTGGGAAACAGCCCGTTCGGTTACCCGATGGTTCAGTTTGGTTACAATGAACATATCACCTGGGGAAGCACCTGGGCCGCGACCGACAATGTTGACATTTTCCAGCTGCAGCTCAATCCGGACAATCCAGCCGAGTACCTGCATCAGGGGAGATACCACCCCTTGCAGCGCAAGCTGGAAACCATCCATGTCAAAGGAGCAGATAGCCACGATCTTGTGATCTATCGTTCACACTATGGCGCCATTGTGGACTACCGTCCTGAAGAACATGTTGCCTATGCCAAGACCCGTGGCTGGGAGGGCGAGGAAATCAATACCCTGATGGCCTGGAACAAGCTTGGCAAAGCCCGCAACCACCAGCAATGGCTGGATCGTGTACAACCATCCGCCATCAACGTGAACTGGTACTATGCCGACGCTAAAGGAAATATCGGCTACGTGATGGGTGGCCGCTATCCGCAACGGGCAGCCGGTCATGATGGGCGCACTCCTGTACCGGGAACAGGTGAGTATGACTGGCAGGGATTCATGCCTTTTGACACCAATCCACAGATTTTCAACCCATCTACAGGCTACATCGCCAACTGGAACCAGCGCCCGGCCGAAGGGGTTCCCAATCCGGATATGTGGTGGTATGCCTGGCACGAGGCTGACCGGATCTCTTCCCTATCTTCGCGCCTGGAAGCTCGAGAAAAAATGACAGCGGAAGAGGCGTGGGATCTGATGATGGAGGTATCCTTCGAAGATCCCAATGCACGTTTCTATGTGCCACGCCTGATTCGGGCGCTCGAGACCACCGAACAATCGCCCATGAGACAAGCTCGAGACATTCTGGCCAGCTGGAATTATCTGGATCTCGATGACGACAGGAATGGGTATTATGATCACCCTGCGACAGCCATTTTCCGTCACTGGCAATATCAGTTGATCGAGTTGATACTGAAGGACTACCTCCCTGAAGAATTTGTATCCTGGTTCATCAGTACCGGTCATCCACAACCCGGAGAAGGGTCGTCCAGCCATAATCTCTCGGTGGCCGGGAAAGTAATCCATCGGATGCTGGCAAAGCATGACAAGGGAGAAGTTCTTGACTTTGACCTTTTGCAGGGACGTGATCCGGATGATCTGATGCGTGAGGCAATGGCGCGTACACTTGCACAGCTGAGCGAAGATCAAGGTACCGATATGGCAAGCTGGCATCACCCAGTTTCCCATACCATTTATTCCTACAAGAACTTCCTCCAGATACCTCAGGCAGGCGAGGATGAAACAATGCTCAATCATCTTGCGATGAATCGTGGCACGGAAAACAACATGACCGTTTTCTCAGCGGATGGAGTCATCGGTTACGAGGTGGCGGGCCCCGGCCAATCCGGCTTCATTGCAGCGGATGGAACCCGCTCTCCACATTATGACGATCAGCTGGAGCTTTTTGGGAAGCTCGACAAGAAACGCACCTGGTTGAACCGCAGTGATATCGAACAGGCGGCCCGGTCCCGCATCCAACTGCAACTGAAGTAGCCCCCAGTCATTCGAAGTGCGAAAAGCTGGAGTTTAGGATCAACCCATCTGTTGCAACAGTACATTGAATTCGTGGGAGAACACATGAACGATACCGCAGTAAAGTACGAGCTTAGTCGCAGCCTGGGCATCATCCGCATCGATAACCCGCCGGTGAATGCATTGTCACACAAGGTGCGCGCGGGCATCATGCAATCACTGGAGCAGGCCCGCACCGACGACAGTCAACTGCTGCTGATTCTCTGCGCAGGCAGGACCTTTATCGCGGGCGCCGACATTACCGAGTTCGGCAAGCCGCCCCAAGCGCCCAGCCTGCCCGATGTCATCATCGCCCTGGAAAATTTCTCCAAACCGGTGGCAGTGGCTCTGCACGGCACCGCCCTGGGTGGCGGCCTAGAGCTGGCGATGGCCTGCCACTACCGCGCAGCCCTCCCCGGCACCCGGCTGGGGCTGCCGGAAGTCAAGCTGGGTCTCCTGCCCGGTGCCGGCGGCACCCAGCGCCTGCCGCGGCTGGTCGGCCCCGAGCTGGCGCTGGAGATGATCAGCGGCGGCGCGCCGATCAGCGCCAAAAAGGCCCTGGAGTCGGGCCTGGTTGACCAGATTCTGGACGGCGAACTGGAGCCCGCGGCAATCCGCTGGGCACAAACCCTGCTGGCGGAATCAGCGCCGGTGCGGCCCACGGGCGAGCGCCCTGTCCCCACACCTGCCCAGGCCGATTTTCTGGACCGCCATTTACAAAAAACCGCGCGCAAACACCGCGGCCAGCCGGCGCCGGGCTATATCGCCGAACTGGTGAAACTGTCGCTGAGCGCCAGCCTGGAAGACGGTCTCAAGCGCGAGCGGGAATGCTTCCTGGCCTGCAAGGCCTCGCCACAGTCCGCGGCCCTGCGCCACGTATTCTTTGCCGAGCGCGCGACCGGCAAGCTGCCCGACATCCCGGCGGACACCCCCCTGCGCCCGACCCGGCGCGTGGCGGTGATCGGTGCCGGCACCATGGGCGGCGGGATCGCCATGTGTTTTGCCAGCGCGGGCATTCCCGTCACCCTGGTGGAAACAACCCGGGAGTACCTGGACAAGGGGCTGGAAAAAATTCGCCAGAACTACGCCAATTCAGTGAAGCGCGGTCGCTTCACGGCCGAGGCGGTGGCGGGCTGGCTGGACAACATACAGGGTACGCTGGATTACGACGACCTCGCGGATGTGGACCTGGTGATCGAGGCGGTCTTCGAAAACATGGCGGTAAAGCAGGAGGTATTCGGCAAGCTTGACGCGGCCTGCAAGCCGGGCTGCATCCTCGCAACCAACACCTCCTATCTCGACGTCAACGCCATTGCCGCCGCCACCAGCCGCCCCGCGGACGTTATCGGCGCGCACTTTTTCAGTCCCGCCAATGTCATGAAACTGCTGGAGGTCGTGCGCGCGGAAAAAACCGCGCCCGATGTGGTGCAGACGTTCATGAAGCTGGCTCGCACCATCGGCAAGATACCGGTCGCGGTGGGGGTCTGCCATGGCTTTGTCGGCAACCGCATGCTGCGGGCCTATGCGCGGCAGGCGCAGCTGCTGCTGCTGGAAGGTGCGACGCCGACACAGATTGATCAGGCCATGGAAAACTGGGGCATGGCCATGGGCCCGCTGGCGGTTGGCGACCTTGCCGGACTCGACATCGGCTACCGCTCGCGCCGCGACCAGGGCATCGAGTCGCGCTCGGTGCTGGAGTCCGCACTGGCGGACACCCTGGTGGAGATGGACCGCCTGGGGCAAAAGTCCGGCGCCGGCTATTACCGCTACGACCCCGACACCCGGGCCCGCCAGGCCGACCCGGAAGTCGAACAGCTGCTGCGTGACATCGCAGCCGAGTGGCAAGTGCCGCAGCGGGAAATCGGCGAAGAAGAGATTGTCGACCGGCTGATTCTCGCCCTGGTCAATGAGGGCGCCGCCATTCTCCAGGAGGGCATCGCGGCGCGGCCCAGCGATGTCGATATTGTCTATATCAACGGCTACGGCTTCCCCAGCTGGCGCGGTGGACCCATGTTCCATGCCGACAGCCTCGGACTGGACGCCGTGATTGCCCGGCTGCGGGAATTGCGCGAACTCACCGGGGACGAGAGTTGGGAGCCGGCGCCGCTGCTGCAGGAACTGGCGGTCGCGGGCGACAGCCTGGGCTCGCTCAACAGCCGCGGCTGAGCCCCGGAGCGCCGCGCATCAGCGGCGCTTGTCGAATACGCGCTTGGCCTTGCCCTCGGAGCGGGGAATCACGCCGGGGGCATGCGGCTTCACTGCGGTGGATATCCCGATCATGGACTTGATGCGATGCTGCAGGGCCTGGGCCGCGCGCTGCATGTCACTCGCGGAGGATTCGCTGGCCATTTCCACGTGCACTTCCATCGCGTCCAGATGCCCATCCTTGGTGACTTCGATAAAGTAGTGCGGCGCAAGGCCTTCCACCGCCAGCAGCTGCTCCTCGATCTGGGTCGGGAACACGTTGACGCCGCGGATGATCAGCATGTCATCGCTGCGCCCGGTGATCCTGGCCATGCGACGCATGGTGCGGGCGGTACCGGGCAACAGGCGCGTAAGGTCCCGGGTGCGATAACGGATGACCGGCATGGCTTCCTTGGTCAGGCTGGTGAACACCAGTTCCCCCTCCTCGCCGTCCGGCAGCACTTCACCGGTATCGGGGTTGATGATTTCGGGGTAGAAATGATCCTCCCAGATGGTCGGCCCATCCTTGCTTTCCAGGCACTCCTGGGCGACGCCGGGACCCATTACCTCGGAGAGGCCATAAATATCCACCGCATCGAGGTTGAGCCGCTGCTCCATCTCCCGGCGCATGGCATCAGTCCAGGGCTCGGCGCCGAAAATGCCCGCGCGCAGTGACAACTTGCGGGTATCCACATTCTGCCGATCCATCTCGTCGGCGATATTCATCATGTAACTGGGCGTGACCATGATGATGTCCGGATCGAAATCGACAATCAGCTGGACCTGCTTCTCGGTCTGGCCACCGGACATCGGTATGACGGTGCAGCCGAGCCGCTCGGCGCCGTAGTGAGCACCGAGCCCGCCGGTGAACAGGCCATAGCCGTAAGACACGTGAACCTTGTCGGCGGCACGACCGCCGGCGGCACGAATGGAACGGGCCACTACGTCCGCCCACACATCGATATCGCCCTGGGTATAGCCTACGACCGTCGGCTTGCCGGTGGTCCCGCTGGAAGCGTGAACGCGCACCACCTTGTCCATGGGTACGGCGAACATGCCGAACGGATAATTGTCGCGCAGGTCGCTCTTGCTGGTAAAAGGAAATTTCGCCAGATCTTCCAGTGCCTGCAGGTCGTCGGGATGAACACCGTGCTCGTCGAACTTCGCCCGGTACACCGGGGAGTGCTCGTAGGCGTGCTGGAGCGACTGGCGCAGGCGCTGCAGCTGCAGGCTGCGCAGCTCGTCGAGACTCGCTTTTTCAATGGGATGCAGTGGATCGAGACAGGGACTTTGACTCATGGGGACTCCGTGGTGGCAGGTCACGCGGATTATTGTGGCCGCAAATATAATACGTATTTGGCTGCCTCATCAATATTTATGTATCATTTTTGTCCGCGTGCCGGTGCTGGGTTATCCGCGACAGGCGCTGTATCATGCCGCCTCCGGCTGCCGGGTCTGGGCGGCCGGTTCCGCAATTGAAGCTGAGAGGTAGACCCGTGGCACATCCGCCGGCCGTCAGGCGCCTGCTGGACACGTTCAGGACTCGCAAACCGATGCGCAGCACGTCGCTGATCATCACCCTGTTTGGCGATACCGTATCCCAGCACGGGCACACCCTCTGGCTGGGAAGCCTGGTGCATGCGCTGGCGCCTCTGGGCGTGAACGAGCGGCTGGTGCGGACTTCCGTGTTTCGCCTGGTCAGGGAGGGCTGGCTGGAGGCCGAGCGGGTCGGGCGTCGCAGCTATTATCGCTTCACTGCCCATGGCAACGCCGAGTATGAACGTGCCGCCCGGCGCATTTACGCGACCGAGGACACCAGCTGGGAGGGACACTGGCAAATCCTCATTCCCCTTGCCATTGCCGAATCCGATCGCGACGATTTTCGCCGCAGCCTTAACTGGCAGGGTTTCCGCGCGATAGCGCCCGGCACCCTGGCCAAGCCCGGCAGCCCGGGCCAGGCCCTGCGGGAAACCCTCGAGGAATTCGACGCCAGTGACAAGGTGCTGCTGTTCGACGCCACCAGTTCCACCCTGGGCTCGGCCAGGCGCCTGCGACAACTGGTCCACGAAAGCTGGCAACTCGACGCCACCGCGGCAGCCTACCGTGCTTTCCTGGACAACTTCAGGCCCCTGCAACGCTGGGTGTCGCGACAACGGCAACTGGAACCCGAAGCGGCTTTCATCGTGCGTACCTTGCTGATTCACGACTTTCGCCGGGTCCTGCTGCACGACACCCCGCTGCCGGAGGAACTGTTGCCGCCCGGCTGGCCCGGCGCCGAAGCCCTGGCCCTCACCGGCAGCTTGTATCAGGAGCTGGCCGCGGCTTCCACCGTATACATCACCGACAACCTGGAGGGCGGGAACGGACCCTTGCCCGCGGCTGGCGCCAGCTTCAGCGCCCGCTTCCCCAACCTCAGGCGCGGCTGAGCCAAATCGCTCACAGAGTGAGCTTCTACAATGGCCGGGTAGGAGCGCAGTCCCTGCGCGATCGCCCGCAGACAAGGTGAATGGCCGTGCAGCGGACAGAGAAGGTGGCCTGGGCCAGCGGGCTCCCACAAATCGCTCACGGGGTGGGTTTCCACAGGGGTGCCAGCAACCGGCGCTTGCCATCGTGACTGAGAGCGATACCGGGCTCATCCAGATCCTTGCGGTCCCAGAGTTCGCAGGTGACCTGCTTGTGTTTCTGGTCCAGGCCCTCGCAGTAATTGCTGTAGCGGCAGACGATGACCTCGGCACCGCAGCCGGTTCGCACCTTTTCGAACCAGTCCGGATCCGCCAGGGCCTGCCGCGCCAGACCGATAATGTCAGCCTGGCCGCGCTGCAGGATCTCTTCCGCGGCCTTGAAACCGAAAATTCCCCCCGCCACCACCAGTGGCGTCGCCAGGCCGGACTCGCGCAGGTGCTGGCGAATGCTCTCGACCGGGCCGATATTGCGGCCGAAGGGCCCCTGCTGGTCGGAAATATACCCCGGCATGCACTCGTAACCGCTCTTGCCAGTGTAGGGATAGGCGGCCCACCCGACTTTCGGCTGCTTGGCGTCATCGAACTTGCCACCCCGCGACAGGGACAGGAAATCCATGCCCGCTGCGGCAAATTGATGGGCAAAGTAGCGGGCATCGGCCAGATCGCTGCCGCCGCTGACAATCTCGTCACTGAGGAAGCGGCAGCCCACTGCGAAGTCGGGGCCGGTTGCCTCGCGCACGGACTCATAGACTTCCAGCGGCAGCCTGACACGCTGCTCCCGGCTGCCACCGTAGCCATCATTGCGGGTATTGGTCGCGGAGAGGAACGAGGCCATGGTGTAGGCGTGAGCGTAGTGCAGCTCGACGCCGTCGAATCCCGCCTGCTGTGCCCTCGACGCGGCGCGGGCAAACAGACCGGGCAGGGTCTGCGGCAATTCCGCGATGGCCGGCACCTGGGTATCGGTAACCCGCTCCCGGTAGCCGTACTGCATGTCCTCCCACTCCTTGGCACTCAGCACCGCTTGCAGGGCCTCCGGGTCGAGCTCATGCAGGCGCTCGCGCACGCTTGCCTCAGGTGCATCCACCAGGTCCAGCGCCCGGCGATGTGCCGGCGTGATCTGCAGAAAGCGGTCGAGAAATTTCCCGGGCTCCGGACGCCGCCGGATACTCAGGAAGTCGATCAGCTGGATCAGCAGCCGGGTCTCGCCACCGCTGGCCCTGCGCACGGTCTCGGCCAGCTTCGCCAGCCCGGGGATATAGCGATCGTCGCCGATGCGCAACAGGGGTCCGCTGGGGACATCCCGAATGCCGGTAGCCTCAACGACAATGACACCGGGCTTGCCCCGGGCAAAGCGCTCGTACCATTGCAGGACATCGTCGGTCACCTCCCCTGCCTCGTTCGAGCGCCAGGGCACCATGGCCGGCACCCAGGTCCGCTGTGCCAGACTCAGGGGACCCGCCTGCAGGGGCGAGAACAGCAGGCTGGCTGCCGCCTCGGCCCGGTCCGGCCAGTCATCTTCAACGGCGGTATACTTGATTCTCTCGGGGGGCTTCCACATGGGCCAGACTCCTGTTCACGACTGCAAAACATTTTAGGTCTAAAATGTTTTGCACGCAAGCTACCCGGACCTGGTGCTTACTGCAGCCCGCGTTTCACCCGGTCCAGCAACACCATGAGCTGCTCCACCTCCTTCGATTCGAGATGCCCCAACAGGCCGATGACCCACTGTTCGTGGCGCTGCGCCATGCGGTTGAAAGCCTTGCGGCCCTTCGGTGTCAGCTTGACCATGAAGGTGCGGCGGTTGTCCGGCAGCGGGTTGCGATCCACCAGTCCTTCACTCACCAGTTGCGCGGCTATCCCGGACACATTGCCTCCGGAGACCATGAGCCGGCGCGACAGTTCCCCCATGGTCAGGCCCTCCGGTACGCGCTGCAACTGGGCCAGGAAATCGAAACGCGGCAAGGTGGTGTCGAACTCTTCGCGCAAGGCGCCCCGCAGGCGCGACTCGATGAGGCTGGAACAGGTCAGCAAACGCAACCAGAGCTTGATCGAATGATGATCATCCTCATGCAGCCGGGTTTCGTGATCCAGGCGCTCGGCAGTGGAAGTTTCACTGGCCACCGGACACTCCATATATTTTAAGCATAAAATGTTTGCGCTATACTGGGGATTCGCTTTAAGCTTAAACTATTGTCATCAATCTGGCGAGCAGTCGCCGTGCCCCAGTGGGCCTGTTGGAGAGTCGTATGAAGATAGTCTGTCTCGGTGGTGGCCCATCCGGGCTGTATCTGGCAATTTGCATGAAGCTGCACAATCCGTCCCACGAGGTCGCGGTCTATGAGCGCAACCGGCCCGACGACACTTTTGGCTGGGGGGTGGTTTTCTCCGACCAGACCGTCGACAACCTGCTGCAGACCGATCCGGTCAGCGGCCAGCGCATGGTCGACGAATTCATCCATTGGGACATGATTGACTGTCACTTCAAGGGTGAGGTCCAGCGTTCCGACGGCCACGGCTTTATCGGCCTGGGGCGCAAGCGCATGCTGCAGATGCTGCACGAGCGCTGCGACGAACTGGGCGTGGAGTTGCACTTCGAAACCGAGTTTTCTCCCGAGGACGTCGACACCCGCTTCGCCGATGCCGATGTGATCGTGGCTTCCGACGGTCTCAACTCGAAAATCCGCAACAGCGACCTCGAGACCTTCGACTGCAATATTGATGTGCGCAGCAACAAGTTTGTCTGGCTGGGCACCAAGCAGACGTTCAGGGACGCCTTTACCTTTATCTTCGAAGAAACCGAGCACGGCTGGATCTGGGCCCACGCCTACCAGTTTGACCAGGACACTTCGACCTTCATTGTCGAATGCAATCCCGATGTCTACGACGCTTTCGGCTTCGAGCACATGAGCCACGAGGAGAGCGCGGAAACCTGCCGGCGGATCTTTGCCGACTATCTCGATGGCCACGAACTGCTCACCAACTCCGCCCATATCCGCGGCTCGGCCTGGATCAACTTCCCCGCCGTTCTCTGCCGCAACTGGGTCAAGGACGACCGCATCGTGCTCATCGGCGACGCCGCCCACACCGCCCACTTCTCCATTGGCTCCGGCACCAAGCTGGGGCTGGAAGACGCCATCTCGCTGGCGCAGCACCTGAACTCGGGGGCGCCCGTGCCGGCGGCATTGCGCGCCTATCAGGAAGAGCGTGAGATCGATGCCCTGCGGCTGCAGAACAGTGCCCGCAATGCCATGGTCTGGTTTGAAAACGTACCGCGCTATGCCCGTGCGCTGGATCCGATGCAGTTCAACTACTCCATGCTCACCCGCAGCCAGCGCGTCAGCCACGAAAACCTGCGCCTGCGCGACAAGGCCTGGCTGGAAAGCATGGAGAAGCACCTCGCCCGCCAGGTTCTGGGAGAACAGTGCGACGAGGCCATTCCGCCGATGTTCCTGCCCTGGAAGCTGCGCGACATGTCCCTGATCAACCGTGTGGTGGTCTCGCCCATGTCGATGTACAGCGCTGTCGACGGGCTGCCGGACGACTGGCATCTGGTGCACTACGGCAGTCTCGCCAAGGGCGGTGCCGGTCTCGTCTACACCGAGATGACCGATGTCTCCCCCGAAGGCCGCATCACCCCCGGCTGTGCCGGCATCTGGAATGATGAACAGGAAGCTGCCTGGACCCGGATCGTGAACTTTGTACACCAACACAGCCAGGCCAGGTTTGCCCTGCAATTGGGCCACGCCGGCCCCAAGGGCGCCACCAAGGAGCCCTGGAAGTGGGATCCGGCGATCCTCGACGAACCGCTGCCGAAGGAAGAGCAGTGGCCGCTGCTCTCGGCCAGCGCCCTGCCCTATGACAGCTACAGCCCCGTGCCCGCGGCCATCAACCGGCAGCAGATGGACGAGGTCAGGGATCAGTTTGTCGAGGCCACCCGCCGCGGTGCCCGCGCCGGCTTTGACATGCTGGAACTGCACGCCGCCCACGGCTACCTGATTTCCGCGTTCATTACGCCGGTCCTCAACAAGCGCGAGGACGAGTACGGCGGCAGCCTGGAAAACCGTCTGCGCTACCCGCTGGAAGTGTTCCGCGCCATGCGCGAGGCGTGGCCCGCCGACAAACCCATGTCGGTGCGCATTTCTGCCCATGACTGGATGGGAGAAGACGGCAACACCGAGGACGACGCGGTCGCCATTGCCAGCGCTTTCCGCGATGCCGGCGCGGACATCATCGACGTCTCCAGCGGCCAGGTCTCCCATGCTGCAAAGCCCCTGCCCGGACGCATGTTCCAGACTCCCCTCTCCGACCGCATCCGCAATGAGGGCGGCATGGCCACCATGGCCGTGGGCAACATCTACGAACTGGACCACGTCAACAGCATCATCGCCGCCGGCCGCGCGGACCTGGTCTGCCTGGCGCGGCCGCACCTGGCGGACCCCAACTGGACCCTGCGCGCCGCGGCAGAACTGGGCTATCGCGGTATCGGCGTATCGGAACCGCACCAGTATTTCCTCGGCTTTCGTCAACTGCATACCAACCTGCAGCGAGCGCAGGAAATGGCGGCCCCGCTGTGAAGCATGCCCTGGTAACCGGGGCGGGCAGCGGCATCGGTGCCGCCATCGCCCGCAGCCTGCTGGACCAGGGTTACCGCGTCAGCCTGCTGGGCCGCCGCCTGGAGGCCCTGCAGGCGACCGTGGCGGACTACCCGGAACGGCACCACTGCGCCACCTGCGATGTCACCGACCCGGAGCAGGTCAGCAGCGCATTCAGCACCGCGACCGACGTCCTGGGTCCCATCGACATCCTGGTGAACTGCGCCGGCGCTGCACCCACCAATCCCTTCCACAAGATGCCCGCCACGCAATGGCAGCAGGTTATCGACGTCAACCTGAACGCCGTTTACCACTGCTGTGCCCAGGTGGTCGGCGACATGCGCAGCCGCGGCTGGGGACGGATCATCAATATTGCCAGTACGGCCTCGCTGAAGGGCTACGCCTACGTCAGCGCCTACTGTGCGGCCAAGCACGGTGTGCTGGGCCTGACCCGCGCCCTGGCGCTGGAACTGGCGCAGAAAGGCGTCACCGTCAATGCCGTTTGCCCCGGCTACACCGATACTGACATCATCCGCACTGCCGTCGCCGGGATTGTCGGCAAGACCGGGCGCACGGAGACCGAGGCGCTGCGCACGTTTACCGACACCAATCCCCAGGGTCGCCTCATCGAGCCGCAGGAGATCGCCGATACGGTACTCTGGCTGTGCACCGACTCCACACGCTCGATCACCGGCCAGGCGCTGTCGATCAGTGGCGGCGAAACCGGCTGAGGCCGCAGAATTTAACAAGCAGACAGGACTCGACATGCAAACCACGCAATTCGCTGACTACACCGCCACTCACTTCCTGTGGGAGGCCACCGACGGCGTCGCCACCATTACCCTGAACCGGCCGGAGCGCAAGAATCCGCTGACCTTCGACTCCTACGCCGAACTGCGCGACCTGTTCCGCGGCCTGGTCTACGCCGAAGACATTCACGCGGTGGTGATCCGCGGCGCCGGTGGCAACTTCTGTTCCGGGGGCGATGTCCACGAAATCATTGGCCCGCTGACCAAGATGAACATGCAGCAGCTGCTGGCCTTTACCCGCATGACCGGGGACCTGGTCAAGGCGATGCGCGCCTGCCGGCAGCCGGTCATCAGCGCCGTCGAGGGTATCTGTGCCGGCGCCGGTGCCATCATCGCCATGAGCAGCGACCTGCGCTATGCCGCCGCGGATGCCAAGGTGGCCTTTCTGTTCAACCGGGTCGGTCTCGCCGGCTGCGACATGGGTGCCTGTGCCATTCTGCCGCGCATCATCGGCCAGGGCCGGGCCAGTGAACTGCTCTACTCCGGGCGTTCCCTGAAAGCCGACGAGGGCGAGCGCTGGGGCTTTTTCAACAGTGTCAGCGACGACCCTTACGCCGCGGCCATGACCATGGCCCAGGCGATTACCCGCGGCCCGACCTTCGCCAATGGCATTACCAAAACGCAGCTGCAGCAGGAGTGGAACATGTCCGTAGACCAGGCCATCGAGGCGGAAGCCCAGGCCCAGGCCCTGTGCATGCAGACCGGCGATTTCGTCCGCGCCTACAACGCCTTCGTCGATAAAAAGAGCCCGGTGTTCGAGGGCAACTGAGGAGTTTCATCATGAGTGACAGCAGCTACCTGCAGTGGCCTTTCCTGGAACCGGTGCACCGTGCACTGGCAGAAGAGATTGACGTCTGGGCCAGCGCCCATATCCCCGCGCTGGTGGCGCGGGAGCACGAGGATCTCGACGGGACCTGTATTGGCCTGGTACGAGGCCTGGGTGAAGCAGGTTTCACCCGCTACGCGGTGCCTGCCAGCGGCGGCGGCAAGCTGGAAAAACTCGATGTTCGCAGCCTCTGCCTGATCCGCGAGACCCTCGGCCGCCACCACGCCCTGGCGGACTTCGCCTTCGCCATGCAGGGGCTCGGCAGCGGCCCGATATCCCTGTTTGGTACCCCGGCCCAGCAGCAGCGCTTCCTGCAGCCGGTAGCGGCCGGCCAGGCCCTGGCGGCTTTCGCGCTGTCCGAGGCGGAGGCCGGCTCCGATGTCGCCGCCATGAGCTGTAGCGCGCGCGAGGACGGCGACGGCTATGTACTCAACGGCGAAAAAACCTGGATCTCGAACGGCGGTATCGCCGATTTCTATACAGTGTTTGCCCGCACTGGCGAAGCCCCGGGCGCGAAGGGCATCAGCTGCTTCGTGGTCCCGGCGGATACTCCCGGCTTCGAAGTGGTGGAACGGATTGACCTGGTCGCCCCCCATCCCCTCGCCACCCTGCGCTTCAACGACTGCCGGGTGCCCGCCGAGAACCGGGTCGGCGAGCCCGGCCGCGGCTTCGGTATTGCCATGGCAACCCTGGACGTATTCCGCTCCACGGTGGCTGCCGCTGCCCTGGGCATGGCCCGCCGGGCGATGGATGAAACCCTGGCCCATGTCACCACCCGCAAGCTGTTTGGCGGCACGCTGAGCGAGCTGCAGCTGGTGCAGGGCAAGCTGTCGGACATGGCCCTGGCCATCGACAGCAGCGCCCTGCTGGTCTACCGCTCGGCCTGGACCAAGGACTGCGTCGCCGACCGGGTTACCCGGGAAGCGGCCATGGCCAAGCTGCACGCCACCGAGTCGGCCCAGCTGGTCATCGATGCCGCGGTACAGCTGCACGGCGGCAAGGGGGTGACCAGGGGCAACATCGTCGAGTCGCTGTATCGGGACATTCGCGCCCTGCGCATCTACGAGGGTGCCTCCGAGGTCCAGCAGACCATCATCGCGCGCCAGGCCCTGGCCGCGTTTGCGGATGCCTGAACCGCGGTCACGGCGAACGTGGACGACCGCTACCGGGATGGTTTAAGGTAGCGCCGCCGGATCCTGCGCTGCCGCCTCGCGGGGCCCGTTCCCGCAGTCGCACAGGAAGCCGACCACATGACCCGATACTGGCAGGACATCCAGCCCGGCGAGCAGTTCGAGACCGGGCAGCTCAGCCTGGGCAGGCAGGATATCCTGGAGTTCGCTGCCGAATTCGATCCGCAGCCTTACCATCTTGACAGCGAGGCCGCCGCCGATTCCATTTTTGGCGGGCTGTGCGCCAGTGGCTGGCAGGTAGCCGCACTGATGATGCGACTGTTGACCGATGCCCTGCACCGACAGGCGGTACCGGTGCAGGGCGTCACTGCCGTGCCCGCGATGCGCTGGAAAATGCCGGTATTCGTCGACGATGCACTTTCAGCCCGGGTCACGGTCACTGGCCGCGAGGCGACATCCCGGCTCGGCGGCGCCGGCAGCGTGGATCTGGATGTGGTGGTAGTGAACCAGCACGGCAAACCCGTGATCGAGCTCAGCACCCGCCTGCTGGTCGCCATGGAGGAGCCCGCCAATGCAAAATAGACCCTATATTCGCAGCCGCTGGTTCGAGGACATTCCCCTGGGCGAATTCCACGTCTTTGGCTCGCACACCTTCAGCGAACTGGAAATCATCGAATTCGGGCGCAAATACAGCCCCGAGGCCTACCACACCGACCCGGTGGCGGCACTGGATACGCCCTATCGGGGCCTGGTCGCTCCCGGCTGGCAGCTCACCGCCATGTGGATGAAGATGATGGTCGGCTACATGGAGAGCTTTGCCCGCGGCGTGCAGGATGGAAGACGCAACGGAGCCGGCATGGGCCTGCAGGACCTGGAGTGGTTCCTGCCAGTGCGGCCGGGGCACACGATTACCTATACCTACGAGGTCATTGACAAGCCCGACCGCGTGATCCGCGACCGCTGGGGCATCATCAAGAGCCGCAACGAAGCGTTCAACCAGTACAATGAGCGGGTGATGCGCTTCACCATCGACATTCTCGCGGAGCGCAACCCGGAAAGCCTGAAGTAATCGCGCCTAAGCGGCCAGTGCCCGGGTAAAGGCCCGGCCCTCGTCGTCCGCCAGGGCCGCTTCGCGCAGGGCCGCGATACTGTCCGCAGACACTGTGTCACCTGCCGCATGGGCCAGTATAGCCTGCATTTGCGCAGTGGTTCGTGCCCGGGTATCACCGTAGCCCTTCACCAGGCGGCCACATTCCACCAGCTCCAGCGCCAGGACCCGGTCGCTGCCGGCGGCACTTCGCACCGCCTGCAACCAGCTCTGGATCAGTGTGTGCTCGTGGCTGTAGCCCAGGGTCGACCGGCGCCAGCGACGCAGCCCTGCCAGCGTGCGCAGCAACAGAAAAACCGGGATGGTGTCGGTGCGCAGGCGCTTGCCGCCGGTGAACCAGCCCAGTACCCGCCGGCAACCCGGCGAAGCCTGTACCCGCTGCCCCAGCGCCCTTGGCATCAGCGCGCACATTTCCTCCACCCGGGGACGGAAGAATTCGGTGACCGCGAGCAACTGATCCGGCTCTGCCTGAACCTCCGTCCTGATCTTCGCCATGCGTTCGGACCGGGTCTTGAGCTGCGCCACCCGCGGAATGTCCTCGTAGCACATCCACAGGGCCAGGTAGCGACCGCACTCCCGCACCAGGGCGTGATCGTCATCGCCGGCATCCAGTGCCAGCACTGTTTCGAGCTCGTCCAGGTACTGGTGGGCATAGGCGTAGTCCTGGTAGTCCACCAGCTTCTGCAATCCCAGGTAGAGGATTTCGTGGCAGGCCGCCGGAAACGCCCGCAGCCGTTGCAACAGGGCCTCACCCCTGGCGTTAGTCGCCGCGGGCAGCTCGAACCTGTCCGGTGCGAGCGCCGTCGCTGGCGGTGGCTGGAACTGTTCCACGCCCCGCGACCGGGCGCGCTCGTAGCTGGCCTCGAAGGCAGCCAGATTGCTCGCTACCGCCTTGCCGGTGGCGCTGATGACAGCGCGGTAACTGTCCTTGGCAAAGGGCAGCACACCGGCGCCGGCCAGGGCGCCGAGCAGCACTGAGGAAATGACGGTGCCGTGGGCATTGGCCAGGGCCAGCATGTCGTAATGGATGTAATCCCGGGCGTACTGGCCGGCCACGGCCTGCAGCACGCTGGCATCGACGATGCCGTCACCGAGATGCTCCTTTTCAGTTATGCCGTAGACCCTGTGGTCGGAAGCAATCAGGGTGGTGCGTCCGGGCGTGACGAAACCGCGTTGCACCATGCGCCCGGCCTCGGCAATTTCCGAGGCGATGGCGATATCGATATCGCCCTGGGCGGGAAACAGCGACATCACCGGCAGGGCATCACCCGGCAGGGCATCCCGGGGGAACAGTTCCAGATAGTAGATGGTGGCGCCGGTACGTTGCGCTACGCCCGCCAGCGAGGTCGACTGACAGAGCCAGCCCTCGCGGTCGGCCACGTCGATGACCCAGTTGGTCAGCACCCCGCCGCCCTCGCCCCCGAGCGCGGCGAGAATCATGTTGATGGTTCCGGAGGTATTGGTCACAGCGCGGTCTCCAGTTGCCGGCGGGCGGTGCGGGCCTGCAGCCAGCCGATAACCGTGCGGCGCACTCTGGCTGCTGTTCTTTCCAGCCGGCCGGGATTGTAGACCAGGTCGACGCGGGCAAAGGACGGACACAGGATCGCGGCGTGGGCATTGCTGCCACAGACGCCACAGCCGACACAACTGTTGTCCACATAAGTCACCGGATCCCTGCGCAGGGGGTCGGGATTGGGCTTGATAGTGAGTGAAGGGCAGCCGGAAATGCGAATACAGGCATGGTCGCCGGTACAGGTGTCACTGTCGACCACAAAGCGCGCTCGCAACGTGCGCTTGCCATCGTTGATGGACTGCTTCATCAGCGGCTTGATGCGCCGCTGCCGGTTCAGCATGCACTCGCCTTCCGCCACAATCACCTTCAGGCCTGGTTCCCGGGTGGTCAGCGCTTCGCGCAGTGTGCCCATCATGGTATCGACGCTGTAGGTGCTGACCGTGCGCAACCAGCGCACTCCCGCGCCGCGGCAGGCCGCCTCGATGGACTGGGCATCGGTGCGGCTGGCGGAAGCGGCGTCCAGAGTGGTGGCAATGATCTGGTTCGGCTCCACCATGGAGGGTATGTCCTGACCACCAGTGGCAGCGGAGTAGCCGTTGTCGACAATCACCAGGATACCGTCGTGCTTGTTGAAGACCGCGCTGGTCACCCCGCTGGTGAGGCCGTTGTGCCAGAAACCGCCGTCGCCCATGATGCTGATGGACTTGTGCGGCAGGCTGTGGCGAATACCGGAGGAACTCGCCAGTGACAGGCCGTAGCCCATGATGGTGTTGCCCAGGTTGAAGGGCGCCAGGGTGGCGAAGGAATGACAACCGATGTCGGAGCTGATGTGGAACGGGCCGAGTTCCTTCTGCACCTGTTTGATCGCGGAAAACAGTGGCCGCTCGGGACAGCCGGTGCACAGACCCGACGGTCGCGGCGGCACATTCGCCAGCAGTGCCTGCTGGTCTTCCTCGGTCAGTGGGTTGCGCAGGGCTTCGACTTCGGTTGCGGACAGGGCCAGGGGGATGGCAGGTGCTGCCTGTTCGAGAAAACGGGTAATCCCCTCCAGGGTGACCTGGCCCGTGTATTCGCCGGCCATGGGCATGATGCCCTTGCCGCAAATCCGGGTATCGATTTCCGCCCGCCGCAATACCGTGTGGATACCCTGCTCCACATACTCCGGCTGTCCTTCCTCCAGCACCAGCACCTGATCCTTGTCACGACAGAATTCGACCAGTTCGTCCGGGACCAGCGGGTAGGCCACATTCATGACATAGAGCGGAATGTCGGTGTTGCCAAACGGGTCCGCGAGACCCTGGCGCTGGAGCGCGCGAATAACCGTGTTGTAGGTGCCGCCCTGGAGGATAATCCCGACCTGCTGGTGCCTGCCGGGAAAGACTTCATTGAGTTTGTGTTCTCGGATGTAATCCAGCGCCGCGGGCAGGCGCAGATTGATCTTCTCCCGCTCCTGGGCGTAGACGTGTGGCGGCAGAATGATCTTTTCCGGCTCCCGCCTCGGTTCCACCGGATTGCGATCACTGAACCCGGGCGCGACATTGTCACGGGCGACAAACTCCCCGGTCACGTGGCAGCCGCGGATCCGCATCATGTAGAAAATCGGCGTATTGCTGGCTTCGGACAGGCCAAAGCCGTGCTCCACCATGTCGACGATGCTGGGCAGGTTGGGCCTCGGGTCCAGCAGCCACATCTGCGCCTTCATCGCAAAGGCATAGGTGCGTTCCTGCATGATGCTGGAACCTTCGCCGTAGTCCTCGCCGACGATCACCATGGCGCCGCCGACAACACCCGAGGAGGCCAGGTTGGACAGGGCATCGGAGGCCACGTTGGTGCCCACCGTGGACTTCCAGGTCACGGCGCCGCGCAGCGGGTAGTTGACCGAGGCACTGAGCATGGCCGCGGCCGTGGCCTCGCTGCCACTGGCCTCGAAGTGAACGCCCAGTTCGCCCAGGATCTCGCGGGCGTCGTTGAGCACATCCATCAGGTGGGAAATCGGCGAGCCCTGGTAGCCGCCGACATAGGAGACACCGGATTGCAGCAGCGCCTTGGTAATGGCGAGGATACCCTCGCCGCGAAACACATCACCGTCACCGGCGCGCAGCTTCAGGACTTCTTCGGCAAACGAACGTTCGGCCATTGCGCGATCAGCTCCCGGGAACCAGAGCCAGCACCCTCACCGGACTGCCAGATCCTTCACGGATCTTCAGGGGCGCGGCGATCAGGATGGCTCCAGTGGCAGGTAGCAGGTCGAGATTGCACAGGCTCGCCAGACCACACTTGTTGGCCCCATGCATGAGATTGTGGCAGGGGAAGATGGGCTCCTGCGCCGAGGCCTGGCCACAGTCGGTGCCCACGGTCTCTACCCCGACGCCGATAACATCGCGCTCTTCCGCGAGAAATGCCACCGTCGCCGGATCCCAGCCCGGCGTGTGACAACCGTCCCCGTGCTGGTTGAGATAGGCATCGGTGCCCACCTTCTTCGACCAGTCAGTGCGATAGAGAACCCAGGCACCGGCCGGGATCTCGCCGTGACGTGATTCCCAGTCGCGAATAAAGTCCACGGTCATCAGAAAATCCGGGTTCGCCTCCGCCTCCGCAACCGCGTCAATCACCACTGCGGGGGCGACGAAACGCTCGGGCGGCAGGGTATCGGTGGCGTGGTTCTCGTGGTCCTTGCCCGTCACCCAGTGAATGGGTGCGTCAAAGTGGGTGCCGGTGTGCTCGCCGCAGCGCAGGTTGTTCCAGTACCAGGCCGGCCCCTTTTCATCGTAGCGGGAGATGGTCTCCATACTGAAGGGCCAGGACTCGCCCCAGCCGAACTCGGTGGGCAATGGCAGGGTAGGCGTTTCCGGTGACAGTGTCGCGGTAAGGTCCACGATCCTGACACCTCCGGTGAGCAGTGCCGATGCCAGATCCTTGAGCAGGTCTGTGGTCATGTGTCTTCTCCCTGTTGGTTCCACCCGGACAAAAAAGATACTTGCGCTTGATGCTGGATTATATTTTAGGCTTAAAATATAATCCAGCGCAACGCGGAAAATATTATGGAGCACAGGATATGAACACTACTCTACTGCCCGAGGGCTGGCCAAGACCCCGAGGCTATGCCAATGGCATACTCGCCAAGGGCACGGAGACTATCTACGTGGGCGGCCAGATCGGCTGGAATGCGCAGTGCGTGTTCGAAACCCATGATTTCATTGGCCAGGTGAAGCAGACCTTGCTGAATATCTGTGCGGTGCTGGAATCCGCCGGCGCCGGTCCCGAGCACATCACCCGGATGACCTGGTTCATCACCGACAAGCAGGCCTATGTCAGCCGCCTCGCCGAACTCGGCCCGGTGTACCGGGAGGTGATTGGCAAGCACTTCCCGGCGATGAGCGTGGTCGAGGTGTCGGCGCTGATTGAAGACGAAGCCATGGTAGAAATCGAGGTGACAGCAGTCAAGTGAACCAGGGACAGGAACAGCGTGTGAACAGCGTCTACCAGGTGTTTGCGGACACTGCCGCGAGGGCAGGTGACAATCCTTTCCTGCACATCCCGCTGCAGGCATCCAGGGCCTATGCCGACGCGCCCGTGGACCTCAGTTACCGGCAGGCACTGGATGCAATAGAGAGGCTCGCGGCGCATTACCGCAAGGCCGGCTATGGCTATCCGCTGCGGGTCGCGCTGATGCTGGACAACCGGGCCGAATTCTTCCTCCACTGGCTGGCACTCAACAGTCTCGGCTGCAGCGTGATTCCAGTGAGCAGGGACATGCAGGACGATGAAATCGGTTACTTCCTGAGCCACGGCGAAGCCTCCCTGCTGGTGGCCCTGCCGGATCTGCTGCCGCGGCTGGCAACGCTGTGCGCGAACCTGGAAGCACCCATCCCCGTTGGTGATTGCCACCGTACCGAGGCGCTTGCCGCGGTTACCGGCGCCACGGCCGCTGGCGCCCCACCCGCTGACGTGGAGTGCGCCCTGCTGTATACCTCGGGCAGCACCGGCAAGCCCAAGGCCTGCATTCTCGACAACAGCTACTTCCTCTATGCCGGCGAGTGGTACAACGCCCTCGATGGTCTGGCTGCGTTGCGCCAGGGCCAGGAGCGCCTGCTGACACCCCTCCCCCTAACCCACATGAACGCCATGGCAGTGTCGAGCATGGGGATGATCATGAGCGCGGGCTGCATCGTGCAGCTGGATCGCTTCCACCCGCGGGAGTGGTGGCAGACCGTGCGCGAGAGCCGCGCCACCATCGTCCACTATCTCGGGGTACTGCCCGCCATACTGCTGGAGCTGCCGCCGGCTGCGGACGACAACTGCGGCGACCAGATCCGGTTCGGATTCGGTGCCGGCGTCAATCCGCGCCACCACGCCGTGTTCGAGGAGCGTTTCGGCTTCCCCTTGCTGGAAGCCTGGGCGATGACGGAATCGGGCGTCGGCGGCAGCATCATTGCCAACCATGAGCCGCGCCATGTCGGCAGCTGCTGCTTTGGCAGGGCGCCAGACGGCCTGGAATACCAGCTGGTGGACGAGAACAGGCGTCCCGTGCCGACCGGCGAACCAGGGGAGCTGCGGGTGCGGGCCGCGGGTCCTGATCCGCGCCGGGGCTTCTTCTCCGGCTACCTGAAAAATCCTGAAGCCACCGCTGAGATCTGGCAGGATGGCTGGCTCAATACCGGCGATGTGGTACGGGAGGGCCCCGATGGCAGCCTGTTTTTCGTTGACCGACGCAAGAACGTGATCCGCCGCTCCGGGGAAAACATCTCGGCGCTGGAAGTCGAAGCGGCCCTGCTGTCGCACCCGGCCATCAGCCAGGTGGTGGTGACCGCAGTGCCCGATGAACTGCGTGGCGACGAGGTCGCCGCGGCCGTTATCGCGAGTGCACCGGCGGCAGACAGGGCAACCCTGGCCGCGGACATCGTGCGCCACTGCCTTGAGCAGCTGGCTTACTACAAGGCACCCGGCTATGTGCTGTTCTGCGACGAGCTGCCGGTCACCGCCTCCAACAAGCCGCGCCGGGGCGAGATCAAGACCCTGGCAAGGGAACGAGTGGCCGCGGGCGACTGCGTGGATACCTGTGCACTGAAGAAACGCCGGGGGGCTTCATGAAAGACTATGCCGGCGTTGCGCTGACTACACCAGTCAGCTTCGGCTATGCACGGCAGAGTCCGCGCGGGGCGACCTGGTTCATTGGCAGTACGCTGCGCCGGATGCTGGCGGCGTCAGGCCTGGGCCCGGATGATATTGACGGCCTGGCGGTATCGAGCTTTTCCCTGGGTGCCGACTCCGCCATCACCCTGACCCAACACTTCCAGCTGAGCCCGCGCTGGATCGAGCAAATGCCCTACGGCGGCGCCTCCGGCATCCTCGCCCTGCGCCGCGCCGCCCGCGCCATCCAGGCCGGCGACGCCGAGATCATCGCCTGCATCGGTGGCGACGGTGCCGCCCACCGCTCTTTCGAGGCCACCGCCGCCAACTTCAGCAATTTTACCATCGACGCCTCCTTTCCCTACGGCGGCGGCGGCCCCAACGCCGCCTTTGCCATGATCACCCGGCGCTACATGGATGACTTCGGTGCCCGCCGCGAGGATTTCGGTGCCATCTCGGTAGCCCAGCGCTACAACGCCAATCACTACCCCGACGCCCTGCTGGGCCACAAGACCCTGACCCTGGAACAGTACCTGGCGGCGCGCCCCATCGCCGCGCCCCTGCATCTGCTGGACTGTGTCATGCCCTGCGCCGGAGGCGAGGGTTTCCTGATGATGTCCGAGGAACGGGCCCGGTCCCTGGGACTGGATTGGTGCCGGATTCTGGCAGCCGATGAGCTCCACAACGCTCATCGGGATGACGACATCCAGCTGCGCGGTGGCTGGACCGAATATGCCGAGCGGCTCTGGAACCGGGCGGGCTTCGGGCCGGAGGAGGTCGACATGCTGCAGACCTACGACGACTACCCGGTGATCAGCATGTTGCAGATGGAAGACCTCGGCTTCTGTGTCAAGGGCGAGGCGCCGGGCTGGGTCCGGGATACGGACCTGCGCTTCGATGGCAGCGGCCCGCAAGCCCGCAAGCTGCCGCACAATACTTCGGGGGGCCAGCTCTCCGTGGGCCAGGCAGGCGCCGCCGCGGGTTACCTCGGCGTAGTGGAGAGCCTGCGCCAGCTGACCGGTAGCGCAGGAGCCAATCAGGTGGCACAGGCGCGCCACGCCATGGTCAGCGGTTTCGGCATGATCAACTACGACCGCGGGCTGTGCTCCGCCGCCGCCATCCTGGCAAGGAGTGAGCGATGAGTACCACGCCCACCATGCGGAGCCGGCTGAAGCTGAACCGGCCCTCGCTGCGCAAGCTGGCACGCCCGCCCAAGCAACGCACGCCGCTGGGCACTGATTTCAATGCCGCCAACCTGCCGGTGGCACTGGCCCTGCAGCACTGTCGCGACTGTGGCAGCGTGCAGTATCCGTCCCGGGAACTGTGCCAGCGGTGTCTCGGCGACGCCCTGGTGTGGCGTCCCACGCCCGGCAGCGGTCGCCTGGTCAGCAGGATCGAGCTGCATCACAGCCTGTGGGAATACTTCAAGCGGCGCCTGGTGGAAAAACCCTGGCCCGTGGCCAGCGTGCGCCTGGATTGCGGGGCTATCGTGTTTGCCCATCTGGCACTCGAAACCTTTGCTGCCGACACGCCAGCGACCCTGGCCGCGGATACCCCGGTGCAGGTCTTCACCCACACCGACTGTTCGCTCAATGCGGTCATGATCGCGGTGGCTGCCGCTACGCCCATCGCCAGCCGCAGCCAGCGGCAGGCGATCGCCGCCGGGCTCGGCCTGCTCGAACCCGCCATCAACCCCGAGGGCATCTGACATGCAAGCTGCGCACAAAACCATAGTCGTCACCGGTGGCAGCACCGGTATTGGCGCCGCCATCTGCCGCGCGTTTCTCGACGCCGGCCACGAGGTGATCAACCTGGCCAGGCGGCCGCTGGAACTGGATCACGCCCGCCTGCGCAATATCGAACTGGATCTCAGTGATCGCGCCGCCACGGCAGCGATCGCACAACAGGTGGCACGGGAGCACGAGGTCACCAGCCTGGTACACAACGCCGGCCTGATCCGCCCCAACCTGCTGCCCGAGGTCAAACTCGAGGACTACGACTACCTGTCCCAGGTGCATATTGGCGCGGCCATCACCCTGAGCCAGGCGTTCCTGCCCGGCATGCAGGCCCGGCACTTTGGCCGCATCATCCTCATTACCTCGCGCGCCGCCCTCGGCCTGCAGACCCGCACCAGCTATTCCGCCACCAAATCCGGGATGATGGGCATGGCGCGCACCTGGGCCCTGGAGCTGGGGGAATACGGCATCACCGTCAACACGGTGGCGCCCGGCCCCATCAGCGCCACCGAGATGTTCCACGAGGTCATTCCCGAAGACAGCCCGAAACTGGACAGCATGGCCCGCAGCATTCCGGTCCGGCGTTTGGGCCTGCCAGCGGATGTCGCCCGGGCTGTCAGCTTTTTCAATGATCCGGACAACGGTTTCGTGACCGGGCAGACCCTGATGGTCTGCGGCGGCGCCAGCCTGGGCTCACTGTCCCTGTAAACGGAGGCATATCATGACGAAAGTTTTGAGCAAGGAAGAACTCGCCGGCCTGGTGCAGCCAACCCGGCTGCACAAGCGCCTGTACCTGGACCCGGACGTTTTCGAACTGGAGATGGAGCGGATCTGGGGCCAGGCCTGGATCTTCATCGGCCATGAATCCCAGGTTCCCAACCCCGGTGACTTCTTCACCACCAACATCAACCACAAGATCCCGGTGGTCATGGTGCGCGACAAGGCTGGCAGCGTGCATGTGCTGCACAACCGCTGCGGCCACAAGGGCGCCAAGCTGGTGGAGAGCCGCCAAGGCAACGTCCGCGGTGCCTTCCGCTGCCCCTACCACGGCTGGACCTTCCGCCACGACGGCGGCCTGCTGAAGATCCCCAACGAGAGCGGCTACGACGGTACCGGCTTCGACAGCAGCGATCCCTGCTACAGCATGCAGTCCGTGGCCCAGGTAGAAAGCTACCGGGGCTTTGTCTTCGCCACCCTGTCCAGCGCCGCGCCGGACCTGAAGACCTGGCTCGGGGGCGCCGTCGACTGCCTGGACAACCTCTGCGACCGCGCCCCGGAGGGTGAAGTGGAAGTGGCCGGGGGCGTCTTGCGCTATGAACACCAGTGCAACTGGAAATTCATTCTGGAAAACCTGAACGACACCATGCACCCGATGGTCGTCCACCAGTCCGTGGTGCAGGCGGCGGAAGACTACATCGCCACCCTGCCGGCATCGGCGGTCAAGCAGCGCAGCGAGGCGGAAATCATTCCGCCGTTTGGTTCCTCCTACGAAAAGTTCGAGGATTCGGGTATCACCGGGTTCCGCTACGGCCATCACTACGACGGCGGCAAGACCAGTATTCACGCCGACTACACCGTGCTGCCCGCCTATCACGAGGCCATGATCAAGGCCTACGGCGAAGAACGGACGCGCGAGATCTATTCCTTCAACACCCACAATACCCTGTACTACCCCTCGCTGACGATCAAGAGCGCGGTACAGAATATCCGCGTCGTCCGCCCCATTGCAGTGGATCGCTTCGTGGTCGAGACCTGGTCCTTCCGCCTCAAGGGCGCGCCAGACGAGATGCTGCAGCGCACCCTGCTCTATTCCCGCCTGATCAATTCCTCCTTCGGCATGGTTGGCCCCGACGACCAGGAGGTCTACCGGCGGGCGCAGGAGGGGCTGGAGTCCAACGCCAGTGAGTGGGTCGAGTTCCACCGCCAATACGGGAGAGACCAGCAACTGGAGGATCGCGTCATCGGTGGCGGCACCAGCGACCTCGACATGCGCACCCAGTACAAGGCCTGGAGCGAGTACATGACCGGGGAGGTATTCCAGTGAGCAACGCAGACATCAAGGCTATCGAAGGTTTTCTCTACCGCGAGGCGTCCCTGCTGGACCGGCCCGACCTGGACCGGTGGATGGAGCTGTTTACCGAGGACGGCAGCTACTGGATGCCGGGCACAGAGGGACAATCCGATCCCGTGAACCATATCTCGCACATCTACGATGACCGGGTGATGATGGAGATCCGGCGGCGCAACTTTGTCCACCCCCGCTCCGCCTCGAAGGAGTGGCCGGTTCGCTGCTCACACCTGCTGGGCAATATCCAGGTGCAGGGCCAGACCGACGCCGGGGAGCTGGTGGTGACCTCCAGTTTTCACGTCATTGTCTGGTATCGCGAGGAACAGCGCATTTATGCGGGCACCTGCGAGCACCATTTGCTGGCCGAGGGTGATGATTATCGCATTCGCCGCAAGCGGGTGGACCTGATCAACCCGGAAGCCGCCCAGCAGTCGATGGTTATCTACCTGTAAACAGACGCGGACGGAGCCACTCCGTCCGCGCTCTCGGTCATTATGGCCAGTACTCAGAACCTGTAGCGGGCTTCCAGGCCTACCGTTCGCGGCCGGGTTGTCACCAGGCGCTGGCGTCCGGGAGTTTCCGCCGCGATGGAACGGTTGTCCGCCAGATTGGCCCGCTCGTCATTGACATTGGTCGCGAACAGCGTCAGCTCCCAGTCGTCATTCATCACCCCGGCCCGCAGATTCAACTGCTGCCACGAGTCCCGCACGCGGGCATCCGCCAGCGACGTGGCGTTGTTGGCACTGAAGCTCTCCCCGTAATAGTTGCCATCGGCCCGCAGCAGGCCGTCCCAGCCACCGCCCAGGCTGAATATGTACTGCGCCGAGGCTGTTGCCGTCCATTCGGGAATGCCCTGGATCTTGTCGCCAACCCGCACACCCGGGACACCGCCGTCATCGGTGATCTCGGCGTCGGTGTAGCCGACACCCAGACTCAAGGTCAGACCCTCCATCGGTGCCGCAGTAACCTCGACCTCAAAACCCTGGCTCTCCGCCTCACCGGCGTTGGCCGTAAACTGGAAGCCACAGGCCAGGCGATTGAGCTGCTGGATGTCGGTCCAGTCAATGAAGTAGGCGGCAGCGTTCACCGAAATACGATTGTCGGCAAAGGTTGACTTGAACCCGAGCTCGTAGCTCCACAATTCGTCGGAGTCGAAAGTCGGGGTCGCAGAGGGGTCAATGTTCAGGTCCGCCAACTCGTCGCCACAGAGGCCCAATGGCAAATTGCCGTTAACGCCCCCGATACGGAAACCTTTCGCGCCGCTGGCGTACAGATTCACAGCGTCGTTGACGTCATACTCCACCAGCACCTTGGGGTTGAAGCCGGATTCGTCCTGCTCGCCACTTTCCTGGCTGAAGCCATCGTTGGCGAAGCCATCGGACGTGGCAATGAACTCTGTTTCCGTATCATAGAAACGACCACCGGCCGTGAGTGAAAGGCGCTCGTTGACGCTGTAGGTCAACTCACCGAATACCGCCCACTCCCGGGTCTCGAACACCTCCAGTGTTTCGAAAATCAGGTCGCCGGGCACGATATCAATGGGAGCACCGACGAAGTCGTTTACCGCGCTGTTGATGCCCGGAATAAGCGCCGGCGGATAAATGCGCCGGTATTCTGTATCCTGGTAGAAAATGCCGCCGGAGAACTGCCAGGGGCCGTCAAATTCACTGGTAAAACGGGTTTCATGGGCGACAAATTCGTATTCAGATTGGGTGTTGATCTGCCCGAACAGCGGATCAATGGGAATCTCTATCACGTTATTGAAGAGCCAGTGAATGAAGGAGCCCTGCTCCTCATTTTCATCCGTGGTCCGGTCAAAGAGTGAGGTCGTTGACACGATGGTACCCGCATCCAGCTCCCAGTTGATGGTACCGCTGGCAATGTACCATTCGTCGGAGCCATTCTCCGGTACATCGTAGAAACGCAGCTCGGTGGTGTTGTCGGGATCGATGTCCGCCAGCGGCAGGCCGTCCGCATCAATTTCCTGGTAGAGGAATTTGGGAATGAAGGACAAACGCTCGGTCAGCATCCACTTGCCCACCAGCTGCACGCCCCAGTAGTCCTCGTCATCCACATCTTCCCGTGTCGCAAAGGCAGGGCCCGGATTCTGGCGCACGGCACCCGTACCCGCCTCGATCCAGGTCGGCTGGTATTCCCGATCGAAAACTCCGGAATTGGCGCCGGCGTAGGCCGCCAGCCGCAGCGCAAAGACATCGGGAATCACCGGAATATTGATGGCGCCATCCACAACATGGTTGAGGTCACCCTCCTTGACCGACGACAAACTGCTGTGGAAATTGCCATAGACTTCCTGCAGATCCGGCTGTTTGGTAATCATGCGGATGGTGCCGCCCATGGAGCGCGCTCCATAGAGGGAGCCCTGTGGCCCGCGCAGGACCTCCACCCGCTCTACATCCAGCACCTTGGGCAGCACCGAGGCGTTGACCAGGGTGTCGTCGATATAAAAGCCGGTGGTATCCTGTCCGAAGATGCCCCGAATTGCAGGGGAGTTGGAGTCGAATCGCCCATCCGCTTCAAAGGCAATAGCCAGGTTGGGTACCCGCACCGCGAAATCCAGGAAAGATGTCGCTCCCATGCGCTCCAGCTCGACATCGGTCAGGGCGGTAATCGACATACCGGTTTCCTGCAACGTCTGTGTGCGCTTGGACGCGGTGACCACCACCTCCTCCAGACCCTTGAACTCCTGCGCCTGGGCATGGCCCGTCAGCGCCAGCGTCGCGAGTGCAACCGCCTGGACAATGCGCCTGCTCTTGATCGGTCCATTACTCATATAGCCTCCCCTGTAAGCCAAACCCGGCACCAACAATGCCAGCCTCAAGTTATCTGATTTCTTCGTATGGTGTTTGCTGTATAAACACTTTAAGCTTCAAGCACCGAGGTCAGAAAATCACAAAAACGTTCAGCTGTCGACCGAAACCGGGGCGGGAGAAATGTAAAAAATGCATAGAACAACTGGCTGGACCCGATGCAACGGTACTGTCTTCACGCATTTGCGCTGGCTAGGGATACTCGCCCTGGCAGGACTGGCAGCCTGCGACAACGAGCCGGTCCAGGACATTGCAGACAGCCATTCCGTGGCAGCAATCGCACAGGTAGACGGTGCCAGGGTCATCAACGCGGACAGCGAACCCGGGAACTGGCTCGCTCACGGCCGCACCTACGACGAGCAGCGCTATTCTCCACTGGCCCAAATCAACCGCGACAATGTGTCTCGTCTCGGGCTCGCCTGGGAAGCGCCGATGGATTCCCGTCGCGGTCTGGAAGCCACGCCCATCGTTGTCGATGGCATCATCTATACCACCAGCACCTGGTCCCGGGTGCGCGCACTGGATGCGCGCTCCGGTAAATTGTTATGGGAGCACGACCCCGGAGTGGATCGTGCCTGGGGCAAGAAACTGTGCTGTGACGTCGTCAATCGCGGCGTCGCCGTGTGGCAGGGCAAGGTGTTTGTCGGCACCCTGGACGGCTACCTGGTCGCACTCAATGCGGCAGATGGCGAACAACTCTGGCGCGTGGACACGCTGATTGACCGCGGCAAGTTCTACTCCATCACCGGTGCACCACGTATCGTCAAGGACAGGGTCATCATCGGCAATGGTGGCGCGGAATTTGCGGTCCGCGGTTACATCAGTGCCTATGACGCCGACAGCGGTAAACTGGACTGGCGCTTCTTTACCGTACCCGGCAGTGCCGACGGACCCTTTGAACACCCGGAGCTGGAACAGGCAGCGGCCACCTGGTCACCCGACAGCAACTGGCAGGGCGGTGGCGGGACAGCATGGGACTCCATGGCCTACGATCCGGAGCTCGACTTGCTCTATGTCGGTACCGGCAACGGCGGGCCCTGGTCGCACTACGCCCGCAGCCCCGGCGGTGGCGATAATCTGTACCTCGCCTCAATACTCGCACTGCGACCGGATAGCGGGCGTCTGGTCTGGCACTACCAGACCACGCCCGGTGACTCCTGGGACTACACAGCCACCCAGCACATGATTCTGGCCGACCTGGAAATTGATGGCCGGCAGCGCAAAGTACTGATGCAGGCACCCAAGAACGGCTTTTTCTATGTTCTGGATCGTGCTACTGGCGAGCTGATCTCGGCCGAAAAATATGTCTTTGCCAACTGGGCCAGTCATGTCGACATCGAATCGGGTCGCCCCGCTCTCACCGGTCTTGCGGATTACAGTGAACAGGCCCGATATGTCTTCCCCTCGGCCGCCGGCGGCCACAATTGGCAGCCGATGTCCTACAGCCCCGCCACCGGGCTCGTGTACATACCAGCCCGGGATGCAGGCTGGGTACATAACGAGGCTGGCGACAAGTGGTTTGAGTTTGGGGTAGATAATCTCGAGGAGCTGGCCGAGGGTCAGGACATCCCTCCCACACGGGGCTACCTGAAGGCCTGGGATCCGGTGGCACAGAAACTGGTTTGGCAGAAGGAGACTGCCAACATCTGGAACGGGGGCGCTCTCGCGACCGCAGGAGGCGTGGTTTTTCACGGTACCGCCACGGGCCACCTCTACGCACTGCACGACGAAAGCGGAGAAGTCCTGCTGGAACTGCCCATTGGCACAGGCATGATAGCGCCCCCGATCAGCTACGCTGTCGATGGCCAGCAGCACGTTGCCGTCATGGCCGGCTGGGGTGGCCCCGCCTTTAATACCCTGGGAGGCGACGAGGCACTGCTGGACTTCGAGAATGCGGGCCGCCTGCTGGTATTCGAACTGGATGGGGCGCCGGTGCCACTCCCTCCCCCCGTCGCACCGCGGGGTCCGGTACCGCCACAGCCAGAACTGACTACAGCCCCGGAAACCCTGGAGCGTGGACGCTTGCTGTATGTCTACAATTGCGGGGGCTGCCATGGCATGTATGGCAGCACGCCGATGCTGCCCGATCTGCGGCTGATGACCAAAGAGAAACACGCGCTGTTTCAGGATATCGTGCTGGGAGGCCTGCTCGAGAATGCAGGCATGTCGAGTTTTGCCGATGAACTCAGCGAAGCTGACAGTGATGCAGTACAGGCGTATATCGTGTCCCTGGCCAACGCAAGCCGGGATGAATAGACGTGGCTCAGTTCAACCGTCGCCAGGTCAGCACCCAGAGCTGACCCTCGGGCAGGTCCACGGAAAGCTCCATGGTCGCGGCGTCGGGAAAGTGAATGTTGCGGCGGTACACCTCCCCTTTCTCGTAGGGAGGGCCGGCATTCTCATCCGCGGTGTAGGCAAAGACTCCTTCCGCAATCGAATAGGTACCGTAACCAACGGCATGCTCTGGCAGCAGCCGTGCCACGGCCTCGAGTTCTGGATCGTCGAACGCCGCCAGCGCATATCCGATCGCAACGAAGATCCGCTGCCCCTCCATTAGGTACATGCCACCCTTTACAAGCCTGGTGTCGAGATGTAACGGCGTGCCCCCTCTGCGTTCAACCTTGGCAATTGCCCATTTCCCGTAGGATTGCGCCAACAGCTGCTCATCGTCCGCTGTCGCCGCCACTGACGCGCCGAGAATGAAAAAAGGCGGTGACAGCAAGGCTGCCACCGCCAACACCCGGATGCAGGCACGCATCCGGCTACAGGACCATAGCGACATCACCAGTTGTAACCCACGCTGACCCCGTAGGTCCGCGGCGCTCCCCATACATTGAGGATATTGATCGGCAGTTGCTCGAAGGCATCGACCAAGTACTCCTCATCGGTCAGGTTGCGTACCCAGAAGGCTACATTGACTTTCTCATCCGCCGTCGAGACACCGGCCCTGGCATTGGCAAGCCAGTAACCATCGCCAGTACTGTGCCCGGTTTCCTGATTGAGGCGATAGTTCACTTCGCTGCGGTAGCTGAAATCAAGCTGGGCAAAGCCGTTCATGCCACTGTCCCCCAGGCCGGTTGTGTAGCGCGCGAAGCCACTCAGGGAACGTTCTGGCGTATTGGCCAGCTTCTGCCCCTTGAGCTGCCCCGAGTCGACCTCGGCATCGATCCAGTTGGCGGCGAGATTGAGATCCAGACTGGAGGATACTCTCCAGGTCATGTCTGCTTCAAAGCCGAACACCTCGGCATCACCAGCATTCGTCAACACCTGGTTGGGCGTACCGATATCGTTGAGCACGAATATCTGCGCCTGGAAGTCCCGCCAGTCGTAATAGTAGGCCGCGCCGTTGAGCGTCATGCGGCCGTCCAGCAGCGACGCTTTCCAGCCGGCTTCAAGTGCCCAGAGTTCTTCCTTGTCGAATGGCTGCAAGTCATCTATCGAACCTGCGAATGACGCATTGAAACCGCCACTCTTGAAGCCCTTGCTGAGATGGGCATACAGCAACACATCCGCGGATGGCTCGAAGTTCAAGCCAATCTTGCCGGAAAGGTCGTCGGTACTGATATCGTCATCAGTGAAAGCCAGGGGCAGGTTTCCGAGCAGCCCGGTCACAAATGTGCTCCCGCCCTCGAACTCGCGCTTTTCATGGGTTGCGCGCAGCCCACCAGTCAAGCTCCAGCGCTCCGCCAGAGGAACTTCAAAGTGCAGGAAGCCCGCGACGGAGCGGGTATCCTGCTCGTAATCCTGCCAGGCCTGAATCGGCGCCGGAATGCCGGTGAGAATGGGCAAGAAATCACTGCTGCCCAGGCGCTGCAGCAGGTCGATATTGTCATAGGAATAATAGAGTCCGGCAATCCAGTCGAACGACCAGCTGTCGTCGGACGTCAACCGCAGCTCCTGGGAAAAGGCATACATCGAGTCATCGTAGCGACCGTCCGCCAGCGCACCGGGCTGGCCGTCGGCATCAATACCTTCGCTGCGCTCGTAACGGTCGTAGCCGGTCGCAGACGTCAGTGTCATCCTGCTCATGTCCCAGTTCAGGGTCATGGAGCCACCCCATCCCCAGCTGTCGTTGTTTGGTCCCTCCGGGAAGGCGGCGTTGCTGCCCCCGACCGTTCTAGGGTTCCTGTCCGGCTCGACAAAACCAATGAGATCGGTGCAGCTGCCATCAAACACGTAGCTGCCGGCTACCGCGGCAGGACACAGGGAAAAGGGATCGGCGGGATCCTGGGAGTTGACCAGTTTGACCTGCATGTTGGTGCCGTCGTCGCGGCCACCATGCACCTCAAACAGGACATCCAGCGCATCGGACGCTTGCCAGTGCAGCATTACCCGTGCGGCGATGCGATCTGCATCCCCCAGGTCTTCCCCGGTAAAGCGATCCTTCTGCCAGGAGCCGCCCTGGCGCGTATACAGCGCGGCGCGGGCATTGACCGAGTCAGAGAGGGCGCCACCCGCGGCAAACTCGCCTTCCAGGGTATCGAAACGGCCGTAGTCCAGCCGTACCTGCCCTTCTGACTCTGCGGAAGGCTTGCGCGTAATAAACTTGATCGCGCCACCGGTGTTGTTGCGTCCATAGAGTGTGCCCTGCGGCCCCTTCAGCACTTCCACCCGCTCAACGTCGAATAGCGCAAAGCCCGCCATGGGATGGAAGGGCTGGTAGACCTCGTCGATATAAAGACTGGTAGGCGAGTTGTTGTTGCTGACAAAATCGTTCAAACCAATGCCGCGCACCGTAAAGGTCGGCGCGCTGTCACCCAGCGTGGTCTTGGTGAAAAGCCCCGGCACCTGGGCCCCCAGGTCCTTGGGCTGAATCATGCCGAACTGCTGCAGGTCATCTCCGCTGAAGGCCTTTATCGACAGCGGAATGTCCTGCACGGAGCGGGCTCTCTTTTCTGCAGTCACTATCACCTCTTCCAATACGGTGGCCTGAACTGACTGTGTCGCGAGCAACAGCCCAGCCGCCAAAGCCGTGTGCATGAATCGGTGAGCTGCCGGTTGGTGGCCGAATTTTTTCTCAAGCATGAGGTTGCCCCTCCTTCATAGGTGAATCTGATTATCGGCAAAGATTGCCACATAAACATTCATTCGTAAATGGTTTTATTTTGCTGGTGAACATCCTGTATTTCATATCCGGGAACCTCCGCGCTCCTGCCCCTGACGACCATTCCGACGCGGCTATTCACGATCGCAACTACCTCTGCAAACGCTCGTACAGAGACCAGAACCGCCATTGACGACAGCCAATATAATATACCCAAGAGATTCCGTCTATTGTTTTATTGTCTATTACATTTTCTTTGTTTTTTATAGTTTGATGTGTTTATCTATATTTCAGGTCGCGCACCTGGAGTCAGGCCTCCACGCCGCAACCCGTCAATGCCCACCATGCGGTGGACAGCTCTACTTTAACCAGCAGCCATAGCGGAGAAACCCATGGAAGACACAACCAGCGATCGCGTTGTCCATCCCCTGCCCCAAGAAGGCATGTCCTTTGACACCATCAAGCAGACGCTCGACCCCCTTGTCATGCCGGAACCCCATGCGTCCTTCACCCGCGCATTCAGGGGCCCAAAGGATGTGCAGGAGGTCGCAAAATACGCCTTCACCCAATTCATGTCGGATAACGGGTTCTTTTCCCTGTACGCACCGTATATGAAGACCATAGAACAGCAGGTGATCGCGATGGGGGTCAGCCTGTTGCACCCGGATGAAACCTCAACGGGGAATTTCACCAGTGGCGGGACAGAGAGCAACTTTTCCGCGATACATGCGGCCCGCAATTGGGGCAAGGTACACCGCCCTGGCGCAAAACGGCCCAACATCGTGGCGCCGCACACGATTCACCCGTCGTTCATGAAAGGTGCGCGCTACCTCGACATGGACGTCATCGTCACGGAGCTGGATGCAAATGGCCTTGGAGTGGCGGAAAACATTGCGGCGGCAATCAACGAGGATACCGTCATGGTGGCCGCGTCCGCGCCTTCATGGGCATTTGCCCGAATCGACCCCATCGAGGAGATCGCTGCAGTCGCTACGGATGCCGGAGTCTGGATGCATGTAGATGGCTGCATCGGCACCTATATCTCCCCGTTCCTGGAAAAGCTGGGACACAAACTGAAGCCATGGGATTTCCGGGTACCGGGCGTCATGTCCATATCCGGCGACCTGCATAAATTCGGCTACAGCATGAAACCCGCGTCCACCATCTACTGGCGCAGTGAGGAACTGCAGCAGTATCACTACGTCAGTATTGATGACCCCTACCTCGGCCCCTACAAGATGGCAGGGCTGTCCGGCTCGCGTTCGGCAGGCTCCATCTTCTCGGCCTGGGCAGTAATGAACTACCTGGGTGAGGAAGGCTATCTGCGCCTGACCCGGCGCCTGCTGGAAATAAAAGATCGCTTTACCCGTGGCATCAATGTCATCGAAGGCTTGAAAATGTGGGAGGTGGACGTGATGCCCCTGCATTTCCACTCCGAGAAAGCTGCCACTTCCTCTGTCTATCAGGGCTTGACCGACAGGGGCTGGGCAGCACTTGGACTGGTGAACCCTGAAGCCATTACAATATGCGCGGATCCCTCGCTCAGTGACGCCGATGTAGACCTCTTCCTGGCGGATCTTAAGGCCGCCACGGAGGCAGCAATTGCCGCCGGTGACAGTGCCGCCAAGGGCGAGATACGGTATGGCTGAAAGGTAAAGTAAATGAAGAAAAGCGCCACTGTAACTGGACTACGCGGGCGCCAGAAAGAAAAGCGCCGGGCTGCGATCATCAGCGCGGCCCGGCAGCTTTTCGAAGCACTCGGGTACCAGAACACAAGCATGGAAGCCATTGCGGAAGCCGCAGAGGTCGGCGTCGCCACGGTCTACAACTACTTTGGCAGCAAGGGAAAGTTGCTGGCGGATATTCTGCGACCGGAGTTCCAGGCACTCTACGACCAGGGCGACGAACTGCTGTCGGCGCCGCCTGCAGACCCCGCGGATGGCGTGCTGGAACTGATACGGATCTATCGCCACTTCCAGGACGACTGGCACAGCCGCCGGCTGCTCACGGCAGTCATCGGGCCCGGATTGACGGCGGAGCCGGTACTGGATGAGCTCACGATAAAGGCTGAAGCGGAAGTCAAGCGACAACTCGCCGCCCTGCTGGAGGATTACCAGCAGCGCAATCTTTTGCGAGCCGAAATTGCCATGTCGGATGCGGCGGTGATCCTGTTTTCAGTGTTCAATCAGCACTACATAGAGTATGTAACCAATGATGAAGTCCAGTTCGAGGACATGAGTGAATGCATGGACAGGCAGCTACGCCTGTTCGTTGCGTTGATGAAGCCAGGCTAATGATCTCGCTGCAGACAGAAGGCTGCGAAGCCGACCTGTGACCGCCACTCATTTCGACCTGGTTTTCTCGCTGCTCGACCTGTACTCGTCAAAACGCGCTGCAATACTGTCGCGCCAGTAGATCCACTGCTGCCTGCCGCCATCCTTGCCCAGGAAAAAAGACGCTCCCGTATCCTCAGCAATGTAGCGCATCAGGGCAGTTCCCCGTATCAGATTCAGTGTCCCCTGTACCAGCAACACACCGTCCTTGCCCTTGAACAGGGATGGGCCGAAGAAGCTGCTGAACGCCTTGCGAATGCCCTCGGAATGACGCTGGTCGATCTGATGCAGATGATCCGTAAAACCCGGATCGCGCTTGGTCCCCATGAAAAACTCCAGCGTTGCGGGAAACAGATCCGTCGAAAAGACGTTCCACATCAAATCCAGAAACTCACTGCTGGTAGCAGGCCCCGGTTCCGCAGCCAGCGCATCCAGCAACTCCTTGTTGCGCTTCTCGGCGAGATAGTCCAGTGCCGCCTCCAGCATCGCCTCCCGCGAGGCGAAGTGGTACTGCAGGGCTCCCCGGGTAACCCCCGCGTCCTCGGCGATGGTCGTTGTTGTGGTATCGGCGTAACCGCGCTTGCACAGCGTGGCGATCGCCGCTTCAAGCAACCGCGCACGCGTCGCTGAACTCCGTGCTTGCTTGGTTTCCCGCAGCCGCGGCCTGGCAGTCATAGCTCCTCCTGGTCACTGGATATCATATACATTCATTTGTGATTGATTTTATGGGGCAATCGGTTACACTCCTATTTACCCTCCGGTTGGACACCTCTTTCACCAAGGCCGGACAAAGCATACATCGAAAATACCCCATGGACAGCCGTTAATCTCAGGAGCCAACGTGAAACTCGACGAATACAGGCAACAGGATGGTATCGCATTGGCACAGCTGATAGCGACAGGCGCTGTCAGTGCAGAATCAGTCGCCGACCTGGCGTTTGCTGCACTGGAATCCGAAAACGACAGTATCAATGCCGTGATTGGAGGCACACCGAACGAAACGGAGCGTGCGCTATCGACAAAATCGAAGTCACCCCTTTCTGGAGTACCATTTCTGATCAAGGATATAGCTCTTTCATTCGCGGGCGTACCCTGCGAGTTCGGGAGCCGCCTGGGAAAAGGTTTTGTCCCTGACCACGACACCGCCCTCGCCCGCCGCATCAAGGACGCCGGCCTGGTGACCCTTGGCCGCAGCAACACTCCGGAGTTTGGCTGCAACGGTACCACGGAACCCATCCACGGCGGCATCACTCGGAACCCGTGGAATACAGACCACAGTGCAGGTGGCTCCAGTGGTGGCGCCGCTGCCGCGGTAGCGGCGGGCATCGTGCCGGTGGCACATGCCAACGACGGTGGTGGCTCGATTCGCATACCGGCGCACTGCTGTGGCGTATTCGGACTCAAACCTTCAAGGGGCATGATATCTTCGGCCCCAGATGCCGATGAAGCCTTCTTTGGCATGGCGTCCCAGCTGGTAGTCTCGAGAACAGTACGGGATAGCGCAGCAGCTTTCGATCTTTTCAGAGGTCGCGAACCAGGTGACCGGTTCGTGCTGCCACCGGTAGCAACAAGTGCGCTGCAAGCAACCCTATCCTCCCCGAGGTCACTGAGAATCCGGTTCTGGAGCACCATGGCCGACGGCTCTTCGCCCGCCAATGACGAATACATGACATCGCTTCATGACCTCGCCGAGCGGCTCAGATCACTCGGCCATGCAGTACAGGAGGCGCCAGTGCCTGTCGATCACCGTATCGGGGGAGACCTGTTCCTCAACCTTGCCGGGACCGGGGCCATGCATGCCATAGACAGCCTGGCGGCAGGATTGCAGCGCCCAATCGATGATTCCACCCTGGAAATCGGCACGCTGCGCTTCTATGAACATGGCAAACGCCAGACCGCCGCTGATATCATGCGCGCCATGGATGCGCTGAATAGCGTTATCCGTGGGGTTGGGGCGGTATTTCAGGAAGCGGATATCGTGCTGTCACCGGTTGGCATAGCCGACGCGCCGGTCGTGGGGGAACTTGACCAGAACCGCGCCTGGAAAAGTGGGGAAGAATGGAAGAACCACATCTTTAGGCACTATCCAATTCCCGCACTGTGCAATGTGACCGGCCAACCCGCAATGTCCGTACCGATGGGGCTGTCTGCGCGAGGACTCCCTCTCGGCGCCCACTTCATTGCCGACATGGGCCAGGAAAACCTCCTGTTTCAGCTTGCCGCGCAGATTGAACGGGAGTGGCCCTGGCCCAATCTGGTATAGCGACTTGCGGGTATCCCGAACTCAACCAGCCATTGTGACACCCGCATCACAATGAGCTGGCCCTCTCCCGCAGAATGTATTTTTGCACCTTGCCCGTTGATGTAGTGGGTACTTCGCCAAAGATCACGGATCTGGGCAACTTGAAGGATGCGAGTCGATCACGGCAGAAGTCTATCAGCTCGGCCTCGCTCACAGTCGCACCGGGCCTGAGCTGAACAAAGGCGCAGGGCGTCTCACCCCACTTTTCATCCGGCCTGACGACTACCGCAACGGACTGAACGTCAGCGTGTTCGTGGAGGGCCGCCTCGACCTCGACAGAAGAGATGTTTTCCCCGCCGGAAATGATGATGTCTTTCAACCTGTCCTTGATCTCGACATAGCCATCGGGGTGCTTTACCGCCAGATCGCCACTGCGAAACCACCCTCCCTGAAACGCCTCCTCCGTTGCTGCGGCATTGTTGAAATACTCCGCCATTACGGTATTGCCGCGAAACATCACCTCCCCTATCGTCTCTCCATTTGCCGGGACCGGCGTCATCGATACAGGATCCAGGACGTCCATCGTCTCCATGGTCGGGTAAGCGACGCCCTGGCGCGCCTTGAGTTTCACCTGTTGCTCCGGTGGCAAGGCGCTCCATTCCGGCTTCCAGACACAGACCGAAGCGGGACCGTATACTTCGGTCAATCCGTAGACATGGGTGACGTCTGCGCCCGCGGCTTCTATGGCCCTGATAATCGCCGGGGCAGGCGCGGCTCCCGCCGTCATGATATTCAAGCCTGCCAATCCATCGGCATCCAGATCATCGACCAGGTCCGTCAGCAAACCCAGTATCACAGGTGCACCGCAGAGGTGAGTGACCGGCAGAGCGTCCAGCGTGGCGACAATGTCATCTGCCCGCACTCCGCGGAGACAGACCTGGGTTCCGGCCTGGGCGACAACAGACCACGGGAAACACCAGCCATTGCAGTGGAACATGGGCAGGGTCCAGAGGTAGACAGGATGCATTGGCATTTGCCAGGCGAGAATCCCCCCCAGAGCATTCAGATACGCCCCACGGTGACTGTATATCACCCCCTTGGGCTCACCGGTTGTCCCCGATGTGTAGTTCAGGGCTATTGGCTGCATTTCATCATCGATGGATCCGGGCACGAAACCCGGATCGCCTTCCGCCAGCAGCAGCCCGTACTCCCTCTCTTCCGTCCCTTCAGCGATGTAGGCAGGGTCGCCTATTTCAACAAGCGGTATCCCCATTCCGGTAGTGTCCATCGCCTCCCGGGCCACACTCAGGTACTCGGTATCTGCCAGCAACAGACGGCTCTCGCCATGTTTCAGAATGTATGCCACCGTCGCAGGATCCAGGCGCGTATTGATACTGTTGAGTGTTGCACCAATCATCGGTACGGCGAAATGGGCCTCGATATGCGCGGGAATATTCGGTGCGATGATGGATACCGTATCGCCTTGCTGTATTCCTCTCCGCTTCAGTGCCGAAGCCAGTCTGCGAACACGCTGACCGAACTCCTCATAGGTGAACGATCGCTCGCCATGTATTACGGCGACACGCTCCGGAAAAACCGACTGTGTCCGCAGCAGAAACGAAATGGGAGTCAATGGCTCATAATTCGCCTTGCAGATAGCCCCGTTCCTCTTCCCCCCTTCTCGTCGCTGCATGGTCATCGCTCCTTTTTTTCGCGCGGGTGCCATTTTCTTGCAGCGAATAGTGTAGGCCGCTCCAGCAATCATTACAATCATTCGTGATTGCATTTTAAATACAAGCCAGCCAGAATTCACTCTGGTTCAGCAGAGTGGCTGATGTTTCATCCACACCCAACGCAGGATAATCCGACAATGATCTATCGCTGTTTCGTTACAGGACACTCCGGGAAAGGGAATTCCACGGTGGTCAAAGACACTCCCGTATCCCAGTCCACCGGTTGGATGTTCAATTTCTGGTCTACAGCGGAAGCGCCTGCCGACAACGCGGAACCAGCGCTTTTTCGCTCAGGGGAAACGAGCCTAAGCCCCCCGCCTGGCGGAACGCTTTTCAGAATCTTTCACGTACCCCCCGACAGCAGCATAGCGAACCTGACGAAGGAGGAGGTCAGGGATATGAGCGCCAGTGTCGGTGTTCCCGGTTCCGAGGACCGATTCCATACTGACAACAGGATCTGGCACCGTACCGACACGATCGACTATGTCGTCGTTGTCCAGGGCTCCCCCATTCTTCATCTCGAAGACCGTGATATCGCGCTGAAACCACTCGACGCAGTCGTCCAGCGCGGAACCATGCACGCCTGGAGTAACCCTACGGAAGAAACCGCAGTACTCGCATGCACACTGGTCGATGCGAAGCCGATCGAGAATCTTCGACAGCGCACGTCATGAGACTGATTACATTTCAAATCAATGGCGAACAACGCCTCGGCGCTTTTATTGACAAGACTCACACCCGGATTCTGGATCTAACCACTGCCGCGTCAACAACCGCGAAACCCCGGCCCTGGGAATACGAGTCCATGCAAACGCTGATTGATGCCGGACCTGCCGCTTGGGAACACACCAACAGATTGCTCGAGAATCCGCCTCCTGAGTGTGTGATGGCAGCAGCGGGCACGAGGATCCTGCCGCCGTTGCCACGCCCTCGACGGATGCGCGACTTCAGTGCTTTCGAGACTCATGCCTCAAGCGCTGGCCAGGTGCCCGACATCTGGTACCGGTGGCCACTTTACTACAAGGTCAATACCTATGCCGTTATCGGTCCTGACTGTGAAGTGACGTGGCCCGATGCATCAACCGAGATTGACTATGAACTGGAGATAGCCGCCATCATTGGCAAACCAGGGCGAGGTATTACCAAAGAGCAAGCCAGAGAACACATCTTCGGCTTCACCATATTCAATGATCTGTCCGCGCGCGACTGGCAGCGCTGCGAGTTCCAGGCGCCCCTGGGTCCGTCCCGGAGCAAGGACTTTGATGGGGCCAATGTCATCGGACCCTGCATCGTCACCCTGGATGAAATCCCAGACATCTATGCCCTGGAGATGACCGCGCAGGTCAATGGCGAGGAATGGTCGCGGGGCAATACCCGCACCCTGTATCACTCGTTCGAGGACATGATTGTCTTTGTCTCCGCATCCGAGACACTGGTGGCTGGCGAGCTGTTTGGCTCGGGCACCGTCGGTAGCGGGTGTGGCATGGAGCTGGGGCGCTTTCTGGCGCGTGGTGATACCGTGCAACTGACCGTGGAGCACCTCGGCTCACTATCCACGGTGATTCGCTAGCATGGCCACTGTTCCTCCGCCTGGCGGTAGGGAATTTTCCCGTGGCTGGTCACAGCTTCTGTTGGTGACACTATGTATCGGCATGGGAATATCAGCCCTGCCTTTCTACACGTCCGGCCTGTTCATTGTCGCTCTTGGCGAGGCCTTCGGGTGGTCCCGCAGTGCTGTTTCCACCGGCAATCTCGCCATGGCACTCGGTCTCGCACTGTCAGCACCCTTTGTCGGCGGGCTTGCCGAGCGGCGCGGACCGAGGCGCGTCGCCATGATGTCCGCCGGCCTCATGGCGCTTGGCTATCTTGGTCTCGGATTGATCCAGGGCGTCTATGGCGCTTACCTGGGCCTGATGTTTGTGACCGGCTTTGTTGGCGGTGGCACGTCGGCAGTGGTGTTCACCCGAATCGTGGTCTCCCACTTCAACCGTTATCGCGGGCTCGCCCTGGGGATTGCATTGATGGGCGTGGGGCTGACTGCTATCTGGGGGCCTGTCGTCGTGGAACGCGCCCTGCGCGACTTTGGATGGCAGGGAGGCTACGGCCTGCTCTTTTGCGCATCGATAATCATGTTGCCGCTCATGATCTTTCTACGCAGCGAGCAGCCCACTACCGGCGTCCAGCACACGACTGCCAGCGTCCCCGGCAAACTGTCACGCGATATCGTGCGTGAGGCGCTGCTCTCGCGGCCTTTCGTGATGCTAGCCTTCGCCACCATGCTCATGGTCGTCGCTATCGCGGGGCCAATGGTGCACCTGGTGCCGCTGCTGATGGACCGGGGTGTTGAGGCGCCGAGCGCGGCCCGAATCGCCGGCACTATCGGTATTGCCCTGATTGTTTCCCGCCTCGTCATCGGCGCAGCACTTGATCATTTTCACCCATCGAGGCTGGGCGCAGCGATAATGATAGTGGGGGCGATCGGCACAGCCCTGGTGGGCTTTGGAAATATGCAATGGACGATTGTGGGTGCCCTCCTGTTGGGCACGGTGCTCGGAGCCGAAATCGACCTGCTGGCGTTTCTGGTGGCGCGTTATTTTCGCCACGACTGCTACGGGGTCCTGTTCGGTGTTCTCTACGCTATCGCACTGATCTTCGCGGGTGTGGCACCGTTGGTCTACGCAGTCTCGGTGGATTACCTCGGCGACTATACCCCTGCGCTTGCGGGCAGCATCGTCGCGCTGATGATCGCTGGCGTGTTGTTGCTTGGACTCGGCGGTCAGGTGACCGATAGCTCACGCACCGATAACTCGTGAATTCCGGCAGGCACTGCGACAAGTGCCGTCATGAGTCTTGGCTTGAAGGAGAGCCGACGGTGTCGATCAGTCAGGGCTCGTGTGAAGTATGCTTGCCCGGTTCCCAGCCACCGCTCGACAGATGCTGCGTCGTGAAAGCGAGGGGGTCAGACTCCAGAGTCGTCGCGAGTGTGAGCGCAAGAAGGCTGGGGTTCCCGCCAAAAGGCACCGCGGAACCAGGCTATGGCCGTGTATGGGGGACGCCCAGGTATGCCGCTGACTGCTGCCACCACGCCCCAATACCGAAACCTGTGTCCACCTGGACTCATCCCTTCGAATGAATCGACAATCACGCGCCCAGACCGATACCGCCGTCAACCACCAGCCCCTGGCCAGTGATGAAGGATGCCTCTTCTGAAGCGAGAAATGCCACCGCACCGGCGATATCCTCTGGCCTGCCGCGCCTTCGCAACGGTGTCCGTTGACGCATGATCTCATCATATCCATCCACATTCTTGGCCAATTCGACGGACATTGGAGTAACAATAGCTCCTGGAAGCACGCAATTTGCAGTTATCCCCTGATCGCCAAATTCTACGGCTATATTTTTTGTCAGGCCCAACACCGCATGCTTCGAGGCAACATAACTGGCAAATCCAGCTGCAGGCAGCAACGAGTTCAGGGATCCAATATTGATAATGCGGCCCTGATTACTCCGCTGAAGCAGGCCCAGCATCGCGGCACACAAGCGGTGCACTGCAACCAGATTGATCTCCAGAGTCCATCGCAAGGTTTCCGCACTACATTCATCGAAGCGCTCGGGGGTGCCGATTACGCCAGCATTGTTCACCAGAATATCCAGGCCTCCGAAAATCTGTTCAACTTTTTCAGCGATGGCTTCTGGAGCCGTTGACGCGGTGAGGTCCTGCTCGAAGGTATCGATCATCGCCAGATCAGCCCTTTGGGGAAAGGTAAACGAGACGCCGGGCCGGTCCACCGCCAGCACTCGCGCACCTTCAGCAGCGAGTTTGGCGGCGATGCCTGCACCAATTCCCTGTGCAGCACCGGTCACAATCGCTCGAAGTCCCTTGAGACGTTGGTAGCTTTTCATCGCTCTCTCCTGATTTGGACGCGGGGTGTATTATGTGAGCCCCACTATATAAATACAATCCTGTCTGTATTTTATTAGACCAAGGCTTGGGAGACAGACATGAATCCCGTAAAACTGGCAGCCTGGACGGGGTACACAGCTCGAAAAAGTACTTCGCAAATTGGCCAATGCCAGCCGAGTGGAGCGACTGGAGCCGAATGCGGGCGGAGATCAAGGCCTCATCAGAACTCGGCAGGAGGCTGAAACTATTCTGGATATTCCAAACCGCGGGGATTTTCAGGATGCGCCGCAACCGCAGCGCCGGCAACAGCAAGATCCCTGCAGGTTTATCGCTTCAGTCCGGCAGCAACATGTAGGTCGAGGTGCCGCTGGCGACCACGCGCTGGTCGCCAGCGGCGCGCAGCGTCACTTCACCAAAGATCAACTGCCTGCCCGGCTTCAATACACGACCGGTGGCAATGACATCCTGGTCGATCACCGGGCGCATGAAACTCGTATTCTGGGACACGGTGGTACAGTTGCCGAAACGGCCCTGTGCCGCGTAGCAGACGAACACCATGCAGGTATCGATGAGGGCCATCATCGCCTGGCCGCAGACCATGTTATGGGAACGGCACAGCTGCTCCGACCAGGGCATGCGCATGACCACGGATTCCGCATCAATGCTCTCCACCCGGGGTTGCAAGCCGGCGACCCAGGGCGCGAATACCCTGCCCAGTTGTGCGTTGGCGGTTTCCAGCGTGATTGCAGCGGTATCTGCCATGAACGTGCCTGCCTGTTGCGTTATTGCCTGGCCTGCCAGCGCACCGGTAGCGTCTTCACCCCGCGCTGGAAATTGGAGCGCAGGAAAGTCGGGGTTCCTGTCAGCTCGAACCGGTCGAACCTGCGCCCCAGTTCGGTAAACAGGGCCCGCATTTGCGCGACTGCCAGCTGGCCGCCGATACAAAAATGGGGGCCGTGACCAAAGCTCAGGTGCGGGTTGGGGTCGCGACGGATATCAAATACCGACGGGGCACTGAATACTCGCTCATCATGGTTGGCCGACAGGAAGGACAATAGCACCTTGTCGCCCGCCCCGATCGCCACGCCGCCAAGCGTAGTGTCCTCGGCTGCAGTGCGTCGGAAGTTCATTACCGGTGTCCACCAGCGCAGCATCTCTTCCACTGCACCCGGCATCAGGTCGGGGGTTTCCTGCAGTTCACGCCAGGCCGCGGGGTGTTGCAGCAGCGCCAGCATGCCGCCGGGAATGGCGTTGCGCAGGGTCTCGTTGCCAGCCACCGCAAACAGCCAGAACATGTTCTCGAACTCGGCGATGGTGAGCTTGCCGCCCTCCTCGTCGATCTGCGCCAGCAGGATGGACATCACATCGTCACCCGGATGCTCGCGCTTGTACTCCGCCAGCAGGTGGGCATAGCGGTAGAGATCGTCCATGCCGTGCCGGGAGCGCGGGTCAGGCAGCTTGCCGTTGGCGTCGGCAACCGGGCGCAGCTTGAGGGCCTCCCTCGCCATGGGAGTACCGCGGGCGACATCGAACCGCGAGGAGCCGGCGTATTCCGGATCCTGATAGCCGATGACTCGGTTCGCCCAGTCGAACATCAGGTAGCGATCCTCACTGGGCAGGCCGAAGATGTCCGCCAGGCACAGCAGGGGCATGTCGGCAGCGATGTCCTTGACGAAGTCGCACTCGCCGGACTGCGCACCCGCCGTGACCCGGTCGACGATGTCGGCGGCATGCTGGCGGATCCTGTCCTCGAGCTGCCTGATCGCCCGCGAGGTAAAGGCATTGATCAGCATGCGCCGCAGGCGGGTGTGATCCGGCGGGTCCATGTTCAGCATCATTTGCTGGACATAGGCCAGATCGTCGGGCGTGGCAGGGTCCCGCAACTGGGTACCGCCCACCTGCGAAGAAAAGATTTTGGCGCTCTTCAATGCCTGCTGAACCTCCGCGTGGCGGGTGACAAACCAGAATCCCTTGCCACCCGGCCACTGGGGCAGTTGATGCTCTTCCACCCACACTACCGGCCCCTGTGCGCGCAGGGCGGCCAGCGATTCAAAGGGTATCGCCTGCTCGTAGACCAGAGGATCGTAGATGAATTCCAGCTGTGACTGGTCCATTGCGGTCATCCGGGTGACTCCTGTGCCATTATTGTTGCCCGCTGACGCAACTTGCCCAGCAGATACATGAAATCGCGGTATTCGCTCACCGACAGGCAGTCCAGCAGTTCCCCTTCCCAGGCCAGAGCGTGGGGCACCAGATCGCCATACAGCGCCAGGCCCGCCGCTGTCAGGGCGAGGTCCCGCGCCCGGTTGTCGGCTTCCTTGCGCCGCTGGACGATCAGGCCGCGGACAGTCAGATTCTTTACTGCCCGTGATACCTTGCTTTTCTCCATGCCAGTGGTAGTGACAATCTGCTTGGCGTTAAGCACGCCATGCTCGGCGAGGTTCGCCAGTACGCGCCACTCGGGAACACTCAGGCCGTAGTCGCCAGCGTAGATGCGCGAAAGGCCGGTACTGATCCGGTCTGCCAGATTGTTGACCAGATAGGGCAGAAAGCTCTCGAGTTGTAGCTCCCGCCGCGCCGGCTCAGTCACCTGCCCCTTCGCCATGCCCGCAGCATCAGTCCTGCAGCTGGTCCCAGACTTCCTGGTCGCGCTCGGCAGTCCAGATCCGTGGCCAGTCGATGCCGTCGAACTCGTCCCAGAGGCGCTGCACATCAAAGGGCAGGCAGTGCTCGAAAATGGGCCAGCGGCCGAATTTGGGCTCGAGGTGGGCGTGGGTGGCCTCGAAGGCCTCCTTCAGGGAACCGCCGGCACGGTGTACTTCGCCGACCTTGGCGATCATGCCCTCGAGGAAGCCGCGTGTCTGCTCGATGGCGGCATCGACTGCCGCCCGCCCTTTCGCCGTGGCGCCGCGACCACCGATCAGGGTCTCGGCGCCGAAGGCCTTGACCTGGTCCAGAGTGCCCTTGGACCAGTCGAAGTGGAACGCGTCGCCGGTATACAGCGCCGCTTCCGCCTCTACCAGATCGCCGGCAAACAGGATCTTGTGTTTCGGCAGCCAGGCGCAGATATCGCCCGCGGTGTGGCCACGGCCACAGTACTGTAGTACCAGGTCGCCGCGGTCGCCGCCCAGGGGGATCTCCAGGCGGTCATTGAACACGATGTCCGGATGCGTGAGGCCGGGGATGCCCTCGGGCTCGCGGAACAGCCGTGGCATGCGCCCGAATTCACTGTCCCAGTCCTGCTGCCCGCGCTCGTTGATCAGGAAACGGGTCTGTTCGTGGGCAATGATCGACTCCGCCTCGAAGGCGGATGCACCGAGCACGCGCACCGCGTGATAGTGCGACAACACCAGGTACTTGACCGGCTTGTCGGTGTGCTCGCGCAGCTTGGAGAGCCAGTCGCGGGCGGCCCGGGGCGTGGCGCGCGCCTCGAACGCGACCACAAAATCCTCGCCCTCGATGGCGCCGATATTGGGGTCGCCTTCCGCGGTCAATGCGTAGACGCCCTCGGCGAGGACCTCCAGGGTTTCCACTTTTTCGCCGAGGTCGGCGGAGGATGCAAACGGTTTCTTGGCCATGGATCTGCTCGTCCTGTCAGTCAAATGATGGGTGAACCATATCACAGACTAGTTGCATAGCCAACTTTAATCATGGAGCAATGGTCACCTGAAATGCCGAGGCATAGTATATTTAACGCGCTTGCAACGGTTGCAACCGGCACCCCTATCCGCTATATTTATTCTCGTTTGCAACTATAAGCACGGCCCAGCCCCGGAGGATGCGCGACATGGCAAGCACCTACACAAACCCCGAGTATCCTTACCGGAGAAGCCCCGACCAGGATGCTGCCGAACCGGTACACCACCGGGTGATCATTGTCGGTGGCGGCCCCGCGGGCCTTGCGGCCGCCATGGATCTTGCTCTCCAGGGCATAGACTCGGTGGTTCTGGATGACAACAACACGGTCAGTGTCGGCTCCCGGGCGATCTGCATCGCCAAGCGCACCCTGGAAATCTGTGATCGCTACGGCTGCGCCCGGCCGATGATCGACAAGGGCGTCATCTGGAAGCACGGACGGGTGTATTTTGGCGAGGAACAGATCTACGAGTTCGACCTGCTGCCCGAGCAACACCACAAGATCCCGGCCTTTATCAACCTGCAGCAGTACTACTTCGAGGAGTACATGGTGGACCGCTGCCTGGAAATGCCGCAGATCGACCTGCGCTGGCTGCACAAGGTGACCGAGGTGACCGCCGGCACCGATCGAACCGATATCGTGGTCGACACCCAGGAGGGCCCCTATCGCCTCAGCTGCGATTACCTGCTGGTCGCCGACGGCGCCAACAGCCCGATCCGCGAGTCCTTGGGCCTGGAGAGCAAGGGGCAGATATTCGAGGATCGCTTCCTCATTGCCGACATCGTCATGGAAGCGGATTTCCCCGCGGAGCGCCGGTTCTGGTTTGACGCGCCCTTCCACCCCAACCAGTCGACCCTGCTGCACAAGCAGGCAGACAACGTCTGGCGGATCGATTTCCAGCTGGGCTGGGATGCAGACCCGGAGGAAGAAAAAAAGATCGAAAACATCCGGCCGCGGGTCGAAGCCATGCTGGGCAAGGAACAGAAGTGGGAACTGGAGTGGGCCAGTGTCTACACCTTCCGCTGCCGGAAGATGGACTCCTTCATTCACCGGCGGGTTATCTTCATGGGCGACGCCGCGCATCAGGTCTCGCCGTTTGGCGCCCGCGGTGCCAATGGCGCCCTGCAGAGCGTGGAGAACCTGTGCTGGAAGCTGGCGGCCATTCTCCAGGGGCGCGCGCCGGCATCGCTGCTGGCGACCCACGATACCGAGCGCCAGCACGGGGCCCGGGAAAACATCCTGCACTCCACCCGGGCGACCGACTTCATGACCCCAAAGAATGCGGCGACCCGCCTGTTCCGGGACACCGTGCTGGATCTCGCCCGCGATTACCCCTTTGCCCGCAGCCTGGTAAACAGTGGCCGGCTGTCGACACCCTGCACCTACGACGATACCCCGCTCAACACACCTGACCAGGCAGACTTTGCCGAACGCATGCGCCCGGGGTCACCCTGCCTGGATGCACCGGTCGTGGGCGCCGGTGGCCAACAGGAGTGGCTGCTGGAACGTCTGGGCAACCGCTTCACGCTGCTGCTGTACGGTGAATTCGCGGCCAGCGCGCGCCAGCAGCTGGAGGCCGCCCTCGCCAGCCTCGAAGGCGAGGGCAACCACATCGGTGCGCTGTGGGTTCTGCCCCCGGGTCAGCAGGCCGGGGACGACAATGAGATCGCGGATAGCCAGGGAATTCTGGCCCAGCGCTATGACCTGCGCCAGGGCGCCATCTACCTGATACGCCCCGACCAGCATGTCTGTGCGCGCTGGCGCACGCTGGACCCGGATGCCGTGGTCCGGGCCGTGCACCGGGCCCTGGGACAAAACCTGGCAGAGGAGCAGGCCGCATGAGCACACTGATCACCGACAGCAACTTTACCAACCCCGATGCCTTCTACGCCGCGCTGGCCGAGATCCACCGGGACCGCAGCGATGCCGAAAGCGCGGCCATCAATGCCCGTCTGATTCTGCTACTGGCGAACCAGGTCGGCGACCAACACACCCTGGAGCAGGCGCTGGCAATCGCCGGCCAGGTCCACCTTGAAGAGTGATGCCCCGATGACAGCAAACACACAGACCTCCGAACTCAGCTACCTTACCGGTTTTGGCAACGAACACGAAACCGAGGCTCTCGCCGGCGCCCTGCCCATCGGGCGTTTCAGCCCACAGCGAGTCAACCACGGGCTGTATGCCGAACAGTTCAGCAGCACCGCGTTCACTGCGCCGCGCGCAGCCAATCGCCGCACCTGGCTCTACCGCATACGTCCCTCCGTGGTACAGGGTGACTACGAGCCCTGCACCAGCACCGGCCAGGGAATCCACACGGGGCCGCTGGCTGGACCGACACCGCCGAACATGTTGCGCTGGGATCCGCTGCCGCTACCCGGTGCCGGCGTGGACCTGCTGGACGGGATGACTACCATTGCCACCTGCGGCGATGCGCTGGCCCAGACCGGCGTCGGCATTCACCTGTACGCAGCGAGCGAGTCCATGGAGCAGCGCTATTTCTATTCAGCGGATGGCGAATGGCTGTTCATCCCGCAGCAGGGAGAGTTGCTGCTGCGCACCGAATGCGGGCGCCTGCACCTGCAACCGGGTGACATCGCGGTTGTGCCACGCGGCATGAAGTTTGCGGTCGACCTGCCGGCCGGCCCCGTCCGGGGCTATATCTGCGAGAACTACGGCGCTCCCCTCACCCTGGCCGAGCGTGGTCCGGTCGGTGCCAACGGTTTCGCCAATGACCGCGACTTCCAGTATCCGGTAGCGGCCTATGAAGACATCGAAGGTGACTTCGAACTGCTGTGCAAGTTTGGCGGCCACATGTATCGCGCCGCCATCGGCCACTCGCCACTGGACGTGGTGGCCTGGACCGGCAATTCGGCCCCCTACAAGTACCAACTGTCGCGCTTCAACACCATGGGCTCGGTGAGCTACGACCACCCCGACCCCAGTATCTATACCGTCCTGACCTCGCCCTCGGACACGGCTGGCGTGGCCAATCTCGATTTCGTGATCTTCCCGCCCCGCTGGATGGTGGCTGAAGACACCTTCCGCCCACCCTGGTACCACCGCAACATCATGAGCGAATACATGGGGCTTATTGAAGGCGTGTACGATGCCAAGGAGGAAGGTTTTGTTCCGGGCGGCAGCAGCCTGCACAACTGCATGTCGCCACATGGCCCGGAAGCGGCGGTGTTCGAGAAAGCGAGCACGGCAGAGCTAGTGCCGGACCGCTACCAGAACACCCTCGCCTTCATGCTGGAGTCGCGCTACCTGTACCAACCCACGCCCTGGGCCCTGGACACGGAATTGCGCCAGCGGGATTACATCCGCTGCTGGGACGGAATCGGCAAACAGTTCAAGTCCTGAGCGCCGCGGCGATGGCTTCCCGGATGCAATCCACATCCGGGACCTGCCGGGCCAGCAGAAGCGCCAGCTTCGCCAGGAACACGGCCTCCTGCTCGGGTCCGGCCTCGTCAATGGCTTCCGCCAGCAGGTCGTAGATCTGTTCCAGTTCGGCAAATTCAAGTGTCTGCTTCATGCGACTCTCCCAGGGCCCGGTACAAGGCAGCGGTGACGATGCTTTCGTCCGGGTGCCGCCAACGCCCGGCAACATGGCGGTCGGGGCGCACCAGATACAGGGTACCGGGCTCCGCACCGTAGGCGTCCGCAAGGTGGCGCGACGGATCGGGCAGGCACTGCTCCCCCGTCACTCCCCCGCCACTCTTCTCCCGCGTCGCCACCAGCACGCTCAGGTCGGGATCAATCACTCGCAGGCCGGGCATCAGGCCGGCGACCTCGGCATCGCGTTCAACTGAACCGGCGAAATAGAGCACGGTGAAACCCGGCCCGATGTGGTCGAGCAGGAAATCGTTCTCTCCCAGGCGGACATTCTGCAGGGGCGCCCCGGGTGGGGGGCCGGCGTCGAAGCCCTCGCCCGCTGTGTCGGCGCTGGTCAGCGGGCTGTCATCGTAGATCCAGGGCTGTACCTGACGCGGATCAACAAACGGCTTCGCGAAGTCCTCTGTCAGCGCCAGCTCAAGCACCGCCTTGCGCATGAGGCTGTAGCCGCGACTGGGCGGCGTCATGAAACGGGAGCTCTTGCCGGCATTGCGGAACACATCCAGGGTCGCGCCCCGCCGCTCGGGGGTGAAACTGTCCAGCAGGCCCGTACCGGCCCGGCCCTGCAACGCGTAGGCCAGCTTCCAGGCCGCATTTACCGCGTCGGCGATGCCATTGTTGAGCCCGCGAACCCCAAAGATCGGCACGATATGGCCCGAGTCGCCGATAAACAGCACCCGCTGGTGGCGATAGTCATCCAGGCACAGGGTATTGGCGGTATAGATGCTCCACCACTCCAGTTCCCAGTCGCCCCGGTGACCGATCATGGCGAGGATGGCCGCTACCCGCTCCCGTACGGTGGCTTCCGCTACCGCATCCTCCAGATCCGCGCCCGCGGGTACCTGCCAGTCCACCCGCCAGATATTGTCCGGCTGCCGGTGAATGAGAATCGTGGCCTCGGGGTTGGCGGAAGACTCGAAAAAGGACCGGCGCTCGGTGGGAAAGTCGTGATCCATGCGCACATCCGCGATCACGTAGTTGCCCGGCAGATTGCGGCCATTGAGACGCAGCCCGAGCAGATTGCGCACGGTGCTGCGGGCGCCATCGGCCGCGAGCAGGTATTGCCCCCGCAGCGGATAGCTGCCCTGGGGCGTGACAATGTCGAGTTCCACGCCAGCGTCGTCCTGCGTTACCGCCGCCACCTCTGACAGCCAGCGGATATCGATCAGCCCCGGATAGTCGGCGGCCGCATCGATGAGGAATTGCTCGATGTACTGCTGCTGGATGTTGTACATCGGCAGGAATCGCTCGTCTTGCGAATGCGGCATCGAAAACTGGTAAATGAGCTGGTCACGGAAATAGCAGCGACCGCTGGTCCAGCCCAGGCCCTTGGCCGCAAAGGACGCGACTACGCCCAACTGCTGCAGGGTTTCGAAGCTGTAGCGGGAAATGCAGATTGCCCTGCTGCCGTCATTGACGGTGTTTTTCTTTTCCACCACCACCGAAGCCACGCCCAATCGCGCCAGCGCCAGTGCCGCCGTCAAACCGACCGGTCCGGCCCCGGCAATGATGACCGGGTGCCGGGGCCTGGCACCGTCGAGCTCTGCTGGCTTGCGGAAGGGATACTCAGGATACTCGAAATACAGCGATTCCAGCTCGCTCCGGCCGGCAGGTCTCATGACAATGGCTACACCCGATTACAAGGACTCAAACAACTTGGCCACAATATGCCACTGGCCATCGATTTCCAGCAACTGGAAATGGTTGACGAAGTCCATGCCCAGATACCCCGTCTCCCGCAGTACGGCCGTGGCGATACGGCCGTCAATATGCACGGTATCAATCCGGGCCTCGTAGCGCAAACCGGAATCCACCGGCGCCGGATTGGCGCCTACCGCGGAGAAGAAAGGCTCCGGGCTACCGGTGACGAGTTCACCTGCCAGGTAGCCGCTCAGTACTGCGGAGTGATGGAACAGGGCCCGCAGTGCCAGCACGTCGCCGCGGGCGCAGGCACCGATGTAGGACTGGATCACGGCCTGCACCGCCGCCAGTGGCTCTGCGCGTGCCATCAGCGTGCCTCCGACGGCGATGTGGCTCTCGCGCAGTTCAGTTCTGGCACGGCAGCGTCTCCAGCAGGACTTCCGCCAAAGCGATGGCCTCGGCCTGGTGCGGCTGCAGATCCTGGCCACCGAGCGCTGCATGCATCTCCAGAAAGGGGTCGACGGTACCAGTGACGGCGCCACTGAGCTCCTCCATGACCGCCAGCCCGAAGAAGGGCACGGTCCAGGTGTTGTAGCCACCTTCGTGGCACATCAGCAGCCTGCCGTCACAGTGGCGATTCGCGGCATCAAGCAACTTGCGGGTCAGGCTGCGGTAGCCGTCGCTGTGCATCTGCATGCGCCCCAGCGGATCGTAGGCGCCGGCATCGAAACCCGAAGGCACGACGATAAGCTGCGGCTTGAAGCGGTCGAGCGCGGGTATCACCACCCGATCCCAGGCCTCCTCATAGGCACCGACACCGCTACCGGGCGGCAGTGGCACGTTGATATTGAAGCCGGTGCCGGCGCCGGTACCGTTCTCGTGTCGATAGCCGGAATCGGGCGGAAAACAGTTGTCCTGATGCACCGAGATGGTCAGCGCCCGCGGGTCATCATAGAACGCACTCTGGGTACCGTTGCCGTGGTGTACGTCCCAGTCGACAAAGGCGACGCGTTCAAGCCCGAACTGTTCGAAGGCGTGGAAACCGGCGATGGCAGCATTGCCGAACAGGCAGAAGCCCATGCCCATATCCGCCAGGGCGTGATGACCCGGAGGCCGCACCAGGGCATAGGCATTGTCGATCTCCCCCCTCATGAGAGCCTCCAGCGCTGCCAGCACCCCACCCGCCGAGAGCATGGCAATCTCGTAGCTGCCGCGTCCCAGGGGAGTAAAAGGGCCGGCATCGCCACCGACGTCCGCGCTCAGCGCCCTGACTTTCTCCAGGTGCTCGCGGGTATGAAAGCGCAGGATCTCCTCCTCCGTGGCCTCTCGCGGTGCGATGGCATGCAGCTGCGGGGTCAGACCGGCCACCTCCAGCAGGTTGCGAAAGCGGCGCTTGGTTTCCGGGTTTTCTGCATGTGTATCCGGTTGCACCGGATTGCCATAGGGCATCGGCCCGGCGTAATTACCGGTGTTGTGCCACATGTAAAGCTCGTGGGCGACGAAGCCCGTTTTGCGCGTAGCAGCCTGCATGGCGTTAGCTCCGGGACTGGGTTTGGTGGATGGACTGGTCCGCGATCAGCGGCCAGGGCCGTGCCTGTTCCAGGCGTGCGGCCAGGGCCAGCAGCAGGTCTTCCCGACCCTGGCTGGCGGCGAACTGAATACCGAACGGCAGGCCACTTTCGCTGCGCCCCAGGGGCAGGGAAATCGCCGGCTGTCCGGTGACGTTGAACACTGCGGTAAAGGGAGCCTCGCGGAAAACGTGATCGGTCCAGCTGCGGGCCGTGAAATTGCCTCCGGCGGATGCATGCTCGCCAATGGCCCAGGGCAGTTGTGCCACTGTCGGAGTCACCAGGATATCGTGGCGGGTAAAAAAATGCCCGAAGTCGCGGCTTACCCGATTGAAATAGTCCTCCGCATGCAGCAAATCCACAGCCGACAGGCGCAAGCCGTGCTCGTGAATCGCCAGTGTCGCCTGCTCCAGGCTGTCACTGTCGGCCTTGCGCCCGGTAGCGGCACAGATGTCCACCACCCAGTGTGCAATGTGGGCAGACCAGAGATCCGTGTTGGCCTCGGCAAAACGGTCCCCATCCAGTGCCGGCGCAGCCTCCTCCACCTGATGCCCCATGTCTGCCAGCAGCCTTGCGATGGCCTCCAGGGCAGCACGAATCTCGGGATCCACCGGCACCCCCGACCAGGGCTCGGCGGTAAACGCAATGCGCAGCCCGGCCGGCAACTGCAGGGACTCTGCATAGGGTCGATCCGGTGGCGCGATAACATAGGGGTCACCGATGCCCGGACCCTGCACCGCGTCCAGCATGGCCGCACAGTCGCGCACCGTGCGGGTGAGCACGAATTCGATACCCAGGCCCCCGAGCCCGTCGGCGGCACCCGGGCCGATGGGAACCCGCCCACGACCCGGCTTGAGCCCCACCAGTCCGCAACAGGACGCCGGAATGCGGATGGAGCCGCCACCATCGTTGGCGTGGGCAAGCGGCACGATCCCCGCGGCCACCGCGGCGGCGCTGCCACCGCTGGAACCACCGGGACTGCGCGACACATCCCAGGGATTGCGGGTCGCGCCACAGGCCACGGTCTCGGTGGCAACGTTGTACCCCATCTCTGGCACCGTTGTCCGCCCCAGGGTCACCAGCCCCGCCTGCCGAAAACGGGCCATGAGATCGGAGTCGGCGGGCGCGACCAGGCCCTGGCCCAGCCGGGAACCCATCTCGGAGCGCCGGCCCTCGGCCTGCAGTACCAGATCCTTGATCAGAAACGGCACCCCGGCAAAGGCGGCATCCGGCGGCATTGCCGCCAGGCTGGCAGCGACATCGTCGAAGACCTCTACCAACGCGTTGATCCGGGGATTCCAGTCAGTGGCCAAAGCCAGTGCACAGTCCGCCAGTTCCGCCGCAGTAACCTCGCGACTACGGACCAGCTGCGCCAGCCCCAGACCGTCGTATTGCAGGTATTCCGCTACATCCATTTGCCCGAACCCTATTGGCCGAAGTTGTAGTTCAGCGTCACCCCGTAGGTGCGGGGCATGCCATAACTGCGCACAAAGGGACCATTGCCTCCCGTGTAGGCGGCGGGATAATAGTCTTCATCGGTGAGATTGCGCGTCCACAGCAGGGCCCGCCACTGGCCATCGGCCGAACCGATTCCCAGCCGCGCATTGAACAGGGTGTAGTCCTCGGTCGCGTTCTCGGGAGAAACACCACCAGAGGTTTCATCGGTGAAGCTGAGGTCACCCGCCACTTCCATCACCAAGCCGTTGGCCAGCGGCCACTCGTAGCTGACCAGAGCCGCATAGGACCACTCCGGCGCCTGCGCCAGCTCAATGCCGGAAACATCGCGCCGTACCGTCACCGGCCAGCTGCTTTGTACCGGATCAACCGCGTTCCACTTGGTCACTTCCGTATCCAGCCAGGCAACACCCAGATTGACGTTGAGCCCGGTCAGCGGTTGCCACTTGAGATCAATCTCGGCACCGGTGATTTCCGACTCGGGCACATTGGTCAGGCCGGCGATGTTGCCGACGAAAGTCACGGCAATATCCTGCTCCTGCTTGTCCTCATAGTCGTAGAAGAACGTCGCAGCATTGAGCTGCATCCTGCCCTCCAACAAAGTCGCCTTCATCCCCAGCTCGTAGGAGGTCAGCTTTTCCTCGTCGTAGGGAGCCAGCTGCTGGGTGGTATTGGAGTTGGCGCCATTGAAACCACCGGACTTGAAGCCTACTGATACCATACCGTACAGCAGGACATCCTGATTGATCGCGTAATCCAGTCCCAGCTTGCCCATCCAGCGCTCCGTGCTGATGGTGTCTTCGTAAACCTGGAACGCATTGTTGACATCAGGTGTGCCAATGACCGAGAAGATAAAATCCGGTGAGGATGGGTCATCATTGATGGTCCCGCAATCTCCCGGACTCAGATTGGCGCCGAAGTTTGCATTGAGGAAGTTACCCAGGCTGCCGTCATCGGCGACAAATGTGCAGCCCGCCCAGTCCCGGTCTTCCTCGGTGTAGCGGGCGCCCACGGTCAGGCGCCAGGCGTCGGTGAACTGCCATTCCACATGGCCAAAGGCGCCCAGGGAATCAGTTTCCTGGCTGTATTTGGTATCGAGTTCCCGGATCGGCGTAGCGGCAAACAGATCAACCCCCCAGGGAATCGAGCCCAAACCGAACACCGAGTCAGACATGAAATAATGGTAGTACTCATCCATTTCATCTTGCGAATAATACAGGCCGGCTATCCAGTTCAGCTGGCCGACATCACCGGCCAGACGCAGCTCCTGGGAGAACACCTTCAGGTCAGTGGTGTTGATATTGCTGGAATCGTTGTAGAAGCCGCCGTCCCAATCATTGGCTTCCACCCGTTCAAACTCGTTGTAGCCGGTGATCGAGGTCAGAGTCATGCTGCCGATATCCCACTCCAGCCTGGCCGCAAAGCCGGTGAGCTCGTTGTCCCGCTGGGGCCGGATATTGAAGGTCCTGCCGGTAATCGGGCTGGTGTAGCTGTTGGTCCAGTCTGCAGCTTCACTGTCGCCGGTGGAATACCAGGGTGGGGTCTCGCCGAAGTTGCTACCCGTCGGCAACAAGTACTGATCGAGCGGCGTATAGGGGTTGGTGAACTCGCCCAGCCCGAGCGGCGTACCGCTGTAAGCGGTGTTCGCCTTGTTCTCCGACTCATCCTTTACATAGTGGGCAGTCAACATAAGGCGCACAGTGTCACTGATGTCAAAATTGACGATACCGCGCAGCGCGGTCGCGTCTTTCTCGCCCAGCTCGTCGTTCCGGGTCAGGCTCTCCTGCCAACCTTCGCTGGACTGGATCGTCTTGAAGGCCAGGCGGCCCTGGACGAGGTCGCTGCCGCCGGTGACAAAGCCCTCCAGATCGAAGGTGGAGTAGCTGCCGTAGCTGGCGGTGACCCCCGCGCCGAACTCCTGGGTAGGCTTGTTGCTGATGAAATTGATCTGGCCCGCGGTGGTGTTGCGGCCGTAGAGATCACCCTGGGGGCCCTTGAGGACTTCAACCCGCTCGGTATCGAATACCAGACCCCGGGTCATCACCGTATAGGGCATGGCGACTTCGTCGAAATAGATGCCGACGGTGGAGGATGCCGCTGTGGAGTAATCCTGGAATCCCACACCACGAATTGTATAGAGCGGCACACCGGTAGCAGCGGTCTCGTTCACCGTAAGGCCGGGTGTGAGCAAAGCGATATCCTCCGCAGTCAGAACCCCGAAATCCCGCAGCTGGTCACCGGTGAAAGCGTTGATGGTAATGCCCACGTCATTGGCGCTCTGGGCGCGCTTCTGGGCGGTCACAATAACTTCTTCAAGCTGGGCGTTGGCAACTGTGCCGAGGGTGGTCAGCGTTGCCAGCAGTACTGCGGTGCCAAGCTTGCGGCGTTGATATCCCGTTATCTGATGTCTAGCAATCATGATATTTCCCCTAAAAAGACAGTGGTTGAATACGTACCTGCATTGCGGCGGGGAGCTAATCCTCCGCGCCGCTTTTTTTGTAGACGGTGTTGCCGGCGAACAGGGTGCGCAGCACCCCAACTTCGCTGATTTCCTGTGGTTCAATGGCGAAAAGATCTCGGTCCAGCACGATCATTTCCGCAGACTTGCCGACCTCAATAGAACCTGTGGTCTGCTCCAGGCGCATGGCCCTGGCGCCATCAAGAGTCATGATCCGCAGCGCGTCCGCAAGGCTGACAGCCTGCTCAGGCCAGAAACTGCCGGGGACTTGTCCGCGGGGGTCCTCTCTTGTCACCAGAGCCTCGATACCCAGCCATGGGTCGATCGTTTCCACTGCGGCGGGCCAGTCCGAGCCCGCCAGTACCGGTGCGTTGGCCTCGAGCAGGCTCCTGACCGGAAAATACTGATCGCCGCGCGGAGAGCCAACGGCACTCACTACGGAATCAATAATCGGTGAGGGGTGCCAAAGATAGGGAGACAGATCCGCCACCGCGTCCAGTTCGGCAAACCGCGGCAGGTCCTCCGGGTCGATATAGCCGGCATGGGCCAGTTCGTGACGGAGACCGGAGTCCCCGTTCGCCGCGCGGGCGGCAGCGATGGCATCCAGTGCCACGCGCACCGCCCGGTCGCCGGCGGTGTGGATCTTGACGGTGTAGCCGCGCTTGTCCAGCTCAATGATATCCCGTGTCAGCAGCCCGGGATCCAGATGCAGCATGCCCCGATGGGAATCGGCGTGGGTGTTTTCCGGCGTGTAGGGTTCCAGCATCGCGGCTGTTCGCGATGCGGTGGGAACGCCGTCCATGAAGACTTTGACAAATGCGGTGTGCAAGCGGTCGCTGGCGTAGTGGTCGCGCTGCTCATCTATGACTGCGTAGTCCAGAGGTCCGCTACGGTGACCGTAGGGTGTCTGGATACCCAGAGCCAGATGGGCAGTAATATCGCCCGCTCGTTCAAGCGCCTGAAAAGCAGCCATCGCGCGCGGCTCAGAATAGGCTTCCTTGAGGCCGGTGATGCCAAAACTGTTGGCAATGCGCAGGGCCTCCCGGGCGCCAGCTTCCATTTCCTCGTCGCTCCACTCCGGCAGGAGGTCCGACACCCTTTTCTTGACACCTTCCAGCAGCAAGCCGTTGGGCTCCCCGGTCACCGGATCCCGGACGATCGTGCCGTCCGCAGGGTCCGGGGTGTCACGGTCGATCCCGGCAAGCGCGAGAGCACGGCTGTTGAGCCAGCCATTGTGGTTGCTGTCGTCACTCAGCAACACGGCCTTGTCACCCGAGACCGCATCCAGAAACGCCTTCGGTGACTCAATCTTGTAGGTATCAAAGAAGCCGCTATCCCACTGCCCGCCGCGTATCCAAAGCGCATCCGGGTTATCGGCTACACACTCCGCCACGCGCCGGGCAATCTGTTCCGGCGTGGACGAGAACGGGAAGTTGCATTCATAGAGGCTTTTTACGCCACCGCGCTGGGCATGGACATGGGCATCGTTGATGCCCGGCATGACCATGGCGCCCTGCAGGTCGACGACTGAGGTTGTCGGCGCACGAAAAGCCTCCGCGCCGGCGCGATCGCCCACGTGTACAAAGTATCCATCCCTGATTGCGACGGCTTCGGCCCAGGGCTGGGCGGGATTTACGGTATAGATGCGCGCATTGAGATAGATGGTATCCGCAGCGGCACCAGCGGTGTCAGCGGCAGAGAGTTGCGCGGCCACGACGGTCAGCAGGCTTCCTGCAATCGCGCTCGCCCAGTTTCTTATCGCTTGTTTCATCTCGGGCTCCGTTAACGTTTTCGGAGCCACTGATCTTAGTGCCGTCGCTTCCAAGCGGTATTGACAGATGTGGACAAAGGCTTGACCAAAGGCCACGTGGAAGCGCAGTCCCTGCGCAATTCAGTACGCAGCAAGATTCTATTCACCGCTCAATGGCTCGCCCTGCTCGCGATAAGCCTGCGGGGCCTGCCCCACCCAGGAGCGAAAGGCACGACTGAAGGCGCTGAGCTCGGAAAAACCCAGCTCATAGGCGATTTCGGCGATGGGCATGGTGGTGCGCCGGAGATAGTATTTGGCGCGTTTGGCCCGGGCCAGGTTCTTTACCTCCCGAAAACTGCGACCCTCGCTGGACAATCTGCGCCGCAAGGTGCGGGGAGAGATGGCCAGCCGTTCCGCGATCTTTTCCAGAGTGGCGGACTCGTCCGCGCCACAGCGAATGATTTCCCGGCAGAGAATGTCGACAAATCCATTGCCCGACTGCTCCGAGACGAAATAGGTCTTCATCGCGTTGACGAGAATCTCGTGCAGCAGATTGTGACTGGTGTGGAATCGCTCCTGCAGGTAGCTGCGATCGAAAAACAGCCGGTTATCCGGGCAGGAAAACTTCACGGGTGCCTTGAAGAACGCTTCCAGTGCCTCTGCATTGCGGTCGTCGTCGTGGCTGAAACAGACCTGCTTGATGGGAACTGGTATCCGCGTGGCGGTATTGAGCGCCTGCACCAGAAAGCCCTGCAGGTACTCGTTCAGCTGCTTGACCGCCACTCCCTCGGGAACGATTACCCGATAACTGAATTCAGCCAGTGACTTGCTGAAATCGAAGTTGATTGCAATTGCGGTATCGACATAGCGGTCATAGTGGCACAGGCAGCGGATGCCATCCCCTACAGAGGGCGCAGCCAGCATGGCCAGGATAAGCAGGCTGGCGGATTCATAGTGATAGCGCTGGGCCATGTGCAGCCCCATGCAGGGGTTGTCGCTGTACTGCGCCGCCAACTCCAGCAGGCTCGCGATCTGGCGCGCCGGTACCGCCGCATCCAGCTCTTCACAGCGGCTGGACTCAATACCGCACTGGCGAAATACCGGTTCCGGAGCAATGCCGTGATCCAGCAGGTAATCACGCACATAGGCGACAAAGCGAGGGGACAGGGATGGCTCAAGTTCATTCTGCACCGGCGTCTGGCGCAGCGCTTCCAGAGCAGCGACTTCAGCCCCGGGGCGATTCATTGCAAGCCGGCACCCCCACTCAGCGCTGAAGCTGGCTGTAGTAGGCAGCCAGCGCTTCGAAGTCCTTTTCGGCTACATTCGCTAGCGCAGCCTGCATGAAGGGATGGATGCGCACATCGTGCTTGTAGGCCTGCAGTTGGGTCCGCAAATAGGCTGCGTGCTGCCCCGCGAGGATCGGCCATGCATCGGCGACCGGCTTGCCGGCGAAACCGTGACAGGCGGTGCAGCCTCCGGAAAGTTGCCTGCCCCGCTCCACCAACCCGGTATCGCCATTGGCCGCGGTGGCCGGTTCCTGCGCCGCATACCAGGACGCGAGGACGCGAATGTCATCATCGCTCAGATTCTGCACGAAAGGGTCCATCAGCGGATTGCTGCGTTCACCGGCACGCATGGCCGTGAGCTGCTGTGCCAGATAGGTTTCGTGTTGCCCCGCCAGATTGGGCCAGGCAGGGGTGCCGGACACGCCGTTGGCTCCGTGACAGGCCACACAGGCCTGAACCTGTTTCGGCGGCGCCTCGGCCTGTGCCGCGCCAGTAACAAGAGCCGCAAGCAGCGCGGCGCCCACAATCAAATGCTTTTTCATAAGGTTCTACTCTCTCGCATCGGCGCCGGCGATAGCGCGCAAAACTTGTTCCCGGTAGTCATCCACTTCATTCAACGGATTCTTGCGCAGCGGCCCGACTTCAGCGGCGGTAAAGGGTGTGAAGGGTAATTGCAGGCTGTCGCCGGCAAACTCATACACTATCCAGTTCAGCACCGCCGCCAGGCGCTCGTCACTCAGCGCGGACGTTGCCGAACCGGGTACCCGCACCAGATATTCGCGCCCTGCCTCACTCTGGAGAAACACACCAACGTGTCCTTTCATGGCCGGCACACTACCGGACCCGGATCCGTCCGGTGTGTGGCAGCCCTGGCAGTTCATTTGGTAGTCGAATACTACCCGGCCACTATCGTCGGCCGCCGCCAGCAGCGCAGTGGACCAGAGCAGAACCGGCAGCAGGATCAGCCTGAACATCAGTCGTCAAACGCCACGCCGACCACAATGGCCGTTGAACAGTGATAGGTGACACTGGCAGTACCCAGACACCAGTTCAGGTCATTGGTCTTGTCGGGCCGGTAGACCGGACGATCGCCCTCGTCGCGCATGCACAGGCAGGCACCACAGGAAGACTTGCCACAGCAATCGTTGTAGGAAATCACGTAATTGCGACCGTCCGCCGGATTGTGACAGGTCCCGATCCAGGTCACCGGTGACATTTCAGTACCGGGAGGACAGGTGTTGGCGCTGCCACCACAGCAATCACAGAGAAAGCCGTCGATGGCACAGTAGCGCCAATAGTCACAGCTGCTGGGGTCACCTTCCTCCACCGGTCGTCCCGTGCCCTCGTTACCGGCAGCACGGGCAACCGGCAACAGGGGAATGCTGGCACCACCGACCAGCATGGCGCCAAGTCCTTTCAGCAGCCCGCGGCGGGAGCTGTGTTGCGCCAGTTGCCTGCTGCGCTGCTCAAATACCCTGTCAAAGAAATTCATGCCTTGTCTGCCTCCACATAGTGCACGGCTTCGCGCTTGCTCATATAGTCCTGTATTGACGCGACCTTTCGTTCCTTGGCTTCAAACAGGCTGTCCAGGTGTTCACGTGAATTGATGATACCCATGGAGGCGATCGTGCCCTGCTCATCGATCAATACCCCATAGGGCAGTTTGGATACCCCGAAGGCCTTGCCCGCAATTTCCGATACCGCGTAGGGAAAGCCTGCCAATTCCTTGCGCTTGACATAGCCCGCGTGATCCTGCTCATCGCCATCACTGACCAGCACCACCTCCACCCAGTCAGCCTCTGCGCGTGCCGCAGACTTCAGTGCCGGCGTCAGCTCATTGCAGATGGGGCAGTCCGGTGACAGGAAAAACAGCAACTGGGACTTGGCCCTGCCCGCCCCACCGATTTGCTCGGAGCGCCCGTCAAGCGTCGCCAGTGCAAGCTCGGGCGCAGGAGAACCCACCTTCAGCTTCTGGTTCAGCATCAGCGCTCCAGCGGGCGCCACCCGCTCGTAGAGAACGCCAATCTGGCGAGCAAGCGCCAGGTTGACCAGCACCATGGCGACGAAGCCCAGCCACAGGACAATGTTCGAAATTACCAACAACTCCATAGTCCTACCTGCTCCTGGCCATGTGCTGGCTATTGCTTATCAATTGTTCGGCGCCGAGGTACAGGGCGACGAGAAATCCGGCCATGCACAGCGCCAGCAGGATACCGGCGCCCGACAGGGCCATGGGCTCGAGCGGTAACGCCAACAGCAGGGCCAATCCCGCGATCAACAGATTGCGGACCACCAGTGCCGGGCTAACCAGCACCTCCGACGCCGGGCCGGCACAGCCACACCGCAGGTCGCGGCGCCCCAGCACCAGTTGCCAGGCCATCATCAGCGCGTAGGCGGCCAGCAGGGCGGCGGCTGCGATCGCAGCGGCTGCCCGCGTCTGTGGCGGCAACAGCGCCAGCGCGATCACAATTTCCACAACACCGACCGGGTAAACCAGTACGTCCCGCCACAGGGGTCGCAGCGGCGCCGGCAGATACTGCGCCGCGAGTTCGCTGAACTGCGCCGGGTATCGAAGCTTGTGCAGGCCGGCAACCACGAACAGCCAGGCGACGAAGCCCGCCAGGGCAATGGCCACCACTTCCGGCAACAGCATGCTAGCGGGCACCATGCAACATCAGCGGCGTGTTCTGACCCAGGCCGGTGATGGTTTTGAGAAACTCACCGCTCAGTGCATCATACAGTTCCAGGCTCATGTCCACGGGATTGGTGACCAGCAACTTCGGCTCCGAGCCCCGGCTGACCGCCAGTGACAGGCCCCACTCCCGCAAGGCAATACGGGCCACCCGCGTCTGGCTGGCGGGATCATAGACCCATACCTCGGCGCCACCACCGTTGTGGCTGCCATCCTGGGCTTCGGGATGCATCAGTACGTAGAAGCGGCCCAGGTCGTCCTCCGCGGTGATGCCGATACCACCGGGAGCCCAGTCCTGTGCCCGCTCGGCTTCGGGCACCAGGTGCCAGGCTGTCCCCACCTCGGCCACCTTGCCACTGACATCGACGGGAATGACTTCGCCGGCGAAAGTTGGGAAGTAGGCCATGTCGCCGATAATGGCGGGGCGCTCGAAAATCGGTGAATCATCTGAATCGAAGAAGGGCTCGGTGCGCACCTGTGTCACGATACTGCCATCCGCGGCCAGTTCGGTGCTCAGGAAGCGACCATCGGCACAGAGTGAACTGAAACCGCGCTCGCCGGCGGGATAGGTGAGGACACAGCCCGGAGTACCGATATCACCGATGATCCTGCGCTCCTCGAGATCCACCAGTGTGACCGACGCGGCGGGACTGAAGTTGGCAACGGCCAGCCAGCGGTCCTCGTTCAGCAGCAACAGCGCATCGCGCTCCGGCAGTCCCATGAAACGCTTGCCCTGGGGCAGGACCACCTCCGCTACCGGGCTCAGGTTTTCCTGATCCCAGATCGTGAGAACATCGGTGCGCTCGCCGCGAGCACCACGGGTCTGGAAGGTTTCGGTCGCGTAGATCTCGGCGCGACTGGCCGACTGCTTGATATTGCCGATCATCGCAACGTTGAAACTGCCCTGTACCTGCTGCGCTACCGTGTCCTCGTTGCTATCCAGCACCCAGACCTTGCCATCGGACATATGGTAGAACGCAGCATCGTGCACCAGGAACCAGCTTTCGGGGTAATCCCGTGGCAGGGTCTCGACAATGCCAATGGGTTCCACCGGCAGTGGCGGTGGTTGGTCGCTGGCCGATGACTGTGTCGCTGCCACCAAACCACAGAGCACAGCGGCTAATGCGCGCATTTCAGGTCCTTTCCACATAGTCTGTTTTCCCGTCTCAGGTCTTGCTGATATAGACCGTCTGGATATTGGTGTACTCCTCCAGACCGTAACGCCCGAACTCCACCCCGATGCCGGACTCCTTCGAACCTCCAAAAGGCGCATCGGGCTGAATCATGGCATGGGTATTGACCCAGGCGGTACCGCACTCCAGGCGACTGGCCAGCGCCGCCGCTTTCTGCGGGTCGCCCGACCACACAGAACCGCCGAGCCCACTGGGGCTGTCATTGGCGCGGCGCAGGGCATCTTCCACGTCACTGAACTTCATGACCGGCAAAATCGGCCCGAAGGGCTCTTCCCGCACCAGCCGGGTATCATCGGCAATGTCCGCCACAATAGTAACCGGATAGAAGTACCCCGGACCAGGCATGGGCTCGCCACCGGTAAGAAAACGCGCGCCACTCGCCCTGGCTTCGTCTGCCATGGCACAGACCTTGGCGAACTGGGCCTTGTTCTGGACCGGGCCAAAGTCGGGGTCGGTGCTGCCGTCCGCTGTCGTGACGCTGTTCGCCAGCGCCACCAGGGCATCGCACATCTCCTCGTAAATATCCTCGTGCACGTACAGGCGCTTGAGCGCGGCGCAGGTCTGGCCATTGTTGAACATGGCAGTGGCAAAGACCTTGGGGGCAATCGCCGCCACATCGACATCCGGCAACACAATGGCCGCGTCGTTGCCGCCCAGCTCGAGGGTCAGGCGCTTGAGGTTGCAGGAGGCATTTTGCATGATCTTCTTGCCGGTCGCGGTGGAGCCGGTAAAAACAATCTTGTTGATGTCGGGGTGATTGGTCATGGCCGCCCCCAGACTGCCATCACCGGTGACCACGTTGAACACGCCAGGAGGCAACAGGTCATTGATGATCTCCGCAAACCGCAGGGTCGTCAGCGGCGTGTACTCCGAGGGCTTCAAAACCACGGTGTTACCGCTGCGCAAGGCGGGCATGACATGCCAAATCGCAATCATGAGCGGGAAGTTCCAGGGCGTAATCGAGCCCACCACACCCAGCGGCTTGCGGTGCACCTCGATGCGCGCCTCCTCGTTGTCCTGGATCACATCCACCGGCAACTCCAGGTCGGCCGCGGCGTGGCACCAGGCCAGGGTGCCACCGATCTCGAAGGCCGCGCCCATGCCGGCAAAGCCGGTGCCGGGCTTGCCCTGTTCCAGGGTCAGCAGAGACACCAGTTCCGCCTGGTGCTCCTCGATCGCCTGGCCTATCTGATGAATGATGGCGCCGCGCTCGGCGCCGGGCCGCGCACTCCAGGCGGGGAACGCCGCCCTGGCTGCCGCAACCGCCTGCTCGAGATGGGCCTCGGTGGCCTTCGGGCACCGGGCCGCAACTTCCTCGGTGGCGGGATTGATAACCGGAAAAGTGGCATCGGACCCCACCTTCTGGCCGTTGATGATCATCTGGTACTCGCTCATGAAAACTCCGTCGATTCTTGTCTGTGTGCTAGAAGTTGTAGGTCACGGTGGCGCCATACCAGCGCGGCGGCGCAAAGACCTCCTCGCTGATCCCCAGCAAGCCCAGGTCCAGGTTGTACAGGCGATACTCTTCGTCCCCGGCATTCTTCACCCAACCGGCCACTTCCCAGGTATCGTTCGCATTGGCCCAGGACAGGCGCGCGTTCCAGACCAGATAGGAGTCCTCTGCGGAGATATCGGAATTGGTGGCTTCAATGAACTGCTTGTCGTTCCAGACACCGTCCACCTGGGCCGCCAGCCTACCGCCGAAGGCATCCCACTCGTAGCGCACCAGGCTGTTGAAGCTCCACTTGGGCGCATTGGGGAACTCCGCTTCAACCGTGCCCCCGAAGACATCGGGCACCGCGTCCACGCTGGAATTGATGTAGGCCGCACCGAACAGGAGATCCAGCCCCGGCATGGGATTGATTGTCAACTCCACTTCACCGCCATTGGAGTCAGCGTCGGAGTTGGTCACCTGCGGCGTCAGGCCGAGAATCGAGAACGCCTGGTAGTCCTCATAGTCGTAGTAGTAGATCGCCGCGTTGAGTCGCGCAAAGTCCGTCAGGTCGGTCTTGATGCCCAGCTCCCAGGACGTCAGGACTTCCTCGTCATGCTTGAGGTTGCCCGGTTCGATGGCAGCAACCGTGCCCAGTGGATCGATGGACCAGTTGCCGCCCTTGATACCGCGGTTCCAGGAGCCATACACCAGGGTACCGTTGCCGGTCATGTAATTGAGCTGCAGCCGCGCGGCGACATCGTCGTATTCGATTTCATCGAGGCCGGCAATCGGCACCGCGGAAATGTCAAACACCTGGGTCAGGGGAATCCCGGCGTCCGGCTCAACGTACTGCTGCAGGAACTCCAGGTCCTTGCTGTCATCGGACCAGCGCAGGCCTGCAATCAGGGTCAACTGCTGGGTAAAGTCATACTCCACCTGGCCAAACACCGACCAGTTGCTGGAGTCGAGCGTGTAATCGGTGAACTGCGCTGCAGAATCGGAGATCGCTCCGGACCCTTCGAGGATAGCCGCACCGCGAACGCTGGAGTTGTTTTCGGTGGTCATGTCCAGGTAGTAGAGGCCGGTCTGCCAGCGCAGGCGATCGCTGCCTCCCGACAGGCGGAATTCCTGCGAGAAGGTCTCGAACTCGGTATTGTTTTCATAGGGGAAGAAAAACAGACCGCCACCGGCGTCTTCCAGGTAGTCCTTGTCCAGATCCATGTAATTGGTGATGGACACCAGTTCCACATCCGCCGACAGATTCCAGGTCAGGGTTGAGGTGACGTTGGTGGAGTCGCGGCTGTAGCTGCCCTCGATGGAGGAGGCATGCTCAAGCCCGCCGGTGAGACGCCCGGGCACGTCGACGCCCAGGCCGGTCTCGGGGTCGAAGTCGGCGAAGTTGATGGAGTAGGTGCCTGAAGGCACGTCGTCATCCTTGGATTTCGTCACCCGCAGGTCGAACAGCAGATCGTCGGTGAGATCCACCTGGACTGACCCCCGCAGGGTGTAGCCGTCCGCACCGTGCGCGTCGCGGATACCCGGCACCACGGACTCCGTGTAGCCGTCGTTTTCCTCCCAACGACCGGCCAGTCGGCCGCGCACGGTATCACTGAAGCCGCCACCGATGGCGCCCTCCAGGGCACGCATGCCGAATTCGCCGCCCTGCACGCGCAGGTAACCGTTCAACTCCTGATCCCTGGCGCCGTTGGTCAGGTAGTGGACCAGGCCACCGGTAGTATTGCGACCGAACAGCGTCCCCTGCGGGCCCCGCAGCACCTCAACCCGGTCGACATCAAACAGCTGGCCGTTGATCGCGTTCATGCTGGGAACATAGGCCCCATCGACATAGACCGCTACCGGTGCCTCAAGATTGTCCTGGAAATTGTTCTGGGATATGCCGCGCAGGTTGATGATGGTGAAGGCGGGCGTAAACGTCTGCAGCTGCATCGCGGGCACCTGCTGGGTGATATCCACCGAGTTGGTCATCCCCAGCGCATCCAGCTGGTTGCCGTCGAAGGCGGTGACCGAAATCCCCACGTCCTGCAGGTTTTGCTCCCGCTTCTGCGCGGTGACGGTCACTTCCTCCAGCACTTGTGCCTGAACCGTTGTGGCCAGCAGACAGATGGCGGTGCTACCCACAAGATGTGACAAGGCCTTGGGAATGGGTCGTCTGGCAGTCTTCATGTGCTATCCCTTTAAGTGGTCATTCTGAATTTCTGTAACCTGCCATTAAAACAGACCTGCCGGGAAGACGTTTGCGCGCCAGCGAAGTCATGGCTTGACTGAGCGCGAAGCGCCACATCTGGCTATTGGGTCAATCGACAAACTATGAGCCCTGCTTTAGACTTTCGCGATATCCACCAACGTATAGCAGCTCACCTATGGATAATCAATCGCAGCTGAAAAGCCGGGGCCAGGGGGGCACCAAACGCGGCACGGCCATACGCCGGTCTGGCCGCATTACTGCACAGCGGCTGGTCCATACCGCACGCGACATGCTCACGACAGAGAATCTGGAACGGTTCACCATGCGTGCGGTCGCGGATCGGGCCGGAGTCGGTCTCGCCAATCTACAGTACTATTTCCCCACCAGGAAAGACCTGGCGCGGGCCCTGTACCTGGACGTTGGAGAGCGCTACGAAGCGGCCTACGCCGCTTGCATTGCTGCGGCGCCGGAGGAGCCACTGGCACGCCTCACCGCCGTCCTGCGCTGGAACATGGAAGATATCAGCCAATCCTCCACACAGCGATTTTTCATCCAGCTCTGGGCCCTGCTGGGGTCTCTGGACGATTTTGAAGGCGACTATATCAGGGAGCTCTATGCCATTGACATCGGCCAGCTCAGCGCGCACATCAGGGCCCTGCACCCTGAACTATCTGCAAGCGAGCTCCGACAGCGCGCCACCTTGATCGCGGCGCTTACCGAGGGCCTGCTATTGCTGATCCGCGACACGGACAACGATACCGGGCGACGGCAGGCCCTGCTGGAGGCCTGTGTCCAAGCCGCACTGGCTATTGCCAGCGGTACCGATCCGATTAACCCAACTCAAGAATCTGCCTGACTGCTCGTTCGCCTTCTGCCACCGCGCCTTCCCACATTTGCGCACCCTCCAGTTCCGAATGAGCGAAGCGCACCCTGCCGTAGCCGGCGCGAATGACTTCTCTCGGAGCTGGCTTGCCCGCTTTACCAAACTGAAAGCCCGGAGGACATACGACATAGGCATGACCCTGGCGATTCACGACGACTCCCGCTATATCACGCTTGGCATCGAAACCATAGGGGGCGAACATTTTGGTAAATTGATCAACGACTTTTCGCTCAATGTCCTTGTACGACATGCCGAACAGCTGCATCCGCGCAGCTACCGTCTGCTGTTCCGGCGATAATCCCGGGTTACAAAAGGAGTTGTACAGGGTCACCACGGTCGGCTTCGATGGGTCGAGAGGCATGGGGGCCTTGCCATCAATGATCATCTGCCGGCGCAAGCTGAAGAACCAGCCAAACTCACCAAACCAGCGCACAGCGCTGGCTCCAAGCTGGTCAAGAAATTTCCAATTCCGCAGCGCCACATTCACGGTTGCGATCGGCGCATGCATAAAGGTATCCATGGCATCCAGGAGGTGCGGCGGCAAATCGCTGACGATGCGCTTGTTCAGATGCTGCTGACCGGCGACAATGACGTTTTTCCCGGTCAGTCTCCTGAGTTGACCATTGTTTTGATAGGTTACGCTGACGTTTTTTGCTGAATCGGAGTGGCCTATGTGTCTAACATCGACAACCATGGAGGACAGGCGAATGCGCACGGGCTCATTGGCCCTGTCCAGGTTTTGCCATTGCACGGAACCAAATAGCACATCAGTCAGACCCATCCCTCCGGGGAACGCCCCCGGAATCAGGTTCTTCACAATGTAACGCAGCTGTCCCGTGTTTCCACCCGGAAAGCTTGCCAGCCAAACGCGATCCGTGGGATCAGAGAAAGGTGGGCCCGGATAGCGGTCATAGGCAACCACTCCCGGTTGCAAAAACCGGTAGGCGGAATAGGCAGATGCGACATCTGAGCCAAGCCCGGTACCCATCGCGGCCATCTGTGGGTTGAGGTAGGTATGCACATCACTCTTGATGCCCATTTCATTGACCAGGAAATCCTTGTAGGTCATTGAATCAAGCCACTGCTGCCAATCATCGCGTTGCGGTGGCTGCCGATAAGTCTCCATCCAGATCATGTCCTGCTTCAGCTGATCCGGAATAGGCGCCTCAGCAAAGCGGTTCTGCCAGGGATTAAGCACGAAGCCGTGATCTTCATAGAAAAATGCCTGGTCCGCGCTTTCCCACGACACGTGCATGGGACTGTACACATCCATGGGGATCGTGATTTTTCTGGAGAGGCCCTCTGCATCCTGCCACTCGAACTGTTCCGGCAAATTCAGTTCGCGCCAGAGGGGTGCCCCGAAGCCTGCATCAATCGCCTCGTCGATCGGGTACACGTTTCCATTTGATCCCTGGGGCCCCCAGAGACGATAGCCATCCACTTCGAATTCGTTTTGTCTGGCCTCGCCTCCAAAAATGGGGGCAGCATCAAATACAATAACCTTGCTGTTCGGGCGCTCTGTGCGATAACGGTATGCAGCCGCGAGCCCGGCAAAACCGGCACCAACGACAACAAGGTCGTATACCTCACCCGTATCTTCGGCCGACCGCACAACTCGCTTGAAATCGCGGTTTCGAATAGTGTGTGCGGCGTTTACCAATTCATGAGTGTTGCCGTTCGCATTCGCATAATCACCCACGCCACCGGGCCCAGTCCAATCGGGACCCAGGCCGGTTAACGGCATGGGCATGGATCGTCCCAGCTTGAATTGATTGGCTTGAGTCTGCGCGAGAGCACCTGGGGCCTTCATCGCCAGCAAGGAAGCTCCCGCCCCGACCAGCGTGCCACCGACAAAGTCGCGCCGTGTAACCTCTGGACCAAGCTCCCGATTTCCGTCGGCTTTTTTGTCGCTCATGGCATAACCCTCCAATTGTTCGCAGCCAGGGTCCCCAGTGCAGATCAAATCACTATGGGTTCAGAGTCTGGCGCTGCGGGGTGCCTGCAACATCAAAAGCACCGAGCACATACATATCACCCTTGCACCACCACTCGCCGTCGATCCTCTCCCACAAAAACAGTATCTTGAAGGAGAAGCCCTGGGCTTGCGGGTCTTTGGGCACGACGTGGAAATTGGCCCAATCCCAGCCTGCATCTCCATTGACGTAGGTATGCACTGACTCCACGCTCACATTGAAGTCCTGCACAAGTCCCTCGTAGAGTGGCCGGATTGCAGCCCTGCCAAACAGGGTTTTGCCTTCGTTATCGGTTGCGATCACATCGTCAGTATAAAAGTTTTCGATGATCGGCGTGGCGTCAGCAGCGGCGAACGCTGCCTCTTTCAGGCTGTATTTTGTTTCGATAGCGGCTTTGAAATGCGCCAGTTGGGTCGCATCCCCGGCCATCAGACCGGGACAGGCGAGCAGCCAGCTCAGAATCAAGGACTTTGCTGTTTTCATACCGAGCACCCTTCACCTCTTCACGACGGACATGCGCACGCATGTTTATTAGGTCATATGACCAATAATACTAAGATCCCGAACAGCTGCCGTCAAAGAATTTTTCACTCTAAGAAGAAGCTAGCTCATAACCAATTATCGGAGGGTCGTGACTACATCGACTCGCGATTGAGGTTTCACGGGCAATGCATGGCTGGACCGGGCGTTCAGCACCGAACTGGCGCCAGGCGGCCGCCGCGATGATCACTGATCAGGCAGGGAAATACCTTTGACACCGGCGGCATGTTCACGCCGGAACTGCACCGGCGTTGCGCCGAACTCCGCCTTGAACGCGCGGCTGAAATGAGATGCGTCCTTGAAACCGAAATGGTACGCCACTTCGGCCACCGTAAAGTGGGCAAAGGCACCGTCCACCAGTGCCTGGCTACAGGCCTGAAGGCGCAACTGCTGGATGTACCGGCAAATCGAAACGCTCTCCGCCTCGAACAGCATGTGCAGATAACGGGTTGAAATGTTGTGAGCGGCGGCGATCCAGTCCGGAGTCAGGCGCTGATCACCGAGGTGCTTGCGAATGAACTGGCGGATCCTGTTGAGGTATTCCTGCCTGACGCCATTACACAGCAGATCGCGGCGCTGGGCTTCTCCGGTGTAACCGAGGGTGGTGGCCAGCAGGTCAATCACGTTGGCCTCCAGGCGCTGGGCCAGCACACCGTCCATGCCATCCAGTTTTTGCGCGATGGAGGTCACGAACTGCGAGAACAAACCGTTGGCGCCGTTCTGGGCAGCCATGCGTACGCCGAGGTGCCGCTCTGGCTGGTGTACACACTCTTCCATCAGCGCCGAGGGAATAGCCAGCACCACCTGGGAATACTCGTCTGCAAAATGCAGCTCGTAGGGTTCTGAGCTGAGGCAGAGGGTAAAGTCTCCAGGCTGCAGGTGGGCCTCACGGCCGCGCTGGATAATCTGGCTTTCGCCCGCCACTTGCACCTTCACCAGGTAGATGGAATCCGCCACCTCGCCAATATGGCTGCGGCGCCGGTAAACGTCCAGGGGGGTGCTTTTGACCGCGGCAAATCCGAGTTGGCCAAGCTGGCGTGAATTGAGCAGGCCGCGGAATTCGCCGGGATAATCCCGCGCCAGCTCGCAGTCCATGGGAAAAAACGTTTCCCTGACCTGGTCATCAAAGCGTTCCAGAGATGCGGTAGTCGTCAGCATTGCCAATCCGACCCTTGTTTCGCTCCCAGTCGGAGCCTCAGTGTTTCGCCACCGGTGGGGACCGGCCCAGCTCACCAAATTCGGAGCGTACCAGCAGTGAATGATAATTGTTCCGATCGATACCCGCTCGCTCGGAGTTGTCCAGCCACGATACTACAGACATCACCAGTACTGCCAGCGGCAGGGTGAACAGGGCCGGGTAGTCGTACGGGAACAGGGCCCGCTCAAACCCGAGCACCGATACCCACACCTGGGGACCGACAACGATCAGCGACACCGAAGACACCAGACCGACAAGGGCCCCGGCAATCGCGCCCCGGGTGGTGAGACCCGACCAATACAGCGAGAGGAAGAGAATGGGGAAGTTCACGGAAGCCGCCACCACCATGGGCATGGTGGCGATGAAGGCAACATTCTCATCCTGGAACAGGATGCCCAGAATGACAGCAATGACGCCGATGACAATGGTGGTTATGCGGGTGAGCTGCAATTCCCGGCGCGCATCCGGCGCGCCCTTGCACAGCACCTCCGCATACAGGTCGTGGGATATCGCCGCGGCTCCGGATACGGTGAGCCCCGCCACGACCGCGAGAATGGTGGCGAAGGTTACCGCTGACATGAAGCCGGTCAGCAGATTGCCCCCAACTGCGGTTGCCAGGTGAATCGCAGCCATGTTGCTGCCGCCAATCAGCTGGCCATCGTCGGCGAAAAATGCGGGATTGCCATAAACAAAGGCAACCGCGCCAAAACCCACTATGACCAGCGCCAGATAAAAATAGCCCATGAACAGCGATGCGTAAAAAGCGGATTTCTTGGCTTCGTGCATATCGGGGACCGTGAAAAGGCGCATCAGGATATGGGGAAGCCCGAGAGTTCCGAACAACATGGAGACGAGGATGGTCGCCACCTGCACCGGCGAATCGAACAACACACCCGGCGCCAGAATGCGCTCGCCCCGAGGGTGTTGTGTCACAGCGTTTGCAAACAGGGTTTCCAGGCTGAAACCACTCAGGTACATGACCATGAAGGCGGTGATGGTCACCCCGGTCATCAGCAGGATCGCCTTGATGATCTGGACCCAGGTGGTGGCCAGCATGCCGCCGAAGGTCACATAGGCCAGTACCAGCACGCTGATGGCAATAACCGCCACTTCGTAGGGCAGCCCGAACAACAATTGTATCAGCTTGCCCGCTCCCACCATTTGGGCGATGAGATACAACACTACCACGACGATGGTTCCGCCCACCGCAACCAGACGGATGCGGGTACGCTCCAGGCGCTGGGACACCACATCGACAAAAGTGAAACTGCCGAGGTTGCGGACCCGGCGCGCGAGCAGGAACAGCAACAGTGGCCAGGCCGCAAACGCGCCCATGGCCAGCACCAGGCCATCGAAGCCACCCAGGAACATCAGCCCGGTTATCCCCAGGAACGAGGCCGCGGACATGAAGTCGCCGGCGATGGCCGTACCATTCTGGAGCCCGGTCATCTGCCCGCCGGCGGTATAGAAGTCCTGGCTGCTGTGGGTGCGGCGGGAAGCCCAGTAACTGATGGCGAGCGTCGCAACGACAAACACCAGGAACATGCTGATGGCCACCTAGGTTTCCTCCCCGGAACGGGAAGTCGCCTGATTCAAGAGCAGGAAGACCAGCTCCAGCAGGATGAAAAAAACGATCAGCGCAGCAAACATGAGCAGGGAACCGGTAATATGGGACGCCCCCAGGCGCTCGCCAAGACGGCCGCCGACTGCGGTCCAGTTGAAGACAAAGGAAAAGTACAGTACCAGCGTGATCAGGGTAAACACGAAACGGCGTCGTGTTCTGGCCCTGATCACCTGGAGTTTGGCAGCGGTATCCATGCGGCGCCCCGGAGGTTTAGGGTTATAGGTTTCAGTCCGCAGGGGAATATACCAGCCCAGCTCCGGCGGCCGTCAACGATTCCCTGCAATGAATGCCCACTCAGCGCTTGATCTGGCTCTCCAGCATTTTCGCGATCTTCTCACCGTAGGGCGGCAGGGTACCGGCCAGCCTGGCAATATTCACCCAGCCTTCCTCGTAAACACCGCGAGCGTGGCTGAAGGTGCGGAAGCCGTCGCGGCCCCGGTAGTTGCCCATGCCGCTGTGGCCGATGCCGCCGAAAGGCAGGTCGTCGCAGCCCACCTGGGTGGCAATCGCGTTCACCGCCACGCCACCGGAACTGGTCCGGCCCAGTACCCGCTGTTTTTCCGCCTTGTCGGTGCCGAAGTAGTACAGGGCCAGCGGTTTTTCGCCGGCATTGATGTAGTCGATCACCTCGTCGATCGCACTATAGGTCTTGATACACAATAGCGGGCCAAAAATCTCCTGGGTCATGCAGGCCAGGTCGTCCGCAGGATCAATCAGCAAGTGCAGGGCAATCTTGTGCGCGGCCCGATCCGACAGGTCTTCGCCCGGCGGGCACAACGGCAGCACTCTCACGCCCCGCTCTCGCGCTTCCTCGATATAGCCGCTGATGCGATCGAAGTGGCGCTCGTTGACGCAGGCGACAAAGTCCGGGTTGCCCTGGATGCCGGGAAACATTCCGGCAACGACCGCCTGGCACTCGCGCACGAACGCCTCGAGCTGATGCCGGGGTACGAAGCAGTAGTCCGGGCTCACGCAGAGCTGGCCACCGTTCATTGCCTTTCCCGTAATAATGGTGTCCGCTGCCTTGCGCAGGTCCCCCTGTGCCGACACGATCACCGGCGATTTGCCGCCCAGCTCCAGGGTCACGGGCACCAGATTCTCCGCCGCCGCGCGCATCACATGGCGGCCGATGCCGGTGGCGCCGGTAAAAATCAGGTGATCAAGCTGCAGGCTGCTGAAGGCGGCGCCGACTTCCGGCCCGCCGGTGACCACACAGATCTCCGAAGGCTCGAAATAGTCGGCGAACAGGCGCTGCATCAGTGCGGCGGTGGCCGGGGTGAATTCGGACGGCTTGATCATGGCGCGGTTGCCAGCACCCAACACATCCGCCAACGGGCTGAAGATCATGTTGATCGGCACATTCCAGGGCGTCATGATTCCGACCACACCCTTGGGCTGATACTGCACATAGGCTTTCGCACCGAGAAAATTCATCGGCACCAGCGGCGTGCGACGCTCGGGCTTCATCCATTTTTTCACGTTTTTCTTCACATGCTTGAGGCTGCCGACGGAGTTCATCACATCCATCATCAGCGTCACGTAGCGCGAGCGGCAGCCAAAATCCTGCTCCACCGCGGCGCAGATGGCGTCCTTGTGATCCACCAGCAGGGCAATGCAGCGGTCGAGACGGTCAATGCGGGTGGCGAGGGCAACCTCACCTTCGGCGCGAAATGCCGCGCGCTGGTTGTCCAGTAATGCCTGCAGTGGCGCAGCCACCGGTTTCGGGGCGAGTGCCTGGTTCATGATGCGAATTCCTTGCTGACAACGGTTGGGACATGGGTGAGCACCCCGGCATCCTGCAAAATCATGTCCGCAGCTTTCTCGGCGATCATGATGGTCGGGGCATTGGTATTGCCGGAGACAATGGTGGGCATGACCGAGGCATCCACCACCCGCAGTCCATCGACGCCGCGCACCCGCAGGCGTTCATCCACCACTGCCAACGGGTCGCTGCCCATCTTGCAGGTCCCCACCGGGTGGTATACGGACTCTGCGATCTCGGCGACAGAGGCGAGAATCTCGGCGTCGGTCTGTACCCGCTCGCCGGGCTGGTACTCCCGGTCGCGGTAGCCGTTGAAGGTGGCGGCGGCAAAAATTTCCCGCACTTTGCGCACCGCAGCGATGATGACCTGGCGGTCGTGTTCGGTATCCAGATAGCGGGCGATGATGGCCGGCGCCATCTCCGGCAGACCACTGCGGATATGCACGCTGCCACGGCTGCTCGGACGCAGGTGGCAGACGGTGGCAGTGGTTCCCGGACGGGTTTTCATCACGCCATTGGCGTCGGGCTCACCGGCGGCAGGGGTGAAGTGAATCTGGGCGTCGGGGCGGTCCTGCGTTTCCGAGGTGCGGAAAAAGGCGCCCACCTGGGAGGCCGGGTGCGCCAGCAGGCCGCGCCCGGACGCCAGGTATTTGGCAATGTTGGCGGCCAGTGCCAGCGGACGACTCTCCTCGTAGAAGGTCCTGACCCCGCGCAGGCCCTGGATCACATTGACGGTGAGATGGTCCTGCAGGTTCTCCCCCACTCCGGGCAGATCCTGCACCACCCTGATATTGAGCGCATCCAGACGCTCGCCGTTGCCAATGCCGGACAGTTCCAGCAACTGCGGGCTGTTGATGACACCGCCGCAAAGCAATACCTCGCGATGGCTGCACACCCGGTGGGTCTGCTCTCGTTTGCGTTGCCGGGTTTTATATTCCACACCCACCGCACGCCCGTCCTCGACCAGCACCCGCTGTACGTGAGCACCGGTCACCAGGGTCAGATTGGGACGCGAGCGGCACAGGGCCAGGTAAGTCTTGCTGACACTCTGGCGCCGACCCTTGCGGGTATTCAGCTGGTAGAAACCCACACCCTCCTGCTGTGGTCCATTGAAGTCGGCGTTAAAGGGTAAACCCGTTTCCATCGCCGCCTGCACGAACATGTCCGCCGGCAGCATTTTATCTGCCGCGGCAACCTCCTCCACCCACAGTGGTCCGCCGGTGCCATGGAGTTCACTGCCGCCCTCGGCCTTGTGCTCGGCCCGACGAAAATACGGCAGCACGCTGTCGAAGTCCCAGCCCTCGCAGCCGCCATCGGCCCAGCCATCGTAGTCCTCGCGCTGGCCGCGCACGTAGATCATGCCGTTGATCGAACTGGTGCCGCCCAAAACCTTGCCGCGGGGCCAGGCGATGCGGCGGTTGGCCAGGCGCTGCTCCGGATCGGTCTCATAGCACCAGTTCACCGCCGGGTTCTTCATCAGGAACGCAAAGCCCAGCGGAATGTGGATCATGGGATTGCGATCCGCGCCACCGGCTTCCAGCAGCAGCACCTTGCGGCTGGCTTCCCGGGATAGGCGCAAGGCCAGGGCGCAACCGGCCGAACCGGCGCCGACGATGATGTAGTCGTACCGCTCTGCTGACACTTTGTTACACCTCCGGGTCGAAGCGAATGTGCATGTCCTTCATGCCATTCACGAAAAAGGACTGCACATAGCGCGGCGGCGCCACAAACTGCGGATTGCGCAGGCGCGGGATGATTTCCTCCAGCATGAGACGCAGCTCCAGCCGGGCCAGGTGCGAGCCGATGCAGAAGTGCTGGCCGATACCGAATGAACGCAGCTGGTTGGACAGGTCCGGCTGGCGCTCGGCACGCCGCACATCAAAGCGCATCGCATCGTCGCCGAACACGTGCTCATCGTGATTGATGGTGTGGTAGTGGAGCACCAGCTTGTCGCCCTTGCGCACCTGCTGGCCGCCGATCTCGACATCCTCCATCGCTGTGCGGCGCATGGCGGTAAACGCCGTGTTGTAGCGCAGGATCTCCTCACAGGCATCCGCGATTCGCTCCGGGTTGTCGACCAGATACTGCAGTTGCTCCGGGTGCTCCATCAGCAGGCGCATGCCGTGGGAAAGCACCGTACGGGTAGACTCGTTGCCCCCCACCAGGATCAGAATGAACATCCAGCCGAACTCTTCCTCGGTGATGGTACGACCCTTGACCTCGCCCTCCAGCAGGTCCTGCAACAGCCCCGGCTGCGGGTTCAGGCGATGCTTCTCCGCCAGCTGCATGGCGTAGCCGATCACCTCCGCGGAGGCGATCTGTCCAGCCTCCTCTGACACCGACATCTCCGGGTCATCGGCGAAAATCATGGTGTTGGTCCAGGTAAAAAACTGCTTGCGGTCCTCAATCGGGACTCCGAGCAGTTCCAGTATCGCGATCAGCGGCAGCTCAGCGGCGACCTCCTCCACAAACTCGCACTCCCCGCGACTCGCAACCGCATCGACAATGCGCCTGGCATGCGCGCGCAGGCTCGGCTCGTGGGCGGCGATCTTCGCCGGCGTAAAGGCGGCGCGAACGATGCGGCGCACGATCTGGTGCTCCGGTGGGTCCATCCCGATGATGGTCCGGCGATGCACCTCCTCGACCAACCAGTCGTCATACTCGGTCGGAAACGGCGAACGCTCGGCGGAGGAAAACCGCTGCGGGTTCTTGCAGATCTCGTCCAGCTCCCGCTGCCGCGTCACCACCCAGTAAGGGACCCCGGTGAGGGGATCATCCAGTTTCACCAGCGGGCCCACCTCCCGGATCCTGGCCAGTTCGGCGTAGGGCATGCCCTCGACATAGGTGGTGGGGTCAAGGAGATTGACGAAGGGACAGCCTGACATGGGGGACTCCGTTTGCAGTGAGTAGTCGCAGCAAGACAATGCGACATAATTGCTCATTTGTATAGTCTTGTGGAGTACAATACTGGTCAAGGCGGGTGTTTAAGCGAGTCTTAAGCTGGTGCCGCTACTCTCCCTGCAGTCCTGCACCAGCCCTGGAGTCGAAGTGCCTGTACCACCCGCCACACCCGCAACCCGCTTGCTGTTGCACACTTTGGTGCTGGGCCTGCTGCTCCTGCTCACCGCCCGGCTGGGCCTGGTGCTGTGGCAACTGGAGCGTGTCAGCGCCTCGAACCTGCTGCCGCAGGTGTTCCTGCACGGGCTGCGGGCGGACAGCATCATGATGAGCCTGATACTGTTGCCCCCGGCGCTGCTGATGCCGCTGGCCTGGTGGCGGCGCAGCTGGCCGCTCTGGCGCCTGTTGGCGGCAACCTGGCTGGCGGCCTGTGTGCTGCTGCTGGTGTTCATGGAGGCCTCGACCCCGGCCTTCCTGGGACAGTACGAGGCACGCCCCAACCGGCTGTTCTTCGAATACCTGGCCTGGCCGGGCGAGACCCTGCGCATGCTCTGGGGCGGATTCCGGCTGCAATTGCTGGCCAGCAGCGCGCTGATTGTGCTGGCGACAGTGGCGGCGGTCCTGTGGCTGCGCCACACCCTCGCCGCCCTGCCGTTCCAGAAACCCGCCTGGCACACCGTTGCCGCCTGGCCGCTGTTGCTCCTCGCCCTGACCATGGGCGTCCGCTCCACCCTGGACCACCGTCCTCTCAACCCGTCCTGGTTTGCCTTTGCGAGCGACAACCTGGTGAACCAGTTGATGCTGAACTCCACCTGGTCCCTTGCCCATGCGGTGTACAACCTGCGCCACGAATCCCGCGCCGGGGAGCGCTACGGCAAAATGACCGAGGCGCAAATACTGGAGACAGTGAAAACCACCGCGGCGGACTATGGCATCACCGGGTTTGCCGATCACCCCAAGCTGCCGACGCTGCACCAGCAGACCAGCGCTCGCACGGATCAACGCCGTCTGAACCTGGTCATCATTCTTGAGGAAAGCCTGGGAGCCACCTATGTGAGCACTCTCGGTGGCATCGAAGGCCTGACCCCGAACCTGGAGCAACTGGGCACCCAGGGCTGGTGGTTCGAGAACCTCTATGCCACCGGCACCCGCTCCGTGCGCGGCATCGAAGCCGTGACCACCGGCTTCCTGCCCACTCCGGCCAGGGCCATGGTCAAACTGCTGGGATCGCGCGGCGGCTTCTTCACCCTGGCGAGCCTGCTGGGACGGGAGGGATATCACAGCGAATTCATTTACGGTGGCGAGGGCCACTTCGACAACATGGCCAGTTTCTTTCTCGCCAACGGTTTCGACCAGGTTGTCGACGAGCGGGACTACAAAAACCCGGTGTTCAAAGGCAGTTGGGGCGTCTCCGATGAGGACCTGTTCACCAAGACCGATGAGCGCCTGCAGCGACATCACGCCGCAGACCAGCCGTCCTTTACCCTGGTGTTCTCGTCATCCAACCACACCCCCTTCGACTACCCGGAAGGTCGTATCGAACACTACGATGAGCCGGCAGCCACGGAAAACAACGCCATTCGCTACGCGGATTATTCCCTGGGGCGTTTTTTCGCCATCGCCCGCACCCGGGACTACTGGCAGGACACGGTGTTTGTCGTCGTCGCGGACCATGACAACCAGGTAGTGGGCGACAACCTGGTACCGGTAGAGCGGTTCCACATTCCAGCCATGATCCTCGGAGCCGATATCGCTCCGCGCCGCATCGAGACCGTCGCCAGCCAGATCGACCTGCCGACCACTGCCCTGTCGTTGATCGGTATCAGCGCCAGCCACCCCATGCTCGGACGGGACTTCAGCGCGGTCGACGACCAGGGGAATGGACGCGCCATGATGCAATTCGGCGACAGTTTCGCGTGGATGGAAAACAGCGAGCTGGTGATACTTTCGCCGGAGCAGCCACCGGTATTCGCGCACTATGATCCGGCCGGGAGACGAGTGACCCCTGTTACAGGAGAGCACCCTGAGGCGCACCAGCGCGCCCTGGCCCATGCCCTGTTACCATCCTGGTTGTACCGCACCGGGGGTTACAGTCTGGAGCCGGCGCCTGTCGTGGTCGTCCCGCAACGGCCCGGCGCCAGCTGACACCCCGATCGCCATAGACAGACGCAGGCACCACAGCGAACCGTATTCTGATCCAAAGCCATCAACCAGCGTGAAGTAACAACGAAGCTGGCTGTTTACCCGGGACTCAAGCGAGCAGAATCCGCAGCCCGATGGCTATCAATACCCCACCACCCAGCAGCTCCGCCTTGCTTTCCAGCCAGGTACCACTGCGCCTGCCGATATACACGCCGGCCCAGCTGAACAAGGCAGTGGCCACACCGATCATCATGCAGGCCAGCGACGGTCCAACTTCCAGCAGCGTCAGGGCGAAGCCCGCCGCCATGGCGTCGATACTGGTTGCCAGTGCCAGCAACAGCATCACCCGGTGGCTGACCCGGCGGATATCCTCCTCCACCCCGTCGCCAAAAGACTCGACAATCATCTTGCCGCCGATAACCGCCAGCAACAGGAAAGCAATCCAGGGCGCATACACTTCCACCCAGCCCAGCACGCTGGTACCAGCGAGGTAGCCGATCAGCGGCATCAAGCCCTGAAATACACCGAAGTAGACGGCGCACAGCAAAGCGAGCCGACGCGAACTGCCGTGGGGCCTGGAACCGAGGCCAATCGATACGGCGAATGCATCCATGCTCAGGGCGATGGCGAGAAACAGGACTTCAATCACGGGCATACCCGACAGCGGCCGAAGGGGCGGCAATTGTAAGCAAGCCCTGCCGACCGTGCCATGGCACTGACGCACTTTCCGCCGGTATCATGGGCTTCCGAGACCAAAGCGTGGTGGCCAGTGCACCTGCCCGAGACCAGTCAAGAACTCGTAGCGCTTGAGCTGACGAACCCCCGGGTTCGCGACCTCGCCTGGGCCTGCCTGGGCCCTCCCCTGCTGCAGATGGAAACACTGAAGTCCGCCAGCGGAGTCACTACCGCCAGTCTGACGCTGACTGCCGCCAGGGCGCGCTGGTTGCAGCAGCTGGACCGGCAACCACAGCCACTGCTCACCTGGCTGGAGGCGCGCCCCGCTACGCGCCTGGGTCTGTATTTCGAGCATCTGTGGCACTTTTTCCTGCAACAGGATAGCGCAACCGAGCTGATCGCCCATAACCTGCCGCTAAGCAGCAATGGCAGAACCGTGGGCGAATTCGACTGCCTGTACTACTGTCACGAGCGGAGGCGGCCGGTGCATCTGGAACTGGCAGTGAAATTTTACCTGGGCTGCCGGAGCTCGGCTGCCGGTGCTGACCAGAACACGACGGTAACGTGGCTGGGGCCCAACACGGTGGATCGCCTGGACCTGAAGCTGCAGCGGCTGCTGCAGCACCAGAGCAGATTGTCTCTGGATCCGGCGGCCCGGGCGCTGCTGGCAAGCCGGGGCGTGGCGCAACCGCTGCGGGAGATCGCGTTGCGCGGGGCTCTCTTTCAGCCGGCCCGGGACCCTCTGGTGCCGCCGCCGGGCTACAACCCTGCCCTGCCTCTGCTGGATTGGCATGCACTGCCGGCCTGGCGGGCCCTGGCGCCGGCGGCAGCGCGGTTCGTCATCCTGCCGCGGCTGTGCTGGCTGTCGCCACTGCTGCGCGGCACCGGAGCGCTGGCGCCGGAAACGCTCGCCACACAAATGGAGCACTATTTCTCGCGCGGCGGTCGGCCCCAGCTCGTCGCCCAGGTAGACGAGCACGGCTGCGAGATCCGGCGTTTCTTCCTCACCGATTGCGATTGGCCTGGAATCCAGGGCTACCAGGGCTTGTCCACAGGCAATGCGGCCACGTGGCGCCCCGCCAGACGGCCGAAGAAACTGCCGTCGCCGAGGGATATCCCGGAACAGTAGCCCTCGCCCCAGCGCGGCAGGCCACAACTGGTGCGGCCGGCGGCAAACAGCCCCGGCACCGGCTCGCCATCGGCATTCAGCACTTCGCCGGTGGGTCGCGTCAACAGCCCACCCAGAGTGAACCCGGTTGCCGGGTAGTCGTCGGCGCCAAAGCTCAGGGCGGCAAAGGGAGGCTCCACCAGCGGCTGCATCCACTTGGCGCCCTTGTGGAATACCGGGTCCTCGCCGGCAGCGGCGTAGCGGTTGTAGGACTCCACTGTATGCACCAGCTCACCCGCAGGCAGGCCCAGCTCCGCCTCCACTTCCGCCCAGCTCTCCCCCACCGCGGCGATGTGGATATCCGGGTTGAAATCCGGACGCGCGAAAATCGCGTTGTCCATCAACAGCCAGGCGCGACCGTTGGGCTGGCGCATCAGGTAGCGGGTAGCGCGCCCGTGGTACACATCCTCGTTGATGAAGCGCTGGCCGCGCTCGTTGACGAAGATGCCGAACACCATGTTGTCCGGGGGGAAGGAGGGCTTGGTCGCGAAGAACTCCTCCATGTGGCTCACTGCGCCGCCCACCGACATGCCCATGCGGATGCCGGAGCCGTCGTCGTTGCCGCCGGTGGTCGGCAGCCCGGCGGCCTCCAGGGCGGCGGGGGCAAACCGCTGCAGCATCTCCGTGTTGCAGATGAAGCCGCCGGCGCAGAGGATCACGCCCTTGCGGGCCCGCAGATAGCGCACTTCCCCGTCGATGCGCGCCACCACGCCGTGGACCGCGTCCACCGCATCGGCCACCAGGCACAGCGTACGGGCGTTGAACCGGGCCTCGGCGCCCGCTGCCAGGGCTCTCGCCGCAAACGCATCCATGACGATACGGCCGGCACCCATCCCCTCCATCTGCGCTGCGTGAGCCCGCGGCGCAGGTTTCGCCGCCGTCGAAAAGGGCCAGGCGGCCTCGCTGCCGGACCAGATCAAGGTGTCATCCGTCACCGGCTCCAGCCACTTGCCCGGCAGGAACGTGCCCTTGAACGGAACGCCCTGGGCCCGGATCCACTCGAAATGATCGACAGCGCCATCGGCATAGAGGCGGACTTTCTCCGCATCTGCGCCCGGGCCACCGCTTAGCAACAGATACTTGAACAACTCTTCCGGGCTGTCATCGAAGCCGGCGGCCTGTTGCACCGACGTACCGCCACCCAGATAGAACTCGCCACCGGACAGGGCGGCGCTGCCACCGTGGGTGCCGGCAACTTCGAGAATAGTGACCTGTGCTCCGGCGCTGGCCGCTTCAATGGCGGCGCAGGCACCGGCGATGCCGAAGCCAACAACGATGACATCGGTTTCAGTATCCCACTGCGGCACCTGGTCCAGGCGGCAGGGAGTGGCGGCGGAAAATCGGGGAGACACAGTTGCATTCCTCTCGTTAAAGACAAGCCTGGGGGGCAATATGTCGGCTTCACCGGGTATTTGCAAAGCCCTGGAGCAAGTGGCCAGTGCCGGTTCAACATGTGATTCCAGGTGGCGCCTGACACGCTATCCCCAGTGTGCCGCCAATCCTGCCCACGCCGGGTGCGGGCTGCTCACACAGCGCTAGCGCCGCCCCCCCCAATACCTGTTTGCCTATGTGCACCAGACCCCGGGCCTGGGCCAGAAACTGCGACAGGGGCGGGCCGCCACTGCCCGCCGCCTGCAGGCGTTCACGGTTGAGCTGGGCCGAGCGCGCCTGCCCGGCTGCCTCCAGCAGCAGTTCCTGCAATACTTCAATATTCCAGGACGGCTGCACCGGGGGCAGCGCAATCGCCAACGCGGGCTCCTCCGCATCGAATCCGACGGCGTCATGGCAGTATTCCAGGGCCTCAAGAATCGCCGCGGCCTTGGGGTTGTCCTCTCCCGCCAGATCATAGGGCGGCTCCCATTCTCCTCGCGGAGGCAGCAGATCGTTATGGGTTGTCACCAGCAGCAGTGGCGGTGGCCGCCGTCGCGGGTTGGCAGCACACCAGTCACGCCAGCGCTGCAGGAACTGATGGTCCAGCGCCTTGGCCGGTTTGTTGGCGGCATTAACCCACAGCAACAGGTCAGCCTCCACGGCGGCTGCCAGCAGCCGGTCACTCGCGGTGTCACTGCCGTCCAGGCCCGGGCTGTCAATCAGTACCAGCTCCGTATCGTTGGCCAGCTGCAGAGGATAGCGCCGGAATCCGTCGGTACTGGGCAGGCTGTCAACTTCAGCCACTGCAGCCGCGCGCAGGGCGTTTACCAGCGAGGATTTGCCGGCATTGACCTGTCCCAGCACCAGCACAGTCAAAGGCTGCAGGATTTCCGGCTCCGGCGCTTGCTGCTGCAGGCGCCAGGCGGCCAGCTCCCGCTCGGACAGCTGCAGGTGACCACTGTAGAGGTCGATCGCGACCTGCGTTACCTGCTCCAGCAGGGTGATCTTGAGATTACGCTGCACATGCGCGTTCAATTCACCGAGCATGCTGCCGGCCAGCCGGGAACCGAGCTCACGCAGAATCCCCTGGGCCGGATTCAGGCCGACACCGGCCAGGCGCAACCAGGGCGAGCTGCGCTGGTACAGGCGATGGGCCCGTTCACCCCGGCGCCAATACCGGCGCAAGTCTGATATGCGCAGGCGCTGGGCCATCGGCAGCTGTGCCAGCACGTCGGCGCGATAGCGGTGGCTACAGGTCTCCAGCATCAACAGGAATTCTGGCGCACTGAAGGCATATTCTGCCTCGGTGTCGTCGGCATGGTAGCAACGGGCCACGAAAAACAGCTGTTCCATGGCCAGCGCGGGCATCTCTTCCCAGGCAACTGCCGCAAGGTCCAATTGCACAATACGCTGCAGCGCATTGCCCCAGACAGCCTCGTCCCGGGCCGCCCAGTCCGGTCGGGGCGCAAGGTGCGCGACTGCGGCTGTCGAAGACTGCGCGTCATCCTGCCGGGGCCGCAGCAACCAGCGTCCCCCAAGCGTCAGCAAAGCCAGCATGAACAGGCCGCCGCTGAACCACAGCATCCAGCCGTTCTGCCACAACCAGACCAGTCCCAGCGCCAGCAGCACCAGCGCCGGCAACAACCAGAGCAGCAAGGCCGCGAGGTAAAGCTCCGCCCGGCGCTCACCCAGCTGGGTCCACAGCGTGCGCAGCCAGTTACTCTTCATGCCGGGCCTGCTCGGCCACCGCCGACCCCTGTTGCCGGCCACTGGCCAGGGCATCCCGGTACAGTGCCTGCAGGGCCTGCGGATCCGGCGCCAGGCCGTGCTGGCGCTGATACAGGTAATAGCAGGCTGCACGACCGATTGCCCAGGTGCTGGCGTAGCTCACGGACATCGACAGGGCAGTTCCCACCAGTTGGCCGTAGCCGGGAACCAACTTGCCCAACTGCCGGGCACCATGGCCCAGTGCGTACTTGAGCGCAACGCTGGATCCCAGGGCCCCGGCAAATTCAGAAAAGCTGCGCCGGTCCCAGACGGTACCGTAACGGCGCGCAAGGCTGTGCAACAACTTGCCCTGCACCAGCGGTACGGAAGCCAGACCCACGACCGGCACTGCGTCGCTCGCAGCCGCGGTGGCCGCGTACCAGTGGACTTCCGGACGCAGGCGCTGGAAATTGGCCTGTTCCTGACTGCCGGCCTGCTGTTGTTGCAACCACAGGCCCAGTTGCGGCAGCTTGTCCGCCAGCAGTTCCCGCAGCTCAACGGCTCCGTTGTCGGCCGCAAGATCCTCGCCTGTCTCACTGAAATCCACCAGGCAATGCGCCACCGGCGTGCCCCAGGCCGCCTCCAGTTCCGACTGCTGATGCGCCAGCGTGCGCACGCGCCCCGCGCCGGCGACAAGATCACGGCCGGTGTACACGGCCACAATGGCGTCGGCGCCAATGTGTGGAAAACGCTGGCGCATCGTCCGCAGCAACTGCAGTACAGTGTTCTGCTCCGGATCATCCAGGCGCACCACGACCAGCAGGGCATGACTGCCTGTGCCCAGCTCGGCGACATCTGCTTCCGGGTCATACCCCGACTCCCCCAGACCGCGGGTATCGATGAACCGCACAATCGGGTGCGCAACCGGGAAGTCGTAAGCACTCGCAGTCGAGGTACAGGGTCGGAAACCAGTGCCGACAGCGGCGCTGCTGTCGCCCGTCAGCTGCCGGACCACCGACGTCTTGCCGGCCCCGGTCTTGCCGAGTAGCCAGATAACCGGCAGTGGCAGGACGTCGTGCACCGCCTGCAGGGTCGCGTCCGCCGGCGGGTTGACGATGGCGGCGTAGAGGCGTTCGGCAAAGCCCCTCAAAGCGGCGCCGTCCCAGCCGCGAGCAGGGTTTCCAGGTGCGTCTGCACGCTGCTCGCCAGCGCCTCCAGATCATAGCCCCCCTCCAGGCAGGACAGGATCCTGCCGTCGGCACTGAGACCAGCCTGTTCCGCGAGCCGTGCCGTCACCCAGCCAAAGTCAGGGGCCTCCAGCGCCATGCCCGCCAGCGGGTCGGCCCGGTGGGCATCGAAACCGGCAGATATCAGCACCAGCTCGGGAGCGAAGGTGGCCAGCCGGGGCAGGCACTGCTCCAGCATCGCGGCGCGAAACCGCTGACCATCGCAGCCCCCCGGCAACGGTACATTGATGACATTGGGCGCAGCCGGACCAGTACCTGAATAGGGGTAGAGCGGGTGCTGAAAGGTGGAGCAGAACAGGATCCGCTCATCCCCGGCCACCACGTCTTCGGTACCGTTGCCGTGGTGAACATCGAAGTCGACAATCGCTACCCGGTGCAGCCCCCAGTGCTCCAGTGCATACAGGGCGGCGATGGCAATCGAACTGAACAGGCAGAAGCCCATGGCGCGCTGGCGTTCAGCGTGATGCCCGGGCGGGCGCACGGCGCAAAAGGCCGCGCTTGCCTCATTGCGCAGCAACAGATCCACCCCCAACAGTGCGGCTCCGACGGCCCGCCGCGCAGCCTTCAGGGAGTGGGGATTCATGTGCGTATCGGCATCGAGGGGATACAGGCCCCTGCCGGGGCTACAGGCCTGCAGCCGGCGCAGATAGCTCTCGGGGTGGGCCAGGCGCAGCTGCGCGTCGGTGGCCAGGGGTGCCTCGCGCTGCTGCATGCGGGCGAGCAGCCCGCTCTCGACCAGCCGTTGGTGAACGGCGCGCAGCCGGGCCGGTTGCTCGGGATGGCCGCTGCCCATGTCGTGCAGCAGGCAGTCGGGGTGGGAAATATACGCAACAGTCACTCTGAACCTCCCCTGAACACCCCTCATGGTACAAGCAGGCGCAACTGCAGCATAGGGTGTGGATCAGTCTGGCAGCTGTCCGGGCGAAATTAAGCCTGCCTTAAGACTTGGACTGTAGCATTACCCTGCTTCCGATAAATCAGGCCGGTCTACTCACTGTTTGCGCAGGCGATCCGTGCCGAGGTAACCCGACATGACATCTGAATCTTTCGTCTCCATAGTCATTCCGGCCCGAGATGAAGCCGAGAATATCGCCGGTGTCATCCATGAAATTCACTCAGTGCTTCGGGACTACCGTCACTACGAGATAGTGGTGGTTGACGATGGCAGCCGCGACCAGACCCTGACGGTTGCGAGCAACACTGCCGAGGCCCTGGGTTGCGCCTTCAAGGGTGTCGCCCATCGGCACAGCATTGGCCAGAGCGGCGCACTCAGGTCCGGCGTGAACGTTGCGCGAGGCGCTCTTGTCATCACCATGGATGGCGACGGCCAGAATGACCCGGCAGATATTCCCCTTCTGCTGCAACAGGCAGCCATGATCAACAATCCCGACTACTGCATCGCCGGCTTTCGTTTTGCTCGTCAGGATTCGGCCTGGAAACGATTCCAGTCACGGCTGGCCAACAGGGTACGCAATGCGCTCTTGCACGATGGCGTGCCGGACACTGGCTGCGGGCTTAAACTGTTACCCAAGGCCACGTTCTTGAAGCTGCCCTGGTTTGATCATATTCACCGCTTTATTCCCGCCCTGGTGCGGGGCATCGGCGGTGAAATCCGGGTAGTGAGGGTGGGCCACAGACCACGGCGGGCAGGAATTTCCAAGTACTCCGCATGGAACAGAGCCTGGGTCGGTATTGTGGACCTGTTCGGCGTGCGCTGGCTACTTGCGCGCACGCCGAACCCAGACTTTATAACCGATGACAATCGGGAGTATTCCTCACATGGGCAAGTGGGTCCGACCCCTGTTTTTCCTGGCTATTGTCAGCGCGGGAGTAGCCGCGGTGAAACTCGGTTGGCTGGATATGCTGGCGAACCAGACGGTCTTTCAGCACCATCTCCTTGAAGAGGGCCTCTGGAATGCTGTGCTGATCAGCGGCGCCGGGGCAATCTTTACCGGTTTTGGCGGCCCCCGGCAGTTACTGGCGTTTATCAGTGGCTTTGCTCTGGGGCCAGCCTGGGGGACCGTTTATGCCACCGCAATCACTCTGTCAGGTGCTATCGGCTGCTTTTACATCGCGCGACTGTTTCTCAGGTCTGCCCTTGAAAGCCGTGCCCACCAGCGCATGAAGACCTTCAACGCGCTGACTCGGGATCAACCCCTCATCAAGATTCTGATGATCCGGCTGCTTCCAGTGGGCAGCAACCTGCTGACCAACCTCTTCGCCGGTAGCAGCAGGATTGGCGCCGGGCCTTTTCTACTGGGAAGCGGCATCGGTTATTTACCACAAATGATGATTTTTTCCCTGATTGGCGCCGGCTTTGGGCAAGCCAGCCAGTTGCAGTTTGTACTGGCCACCTGCATGTTCCTTGTTGCTGCCGGGCTGGGCCTGTTTTTATACCGGGATCACCGCAACCGCATACTTGCAGAATCCGTCATCAAGCCTCATTTGCCCACTTGATCATGATAACCGACAGCTTCCCGGGCAATCTGACCCGGCGTTTCTTCAGCCTGACGCCGCGCACCCAAACACTATTGCTACTGGGGATTGCTGCTGTCACGATCTTTATCGGGCTGGGCCTGCGCTCGCCGTGGCCGGCGGACGAACCCCGGTTCGCCGAAGCAGCCCGGGAAATGGTGGATTCCGGCCAATGGCTCATACCCATGCGAGGTGGCGAGTTCTATCCGGACAAGCCTCCCGTGTTCATGTGGGCCATTGCCCTTTTCTATTGGCTCACCGGCAGTCTGAAAGCCGCCTTCCTGCTGCCCAACGCGCTTTGTGGACTGCTCACCTTTTGGCTGGTGCTTGACCTGGGGCGCCGGCTGGTAGACCACCGCACTGCCCTGACCGCAGGCTTTTTCCTGCTGCTCGCCCCCCAGTTCCTGATCCAGGCCAAGAGTGCGCAGATAGACGGCATGCTGGCCTGCTGGGTCACCCTCGCCTGCTATGGACTACTGCGCCACTTTTTCGAGCGGCCCAACTGGGGCTGGTACTTTGCCAGCTGGGGTTCCATGGGGCTGGGCATCATTACCAAAGGCGTCGGCTTTCTGCCCCTGTTCATGATGGCCCCCATCGTCTTGCTTGCCCTGCGTGACCGGGAGCGCTTTCGGGAGGCGCTGAAATGGCGCTGTCTGCTGGGACCGCTGGTCATGCTCGCAGCCGCGGCCACCTGGGTCGTTCCCATGGCACTGTATGTGGACTCTCTGGGCACGGAATACGCCCTCAATTACCGTGACAACATCCTCTTCAAGCAGACCGGGGAACGGTACGCGGATTCCTGGGGCCATATCCTGCCGTGGCACTACTTTATCAGCAATGCAATACCATCACTCTGGTTCCCGCTGCCACTGGTACTGATCGCGTACTGGCGCCCGGCCTGGCAATCCCTGCGAGAGAACCGGGTGGTATTCACACTGCTGGTGTGGATCGCCCTGGTCATCCTGTTCTTCAGCGTCAGTCCGGGTAAACGCGGCGTTTACATGCTGCCGGCCCTGCCCATGTTTGCCCTTGCCCTGGCGATCATCGTGCAAGGCAAATCCGGCGCCCGCTGGCTGGGCCCAGTCCTGACAGGCATTCATGGCCTTCTGGCCATTGCCCTGGTCACACTGGGCATCATGGCGTGGGCAGACCACCCCACTCTGGTGGACAAAATCGGCGACTATTCCCGCAACCCCGACCACCTGCATCAACTAGGGACGCTCATCCTCGTCACAGGGCTCTGTTGGGTCGGCACACTGCTATTGCTGCCCCGCTTCCACGCTCTCGCCAGGCTGTTCATTGCCTGGACATTGACCTGGCTGATATACAGCACCTGGGGATACGTACTGGCGGAACCATTCCGTACGCCAGAGAGTGTTCTTCGCAGTGTAGCCGCAGCCCTGCCCACCGGGTCACAGCTGGGGCTGATCAATTTCTCTGAACAGTTCATCCTGTTCTCGCCGCTGGACGTGACGCATTTCAGCCATTCGACCAGTATCAATGAGCAGGAGCGCAACGCCTGGCGCTGGATGAGCGAGGGGTCGAATCGTTACCTGCTGGTGGAGAAGGATCTGCCGCTGGCCTGCTTTCAGAAAAATGGCGCCACCGACGCTGGTGTCGCTCACCGGGAAACCTGGGTTCTGCTTGCGCAGGAGCAACAGCTGCGGCGCTGCCCTGCGCCCGAAAAATTTCAGTCGTTCTTTACCCCCAGGCCGGGGCGGTGGCTGGACCAGAACTAAAGCGGCCAGACGCAGGCCCCAGTGACATTTGAATGTTTGTATTTTGCATGATGATTCATCTTCCTTGTCCGGCTGTCACCGCTGCATTCCGTGCAGTGAGTTCACTCAGGTCGCCTTCGGCACTCTCCCTCCGTCCCGGTACAGGTTGAAGACTTCTTCCTGACGACGCTCGATGTCACTGAACACCCGCATCGCGATCTGGCCATAGTGCCTGCCAAGTTCCGACTTGAGGGCACTTTTCTCGGCCTCGATCGCCGCCAGCAATTCCGCGCGCATGCGGGTCCGGTTGAGTGCCTCGTCAACCTCATTCAGTGCCAGATCCGTTGCCAGCCAGGCCGTGCCCGCCAGCGCCGGGATACAGGCCCAGGCCATGGGGCCACAAAGCGCCCCGGAACTGCTGGCCTGCCCCGCCGTCGCCGCCCTGGCACCGGTTCGGGTCACCACGGCCGCCAGCAAGCGCCGTACGCCCACGCGGCTGACCGCAGCTGCGCCCAGGCCCGCGGCGACGCGCCTGCCGACAATGCCCACGGCAGCACCACCACCGACCCAGGACTTCTCCGCCAGCCCGGCCAGCCCCGCATCCGCTGGCGGCAAGCTCAGGCAATCCGCTGCCGCAAACCACTCTGTGACAAAGGCCTCCTGCCCCGAGTAGATGGCGTTCACCCGACCCTGCAGCTCCGCCTCCATGTCAGACCCAAACACCGTGAGTGCAGGCGCCACCAGTTCGTGTACATGTCGGTCCACCTGCATGCCGACCCGATCCGCCAGGGAGACATCGGTCACCCCGGCAGCCAGCACCCAGGCCAGTTGCTGGTATTGCCCCTTGAGGCTGAAATTCCAGTCGAGAAAATGCTTCACGCCTTGCCCGGCAAGAGCGTAGGCAGCATCAATACGGGTACTGACGAAACTGTTCATATCGCTGTTGAAAGCCTGCTCTTGTGCGTGCAGACGGTCACTGGCGTCGGCGATGAGCCTGGCCTGCTCAGCCTTGCCCACCACCTGGCACGGATCGACCAGCGCGGCAAACTGGCGCAGGTCAATACGAACATATCCCAGATAGCCAACACCCAGGGACGCCACTACAAGCGCAAACGCCAGCAGCGTGGCGCCATCCCCCGCCGCCTGCCGCGGTCGCTCCTGCAACCGCGCTGCCAGGGTTACAGCCCCGAGCAGCAGCATCCAGACAGCACCCACCTTGAGCGCACTCCAGAGCAGGACACCCGCCCAGGCAGTGAGGTAAACCCAGCGGCTCGCGCCCGCTACGGTGGTCGTCACCTGCATCAGGTGCCAGGTGCCGGCATCCACCGCGTAGGCAAGGCCCAACACCTGGCCTACCAGCGGCATCGCGGTTGTCGCCGCGCCACGTTCGAAGCCACTACTCAGCACCTGCTGCAGCGTTGCATGATGGGTCGCGGGGACTTCCAGCCAGTACACCTGCCACAGCGCCAGCCCCAGGACCAGCAACGCCACCGTGCCCCGGCTGGCCCAGCGCAGCGCCAGCGGAAAATGATATCGTGGGGCCAGCTGGCCGCGCAGCAGGCGCGAAGCCAATATGAACAGGGCCAGGAACAGGGGCACGCTGGCAAGCAGGAAAAGCCATTCCTGGGGCCTGATCGTGGCGCCATACAGGAGTGCAATCACGGCAGACACCAGCGCCGCGGCGACCAGTCTCAGGCGCAGCAAGAACCCCTGCCAAAACCAGCGCCTGATCCAGCTCTCCCGCGTGGTCAGCTCGGCCAGGTAGGCGTGCCGCTGCAGCAGGCGCAAGGGCTCGAGATACTGGTAAATCACCCAGCCCAGCGCCACCACCACCAGCGGCAAAGTCAGGGAAGTCATTTTCTGCAGCGGGTAGCAGTAGAGCAATGTCAGCGCGAGAGTCATGCCCAGCAAAGCGGGCAACGACAATGCATGCCTGTGCCCAGGGTCAGCTACTGGTCGGTTCTGTCGCATACAGCGCGCGAGACCTCCCTCAGCCCGACAGCTCGTCCGCGAGCGCGCGCAGCAGCGCCGCAGCATCCCCCTGCCAGGCGCTGCCATGCATGCAGGCCAGAGTGGATGGCGAGGTGGCGGCAAGGCGTTCGAGCATGGGTCGTGCATCGGGAGTGTGGGAGAAATAGTCCATGGATTTGCGGAAAGCCTCGCTGGGACCGAGGATATCGGTGCCGGTAAGTGCCGGCAGGTCAGTCCCGCCCTGGGTAAACAGATCCCCGCACAGCAGCGTATTGGTACTTTCCTCGCTGAGAAATCCACAGTCCCAGGCGTGGGGAAGGTGGGGTGTGTCATGCCAGCGCACCGCGTGCGTACCCAGCTTCAGCAGCTCCCCATCTGCCAGCGCCCGAGGCTCCCTGTCAGCCAGGTCGGCAATCGACACCAGGGCAGCCACCTGCCCGCACAGCGGTGTGGCCTGCGGCGCCACCGCCAGCCACTCATTGAGTGAGCCACATTCGTCCGCCTCTACATGGGAGAAGCCGATGTGGCGCAGGCTCGCTACCGGCAGGACAGTGGCCACAGCCTCGCACACCAGTGGAAACAGCTTGCGCGGCCCCGTGTGGAACAGCAGTGGTTCGTCGTCGACGATGAGGTACTGATTGAAGGAGAAGCCCGTGGTTCCTGCCAGTGGCACAGGCGTATTGATCCGGAAAATACCAGCGGCTATCTCATACACGTTGGTACCGCTCTGGCTGTTGCTGATGATCATGGCGCTGTTCCCCTCAAGCCCTGTAAATTCCCCGCAGTAACCGCTCTGCCAACAATAGACCAGCGCGCGCCCGGGCGCTAACCTCTTGCCAGCAGGCTCCTTGGCGTTACTCACCCTGTGGCAAGCACCCGGTACCATCCTGCTGGATCCACCCGATAGTAATCCCGCAGCAGCGCAAACAGCTCGGGATGTCGCTCTCTCAGTTGATCCGGGAGCTCAAAGAAAGTTTCTGTTATCACCGCGAAAAATTCTGCCGGCGCGCTGGCACCATAGGGATCCAGCAAGGTGTCCTCGCCGCGGTCTGCCGCCGCCGCAAGAACCTCGTACTCACGCGTCATCACTCGCACCCACTCGTCCGACTCGGCGGCAGACAGCACTGGGGTGCCGTTCTCGCTACCACTTTCGCTGTCGAGCTGGTGAGCGAATTCGTGCAGGACGACATTGAAGCCATCGCCGAAATGATCGAGATCGTGATCGACATCCTCCCAGGACAGGATCACTTTGCCAGCATCCCAGGATTCCCCCAGCAGTTCGCTGCTGACCTCACTGACGGTACCGTCCTCGTGCCACTCCTCGCCCTCGCGGACAAAGGCGCCGGGATAGACCAGAATGTGTTGCAACCCGGGAAACACGCGGGTTCTCCGGTTGAGCAACAGCAGACAGGCCTGGGCGGCAATGCAAACGCGCATGTCCTCGCTGACCTCGAGCCCGCCGCATCCGTGAAAGTGCTTGCCGGCGAGAAACAGGCGCACAAGATCCTGCAACTGCTGCCGCTCCACTGGCGCCAGCCCTGCGTAGGGTTCAAGGCGCCGGGTCAGCAGCGCATCCCAGGCGGGGGCAAAGGGAGCAGCCAACGTCCGTCGACGGCGCCATGCGGGCAGGACACAGATCAGCAGGGTAGCCAGCACCACGACCAGAAGCGCCGCCAACAGGTTCATGCAGCTTCAGGTCCGGGCAGAGCCCTGCGCCGCTCAGTAGCCGGCATCGGGATCGACCCGCCCGGCCAGCGGCTGATCGCGCACAAAACGCTCCAGGTTGGCGAAGAACAGCCTCAGCACCCGCTCCTGCGCCGCCGGCTCACACCAGGAAATGTGCGGACTCAGGCTGATGCCGGGATGCGTATAGAGCCAGTGTCCCGCAGGTACCGGCTCAGGCTCCGTGGTGTCCAGGTAGGCATGGGCCACAATGCCCTCGTCCAGGGCCCAGCGCAGGGCATCGTGGTCGACCAGGCTGCCGCGGGCGACATTGATCAGCCGCAGTCCGGGTTTTGCCCGGGCGAGCCGCCCACGGTCGAGAAGATGCCGGGTAGCCGTTGTGGCCGGGGCCGCCAATACCAGGTAATCACTGTCGGCCAGCAGGAACTCGACATCGGCGGCGCACTCGACCCCTTCCGGCAAGACTCTGGGCGTGCGCACCAGGGCACTGACAGACATCTCGAAGGCCAGCGCGCGCCGGGCCACTGCCGTGCCGATGGCGCCGAACCCCACCAGTCCCAGCCGCCTGCCCGCCAGCGTGTCAAGCGAGGCGAAGTACCAGTGTGCGGGGGGAGCGTCGACCCAGCTGGACGGCAATTGCTTGGCATCCGCGAGCAGCATCGCCAGCACCCACTCGGCGATGGCTGTGGCAGTGGCAGTGGACCCACGGGAGCAGGTCAGCACGCGGTCACCCACCAGGTGCAGGGGAAACCCGTCTACGCCGGTACCGTAAAGATGAATCCAGCGCACACCAACGCCCGGTGCCAACAGCGCTTCAAGGTGTGGACCGGGAATGCCGGTGGTGAACAGGGCATCGCCGCGCAGGTCCGCAGGCACGCCGACCTCGTTATCAATCTGGACCACTTCGATTCCCGGAGCACAAGCCTCGATCCGGGCCGGCAGATCCGGGAGTCGCAGGTCTGTGAGCAAGCGCATGGGGGTCTCCTTCTCCAAACCGCGCCCAGTGTAGCGCAAGCAGCGCCCCGCGTGCCTGCTCGTCACCCGGCCGGCCGAGTGTTAAGGTTCGCTCACTGTTACCACCATCCGCCGCGAGGGAATGCCTGTGAATAACCGCCTGTCACTACTCACTCTGGCCGCAGGAGTGCTCTTGGTTGCAGCCTGTGCCAAAGAGCAACCGCCGGTTGCCGCCGAAACCCCTGCCGTGGAGCCGGCCCGGATTGACGCCCAGCGCCTGTCCGGGCACGTGAGGATACTGGCCTCGGATGCGTTCCAGGGGCGCGCGCCAGGTACGCCGGGAGAGGAGAAAACAGTTGCTTACCTGATCGAGCAATTCGAAGCCATCGGCATCGAACCCGGCGGCCCGGACGGCAACTGGACCCAAACCGTGCCCATGATCCACACGCTGCTCAACGAAGAGGGCAGCCTCAGGATCAGTCACGGCGGGGACAGTTATCCGCTGCGACAGCCGGCTGATATCGAAATAAGCACGGTGCGCTCGGACCCCGCCCTTGTGGTCGACAAGGCCCCAATGGTCTTCGTCGGCTATGGCGTGTCGGCGCCCGAACGCGACTGGGATGACTTCGGGGACATCGACCTGGGCGGCAAAATCGCCCTGTTTCTGGTCAATGATCCCGATTTCGCCGCGGCTGCCGACGAGCCCGTAGCCGGGCGTTTCGGCAACCGGCGCATGACCTACTACGGTCGCTGGACCTACAAGTTCGAGGAGGCCGCCCGCCGCGGTGCCCTGGGAGCGCTGGTGATTCACGAGACCGAGGCCGCCGGCTATGGCTGGAGCGTGGCCTCCTCCTCCCCGGGCGAGAACTATGCCCTGGCCAACGCGGAAGCACAGCCGGTGGCAATGCAGGGCTGGATACACGGCGATGCAGCAGCGCGCCTGCTGGCCGACGCCGGGCACGATCTGGCACAGTTGCGGGTCGCTGCGCGCGACCCGGATTTCGAAGCCTTTGAGCTGGAGGACACCGGCTTCAGCGCCGATTTCCAGGTGCAGGTCAGGGAATTCGACAGCGAAAACGTGCTCGGCCTGTTGCCCGGAAGCACCTATCCGGATGAAATCCTGATGGCGGCGGCGCACTGGGATTCCTATGGCCAGGGCGCGCCCGACGATCAGGGCCGGACCGTACGTCCGGGCGCCAACGACGACGCGCTGGGCACTGCTGGTGTACTTGAACTGGCCCGTGTACTGGAAGCTGGCCCACCGCTGGAGCGCAGTGTGCTTTTTGCTCTCTGGACCGCCGAGGAAAGCGGCCTGCTGGGGTCCCTGGCCTATGCCGACAACCCCGTCTATCCGCTGGCCACCACTGTCGCCAATTTCACCCTCGACATCCTGCAAACTGCCGGTCTGGCCCGGGACGTGATCCTGGTGGGCGAAGGCCAGAGTGAACTGGAGGACGATCTGGCCAGGCTTGCCGCTACGCAGGACCGCGTGGTCACCCCGGAAAACCTGCCGGAAAACGGCCTCTTCTACCGCGCCGACCACTTCTCCATGGCCCGCGGCGGTGTCCCGGTGTTGCTGCTCATGGCCATCGCCGGTGGCAATGACCTGGTCGAGGGTGGCCGGGCTGCCGGCAATCAATGGGTCGCTGACTATGTCGGCAACTGTTACCACCAGACCTGTGATGCCTGGGACCCGGACTGGAACCTGGCCGGCGTGGTTCAGGATATCGAGCTGTTCCAGCTGCTGATCGAAGACCTGGGCAACTCCCGGCGCTGGCCGGAGTGGAAAGCCGGCTCGGAGTTCAAGGCAGTGCGCGACGCCAGTAGCGCTGCCAGGCAATAAGCTGCCGCGCCCGCAGCCAGTTGCCCTCCAGGGCAGCACCACAGGGGAAACGCGATGTGAACAAGGTCAGTGAGCCGGCGGTCAGCTATACCGACATGGAGGGCAAAGTCGCCCTGGTGACCGGCGCCGCTTCCGGCATTGGCGAGGCCTGCGCACGCCAGTTCCTCGCCCAGGGGTGCCGCCTGGTACTGCTGGACCGCGACGGTGTCAGGCTGGCGGCGCTCGCCGCGGAATTGGGCGCGCACGCGATCAGCGGCGATGTCACCGCGGAGCAGACGGTCGCTGAGGCAGTTGCCGCCTGCCAGACACATTTCGGTGGCCTGGATTACGCAGTCAACAGCGCCGGTGTGGCGGGTACGCCAGCGCCGCTGGAAAACACCACCGTGGAAGAATGGCAGCGGGTGACCAGCATCAACCTCACCGGCGTGTTCCTCTGTCTGAAGCACCAGCTCAAGACAATGAAAGCGGCCGGGAGCGGCGCGATCGTCAACATCTCCTCCGGCGCCGGCCTGATCGGGACTCCCGGTCTTGCCCCCTACTGCGCCAGCAAGCACGCGGTGCTGGGCCTGACCAAGACCGCCGCAATGGAAGTAGCGCGCACCGGGGTGCGGGTCAACGCGGTACTGCCCGGCTCCACCCGCACGCCCATGCTGGAAGACGCCATGCGCCAGGGACCAGAGCTGGAGACGATGATTCTCAACAGCATCCCCTGTGGCCGGCTCGGAACCGCGGATGAAATTGCCGCCGCGGCGCTGTGGCTGTGCAGCGCGCAGGCGTCCTATGTGAACGGCCATTCCCTGGTGGTGGATGGCGCCACCATCGCCCGCTGAACCTACAATCACAATAGTAAAGAGGATTGGCCGTGAACCAGTTTGACTACGTGAAGACCCGCCGCGAGGACGTGGACCCCATCCCCAACCAGGGCCTGGTGAAAGTATTCATGCGCTGGTTCACGCGCCTGAATGTCTGGGTATTCAAATTCAGCAGGGGCCGGCTGATGAAGAATTTCCCCGGCGGCCACCCCATCTGCGTGGTGGGTACCACCGGCCGCAAGTCGGGGAAACGCCGCGAAATCGCCCTGATCCACCTGCCCTGGAAAGACAGTATTCTGCTGGTGGCCTCGCAGGGCGGCATGGAGCAGAATCCGGTGTGGTACTACAATATCAAGGCTCACCCGGAAATCGATGTGACGATCGGTGGCCAGCGTCGGGACATGCTCGCACGCCAGGCCAGTGACGAGGAAAAGCGGCAGCTCTGGCCCCACCTGTTGAGCCTGTACCCGGATTTCGATGAGTACCAGGCGCGCACCGACCGCAACATCCCGGTTTTTATATGCTCGCCGCGGTAAGCTCTACTGACCACAATCCACTTCCGGCTGCCAGGAGAACAAGCACATGAATGCCCGTGCAGGAGTACTGCAGACACTGTGCCCCCATTGCGGCACCATCAACCGTATCGAGCAAGCCCGTCTCGGGCAGAAACCAAACTGCGGACGCTGCCACAAGGCACTGTTCACCGGCGCCCCGCTGGCCGCGGATGATGCCCTGTTCAGTCGCTTGCTGGCGAAAGAGGAGCTGCCGCTGGTGGTCGACTTCTGGGCCGAATGGTGCGGCCCCTGCAAGATGATGGGGCCAGTGTTCGCCGCCACCGCGGCGAGCCTGGAACCGCAGGCCCGGTTCGTGAAAGTGGACACGGAGGCGGCGCAGCGCACGGCTGCCAACTTCAATATCCGCAGCATCCCCACCCTCGCGATCTTCCACCGTGGCAAGCAGCTGGTCCAGCAGGCGGGAGCCCTGCCCAAGCAGCAGTTCAGCGCCTGGGTGCTGCGGAACCTACCGCGCTGACATCGCACCAAGACCCAGCAAGCCGTCGTAACCTCAGGCAGCGGAGTGTAGCGCTGTTAACCCGGGCCCCTCTTTTCAGATTCCGCGGAAACCCCAAGCGATACCGAGCGTCAGCGCCAGGCCCAGAGCAAAGAAGCTGAAATGAGTCACCGAGGCACGGAAGCTGGTCAGTAACTTGATCTCCGGAACCAGATCGGAAGCGGCAATATAGATGAAATTCCCGGCGCCAAACAGCACCAGCCAGGCCACCTCGAAATGCCGGGAGACGGCGTAGGCGATAAGGGCACCCGCGGGAAAGGTCAATGCCGAGACAAGGTTCAGCAACAGGGCCCGCCGAACCGACATGCACAACCTGGGTATCACCCCCTCCCCAGCTGCCGTCGTACTTCCACGTCGCCCAACCCCGTTATCTCAATGATTTTGTGCTGTGAAGTTCTACCGGAAACGACCTTGACCGAGCCAGTCGGCAGGTCAAGGGCCCTGCAGAGCATAACCTCAACCGCTGCGTTTGCCTTGCCTTTTTCAGGTGGCTGGGAAACCCTGACTTTCAGGCTGTCACCAAGCCAGCCCGAAATCCCGGTACGAGAGGCGCCCGGCACTACCTTGATCTTCAGTTTTGCCGTGTCGGCGCAGGGGTGATTCATGACTGCCTGGTTCCGGGCTACGGGTGGACTGTTCTCGACAAACCGGAGTTTCCGGGCTTTTCAGCATCAGCCACGCTTAGTGAAAACCGGCTCATCCCCCGTTAGTTGGGTAGAGCCATTTCTCAGTCCAGCACGACCCTTCCACTACCATATCGTATACCCTGCACTCCATGGCATCCGGCGCTGGCTCAGTTACCTGCAAAATCCCAGGGATTGATCAACTCAACACCGCAATCGTTAAAGTCCTTGCTATTGCGCGTGGCCAGAGTGGCGCCGCGGGATTGGGCAATGGCGGCAATCATGGCGTCAAACTGGCTAATGGGCTGCCCTGCCAGTTTGCGGGAGGCTGCAACTCGGGCAAAGGCATCGGCGGCGGCATCGTCGAAGCTGAGGACCTGCCCGGCCAAGTCCTGATCGAAGATACCGTGGATAGCAGATAAAAAACCAACCTTGCGCTGGCCATCAGGCAGAAGCTGCAGGCCGTAGAGCAGCTCGGCCCGAGTGATTGTCGTTGTGAACAACGCGCTACTGGGCTGGCTGGCCAGCCATGCCATGACCTCCGGGGCTGGCGCAGGGCGCAGGGTTTCCGACAACACGTTGGTGTCCAGCACAATCATGTGTCGAATACCGTCGGGGGGCGAACGGACTCTCGTTCAGGCAACTCCAGATCGATGCCGCCCAGAGGCTCCAAGCGCGCGCGAATCGCGGCCGCCAGCGACGTGGGTCGGGTCGGCTCCCGGGAAAGCGCCGCTCGCAGGATGTCCCTGGCTTCGTCTTCCATGGAGCGGTTGTGCTGCGCGGCCTGCACCCGCAGTCGGGCCTTGAGCTGATCATCGATATTGCGAATGGTCATGGTTGCCATGGCAACCTCCCTCCGTACCCTGCCGATTAGTCAATGACTGCATTTTATGCATTGAATAAGACACTTGCAACGCGTGATTAGTTTCCATGCCTGGTCTCGGACTGCCGCAACCACGCACGATCAAAGCGACCGGTGATTACCTGCCAACGGCTGGAACGGCTGCGTGTCTCGGGTCCGTGGCGGGCTGGCGTGTATTTGGTGGTAGATGGCTAACGCGTGGCCGCAGTGGGCGCGCGAGTTTTGTTGGTAACGATATCGTTACTTATTATTAATCGACTTGAGGTTATATATGTATCTTTATGATTTATATAAAATATCTAGTGGGGATAAGGGAGAGGTGGCCCCAATTGTTTGAACAGCAATACCCATTCTATAAGTGGATGCCTACCCGGGGTTTAAGCTGCCATGGGTAGTGGCAGCGATTCAAAGTAAAACTGATCCGGTGTCTGCCGGTCAAGACTGCTGTGTGGGCGGCGGCTGTTATAGAACCGGAGGTAGCGATCCAGTCCTGTCTTGGCAACCAACACCGTATCGTACGCATGCAGGTACACTTCTTCATACTTCACTGATCGCCACAAGCGCTCTACGAACACGTTGTCTCGCCAGGCCCCCTTGCCGTCCATGCTGATCTGGATACCATTGTCCTTGAGCAGGTCCGTGAATTCCTGGCTGGTAAACTGGCTGCCCTGGTCGGTGTTCATGATCTCTGGTTTGCCATGCCGCTCTATGGCTTCCTCAACAGCCTCCAGGCAAAAGCGGACGTCCATGGTGGTCGAGACTTTCCAGGCCAATACGCGCCGAGAGAACCAGTCCACCACAGCCGCAAGATAGACAAACCCGCGCGCCATGGGAATGTAGGTGATGTCCATAGCCCACGCCTGTCTGGGTCGTGTCACTGCCAGATTACGCAGTAAATACGGATAGACTTTGTTCTCCGGGTGCCGGCGCGTGGTTGTTAGAGGACAATTACTTTGGCCGGTCAACGACAACTATTTTGGCCGGTTGCCACTAAGCTTGGCCGCTTGTTCATTGGACCCGCAAAGGGGTTTTGGATGGCTGCCACCAAGCAACAGGTCAAAGTATTCATGGATAGCAGAGCAGCAGGCGCAAACCAGGTAGCCGCGGCAGCGAAGGCCGGGATTTCTGAGCGAACAGCCCGTCGGATCGAGCGGGAAGGCAGCGGCAAGGGGCGCAAGTCACGTCAGTGGCGAACGCGGAATGATCCGTTTGCAGCGGTCTGGGATGAAGTCGCCGAGCAATTGGCGCTTGAGCCTTCGCTGCAGGCCTTGACGCTGCTGGAGTGGCTGCAGGAGCGTTATCCCGGCGACTATCCCGACCATCTGCTGCGCACCCTGCAGCGCCGGGTCAAGGCCTAGCGCGCCCTGCACGGGCCCGACAAGGAAGTCATGTTCCCTCAGACCCACTCACCCGGCCAGCGCGCCCTGTCGGATTTCACCAAGCTCAAGGACCAGGTGATCAACGTCGGCGGAGTGGCACTGGTGCATTTGCTGTACCACTTCAGGCTAGCCTTCAGCGGCTGGTGCCATGCACGTGTAGTACTCGGCGGCGAGAGTTTCACGGCATTGGCCGAAGGGCTGACCGATTCCCTGGAGCACCTTGGCGGCGTACCGGCTGAACACCGCACCGATAGTCTATCGGCCGCCTACCGCAACCTGGATCCGGTGGCCCAAGAGGATGTGACCAAACGGTACCAAACGCTGTGCCGGCACTATGGAATCGACGCCTCGCGCATTCGGACCGAGCGCGAGTGCCTGGCGCCGCTACCCTTTCAAGTCGGTGTGAACTATACCGAAGCGATCGTGCGGGCCACCAGTTCCAGTACCTTCACCCTGCGCCGGGTGCTCTATTCGGTGCCGGTCCGATTGATCAATGAGCGCCTGCGGATCCATCTGTACGATGCCAGCTTCGTCGACTTCCTGGAGCGCTGCCTCAAGGCAGAGCAGGATGAACGACGCACTCGCTCGCAAACCATGCTGACCAAGTTTGCCGGCTTCCCCGCGATCAAGCTAATCGACGACTACGACTTCAAGTTCGCAGCCGGCGCTCCGAAGAAGACCGTGCAGACGCTACTGTCCATGGCGTTTGTTGAGCGCAAGGAGAACGTCATCTTCCTCGGACCCAGTGGCGCAGGCAAAATCCATCTGGCCATCGCGCTGGGCTATCTCGCCACGCAGTCAGGCATTAAGGTGCGCTTCATCGCCGCTGCTGATCTGGTCATGCAGTTCGAGAAGGCGCAACAACGGGGCCAGTTCGATCACTATATGCGGCGTTCCTTGCTTGGGCCGAGCATCTTGATTATTGATGAGGTCCGTTACCTGCCACTACAAGGCAATCAGGCCAACCTGTTCTTCCAGGTGATCGCCAAGCGTTACGAACACGGGTCGGTCATCCTGACCTCGAATTTATCCTTTGGCGAATGGGACCGGACCTTTGCCGGGAACTCGGCTCTCACGGCGGCGATGCTCGATCGACTGCTGCACCAAGCGCATGTTGTCCAGATCAAAGGCGATAGCTACCGCCTCAGAGACAAACGAAAGGCCGGCGTGCTAATGCCGGACGACGGAGCAATGTCCAGTTGAAGACAGACCAGTCGTCTGATTGCCATCAGTAAAGGGATAGGGGGGGCAATTTTATCTTGCCGATTTAGCACCAAAAACCCACCACTATCCCTGCGCTGGACAGGCCATGATCTCCACGGCTTGGGCATGGAATCACTGTTGGCGATGAACACTGCCGTCGATATGGAGAGCTTCCAGCAGGCGATGGCGCTTCACGACGCGCCCTCGGCAAACGTCACTTATGCGGACCGTAATGGGCATATTGCCTTTCAAACCATCGGTCTGATCCCGGACCGTGGCAAAGGCAGAGGGCTGGTGCCGCAAGCCGGAAACCTCTCAGGCAACCAGTGGAATGGTGTGGTGGAGCTACAACAAATGCCGCGTTTAACAGACCCGTCTGCCGCCTATATTGCTGCCGCCAATGCCAGGGTACATCCAGGTACACCTCTGGTGTCGGCAGACAATGCGCGGGGTTACCGGATGAGTCGCCTGCACTCGGTGCTCGCTTCGCGCAGTGACTTAACACTGGATGACATGCAGGCCCTGCAACTGGATCTCCATAATAGCCAAGCTGAAAGACTGCTGCCCTTCATGCTGCCTGCCCTTTCCGAATTAAAGGATGAGGCTCATGTTACCGCGTTTCGGACGCTCCAGTCGTGGGCGCAAAAACCTGAAAACACGCGGGACTCGGCGGGCGCCCTGATAGGGGAAAATTGGTATCCGGAACTGGCACGCAATCTGTTTGGGCATGCCCTGGGGGACGACGTGCTAACCCGCCTAATGCAGCAGAATTACCTTCTCAACCATGCCCTGGACCGGCTTATAGCTGAAGAAACACATTCGGTGTGGTGGCGGGCTGAGCGCTCAACGGTATTGCGTGAGTCATTTATGCGAACGATACAGCAATTAAGCCAGTTCTTCGGGACAAGTCCAGAAACGTGGCGCTGGGATGACGCCCATTCAGTAAGTTTTGTCCACGAACTCAATGGCGCAGCACCATTTATGGATCGCTGGCTAAGCCGGGGCCCGATTCCCTGGGGTGGAGGAAACCCTACGCTCGGGAGAGCTCGTTACAGCCATGATCAACCATTCAAGGGTCGCGTGGGAGCAACAGTGCGTGTTGTCGCGAAAATGGGGGAAGACATGGAAGTCCGTGCGATTACCCCAGGTGGCCAGCACGGTCATCCTTCAAGTCGTTATTATGATGATCAACTCGATAGTTGGCTCAAGGGCGAGCTTGATACGCTCGCCAACTCACCGGAAGACGTAACCGGAATAACAACAAGCCTCCACCCAGTGCATTGATTAGCCAAACCCAAGGGCCGAATAGCTCCATGGCAGGCCCCTGCCCCACCCTGTCCACCGGGAATTCGAGGCCTGCCTGAATTGCGGTCGCCTCAATCACGGTTTTCCCCCGGTTGGCTGCGACAAATGCCAGCTCAAGCGGCTTACCTGAGCGGACCCACCTTTGACATGGGCGCCACCACAGTGGATACCGTCGCCACTATGAACGCGTGACAGCAGCCGAGGGCGCAGACCCTAGAAAATTTTGCCGGGGTTGAGAATGCCACGCGGGTCCAGCGTCTGCCTGAGGCTGCGCATGAGGGCAACTTCAGCGTCGGAACGGGAGATGCCCAGCCACGGCTTTTTCTCGAGGCCGATACCGTGTTCGGCTGATATGGAGCCCCTGAAAGCCGCCAGTGGTTCGTAGACCACTGTTTCCACCTGTGGGCGCTGGCTGCCGCTGATGTCCCCGGGAACCTGAACGATCACGTGCAGGTTCCCGTCGCCGAGGTGCCCGAATACCCAAAGCTTGTGCTCGCCGATCGCCTCCGCGAGCGAGGCGCGCAGGCCGTCGATATACCGTTCCATCTCGGTGATGGGAAGCGATATGTCAAACACGAATGGCAGCCCGCCGTGGAAGGTCTGCCCGACATCGTCGCGCAGGGCCCAGAAGCGCTGGCAGTCGCTTTCGGACTGGGAGACCGCGGCATCGGCCAGCAGGCCTGCCTCAAAAGCGTCCTCCAGCGCGCTGTTGAAGCGCTGGCTGTCGAGTTCCGGGTCCGCGCCCTGGCACTCCAACAGGACGTAGTAAGGATAGTTAGGGGAAATTGGCGGCCACCCCTGGGCCGGCGCGGTCGTGACCAGACGATAAAAATCCTGCCACATTGCTTCGAATGCGGACAGCGTGCCCGCCAGGCGATGATCCATGAACCTCAGCAGGCGCGTGACGGTATCGAAATCCTCCAGCGCTACCAGCCCCATATTTCGCGTGCCGGGTGCCTCCCGCAGGCGCAGGACGAGACGCGTAATGACGCCGAGGGTGCCTTCGGAGCCTATAAAAAGCTGTTTGAGATCGTAGCCGGCGTTGTTCTTGAGCAGGTTGTTCATGCTGGAGATAACCGTCCCGTCCGCCAGCACCGCCTCCAGGCCCAGTACCATGTCCCGCATCATGCCATAGCGTATCACCCGGTTGCCGCCGGCGTTAGTGGCGGCATTGCCCCCCACCGTGGCGGAGCCGCGGGCACCCAGGTCGAGGGGGAACATCAGGTGGTGTTCTTCCAGGCTCTCCTGCAAGGTCTGCAGTACGACGCCGGCCTGGACGGTGACGCAGCGCTGGCGAGTATCGATGTATTCGATCGCACACATCCGCTCAAGTGACAGAATGATCTGGTCGGCCGCTGCGTCGGCACCGTGCACCAGGCCGGTGAGTCCGCCCTGGGTGACCACGCTGACATCGTGCCGGTGGCACCAGCGCAGCAGCTCGGCAACCTGGGAGGTGTTAGACGGGCGAGCGAGTGCGGCCGCCTGGAGGTTGTCAGGCCTCAGGTAGCCGGCGGAGCGCGTGGCCAGGGCATCGGCATCGAGTACCGCCGAATCCCCGAGAAATGCCTTGAGTTCGGTTGCGATGTGCATATGGGGTTACCTCAATCCGGGTAATACGTAAGCATTGGATGGTGGGCCCGTTCCAGGATGAAGAGTCCGCAACCAGGGGGAGTATGTGCCGCGTGCAGTACATCGTCCACCTCTCCGACCGGCCTGGGAATTTCCGGGAACCTGCATTGTCTTCAACAAAATCAGACACCGGGCGCCAGCTGCCGCCCTTGCGCGACGCTGGGCTGGCCTGGTACGTGGACTAGTATCGGCAGGGAATTTTCTGGTTTACTGTCGACTCAGCGACAGTTTGGGAGCAGCGTGATGAGCTTGTGGCAGCAGGACTGGATTAGTGAGCTTCCGGCCCCGGTGCGCGATGAAGTGCTCCGCTGCATGCCCCGGCGCCACTACGGCAGCGGTAATATAATCTACCGTGCCGGGGAGCCCGGGAATGAGCTGTTCCGAGTGGAGAGCGGCAATGTCCGCATTTTCAACGTCAGCGAGGACGGCAGGGAACTCCTTTATGACCTGTTTCCAGTGGGTACCTGTTTCGGTGAGTCGAGCCTGATCGACAGAGGCCTCAGACCGCATACAACGCAGGCAATCGGCGAGGTTGTCCTGCAGGTGTTGTCACGCGAGCATTTCGAGCGTGCGTGGAAAGTATACCCCGAGGTGTCCTGGGCGGTGGCTCGCCTCCAGACCTCGCGGGCTAGACGACTATACGGATTCTACGAGCGAGTCAGCCTGGATGCCTTGTGCCGACGTACGGCGCGGCGCCTGTGGCTTCTGGCGAAGACAATGGGTCAGCAATGCGACGACGGCATCCACTTTGATATTCGCATAACCCAGGATGACATTGGCTCTCTGGTGGCCGGCTCGCGTCAGTCGGTGAATAAAGTGCTGCGCCAGTGGCAGGAGGACGGCGTCATTGATCTCGCGTACGGTAGCCTCGTGGTCCGCGAGATGGCCGAGTTGGAGCGCTTGGCCATGCAGAATGATTGAGTGACTGCGCGGGAAGCAGAATTATCGCGTGGCTGACAGTCTCCGGAGCATGACTCCAGTAACCTAGTTATGGTCCAGGCTCTGGTTCTCCAACCCAAGCCGCGGTGTCGAGCCACTACGTTAGAAAAAGGAATAAGCATGAACGGTGCAGAAAGTCTAATTCAAACCCTGGTAAACAGTGGTGTCGAGGTGTGCTTTACCAACCCGGGCACCTCCGAAATGCACTTTGTCGCGGCCCTGGATGAAGTGGAGGGTATGCGCTGCGTTCTGTGCCTGTTCGAGGGCGTGGCGAGCGGAGCGGCCGCCGGTTACGCGGCGATGGTGGGCAAGCCGGCCTCAACCCTGCTGCACCTGGGCCCAGGCTTCGGCAATGCCCTGGCCAATGTCCACAACGCGCGGAAAGGCCACCTGCCCATGATCAATATCGTCGGTGACCATGCCACCTATCACCTGCAGTACGATGCACCGCTGACCTCGGATATCGAGGGCATTGCCGGACCGGTGTCGGACTGGGTCTGCACGTCCGGTGATGCCGGGAATATCGCCCGCGACGGCGCGGAAGCGGTGAGCCAGGCGGGCATCGGTCGGGTTGCGACCCTCATGCTGCCCGCGGATGTCTCCTGGGGTGACAATCCCGCGGGCGCGGTAGCCGCGGTCGCACCGGCCCTGCCGGCACCGGTTCCCGATGAGCGGATCGGGCAGGCAGCCGCAATGCTGACAAACGGCAAACCCACGGTAATCATGCTCGGCGGGCGCAACGTCAGCCAGCGCCAGGGCGAGATGGCCAGTCGTCTGGGCGCGGCCACGGGTGCACGGATCATGACGGAAACCTTTCCCGCCCGGGTACGGCGTGGAGGCGGGACCGCCGCCATTGAGCGCCTCCCCTATCTGGCAGAGCTTGCGATCGCCGAATTGGAGGGTACCGAGCAGCTGTTGCTGCTGGGCACAGCAGCCCCGGTCTCTTTTTTCGCCTATCCGAACGTGGCCAGTGAACTCTCGCCGCCCGATTGTGACACCCTGGCGCTGGCCGGCCCCGAGGAGGACATCGACGGCGTGCTGGAGGCACTGGTGCAGCAGCTGGCCGACACCACTCACGCCCCGGTGCTGCGCGAGTTGCAGGTGCCCGGCGCGCCCACCGGGGCACTGGATGCCGGCACCGTGGCCCAGGCGCTGGCTTGCCACCTGCCCGAGAACGCCATCGTTGTCGACGAAGGCATCACCTCGGGTCTGACCTGCTTTCCGGCGACGGCCGCTGCGCGACCGCACGATTGGCTCAACCTGACCGGCGGTGCCATAGGCTGGGGCCTACCGGCGGCAGTGGGTGCGGCGATTGCCGCCCCGCAGCGGAAGGTACTCTGCCTGGAGGGTGATGGCAGCGCCATGTATACCGTGCAGGCCCTCTGGACGATGGCCCGGGAACAGCTGGATGTTACCGTGGTACTGCTCAACAACCGCAAGTACAGCGTGCTGGAGATCGAGTTTGCCCGTACCGGCGCACGCGGTGGAAAACCCGGTCCGAAGGCCGCGAGCTCGCTTGCGATCGGTACGCCCGACATGGATTTCAAGGCCATTGCCGAGGGCATGGGGGTAAGCGCGAGTGTGGCCACCACCGCGGAGGCGTTTTCCGAACAGCTGGCCGCGGCGATGGCGGGCAGCGGTCCTTACCTGATCGATGCGCGCATTCCACCCCTGGACCTGAATTTCGACGGTGAGAGCGCCGCGCAGGATTGACTCCATGAGTATCTATGACGTGATTCCGATCACCGTGGCGGACTACCGGCGCCGGGCGCGGCGGCGCCTGCCCCGTTTCCTGTTCGATTATGCCGAAGGCGGCGCCAACGACGAATTGACGCTCGCCGCGAACGTCAGTGCCTTCCAGCGGCTGCGCCTGAAGCAACGGGTGATGCGGGATGTCTCCGGCGTTGACACTGCTACCGAGCTGCTCGGGCGCACGGCCAGCCTCCCGCTGGCGCTGGCGCCGGTGGGGATGGCGGGAATGTTTGCACGCCGTGCCGAGGTGCAGGCGGCCCGCGCGGCGGAACAGGCCGGGATTCCCTTCACTGCCTCGACCGTGGGTATCTGCTCGCTTGAGGAGATCAGTAATGCGACTCAGGGACCTTTCTGGTTTCAACTCTACATGCTGCGGGACCGGGAGTTTGTCAGCGGCCTCCTGGAGCGCGCGGCCAATGCGGGTTGCAAGACCCTTGTGTTTACCGTGGACCTGCCCGTGGCGGGCCTGCGTCTTCGCGATTTCCGTAACGGCCTGCTGGGCGGTGGGCTTCCCGGCAAACTGTCGAAATTTACGCAGCTCGCCAGCAGTCCGGCTTGGGCCTGGGACGTCGGGTTCAGGGGCCGGCCCCACAGCTTTGGCAACCTGTCGGACAAGGTTGCCAATCCCGAAGACCTGGAGGCCTACAAGGCCTTCGTGGATGCACAGTTCGATCCCAGCTGCACCTGGGAAGATATCCACTGGCTGCGCGATCAGTGGCCGGGCAAGCTGTTGATCAAGGGAGTGATGGAGGCCGAAGATGCGCGCGCGGCGGTCGATGCCGGTGCCGATGGCGTCGTGGTTTCCAATCATGGCGGGCGTCAGCTTGATGCCGTCGCCGGCTCCGCCAGCAAGGTTCAGGCTGTGGCCGGGGCCATTGGCGGACAGGCCGAGGTCTATGTCGATGGCGGTGTCCGCAGCGGCCTCGATATTGTCAAGGCGGTCGCGCTCGGTGCCCGCGGGGTGCTGATCGGTCGACCCTGGGTTTTCGCTGTGGCGGCCCGGGGACAGCAGGGTGTTGAAGATCTGCTCGACCTGTTCCGGCGCGAGGTGGCCACGGCCATGGCGCTCATGGGGGTCAACCGTATCGCTGATATCGACGCCCGGGTGCTAGACAACAGCGGGTAGCGTGCAAACAGGCCGCCGAGGGATAAGTGCCCGCGTCGTACTACTATAATGAATCCCCGCGCTTCAGAGCGAACAGCTGCGGCATTTTGCGTCGGGGTTGATCCCTTGGGCAGAACTGATTTGCCACAGCGGTTTCACCCATCCCGCGCAAGTGAATTATCAACCTCCCCTCTTCCCTGCACTACCTGTTTGCCGACCACCCCAATTTGAATGCGTCAAGAACCCCAGCTGGGACATTGCTCCTTTCTGCTTGGAGAGGAAGCTCACGCTATCGCAGTTCGATCAGCGACAAGGCTGTCGCTTGACAGTCAGTCCGTGCTATGACAGCATCCACTAAACAAACAGTTGTTTTGTTAATGTGTGCGTTACGCACTTAAGTCCCTGTGCAAACGGGAACCACCCAACTTTACGGGGGACCTTTTCGGTTTAAAAGACCCGGAAGTCTCATAGTGAGGCCCAAGCGTCGAGCGCCACGCACCACCCAGGCCAAACATGAGGGGCACTTTATGCCGAAATATGGACAAAGCTTGTGGGCGAGAGAGCATTTTGCATCAAAGGTTGGCAGAGACTAACAAGTTACCAAAGTTTATATAACGCATTAAGAAGCTGAGAAAGATCGTATAAGTCAACTAACACTACTGTTGCTGAACCTTTTGAAGCACCCAGCTTCGCTGGCGACGATTACTATTTTTCTGCACAACTTTCTAAATAAATCCGCTATAAAAAAGTACCAATTTTAAAAAAGGATAAGGCATGACGGGCAGTATTCAGCAAGACATTACACGTTGTCGGCGAAATACCATCGGCGATGCTTTTAGGCGGGCTGCTGATCAGTTCCCCGACAAAATAGCACTACAGTTCGACCAAAGGACATGGACATACAAGCAACTGGATTCCGCAGTCAACAGGGTCGCCAACTATTTGCTCGCCACCGGACTAAAAAGCGGAGACCGGGTTGCGGCTTACGCGCAAAACTCGGATGCCTATTATATCCTCTGGCTTGCTTGTGCCCGATCTGGACTAATTCATGTACCGATCAATTATGCACTGCAAAGAGCGGAGTTGATTTATATTATTCAGCAGTCTGGCGCCTCGGCGATATTTGATGACGAAGGGACGCGTGAGAATCTACAGCAAATCGCTGGTCAGATCGACATGCTGAAGCATGGCAGTTTCAGGGGGGGGAGAGAATATGACATCCTGGCAATGACATGTTCCGATGCGTCATCGGACGAACCGAACATCATTATCCAGGAAGATGATGTCGTCCAGATAGGCTACACCTCTGGGACAACGTCTGCCCCGAAGGGAGCTATGCATACACATCGTTCCCTAATGGGGCTTTATAACGCATATATTATTCATCTTGATGTATCAAGTGACGACCGTTGCCTTGCGGCACTTCCATTATATCATGTCGCCCAGTTACACGGTTTTTCCATGCCCATGCTAATAATGGGGGCGACTGTAATATTGATTGAAAGCCCGGAGCGCGCACTATGTCTAGATTTGATAGAGGCGCAGCGTATAAATTCTTTTTTTGCGCCACCAACGGTTTGGATAGGACTCTTGGAGCAAGTAGAAATTGATGAGCACGCCGGTATATGCAGAGACCTGACCAGCCTGAATAAAGTTTACTATGGCGCGTCAATCATGCCAGAGAAAGTCATCAGGCAGATGATGGGCATGCTTGATGATGCAGGTTTTTATAACTGTTTTGGCCAAACGGAAATTGTGAGTACGGTGCTATCTCCAACGGGACATAAAAAAAAGCCCTTGTCTGTAGGTCGTCCCATACTAGGCGTAAGCGTAAAGATTGTTGATGAAGAAATGAACCCACTAGCGGCGGGTGAAAACGGGGAGATAGTTTACCGTGCCCAGAATGTAACAACGGGATATTGGAATAATCCGAAGGAAACTGCGAAAGCCTTCGTCGGCGGCTGGTTCCATTCCGGCGATCTTGGCTACTTTGACGAAGATGGCTACTTGTATCTGGTCGATCGTATCAAGGATGTCGTTAATACCGGAGGTGTACTAGTGGCGAGTCGTGAAGTCGAGGAGGCACTTTACAATGATCCGTCAGTCGGCGAAGTAGCTGTCATTGGCCTGCCCCATAGGAAATGGATTGAAGCAATCGTTGCTATAGTCGTTATAAAACGTGGGTTTGAATCAGATGAATCGACGCTAACGGAAGTATCCGGCAGGTTCCTCGCAAAGCATAAGCGCCCACAGAAGTTCATATTCGTAGACAGCCTTCCCAAAAATACCGCAGGCAAGATACTAAAGCGAGAACTCAAAGAGTTATATGCCTCCACTTTTGACTGATTGGCATAATTACCCTGGAAGCGGGGGGGGGCACCAAACGCAGACAAGCTGAACTCAAGCATGCCCCCTCGTTGGCCGTAGCCCCGGCAACGCAGGCTATCGTAAAAGCCACGAAATGATCACCTTTTTGATCCTTAAGCTACTCTGTTAAGGGAGACGAAATAGTTATGAAGAACGAAATTATTTTGGCTGGAGGAATGCGCACACCTTTTGGCGATTTCGGAAAATCCTTAAAAGACATCTCTGGCACTGAGCTCGCCGCCCATGCAGCAAAAGCCTGCCTGGACGATTTGAAGTTGTCGCCGAACGAAGTGGATCATTTAGTTCTGGGCAATGTAATACCTGTTGATCAGGGTGGTTACTTTTCCAGTCGGGTTGTTGCTTTAGAGAGTGGGTTATCGATAGAGAGCCGAGCCTTGAATGTATCCCGCGCCTGTGGCTCAGGTGTTCAGGCCATTATTTCCGCCGCCGAACAGATAGCTACCGGTCACTCGTCCGTGGCATTGGCTGGAGGATATGAAAACTTTTCGCGCGCACCGTATCTGAGCTCCGATATTCGCTGGGGAGCAAAACGCGGGCCGGTAAGCCTGATAGACTCTCTCGATTATGCCTACCGCGATCCATTCGATCTACAACTAATGGGGGACACGGCAGAGAGTGTGGCTCAGCAGTATGGTTACACTCGAGAGGAGATGGATGGATGGGCACAGTTGAGCCAGGAGCGAGCCGCCATGGCAATTGAAAGCGGTGTTTTGGCAAATCAGATTTCTCCAATTCATGTTCCAGAGCGGAAAGGCAAACGCTTATTCTCCGTCGATGAATATCCAAAGCAAACAACCCTGGAGAAACTGGCGCAATTGAAACCAGCCTTTCATCACCAGGGCACAGTTACGGCTGGAAATGCTAGTGGCATTACCGATGGCGCTGCGTTTACGCTGGTCGCTGATCGAGTTTCCGCTGAGAAGCATGGAATCAAGCCCCGGGCGAGAATCGTTGATTGGTCAATCGTGGGTGTAGAACCACGTATTATGGGTATCGCTCCGGTTCCTGCGATAGAGCAATTATTGGCTCAAAATAATCTAAAAGTTAGCGATATAGATTACTATGAAATTAATGAGGCTTTCGCGGTGGTCAATTTACACGCCGAAAGGCAGCTGGGTATTTCAAGGGAAATAACCAATCTGTACGGCGGAGGCATATCAATTGGTCACCCACCTGGCGCAACAGGTGTGCGAATGACCATGATGGCTATGCAGCATTTAGAAGCTATAAACGGCCGTTATGCAATTATTAGCATGTGCCTGGGAGCAGGCCAAGGGATGGCTATGTTGATTGAACGACTCCCTTGAGTACTGCGCGTCGTAATGCCGATATCAATCTCCTTTGGGTAGCCTTCAGAGTTTGATGTCGGCGCTGGCCCATTTGATTATTTCTACGGGATTGAATTATATGGTCTTGGGGTAATGAGTAAAACTGGTCTGGTAGCAGATCTGGCAGCGGATGATCGCTATTCCAAAACTATTGGAATCAAGCTTGTCAACGTATCACTGGGCCGGGTTGTGGTGCGATGTAAAATAGAAGACCGCCACCTGAATTTTAATGGTGGCTGTCACGGCGGTGTTATTTTCTCGCTAGCTGACAGTGCCTTTGGATTGGCATCAAATGCTGCTGGTACTATGGCGTCAGGTATTAGTGCAAGTATTATTTTTAATTCAGCTGCGCGCGTTGACGACATACTCACAGCAACAGCAGAAGAAATTTCCAAGTCGCGAAAATTGGCGACTTATCGTGTAGATGTCGTTAATCAGCGGGACCTTTTAATAGCCTCGTTTACCGGCATGGTTTATCTTATGGGATCAGGCAAAAGCTCGTAGGCTGCTCCCAGTACCGGCAGGTCCGAAAGTGCATGATGCAAAACGTTTCAAACTGCACGACAGGTTTTAAATCACTACAGTTTTCCAATAGCCAGTTTCGCTTTGTTGTTGAAAATCTCAACAATGTCGCTGGGCATAAGACACAGCTAGCCGGTTTGGTCCCAGCCCAGCCAGCGGATGAACCCCGGCAGCGTTCTGGCCTTACAGTCCTGACCAATCCACAACAACCGATGGCAGCGCTCCTCAATCTGCCACACCATCCGGGGCGCACCATATGCTGGACTACATTACTACCATAATCGTTCGCTTCTTCGAACGCTGGATGCCTGATGCACTGGTGGTTTCCGTACTCCTGACACTACTCACGTTCATACTGGTATTGTGCTTCACCGATACCACGCCACGCGGCGCCATTGATGCCTGGGGTGACGGCTTTTGGTCCCTCCTGACCTTCACCAATCAGATCACGCTGACCCTTTTGTTCGGTTACGCGCTGGCGAGTACAGCCCCAGTGCATAAGACCCTGTTGTGGGCCTCGGGCTGCGTACACTCGGCGCGCTCGGCCTATCTGCTGGTTTGTCTGCTCACCGGCCTCATTGCACTGCTTTCCTGGTCCACGGCACTGGTGGCTGCCGGCATCCTCTCGCGTGCCGTTGGCGAAGACTGCCGCCGCCGGGAAATCCGCGTGCACTACCCATTGTTGGTTGCTGCAGCCTTTTCTGGCTTCGTAGTCTGGCATCAGGGTCTGTCCGCGTCGATCCCACTGACGCTGGCCACACCAGGACATTTCCTGGAAGCACAAGTAGGCGTAATCTCCACAGCCGAAACGCTATTCACCTGGTGGAATGGACTAACTGCGTTTGCGATTGTCTTCACGCTGCCCTGGATGATGACACTGCTTCACCCGAGACGGCCCGAGGCCATACGCGAGATTCCCGATCACCTCTACCGGCAAGCTGAATCGCACGAGGCCACACCTGAAGAGCACACGCCGGCTGCACGGCTGGAACAATCACGCTGGCTGGCGCTATCAGTCGTGGGATGCGGATTACTTTATCTGTTCACCCACTATGGCACCCGGGGCGGCGGACTGACCCTGAACGTCATGAACTTAATGCTGCTGATCGTCGGCATACTCTGTGCGGGCAACCTGCGTCGCTACTTGAAAGCAGCGGCGGGTGGTGGCGAAATCGTCATTCCTTTTTTGCTGCAGTACCCGTTCTACGCCGGGATCGCTGGCATGATTGCGACCACGGGCGTAGGCAACCTGATAGTCGAGCAGGCCACAGCTGCCGCTTCAGCCGACAGCCTGCCGCTATTAGGTTTCTTCAGTGGAGGACTGCTGAATGTCTTCATTCCATCAGGGGGCGCGCAGTGGGCGGTACAGGGCCCCATAATGTTGACCGCCGCCCAGCAACTGGGCGCCGACCTGCCGCTCACCGCCATGGCGGTGGCGATGGGTGATCAATGGACCAACCTGATCCAACCGCTGATACTGCTCCCGGTACTGACCCTGGCCCAGCTGCCCGCACGTGCTGTGATGGGCTACACCTTCATGGCGCTTCTTTGGACGGGCGCCGTCTTCGTCTTGTCATTACTGTTGGTGTGACTATGTCGGTCAAGGATAAAGTTATCAGGCCAAGGTCTCCCACACCCGTATCCTTGACGCGCTGCGCCAGATCGGCCTCGTGCTGCCACCCGGACTACCTACTCAGCCGGTTGTCGACTTTGCGTGTGTCGGCAAGCGCCTTTCGGTCCTGACCGAAGCCGATCGCTATGTGTGCCGGGGCATCATCAGCGAGCAGAACATTATCGATGACGGCACATTCGTGACCCTCCGGTCCCCGGTACGTGATACGGGACTTCAGACTTCATGAAACCGCCAACAGCCCTGATTCGCTATAAGCTCTAGTACTCGTAGGCTAACTCAACTCCCCACGTTCGTGGTGCGCCACCCCATGCGAGACCGCCCAGAACATTTAGACCCCAAGTGAAAACCTCCTCATCAGTAAGGTTTTTACCAAACAAGGCCACACTCCAGCGCCCCTTGGCATCCATCAAACGGATACTTGCAGATAGATCCTCATAGGATGAGACATTAATGAAATTGTTATCATCAAGCGCTCTTTCATCGGTATAACTATAGCTAATTCGACTCATCAGGGTTCCCAGCCCATCGACATCTTTTTCATGCGTCAACGCCACCGAATACTGATTTTCAGGTACACGAGCAAAGTCCAAGTCGACAGCCTCTGGATCAACTATACCATCACCATCAATGTCAAAATTGTCAAAAGCGTCGTACGAAGCATCGGTATGACCGTAATTAAAGTTTAGCACCAGATCGTCGCTAAGCATCGCAACCACCTCCAGCTCTAGGCCAACTATCGTAGCCTGAGCTGCATTCAAGGTTGTTTGAAGTATCGTCACCGGGTCAACAACTGTTCGCTGCAGATCATCGTATTTATTATAGAAAAAAGCGCCGTTAACACGCAGGCGCTTTTCGAACAAATCCGCCTTATAACCCAGTTCAAAGGCGTCGACTATTTCTTCATCATAGGCGGGCGCCAAGGGAGCACCACGCATTGCAAAGCCGCCACTTCTAAAGCCCCGGGTTAGTATGCCATATATGAGTGAGTCACGGTTGAGCCTGTAGGACAGGCTCAGTTTTGGAGAAAAATTGTTCCACTCCTTGCTTTCGTCCGGTCCAAAGATACAATTCATCACGATATCTGCATCAGGATCACAGAATCCAGGTGTCAATACAGCGCCGGGTGCTAATGGAGGGCCAAATGCCGCCGTAGCCGCGGTCTTCTCCTCTTTCGTGAAGCGTCCACCCAGATTCAACACCAAGGCATCGGAGAGGTCATAATCGAGATCAGCAAATAGTGCCATAGAAGTGTGATCCAGCTTTGCTTTGGTGTTGACGTTTACGATTTCGTTTCTTTGCTCAGTAAAGTCCCAGGATTGATCAAAATAGTAGGCTCCAACGGTAAACCTGTAGCTATCCGAGAAGGTAGATGCATAGCGGATCTCTTGACTTATCTGCTCCTGATCTTCCAATCTCGTCAGCTGCGAAAATATCGGTGGCTCTGTAGCATCGATATCCACCAGATCTTCCGTATCAACGGTTCGATAGCCCGTTATGGATGTCACGACACCATGCCCCAGGTCAAAATTAGCCTCCAGCACACTGAACGAGACATCACCTTCGTTTCCACCGTCTATACCTTGCTGTGCTGTGAACTTTTTGCGCTCCGGGTCGTTCAACAGGAAGGTCGCCGATGCATCACCTTCAACAGAGTAATCTTCAGCTATAAACGTAATATCGATATTTTTTGTTGGAGTAAATTCCAAAACGCCGCGCACCATCGTGGTGTCAACCTCGCCAAACGAAGTGTTGCCGGTATTGACGTTATTGATATAACCATCTCGCTGTTTCTTTTGCAGCGCAACTCTCACAGCTAACATCTCGTCTACGATCGGTGCATCCAAGAAGCCGGCGACGTCGTTTCGATCATAACTGCCAACAGTCAATTTTGCCCCATAACCAAGTTCACCACTTGGCCTTGCTGATCGAATATTAAAAGCACCTGCTGTTACATTTCGTCCAAAAAGTGTTCCCTGTGGTCCGCGTAGTATTTCAACCGACTCCAGGTCATAGGAATCGAGCAGGCCACCGTAATTCACACCCCAAAAGACGCCATCCTGAATGATACCTACGGTAGGTTCGTCCGTTGGCACAGAACCCGTGGCACCCATTCCTCTAATAAAAATATTTGCCACACCTGATCGTGTTCCGGCATTTTCAACTTCGACGTTAGGAGACAGATCACCAAGATCGGACAGATTTTCGGCGAACACCGCTTTCATTTTTGATTCACCGAAAACGGTCGCAGCTACGGGTACATCTTGAAGTCTCTCGGCTGACGCCCGCTTTCTCGAGATGACAACAACTTCTTCCATCATTACAGAAACACCTTTTTCAGATGCTACCGCAAACTGCATCAACCCTGGATTAAACGGTAACAACGAAGCCAGTGCAGAACTCGCGATTAAATTCAGGTTGCCTGTTCTTTTTTTCATAATGCCCCCTCTCTTTAACTTACTAGTTATCTCAATTGCCAAACAACTGTTTGGTTTTCTATTGCGAATTTACGTGGTTGCGCATGGGGTGTCAAGAGTCAAGAAAAGCACGGCTTTAAGCTGGTTCGCTTGTAGCGTATTACTTCATTACGAACTTAACTCATTGTTTTTAAACACCTATTTCTTACAAAAGTCTCCAGACGACCACGCTTGTGGAACCGCACTTCCGCAAAGCCGCCCTTCCCGAACGAGCGAGAGCGACTTTTTCCAGGAGCCGCGTGAAGACGTAACGGCTTGCCCGCACGAGGCACCTTCACCCGACGAACAGCATGTTCCGGGCACTTCACCTGCTGTACCGATGCCAAGGGGTAGCAGTGGTACTGGAAGAGGTTGAAATGACACCACGGATTAACATGGGCAACGCGATTGAGCGCTGGACACGGTGCTCCGCGCTAAGAGCAGGCGTGGCGTCCATCGGCCCCCGCCAGCGACTTCCAGTTGCTCTTCATGCGACTGTGTCTAAGTGTCCAAATGTTGACCCAGCGGCTCCCGGGGTGGCCCCATTCCAGTCCCAAGCAGCTGGGCATCGGCACCATGCATACGCTCGCTCACGGTCTGTCGATAGCGCGAAGGATGTCTTGGCAGGTTGGCCAGTCCCTACTCAGAATGACGAGAAACCGAAATTATTGACTTTTTCAGCTCAGTTTGGCCTGCTGTACGCCTATCACTGAAAAGCTACCGTTGTTATGAAAGCCAAAGTCACTGCTAAACCCGATACCACTAAACTCAAGCGCTCACACAACCGATTTCTGCCACTACTAGACGCCGCAGCCAAGCTTTTTTCAAGCAAGGGCTACAAAGAGACTACCATGCGTGACATTGGTGCTGAAATTGTGATGCAGCCGGGGTCGGTATACTATCACTTCAAGTCAAAGCAAGAGCTGTTGGTAGCGGTGTACGAAGAGGCAGTTAAAAGGATAAAATCGAGAACGAAAAGCGCTATTGCCTCGCAAGACGAGCCCTGGCAAAGATTGGAGTCAGCTGTGGTTGCCCATGTCGAAGCCATTCTCGACCAGACTGATTATGCACGGGTTTTGGTCAGTGTTCTTCCAAATAAGGCGCCAGAGCTACGATTCGAGTTAGCCGCAATGCGAGATGAATACGAACAGATTTTCATTGATCTCATTGATGAACTTCCCCTCAAAAAGGACGTTAATAGAAAATTAATGCGGTTGATGCTCATGGGTGCCATGAATTCTACGCAAACCTGGTTTCGCGAGGGAGAAGAAAAGCCTGCAGCGATAGGTAGAGAGCTCGTGCGTTACTTGAGATATTCGATTGAGGCTTAACGAGCGGGCATGAATCGATTGCTATAAGGGATAGACTTTGCCCAGGCTTTTCTGATCCTGCCCGTCAACAACGTCCACGTCCCTATACGACCAGTTTTGCTACAAACGCCGCTCGACTGATACAGCTGTTGGCACAGGCATTTAACGACAGTTGATCAATCCGATATTCGCGCGTCGTAACCGCAGACAAATCTTCGTTGTGGATCTGCTCCCTGACGTGGTGCGTCAAATTTAACAATACCTGCCTACACGCGTAATGTTCATAGCGGGCTTTTCCTTATTCTCTGAATGGGGGTGCTAGAACTACCATACTGGCGCATTAAAGCCGAAACCGACACGGCAGGGTGAGGCAGAGTCCACTCCATTACCTAATGAGGTGCCCATCGCTGGTGGGACCAAGATCAAACTAGCTATTGACGGAGATTGAATTTTCTGCTTCACTAGAAAAACAAATGGTTGTTCGGTTTATGCCGTCAGCACATACCCCAATGAACAGACCTTGTTAGAGGAAGAATAATGACCGATCAGCACGCCGCCAGCGTCGACAACACGGTGTTTCCTGCCAACCCCCCACGGGTGCTCATAACGAAGATAGGCTTGGACGGACACGATCGTGGCAGCAGAATTGTTGCCGCCAATCTGCGCGACGCGGGGATGGAAGTTATTTATACGCCACCATGGCAGAGTATCGAATCTGTGGTGCAATTGGCCTTACAAGAAGATGTCGATGTCATTGGGATCAGCTCTCTCGCCACTGATCATCTGGTTGTCCCGGAAATGATGAAGGCGCTCAAAGCTGCAGGACTGGATGCGGTGCAAGTGTTTATGGGAGGCATCATTCCCCAGCAAGAGATACCCATGCTGAAAGAAAGCGGGGTGCGTGCGATTTTCGGCCCAGGCTCTCAGCGAGACGAGATTGTTGGTTGCGCTCAACAGCTTGCAAACGATGCTCGGCGGTTAAAGCGGGGGCTGCTCTAGGGCTCTAGGGCTCTAGGGCTCTAGGGCTCCAGCATCCAGTCGCTAGAAAAAGCAAATTTTCAGGAGACAAGTTATATGAGCACAACAAAGAAAAAGGAACACGACAAAATCGCTGAGAATAAGGCTCAATGGCAAGAAGACTATCGAAACCACATCGGTGTCGACCGCGTGATTAGAAACCGCTCGGGGATTGAAATCCAGCCTCTCTATACTCAGTCAGACTGGAATGGCGAACGTTACCAGGAAGACCTGGGCTTTCCCGGCCAATACCCCTATACGCGGGGCATATACCCAACTATGCACCGCGGTCGGACGTGGACACAGCGTCAACTAATTGGTCTTGGAACCCCCGAAAATTATAACGAGCGAGTCCGCAAAATACTGGCAATGGGCGCAAGTGCCATCAGTTTGATTCCCTGCAACTCCGTATTTCGCGGAATTGACTGTGACGAGACTCCGCTTCCTTTGCTTGGCACCTGCGGTACAGTCGTAAATACCGTGGACGATATGGATGCCTGTCTCGATCAAGTCCCGCTAGACGTCACGTCTGCATCTCTAAATGATCCGTCCCCCTTTACCCTGTTTGCCTTCATGTTGAACGTGGCCAAACGCCGCGGTATCTCCTGGGATAAAATTACTGGCACATCCAATCAGAGTTGCTATATCTCCCACTTTGTTGCCAACCACATGTTCTACCGCCTATCACTATCAGGATCACGTCGACTGTTGGTAGACCATATTGCCTTCTGCCGGGAACATGTGCCTAACTGGAACCCCATGTCTATTATTGGTCAACATATGCAACAAGCTGGAGCAACACCAGCCGAGACGATTGCATTTACGCTGGCGTCAGCTATTCAACATGCCGAAGATTGTATTTCCAGTGGCATGGATCCGGACGCCATACTCCCTCGCTTTACTTTCTTTTTTGATATTTCAATAAGTTTTTTCGAAGAAATTGCTAAATTTCGTGCAGCACGACGCATCTGGGCCAGAATCACCAGGGAGCGACTCGGGGCGAAGGATCCCAAGTCCTGGCGTTTTAAATTTCACGGACAAACTTCAGGCGTTGACCTGACAGCCCAGCAACCACTAAACAATATTGCCAGAGTCACAACTCAAGCCATGGCGGGTATTCTCGGTGGGTTACAGTCCATGCATACCGACGCCTATGACGAGGCTATTACTTGCCCGTCGGAAGAAACGGCAAAAATAGCCATCGCAACTCAAAATATATTGCGTGAAGAAGCGCACCTCTGTGATGTGATAGATCCTTTGGGGGGTTCTTATTACATCGAAAGTTTAACGGATAAAATGGAAGAACAAATACTGAGCCTGCTGGACAAGATTGATTCCGTTGGTGGCATGTACAATGCAGTGGAAAGTGGCCTTGTTCAGTCAATGATTGGCGAGTCTGCACTCGCGTATCAGGAGTCTATCGAATCCGGAGAACAAAAAATCATCGGCGTCAACTGCTACCAAGATAGCAGCGATAAAATCGATTTCCCTAAAACGTGGCGCCCCGACACGACAGCTATGCAGGAACATGTGGCTAACTTCAAGGCATTTAAGGGCTCCCGCAGCCAGCCGGTCGTCACAAAGGCCATAGAGGATCTCGCTCGCGCTGCGAACAGCAAGGATGAAAATGTATTTGCCCAAGTGGTCAATGCGACAGAAGCCGGAGCAACCCACGGAGAAATCGTCGCCTGCTTGCGAAAAGAACTAGGTTTTGGCAACCCCTTGATTGTCGCTTGATAAGCCAATACCAAAATAGTGATGCGCACAATGAGTGAAACGAAAGATAACGTGGCCGCTTTCATTGACCGCCTACTTGCGGGTGAAGTATCGGCACTAGCAAGAGCTATCAGCCTGGTGGAAGCTCGCAATGAAATTGGAGGACGCATTCATCGCGCGATTCAAACACATTCCGGACGAGCCCAAATAGTAGGGATTACAGGACCACCGGGAGTCGGGAAATCCACATTAATCAATGCTTATATTACCTCCCTAAGGCGACAAAATAAGCGGGTTGCAGTTGTTGCGGTCGACCCATCGAGTCCGCTGACAGGAGGGTCTGTACTCGGAGATCGTACCCGTATGGGCCGCCACTCCGATGACCCGGAAGTATTTATTCGTTCGGTCTCCGCGAGGGGGCACTTGGGTGGATTATCTGCGACTATCCACAGCGTGGTTGACCTGATTGATTGTGCAGGCTGGGACATTATCGTCCTGGAAACTGTCGGCACAGGACAGTCAGAAACAGAAGTGATGGAGATAGCCGACGTCAATATAGTTATCATCGCACCTGGTCTGGGGGACGATGTACAAGCGATTAAGGCCGGTATCCTGGAAATTGCAGACATACTGGTAATAAACAAATCCGACACTCCGATGGCAATACGCACCGAACGCCAACTAAAGGCCATGCTGCAATTACGCCACACAGATGCCCAGTCTGTTCCCGTCCTGCAGACGACGGCCACAGAAGAGAAAGGTATCGATGATCTCGCGCATGCCATTGAGGAAAAATTCTTCAGCAGTGATGACAACGACCGAAAGACACGGTTACTACAGCGGGTTCGCCGTCAAGTGGCCCAGGAGGCTAGTGAGAAAATCAAGCATCTCGTTCTAAGTGATGCTAGCGACACCATGAATGATCTTTTGCTCGCCATCATTGAAGGCAAAGACAATCACGAAAATCTACTGGACATTATCATAACAACCTACTTTTCAGACTCAGGACTAATTGGGCGCCCGACTTGAGGCTGCAACTAGATCTATGTAAACCGCCTATTATCGGTCCCAATCATGGGTAAGCATAGGCGCTAACCCGAATAATTCATGAGAAGGGGTGGAAAAACGGCGGAAACTCCTTAAAAATCAGTGTGCGACCATTGATTCAAAGAGACTTCCGCCGTGACAGAATGCTACCAGACTTCCATCGAATTTCCATCCGTTAAACGCCGAAAA
>NZ_JAVJWR010000034.1:0-74283 GCF_040221975.1 Haliea sp.
GCCGGAACGTATCCGCCGTGCCCTGCGCGAGCGGGACGGGGTCTGCCAGTATCCCGGCTGCCAGGAATCCGAGTACGTGGACGCCCATCATATCCGGCACTGGGCCGAGGGCGGGGAAACACGGCTGGACAACCTGGTGACCCTGTGTCGATTCCATCACCGTCAGTTGCATCGTGGCTGCTTTGACATTCGTCTCAATGGCAACTCCGCGGAGATTCTGGCGCCAGCGGATCATTAGGGGCAGCAGGCTCCAAGGGGTAGTAGTCGCTTGTTGCCAATAACCCTATACTCAATTGCTCGATTCCGGCAGCCAGGAGTTGCACCATGACACTGCAAGGCAAACACGTTCTGATCACCGGCCCCACCGCCGGGATTGGTCGCACGACGGCCCTGGCTCTGGCCGCCCAGGGCGCCGCCCTGACCCTGCTGTGTCGGAGTCCTGAAAAAGGCGCGACGCTGGCAGCAGAGATCACCGCCGCAGGCGGAACGGCGCCGACAGTTGTGGCGATGGACATGGCCAGCCTCGCCAGTGTGCGCCAGGCGGCGGAGCAGTGCCTGGAACTGGGGCGGCCGATTGATGTGCTGCTCAATAATGCCGGGGTAGTGAACACCAGCCGCCGGACCACAGTGGACGGGTTCGAGGAGACCCTGGCGGTCAATCACTTCGCGCCCTTCCTGCTCACCGGGCTGCTGCTGCCCGCAATTCGGGATGTCCCCGGCGCGCGCATCGTCAATGTCGCCTCCGCAGCCCACGCCTTCACCCGTGACATGGGCTTTGATGACCTGCACGCGGAGCGGGGCTACAAGACTTTCCGCGAGTACGGCCGCTCGAAGCTGGCGAACATCCTCTTCACCCGCAGTTTGGCGCAGCGGCTGGCGGATTACCCGGTGACGGCGAACAGCCTGCACCCTGGCGCCGTATCCACCTCGCTGGGAACCCAGAATGGCGGCGTAATGAGCAAGATCCTGCCGCTTGTTCTCAAGCCCTTTTTCCGTTCCCCGGAGAAGGGTGCGGAGACCTCGATCTACCTGTGTACCAGTGAAAAAGTAGCCGGGATCAGCGGCGAATACTTTGCCGACTGCAAGGTGGTGCGGCCCAAGCCCTGGGCCCGGGATGACGAGGCGGCCGAGCGCTTGTGGCGGGTTAGCGAGGAGAGCGTTGGATTTCAGTATCCGGCATGAGCGGCAGGGTAGCCGCCGCCCGGCGCTCGCGGGTCTGGCTACTCTCCGCCTACCGCGCCGACAGCCACGCCGCCTGGGCGGACTGGCTGCTGGCGTCCCAGACCCAGGTGGACTGGCAGCGGCTGGAGTTGCCCGGCCGCCACTTCGCCTGGCGTATTCGCGGCAATCCCCTGTCCTGGCTGGATACGCTGCCAGCTGAGCCGCCGGACCTGCTCCTCGCGACTTCCATGGTGGATCTGGCTACCCTGAAGGGCCTGCATCCGCGCCTTGCCGGGGTGCCAGCGCTGTACTACTTCCACGAGAACCAGTTTGCCTACCCCCTCAGCGACCGTCAGAGTCACTGGCTGGAGCCGTGCATGGTACAGCTCTACGGCGGGCTGGCGGCGGAACAGTTAGTGTTCAATTCCGCGTTCAATCGCGACAGCTACCTGCAGGGGGTGGCAGGGCTCCTGGGGCAGATGCCGGATGCGGTGCCGCCGGGTATCGTTGAGCGGCTGGCGCAGAAGAGCACCCTGTGCCCGGTACCGATTGCGCCGGTGCCCGCCGCGGCGGAGCGGGATCCGCAGCTGGTGCTGTGGAACCACCGCTGGGAGCACGACAAGGCGCCGGAGCTGTTCGCCGGGGCCATGATTGCACTGGCGGGGGAGGGAGTGCCGTTTCGGCTTGCCCTGCTGGGCAAACGGCCGCGGCGGGTGCCGCCGGCGCTGGCGCGGCTGCGGGAGGCGCTGCCGGAGCGGATTGTTGCCGACGGTCGTCTGCCACTGGACGACTATCGGGCCCTGTTGGGTAGAGCCGGTATTGTGGTCAGCACCGCGCGCCACGAATTTCAGGGGCTGGCGATGCTGGAAGCCGCCAGCGCGGGCGCCCGGCCGCTGGTGCCGGATGCCCTGTGTTACCCGGAACAATATGGTCCGGTCTACCGCTACCCGGCGGGTGACCACCCTGCGCTGGTGGCGCGGCTGCGGCAGTGGCTTACCGACGGCCTGCCGCCAGCCGTGGATGTCTCGCCCTGGTACAGCGAACAGCTGGCGCCACTGTGGGCGGAGGTGCTGGCGTCGCCGTCGAACTGATCACATCGGCTCCGCACAGCGGTAGCTCGCCGCACTGGTCGTTGGACCCCGGCCATCGTGCACTGCGCGCTGCGGGTAGGGGCAGAGCAGCGCGGTCGCGGTGGCGGCCTCCGGGTCGAGCTGGTCACGGGCGATGATCTGGCTGGGCGCAGTAGCGCTTTCCACCCAGGCTTCGAGGACCTGCACCGGGTCAAACAGGTCCGGCGCCAGCCCGGGCGCTTCCCAGCAGTGACCGTGGCCGGGCACCATGAACAGCCGCGCGTGCTTCCCCAGCGCCTCGGCGCCGCCATTTTCCCGAGCAGCGTCCTCGAAGTAGCTCACGGTACGTTGCGGCAGGATCAGCGGGTCCGCCCAGCCGTGCCAGAGCAGCAGTTTGCCGCCGGCGGCGCGCAGGCCGGACAGGTCCGGGTCGGTGGCGTTGGCGAGCACCGCCACCGGTGAGGTCGACATCGCCGCCGCTTCCGCAGCCACGTCAATTGCCGCCGGGTTGACATGCTCGCCCGCGGGCACCTGGCGGTAGATATCGAGGAAGCCCTGCGCGGCGAGCCCACCCCAGGCCGGCTGGCCTTCGCGGCCGGTAATCCAGAACGGCCACAGGTGTTCCGAGCCCGGTGGCAGGCCCGGGAACAGCTGATGCTCGCCATCCTGGGCGCCGCGGTAGAGCGCCGCCACACGCTGCAGCTGCTCGTCATCCAGGCAGCCCGGCTGTTGCCCGGCTGTGCAGCTCAGGACCGACAGGTCGGGCCGGCACAGTTCGGGGCTGGCAATGACGTTGTCCCGAACACCGTCCAGGGCGTCGCAGGCTGAGCGGACTTGCAGCGCCAGGCGCTCTGTCTGCTCCGGGGTGATCCGGGGTTCACCGGCGGCGGTCCAGGCCTGCTGGATCATCCATGCGCCCTGCACACCGGCATTGCCGGAGAGATCGAGGATAGGGCCGCCGGCGGCGATGCCGTCGAACAGGTCCGGGTAGCGTTGCGCGGCTACCAGGCCCAGGCGGCCGCCGTTGGAGCAGCCGGAGAAATAGCGCCGTGCGGGCGGACGCTGGTAGTAGGCCGCCGTGAGGATGTCGCCCAGGGCCACGAGTTCCGGCAGTACCTGGTGCGCCCACAGGTCGACAGCCTGCTGGTCACCGCGACGGGCCCAGTCGGTGTTGGCGGTGGAATCCGCCTGGTGGCCGCTGTCGTGGGCCATGGCGGCATAGCCGCGCCGTAGCGACGCGTTGATGCTGTTGGAGTAGCCCGGCTTGTCCGGCAGCAGCTGGCCGCAGAAGCCGCCGCAGCCGGCGAGCAGGAACCTGCCGTTCCAGTCTGTCTGCAGGGGCAGGCGCATCTCGAAGCCCACCCTGCCGGCAGCCGTGCCGCGTACCTTGCAGAAGGCCGGCAGACCCTCGATCCGGGTGAGCGCCGGGGCTGCTTCCAGGGAAAATTCCTGTCTGTCAGCCAGCGTCTGCCCCAGCGCGGCGCAAGCGGCTGCATCGCCGCCCGTACCCGGAGCTGCATCTGCCGTGCCCAGTAGCAGCAGGGTGCCGGCAAAGGAAATCAACAGACTGCGCATGAGCTATCTCCCCGGTGATGTATGGTCTTGTCCACTGTCCTGATATTGCTCCAGCAAGCTTTTCAGCGCCACCAGCTCGAAGTGGCGCTTGGCGGTGATGGCGTAGAACCGTTCCACTACCTTTTTCAGTACGCAGTAGCGCTGCAGTTTGCCACTGCGCAGCTCATCCTGCACCACCACCTCCGGCACTACCGCCAGCCCGCCGGAGTCGCGGGCCAGCAGGCGCAGCATGGCCATGTCCTCGACCTCGGCATAGGGGTCGGCCTCCACGCCGTGCTCTTCACACAGCAGGTCGAACTGGTTGCGGATTTCGCTGTTCGGTCCGGGCAGCAGCAGCGGTAGCCGGCCCAGGTCCTGTGGGAAGCGGAACCGCTGCGCCAGCTTGCCGGGCGGGCCAACGATACACACGCTCTGTTCGGCAATTTGCTGGCAGCGCCAGGGCGTGGAGGTGTCCGCGGCCACCGCACGGTTGGAGAGAATCAGGTCCAGCCTGTGCACGCGCAGCTGTTCCAGCAGCTCTTCCAGACTGGCGGACCGTATTACCAGCTTCACTTTCGCCTCTCCGATTACCGGCCGCAGGAAGTTTTCCTGGAAGTTGCGCGACAGGGTGGCCACCGAGCCGATGCGCAGGCGCTGCAGGCGCTGCAGCTCCCCGCTTTCGGTGAGGGCCAGCAGCTCGCTGCCGAGGCTGAAAATGCTCTCGGCATATTCCAGTACCAGGTGCCCCACTTCGGTCAGGCGCAGGGAGCGGCCATCGCGACTGAACAGTTCATGGCCCAGCTGTTCCTGCAGCTGGCGAATCTGCGAGGACAGTGCCGATTGCGACACATGCAACTGTTTTGCAGCGCGCGTCAGGTGGCCTTCCTTGGCCACAACCCAGAAATAATAGAGGTGGTGGAAGTTCAGGTGGCGCATGCAAATGTTCTCTTAAAAAGAACAATCATATCGAAACTAACTATTTTACAAAAGTGTTGCCGGGCCCCAGCATGCTCGTGTCTGGACATTGGACGACGCGACAGTGACAGGGGTGCATACATGACAGAATTCATCGGCGGCTGGTTGCTGCCACTCATCTACGCCACAGGCTGTGTGTTGGCCTGCCGCCGAGTGCAGCGGCACTGGGCGGTGGCGCGCCTGACCGCCGCCGCGGCACTGGCCGCAACCACCGCTGCCGCCGCCGCGGCGCTGCTCTGGTCCCGGTGGGGGGAGATCGCGGTGGATGCCCTGGGTTTGACCGCCGCGATGCTGGTGGCGGTGCTGGGGTGGGTCATCATCAACTACTCCGCACGTTACCTGAGCGGTGAACCCGGCCAGGCCCGCTTTGTCCGCGCCCTGCTGTTTACGCTGGGTGCCGTCGGTCTGCTGGTGGTCAGCCGGCACCTGGCGGTCATGGTGCTGGCCTGGACCGCCACCAGCCTCGGCCTGCATCACCTGCTCACCTTCTATCGCGAGCGCAAGGCTGCACAGGTGGTCGCGCACAAGAAGTTTCTGGTCAGCCGCTGTGCGGAGGCCTGTCTGCTGGTGGCGCTGCTGCTGGTGTACCAGACAGTGGGCACCTTGTCCCTGGAAGGTCTGGGTACTTTTCTGACCACTGTCGACAGCCTGCCGCTGTCACTGCATGTCGCGGCCCTGCTGTTTGCGCTGGCCGCCATTCTCAAGACCGCACAGCTGCCGCTGCATGGCTGGCTGATCCAGGTGATGGAGGCGCCGACGCCGGTATCTGCCCTGTTGCATGCCGGGGTGGTCAACATCGGCGGCTTCGTGCTCATTCGCCTCGCCGGTTTATTGTCACTGGCGCCGGCGGCACAAACCCTGCTGGTGGTGGTCGGCAGTCTGACAGCGGTGCTGGCGGGGCTGGTCATGCTCACGCGCATCAGCATCAAGGTACGCCTCGCCTGGTCGACCTGTGCGCAGATGGGATTCATGCTGATGGAAATCGGCCTCGGCCTCTACGAACTGGCGCTGCTGCACCTGGTGGCACATTCCCTGTACAAGGCCCATGCGTTCCTCGCCGCCGGGGATACCGTGCAGGCGGCACGAGAGGGCGATTTGCTAGCCGCGGGCAGGGCTTCGCGCTCGCCGCTGTGGTATCTGGCTGCGCTGGCCCTGAGCGGCGGCGTGGTCGCGGGCTCCGCCGCGCTGTGGCAACTTGTGCTGCCGGCGCTGGCAGTGCCGCTGGTCGCCCTGTTCATCGTCGCGCTGGGCCTCGCCTCACTGCTGTGGTTTGAATACACCGCGCCCCCCGCACTGTTGCGGGGCATGTTGCAGCTCGCGGCGCTGACCCAGCTCTACCTGCTGTGGCACCTGCTGTTCGCGGGGCTCGCTCCGGCGCCGGCTGCTGTCGCCTGGCCGCTGGTGCTTTGGGTCGCACTCAGCTTCACGCTGTTCTATGTGGCTCAGGTCTGGTTGCGCTGCTACCCACAGGGTCGCTTTGCGCGCACCGTCTACCCTTGGGCCTACTGCGGCTTTTATCTCGATGAAACCTTTACCCGGCTGACCTTCAGGATCTGGCCGCTGCAGCTCAGCCCCATCCAGGCGCAAACACTCACGAACCGGATCCCCCTGATGCAAGGAAACAGACTGTGAATGCACCCGTTAAATCCCTGCTGGTAGAAAATGAAGCACTGCACGAGGCCATTGCCGCGACAGTCGAGAGTATCGCCCCCAACTGGCCCCTGGACCGGATGATCGCGGTGAACCCCTACTGGGGGCGTATCCAACAGCCTTTCAGTGAGGTGGCCGCGACTCTGGCCCGGGTGGCAGGGTCGCCCATGACACTGCCTCTTGAGACCTACCGCAAAGCCTGGGAACGGGCAGAAATTGGCGTCGATGACCTGCAGCAGGCGCTGCGGGAAAACCGGGCGGGACAAACGCTGGAGCAGATGGTCTCCGCGCTGGATCGGCCGCAGCCCGCGCTGGTGCCGCTGCCCCTGCTCAGTGACCAACTGGACCGCCGCCGCGACCTGCGGCAGCAGCCCGCCTGGTGTGACACCATCACTCACCAGGTATCGCAGTTCTGCGCCGCCTGGTTCGACCGCGAGCAGGCCGACTGGCACCCGGAGCAGTCGGGACGGCTGTATGCCAGTTGGCGCAAGGCGTTGCGCCGGGATCACAGTGTCGCCCTGCTGATGCGGGCGCCCGCCATCCCCGCGTTGGCCGATACGCTCGCCGAGGACCCGGAGCAGCAGATCAGCAATGGCCTGGAGCAACTGGGCGTCGCACCAGCCGACTGGGCGCTGTATCTGCAGGCGGTGCTGCTGCGGGTGAGTGGCTGGGCCGCCTGGTGCGCCTATTTGCGTTGGCAGGCGCGGCTGGAGGAAGGCGATAATCATACCCTGGTCGACCTGCTGGCCATGCGTCTGAGCTGGGAGACCCTGCTTGATGATGGTGCCCGCGACAGCGGCTCTGTGTGGTCGGCCTGGCGAGCGGATTGGCGGGGCAAGGTCCATCAGCCGGTTGATGAATCATTGGCCGTCCGGCAGATCTGGCAACGGGCGCAGGAGATCAGCTATCAGCGCAGCCTGCGGAACCGCCTGTTGTCGGCGCCCCGGGTGGAGGTGGCAGAGATGCCGGCGGTGCAGGCTGCCTTCTGCATCGATGTGCGCTCGGAGGTGTTTCGGCGCCATCTGGAGGCCCAGTCCGGCGCTATCCAGACTTTGGGATTCGCCGGTTTCTTCGGTCTGCCGATCAGCTATGCCCCGCTGGGTACCGGGGCCCGGCGGCCGCAGTTGCCAGGGCTGTTGGCGCCAGCGCTGCACATCAGCGACAGCGCCGGTTCCGCGGCGGAGGACGCGGCCATTGCCCGACAGCGCAGCGAGAAGCTGCGCGGCATACTCGGCTGGCGAACCTTTCAATCGACACCGCTGTCCTCCTTTACCCTGGTCGAGGCACTGGGCCTGGGCTACCTGGGAAAGCTGGTGCAGCGCAGCCTGCCGGGTGCAGCGGCATTCACCTCCGCGGATTCCCTGGGCCTCGGGAACCATGCCTGCCGGGTGCGGCCCACCCTGGGTGCCGCGATCGCGGGTGGAGTGGCCGGACAGGCGGATATTGCCGCCCGGGTGCTGGGCGCAATGGGGTTCGGGCAACGGTTCGCGCGCCTGGTGCTGCTGTTGGGCCACGGCAGCCAGAATCGCAACAACCCGCAGCGCGCCGGGCTCGACTGCGGCGCCTGTTGTGGCCAGACCGGGGAAGTGAATGCCCGGGCCCTGGCGGGGTTGCTGAATGACCGGGCAGTGCGCGAACAGCTGCTGGCGAAGGGGGTGCGGGTGCCCGAGAACACCCACTTCCTTGCGGGCCTGCACAATACAACGACTGATGAAGTGTCGTTGTATGATCTGGATGCGCTGCCCCCCAGTCATGTGCCGGATCTGGAATGGATCCGCGAGCGGCTTGCCGCCGCGGGTGCCCGGGCGCGTCGTGAGCGGGCGCCTGCACTCGGTCTTGCGGCACTGCTGGACAGGCCCGATGCCCTGTTGCGCGCCGTCCGCGAGCGGGCCGATGACTGGGCGCAAACGCGGCCGGAGTGGGGCCTGGCCAACAACGCCGCGTTTGTGGTCGCGCCGCGGGCCAGAACCCGCGGGGTGGATTTGCAGGGCCGCAGCTTTTTGCACGACTATGACCACCGCGAGGATGCTGACGGCAGCCTGCTGGAATTGATCATGACCGCACCGATGGTGGTGACACACTGGATCAACATGCAGTACTACGCTTCCACTGTGGACAACAGACGCTACGGCAGCGGCAACAAGACACTGCACAATGTCGCCGGCGGCCGTATCGGTGTATTCGAGGGCAACGGCGGGGATCTGCGCATTGGTTTACCCTGGCAGTCGCTGCACGACGGCGAGCGCTGGCTGCATACGCCCCTGCGTCTGACCGTGGTCATCGAGGCGCCCAGGGAGGCCATTGATACGGTGATTGCAAAGCATGCCACGGTGCGGCAATTGTTGGACAATAACTGGCTCTATCTTGCCCGGCTGGAAGGGGAGCGCATGGAACGGTACTGGAACGGGAGCTGGCAGGTCTGGCTGGAACAACAGTGAAGAGTTCGCTGCAGGGGCGCAGTGTTGCGCTGTTGACCCGCCACGGCAAAGGCCCGCTGGTGGCGCCGGCGCTTGCGGCGCTGGGCCTGTCCCTGCGGGTCACGGACGCGTTTGATACCGATACGCTGGGGACCTTCTCCGGCGAGGTGGAGCGCACGCTCTCGCCGCTGGCGTGTGCGCGGCGCAAGGCGCGGCTCGCCTGTGAGCTGACCGGGCTCGACCTGGGTCTCGGCAGTGAGGGCAGTTTCGGTGGCGGTCCCGTACCCGGGGCGGTGAACTGGGACGAGGAGTTGCTGCTGCTCTGGGACCGCAGCTCCGGGCAGGAGATTGTGGCGCGGGCAGCGGGTCCGGTGCAGGTGGCGGCGGTTGCCTGGCAATCCGCTGCCCGGCTGGAATCGGAGCTGGCGGGCCTGGACACCTCACAGGCCTGGATAATCAGGCGTCCCGGTGGCGTCAGCAAGGGGCTTGCCGGAGTGTCCGGAGTCTTGCAGGCGCTCGCTGAAAGTCCGCCATGGGCGAGCAGCGGGCCCGACGTGGCAGGGGTGGTGATAGAGCCGGATCTCAGGGCCATGCATTGCCCCGAGCGGCGGGCTTACATTCGCCAGGCGGCAGAGCAGCTCGCGCAGCGCCTGCAGGCACTGTGCCCTCGCTGTGCTGCGGTCGATTTCTGGCCGGATGCGCAGGAGCCGGGCCTGCCCTGTGGGGCCTGCGAGGCACCGACCCCATTGCCGCGGGCGGCCGTTCGTCGCTGTCGTCCATGTGGCCATGAGCACCGCGAGCCCGATCCGCGAACCGCGGCCGATCCCCAGTACTGCCAGTGGTGCAATCCTTGAAGCCACTGCAGCAACAACGTCGTTTCGTACAACAGACTCCGAGGACCACACAACAGTGAAAAACACGCGCAAACACTCATCCCGGGTTGTGGATGGCATCGAGAAAGCACCCGCACGGGCCATGCTGCGCGCGGTCGGTTTTGACGACGAGGACTTCCGCAAGCCGCAGATCGGTATCGCCTCCACCTGGAGCATGGTCACGCCCTGCAACATGCACATCAACGCACTCGCCGACGAGGCCTGCGCCGGTGCCGATGCCGCCGGCGGCAAGGGGGTGATATTCAACACCATCACCATTTCCGACGGTATCGCCAATGGCACCGAGGGCATGAAGTACTCGCTGGTGTCCCGCGAGATCATCGCCGACTCGATAGAGGCGGTGGCCGGCTGCCAGGGCTTCGATGGCCTGGTGGCAATTGGCGGCTGTGACAAGAACATGCCCGGCTGCCTGATCGGCATCGCCCGGCTCAACCGGCCGGCGGTGTTTGTCTACGGCGGCACGATCCAGCCCGGGGCCAACCATACGGATATCATCTCGGTGTTCGAGGCGGTGGGGCAGCACGCCCGCGGTGACCTGGACCTGCTGCAGGTAAAGCAGATCGAGGAAACCGCGATCCCCGGTCCCGGCTCCTGCGGCGGCATGTATACTGCCAATACCATGGCGTCGGCCATTGAAGCGCTGGGCATGAGCCTGCCCAACAGTTCCGCCCAGGAGGCGGTGTCGCGCTCCAAGGCGGAGGACTGCCGGCAGGCGGGCGCCGCGGTGCTGGCCCTGCTGGAACGCGACATCAGGCCCGCGGACATCATGACCCGGGAGGCTTTCGAGAATGCCATCACTGTCGTCATCGCGCTCGGTGGCTCGACCAATGCGGTGCTGCACCTGCTGGCCATGGCTCATGCGATCGAGGTAGAGCTGACCCTCGACGACTTTGTGCGGGTGGGAGAGAGAGTGCCCGTGCTTGCGGACCTGCGGCCCAGCGGCAAGTACATGATGTCGGAATTGATCGCTATTGGCGGTATCCAGCCGCTGCTGAAAATGCTGCTGGACCGGGGGCTGTTACATGGCAATTGCCTTACCGTGACCGGCAGTACACTGGCGGAAAACCTGGCCAATGTGGCACCGTACCCCGAGTCGCAGGACATCATTCGCGCCTTCGACAACCCGATCAAGCGCAACAGCCACCTGATGATCCTGCGCGGCAACCTGGCACCCGAGGGTGCGGTGGCGAAGATCACCGGCAAGGAGGGCCTGCGTTTCGCGGGTACGGCACGCGTGTTCCACTCCGAGGAAGAGGCGCTGCAGGCGATTCTGGACGGTAGCGTGGTCAAGGGTGACGTGCTGGTGATTCGCTACGAGGGTCCCCGCGGCGGGCCCGGCATGCGCGAGATGTTGAGCCCCACATCGGCGCTGATGGGCAAGGGCCTGGGCGCCGAGGTTGCGCTGATTACCGATGGTCGCTTCTCCGGCGGCAGCCACGGTTTCGTGGTGGGGCATATCACGCCGGAAGCGAGTGAGGGTGGCCCGCTCGCCATTGTCGAGGACGGCGACGCGATTGTGATTGATGCGGCAACGTCGCGGATTGATGTGCAGCTGAGCGCTGCGGAAATCGCGGCGCGTCTCGCCCGCTGGCAGCCGCCGGCTCCCCGCTACACACGCGGCCTGCTGGCCAAATTCGCCAAGACCGTGGCCTCGGCGTCAGAAGGCGCAGTTACCGACAAGTACCTGTAGGGAATACGACATGACAAAAGAAGCAGACACGCGCAGCTATCGCCTGATCAATGGGGTGTTCTATCCTGAAGAGGCGAGCCAGCTGCTGCTGACGCTGATAGAGGACAAGATCAGCTTTCACAAGCGCAACGACTGGAGCCGGCGGGAGCGGTTCGGCGAAGTCGACCGGACCTCGGTGCAGCGCGTGAAGGAACTGCGGCAAACCAAGACAGACCTGGCCGCGCTGATTGCAGAGGCTGCCGCCGCCGGCATGAAACTCACCATCAGCGGCAATATCGAAATTACCCTGACCCCGGAGTAGGGCGCAGGTGCCGGGCGAAGCTGCTAGCCCTTGGGACCCAGCAGCGCCCAGATAATCAACCCGATTACCGGTGCCAGCAGCAGGAGCAAAATCCACAGCACCTTGGCGAAATCGCTCGCAGAGCTCTTCACCACCTTGATGATGGCCCAGATAACCAAAGCCAGCCAGATCAGGCCCAGCAGGCCACCTACTTCTACATTCATGGATAGCTCCTTGATCAATATGTCGTACCGGCGCCCCGGTCCAGCAGTCCCTGCGGCGTGCAGCTTACTCTACGCAATTCCGGCACGCGTATCCATGTAATTCAAGCCGGCCAATCTGCCTGCCCGCAGCAGTGACCGGTATCTGCATGCTATACTGCCGTCTTGCATGTCCCGCCACCGCAGGCGGAGAGCACCACTGAACACCATCCGGAACCCGCATGACCCAGTCCCAGCATACGCCGCTGGCGATCGTGTTTGCCCTTGGCTTCACCATGATGCTCGGGCCCTTCGCCATCGACACCTATTTGCCCGCGTTTCCCGACATCGCGGCTGCCATGGGCGTAGAGATCAACGTCGTTTCCCTGTCCATTTCGGTCTACATGGTCGCCATTGCCCTGGGGCAACTGGTGGGCGGCGCATTGTCGGACCGCTTCGGGCGCCGCCGGGTGCTGGTCACCGGCTTGCTGCTGTTCGCGGGCGCCAGTTTTTTCCTGTCCCGGGCGCAGTCCATTGAATCGCTGCTGCTGGGACGGGCGGTACAGGCGCTCGGTGGCGGCTTTACCGCGGTCTCCATACCGGCTCTGGTCCGGGACCGGGTAAAGGGACTGCAGGCCGCCAAGCTGTTTTCGATGATCGGCCTGGTGGCCATCGTGGCACCGGCGATCGCCCCGTCCATCGGCACGCTGCTGCTGCGCCTCGGCGACTGGGGCGTCATCTTTGTCTTTCTCGGTGTCTACGCCTTGTTGTTGCTGCCGCTGTTGACGGTGACCGTATTCAAGGGGCCGCGCCGCCCGCCTGCCGGTCCCGGGGGCATCAGCATGGTGGCACGCTATGTCGGGGTGCTGCGCGAACGCCGGGCGCTGCCACATATCGGCTGGCAAGCCGCGGGCTTCGGCGGCCTGATCATCTTCGTGACCTGGTCCGCCTTCATCTATCAGGTCCACTACGAACAATCGCGGGACGCCTTCGCCCTGTTGTTCGCCTGCAACATCGTCGCCATGTTCTGTTGCAACCTGCTGAACCGCGTGCTGCTCAACCGCCTGCCGTCACTGCAGATCCTGCGCGGGGCCACCGTGGCGCAGGCCGCGGCCGCGGTCTGGTTGCTGGGTGTCGCCCTGCTGGATGGGCCGGTGTTCGCATTCCTGCCGGGCATGATGCTCTACGCCGGTGCCCTGGGCGCCATCAGCCCCAACAACCAGGCCGGCTTCCTGGAATACTTTCCCGGCAGCAGCGGTTCGGCGGCGGCCCTGATGGGCACCGCTACCTTCAGCCTGGGCGGCATCGCCAGCGGGCTCAGCACACTGCTGCCGCAGACTCTGACGGCGGTAACTCTGTGCATGTTTGCCTGCTCTATGGTGAGCCTGGGCTTCATGGCACTGCGCGGCACCCGCAGCCACGCCATGGCCTGAACGTACTTCCCCTGACGCACCGTCACAGGTATTGTGCTTGACGCGACTATCGCAACTCCACCAGCACATAACCCATAACACTGCAGGGAGAAACCGTCTTGACAGACATCCGCCCGGGTGCGGCTGCACCGTCGGAAGCCTTTGGCGCGGGTACGCGCCGCTACGTACTGACCATCCTGGTTATCGCCTACACCTTCAATTTCATTGACCGCCAGATCCTCGGCATTCTGGTGGAACCGATCCGGCTGGAACTGGGCGTGGGAGATACCGCCATGGGCCTGCTGACCGGGCTGGCTTTCGCCCTGTTCTACACACTGATGGGTATTCCCATTGCCCGCTACGCGGACCGCGCCAACCGCCGCAACCTGATTGCCGTCGCGGTTGGCATCTGGAGCCTGTTTACCGCGGCCCAGGGCCTGGCCCAGAACTACTGGCAGTTGCTGGCCTACCGTGTCGGCGTGGGCGTGGGCGAGGCCGGCTGCTCGCCGCCGGCGCACTCCATGCTCTCGGACTATTATCCCGCCAACCAGCGCGCTACCGCGCTGGGGATCTACTCCCTGGGCATTCCCATCGGCATCCTGTTCGGCTTTTTTGTCGGCGGCTGGATGAACGAGTGGTTTGGCTGGCGGGTGGCGTTCTTCGTGGTCGGCATTCCCGGCATCGTGCTCGCCCTGCTGATCCGCTTTACTGTACGCGAACCGGACCGGGGCATGTCCGAGCTGCGAGCCACGGCGGACCCGGGTGCACAGCAGCCTGCCATAGGCGCCGTGTTCCGCTATCTGCTGGGTCGGAAGTCTTTCATTCACATGGCGCTGGGCGGGGGGATTTCCGCGTTCGTCGGTTACGGGATGATTTCCTGGGCGGCGGCGTTCCTGGCGCGCAGCCACGGCATGTCCTCGGGCGAGATCGGCACCTGGCTGGGGCTGATTTTCGGCATTCCCGGCGGCATTGGCATTGTCCTCGGGGGGCGTCTGGCGGACCATTTCGGCGAGCGTGACCAGCGCTGGTATCTGTGGGTGGTGGCGGTGGCACTGTTGATCGCGGTGCCCGCGGGTGTGGGCGTGTTCCTCTCCGATTCCGTCAGCTACGCGCTGCTGTTTCTGGTCATTCCGGTGCTGCTGGGCAACTTCTACCAGGCCACCACCTTTGCCCAGACCCAGACCCTGGTGGGCCTGCGCATGCGCAGCGTCGCCGCGGCCATTCTGTTGTTCGTGATCAATATCGTCGGTCTCGCCTTCGGGCCCTCGGTGGTGGGCATGGTCAGCGACCTGCTGGCGCCGCACTACGGCGTGGACTCCCTGCGCTGGGCGTTGTTGCTCTGCTCCATGGCCAATCTGTGGGCGGCGTTCCACTACTGGCGCGCGGGTGTGCACTTCCCGGGGGATCTGCAACGGGTGGAGGACTGAGCGCCGCCATGTTCAGTTTTATGGAACACAAACTTCTATTTAAATGTATTCTGCGAAACCTGGGGGCTGAGGTAGTCTCAGGATCGACCGAAATACACCTTTCGGATTTTTCTGCTACATTAGTAATGTTGAATATAACTCGCATCAGTGTTCGGTAATCAGAGAGGCTCGTGATGATCAAGAAGACAATACCCCTGGTAGCGGCGGTGGCATTTGCTACCGCTTCAATGTTGCCCAACGCCCATGCCACCACCCAGGCCGAGAACATGTCCAATCAGTTCTGGTGGCCGGAGCAGCTGAACCTGGCGCCGTTGCGTCAGCACAGCCCCCAGTCCAATCCGCTGGGTGAAGACTTCGACTACGCCGAGGCCTTCGCCAGGCTTGATCTGGCGGAAGTAAAAAAGGACATCGAAGCGGTGATGACCAACTCCCAGGACTGGTGGCCCGCTGATTACGGCCACTACGGCCCCTTCTTCATTCGCATGGCCTGGCACAGTGCCGGTACCTATCGCGTGGCGGATGGCCGCGGCGGCGCCGGTGGCGGCCAGCAGCGTTTCGAACCATTGAACAGCTGGCCGGACAACGTCAGTCTGGACAAGGCCCGGCGCCTGTTGTGGCCGGTCAAGCAAAAGTACGGCAGCAGCCTGTCCTGGGCAGACCTGATGGTCCTGACCGGCAACGTGGCCCTGGAGTCCATGGGCTTTAATACCTATGGCTTTGCCGGTGGCCGTGAGGATGACTGGGAGCCCGATCTCATTTACTGGGGTCCCGAGGACGAGTGGCTCGGCGATGAACGCTACAGCGGCGAACGCGAGCTGGACAACCCCCTGGCCGCGGTGCAGATGGGCCTGATCTACGTCAATCCGGAAGGCCCGAATGGCAACCCCGATCCGCTGCTGGCGGCGAAGGATATTCGCGAAACCTTCGGTCGCATGGCCATGAATGACGAGGAGACGGTCGCCCTGATCGCCGGTGGACACACTTTCGGCAAGGCCCACGGGGCGCACAAGCCCGGTGATTGCCTGGGGCCGGAACCCGGGGCGGCCGGTCTTGAGGAACAGGGCCTGGGCTGGAGCAACAAGTGCGGGAAGGGCAATGCGGAAGACACCATTACCAGCGGCCTGGAAGGTTCCTGGACCGCCGCGCCGACGCGCTGGACGATGATGTATCTGCAAAACCTGTTCAACTTCGAATGGGAACAGACACGCAGTCCGGCCGGCGCAATCCAGTGGGTACCCAAGGGTAATCCGGCCGCAGCCCAGGCGCCCGATGCCCATGTTTCCGGCGGCACCCAGTCGGTGATCATGTTCACCACCGACCTGTCCCTGAAGGAAGATCCGGCCTACCGCAAAATCTCCAGGCGCTTCCTGGAAAACCCGGCGGAGTTCGAACTGGCCTTCGCCAAGGCCTGGTACAAGCTGACCCACCGCGACATGGGTCCGCTGGCACGCTATGTCGGCGCCGAAGTGCCCGAAGAAGTGCTGATCTGGCAGGACCCGGTGCCCCCGGTTGAGCACGACCTGATCGACAAGCGCGACATCGCCAAGCTGAAAGCGGAGATCCTCGAGTCCGGCCTCAGCACCGGTGAGCTGGTGCGCACCGCCTGGGCGGCGGCATCCACCTATCGCGACACGGACAAGCGCGGTGGCGCCAATGGTGCGCGCATTCGCCTGGAGCCACAGAAGAGCTGGGCGGTGAACAACCCGGAGGAGCTGGCGAAGGTACTGGAACGTCTGCAGGGCCTCCAGGAGGACTTCAACGACTCCCAGCGTCGCGGCAAGAAGCGAGTGTCACTGGCTGACCTGACCGTGCTGGGGGGTGCCGCGGCCATCGAGCAGGCGGCAAAAGACGCCGGACTCAAGGTCGAGGTGCCTTTCGCGCCGGGTCGTACCGATGCCACTCAGGAAATGACCGACGTCGAGGCCTTTGCGGTGCTGGAACCGAAAGCGGATGGCTTCCGCAATTACTTCGACGAGGCCAACCGTCGTTCCCCGGTGGACATGCTGGTGGATCGGGCCAGCCTGCATGACCTGACCGTGCCGGAAATGACGGTGCTGGTGGGTGGCATGCGCTCCCTGGGAGCGAACAGCGGGCAAGTGCAACACGGTGTGTTCACCGAGCGTCCGGGAACCCTGAGCAACGACTTCTTCGTCAACTTGCTGGACATGTCCACGCAGTGGAAGAAGTCAGAGTCGGCTGATGGCATTTACGAAGGCCACGATCGCCAGTCCGGCGAACTCAAGTGGACGGCCACTCCCGTTGACCTGGTGTTCGGCTCCAACACCGAGTTGCGTGCGGTTGCTGAAGCCTACGCCGCCAGCGATGCACAGGAGAAGTTCGTCAATGACTTCGTCGCGGCCTGGACCAAGGTGATGCAGGCGGATCGTTTCGACCTGCGCTGATCACTGGCGGTATCCACCGGAAACGGCGGCGCGTAATGCCTCGCCGTTTTTTTGTGGCTGGGAACAATTACTGCCGCTTCAGCAACAACCACGCCTCCGCGTAGTCGCTGATATGCCGGTTGGCCGCGTGGTAGTCGTCCCAGCCACGGTAATAGCCGCTGAGCCAGTCCAGCTGGTAGAGGTTGTCGTGGAAGGCCCCGCCAGTGTCGGCGAGCACGGTCAGGCGAAAGGTCGGCTGGCCGGCTTCCTCCGCCCGCAGCAGCACCAGGCGACCGAGGCCAAGCTGGAAGATGTCCCCGGCGACAGTGACCAGCGGTTTTACCGGGATCTTGTAGTCCGCATCCTTGCCGTAGCCCAGCACTCCGGGCACTTCCTTGAAGTACCAGTAGCGGTCCTGCGCCTCGGGCTTGCGGCTGCGGTCATAGGCGACGCCATTGTTGCGGTGCACATTGAAGTAGCGGCGCTGCCCGCGCTCGTCCTCGACCACGGCGGTACCCTGCAGCAGTGCGCCTTCCAGGTCGGCGCGGCTGAGCCAGATCAGGGGCGGCGCCAGGGCGGCCATCCTGTTCGCGGTTTCCGGGTTGGTCTCCAGCGCGACCACGCGCTGCTTGCCGTAGCGGTAGCGCGTGATGCTGTCCGCATGCGCGTCCGCTGCCGCCAGCGCCAGGTCGGCCTCGTCGAAGGGCAGGCCGTAGAGGGCGTGGGGCGTGGCGGCGCTCTGCCGGGCACTGCCAGCCGCCACCCGCACATAGTATTTGGTCAGCAGCAGCTGATCGGCCGGCAGCCGTTGCAGCAGCGGCTTGCCAGCGGCCAGGGTGGCGGCTTTCGCCTGGTCCGGGTGCCAGCGCAGCAGCTCGAAATGCTGCTGGATGAAAGCCGGGTCGGTGAGGCGGGAGCGCTGGCCGCGCGCCTGATCCTGCCGCTGTACCTCGCAGACAAAGTCCAGGGTAGCCCGGATGCGCTGTGGCGAGGTCTGCAGCAGTGGCGTGGTGCCGCCGTGAATGGCGGCCGGGTCGTAGGCATGGCCCCGTTCGAGGTAGTCCGCGGTTGCCGCGGCAACCTCACACAGTTCGGCGCCGTGGTCCGCCCAGTCCCCCGCCGGCAGCGTGGCGGCGGGGCTGAACGCCGGGCTGGCGCAGGCATGGCCGCCCGCCAGCAGCAGGACGGCAACTGCGGCGAGACGGGGCAGGGGAGTGAGGCGGGCACTCACCCTACAGTGTTGCCGTGACCGCAAACCAGGCCATGCCAGCCAGCGCCAGCGAGGACACCAGGAACAGTAAAAAACGCACGGGCACGTAGTTGGTGGTGACCTGTACCAGGCTGTGGGCGACCCGCAGGCCGAGGTAGGCCCAGGCCAGCTGCAGCGCCAGCCCGGTGCCCGCGCCGCTGATGGCGAGGATGCAGCACAGGGCGTAGAACACGGTCGGCTGTTCGTGCAGATGGGTGTAGTTGTGCGCCTTCCAGTTGACGCTGTCCGGCAGTACGCCCTCAAGATCCGCCCCGCGGCGGCCGCCCGGTGTGGGCTTGGAAAGATCGAGGCCCGCCTTGTTCAATGCGGGCAGGCGAGTGGCCGCCATCCAGATGAGGATGACCAGGGTCCAGGCGGCGAGCAGGGCGGCGGGAGCGAGGATTGCTGTTGTCATTGTTGTGTCCTGTGCTGGAGTGGGTTCAGGGGTTCAGGGGTTCAGGGGTTCAAGGGTTCGAGGTGTCGGGTGCTGGCGTGGCGGGCTTGTGCCAGCTCGCGGCCTTGTCCTTGAGTTCGCGGAACTTGCCGGAGGCGCTGTCGAGCCTGGCTTCCCACTCGGGATTGGCCTGCTGGCCCTGGGTGACCTTGAAGAACACCTGCATCAGCGCGGTCATGGCAAACGGTTCAATCACCGCCTGCTTGATGCCCCAGGCGAAGACCAGCGCGATCACCAGGCTCAGCGGGCCGGCGCTGCCCGGGAACAGGGCAACCAGACCGGCCACCGGCGCCAGGATCAGCAGGAAGATCAGCAAGGTCAGGCCCCAGATCAGGAACGCCAGCCAGAAGGCGTTCTTCAGGAAGGCCTTGTAGTTCTGCGCATACAGCACCAGCGCGGTCTTGCTGGCGTCCCAGGGGTTTTCCGCGCGGGTGTGGATGTTGTAGGCGAGGATGACTTCGTCGAGATAGGTCAGCGACAGGTTGATCACGGTGTTCAGGAACTTGACCAGGCCCCCGCTGCCGGGAATTGGCAGGAAGCTGGCGACGGTGAAGAAGATCCGGTTAAAGGATTTCAGGATACCCTTGATCAGCTGGTCGAGGCCGAACAGCACCGAGGATTCCACGAAGCGTTCGCGCACCACTTGCTGGGCGTGGTCGATCTGCGAACGTCCTCCCGGCAGTTCCTTGCCCTCCAGCAACTCCACCAGCACCGCGATGTGTCCCGCCTTGACCATGTAGAGCAGGTATTCGCGCAGGAAATACATGATGGCGCCGGCGATGGCGAAGCCGGCAATACCGCCGTACATGCCGCCGACGGCACTGTCACCGGCGATGGCGCCGATGCCGTAACCCGTGCCCGCGCCCAGGCCGGTAATCAGCATATAGCCCAGGGTGATGCCGAAGTAGATCAGGAAGCGGAAAATGAGGAAGGGCGTGGTCCGCAGCAGCAGGCCGATGATTTCCCCGATATTGAAGTCTTTCATGTCGGTAAACTCCCCAACCGGTTCTGGTGATTATGCTGCTGAGTAGACCCGATGCTGATGCGGGGCGTCAAGCGGAGTTCCGCACTGCTCTCTGCACGGCCGGTGTTCCCGCCGATGGGCGGCAACGTCGATCCCGGGCTTCGCCAGCACCACAGAACTCATGGCAGGCGCACCTCGACCAGGCCTCCGGTGACGGCGAAATGGATCCAGGTGCCGAGCACTGGTTTGCCGCTGGCACGGGTCACGCCCTCGGCATAGGCCTGCAACTGGCCGGAATGGCCGAGCGCCACCTGCCGCCAGTCGTCGCGGCCCCGGGGCGAGGCCTTGTGATCGATGATGACGTAGCCTGCCACGGTTTCCAGCAACAGGTCGATCCAGCCGTCGACGATCTGGTCATCGTTGTTGACGTAGCACACCGGGTGCTCGGGATAGAGGGCGGTCGGCTGAAAGTGTTGCGCCACGGCAGCGAGCAGGCGCTCGCAGCACTGGTCGGCGGCCGCCCCCGGGAGTATCGCCGCCACCCCGTGGTCGGCGAGGATGCGGGCGCTGTCGGCGTGGCCAAGCAGCCGACAGGCGATCACTGCGTGCAGGGCGGAACCGAGGGTGGCCGGATCAAAATCGCCCTCCAGCTGCAAGCGCTCCCCCAGCGTGATGACGTCGCCGATGCTGGCTTCCGCGCATGGCGGGAAGGCGGAGGGGCTCTGGCGCCGGGGCAGCAGGCTCGGCTCGGGGGCGGGGGTGTCTGGCCACTCGGGGTGGTACGGAGCCTGCGGCGGCAGTCGATAATCCGCTGCAAGGGCTTGGAAGTGTGTCGGGATACTGCTGCCGTCGGGCAATGACAGCTGTGCAGCCGTGGGCAGCATCCACTCCGCGTTGAGGGTGTCCATCCACGGCCCGCCGCTGCTCTTGCCCTCGCGGGTCAGGATCAGGGCATCCCGTGGCCGGGTCAGGCTCACATACAGCAGGCGCTTTGCTTCCTGGATTTCCTGCGCCATTGCCGCCCGCCCCTCGGCGCTGGCGTCGATGGTGTCCAGTACCGGGATGCCGGTGCTGTTGTTGCCGAAAAATGCCGGCCAGTAGTGCAGGCTGCGCCCGGCGAGTGGGTTGTCCAGGCTGACCGGCTCTGGCGAGGGCAGTACGGTCAGGCCCCACAGGCGCGGTTTCAGGGGGCTGGCCAGATCCATGGCAATCACCAGCGGCCACTCCAGGCCCTTGGCACCGTGGTGGGTGACCAGCTGGATGGCGTCCTCGTCGCCGCCGCTGGCCTGGGTGTCTTCCTCCGCGTCCGCCAGTGCCTGCAGCCACAGCACCAGGCCGGTGACGGTCGCCGGCTCGCGCTGGGCGCGGCACTGCTCCAGATAGTCCCCGGCGTGGGCCAGCAGGGCCGCGAGATTGTTGCGGCGGTGCTGGCTGCGCTGGCCGGTGGGTCCCCAGCGGTTGATTGACTGCGCCACCTCGCCCGCGTCCAGCGCCAGGCGCAGGGTTTCCACCGGGGTCAGGAAGCGCAGCCGTGCCCGGGCAGCGGCCAGTGCCGCCAGCGGGCCGTCAGCGCGGTCTTCGCGCCAGCGCTGGGGCATGGCGGCCGGATCGGCGAGCCAGGCCAGGCGCTCGCTGAGCCACTGTTCCGGGTTGCGGCACTCGGTGAGGCTGATGATCTCCGCCGAGGCCAGGGTGTCCGCCGGGTCGATCAGGCGCCGCAGGCAGGCCATGGCCAGGCAGCCCTCGGGTGTCGCCAGCAGCCCCGGGCGCTGGTAGCGGATCGGCAGCCGCGCCGTTGCCAGTGCCGCCGCCATTGCCGCGAGGTTGCTGTGGCTGCGGCAGAGAATGGCGATGTCGCGACAGCGGATGGTCCGCAGTTGCCGACTGTCCTTGTCGCAGACCAGGCGCCCGCTCTGCAGCAGTGCCTGAACTCCGGCGGCCAGTGCTGCCGCCCGTTCGGGCTTGTTGCGCCCCTCCAGTTGCCAGCACTCCACGGCGGGTCCGGGGGGCGTCTCCGACGCCGGCCGCGCGGGGCGCAGGGTCACCCGCTCGACCGGCAGGGTGTCGGCAAAGGCGGGTGCAAACAGGGCGTTGCTGTACGCCACCAGGGCGGCGCTGGAGCGCCAGGACCGGGGCAGCACCTCGGGTACCGAACCCCGCTCCCCAAGCCGCGCTACTACCGCATCCATCAGCGCCGGATCGGCGCCGCGGAAGCCGTAGATGGACTGCTTGATGTCGCCGACCCAGATGACGTCATCTGCCAGCGCCGACAGCTTCAGGAACAGGGCCAGCTGAATCGGGCTGGTGTCCTGGAACTCGTCCACCAGCAGCAGCTGCAGCTCTTCGCGCAGTACAGACGCCACCTCCGGGTGGTCCAGCAGCTGGTACAGACGCTGCTCCTGGTCGACAAAATCGATCAGGCCCCTGCGGTTTTTCAGCTGCTGGTAGGTATCCAGGCTGGCGGCGGCAATGGCGAAAACGTCGTCGCAGAAGTCCCCCAGGTCCGCGTGCAGCTGCGGGTGCTGCTCGAACCGGGCAGCTACCGCACTGACCGGTTCGGCGATGGCGCGGGATTTGGCCCCGGTCTTGCCCTTCGCCAGGCCGATCCATTCAGGCCAGGTCAGAGTGCGCTTGATCAACGCCGCCTGGGCCTGTTGCAGGCGGGACTGGTAGTCCGCCGTGGCCTGGGTGCTGTCGTGGTCGGTGTCGAGTGCGGACAGGGCGTGGTTGACTGCTGCCAGCAGCTCGGCGTTCAGGTCCAGCGCGGTCGCAGTGGGGAAGTGCGCGAGCAGGGCGCTGGCACTGGCGCTGCCGAGGTCGCGGATATCCGCGGCGGACTGGTTGTTGGCCCGGGCCGCGTCGACAATCTTTTTCACTTCCTGCCGCCAGAGCTGCTGGCGACTGCGCTGGTCCACAATCTGCAGCCGGTGGCTCAGCGCGTTCATCTTGCGCAGGCGCGGCCGGTCGTCGGCCAGGGCCTGCTCCATGGCCTGGTAGAACAGCACATTGCCCTGGGCCTCGTCGATCACCTGCTGCTCCGGGGGCATCCCGGCCTCGAAGGCGAATCGCCGCAGCAGTTCACCACAGACGCCGTTCACGGTGCCGATCAGGGCCTGCTCCATGCGCACTGCGGTGGCGTGCTCCCCGGCCTCTATCAGCGCCCGGCGCACACGCTCCTGCAGCTCGCTGGCAGCCAGCCGGGTAAAGGTGGTGGCGATCACCCCGGCGGGTTCAACCCGTCCCCGGGCCAGGCGGTCGCGCAGCTCCGTAGTGAGACGAAACGTCTTGCCGCTGCCGGCCCCGGCGCTGATGAAGTGGATATTGGTGCTCATGCATTGTCATCCCAGCCGGTCAGCGCGCGGTAGTCGCTGAAGCTGTCACTGGTGGCGGGCATGGGCAGCCCGTCCTCGCCCGGGCTGGAGTCGGCATCGGGCTCGGTGCCGGTCACCGTCACTTCGATCAGGCCGCGGTCAAACTGCTGCCTGCGCCAGCGCCAGGTGTGCTCGAACCGGTGCCAGTACTCCTCGGGGCCGGCATCCGCCGGTGGTGCGACAATCTCCGCTGCGGGGAAAAACGTGTGGTTGAGGCTCAGCATGTGGGCATCACTGACGATGAAATAGCTCAGGCAGGGGCTCTGGCTGACGCCCGCCGCCCGCCGCAGCCGGGCGTACACCGCCAGCTGCAGGAAGCTGCCTTCGAGCAGGGACTGGCGCCGGTATTTGCGCCCCCCCCACTTGATGTCGACCACCGCCTCGCGGCCGTCGGCGCCGAGCGCCAGCAGGTCGATGGAGCCGGTCAACCTGCCGCCGCCGAAGCTGCCCTGCAGTTCCTGTTCCATCGCTACTGCCACGACTCCGGCCTCCTGCAGATGCGCCACCAGTGCTGCCAGGGCTTCCTGCAGCACGGTGATGAACCGCTCGCACTCGGCCTGGCGCCCGGCCTCCAGCAGCAGCGCACCTTCCTGTTGCAGCAGCGCATAGCAATGGGTATCCACCCAGCTTGCGATGCCATGGCCGGCGATTGTCTGCACCTCGGGGTGGGCCTGGAAAAACAGTTCCAGCAGGCGGTGGGCGAGATTGCCTTTCAGGGTGGCACCATCGTTGACGCTGGCCAGGGATCCCGGCTGGATACGGGCGCCGTAGCGCAGCAGCCACTGGTAGGGGCTGTGAATCCAGGCGTCGAGGGAGGAATAGGATTCCGCTTCGCGTGCGGGGATCGCGGTGCCGGCGGGCAGCTGCCACCAGCGGGCCAGAGGTGGCAGTGCGCGCGCGGGCAGCGGGCTGTGGGGCAGGTCCAGCACCGTCGCGCTGACCGCATCCGCCGCAGCGAGTACCGGCAGGCCGTCACAGAGGCTGCACAGCAGGTCCCACAGCGGGTGCTGCTGCGCGGCGTCACCGTGCAGCACCAGGGTGCACTGCGCGCGTGCACTGAGCAGGGGGCGCTGCCAGGCGCGGCCCAGCCAATCCAGCCGCGCCGCCTCGTTGTGCAGAGTGACGCCGGCGGCCTCCAGGGCTGCGCACTCGCGGCGGGACCAGGGCCAGCGCTGGACCCGGTCGGCGGCCTGGCAGTCCCACCACAGGACCCGTTCGACGGCTGTAGTAAAACTGCCGGCGTGGCTGGCGGCGAGGGCATTGCCGGCCCCGGGCGCGGTCTGCGCGCAGCGGTCGGTGACCGCGCTGCCGCTACCGCGCACGTCCTCGATCAATCGCAGCACGTTGTCCCGGGTCAGCCGGTCGCGGCCGTGGGCCGCGAGTCGCTCGATCGCCTTGACCAGCTCCCGGGCCTGGTTGATGGCGGTGTTGTAGAGCGTTTGCTGGGCTGGATCCGTGCTCGCTTCACGGGCGCCCAGCAGCCACTCGGCCACACGCCGGGCACGGTTCGCAAGCTGTGCACCCGGTACCCCGCTATCCGGCGCGAACCGTTCCGGCTGCAGCCAGAAGTCGATGGCCTGGCCCAGGTTCCGGTCGCCATCGGCGGCTGCCAGGCAGTCGGCCACCGCAGCCTCCCAGGCCGGGCTGCCGATGCCGGGGACCGCCGCCACAGTGCGCGCCAGCGCCCGCCGTACCGGCTGCGGCAAGGGGCCCACCGGATGCGCCAGAAACTGGAACAGGGCAGTGGGATTCAGTGGCTGCCAGAGCAGTTCGCAGGCCAGCGGCAGCAGCTGGAATACCGGCCGCCAGGGTGAGGCGCTGCCGAATCCCAGGCGCGCGCCGCCGCTGGCCTCCAGGGCCTCATCCAGCTGGTCTCCGCGCTGCTCGGCGAGCACCGCCAGTGTCTCCCCGGGGCTGGCTGCGAGCTGCCGCCGGATCAAGCGGGCGACCAGCGGCGCGCTGGCGTGAGGCGAGTCCGCGGTCAGCACCCGCAGGCTGCCATCGCCGGTCAGTGCCACTTTGCCGGTTTCGGTTGCGGCGGCCAGCAGCCGTTCCTGTACCCGCCGCAGATCACTGCCCGCCGCCCCTCGCAGCGGGGCCTGGGCAGCCTCGATCAGCTCAGTCTGCAGAGCCCGCAACAGGCACTGCCAGAGCGGGGGAAAATCCTCGAGACGGTCCAGCAGGTGGATCTCGGTGATGGCCGGGTCGTGCGTGGTCAGGAGGTCCAGTACTCGCTGCAGACGCTGGCCCTGGCCTGGCTCTACCGCGGCGGCGGCCACCTGTTCAATCGTTGCCATGTCAGCCAGGCGCCCCGGTACCGCGCCCTCGAAACGGCCATTCCAGCCCGCCAGGTACCACTGGTCCCGCCACTGCAGCAGGCTGCGGGCGACGGCGAAGGGGTCTGCCTGCCAGGAGGCGTGGTAAAAAGCGGCGGGCTGGTTGCACTGGTCGACGCAGGCGAGATACTGGATCAGGCGGGTACTGAAAGGCGTGTCAGTGGCGGGAATGCCGAGCCGGGCTTCCAGCGCGGCGAGAAAGCGCGATGGTCCCAGCGTGACCCGGCCCAGGGCGGGTTCCGTGGGCACGGGTTGCGGTCCATCCCCCACCAGGCTGAGCGTGATGACGAGCGGGCCGGGCGCGGCTGCGACCATGGCGGGTTCCCGTGGCAGTGTGAGAGAGCAGTGTACTGAAATGCTACCGCCGCTCAAGCAATGCGTTTATTCCCGGGCCTGACTCACCTATCCTGTAGTCCGATGTGCTCAACTCAGGTGAAATTCCGATGAAAAAGCTGCTGTTGTTGGCGGTAGTGGTAGTGACCGGGGCCGCGCTGGCGGCACCCTCCGTGCTGGGTTTTTCCCTCTGGCGTTTGGGGGATGCGCTGGCGGTCGCCACCGGGATGGGCGCCAAGCTCGGTTGCTCGGCCCATTTTGTCAGCGGCCATGACCGCCAGCAGATCCTTGCAGATCTCGCCAGCTACACGCCCATCAACCGGCGGCTGACGCTGGAGTTCAGCGACAACCGGGTCCAGGCCTCCCTGTTTGGTCTCGCCGCCACCAGCGCCACCTGGCGCCCCGGTCTCGGCTGCACCCTGGACATCGGCGATACGACGGCGCTGGACACGCTGGTTGTCGACAGGAACTGGGCCGCTGCGCAGCAACCGGCACCGGCGCTGCAGGTGGACGCAGCGCTGCAGGCTGCGGTAGCGACCTTGATGGCCGCCGACCAGGCCGCGGGCCTGCAGACCCGGGCACTGCTGGTGCTGCAGGATGGCACGCTGGCGGCGGAGAGCTACGCCGGGGGCTTTGGCGCGGATAGTCCCATGCTGGGTTGGTCCATGGGCAAGAGTGTGGTGGCGATCCTGTTCGGGCGCATGGAGGCGCTGGGCTTGCTGCCCGCGGACCCGCCCACCCCGCTGTTTGCCGCCTGGGCCGGGGACGAGCGTCGCGAGTTGACTCTGCAGCAGCTGCTGCAGATGACCTCGGGGCTGGATTGGGACGAGACCTATGCGCCGGGCAGTGACTCCACCCGGATGCTGTTCCAGGCTCACAGCGCCGCCAACCTGGCCATGGCCAGCCCGCTTGCGCACACGCCCGGCAGCACCTTCTCCTACTCTTCCGGCACCACCAACCTGCTGGCGCGCTATCTTCACGACCGGCTGGGTGGGCCCCAGGCGCAGCTGGACTTTCTCCACCGCGAACTGCTGCAGCCGCTGGGCCTGGGCCGGATGCTGCTGGAAATGGATCCCTCGGGTGTGCTGGTGGGCAGCTCCTACGTCTATGGCTCCGCGCGCGACTGGGCGCAGCTGGGCCAGTTGCTCCTGGATCGGGGCCGCAGCAACGGCGCCCAGCTGTTGCCCGCAGACTGGGTGGCGCGTGCCACCCGGCCCAACGCCAGTGACAACGATCCGCGCTATGGCTACCAGCTCTGGCTCAACGGCGGTGGCGACAGCCTGCGCTGGCCGGACCTGCCGGCGGATGCCTATGCCATGCAGGGCAACCGCGGGCAGGTAGTGATGATCGTGCCCTCCCGCGATGCGGTGCTGGTGCGACTGGGTTGGACGGCCGGCGACTATCCGGTTTCTGCCGGATTGGGGCAGTTGTTGGCTGCGCTGCCAAGGTAACACTTTGCCCGGAGTCGGCTCCGGTAATTTTCACACTCTCGCGCCGCATTGTGATCTGAAAAATAAAAATCACTAAAAACAATAATATAAATGACATTGGGAGAATTGGTAGAGGTTTTTATAGGTCGATACCCTGCCGGCATTAACAACTGTTAATGATCCGAAATCCTTGAATATGGGTATATGTGTTACCATGTGTGCAATGACGTAACACATGACCTTTCAGGAGAGTAGTAATGAATACCCTAGCTGTAACAGTCAGGCTCGCCACCCTGGCACTAACCGCTGCCCTTGGCAGCACCGCTTTCGCCCAGTCAGCCGACTATGCCAACACCGGCGCGACCCTGGCGCTGAATGACGCGCCGGCGATCGAGAACTGGGAGCCGACCCTGGCTGCCAACGGTGATCAGGCCCGGGCAGAATCCGTGGAGCGCGGACTGGTGATTTCGGCTGAAGAAATCTCGCAGAAACTCAACGAGCAGCTGGAAGCCAAGATGGCGCGCAAGCTCGAACTCGCCATCTGACCCCTGGTCCCTGTTATGATCTGGCAGCAAGTCCATAGACAAGGAGTGCTGCCATGGTCGAGCCACTGGCTCCAGAGCAGGTTTACCGCGCCTGCAGCGGGGAAGGTTTTGATTTTGAAGCCACCAGCGAACTGGAACCGCTGGACCTGCTCTACGGTCACGACCGGGCTCGCGATGCGCTGAACTTCGGCACCGCGATTCGCAGCGATGGCTTCAACCTCTACGTGCTGGGTGATCCCGGCCACGGTCGGCACGAGCTGGTGGCACAGTTTCTTGAAGCCCGCGCCCGCAAGGAAGCCTCGCCCGGTGACTGGGCCTATCGCTACAACTTCGACGAGCCCTCCCGGCCGTTTCATCTCGCCCTGCCGGCCGGTTTGGGGCGGCAGCTGCACACCGACCTGGGCCAGCTTGTCGACGAATTGAAGACCGCGATTCCCGCCCTGTTCGAGAGCGAGGAGTACCAGAACCGCCTGCAGGAAATGAACCAGGCCATGGGTGACCGCCAGCGGGATGCCATCGAGGCGATCCGCCGGGAGGCCCGGGAGCAGGACATCCTGCTGGTGTCCACGCCCAACGGGTTCACCTTTGCACCCGTGGATGACAAGGCCGACGGCGACAGCATGATGTCTCCGGAGGCCTTCCGGGCCCTGCCCAGGGAAGACCGCGAGCGCATCGAGGGCACGGTCGACATTCTCCAGCGCAAGCTGACCCAGGCCATTCGCCAGATGCCCCTGCTGGCCCGCGAGCTGCGCCACCAGGTGGATGCCCTGAACGCGGAAATGCTGCAGACAGCGATTGGCGCGCCGCTGGCGGAACTGGAGGAGCGCTACCGGGAACAGGCCGGGGTACTGGCGCACCTGCAGGCCTGTCGCGAGGCCATGCTGTCCCACGTCAACGTGTTTCTCGCCGAAAGCCCCGAGGTGTCCCCGGAGGCGGTATTCAGTCGCTTCCAGATCAACCTGCTGGTGGACAACAGCGACTGCACGGGGGCGCCGGTCATCTATCAGGACCTGCCCAGCCACCAGCATCTTGTGGGCCGCACCGAACATCACGTGCACAACGGTACCCTGGTCACCGATTTCTCCCTGATCCGCGCCGGGGCCCTGCACCGCGCCAACGGCGGCTACCTGCTGATCGATGTGCGCGGCGTACTGACCCAGCCCGGCGCCTGGGAGACCCTGAAGCGGGTCCTGCGCGCGGGCGAAATCCGTACCGAGTCACTGGAGCAGGCTTACGGCCTGATCAGTACCGTGAGCCTGGAACCCGAGCCCATCCCGCTGGACGTCAAAGTGGTGCTGCTGGGCGAGCGCCTGTTCTACTATCTGCTCTGCGAACACGATCCCGAGTTCCTGGAACTGTTCAAGGTACAGGCGGATCTCGAGGATGAACTGGCCCGGGACCCGGCCAACCAGGCGCTGTACGCACGGATGATTGGCACCCTGGCCCGGAACGCGGGTCTGCTGCCATTGGGCCGGGACGGCGTGGCGGCGGTGATCGAGCGCGCCAGCCGCCTGGCGGACGACCAGCGCAAGCTCACCGCGCGCCAGCGCGAATTGCGGGATCTGTTGCTGGAAGCACAGCACTGGGCCAGCGAGTCCGGCGCCAGTGTGATCGGCCGCGAGCACGTGGAACAGGCAGTGACCCAGCAACTCTGGCGCGCCAGTCGCTTGCGCGAGCGCAGCCACGAGATGATTCATCGCGGTACCGTGATGATCGATACCGCCGGCTCTGTAGTGGGGCAGGTCAATGGCCTGTCGGTGCTGACCCTCGGGGATTTTGCCTTTGGGCAGCCCTCCCGCATCACCGCGACGGCGCGCCCCGGTGGCGGCCAGCTGGTCGATATCGAGCGCGAGGCCCGCATGGGCGGGCGCATCCATTCCAAGGCGGTGTTGATCATTGGCCGCTATCTGGCCAACCGCTACGCGCCGGACGTCCCCCTGTCCCTGTCCGCGAGCCTGGTGTTCGAGCAGTCCTACGGCGGTGTCGAAGGCGATTCCGCGTCAGTGGCGGAGATCTGCGCCCTGGTCTCGGCCATTGCCCGGGTGGGGCTGGACCAGTCCTTCGCGGTAACCGGGTCAGTGAACCAGCGCGGGGAAGTGCAGGCGGTGGGCGGTGTGAACGAAAAGATCGAAGGTTTTTTTGACGTCTGCCGCGCTCGCGGCGAGGTCAGCGGTCACGCCGTGTTGTTGCCCGCCAGCAATGTCGAGCACCTGATGCTGAAAGGCGAGGTGCGCGAGGCGGTGGCCGACGGGCGCTTCCGCATCTACCCGATTCGCCATGTCGACGAGGCCTTGACGCTGCTCACCGGCACCGATGGCGCCGAGCTGGAACGGTTGGTGGCTGAACGGCTGGCGCTGTTCGCGGCTGCGGTCAAGGCGGCCAGGGCCGACGACGACAGCGACCAGGAGTACAGTCAGGAGGATGACGAGCATGAACGTTGATGCCCCACTGCGGCGCCGACGCTCGGATATCCGCGTGCTGGCACTGCTGGATGCGTCGCGCCACAGCCTGGCGGCTCTGCAGGCGGCGGTGGAACTCGCCGCGCAACGCCGGGCGGAACTGGTGGCCCTGTATGTGGAGGACCAGGATCTGGTGCACTCGGCGCAATTCCCTTTCTCCCGGGAAGTGGGCGCCCGGTCCGGTCTGGCGCGACCGCTGTCGCCGGCACAGATGGAGGCTACCCTGGCGCGGCAGCTGCAGCGGGCGACCCTGGCGCTGGAGGCGGCTGTCGCCGGGCGCGGTCTGGCACACTCGCTGCAAGTGAGTCGCGGGCGGGTGGTGAATGCGGCCCTGGCCCTGGCGGGCCCGGGCGACCTGCTGGTACTGGGCAAGGCCGGGTTGTCGGCCCACTGCGGCGGGGCGCGCCTGGGCTCCAACTGCCGCGCGTTGATCCTGCAGGCACCCTGCACGGTATTGATCCACGACGAGCGTCACCCGCCGCGCAAGGGCCCCCTGCGGGTGCTGTCGGAACCGGTGCCGGAGGAGTTGCTGGCATTGCCCCTGTGCGACCGGGTCGAGCGCCTGCACCTGCACGATGCCTTGAGTCTGGAGCACAATCTGGCCCATGCCCGCAGTGGCGCCCTGCTGCTGCACCGGGCGGAGCTGCGGCAACTGGTGGGGGAGGACCCGGACCTGCTGGCGCGGATCCCGGTGCCGGTTATTGTGGTGCCCGACCCGCGCTGACATCCGCCATGCGCTGTCTGTAGTCCCAGCTGAACATGCGTTCGGGGCTTATGGTAATGAGCATTTCCTCATCCTTGCGTGCCAGCAGCCAGTTGCCGACCCGCGACTCCTCTTGCCCCAGGTAGCGGTCCAGCAGTGTTTCCAGGACATCGTGGTCGCCCAGCGGTGCCAGGCTGGCCTGGCCCTGGCCACGCACGCCGTGGTAGGGCGGGTCATTGGGGGACACCTCGAAGCCTACCCGCGGATCCTGCTCCAGCAGCTTGACCAGCGCGGACTTGCGGTGTGACACGCAGAGCAGCGCGGCGTCGCGGTAGGCGTACCACACCGATACCACCCGCGGGTAGCCGTCGCGGCTGGTACAGGCCAGGCGCAGGGGGAAAGTGACGTCGCCCAGGAACTGCTCGATCTGGCGCAGGTTCCAGGGGCCTTTCAGGGTCGCGGGCATGGGTGTCCTCAGCCGGGGTATTGCCGCAGTATAAGCTGGTCGCCGCGCTGGGTGAATTCAATATGCTTCAGGAACGACATGCCGAGCAGGATTTCACTGGTTTGCAGGCCCGGTACAATGCCTGCGCTGACATTGTCCAGGGCGATGTCGCCGACGCTGACCCGGTCCAGGCGGGTGGCGTAGGAAACGGCGACACCGTTGGCGGTCTGGGTGCGAAAAGCGCGACCCCGCTCCAGCTTGAGGCGGCGGGCGATGTTCTCGGGGATGGCGACGCCGGTCGCGCCCGTATCCAGCATGAACACAACCGGTTCACCGTTGATCCTGCCGCTGGTGACATAGTGGCCGAAGCGATTGCGCTGCAGGACCACCTCGCGGATGCCGCCCTCCGCATAGCGCGTTTCCAGCATCTGGTTGGGATTGTGGCGCCGGCCCAGCAGGTCGTTGAACCAGGCCGCCAGCAGCGCCATCAGCACGACCCAGGCAAGTACCTGCATGGTGGTGCCCAGCCGTTTCTGCTCTGTCACATCGTTTCCCATGTTGCCACCTTAGCACGCGCTCGTGACGCCGCAGTGTCCACTGCGGTGACTAAAAATTGATCCGGAACAACCCGCCGGCACTGGAATTCGTCCATACTTACGGTGAGAATGCTGCCAACGACTAATCATAACCAGCAGGAGAACCACCCATGAAAGCACTGACTGGCCTTAATCCCTGCAATACCAGGTCACCGCTCCTCGCTGCCCTGGTAGCCCTGGGCCTTGCTGCACCGGCGTCGGCGCAGACCTTCGATCTCGGTCCTTTCGAGGCCCGCCTGTCCTCCAACCTCTCCATTGGTGCGAGCTGGCGGGCCGAGAGTCCCAACAATGGCCTGCTGGCGCCGGGCAATACCGCCGATGGCAAGGGCCGGGCATCCTCCAGCACCGCCGATGACGGCAACCTGAACTATGACAGGGGCGACCTGTTTTCGTTGCAGTTCCGCGGCATTCACGACCTGGAGCTGACCCGGGACAACTACGGTTTCTTTACGCGCCTGAAATACTGGTATGACCACGAAGTGGGGACCAGCGCGGTCCCCCACGGCCACGCCGCCAACGGCTATGTCCCGAATCGCAAGCTCGACACCTCCGACTTCGAGCGCCTGGCACGCTATCGCGGTGTCGAATTCCTGGATTATTACCTGTTCGGCAGCTTTGAGGTGGGCGACAGCCCTCTCGAACTGCGCGCCGGCAACATGGTCCTGAGCTGGGGTGAGAGCACCTTTATCCAGAACGGTGTCAACGTGATCAACCCCTTCGATGTCACTGCCCTGCGCAAGCCCGGCTCGGAAATCAAGGAGGCGTTGCTGCCGGTGGGCATGGTCTACGCCAACTACGGTGTCACCGGCGATCTCAGCCTGGAAGCCTTCGTCCAGTATGACTGGGAGCGCACCATCCTCGATGAGTGCGGGACCTACTGGAATGCGGCGGACCCCTACGGTGGCGGCTGTGATTACCTCACCATTTCCAATGCGGTGCCCGACGGCGCCGCCGAGGCCCAGGGCCTGATTTTGCCGCGCAGTGCCGATGTGGAAGCCTCCGACTCAGGGCAGTGGGGGCTGGCCTTCCGCTACTTTTCCGAGGCTTTCAATGACACCGAGTTTGGCCTCTATTACATGAATTACCACAGCCGCACGCCGATTTTCAGCGCCAACAACGCCACCGTTGCCTTCGGTTTGCCGGTCAATTTTGGTGCCAATCCGGACTACTTCTTCGAGTTCCCCGAGGACATCGAACTCTGGGGCTTGACCTTTGCCACCAATCTCGGTGCCTGGGCGGTCTCCGGTGAATTGAGCCATCGCCCGGACTTTCCGCTGCAGATCAATACCACCGATCTGCTGCAGGCCGTTGCCCTGGGTACCGCGGCGGAGTGGTCCCGGATGCTGCCGCGAACGCTGGCGGCGGGCCCGGGTGGCTACGTGGCAGGTTATGACAATGTCTCCTACACTCAGGCGCAGATGACCTTTATCAAGTTCTTCGAGCAGGTGTTCGGCGCCCAGCGGCTCTCCCTGGCCGCGGAGGTCGGTGCGGTGTTCCTCGGAGGCATGGAGGACAATATCAACTACGGGCGCTCACCGAGCTACGGCGTCGGCGACTTCGAGCCATTCAGCAGCCAGTTTGCACTGTGGCCCGGCTCCCCCATCGCCTGCGACTCGCACCCGGCGGCAGAGGCCTTTGCCGGCATCCGGCCCAACAGCAACGGCGACTACTGCACCGATGAGGGCTTTACCGAGGACTTCTCCTGGGGTTACCGGGTGCGTGCAAGTCTCGAGTACACTGATGTCTTTGCCGGTGTCAACCTGACGCCGAATGTGGCCTGGTCCCACGATGTGAAAGGCACTTCGCCGGCACCGAACTTCATCGAGGACCGCATTGCCCTGAGCCTCGGGGTCATCGCGGACTACATGAACGTCTACCGCGCCGATATTTCCTATACCAGTTTCTTTGGTGCAGACTATGATGAAATGATCGACCGGGATTTCGTCTCCCTGAGCTTTTCCGTCGCGTTCTAGTGCACCCGATAACAAGGAGTAATTGCATGAATAAAAGATTGATGGCCGCGGGTCTCGCGTCTTTGCTCGGTCTGGGTAGCAGCCTGGCTCTGGCGAAAGTCAGCTCCGAGCAGGCCGCGCGCCTGGGCGGCGAGGAACTGACCCCCATTGGTGCCGAGCGCGCCGGCAACGCCGACGGCAGCATCCCGCCCTGGGAGGGCGGCATCACCGAGCTGCCCGCGGGCTACACCGAAGGTGAGCGCCTGGTGAACCCGTTCGCCGAGGACGAGGTGCTGTTCACCATCACCGCGGACAATGTCGAGCAGTACGCCGACAAGCTCTCTCCGGGGCAGGTGGCGCTGTTCCGGCGCTACCCCGACACTTACCAGATGCCGGTCTATCCCTCCCGCCGTAGCGCCAACCTGCCCGACAGTGAGTACGAGCTGATCAAGGAGTGGGCGACCAAGACCGACCTGGTCGCCGGTGGCAACGGCCTGGTGGATTTCCGCGCCAGCATTCCGTTTCCCATTCCGGAAAGCGGCGTTGAGGTGATCTGGAACCACATCACCCGTTACCGCACCCCGCAGGGGGTCAAGCGCCGTTACATCCAGGCGCCGGTGCAGGCCAATGGCGCCTTCGCTCCGGTGCTGTTCGAGGAGGAGGCCATCTTCGCCAACCGTTTCCCCGGCAATCCCTACCCCAACCGCCTGTTCGTGTTCCTGCAGCGCATCCTGGCGCCGGCGCGGCTGGAGGGGGATGTCCTGCTGGTACACGAGAACCTGAACCAGGTAAAGGAGCCCCGCTCCGCCTGGGTCTACAACGCTGGCCAGCGACGGGTGCGCCTCGCGCCCAGCATCGCCTATGACGGTCCCGGCGTCGCCTCCGATGGCCTGCGCACCGCCGACGACCTCGATCTGTTCAATGGCGCGCCGGACCGCTACGACTGGGAACTGGTGGGCAAGAAGGAAATTTACATCCCTTACAACGCCTATGCCCTGCGCCGTGGCGATCTCAAGTACACCGACATCATCAAGCCCGGGCACATGGACCCGCAGTATCTGCGCTATGAATTGCACCGGGTCTGGGTGGTGGAAGCCACGCTCAAGGAAGACGCCCGCCACATCTACGCCCGCCGCACGTTCTACGTGGACGAGGATACCTGGCAGATCGCGGTGGTGGACCACTACGATGGCCGCGGCGAACTGTGGCGGGTGAAGGAGGGCCACAAGGTCCAGCACTACCAGGTGCAGGTACCCTGGATCGCGGCGGAATCCCTGCACGACCTGATTTCCGGTCGCTATGTTGTGATCGGCCTGGACAACGAAGAGAGCGGCTACCAGTACGATTTCGGCTATGTTGGTGACTTCGATGACTTCACGCCGGCCGCTCTGCGCCGGGCTGGACGGCGCTAGGCGCACGGCCATGGATTGTCTGAGCGCTCTGGCGCGGCCACTGGGCCTCGCCGCACTGGTTCTCTGCGTCCTCCTGCCCGCGCCACTGCGTGCGGCGGAGGACTTCGCCTTCCTGCCGGCGGTGACCTTCACCGAGCCCGCCAGCATGCAGTTGCTCGACATCACCCGGGCGGGCGATCGCCTGGTCGCCGTGGGCGAGCGCGGCGTGATCATTCTCAGCGACGATGACGGCGCCAGTTGGCGCCAGGCCCCGGTACCGGTCAGTGTCACCCTGACCGCACTGCACTTCCCGCAGCCGGAGCTGGGCTGGGCCGTGGGCCATTCCGGCACGATCCTCCACAGCAATGACGGCGGCGAGAGCTGGAGCCTGCAGTTCGACGGCTACGATGCCAATCGGCAGTATCTGGCGTGGGCGCAAGAGCGTGTGCGGCAGCTGGAGGACGCGCTGGCGGAGGCCGAGGCCGAGGGGGTGGAAGAGGCGGACCTGGGGGAGCTGCAATATGCCCTGGAAGATGCCAGCTTTGCCGTGGATGACGCCACGGATGCGATTGATGTCGGCCCCGCCGATCCCTTTCTCGATGTGTTGTTCCTCGACGCCAACAACGGTTTTGCCGTCGGTGCCTACGGCATGCTGTATCGCACCGACAACGGTGGCAGCGACTGGAAGATCGCCATTGCCGGCATCGACAATGCCTATCGGTACCATTACTACGCCATGGCCGCCGGCGCCGACGGTCGCCTTTATCTCAGTGGTGAAGCCGGCCTGCTGTACTACTCCAGTGACAATGGTGGCAGCTGGGAGCGGGTGGAGGATCTCTACGACGGCAGCCTGTTTGGCATCGCAGCGCAGGCAGGAGAACTCTACGCCTACGGGCTGCGCGGTCACGTGTTCCGCTCAACGGACGGCGGTGTCAGTTGGGAGGAAGTCGGTAACGCCGAACGCTACAGCCTCTATGGTGGCACGCGGCTGGCGGATGGCCACGTCCTGATGGTCGGTTCCGGCGGCCTGGTGCTGGCCAGTACCGACGGTGGCGGCTTGCGTGGCTGGCGTCATCCTTCCCGCTCCAGTCTGTCCTCTGCCGTTGAGACCGCCGGCGGCGACATCCTGCTGGTCGGCATGGCCGGCCTGTTACCCCTGAGTGAGGCAGATCCCCTGTGACCGACCACGAAAGCACCCGCGAAGAGCCGGAAGACGGCAAACTCCGTCCGCTGCTGGGCACTCTGTTGATGGGGATGCGCCTGCCCCTGATCCTGCTGTTTGCGCTGACCACGGTATTTTTCGGCTGGCAGGCGAGCCAGCTCAAGCCCGATGCCAGCTTCGAGAAGATGTTGCCGGTATCGCATCCCTACATCCAGAACTTCCTCTACCGCCAGGATGATCTCAAGGGGCTGGGCAACTCGGTGCGAATCATTGTCGAGACCACCGAGGGCGACATCTTTACCGAGGAGTTCCAGGACCTGCTGCGCCGCATTACCGACGAAGTCTTTTACATCAACGGCGTCGACCGCTCCGCACTGCAGTCCCTGTGGACCCCCAATACGCGCTGGATGGAGGTCACGGAGGAGGGCTTTGTCGGCGGTGCGGTCATTCCCGATGACTACGACGGCAGCGAGCGCTCCCTTGGGGATCTGCGCGAAAACGTACTCAAGTCGGGCCAGATCGGGCGCCTTGTCGCCAACAATTTCAAGTCGACCATTATTGTCGCGCCTCTGGTTGAGACAGACCCCAACACCGGTGAGCGTCTGGATTATGCCCGCTTTTCGCACGACCTCGAGGAACTGGTGCGAGACAAGTACTCCTCGGACACCATCAATATCCGTATCACCGGCTTCGCCAAACTCATCGGCGACCTCATCGAGGGCGCCACCCTGGTAGGGCTGTTCTTCCTGGTGGCGTTTGCGATCACCGCGGTGATGCTGTTCATCTATTCCCGCTGCGGCTGGCTCACCTCTGCGGCGCTGTTGTGTTCCACGGTGGCGGTGGTCTGGCAGATGGGGCTGCTCAACCTCATGGGCTTCGGCCTTGACCCGTACTCGATGCTGGTGCCGTTCCTCGTATTTGCGGTAGGCGTCAGCCACTCGGTGCAGATCATCAACCGCTTTGGCAATTTCATTTATCTCAAGGTATCGCGTCTGGAGGCGGCACGGCTCACCTTTATCCGCCTGTCCAAGCCCGGTTTCGTGGCCCTGCTCAGTGACGGCGTGGGTTTCTTCACTCTGCGGGTCATCGATATCCCGGTGATCCAGGAGCTGGCCGTGGTGGCCGCGACCGGGATCGCGGTACTGATACTGACCAACCTCATCCTGCTGCCCCTGGTGCTGACTTTCACCGGCATTTCCGATCGCTGCGTCAGCTATCGTTCCACGAAGGAAAACAGCCGCTACAGCCACTGGCGCCTGCTGGCCAAAACGACCCGCCGGGGACCTGCGATCACCATTCTCGCCGTGTGTACGATACTGTTTGCCGGCGGCCTGTACTTTGGCCAGTTCCAGAAAATAGGCGACCTCGACCCGGGTGCGCCGGAGCTGCGCGCCGACTCACGCTACAACAAGGACAACGCGTTCCTCACCCGCAACTATTCCACCAGTACCGATGTGTTCGTGGTCATGGCCAGCACCGATGTGCAGCAGTGCGGCAGCTACGAGTTCATCTCGGCGGTGAACTATTTCCAGGGGGTGATGGAAACCGTGCCCGGAGTGCAGTCCGCCATGTCCCTGGTGGATGTTTCCAAGCTCGCGATCCAGGGCATGAACGAGGGCAGCCCGAAATGGCACGAGACCAGCCGCAATCGCTTTATCCTCAACAATTCCCTGAGCAGTGCGCCGAACATGCTGCGCAATACCGACTGTTCCATGGCGCCCGTTATCCTGTTTCTTGACGATCACAAGGCCGATACCCTGGATGGTGTGGTGGCCGAGGTGGAGGAGTTTGCCGAGACCTACAACCGGGATGACCTGCAGTTCGATATGGCGGCGGGCAATGCCGGGGTCGAGGCGGCGACCAATATCGTCATCCGCGAGGCCCAGACCAGGATGCTGCTTTGGGTCTACGGGGTGGTGATTGCGCTGTGCCTGATCAACTTCCGCTCCCTGCGTATTACCGCCTGCATCATCGTGCCGCTGATGCTGACCTCGGTCCTTGGCCAGGCGCTGATGGCCGCGCTGGGTATCGGGGTCAAGGTGGCGACTCTGCCGGTGATTGCGCTGGGTGTGGGCATCGGGGTGGACTACGGTATCTACATCTACTCTTCGCTGCAGTCCTACCTGCGCAGCGGTGAGTCACTGGAGAATGCGTATTTCTACGCGCTCAAGTCCAGCGGCACCGCGGTGGCCTTCACCGGTCTCACCCTGGCGGTGGGCGTGGGTACCTGGATGTTCTCGCCGATCAAGTTCCAGGCCGACATGGGCCTGATGCTCACCTTCATGTTCTTCTGGAACATGCTCGGGGCGCTGCTGTTCCTGCCGGCCCTGGCCTGGCTGCTGTCACCTCGAGGCAGCAAAGCCTGAAGTCAGTCGCTTACCCGATAGGCCAGCAGCAGATTGCCCGGCAGCTGGCCGAACATGCTGTAGCCCGATAGTACGTACAGCCAGCCGTCGGCGATCACCTGGCCGCCGACGTCGATGGCGCCGCCGTGGCCTTCAAGTCCGTTGCTGGCAGTGACCGGCACCGCGGTGGCGGTTTCCCACAGGACTTCCCCCGTTGCCAGGTCAAAGGCCCGTACCCGGCCATCGAGGCCGGCGCTGAAGGCCAGTTCCGGCGTGACGGTGGCCGCGGCCGAGAGCCCGTAGTAGAACGAACACCGATACTGTTCTTGCAGTGGCTGGCCGCCACCGGCGCGAACCTGGGCCAGGCCCACCAGGGGCCGGTGCTCCTCGGGGAAATCGCAGCCGCGGGTGACGGTGTGCTGCCACGCCAGGGCGCCGTTGCTGATATTCAGCGCATACAGGCCCGGCGCCGGCGTATAGCCGGGAAGATCCCGCTCCGGGTCGGCAACCGGCACCACCAGACGGGTGCCGGCGAGGGCCATGCCCCAGTGGATACCGCCATTGGTGGTGCCCTGGCTGACACGCCGTGACCACAGACGTTCCCCCGCGGCACTCGCCGGATCCGGATTGAGGGCGTGAATCTCCCCCGATTTCTGTCCCGCCAGCAGCAGCTGGCCGCCGTCGGGCAGGTCGGCGATGATCACCGAGGCGCCGAAGTCGAAGTCGGGCCCCGGCTCCTCCGGGCAGTTGGCGCCATCGTTCTGGCAGGCGGCATTCCAGGCGTCATCGGCGGTGGCTTGGAAAATCCAGGCGGCCTCGCCGCTGTCCAGGTCCAGGGCGACGATGGCGTCGCTGGTGCCGGTGGCGGGCCGGGACAGGTTCTGGCCGGTACCGACATAGAGCCGGTTGCGGGTGGCGTCAATCGCGGGCGTGGTCCACACCACCGCGCCCGAGGGTCCGTACCAGTCGACGCCGTCCGCATTCTGGCCCTGCAGGGTCGCATCGGGCGTGGCATGCCAGGTCCACAGCTGCTCGCCGCTGCCCGCATCCAGGGCCAGCACCGCACCGTGGGAGCGGCAGCAGGGATAGCCCGGGCTGCCCGCCACCGCAACCTCGTAGGAAGACACCGGCACATACAGGCGGTCGTCGTGGAAACTGATGGAGCCGGTGACCACCGAGGTGTCGAATACCCGGGCCGAGCCCTGCCACACCGTCTCCAGGGTCTCCGGGTCCAGGGCGAACAGGTTGGCGAGGGAATCGGCGAGTACCAGCAGGCGGCGGCCGTTGTTCAGCTCGGCGACCGTGATCGCGGAGCGCACGCCGGCCATGACCTCCGTGTGCCTGCGTACGCAGCCGGTCTTGCGGTCCAGCGCATAGAGCATGCCGGCGCGGTCGCCCAGGTACAGAGTATCGCCGATGATGGCGGGCTGGGAGCGCATGTCCGTGACCCGCGGCAGGGCCAGGCTCCAGGCGAGTTCCAGGGAGCCGACGCTGGCGCGGTCGATGCCGGCCTCCGCGGTGTCCAGGAAGCGGCGGTTGTCCGGCCCCAGCCCCCAGTGGCCAACCCGCACGGTACCGTCACTGGCGTCGGTTTCCGTGCAGGCAATTTTGTCTACCCAGTCATATACCCCGGTCGCTGAGTTGGTCAGGTAGAGGGCGATCAGCCCCCGCTGCTGCTTGCTCAGGTGGGCCGCCATGGGCTGCATCTTGCCGAACTCCAGCGACACCATGATGCCTTCACGCGACAGGTTGCCCAGCGCCTGGCGGGTGGGCGCTTTCATGGCTGGGTTCTGGTGACAGTCCGCGCAGTGCTGCCGGTACAGGCGACCGCCGAAATACGCCAGCGGCAGCTTGTCGGCGTGGCGCATGGCCAGGGTCTCCACAGTCCGCGCCGGGTGTTGGAAGAAACCCTCGCTGCCCAGCCAGACGGCGAGGCCGACCAGCAACAGGAGCATGACCAGCAGTATTTTTTTCATAGGGGAAGCCTGAACGCGTAGAGGTAGTCGCCGCTGCCACGGTTGAACATGTGGTGGCCGCCGGCGTTGATCACCAGGTATTGCCGGCCCCGGTAGCGGTAGGTCATCGGAGTCGCGGTGGCGTCCACCGGCAGGGTGTACTGCCAAAGCGTGGCGCCGCTATCGGTATCGAAGGCGCGGATCTGCCGGTCCATGGTGGCGCCGATAAAAAACAGCCCGCCCGCGGTGGCGATACCACCGCCCAGATTGGGAGTGCCCCACTCAATGTGCACAGGCGCATCCACCGGGCCCATTTCGTGTACCGAACCGAGCGCGGTCTCCCAGAGGATACGCCCGCCGTACAGGTCTACCGCCAGCAGCTTGCCCCAGGGCGGCGGGTTGCAGGGCAGTCCCAGGAACGATTGCAGGCGGTCGATTTCGATCGCGTAGGGCGTGCCGGCCATGGTCACCCGGAAGCGCCGGCCCGCCGCCGGCAGTGCGCGCTCGACAAGGTCTGCAGCCGCTACCAGGCGACCGGTGAACGCCACGTTGTTGATGTTGACCAGCAGTACGCCGCGTTCCGGCAGCAGGGCGCCGCCGCCCCAGTTGGGTCCGCCGAGACTGCCCGGATACATCAGGGTCCGGGTCTCACTGATCGGGGTGAACAGGCCCAGGTTGTGCAGCGCTGCCAGCTGGCGCCGACAGTGGCCGCGATCGACGGGGGTCAGGCCCCAGGCGTCGTTGGGCATCAGGAAGCTGTCCAGCAGCGGCGGCGGGGCGATGGGCTTGGGCTGGGTGAGGGCGGTGACCTCGCCCGGAACTTGCGACGGGGGTACGGGTTGCTCGGTGATCTCCCACAGGGATTCCCCGGTGAGCCGGTTGAGTACGAACACAAAGCCCTGTTTGGTCAGTTGTGCCAGCGCCGGTACTCGCTGCCCATCCCGCCGCCAGTCGAACAGGATGGGCTGGGCCGGGGTGTCGTAGTCCCAGAGGTCGTGGCGCACATGCTGGAAATGCCAGCGCCGGGCGCCGCTGGCCAGATCCAGGGCGACCACGCTGTTGGCATGCAGGTTGTCCCCCGGACGTCCGGCACCATAGTAGTCGGGAGAGGGTGCGCTGACAGGCAGGTATACCAGGCCGCGCTCTGCATCCACTGACATCGGCGCCCAGACGTTGGCGCTGCCGCTGTCGGGGTGCCCGTCCAGGGGGTCGAACTGCCACAGGGGCTCGCCGTTGTGGCTGTCGAAGGCCTGCACTACCCCGCGCGGGGTGGTGGCCCGGGTAAAGTCGATCACCGTCGATCCGGTGACCACCACGCCATTGGCAACCACGGGCGGGGAGGAGTTACTGACCTCCCCGGGGGGATGATCGCTGCTGCCATACAGCGCCACCCGGCCTTCCTCGCCGAAGCCGGCACAGGGTTTGCCATCGGCCGCATCGATTGCCCACAGCCTGCGGTCGTGAGTGGCGAGAAACAGTCGATGCCGGCAGTGGGCCGCGGTGGCTACCGCCGTGTCCTCGGCATAGCTGACCCCGCGGCAGCGAAAGGGGCGGTCGCCACCGCGATTGATCTGCGGGTCGAAATCCCAGCGCTGCTCGCCGCTGCCCGGGTCCAGGGCAATCACGCGGTTGAAAGGCGTGCAGTACACCAGGCTGGCTCCGGCGGCCGCGGGCAGCAGGATGGGCGTGCTCTGGGTAGAAGTCTGCGCCATGGCTGCGCCGAAGGTTTCACTGTCGCCGCTGCGGAATACCCAGCCGACCTCGAGCCGGGCCACGTTGTCACGGTTGATCTGGTCCAGGTCGCTGTAGTGCTGGCCCCCTGCGTCGCCGCCATAGACTGGCCAGTCGCTGGCGGCGGCGCTGACTGCGCACAGCGTCAGCAACAGCCCCGTCAATCTTCCTGCAGCCACTGCCGCTACTCCGCCAGCGGTGTGATGCGCAGCAGCGTCGGCACGCCGCCCTCGGTTTGCCAGGTGGGGAAGTGGGAGTTGCTGGTATAGATCGCACCGCTGTCCTCGGCCACTTCGATATCCCGGGTAAAGAAGCGCTGCCGCGGCATGGGATACACGCGCCAGCGCTCACTGGCGATATCGAAACTCATGATGGTGTCGGACTGGTTGCCGTTGACCCACACCACTCCGCGATCGCGGTCGACGTTGAGCGCGTAGGGGACTTCGTTGCGCACCGGCAGCGGGTAGTCGGTAAAGACAGCAGTCACCGGGTCGTATTTCACCAGCAGGGAGTCCTGGAAGGCCACGATCCACAGGTTGCCGTCCGCATCCGCCCGCAGCCGCCGGGGCCCCTCGAAGGGGAAATCGATCATGGTGACCTCGTCGGTAGTCGGATCGATCATCGCCAGGTCATTGGCATACAGCCGTGCCACCCAAACACGCCCGTCCGGCGCCACATCGATGCCATAGGGCATGGGCAGCCCCGTGCCCTCCCGGTCCGGCGCCGGTTGCGGCCGCCGCTCGGGGTCCATCCAGAAAATGAACGGCAGCGACTTCAGCACCAGCCACTCGCGGAAACTGCGGGCCGGCAGGTCGTAGATCCTGAACTCGCCGCTGTCGCGATCAAAGCGGGCCACCTGGGAAGACAGTGCCAGGGTGAACCAGACCCGGTCCTGGTCGTCGGTACGGATGGTGTGGGGGTAATAGCCCTCGTCCATTTCGTGAATGGTGAAGGCCTTGGTCTCGGGATTGAATTCCAGCAGTGCCTGCTGCATGGAGGGGGTAATGAAGATATTGCCGTCGCGCTTCGAGTAGGCAAAGGAGTGCACCCCCATGGTGTTGTCCATCTTCGGGAACACCGTGAAGCGGTTGCCGAGAATGCCGCCGATGGTATCGCCTTCACGGTGCGGCACCTTGTAGACGGTGTAATCACCGGTTGCCGGGTCGACCTCGTAAATCCGGTCGAACAGGTTGTCACCGACGTAGACCAGGCCGTTGGGGTGCAGCAGGAAGTCGTGCATCTGCGAGAAGCCGTCACCGAGCGGCCACTCGGTCATCTGGTAGTCCGCCAGGTAGGGCTCCCAGCGCCGCGGCTCGGGCACCTGCTGCGGATTCTCCCGCAGCTCCCGCAACTCCGTTTGCAGCAGTTCCGCAATGCGCTGGTGGTCCTCCGCTGGCAGCCGTGCGCCGTAACTGTTCATGCGTTCAAACACGCTGAGCCATTGATCCACGGTGCGTTCGTTGCGCATGAACGGTGAGGCCTGCTGGTGGCAGAAGGCGCAGTTGAGCTGGAAGGTTTTCTTCAGCTCGTCGTCGCCGCCGAAGCGCAGCTGTGACAGCCAGACATTGGAGGGGAAGCTGGCGATGTACTGTTCCCGGGACATGGGCTGCAGGGTCACCTCGATGGGCTCCTCGCCGGCAGGGGCGGTCAGGGTGGCGTCGACAAAGCCCTGGGCGCGCACGCGGAACCGGTGATCGTCCAGCCGGGTTCCAAAGCTGACACGGCCGGCGGCATCGGTGAAGCGGGTGAGGGTCACGGCAGCGCGATTGCTGACCCCGTCGGCCGGGTAGCCCATCTCACCCAGTGTGGGCTCTGGCACTGTCAGGGGGCTGGCGGTCACCATGGCGGGGTTGATGGGCTCGCCTGCGGGGTCCCTGACCACGAAGCTGGCCGCGTGGCAGTAGCCGCTGCCCAGCAGAAGCAGTACCAGAGTGCTTGTTTTTATCGTCATTGCAGATGTTACCTTGCTATCTTGGGACAACCCTGGTTGGGGTCAGGTCCGTAAAATGTTCGGCGCAGAGTGGGGGAGTATTTATTGATGATTGATATGGCCCTGATTCACAGTTCGCCATTCTACGAGTGGGCAGCCCTGTTGGCGCTGGCCGCCTTTGTGGGATTCATCGGCCTGCAGTTGCGCCAGCCGATGGTGGTCAGTTTTATTGCGGTTGGTGTCCTCGCGGGGCCCTCGGCACTGAATATCGTCAGCGACCACGACAACATCGAGTTGATGGCGGAGCTCGGGATCGCCGTGCTGCTGTTCCTGGTGGGGCTGAAGCTCGATTTGAAGCTGGTCCGGACCCTGGGCGTGGTGGCCCTGGCCACGGGCCTGGGGCAGGTCCTGTTCACCTCGCTGTTCGGGTTCCTGCTTGCCCTGGCGCTGGGCATGAGTGTGGTCGTCTCGCTCTACGTGGCGGTGGCGCTGACCTTCTCCAGTACCATCATTATCGTCAAGCTGCTGTCGGACAAGCGCGAGGTGGACTCCCTGCACGGGCGCATCGCCATCGGCTTCCTCATTGTGCAGGACCTGGTGGTGGTACTGGCGATGATGGTCCTGTCTTCATTCGGCATCGGCGCCGCGGAGGGTGACAACGGCGGGGCCCTGGCGCGGGTGGCGGGTATCCTGGTCAACGGCGCGGCGATGCTGTTGCTGGTACTGCTGTTCATTCGCTACCTGGCGACGCCGCTGGTGGGGAGGATCGCGCACTCCCAGGAGCTGATGGTCACCTTTGCCATCGCCTGGGCCGCGCTGCTGGCGGCGGCCGGCCACTACCTCGGCTTCAGCAAGGAGCTGGGTGGCCTGCTGGCGGGGATATCCCTGGCATCGACACCCTATCGCGAGGCGATCGTGGCGCGGCTGGGTTCCCTGCGGGATTTCCTGCTGCTGTTTTTCTTCATCGCGCTGGGCACCCAGCTCGACCTCAGCCTGCTGGGCGCGCAGATCAGCCCGGCCCTGGTCTTTTCGGTCTTCGTGCTGGTCGGCAACCCGTTGATCGTCATGGTGATCATGGGCCTTCTGGGCTATCGCAAGCGCACCGGTTTCCTGGCGGGCCTGACGGTGGCCCAGATCAGCGAGTTCTCCCTGATTTTCATGGCCATGGGCATGACCCTGGGGCACGTGGATGCCGAGGCCCTGGGCCTGGTGACCCTGGTCGGTCTCATTACCATCGCCATGTCCGTGTACATGATTACCTGGTCGCATGTGCTGTACCGGTGGCTGGAGCCGGTGCTGGGTATCTTCGAGCGCAACAACCCGCAACGGGAAGCCTCAGTGGCAGAGCAGGAGGTCGACGTCCGCGGTTACGATGTGGTGGTGTTTGGCCTCGGCCGCTATGGCATGGCCATCAGCCGCTTTCTCGAGGATCAGGGCTACCGCGTGCTGGGAGTGGATTTCAATCCCGAGGTCGTGCGCAAGTACCGGGACTGGGACAAGCAGGCGCTGTACGGGGATGCTGCCGACCCGGAGTTCATGGCCAGCCTGCCGCTGCAGGGCGTCAAGTGGGTCGTGTGTGCCTTGCCCCAGCACGATCTCGGCGTCACCCATGAAGATCCGCGGCTGCTGATTCTCAATGGCCTCAGGGATCGCCAGTTCCAGGGCAGGGTCGCGCTGGCGACGCACTACAGCCAGGATATCGAAGGCCTTCACGCCAAGGGGGCAGATCTGGTTCTGGCCCCGTTCACCGACGCCGCCGAGCTGGCGGTAGCCAAGCTGGTGGCGGACATGCAGGCGTGACCCCGGTGCTAGCGACCTGCGCGGCATAATTCTATACTCACCTCTTTGGGCCGCGGTGTGGCCAGTAGAAGTAGCAGGCGGGAGTGTGCAGTTTGGGAGACAGTGACAAGACGCAGGATCCGGGTTCCGACACCAGGGCCGGGACGCCAGACGCTGATGCCACCGAGATCAACCCGGAGGGCTCGCTGCCCGGGGAGCGAAACCCGGAGGCCGAGACCCCCGCGGCTGACTATACCGAGTACCAGAGCCCCACCCAGACCTCGGCCGGCTTCGATCGCGCCCGCCAGCTGGCGCAAAAGGCGCGCTCGGAAAGCGGTCGTCTGCTGAAAAAACGTTTCGTGCTGGAAGATGTGCTGGGCGAGGGCGGCATGGGGCTGGTCTACAAGGCCCGGGATTTGCGCAAGGTCGAAGCGGAGGATCGCAACCCCTACATCGCGGTCAAGGTGCTGGGGCAGAATTTCAAGGACCATCCCCAGGCGTTTGTGTCCCTGCAGCAGGAGGCGGTGAAGTCGCAGAAGCTGGCGCACCCGAATATCGTCACCGTGCACGACTTCGACCGCGACGGCAGCACCATTTTCATGACCATGGAGCTGCTCAAGGGCGACCCCCTGGACAGTCTGTTGCGACTGGAGGCGCCGTTCAGCAAGGAAGTGGCCATGCGCTACTTCAGCGACCTCTGCTCCGGCCTCGACTACGCCCACAAGCGCGGCCTGATCCACTCCGACTTCAAGCCCGGCAACATCTTTGTCACCACCGGCGGCACGGTCAAGATCCTGGACTTCGGCATCGCCCGCGCCGCCAACAAGACCGCCGTCAGCCACGACTACGACGCCGGCGACCTGGGCGCGCTGACTCCCGCCTATGCCACCGTGGAGATGGCCCGGGGAGAGCCACCCAGTTTCAGCGATGACGTCTACGCCCTGGCTTGTGTGCTTTACATCATGCTCACCGGAGAGCACCCCTACGACCGCAAGAGCGCCGCGGATGCGAAAGCGGAGAACCTGAAGCCGACCCGGCCCGCCGTACTCAACAACCGTGAGTGGCAGGCGCTGAGCGCGGCCCTGAGTCCGGACAAGAGCCGGCGCCCGGCGACCATTGACGCCTTCCGCGGCGCCATGCTGCCACCGAAACGCAGTGGCAGCCTGAAAGGGATTGCCGCGCTGGCGTTGGTGCTGGTAATCGCCGGTGGCTGGTTTGGCTACCAGCAGTACCAGGCGGGCGAGCAGCAGCAGCGGGCTATCGACAGTCGTCTGCAGGCCGCCAAGGATTGCTTCTACAGCCAGGACTACAAGTGCGCTATCGAGAGCGCGCTGGTGGTGCGCAGCCTCGCGCCGCAAAATACCGAGGCCGGCCAGTTGCTGGCGGCGGCAGAGCAGGCGCAGGCCCAGGCCGAGCAGGAGCGGCTGGTCAACTCCCGGCTGGCGGACGCGGAAGCCTGTTTTGCAGCGGGGGATTACGATTGTGCCAGCAGTCGACTGCGTGGCCTGCTGGATCTGGTGCCGGGTCAGGCGCAGGCGATCCTGTTGCTGCAGCGGGTGGATCGGGAAGTCGCGCGCCAGACCATTGCCGGTTACCTGGAGGAGGCACGCACCTGCATAGCCGGGGATGATATAGGCTGCGCGCGCTCGGCCCTTGCCAGTGCCCGTGAAGCCGGGGCCGAAGCCGATGACCTGGAGGGCCTCCAGCGCGAGGTGGACGTCATGGCCGAGCGCCTGATGGCCGCCGCCCGCGACCGCGAGGAACGGCTGGGCCTGCTGTTGGGCGAGGGCCGCGCCTGCCTGCGGATGAACGACTTTGCCTGTGTCGATGACCGGGCGGCCCAGCTCAGATCGGCGGATCCCGGCAATGCCGGCGCGCTGGAACTGGAGCAGGCAGCCGCGGCCGGGCGCGAGCAACAGCGCTTCCGCGAACAGACCGTGGCCAGCTTTCTGCAAGAGGCGAAGGATTGCTTCCAGCGCAAGAACTACAGTTGTACCATTGCCAAGTCGGAGTCTGCACTGGCGATCATTCCGCGACACCCGGGCGCCAACGATCTGATCCGCAGGGCGGACGCGGCGCAGAGCGAGGCAAAAATGAATATTTCCATACAATAGACTATGGTGCAGTAAAGCAGCAGCCGGTCGGGCTGCGGGGGGAAGCGTCATGAAATCTGTAACCCGAGTTGTCATGGCCACAGGGCTCGCCCTGGGTGTCGCCAACACCAGTCAGGCCAGCTTCTTCAAGGACCTGGTCGATTCCGTGCAGCGCACTGCGGAGAATACGGCCAGGCAGGTGGTGATCCAGACCACTGCCCAAATGGTGCGCGACATGATCATCGGCTACACCACCGTGCAGGTGAAGAGCGAGCGCGAGGTGTCCGCCGAGTTCGAGAAGCAAACCGGTAGCCTGCCGGTCAACCCCAAGGTCAGTGCCTACCGCAGCGAGATCCTGCCGGGAACCTCCGTGCGTCCGGGCACCGAAGTGCGGGTCAAGTCCCATATTGAGGTCGTGCCGGGAACCAGCGGTGCCCGCGCCAATATCGAAGAGAAGATGACGATCTGGGACAACGACGACAACAGCATTGCGCTCAACAGCATGACCAAGGCGCCGGGTTCCAGCACTGCCAATGGCGGAGCGTATACCAGTGAATTCACCTTCACGCTGCCCGAGGGTCTGCCCCAGGGTGTCTACCCGGTGAGCACCCATCTGTTGCTGAATGGCGAGCAGGTCGGGGACCAGAAACACGGACTGCAGCTGGTGCTGCAGGTGGATACCAGCGGCGCGGTGCAGCTGGCGCTGGCCGCCGGCTAGTCCGGCAACCCGAAGCGCTGGCGCAGGAAGCGGGCGATGCCGTCTTCATTGTGGTGGCCTATCACCGCAGTCGCCACTTCCTTGACATAGTCCTTGGCATTGTCCGGGGCATAGCATTCGTCGGCCAGGGCGAACATGCTCAGGTCGTTGTCGCTGTCGCCAAAGCACAGGACCTTGCTCACGCCCAGGTCTTCCTTTAACCGCGTCACGGCGTTGCCCTTGCTGGCATCGATGTGATGAATGTCGATCCATTTCAGCGCCGAGCCCTCCAGCGCATCGCCGCTATACGCCACCAGGTTGTCTTCACCCTCCACCAACTGTGCCACCGCGGCAATTGCTTCCGGCTTGCCCAGCGCGCTTACGTTGGTGATGTCTGCAGTCGCAGGCATTTTCTCCACGGGCAGGACATCCACTTCCGAGCGTTTTGCGAACTCTTCCGCCAGGCGCCGTTCCACATCGTTACGCAGCGGGGTGTGATAGATGGCGTGGTAGTTGCCGGGTGCGAGGGTGAAAATGAACGGTGTGACATCCTGGGCCATGACGGCTGTCAGGACCTGCTCGATCTCGCCCTGAGTCAGGAAGGTGGTGTGGCTGTAATCCTCCGCCTGCGGGCACCAGATCACGGCGCCATTCTTGAATACCTGTGGCAGAGAAAAGCCGTGGCCGTGGAGAATGTCGCGCGCCGCGTGCAGGGTACGCCCGGTTGCCACGGTATAGGCGATACCGTTTTGTGCCAGCAGCTGCAGCGTGTCCCGGGTATAGCCGCTGATTTGGGAGCGGCTGTCGAGCAGTGTGCCGTCGAGATCGAAAACGACCAGTTCCAAAATGACTCCAGACTTGTGCCGGCAGGGGTGTTGAAGGCAAGCTGGAGAGCATAGCGTTTCGCCGCCTGGAGGTCGAGAACACCGTGACAATGACGTCGACAGGATCGGGGCACCGGCGCCGCTGGCTGCTGCGGGCGCTGGTGGCACTGGTGGCACTGGTGCCGGGTTGTAGCCGGGAGAGCCCGTACTCGCCGCTGCCAGCCGGGAGCGTTGTGCTGGCCTTCGGCGACAGCGTCACCTGGGGTACCGGCGCCGGCCGGGGCGAGGATTTTCCCTCCCGGCTGGCTGAACACAGTGGCTGGCAGGTGGTGAATGCCGGAGTCCCGGGGAACACTGCGACGGCGGCCAGAGAGCGCCTCGAGGGTCTGTTGCGGCAACATGACCCGGCCCTGGTCATTGTCGAGCTCGGCGGCAACGATTTCCTGCGCAGGCGGCCCGATGCCGACGTCGAGGCGGATTTGCGTGACATTCTGCGCACGGTACAGGACCACGGTGCCATTCCCGTGCTGGTGGCCGTGCCACGGCTGTCGTTGCTGCGCGCCACTGTCGGTGCTCTCAAGGATGCGCCGCTCTATGCCCGGCTGGCGGAGGCGGAGGGGGTGTTGCTGGTGCCCGATGTGCTTTCCGGCGTACTGTCGCAGGAGTCGTTGCGCGCGGACACTATCCACCCCAACAAGGCGGGGTACGAGGTGCTTGCGGAGGAGTTGGCGGCAGCCCTGCGGCAGGCGGGGCTGCTGTCGCCAACGTAGCCGCTCAGCCGGCGGGGCCGAAGGCGTACTCGCCGCCCTGTTCCAGGGCGCGCCGATAGGCCGGGCGGGCGTGGATACGATCGCGGAAAGCCGCGAGATTGGGGTAGGGCTCCAGGGTGTGCAGCAGGGGCGCTATTTCGGCGACAAAGGAGAGCTGGATGTCGGCGCCGGAGAAACTGTTGCCCACCAGCCAGTCGACTCCTTCCAGCGCCGCATCGATGTAGCCGAGGTGGCGCTGCAGTTCGTCGTTGATCCGCGGTTGCAGCGCGGCACCCTGGTCCGGCAGGCGCGAGGTATACATGCGCAGCATCAGCGGCAGCATGGCGCTGCCCTCGGCGTAGTGCAGCCACTGCAGGTACTGTTCGTGCGCATCGCTGCCGGGTGCTGGCAGCAGGCGGCCTCCGCCGTGCCGGCGCAGCACATAGTCGATAATGGCGCCGGACTCGATGATCACCCGGTCGCCGTCGCCGAGCAGGGGCGACTTGCCCAGCGGATGTACGGCCTCCAGCTCGGGGGGTGCGAGATTGGTGTCGGCATTGCGTTGGTAGCGCACTATCCTGTAGGGCAGCTCCAGTTCCTCCAGCAGCCAGAGGACGCGCTGGGAGCGCGAGTTGTTGAGGTGGTGGACGACCAGCATGGCAGTACTCCCGTGGATGTTGTTATCGCTGTCGATTGCAGGATAGCACGGCCGCTACCAGGTGATCGCCTGGCCGTCCCAGTCCAGGTAGGACAGGGTGCCATCGGCGGTGGCCGCGTCCATGACGGCCAGCAGCCTGCCCGCCACAAAATCGGGGCTGAACAGTTTCCCCGCGGCCACGTTGCCCTGGAATGGCCTGGACAGCGCCGTGTCGGTGGTGCCCGGATGAAAGGCAATAAGCTTGCTCGCTGGTGCGCGCCGGGCCAGTTCCACCGCGGCGGTTTGCAGCAGCATGTTGAGCGCCGCCTTGGACGCGCGGTAGCTGTACCAGCCGCCCAGCCGGTTGTCGCCGATGCTGCCGACCCGCGCACTCAGGGCGGCGATGACGCAGTGCTGCTTGCGCCCGAGACCCTTTGCCAGGGCCTGCAGCCACAGCATCGGAGTGATGCTGTTGGCGTGGAACACGGCCTGCATCCACGCCGGGTCCAGCTGCTCCAGCGACTTCTCGGGGCCCTTGTCTCCGGCGTGCAGGATGCCGCTGCAGATCACCACCCGGGCGAGCCGGCCAACGTCGTCCCCCAGTTCCCCGCGCACCGCCGCGATGTCCTCGGGCGAACCGCTGCAAGGCAACCAGCGCAAACCCGGTGTTGCCGCCAGCGCCGACGGTGGGGTGGCGGCGCGGCTGACACAGAACACGGTGCTGTAGCGGTTGTCATCCAGCAGTCGCCGCGCCACGGCGGCACCGATGCCGCCCGAGGCGCCGATGACCAGGGCAACATTCTCAGCAGTCAAGTCCGAGCTCTCGTTTGACGAGGTCCAGCACATCGGGTTGCCACACTGGACCCGGCGGCAAATTGCCCCAGACCGGTTGCGGCCAGCAGGGGTCGTCTTCGCGGCGGCCGACGACATGCAGGTGCATTTGCGGCACGACATTGCCCAGCCCGGCAAAATTCACCTTGGGGTAGCCCCGCGCCTGCTTCAGCCATTGCGACAGGTACCGGCAGTCTGTCAACACCTGCTGCAACTGGGCGGATGGCAGGTCGAGCAGGTCTGCCATGTCGGTATCCGGCACCAGGATGAACCAGTGCAGGTTGGCATTGCGCGACAGCAGCAGCTCGCCGCTGGCCATCGCGCCCAGCTGGTGGCAGTCCGCCAGCAGCTGTGGATGCAGCTCAGGCATCGGTATAACGCTTGATCACCATCTTTCCCAGGGCCATCTGGTGGACCTGGTCCGGGCCATCCGCCTGGCGGCACCAGCGCGCGTAGTTGAATGCCTCCGCCATCATGTAGTCTTCGGTGAGGCCGCCGGCGCCGTGAATCTGCATGCAGCGGTCGATCACGTTCTGCATCAGCAGCGGCACCGTGCTCTTGGCAGCGGCGATATAGTCCAGCGCCCCCTGGGGTGTCAGCTCGTCCATCCTGTGGCAGGTCTTCAGCAGCAGCAGTCGGCCCATCTCGATTTCCGAGAAGCAGCGCGACAGGTCCTCGCGCACGGACTGGTGCTGGCTCAGCTTGCGGCCGAAGGTGGTACGACTCTCGGCCCGCTGGCAGGCCAGCTCCAGCGAGCGCTGGGCGGCGCCGATCAGGCGCATGCAGTGGTGAATGCGACCCGGGCCCAGACGGCCCTGGGCAATCTCGAAACCGCGCCCCGGCCCCAGCAGCATGTTGCCGGCGGGCACCCGTACATTCTCGAACAGGATTTCCGCATGGCCCAGGGGGGCGTCGTCATAACCCAGGGTGGTCAGCGGCCGCACCATGGTCAGGCCCGGAGCGTCCTTCGGCACCAGGATCTGGCTCTGCTGCAGGTGGCGGTTGGGGTTGTCCGGGTCCGACTTGCCCATGACGATGAATATCTGCGTGCGTTCGTACATGGCACTGGTGATAAACCACTTGCGGCCGTTCAGCACCCAGTCGTCCCCATCCTGCTCAATGCGCAATTCGACGTTGGTGGCGTCCGAAGACGCGACCTGGGGCTCGGTCATGGCGTAGGAGGAGCGGATCTCGCCCGCCAGCAGCGGCCGCAGCCAACGCGCCTGCTGCTCGGCATTGCCGTAGCGCATCAGCACCTCCATGTTGCCGGTATCCGGGGCGTTGCAGTTGAACACTTCCGGCGACCACAGCACCCGGCCCATCATCTCCGCCAGCGGCGCGTAGTCGAAGTTGCTGAAGCCGTCGTGGTCGGCGAACTCCGCCTCGTGGGGCGAGATAAACAGGTTCCACAGGCCGGCAGTCTTCGCCTTCTCCTTGAGCTCGTCCATCAGCGGCAGGGCGGCAAAGCGCGAAGACGCGCTGTGCAATTCCCCGGCATAGGCGGCTTCGTTGGGATAGATGTGCTCGTCCATGAATGCCTGCAGGCGCTCCTGGTAGGCGTAGGACTGCTGGCTGAAACTGTACACGGTGTTCTCCTGGGCTGATTTTCCGAGGCGCGTAGTGTAGCCGCTGCGGTGATTGGACGGAAATCGTGTTTACGTCGCTCGAGTGCCGTCGTTCTCGTGGCAGCCTGACCGCTGCAGCGTGGCTCCGGTCCCTTCGTTCCAGTGGCAGCCTGACGGCTGCTGCGTCGCTCCGGCACGGGAAGATCCTTTTTCTCCATTCCGGGCGCATGCGGCGCGCGTTCCCTCAATAATCTTGCGCTGCCGTCTGGCCGCGCACATCGTTATTGGGTGTGGCACCTGCCATGGCGAAGGCAGGGTTGGAGCTGGCCTGTTCCCACTTTCAGGGCTGCGGGTTGGCAGCCACTAAGTGGAGGACGGCGGGCGCGCCGACGCCCTGCAAGTCCGAAAAAGGACATTCCCGCCCCGGATCAACGCGGCGGGTAGGCTGGAGCCACTGCACGCTGTCAGAGGAGAGGGGGCGCGGTTCAGGCTGCAATGCCGTGCCCGGGCATTCCAGTGGCGAAGTCATGAGCGATGGCCCCTGCACCCCGCGTTGATTCGGGGGGCGGGGGCTGCGAGACGGACTTGGAGGGCGTCGGTGCGCCCACCCAACTTTCTTAGTGGCTGCCAGCCTGCAGCCCTGCAAGTGCGAACAGGTCAGCCCAACTGGCACCGTCGCCTTGCCAGGTGCCGGACCAGCTCACAGCGTACGCGGCCAGACGGCAGCGCAAGAATCCAAAAGGTTTGCGCGCCGCATGCGCCCGCAATGGAGTATCGGAGTCCCCGGCTCCCGGAGCGACGCAGCGGTCGCCAGGCCGCCACGCGAACGAAGCGATCCACGGGGCAGTCCCGTAGCGACGCAGGGCCGGGACGAGCAGTCCGCCAGGCTGCGGTGCGAACGAAACTACTGTTATCCGCAGACGCCAGTTGACAGCGACAAGCGCCGCTGAGTAGTGTGCAGAGACATACAGGAGTGAGTCATGACCGAGGCCATCAACGCGCTGAGCGCCACAGCGCTGCTGCAAAAATACAGTCGAGGCGAACTCTCGCCGGTCGAGGCCACCCGCGCCGTCCTGGGGCGTATCGAGGAACTCGACGCCGATATCCATGCGTTCTGCCTGGTGGATCCGGAAACCACTCTGCGCAGTGCGGCGGAATCGGAGGAGCGCTACCGCAGAGGCCAGCCCAGGGGCCTGCTGGACGGGGTGCCGGTTGCGATCAAGGATCTGTTCCTGACTCCCATGTGGCCTACCACCCGGGGCTCGAAGACGGTCGATCCCGCCCTGCATTCGGGCAAGTCGGCGCCGGCGGTCGCGGCCCTGGATCGCCACGGCTACGTGCCCCTGGGCAAGACCACCACGCCCGAGTTTGGCTGGAAGGCGGTGACGGATGGTCCCCTGCACGACGCCACCTGTAATCCCTGGGACCACCAGCGCACAGCCGGCGGTTCCAGCGGCGGCTCGGCGGCAGCGCTGGCGGCGTACATGGCGCCGCTGGCACTGGGCACGGATGCCGGCGGCTCCATTCGCATCCCGGCGGCCTTTTGCGGCGTTGTCGGTTTCAAGCCCTCCTTCGGTGAAGTACCTCACTGGCCGCCCAGTCCGTTTGGCACCCTGGCCCATGCCGGTCCCATGGCGCGCACGGTGGAGGATTGTGCGCTGCTGATGAATGTCCTGTCCGAGCCGGATGTGCGCGATGTGCACGCGGTGCCGCGGCGGGGCATTGACTATCTGGCTGGTCTTGGCGAAGGCGTCAGGGGACTGAAGATTGCGTTCAGCCCCAATCTTGGTCACGTCCATGTCACTCCCGAGGTAGAGCGCGCGGTCGCTGCGGCTGCCGGGGTCCTGCGCGATCTGGGGGCGACAGTGACCGAGGTGGACCCCAGCTTCAGTGATCCCCTCGGCGCTTTTGGTCACCTGTTCTACAGTGGCGCCGCGAACGCCCTGCGTGACCTCGGCACCCGCAAGCGCGAGCTGATGGATCCACAGCTGGTCAAGGTGGCCGAGAAGGCGGCCAGGCTCACGGTGCTGGACTACCTCGCGGCCAACAACGAGCGCGGCCAACTGTGCGAGCGCATGGCCCAGTTTCATCAGAAATACGACCTGCTGTTGACACCGACCCTGCCGATCACGGCCTTCGGGTTGAACCGGGAAGTCCCCGAGGATTGGCCCAGCACCCGCTGGCCCACCTGGACGCCGTTTACCTATCCCTTCAACCTGACCGGGCAACCGGCCCTGAGTGTGCCCTGTGGTTTCTGTCGCGAGGGCCTGCCGATTGGCCTGCAGCTGGTGGCGGCCCGCTATAACGATGCCACTGTCTTGCGTGCCGGCCATGCCTATCAGCAGGCTGCTCCCCAGGCGAGGAAACTGCCATGAGCGATATGGATATTGATTTCTACGAATCCGAGGATCCGATCTGGAACCCGGCACTGCTGGCCATTCCGATGCCGGGGATCCGCAAGATGGTCAACCTGGCGGCGACCATGGACGATGTTATCCATCTGTCCATTGGCCAGCCGGACCTGCTGGCCCCGCGCCATGTGGTCGACGCCACCGTGGACGCGCTGCACGCCGGCCAGACGGGCTACACCATGGACGCCGGACTCCCGGAGCTGCTGGATGCGCTGGCGGAATACTACGGCGAACGCTACCAGCGCACCCTGTTGCCGGAGAATATTCTGGTCACCACTGGCGCCACCGAAGCCATTTACCTGGCCCTGACCTCCACCTCGGCCCCGGGCCGGGAGTTCATCGTGCCCGACCCGGCTTTCATGCTGTATGCGCCCCTGATCCGCATGAACGGTGGCAGCGTCAAAAGCATTGCCACCCGCGCTGAAAAAAATCACCAGCTCGATCCACAGGAAGTGATCGATGCCATGGACCAGAATACCTGTGCCGTGGTGCTGAACTCCCCCAGCAATCCCACCGGCACCGTGTACCCGCGGGAGACTATCGAAGCCATTGTCGAAGAGGCTGCCTATCGCGGCATCTATGTAATCAGCGACGAGGTCTACGATCATCTGATCTACGACGGCAAGACCTTCCCCAGTGTGCTGTCCTGCTGCTCGGACCTGGACCATGTCATGGTGGTCAGCAGTTTTTCCAAGACCTTCAGCATGGCCGGCATGCGGGTGGGCTGGCTGATCGCCAGCCAGGGTGCGATCAGGAAACTGCGCCGCTATCACATGTTTACCACCACGGTGGCCAACACGCCCTGCCAGTGGGCGGGGGTGGCCGCGCTCAAGGGCGAACGCACCTTTGTCAACGACATGCTGGCGGAATACGGCCGTCGCCGCGACCGGCTGATGGAACTGGTCGACCAGACTCCGTACCTGACCGGCTACAAGCCGGAGGGTGCATTCTACATGTTCCCGTCGCTGCCCGAGGGCATCAACGGCAACAACGTGGCTCTGCGTCTGCTCCGGGAAACCGGCGTCTGTACCATTCCCGGGCAGACCTTTGGTGATTCCTGCAGCAATGCACTGCGAATAAGCTACTCTACCTCCATCGACCGGATCGAGGCCGCTTTCGAGCGCATGATCCCGTGGATGGAGAAGCAGGATTTTGCCTGAGTTGTTCTTGCCGACGTGCGTCGGCGGCAGTTGCTGAAGGTGCAGCGAGCGCAGTGGTGCAGCAGCGCCCGGCTTTACTCCGTGCGTATTGCTGTGTAGTCTCAGGTGGTCCTGTCGGGACAAGACGAGACAACCAATTTAAAGGGGCGAATTATGAAGATGAAAACAATGACAGGTGCGGCGTTGGCAGCTCTGATGACTGTGGGTCTTGCGGCGTGCAGCAGCGATGATGCTGATGAAGCGCAGCAGTCCGCTGCGGAAGCGATGAGCACCATGGGTGATAAGGCCAAGGAAGCCGGTAGTGCTGTGTCCGAGGCGGCGAGCAGTGCCGCGGAATCCACCGGCGAAGCCTGGGACGATGCTGCCGATGCCGCGGGTGACGCCATGCACGATGCCAAGCAGTGGGGCGAAGATGTCATGCATGACAGCGAGCAGTCGGGTGAAGACGTCATGCACGACAGCAAACAGGCCATGGAAGACGCAGCGCATGAAGCAGAGCAAATGGCCGATGATGCTGAAGACGCCGTTGATGATGCCGTGAACAACCAGTAGCCCCGGGGGCAACGCTCGCCAGATTGAAGGCGGGCGTTGCCGTGTGATTCCCGCCTGTTTTTATCTGCGCCCTGGCGCTTTAGTCCTGATCGCCTTGTGGATTCGGTGCCCTGGGCACGGGGGGTTGTGCTGGCGGCGTTATGCCCAGCTGGCGGTTTCTGTGCTCGCCGAGTCTGCGCGCCAGTTTTTGCAGGTCCGCGGTGCGGTCGATTTCATCGACGATTTCCCTACCCACCAGACTCTCGACGATATCCTCCAGAGTGATGACGCCGTCGACACCGCCGTATTCATCGACTACCAGCATCATGTGCGCATCCTGGGTCAGCAATTCTTCAAAAGCCCGAAGCAGATCGATCGCGCCAACCAGCGCCGGTAGCTGGCGGCGGAACTCCCGCAGAGTTCTGCCGACTTCACCCTTGGCTTTTGCCTGCATCAGCTCGCCGCGCAGGACAAAGCCGGTGACATCGTCCTGATCGTCGCCGTAGACCGGTATGCGTGAGTAGGGCTGGTCGCCGTGCCGGTCAAAAAACTCCTCCAGCGGCAGGTCCTGTGGCAGGCTGAACACAACCGGCCGCGGCGTCATTACCGTACTCACGGTCTGATCTTTCAGGGATAGCAGATTGAGCAGGATGCGCGACTCGTTGTTGGCCAACTCACCTTCGATCTCCCCCAGTTCCGCCATTACCACGAATTCCTCGCGACTCAGGCCTCGGATGGGTTTGCCGTGCGCTAGCAGGCGGGTCAGCCAGTTGAACATCAGCACGAAGGGGTAGAGCAGGACAATCATGCCCTGCAACAGGATGGCGACCGGGGGTGCCAGTTGGCGCCAATAATAGGCGCCCAGGGTTTTCGGGATAATTTCCGAAAACACCAGGATAAGGAAGGTCAGGACCGCGGAGAATACTCCCAGCATGTTGCTGCCCAATACTATTGCTGCCTGGGCGCCAGCCACCGTGGCGCCCGCAGTGTGGGCGATGGTATTCAGCGTGAGAATCGCCGAGAGGGGGCGGTCCACGTCCTGTTTCAGCATTTGCAGGCGGCGCCCCGCGCGGCGTCCCTCCTGTTCCAGAACCCGGGTATAGGCGGTGGTGACACTGAGCAGCACCGCCTCGGCGATCGAGCAGATAAATGAAATTCCGAGAGCCAGGGAAACGGCCAGTAACAGTAGCGCCATGAGGGGTACTTGATCTCCGATGCTGGTGCCGGCGTATCGCGATCTGTCAGCGAGATCTGCGCCAGCGCTAAATCTGCGCTATTATCGCTGGACTGCGGTACTGCAGCCCTGATCGCACAATACTGGAGAATACCATGTCACGTCTCGTCCGTAGCCTCTGTTTTTGCGCAGCCATTGCTGTCGCGCCCACCGCGCTGGCGCAGCCAGTGAGTTCCGAAACCGGCTGGCTGGAACTGGTCAAGGGCCACCTGGACGAGAATAGCGGCACCGGGGTGCGGGAGGTGGAGCCCGGTGAGGTTGAGGGCGAGCGCAAGATCACCCTGGCCATACCGAAGGAGAGGCTCCCGGTGTCCGCCAATGAGCTGGAGGAAGTGCGTGTCATTGGCCGCCGCCCTGAGCCGCTGGACCTCATGCCGGACTTTCGCTACGAGTGGGTGGCCGATTACGATAACGACTACTACGGCCTGATTATCCACCTGCGCGATGACGGCAGCCTGCCACTGCGCCTGTACATGGAGTCGGACACCGGCTTTATCCGCTAGCAGGCGTGCCCATGCCCGAATCACTTGCCCACCGCAGGGAACTGCGCTTCTGGGGTTGGGGCTACGCGGATGAGGAGCTGGCTCCGGCCGAGGAGGAGCGGCTGGCGGAGCTGGTGGCCCTGACTACCGGCGGTGCCGCTGCGGTGACGGCCCCGCGGCTGGAAGAATTTTCCCTGCCGGCTCCCCGCGGCCGGCCGCCCGCTGCGCTGGCATCAATCTGCTCCGCAACACCGTATGATCGTCTGACCCACGCCTGTGGCAAGTCTTTTGCCGACGGGGTCCGGATGTTGCAGCGCGCCGTGCCGCGGCCGCCGGACTGGGTCGCCTTTCCCCGGGACGAGGCGCAGCTCGAGGGCCTGCTGGCCTGGGCCGACAGCGCCTCCGCCGCGGTAATTCCCTTCGGTGGCGGCACCAGCGTCTGCGGCGGCGTCGAAACCGCGGTGGAGGGCGATTATGCGCTGGTGCTCTCCATCGACCTGCAGTACCTGAACCGGGTGCTGGAAATAGACCGCAGCAGCCGTGCCGCGCTGATCGAGGGGGGTGCCCTGGGCCCGGAGCTGGAGGCGGCCCTGAAGCCGCACGACCTGACCTTGCGCCATTTTCCCCAGAGCTTCCAGTTTTCCACCCTCGGGGGCTGGATCGCCACCCGTGCCGGCGGCCACTACGCCACCCAGTACACTCATATCGACGACTTTGTCGAGAGCATCCGCATGCTTACCCCTGGCGGCCTGCTGGAAACCCGTCGACTGCCCGGCTCCGGCGCCGGCCCCGCGCCGGACCGGATGCTGCTGGGCTCGGAGGGCACCCTGGGCCTGATTACCCGGGCCTGGATGCGGGTCCAGGATCGGCCGTGCTTTCGCGCCTCCGCCAGCATCCGCTTTGCCGGCATGGCCGGTGCCTGTGCCGCGGTGCGGGCCATCAGCCAGGCGGCACTATTCCCCAGCAACTGTCGCCTGCTGGACCCGGTGGAGGCGCTGGTCAACGGCGTTGGCGACGGCACGAATGCGGTACTGGTACTGGCCTTTGAGTCTGCGGACCACCCGCTGGATGCCTGGCTGGCGCGGGCCCTGGAACTGGTGGCCGATCACGGCGGCGAGTGGGACCGGGAGGCGGCACAGCGCTCCCTGCGCAGCGCCGGCGCGGAGGAGGGCGAGCACCGCCAGGGTGAGGCCGGCGCCTGGCGCAACCAGTTCCTGCGCGCGCCCTATTATCGGAATTACCTGACCCCGCGCGGGGTAATCGCGGATACCTTCGAGACCGCGATCACCTGGGATCGGTTCGAGGCCCTGTACGCCGGGGTACAGGAAGCCGTCGGCCGCGCGATCCGGGAAGCAACCGGCGGCGAAGGCATGCTCAGCTGTCGCTTCACCCATGTCTATCCGGACGGGCCGGCACCCTACTTCACCTTCTACGCCCGCGGCACCGGCAGCGGCGACATGGCCGCCATGCTGAGCCGCTGGCGCCAGATCAAGCTGGCCGCGAACGAGGCTGTCACCGCCCTCGGCGGCACCGTGACCCACCACCACGCGGTAGGCCGCGACCATCGCCCGCGGGGCTATGACCGCCAGGCGCCGGCACTGTTCCGGGCCGCCTTTGCTGGCGCCCGGGCGGTGCTGGACCCCCGCGGCATGATGAACCCGGGCGTGCTGGTGGATACCCCGGCCCGGGGCGCCGTGGGCGGTGGCGTACTGGGCGGCTGACGGGATTTTTGCCCCGCAAGCCCTTGACTAACAAGGACTCGATACCTATAGTAGCGCCCCTCAACGCGCCTGTAGCTCAGCTGGATAGAGTACCTGGCTACGAACCAGGCGGTCGCACGTTCGAATCGTGCCAGGCGCGCCAAATACCTCAGTAAAATCAAACACTTATAAGCCCTCCTCAAAGCTCAATCCGAGAGATTTTCCCCATAGATGGGATCTTTCCCCATAGATTGAAGTTTTTAGCACCGCTCAGTTCCCAAAGAACCCCTTGGCAGGTGTAACCAAAGTACCCTTGCGCCGGTAGTGCTTGCGGGTGGTCTTGGCGTCAGAGTGAGCCAGGAGGTTCTGGGCATCGGTATCGGTGGCCAAGTCAGAGGCTACCTTGCCCCGGAGATCGTGTTCCGTGAACGACACTTCCAGGATGCTCTCGGCCAAGGCCTTCTTCATGGACCGTCCCCAGATGTTCTTGAAGCCAGGAGCCCTACGATTCTCCAGATCATAGTAGGAGCCACCTGTCCTGGTCATGAAGATCCAGCGGCTATTGAGTACTGGCCTGGCTCGACTCTTGTTCTTGGTTCGGTAGTAGGCATCCACAGTTTCAAGCGCCCGCTTGACCGAAGTAGGATCACCCTCGGCGTCGTAGAGCGGGAAGCGCAGCTGCTTGCCAGTCTTCAGGTTCACGGACACCAGTTCAGTCTCGGAGATGTGCTTCCGCTCCAGGGTCAGGAGATCCTGCTGGCGTAGGCCGGTGGCACCTTTCAGGGAGACATAGGCAACCAGGAAGGGATTGGCTACGCTGGCCCAGGCTGCCAGCTCCCAATCCTCAACGTAGCGCTCCCGAGCCTTCAGGCTGAACTTGGTCACCTTCTTGCCCAGCATGGGGTGCTCTTTGATAACACGTAGCGTCAAACATTTACTGTACGTGTCCAATCATGGCGTCGCCGCGAGATTTTATCTGGCATAGGTAATAGCCGTCATTTGACTTAGTAAGCCATAGTAGCCAACGCTTCACGGTTCATAATAGTCTCCATTACGTTATCGACTATTTTCATCGAATTGTCTGGCAAGTATCTTATCTATAGGTATCAAGTGATTTCTCCAGACTCTCTCGAAACTCCGGTGCTGCGACACTGATAAGGGCATGGGCCCTCGATGCAACTGGCTGCCCCGAGATATGGGCAACGCCGAACTCGGTCACTACATAGTCGATGTCATGTCTGGCCAGGGAGATAGGTTGATGGGTCGGTAATCGCGGCACGATTCGGGAAACAGCACCCTTTGCAGCGGTCGCAGGCAGGGCAATAATGCTCTTCCCATACGGCGCTGTGCGGGCGGCTCTTGCGAAATCAGGTGCCCCCCCGGAACTGCTGACTTGCCGATTTCCTACAAACTCCAGATTTGCCTGTCCAAAGAGATCGACTTCTATGGCGGAGTTGATGGCGACCAGAGAGCCCAGTTCCGCCAGGGTCGCCGGCGCGTGGGTATACTCGACACCGCATACCTTAAGCCTCAGGGTATCGCCCAGACGGTGGTAGAACGCCGCATCCCCAAGACTGGCACAAGTGTGGTGATCTTTATCCACCTTCAATGCTCCAGCCTCAAGCAAATTAAAATAGCCCGCCGTCAGTAACCCGGTATGAAAGCACAGGTCGCTTCGATCCGTGAGCTTCTCCAGTAGTTGCGCGGGTATTTTGCCAAGGCCCAGCTGCAGCGTGCTGCCGTCATCCACTAGTGTGGCAACGTTAGCGGAAATCTTCGCGGACACCGTATCTACGTCACCCGCATCGTAACTTACCAGAGGGGAATCGATTTCACAGGCATGGGTCAGGAGAGAACCATCAATAAAGGCCGAGCCATCAATATTTGGTACCTGTGGATTGATAACGCCAATAATAAGCCGACTGTTACGCAGCACTTGCGGCAGAAACTCCACTGAGGGTCCCAGGCAGTAACGCCCCTTCGCATCCGGTGGTGAGACCTGGACAATACACCAGTCAAATCTGCGCTGACTGAGAAACAGATCATAGCCATAGTAGCTACATGGGATCAGTCCGACTTTCTTATCCAGGGAGCCATAGCCTTTGCGAGGGAATATTGATATTTCAGTGATTTCGTTATGCGCTGCAGCCAGCGGCGTGTTGTTGATCCCGGGTACGAAAGAATGGACTATTTCAAGAGGGGGTAGTTGTGCTGAAAGCCGGTAGAGAGTCTCAACCACTGGCCTTGGCTCTGCCGACGAGCCGGCGATAAATATCGATTCGTTTGCAGTCAACTGCCCGAGAATCGCTTCAATGCTTTGTACTCTCATGCCCTTAGCCTGTTTACTGGGCTGCCAGTATAGCGGCCATTGCAGCTGCGTGAACAATATCCGAACTGCTGCAGCCTCGCGAGAGATCAAGCCATGGTTTATCCAGCCCCTGGAGGATGGGCCCAATAGCATGCGCGCCGCCCAGGCGTTGAGCGATTTTATAGGCAATGTTGCCCGAATTCAGGTCCGGAAAGATCAGCACGTTGGCGTGTCCCGCTACCTGTGAGCCACGGGCTTTGCTGCTGCCTATCTCTGGTAAAAGAGCCGCATCCAGCTGTAGCTCGCCGCAGATCTCCAGGTCAGGGGCCATAGATCTTGCAATATCGAGCGCCTGGCGCACTTTGTCCACACTGGAATGCTCAGCTGAACCATGTGTCGAGAATGATAATAAGGCGACCTTGGGCGTTGTCGCCGTTAATACTAAGTGCGTATGGGCGCTGTCCACCGCAATTTGAGCGAGTTGCGCTGCGTCAGGTTCCGGATTTACGGCGCAGTCGCCGAATGTCATCAACCGGTAGCTGTGGTCGATAATAAAGGCGCTGGACACGAGCTTTGAGGACGGTGACAGGCCAATACCCCGCAGGCATGCCCGAAGTACATCGGGCGTAGGTGTGATAGCGCCGGCCAATCCGCTTTCGACATAGCCGGTATGCACCAGTACGGCGCAGAGCAAAAGTGGGTCGCTCTGAAGGGTATGCCGTGCATGTTCAAACGTAATGCCCTTGCCTGCGCGCATCAGGGTATAAGCCTGGGTTGCCTCGTCGAAGAGAGTGTCTGCGTCTTCCCGGGCCCAGAATGCCTCACAGCCTTCCGGGGCGGATTCTCGATGCAGTACGATCGGTATACAAATGCCCTGTGCTACAAGAATCTCAATGGCTTGCTGTACGCGCGGGTCTGAAGCCTCAGGAAAAATAACCCGTTTGCAAATAGACTGGGCTCGTGTGAGAAGTTGCTCAAGTACTTCCGATGGCGAGCCTTTGCCGCTCATGATCAGCGCAGAAGCTCGTCCGGAACGTCCAGTTCCAGATGCAGCAGACCCAGCCCATGTACCTTGCCCTGGGCATCCGTGATCAATGTTTCGGTGCCGCCGCCACCGAGCGAGTCATCCAGAATGAAATTCAGGCTTTGCAAATTTGGCAATTCGTATCGTGTGACGTCGCCGAAGCAGATTTCCCTGAAGTAGTCTTTCACCACTGCCGCGGTCAACGTCTGCTCAAGGAGCGCGTAAAGCCCCGGTGATTTCGCCATTACCCCAATGTTACTGCCATCGCCCTTGTCGCCTGATCGCGCAACCGCGATCTCAGCCAGCTGTACTTTCGCCACGTTATATCTCCTTTACCGACACCTGCGTGTGGACCTTTGTCTTGTCGATGAGGGCGGGCCAATAGCCCACCACTTCGGTGGCTCGGGGGCGACCGCCGGCAAAACCCGTTACGCCCGGTGGGCCCGAGGTAATCAGTGGTGCCAGTTCGGTGCCCATTGTATTGAGGGCTCTGGGGTCATCGCTGCGGGCGCCGATTCTGAGCATGATCTCCGAGGGTTGATCGGGGGCGGGCACCAGGCCCTTATACAGCACGTTAGTACCAAACAGTTCCAGAAAGCGGTTCTGGGGAGGAATCTCAAAACCGTGCATGGCTGTGCGCTGCCAGACCATATCGGCCAATATATGCGCCTTCTCTTCTGCATCGGGACCTGCGATGCACAGAGTTCCCAGGATCTTGTAGCCGTTTGCGTAAGACATGGAGACTTTGTACGTATCGGTGGGGGCCTGGCCGGTGATGCCTGAGATTGCCACCCTGTTATCGCCGGCTTGCTGGATATTGATAGAGGTAAAGTCGGCGATGCAGTCTGGTCCGAGGTAGTTTTTGGGGTCGCCCAACTCATACAGAAGCTGAGAGGTAACTGATTCAACACAGACCAGGCCACCTGTGCCCTCGTGCTTGGTCACGACAAACGAGCCATCGCTGCTTGCCTCGATCACCGGATAGCCTATGCGCGCGAAATCAGTGACACGGCGCCAGTCTGAGAAGTTCCCTCCGGTGCACTGTGGTCCGCATTCCACAATGTGACCCATTATGGTTCCGGCGGCCAGTTTGTCGTAGTCTTCCATTGACCAACCGAACTCGTAGATGAGCGGAGCCAGAACCAGCGACGGGTCTGAGGCGCGGCCGGTAACAACGATGTCGGCGCCTCGTTCCAGCGCCTCAACAATCGGCCTGGCGCCTATATATACGTTGGCGCTGGTAACCCTGTCGCGCACATTGGACAGCGGCTCGCCCGTATCCATGTTGGAAAAAGCCTCGCCAGACTCTGCCAGTTCGTCAAGTTGCCCGAGGATATCATCACCCTCGACAATGGCGATTGTTATACCGGTGAGTCCTGCCTCGGCGATTATCTTCTCGATCGCTTCCAGGCAAGCGCGTGGGTTTACACCCCCAGCATTAGCGATAACCTTGATACCTTTTGACTTACAGGTGGGTAGAATTTTCCCCAACATACTGACAAAGTCTCGAGCGTAGCCCGCCTCGGGATCTTTCATCTTTTGTTTTTGCATGATGCTCATGGTGATTTCAGCGAGGTAGTCAAAGGTCAGGTAATCCACTGGCCCCTCTTCTACCAGCCGCAGGGGCCCCAGTAGGCTGTCACCCCAGAAACCCTGGGCATTGGCTACACGGATGATTTTTTCTTCGCGCATGATGTACTCCTGTAATGGGGCAGGGCGGCCCTCAGGTTTTTATCCAGTTGGGTGGACGTTTTTCCAGGAAAGCGCCAAGCCCTTCGCGGCCTTCCTCGGAATCACGCACGTCGGCGATGAGTTTTACCGTGGCGGATATCATGTCCTGTGAGAAGGGTTGAGACGAGACATCAAAAGCCAACTGCTTCGATCTACTTACAGCCCCCGGAGCGTTTTGCAATAACGTATCACTTAGCGTGTCTATCGCCGCATCGAGCTCACTCTCGGCCACAAGGTCACTTAAAAGCCCCAGATTAAGTGCCTGTTCGGCCCTGACCGGCAGGGCGCTCATAAACATTCTGCGCGCAGCTTTTTCGCCGACTGTAGAGACCACGTATGGACTAATCGTGGCGGCTACCATGCCGAGTTTCACCTCGCTGGTTGCAAACAAGGCGCTGGGTGATCCGACAGCGAAATCGCAGCAACAGGCCAGGCCTACGCCGCCACCCATCGCGGCGCCCTGGATACGGGCAATGGTGGGCTTGGGCAGAAAGTTCAGGGTATACATGAGCTTGGCCAGTTGACCGCCGTCATCGATATTCTCTTGGTAGCTGTTGCTACCCATCCTGCGCATATAGTCAATATCGCCACCTGCCGAGAAGCTCTTACCTTCACTTGCCAGTACGACCACGCGAATATCGGGGTCTTCCGCCGCCTTCGTCAGTGTGTGGATTAGACGCACGACCTGAAGATCATCAAAGGCGTTGTGGACCTCGGGACGATTCATGGTGATACGTAACACGCCTTGGCGGGGCGATGTCGTGAACAAAGGCTCTTTCATCTTTATCGCGTTCAATCGTAGATGTGGATACGTTCTGTCTTGACGCGCTACCTCGAGGACAGTTGCTGGCCCTGTCCACGCCAGCGCCATCCTGCGATTATATGGAAATAATAGTACGCATGCAACTAAATATGATGCATACTATAATCTGAGTCGCCTATAATGGCAGGCAATCTGAAACAGAAAAGCCAAATCAGGCAGTCCATTCTTTACCGATGACTCAAGTACGGGGATTTTCAGGACAGATATGGCGAGCACTCGATCCAAACTGCTCAACTGCGTGACACGACTGAGCATGCGTCTTTTACTACGGCGCGAAGTCAGCGTCCCCCAATTCAGGCAACTTATCGCCCGGCTCGATCGCCGCCGGGCAGGTCGTTTGGCTTACGGTGTTTCTGTGGAGGAGCAAGTCAGCCCAATTGCAGGGAGATGGATTCACAACCGCAATTGTTCGCCAGGTAAAGTGATTTTGTATTTGCATGGAGGTGCTTTTATAGTCCGCATGCCCGAGATGCACAGCGGCATGGTTTCCCGGTTATGCGCTCAAATCGGAGCATCGGCGTTCATGCCCTGGTACCGGTTGGCCCCCGAGCACCCGTTTCCTGCTGCTCCACAGGATGCACTGGCAGCCTATCGCTACTTGCTGAGAAACTATCGATCTGATGACATTCTGGTGATGGGCGACTCGGCTGGCGGCACCCTGACGCTCGCGTTGTTAAACCTGATCAAGGCGGAGGGTTTACCGAACCCGGCAGCGGCTGTCGCGTTATCACCGCCGGTGGACTTCGCCCAGGTCAGTGCAACCTGGTTAATGCACCGATGGACAGAACCGATGTATGCCTTGCAACCCGCTGTGGCACCTCAGAGACACTACCTCAACTTCGACCATTACACCGATCCTGTAGCGTCTCCCGTTTACGGCGATCTGTATGGCCTGCCGCCTGTTTTGTTGGTGGTGGGTGGCGTGGAGGCGCTCCGGGATGACGCCTTAGGCTATGCGAGAGTGGCAAGCGTAGCCAGTGCGCCAGTGACGCTGCATATCTGGCAAGGCATGCCGCACGTTCATATGCTGCACGACTTCCTACCAGAGGCCGCGTTAGCAGAGCAAGAGGTGGTTAAGTGGGTGCATCACGCCCTGAGGAATCCTGAGGAACCCTCTGATAAAGGCAGTTTGAAGGATGCAGTGATTCTGTTCAATCGACAACCAGTCATTGGTCGAGTAACGCGTTTCAGTAACAGTGACGCAACGTATATGGGGGGCGTGGCGTGAACGGTCGAATCCACGCAAGAGGGCGTCTTATGGGAAAAACTGCGCTGGTATCTGGTGCGGGCAGCGGTATCGGCTTCGCAATCGCCTCGCGATTCGTGGAGGAGGGGGCGTGTGTCGTTCTAACGGATATTGATGAAGAGGCTTTAGAAAAGCGCGCTCAGGAGATCACCCTCGGTGGAGGTCGTACCTGGAGCATGGGCCTCGATGTCAGCTCTGAACGCGCCTGGAGTAGAATCATCGAGCGACTCGATGAGGAAAGCTTATCCCTGGACATCATGGTGAATAACGCCGGTATCCCTGCGATGGGCACTATTGAAGAGACGGATCTGGCCAGCTGGCGTCGGGTGATGGCGATCAATTTGGACGGAACATTCCTCGGGTGCAAGTTTGCCATCAGCCACATGAAGCAGAGAGGCGGAGGTGTAATTGTCAACATTTCCTCCATCGGCGCCCTGCGCGCCAGCGTTGTCGGGCCCGCTTATGGCGCGTCGAAAGCAGGTGTATGGAATCTTACTCGCACAGTGGCTCTGCACTGTGCCCGATCAGGCTACAATATCCGCTGTAACTCGGTACATCCTGGTCTGACTCGAACCCCGATGATGAATGATATGCCAGAGGACATGATTGCGCGGATGGCGGCTACAGTACCTACCGGCAAAGTGGCCGAGCCAGAGGATATTGCATCTGCCGTTTTGTATCTCGCCAGTGATGAGGCACGGCAGGTGACCGGCTCAACCCTGGTAGTGGACGGAGGAATGCTGGCTTGATGCACTACTTTTTGCGATCGAGAAAAGCCTGCACGAGCCTTAGGTGCTCTGTCGATTGGGACAAAGGAGTATTGCTGAGGCGCTCAATTTGCCGTGCGGTTGCCCTGTCGACGTCCTGTATCGCATCTATGGCGACTTTACCAGCCCCGACAGCCTCTTGTGGCAATGCTGCCAATGCTTGCGCAAATTCCGTGACCTGCTGCTCGAAGTCCTCGTCCGGATAGACCTCATGCACCAAGCCGACTCTCAAGGCACGTTGAGCGTCAATAGTCTGGGCGGCCATAACCAGCCATTTGGCCTCAGCCGCGCCAACCAATCGAGTAAGACGGCTCATGCCTCCGCTGCCTGGCAGTGCCCCGATCCTGGTCTCAGGCAAGCCGAATCGTGCGCTGGCCGCCACCAGCCGAAAATCGCAGGATAGGGCCATTTCCAAAGCACCGCCCAGACAGGGGCCCTGCACCGCTGCCAGAATTGGTTTTTCAATCGCTTCCAGCTCATCAAATAAGCGATGGATGTCCCTGCGGTACCAGTTGCGAAAGTCAATGCCGCTGTCGGTGCTTGGCGCCAGTCCTTCGCTGATATCCATACCCGCAGAGTAATAGCTGCCTGTTCCCCGCAGCACCAAAACGCGTAAATCATGGTCTTCGCGAAACCTGTCGACCGCTTCTGCCAAATCCGCCAGCATGGCAGAGGTAATGGCGTTGTACTTTTCTGGGCGATTGAATGTAATACTCAAAACGTTCCCTTGCGTATCTTGCAGAAGCACAGGTTCAGTCACGTCTATATTTCTCCTTTCCTGTCTCCGAGTCAGCATAGCAACTTTGCCTGCCGTAGTCATTAGGGTATGCTTGATAAAAGAATGCATGATTATTAATTATATGAGTGGCAGCGTTGTGATGAAAGGATCGCGTAGGACGGTTCTTGGTCGCCTTGATCGTGAGATGACCAAAGCAAGGAATTATCAGCAGTGGAGCGAGCTGGCTAAAGAGCATGACGAACTCTCTGGCATGGTTAAGTGGAAAAATACAGACCGAACATCGTTGTACGATTACGCAGAAATCCGATTGCGTTTGCATCAGCTTCGAGATTATCACCGTCAGCGTGATTACCAGGCGCTTTTGTTCACGCTTAATCAAGGTGTTCATGGAAACATGGGTGGCATGGGTCGCCCAGCGTTGTACGCCCGCGCGCGGTATGGGACAAAGCGCTTGATTATGGAGTACATCGACGACATCGTTTATAGCCTCGACGCGCTAGCCACCGCCAGCCATGAGCAGCTTAATCCAACTGACAAGCTGGACTTTTTCAAACGAGCGAGACACTGTTTTGGTCGTTCAGCGCTGATGCTCAGTGGGGCGGGCACCCTCGGACTATTCCACATGGGGGTCATTAAGGCGCTAGTGGAACAGGATGTCTTGCCGCAAATTATTTCAGGCTCCAGTGCCGGAGCAATGATCGCTGCGGCAGTTGGCACACACACCAGTAGCGAGCTGAAAAAATTCTTCGATCCGAATAATATTGTAGTCGACGCAGCAGAAAAAAAACGCTTTCTGGACTGGATTCTGTTGGGGCGTGAGGGTCGGCTTGATATGGGCTATATAGAAGCGATGCATGCGCATTTTGTGCGCGATTTGACGTTCCAGGAAGCTTATGAATTGACTGGCCATGCAATCAACATTTCGGTATCGCCCGCGGGGGCGAATCAGACCTCAAGATTGCTGAATGCGATCACCTCCCCAAACGTCTATATTCGCTCCGCTGTTAAGGCCTCTTGTGCTGTACCCGGGGCCATGGAGCCTGTAATCCTTGAAGCGAAGTCTACACGGGGAGAGCGCGTCACATACCTGCCGAGCCGGCGTTGGGTAGACGGCTCTGTCAGCAGCGATCTTCCAGCCAAGCGTCTTGCTCGATTATATGGTGTAAATCACTTTATTGTTAGCCAGACCAACCCGCTTGTGTTGTGGGCCATGACCGATCCAAAGCTGGAGCAGGGCATTCAAGCCAAGGTGAAGCGGCTCCCTGTGCGCCTGATTAGGGAAATGATAGAGTTCAACTATGTCGCGACCAAACCTCTTTTGAGAGGCTCGTCGTCGTTGAGTATTGCTATGGGACAGCTACATTCCATGGTGACACAGACCTACACGGGCGATATCAACATACTGCCGAGATACCGCCTGTTTGATCCACGGAAATTGGCCAAGCGCTGGTCACAGAAGGAAATGCACTTTCTGCTAAGAGAGGGGGAGAAGGCGACCTGGCCCAAGATCGAAATGATTCGAAACTGTATGAAGATAGGCCGAAAATTGGATTCTATTCTTGGGGATAAAGGTAAGAATTAACCGGCTTAATGGGTATTGGGTCGAAATTTCTGACCGCAGTCAATCTTCGCGATCTGAGGATTCACCAGTCATAATATTTTCAAGCAGGCGATCCTTCAGTCTGTCGGGTAACAGTCGGCTTGAGAAGTTAATTAGCGTGGGTTGTGCTCCTACCATATAACGTGCATTGGGCTGTTTGTCCTGGAGCGCCTTGAACACGGTGGTGGCGACCTCGTCGGGCTCCACTCCAGTGCGATAGCCGTAGGCCATGCGCGCCCTGTGAGCACGGTAATGTTTCAGAGTTTGTTTATTAAGCCGCTGCGGGTTGCCAACAATGATAGCGTCCAAAGCCTCCAGGTGTTTTAGGGTCATGTTGCTTTTGATCGCGCCGGGTTTGATCAAGCTGACGGGAACTTGGTATCCGGCCAGTTCTCGCCGAAAGGTATCAGCGAGCGCCTCAAGAGCAAACTTTGAAGCGCTATAGGCACCCAAGGCGGGCAAAGCCATATCGCCGCCAGATGAGCCAATAAAAATAAGTCGCCCCTTGCAATTTTTTAGCAGCGGTAACGAGAGGCGAGCCGCATGGAATGTGCCGGCGACGTTTACCTGCATAATGCGCTCGAAATCAGCCTGTTGCATATGCTCAAGCAAGGCAGATTGAGTTATGGCGGCGCAATTAATACTGGCTGCCAATGTCTCGACACCTTTCTCCTTCAGGTCCTGAAATGCCTGTGTAATGCTTCGGGTTCGGCTCAGGTCCAGAACGACCGCGGTATGGCAAAGGCTCTGGTCAAGCAGGTATTTCTGCTGCTTTCTGGTGCGACAAGTCCCAATCACGTGATAGCCGCTAGCCATTAGCCGCGTGGCCAACGCGCCACCTACGCCCCCAGTTGACCCTATTAGCAATACTCTTTTTGGTATCATGTTACTGGACAAAATAAGTATGCTGGTACATAGTGCGCATAATACTCAAAATGCGCCCCCCGTTCCACTTATTATTCACGGGGATGAGTGAATGTTCCGCGCATGAGGAAATGCGATGAAGCAGTTGGCAGGGCTGGACGCAGGTTTTGTTCATATGGAAGGGCCACGCACTCCCTTCCAGGTGGGTACGTTGTTGTTCTACGATGTGTCTACGACAAAAAATAATTTAGTCCGCTTTAAGGACATTTTGACCACATTCGAAGCCCGAGTGGGCACGCAAAGCATCCTGCGTAAGAAGCTGCAACGTGTGCCCTTCAATCTGGATCACCCGTATTGGGTAGATGATCTGGATTTCGACATAGAGTACCACGTACGTCATGTAGCACTGCCAAAACCAGGTGACTGGCGCCAGTTATGTATTCTGGTGGCGCGCATGCACGCCCGCCCGCTGGATATGAGCAGGCCATTGTGGGAAGTCTATGTGATAGAAGGCCTGGACAATATAGCAGAGCTGCCGAAGGGCGGATTCGCTCTTTATGTAAAGCTACATCATGCCTCGATAGACGGTGTGGCCGGTGATGAATTAGTGGGCGCCATACATGACCTTGAGCCACAGCCAGCACAGAAAAAAGCAAAAGACTCAATGAAAGTGGGGCTCTCTAAAGGCCCGGGTGACATTGAAATGTTGACACGGGCCTACTTCAATCTACTGCGTCAGCCAAAACGGTTCTTCGATTTGGCCGGTAGTGCGGCGCCCGCCTGGCGACGCTTGAGAAAAGGACGTGAAGAAAAGCGATTTACCGCGCTGGGACCATCTCAGAACACGCGGTTTAATACCAGGGTATCCGGCCACCTGGTCATGGACGCAGCAATCTTTGCGCTAGATGACCTGAAGCTAGTAAAGAATGCGCTCGATGGTGTGACCATCAACGATGTGATGCTGGCGATTGTATCCGGAGCGATGCATCGGTATCTGGTGAGTCATGGCGAGGCCCCTGAAAACGATCTTTCTGCAGGTATGCCCATTAACATTCGAGCGATGCTTGATAAGCCCGACTACTCGGATACGAGTAATCTGGTCACTGTGGCTAAAGTTAATCTTCACAATCTTATCGAAGACCCCTTGGAGAAGTTGCATGCTATACATCGCAGCGCGACAGAGTCAAAGGCCTATCAGGATGCGCTGGGAGTAGAGGTCATGCTGGAAGTCAGTAAGGCCATGCCCGCGCTATTGACCTCACTCGCGTCGAGAGCGATACCTTCGCTGATGACGAGTATAAATCCACTGGTTAATACAGTAGTTACTAACGTGCCCGGATCCCCTGTACCTCTTTATATGAGCGGTGCCAGGCTCGCAGGTATGTGTAATATGGGTATTGTACTGGACGGCCTCGGCATCTTTCACGCAGTGAGTAGTTACTGTGGTACCGCTACTGTTTCATTTCAGGCGTGTAGAGTAGCCATGCCCGACCCTGAGAACTATCGTATCTGTCTTCAGGAATCCTTCGAATCGATGCATAGCGCTGTGCAATTGGCTTCTGGAGCGTCGTCACGGAAAAAGCGCAGGGCAAGCCCAAAATCCAAATCAAAGAAAAAATAACTGGAGGATATCAATGTGCTCGAATTGATAGCGCCGAAGTGCTCCCGAGGGGATTTGTACGTTAACCTGGCAAAAAAGTATCTGCAGCAGCATCAATGGGGTCGCGCACGAGAAGCTGTACAGCGCGGTATCGACAAAGGCAACCTGTTGTCTGAGGCGGAAGCGCAAAAGCTCCTGAATACTATACCTTCGAGAATCGAATCATGAATTGGGATCATTTCCGGTAAATTGGGGCTTCCCAATGGCAAAGCCTAACGCCGGTTAGCCCGAATAATTCATGAGAAGGGGTGGAAAAACGGCGGAAACTCCTTAAAAATCAGTGTGCGACCATTGATTCAAAGAGACTTCCGCCGTGACAGAATGCTACCAGACTTCCATCGAATTTCCATCCGTTAAACGCCGAAAA
>NZ_JAVJWR010000035.1:0-7736 GCF_040221975.1 Haliea sp.
GGACCACCTGGTGCGGGTGGATCGCGACTCGCTGACCCTGGGCTGGGCCGGGGTCTACTCCAGCTTCCTGCTGTTTGCCAAGCGCAGTGCGGCCAAGTACGGCCTGTCCTCGCGCGACATCCTGGTGGAGCTGGGCCGCCGCCGCACGGTGGGTGGCCAGGAGGACATGATCGAGGACCTGGCGCTGGATATGGCGCGGGACAAGGAACGCGCATGACTGGCAATGGTGGCCCGGTAACGGTAGCGGTGGAGCGCAAGGTAGTTCCGGGGCGTGAGCTTGATTACGAAGACTGGGTGAGGGGGGTCACCGCAGACGCGCTCGAGTTCCCCGGTCACATGGGTGTCAACGTAATTAGGCCGAACAAGGGCTCGAGAATTTACGTAACGATCTTTCGCTTCGACAATTATGAGCATTGCCGGGAATGGGAGGATTCAGGAGTACGCCGTGCCTGGCTCGACCGGCTCGCCGGGATTACCGAAGGTGAGGATCAGGTTCGTAAAACTACCGGGCTTGAATTCTGGTTCAGTTTGCCCGAGCTACCGGCGCTCCACCCCTCGCCGCACAAGATGGCAGTAGTGCTCATCGTCGTTGTATTCTTGCTGGTGTTGTTGCTGAATCTTCTGCTGGATCCGGTCACTGCCCAATGGCCCATGCCAGTGCGTCTGTTAGTGGTTGCAGTGTTGCAGGTAACATTGATGACCTACCTTGTCATGCCTCAGGTCACGCGCCTGTTAGAGCCCTGGCTGCGTGACTAGATTGCGCTCCTGTAGTTCCTTTGTGAACGGGTGTGGCAAAGTGTAGGATTGAGTACCGGATATATCCGGGGCATGCGTCGATAATTCACATAAAGAACGCAATTATGATCGAAGAACTGCCCAAACTCCCTGCCATGGACGATATCCGCAAGCTGCTTCGGCTGGAATCCGAAGAGGGCCGTATATGGATGGATGAAGAGCGCATGATTCTCGTTCGTAGTAGCGAGATGAGGGCGCTACGGCGAGAGCTGATCGACTCACTGGGGGTTCAGCGCGCCAAGGGGCTTCTTATACGAATGGGTTATATTGCAGGTCAGCAGGATGCTGACACAGCACGCAAGTTGCGTCCGGATGCGTCGGCATTTGATGCATTTTCGGTCGGTCCGCAGGCGCACATGATCACGGGGCAGGTCAAGGTTTCACCGGTAAAGCTTGAGCTCGACGAACTAACGGGAGAGTTTCACGGTATTTTCAAGTGGGAGAACTCTTTCGAAGTTGAAGTATTCCTTGCCGAATATGGCAAGAGCTATGAACCGGTATGCTGGTCCCAGATCGGCTATGCCAGTGGCTACACCTCGCGGTTTGTTGGTCGCCAGATCCTCTTTCGGGAACTGAGTTGCGCCGGTTGTGGGGAGCAGCACTGCCTCATTGAAGGACGTCCCGCGGAGCAGTGGGAGGACGCCGAGGATCTGTTGCGGTACTACCAGCCCGACCGTATAGCCGACCAGCTGTTTGAATTGCAGTCACAGGTAACCTGTTTAAGGGAAACGCTGACCGCGGACCAGAATTTTGGTGACCTGGTAGGCTGCTCACCGAAGTTTCTTCAGGTGAGGGAGCTGCTTGCAAGGGCGGCGGAAAGCCGGGTCACTGTTCTCCTCCTTGGAGAGACCGGCGTGGGCAAGGACATGTTTGCCAAGGCCCTGCACCAGTGCAGTCCTCGTGCGGACAAACCTTTTGTTGCGGTCAATTGCGCGGCTATCCCCAACGACCTTATAGAAGCGGAGCTGTTCGGTGTCGAAAAAGGTGCTTTCACGGGTGCAGATCGGTCGCGGGAGGGGCGTTTCGAGCGAGCCAACGGTGGTACGCTTTTTCTAGATGAAGTAGGAGAACTTTCGCCGCAAGCCCAGGCTGCGCTACTGCGCGTGCTGCAGGAGAATGAGTTGGAAAGGCTGGGGGATACGCGGACCCGGAAGGTGGACGTGCGGTTGGTTGCCGCCACCAATGATGACCTGCAGAAAGCCGTTTCCAAAGGATCTTTCCGTGCTGACCTGCTCTATCGACTCAACGTATTTACCGTTACGGTACCTCCCCTGCGCGAGCGCATTGATGACCTGGCTGAACTGATTCCTCACTTCATTGCAAAGTACAGTGCGTTACATGGCAAGCAGGTTCTGGGTACAACTGACCGGGCAATGGACCTGCTGCGCGCATATCACTGGCCGGGCAATATCCGTGAATTGGCAAACATGATTGAACGAGGAATTATTCTCGCGGGTAATGGTGGCTGTATTGAGGCGGCCCACCTGTTCCCGCATCTCCGGGAGCAGGAGCAACAGTCTACCGGGATAATGCCCGGGAGCCTTGACCAATTGTTGGAGCAGGGCTTTGACATTGTGTGCTGGGAGCAGGCGTTGATGAATCGTGCGCTGGAAAAGTCGGGAGGAAATGTGTCGCGTGCTGCCAGGCTGCTGGGGCTGTCGCGGGCGACGCTAGATTATCGCCTGAAAAAGGCAGGCATAGTCCCGAAAGCCAACGATGCATGATCTCATCAAATGATCAAATTTACCGATATACACTTCACTATTTGCTCAAGTTTTCAGGGGCGTGAAAGTCTGTTTTCATCGCCTCCTTTTCCAAGTTGCTAAAAACACAAGATTTATTTTCCATGGCACGGCACTTGCTTTAGCTGAAGCACAATAAATATTCAAGCAAAGCCGGAGTTCGTTTTGGAAAATCCATCCGTCCCGCCGACCCAGTTCGATCAAATGACTCGCTATGTGCGAGTGCGCAACTGTATAGACGATCGTTTCGTCGAATTCGACTTCGCCATTGGCGATGCCTCTCTATATGTGGAGCTTGTTCTTCCTTGCGCTGCCTTTGAGGCTTTCTGCGAACACAACAACGTCGTGATCATGACCGAAAGCGAGGCCCAGGCTGTTGACGCCGACATGGAAAAGTGGCGTTACAGCGAGGACGGCAAGCATCAATAAACTATCCATTCATCAGGCACAGGTGGCAGCATGACAATAGAAATTAAAACCTCAACCATTGCGCCGATACGCAATACCTTCGAGCACACCAAGCGCCGTTTCGGGGACAAGCCTGCGAGTCGTTACCAGGAGGCGAGCTACGATATCGCGCCCGAGGAGAACTTTCATTACCGGCCCACATGGCAACCGGACAAGGAGCTATACGACAAGACTCGCACCGCTGTTGTAATGGAGGACTGGTATGTGCACAAGGATCCACGCCAGTTTTACTACGGAACCTATGTCCAGGCGCGCGCCAAGCTTCAGGAGGTCACCGAGAACAATTATGCGTTTTTCGATAGACGCGATCTCGGGGCAAGGATGAGTGAGGATACCAGGAAGAAAATCATTCGCTGCCTGCTGCCACTGCGCCACGTAGAATTGGGTGCAAACATGAACAACATGTTCGCCTGTTCATACTCCACTGCCAGTGTTGTCATCCAGGGTTTCCTGTTCAACGCCATGGACCGCCTGGGGATAGCCCAATATCTTTCACGAATCGGCCTGCTACTTGATGGCAACAGCGGAGACTCTCTTGGAGCCGCGAAAGAGTTCTGGATGAATGATCCAGTATGGCAGGGCTGCCGCCGTTACGTTGAGAATACATTGTGCATTAAGGACTGGTTTGAAGTTTTCGTGGCCCAGGATGTGGTCCTGGACGCATTGATTTATGACCTCTTTTACAATCAGTTTGACAAGCATGTGACTGCTGAAGGTGGTGGGGATCTGGCGATTCTCATCGAATTCATGCAGGAGTGGCAGAAAGACAATATCAGGTGGGTCGACGCTACACTAAAAACAACAGTTTCCGAGTCTGAGCACAATCGACAGCTGATATCTACCTGGGTCAAGGAATGGAAAGAAAAGGCGATGACAGACCTGGCTCCCTTGGCCGAGATTGCAGTTAACGCCGAGGCGATAGCTGCTTCTGTGTCTGTGCTCGAATCACGTCTGGCGAAAGCCGGGCTCTAACGACAGGGAGTCTGAGGTATGTCAAAAGTATATATCGCCCTGCAGGATAACGAGGAATCGCGCTACATCGTAGAGGCGATTGAGGAAGACAATCCAGAGGCAGTGGTAAATTATCAGCCAGCGATGATCCGGGTCGAGAACGAGAGATATCTGGTGATCAAGCGAGAGACAGTGGCTGAAAAGATGGGGCGTGATTGGGAAGTAATGGCCCTGCACGTGAATCTGATCACTCTCGGCGGTAACGTCGATGAGGATGAGGACATGCTGTCCCTCACCTGGAATCAATAAGGAGAAGATTGCAATGAGCAAGCAGAAACTGAATGTCAAGGAAAAGTATCGCCTTCTCACCCGGGATCTGGACTGGGAGTACAGTTACAGGGATCGCAAGGAAATCTTTCCCTTCGAGGAATACGAGGGAATCAAAATTACCGACTGGAGCAAGTGGGAAGATCCTTTTCGCCTGACCATGGATGCGTACTGGAAGTACCAGGCGGAAAAGGAAAAAAAGCTCTACGCGATACTGGATGCCTTTGCGCAAAATAATGGTCAGTTAAACGTGACCGATGCCAGATACATCAATGCAATCAAGCTCTTTCTGACGGGGATTTCCCCCGGCGAGTTTCAGGCAGCCATGGGATTCGCCCATGTCGGTCGCCAGTATGGCGGCGTCGGTGCGCGGGTGGCATGCCAAATGCAGGCTATCGACGAATTGCGGCATGTGCAGACGCAAATTCATGCCATGAGCCACTACAACAAATACTTCGACGGTTTCCAGGATTTTCCGCACATGCATGATCGTGTGTGGTACCTGTCGGTACCAAAAAGCTTCTTCGATGACGCACGCACAGCGGGTCCCTTCGAGTTCCTGGTGGCAATCGGCTTTTCCTTCGAGTATGTGCTCACCAATCTACTGTTCGTGCCGTTCATGTCTGGCGCCGCCTACAATGGCGACATGGCTACGGTCACCTTCGGGTTTTCGGCGCAGTCCGATGAAGCGAGGCACATGACCCTCGGTCTGGAGATCATCAAGTTCCTGCTCGAGCAGCATCCGGACAATGTTCCAATTGTGCAGCGCTGGATCAACAAGTGGTTCTGGCGTGGGACACGCATGCTGGCTCTGGTCGGAATGATGATGGATTACATGTTGCCGAACAAGGTGATGAGCTGGAAGGAAGCCTGGGAAGTGTATTTCGAGGAGGCCGGTGAGGCGCTGTTCAAGGATCTGGCGCGTTATGGAATTGAAATGCCCTCTTATGCCGCAACTGCCATCGCGGAAAAGGAGCATATTTCGCATCAGGCCTGGGCGATATTCTACAACTATACGCACGCCGCAGCGTTCCACACATGGGTTCCGGAAGAGAAGGAACTGGACTGGCTGTCGGAAAAGTACCCAGATACCTTTGACAAGTACTATCGCCCACGCTTCGAGAAGTGGCGCGAAATGGAGCAGGCTGGCGAGCGATTCTACAATCCCACGCTGCCGATGTTGTGCCAGACCTGCCAGATACCCATGGCGTTTACTGAAATGGACGATCCGACGCTGATCTCCTACAGGCAGTCCGTGTTTGATGGTGAGCGTTACAATTTCTGTTCCGATGGTTGCAAGGATATTTTCGACTACGAGCCGCAAAAATACGTATCAGCCTGGTTGCCAGTACATCAAATTTACCAGGGCAACTGTGGCGGTGCCGATGTTGAAACGGTACTCAGGGAATACTATCGCCTCAATATGGGGGCCGACAATCTTGACTACCACGGTTCGCCCGACGAGGCGCGGTGGAATGAGTGGCACGATCTCCAGTCAGCGGAAGACAAGTACAGGAAAGCGAGCTAGCAGGGAACTCTTCTAGACCGCCAATTCAACTATAGAGAGGCAGCATACATGTCAGTAGCAGCGATTACGCCGGACTATATGGGCGAGCGCCGTGACCGGGTGGAGAACTTTCACGGCAATCAACTGGTCTTTATCGGCTGGGACCACCATCTGATGTTCTGTTCTCCCGTGGCCCTGGCATTGCCACCTGAGACATCATTCGGAAAGTTCCTCGACGAATGCATTCCTGGAGCGTTCAGCCTGCATCCAGACTTCGGGGAAATTGAGTGGGATCAGGTGCAGTGGCACCTCAATGGCGAGCATTTCGAACCCGATGCGGACAAAACGTTGGCTGAGTTGGGTGTCGATCACAAATCCATCATCCGCTTTGCCACTCCGGGGCTCAACGGCATCCAGGGCTCGGGTACCTGATATGAGCTATGAAGTCACGATAGAACCTACCGGCGATGTGATAGAGGTGGATGAAGGTCAGACGATCCTTGAAGCCAGCCTGCGTCAGGGTGTCTGGCTACCGTTTGCATGTGGTCACGGAACCTGTGGCACCTGCAAGGTGCAGGTTCTCGAGGGTGAGGTGGAGCTGGGCAATGCATCTCCCTTTGCGCTGATGGATATTGAGCGCGAGGAGGGCAAGGTGCTTGCGTGCTGCGCGTTACCGCAGAGTGATATGGTCATAGAAGCGGACATTGATGTGGACCCCGATTTTATTGGGTACGCTGTTCGGGATTTCAAGGGCACGGTAGTGTTGATAGAGGACCTGTCGCCCACCATCAAGGGAATTCACTTCGAACTGGATGCTCCGATCGAGTTTCAGGCCGGTCAGTACATCAACTTGTCCTTCCCCGACATTGAGGGTGCGCGCGCGTTCTCCCTGGCCAACAGGCCCTCGGATAATCGTGTCATTGAGCTTCATGTGCGCCGTGTGCCGGGTGGGGAGGGGACGGGCTATATCCATGACAAGCTGCAGGTCGGTGATGTGCTGGATATATCGGGTCCATACGGCCAGTTTTTTGTACGCAAGTCTTCGCCGGAAGATCTGATTTTTATTGCCGGGGGCTCGGGCCTCTCGAGCCCGCAGTCCATGATTCTCGATCTTCTGGAACTGGGTGATGAGCGCAGGATTACCCTGTTGCAGGGCGCGCGCAACCTCGCCGAACTGTATAACCACGAGCTTTTCGAGAAACTCTCCCGTGAACATGAAAACTTCACCTATGTGCCCGCATTGGATGCACCGATGGAGGGGGACAATTGGCAGGGATTCACGGGCTACGTGCACGATGCAGCCATCAAGCATTTTGACGGTTTGTTCTCAGGTCACAAGGCTTACCTCTGCGGGCCCCCACCCATGATAGACGCGGCGATTACGGCGTTGATGCAGGGCCGTTTGTTTGAGCGTGATATCTACATGGAACGATTCCTGACGGCGGCCGATGGTGCAGCCGGTGTGCAGAAGAGTGCGCTTTTCAGAAAGATATGAAGCACTGGATCACAGTACAGGGCAGTGGTCACCGGTTCCGTTGCAGTGAGGATCAGCATCTGCTCCAAGGGATGCAGCAAATGGCATTCGAAGTTTCTCTGCAGGAGCCGATCCCGGTTGGCTGTCGCGGAGGCGGTTGCGGAATCTGTCGAATACGAGTCCTGAGTGGGATTTATGAAACAAGAAAAATGAGCGGCAAGCACGTCACGGAAGAAATGCTGGCGCAGGGCATCGTCCTTGCCTGCCGTATTTGTCCCCGAAGCGAACTCGAGATAGCGGTGCTGTCACCGCAGGAAGGAAGACCATGATTAAAGGTGTAATGCGTCCCGGTCACGTACAGATCCGGGTTCTGGATATCGAGGAAGCCCTGATCCATTACCGGGATCGCCTGGGCCTGATCGAGGTCAGGCGCGATGCTGCGGGTCGAGCCTATCTGAAAGGCTGGACTGAA
>NZ_JAVJWR010000036.1:0-404178 GCF_040221975.1 Haliea sp.
AACCTGGTGACGCTGTGCCGATTCCATCACCGTCAGTTACACCGCGGGTGCTTCGATATTCGCCTCAACGGCGACTCCGCGGAGATTCTGGCGCCAGATGATGGTTAGGGGCCGTGGCTTCCGACGGGAAAGAGCGCCCCCTTGAGGTTCTGGCACCGGAGGATTTTCAGGGGCAGTGGCTTCCAGGGGAACGGGGCTCCCTTAAAACCAGCAAGACTTTTCTGGTGCCCAGGGCCGGCACGAAAGGTCCAGTATTGCGACCGCCATAATCCGCGATAACCGGGTTTACTTTAGCTGGATCAAGCTGGCCATGCGGCCGGTGGTACCTTCACGGCGGTAGGAGTAGAAGCGCCGGGGATCGCTCAGGGTGCAGAGCCCACCGCCGTGGACGGCACCGACACCGGCTTTCTGCAACCGTATTCGGGCCAGGGCGTAGAGGTCCAACAGGAACCGGCCCATACGAGGAGATGGTGCGAAGGCGGTTTCCACTTCCACCACTGCACTGGCGACCACCCCCGCATCGGCTGCCGCGGCATCGGTCGTCTCGGGACGGGCCACCCCAGCGACCGCTGCGGCAATATAGGCATCGCGTACCTCGGGGCCAACTTCAAAGGCGGCCGGGCCGATGGCCGGTCCCAGCCAGGCCAGCAGCTCGCCGGGATCAACTGGCAGGGCAGCCACCGTGGCCTCAAGGACCCCGTCACACAGACCGCGCCAGCCCGCGTGGGCGGCTGCAACCACCGAGGCGGCACGGTCGCAGAACAACACCGGCAGGCAATCGGCGGTGAGCACCGCGCAGGCAATACCGGGTTCGCTGGTCCAGCAGGCGTCGGCCTCGGGCACAGCGCCGCTGCGGGAGGCCCGTACTACACCAGTACCGTGTACCTGCCGCAGCCACTGCACTGACGTTCCCGCCGGCAGCGCGCGCTGGAGGATGGCGCGGTTTGCCTGCACTGCCAGCGGGTCATCACCAACATGGTCGCCCAGGTTCAGTCCCTGCCAGGGTCCTGTGCTGTCACCGCCTTCCCGGGTTGTGACCAGGGCGCTGACCCCGCCCGGTGCCGGCCAATCAGGCCTGATCAGGACGGGCGTTGACACTGTCTTCTTCCGTCAGCACCTGCAGGAGTTCCACCATATCCGGTGGCAACGGACAGTCAAACTGCATCGCCTCACCGGTCACCGGATGAATCAGACCCAGGGACTCCGCGTGCAGGGCCTGGCGCGGAAACCTGCGCAGGGCCTCGATCAGGCGCTCGGAGGCACCCTTCGGGATCCGCGGGCGGCCGCCGTACAGGGGGTCGCCAATCAGGGGATAGTGGCGATGCGCCATGTGCACCCGGATCTGGTGGGTGCGGCCGGTCTCCAGGTTCACGGCGATGCGGGTGTGGTGGGCAAAGCGCCTGGTCACCTTGTAGTGGGTAATAGCGGGCTTGCCGCCGGTAGCAACCACCGCCATTTTCTTGCGTTGGCGGGGGTGACGGCCAATGGGCTCGTCAATGGTGCCACCGCCGGTCATGGCACCGATGCAGACCGCGCAGTACTGGCGCTTGACCGTACGGGCCTGCAGTTGCGCCACCAGGTGGTGGTGCGCGCTCAGGGTCTTGGCCGCTACCATGACGCCGGACGTTTCCATGTCCAGCCGATGCACGATGCCCCCCCGGGGCAGCTGCGCCATGCTCGCGGCGTGGCCGATCAAGGCGTTGACCAGGGTGCCGTCGGCGTGGCCCGCGGCGGGATGCACCACCAGGCCGGCGGGCTTGTTGAGGACCAGGATGGCTTCGTCTTCGTAGAGAATATCAAGCTCCACCGTTTCCGCCTGCCAGCTGACCTCGTCTTCAAGCAGGGCATCCACGGTCAGCTCCGCGCCGCTGCGCACCTTGTCCCGCGGCCGGCACAGCTCCCCGTCCGCGAGCAACTCCCCGCGCTTGATCCAGGTTTGCAGGCGGGAGCGTGAATAGTCCGGGAACAGACGGGCCGCAGCCTGGTCCAAGCGTTCGCCATCGAGCTCGGGGCCAACCTCGGCCCGGGCGCGGATTCTGTCTGCCATGGGAATTCCTGTTTAAGCCCCGAGGGTGATGTGGTTAAATAGCGCGCTAATGCGAACTTCCAAGTCTATCACGCCAGCGGTTGCCAACTTGTTGAAATCAGTGAAAATCACCATTGCCCTGTTCCTCGTCGCCCTGCTCTTGGGCTGCGCCGGCAAGGACGAACTTGACGAGCTCGCCGCAGACAGCGGTGAGCAGCAGATGTACGACAACGCCCAGCGCTACCTGCGCAGCCGCAATTTCGACCTGGCGGTGCGCAGCCTGCAGCTGCTGGAATCCCGCTATCCTTTCGGCAAGTATGCGGAACAGGCCCAGCTGGAACTGATTTACGCCCACCACGGGGCCTACCAGCATGAAGCAGCGGTGGAAGCCGCAGACCGCTTCATCCGCCTGCACCCGCAACACCCCAGCGTTGACTATGCCTACTACATGAAAGGCCTCTCCGCCTATAACGCCCAGTCAGACATTTTTGCCCGCTTCCTGCCCACGGATGAGAGCAGTCGGGATACCAGCCACGCCCGCGAAGCCTTTGCCGAGTTTGCCCAGCTCGTGGCCCGCTTCCCGGACAGCCCCTATGCGGCAGATGCCAAGGCGCGGATGGTGCACCTGCGCAACCTGCTGGCGCGCCATGAGATCCTGGTCGCCAACTACTACTTCCGGCGCGGTGCCTACCTGGCCGCCGCCAACCGTGGCCGCTATGTGGTAGAGAATTTCCAGCGCACCCCCGCCGTCGCCGACGGACTGGCAGTCATGGCACAGGGCTATATCCTGCTGGGCATGAACGACCTCGCCGAGGATGCCATTGAGGTTCTGAGGCTGAACTATCCGGACTACCCGGCCCTGGACCGGGACGGCAAATTCGTCAGCGACTACGATCTGGACGGTGCCAACCGCTCGATCATCAACCGGGCGACCTTCGGCCTCTTCGACCCGCCGCAAGTACCCCAGTTCGACAGCCGCGCTCTGTATAAATAGGCGCCGCATCTATAAACAAGCGCCGCCTCAATAAATAGGCACCGCCTCGATACACAGGACAAGCGCCGCCTCAGTCCCCCAGAGCCCAGGCCGAGGTAATCGGATAGCGGCGGTCGCGACCGAAGCCGCGGCGACTGATCCGCACCCCTATAGGCGCCTGTCGCCGCTTGTACTCGTTCAGATCCACCAATCGCAGTACGCGGTGCACCTGCTCCGCATCCAGGCCCTTGGCGATGATGGCTGAGGCACTGAAATCCTGCTCCACGTACAGCTCCAGGATCCGGTCCAGCACCGGGTAGGGCGGCAGGTTGTCCTCGTCTTTCTGGTCAGGCGCCAACTCGGCGGACGGCGGCCGGTCGATCACCCGCTGGGGAATGCACGGGCGCAGGCTGTTGCGGTAGCGCGCCAGTTCGAAGACCAGGGTCTTGGGCACATCCTTGAGCACATCGAAACCGCCGGCCATATCGCCGTAGAGCGTGGAGTACCCCACCGCCAATTCGCTCTTGTTGCCAGTGGTCAGCACCAGCAGCCCCTTCTTGTTGGAGATGGACATCAGCAGTACCCCGCGACAGCGGGCCTGCAGGTTCTGTTCCGTGGTGTCCACGCTGGTGCCGGCAAACTCCTCCTGCAGGCCCGCCATGAATGCCTCGTACATGGGCTCGATCGAAATCACCTTGTGCTTCACACCGAGCATGCGCGACTGCTCAGCCGCATCCTCCACGCTCATTTGCGCAGTGTAGCGGAAGGGCATCATTACTGCCTCGACCCGCTCCGGCCCCAGCGCTTCCACCGCCGCCGCCAGGGTCAGGGCGGAATCGATACCGCCGGACAGGCCCAGGACCACGCCGCGAAAGCGGTTCTTGTTGACGTAGTCCCGCAGTCCCAGCACCAGCGCCTGCCATACCGCCTCCAGTTCATGCAGAGGCGCAGCGATGTCCAGGCCGCTGAAGCGGATGCCGGCCTCCGTCTGCCCGGCCTGCAGCCAGTATTCTCCCTCGACAAAGTTGGGGGCCGCGGCCACCAGCTCACCCTGGGCGTCCACCGCGAAGGAACCGCCATCAAACACCAGTTCGTCCTGTCCTCCCACCTGATTGACATAGACGACAGGCAGGCTGTTGCTGCGGGCGCGATCCGCGACCAGCTCCCAGCGCTCGACGCGTTTGCCGCGATGGTAGGGCGAGGAATTGAGGTTGAGGATCAGTTCCGCGCCGGCCTCGGCGGCATCGCGCACGGGACCAGGCTCCCAGATATCCTCGCAGATCGTGAGCCCCACCAGGACCCCGGCTACTTCCACCACGCAGGGTCTGTCCCCGGCCTGAAAGTAGCGCTTCTCGTCGAACACCTGGTAATTGGGCAGACACTGCTTGTGGTACTCGGCCACAATCTCGCCCCGGTGCAGCACCGCCGCAGTATTGTACAGGGCAATACCCTCGCGCCGGGGGTACCCCAGCACGACCCAGGCGTCGCCGGTCAGGGCGGCACAAATGGCCTGCAGGGACTGGGTCACCCGCAGCTCGACGCTGGGCCGCAGCAACAAATCCTCAGGCGGATAGCCGCTCAGGGTCAATTCCGGAAACACCAGCACGGGCGCAGGTGCCTGCTCCTGGGCACGCTCGATTGCGGCGATGACCCGGGCAGTATTGCCCTCGAAGTCACCTACCCGGGTGTTCATCTGCGCCATGAGGATATTGAGGCTGGTCATGCGACTTCCGCTTTCACTGTCAGGAGGCAGCCATTTTCCGGCAAAGGCCGCGCCGCTGCCAGACCCGGTTCACATTTAGTCGTGGTGAATCGTCCGTTCACGCCGCAATCAGGCCTGCTACACTGGGCATTCCACGGCAACCAGGCACCACCCGCGCGTGAATCGACCCGCGATCCTGACACGGCCCGCTCCCCAGGGCGCCAGCCAGCAGAACCTGCTGCTGTTCCGAATCTATGTCGGCTACCGCTCGCTGCTGTCGGTGGTGCTGCTCATCATGCTGGTCAGTCCCAACACCCGGCAGCTGGTCGGCGTGCTCAACCCCACCCTGTATGTCACCGTAGCCCTCGCCTACCTGGCCACCAGCGCGCTGCTGCTGGGCTCGCTGGCGGGGGAGTGGCGCTACAACCAGCGCGGGCTGTTCGCCGTGTTTCTCATCGACATCATCGCCATCGTGCTGATGACCGACGCCAGTGGTGGCATGGAGAGCGGCCTGCCGGTGCTGCTGGTGATTACCGTGGCTGCCGCCGCGGTAATGATTCCCAACCGTACCCTGGCCACCCTGATCGCCGCACTCAGCGTATTGGCGACCCTCGCCGACACGGTCTGGCTGGTGCTGCGTGGCGCTCTCGATATCAATACACTGTTTCCGGTAGGCCTGCTGGGACTGCTGATTTTCGGCGTCTCCCTGATGGTCCAGTTCATTGCCAGCCGCCTGGGCAAGGCAGAGGAACTGGCGCGCTCCCGCGCCAGTGACCTCTACAACCTGCAGCGGCTCAACGAGCAGATCGTGCAGCACATGCAGACAGGCATCCTGTTGGTCAGCGAAAACAGTATTGTCCGGGTCATGAACAAGGCGGCGAGCATGCTGTTGTCGCCGGAGCGGCCCATCACCATGGAGCAGGGTCGCCGGCTCTGGGATTACAGTGAAGACCTCGCACGTCAGTTCGAGTACTGGCGGGACAATGGCCAGCACCGCGCGCAGCCATTTCGGGTGTCAGAATCAGCGCCGCCGGTGATCGCGCACTTTCGCGAACTGCAGCCGGGGGCCGAGCGCGAGACCCTGGTCTTCATCGAGGACTACACCCCGGTGACCCAGTACGCGCAATCCCTCAAGCTCAACTCCCTCGGACGCCTGACCGCGAGCATCGCCCACGAAATCCGCAATCCTCTGGGGGCTATCAGCCACGCCGCCCAGCTGCTGCTGGAGTCCCACGGGCTGGCAGACTCGGACCGCCGTCTCGCAGACATTATCCAGCACCACAGCCGGCGGGTGAACCAGACCGTGGAGAGCGTAATGCAGATCTCCCGCCGCGAGCCACCCAGGCCCGAGTACATCCCCCTGTGTGGTTGGTTGCCGGACTTCGTCGGCAATTACCTCGACGGGCTGGAGGATAACGCCGAGATCACCGTGGACTGCAGCTATCCGGATCTGCTGGTGGAGTTCGACCAGGAAAACCTGCAGCGGGTCCTCGGCAACCTGCTGGACAACGCCCTGCGGCACAGTAAGATGACCACTGGCCACGAGCGGGCGCGAATCGAGGTGGCACTGGATTTCAGCAAGCACCAATGCCTGATCGACGTCATTGACCACGGTGCCGGCGTGCCGTTGCAGGAACGGTCCAAGCTGTTCGAACCGTTCTACACCACCGTGCAGGAAGGCAGCGGCATGGGACTGTTCCTGTGCAAGGAACTGTGTGAAATCAACAATGCCGACCTGTACTATCGAACCACTGACCAGGGTGAGAGCTGCTTCAGGGTGGCACTGAACCAGAGGGAACTGTAGCTACCGTGAGCTCCCAGACCGTACTTATCGTCGACGACGAACCCGATATCAGGGAGCTGCTGGGCATCACCCTGAGCCGCATGGGGCTGAATTCCTCGAGCGCCGCAACCCTCGGCGAGGCGCGTGACAAGGTGGCACAGCTGCAGCCCGACCTGTGCCTGACTGACATGCGCTTGCCCGACGGTAACGGCATCAGCCTGGTGGAATATATACAGCGGGAATTCCCCGAGATCCCGGTAGCGATGATCACCGCCCACGGCAGTGTCGAAACCGCGATTGCGGCGCTCAAGGCCGGCGCCTTCGACTTCATCAGCAAGCCGATAGAGCTGGAGCGTCTGCGCAACCTGGTAAGCTCCGCCCTGCGCCTCAATGACGCACCGGCATCCACGGACGGGGATGAAGCCAGGAACAGCCGCCTGCTGGGCAATGCGCCACAGATTGTCGCCCTGCGCAGCAAGATCAGCAAACTCGCCCGCAGCCAGGCGCCAGTGCATATCCACGGTGAATCCGGAGTCGGCAAGGAAGTCGTCGCCCGGATGATCCACAGCAACGGCCCGCGGGCGGAGCAGCCGTTTATCGCGGTGAACTGCGGCGCCATTCCCCACGAGTTGATGGAAAGCGAGTTCTTCGGCCATCTCAAGGGCAGCTTCACCGGTGCCAACCGCGACAAGCTGGGACTGTTCCAGGCGGCCGACTGTGGCACCCTGTTCCTTGATGAAATCGCCGATCTGCCGCTGCCGATGCAGGTCAAGCTGCTGCGGGCAATACAGGAAAAGGCGGTGCGCCCGGTGGGCGGCAGCGAGGAGCAGGCAATTGACGTCCGCCTGCTGAGCGCGACCCACAAAAATCTTGCGGCGGAGGTCGCGGCGGGCTATTTCCGCAATGACCTGTACTACCGCGTCAACGTCATTGATCTGCAGGTACCCAGTCTGCGCGAGCGCCTCGAAGACCTCCCGATACTCGCACCGGCACTGCTCGCACGTATCTGTGCCAGCACGGACACGCCACTGCCCACGATTTCACCGGCCGCCATGGCAGCCCTGCAGCAGTACCGGTTTCCCGGCAATGTGCGAGAACTGGAGAATATCCTGGAACGAGCGGTCGCCCTGGCCGAGGGCGAGGTGATCAACGAGGATGACCTGCAGTTTGCGCCGCAGCCAGCGCCTGCCCAGCTGGCCCGGGGCGAGGGCCTGGACGTCGAAGCTGCCTTCGGCAATCTGGAAGGCTATCTGGAAGATATCGAGCGGCAGATTCTGAGCGCCGCCCTGGAGCAGTGCCGCTGGAACAAGACCGCCACCGCCAAGCTGCTGGGGGTGACTTTCCGCAGTCTGCGGTACCGGCTGCAGAAGCTGCAGCTGGATGACTGAAGCGGGCCTCCCTACCAGCATTCCCCCACACCACCGGGACCGGTTGCGCTGCGCACACCGTCCGAGTCAATACCCAGAGTGCCACAGCGCTGGTCCCCGGCCTGTTGCCCGACCGGGCGCGCCAGCGCCCTGAAACGGTAGGCTTCCACGTCCTGCAGGGAAATCTCGTAGAGGGCACCCGCCGTCACCTCCTGCCCCTGGGCACCAATGCCAACAGCGGTGGGCAGGGAGTAGCCCAGTGCGGTCAGGTCATTCGCATACTGCCGGTGACTGATGAAGAAGTGCTCCTGCCGCGCCGCCAGCTGCAATAGTTCAGCGGTGGCGACCACCCGCCGCGCCTTGCGCGCCTGCTCACTGTAGACCGGCATCACCAACAGCAACAGCAATCCGAGCAGCAGCATGACCACCAGCAGTTCCAGTAGCGTGATCCCGTGTGCTCGCCAGCCAGGACCAGACACCGTGGCAGACCTCACAGGCGGTCAATTCCCGGCTGGCGCCAGTAAACCTGCAACAGGCGTGGCGTCAGCGAGCGCTGCAGGGGCCCCGGAAGCAGCATTCCGTCCGGGTCACCGGGCACCGCCGCGCCGCCCGAGGGCAACAGGAGATAATCGCCCACGCGGAGAATCTCTGCCGGGATACCCTCGCCCAGATCAAAGGCGCGGCCACCGCCCGCCAACGCAGCGCCATCCGCAAGCGCCATGACATAGAGCCTTCCTTGCCCCGGCGTACGTGCACAGGGGTCGGCCGACGGGGTAAAACTGCTCATGAACACCCGGCCCGCATCCAACACCGGCCTCGCCAGCCCTTTTTCGCCGGGGCCCTCCAGGGCGATTTTCCAGCCCTGGGTCAGCGTATCAGCGCAGCTCATCCCACTATTGCTGTTGCAACCGGTCTGGTCACTGAGATCCGCGAGTCGCACAGGCTCGCGCTCTCGCACCGCAGGATCGCCGCTGGTGCTGAGGTAGTCCTTCAGGTAGAAATGAAAATTCTCGACCCCGATTGCGGCAGGATGCGCCCGGTCGCCGCTGGAAATCAGGACGCCGTCCACCCGCTGCCCCCGCTCGGTGCGGGTCTGTACAAGTTCCGCCGCGTGGAAGAAACGGCGGTTGTCGGCCCCGGTGCCGCCAAGCACTGCAAACAGGGTCACGGACCAGTTATCTGCCCGGTGGTTCAGGTCATCGCCGTGTCCCGGCGGCAGATCGATACGCCATATCCTGCCACCGGTGTCACCCACATAGAGACGATGAATGTAGCCCGCGGCATCGGTGAGCGCGGCGACGTCGGCGGCTATGCTGGCACCCAGTTCGGCGTGGGCATGGTGCCTGTTGCTGCGAGCGCCGGTGGTGCCTTGGACCGCCTTCCAGATCAGCTCGCCGCTGCGCGCATCGACGATATACACCGCATTGCCACCATCCTGGTAACCGCCGCCGAAGATCAGCACGTCGCGACCTCTGCCGCCGAACTTGACCCTACCCACCAGGGGCGTGGAAAAACTCAGGCCCAGCTCATCAAAGTCACCCCCCTGGGTGCGGGCAATGACCCATTGCAACCGCGGCGGCAGGGTCGGATCACTCATGTCCAGCGCATAATAGCTGGGCCCGCCGCGGCGCAGGCCAAAATAGACCAGCACCTCGTCGCCCTCCTCCGCGCGCAGATTGCCATCCCCGTTTCGATCGGTCAGCAGCGCGACCGGACTGCCATCGACACCGTAGCGAAACTGGCTTGCCGGCAGCGCGCCCGCCCGGCGCAGGCGCAGATTCGCCAGCAGCTCGCGGGGCATGAACCCGTATAGCTCGCGCCCACTCTCCCGGCCCTGGGAGTCGGTGTTTTCCAGCACATGCAGGAACCCTTCGCCACTACCGAAGAGTACCCTGATATTGGGATTGGCTGCGTCGTGGCCGGGACCGACGGCACCGTAGTTGATTGCCAGCGGCCGCGAGTGCAGCACCTCTCCCAGCAGCCAATCCCGGGGGCGAGGTGGATCCTCGCCCACCTCCCAGCCCCGGGCCCAACGCAGCAACGACAGAGCGTGCGCCGAATCCTCCGTGCCCAGCCAGGGCGCCAGCTCCTGTGCCGTGAGCAGGTCGGCATTGAGTGGCAACAGGTCGGCTCCCACCGCGGCCTCGGTGAAAAGCTGGCGACTGCCAATACCGTTGACCTCACCCACGGTGCCAGCTGCTGAATCCAGGCCGGGAATTCTCTGGCCCGCACCGCCGCGGGCGACCGCGGCTCCGTCCACACTGGCGGCAGCTTCATCGCCGGTTGTCGCGGGCGCAAAAACGCCGGGGTCGGTCCAGAAGGTGAGCGCCCGGGCGCTGATCTGCCCCCGCAATGGCCCCGACTGTTCAAGCCCCTCGTCACCCTGGCTATCGACGACTGCCGCCTGCACCGCCGGACTGTCTGGCAAGCTCGCCGGGATCTCCGACGCTTCGTGTGCAACCAGCCTGAGTTTTTTCAGATTGCCGCGCCAGCCGATGCGCGGCCGCGCCTCGAACATCCCGAGGTAGAGGTCGCGCGGCATGCCGCCGGGACCGGCGCCCACCGGGGGACCGATGGCGGTCACCAGACTGTGGCGGCGGCTCACCAGGCCGAGCAGCCGCTCCGCCAGACTGCGCCGCAACGCCACGGGGTCCGCTACCGGCAATGCCGCGCCGCGGGCCAGGGGTGTGGAGCTGAACGTGAGCACCTGGAACTCGGCGCACATGCCTTCTTCCTGCGGCGGGTATTGCCGGCGCAGCACATGATACAGGGTGTCGCCCGCCGCGGAGTCCTCACCTCCTGCCGGATCCGGGTCCGGATCCAGGCGGGCCGCAATAGCGCTGGCGAGCGTGCTGCGCTGGTCCCCGAGTCGACGATATTCCGGCGCGGTGCCACTAGCATCTGGCGCCGCCAGCGCCAGCTGGATATCCTCCAGTTGGGGTGAGGCCAGCAGTGTCTCCAGTGCCGCAGCCAGGGCCCTGGCTGCGGCCCCCGGTTGCACGTCCAGCACCAGCAACAGGTGTACCCGGGATGGGTCAGGGACATGGATATCGATATCATCCGCCTGCCCCGGCGCAGCCAGCAGCAATGCCAGCCAACACCGGGCAAGACTGCGAACCACCACTCTCAGGTTGCCTTTACTCCGCATAATGACCTCCTTGGGTATCAGGGCACCTCCACCGGCAGCAGCAGGGTCACGCCCTGCACAACCTCGGCACTGCCGAAACCGGCCGCGGTGCCGTCAATGACTACCTGCAGTTCGAAGTTCGCCGCCCACCACGCGCCGGCACCCGAGGCCCGCGCCTGCGACAGCCGCAAATCCGGTGCCGGTGCGAACAGCGGACCGCGGCGGGTAATCCGGTATTCCAGCCCGGAGCCCTCGGGCAGCCCATGACCTGCCACAGGCGCAGGTAATATGGGCCGGGCGCAAGCCGAGTCCTGGCCGCAAAGGCTGTCACCCACCGGCAGATCCGGCGGGAAATGGGCCGGCCTGAGTGCAAGCGCCCGGGCAATGCCGAGGGCACGCTGCAGGGCCTGCTCCCGAAATTGATCGTTACCGGCCAGGCGAAACTCAAGCGCGCTGCCCCGCAACGATGTGCCGGCGATTACCGCCAGCAGCAGCAGGAACACCATGACCAGTAGCAGGATATAGCCGCCGGACCACTCCCGGGTTGCGCAACCGCGTGACATTGATCGCAGCGGCACAGGCACAGTGCTATCCCGCCACTGGCCACACGGCCGCATTGCGTAACTGCACGGTGGCGCTGAACACACGCCGCAAATAGCCATCGCCCGCAATGTCCACCGTGGTCTGGCCCAGCCGGTACTGTCGGTTGTCGCGATAACCCTGGAGGGGTGTCAGTCCGCGCTGGAGCAGATGGACACGGGCGCTGACTGCCCGCTGCAATTGCGCCGCGGTGGGATAACGCAGGTAGAAGTCCGGGACCCCGTCGCCGCTCCGGTCAACCCCGAACTCAAGTCGCAGGTACTCGACGCCCTCCACCAGACACTGGGTGAGCATACCGGAAGGGGCCAGTCCCGCCGCGCAAAGCGTGGGTATCGCATCGGCGGGTTCGGTGGAAAAACGCCGCACATGAAAGATGCGCGGGTACAACCGCCAGTACCAGCTGCCGCTGCCGGCCACCACTTCGGTGGTGTCGACCCGGCCCGCCTGCCACCAGCTGGCGTTGGCGCCATGCTCGTGCCAGCGCAGATACCAATGCCCGCTGTCTGGCGAGGACACCCCCGGCGCATACAGGCCATTGGCCAGCGTCGCTTCACCGGCCACGCGCCTGATCGCCAGCAGGTCGCTGCCCTGCTGCAGGGCCGACGCCGGCAAACACTCCAGGTTGACGCCCGCGACGGTGCGCGGCGGCCCGCCTCGATAATCAGGTTGCAGATCAATTGCCGGCAGCGGCCCCAGAGGCCACTGCCCGGCCACATCACAGCCGGGACCCGTCGCCGGCGGCGGGGGCAATACGCTGCCATCGATGCCGCCGAAAAAACCTGCCAGCAGCAACTCCCGTCGCAGCAGGTTGACCGCATAGCGGCCGTTCTCCTGCAGCCGGGCCATCTCGTCGCCCACCAGGTACTGGCGCTTGCTCTCGAGATACAGGGCAATGACGGCGGCCGAGAGCACCAGTCCAAGGGCCAGCGACACCAGCAGGGCGGTGAGAGATACTCCAGCCTGGCGCATTTTCACTCCCCGGCACCAGAATCCGGCGCCCCGATCCAGCTCTGCATGACCAGCACACGGCGCAATTCATCGGCGGGACCGTACCACCCGCCGCCACTCCCGCAACTGGATTCCCCGGGGCTGGCCATCGGTTCGAGCCCGCGCCAGGCAATCGCCACGCTCACCCTGCCCGCGGTAACGGCAACACAGGCGCGAGGTTCCAGCAGGCCCGCAACCGCCGCCTGCGCGCCATCGACAGTCACCACAGTCGCCGCGCCTGCAAGCAGTTGCAGCCATTCCGCGAGATCGTGTTCAGCGAGTTCCGCGGGGCTACAACCCGGACTTCCACCAGCTGCGGCCGCCAATCGGGCACAGGCGCGCGGCGATGACGCCGCACTTGCGGGGGCGACGTTATCCAGCCGATAGGCCTCCAGCTGCCGCGGATTGCTGCGCATGCGTTCCAGCAGGTCCCGGGCCAGCTCCGTGGCGACGGACCGCTGCAGGGCTTCCATGCCATGCTGCTTCGCGCTTATCTGCGCCCCCAGCAATCCCAGCAGGCCCAGCGCAAATACGAGTGCCGCGACCAGGACTTCGATCAGGCCCAGCCCGGCCTGCCTGCCGTTCACTGCAACGCCTCCCCGGGACACTCGCCCCACCCTCGCACCAGGCGCGAGCGCCCGACAATGTTCATCACCAGGCTCCAGGAGGCCAGCTGCGACTGTGCGCGCGAGCAAATCATGAGGGTCCGGTTGCGGCCGGCGGAGCCGTCAGGCATGAAGGTAATCAGATCGTCCGCGAGTCGGGTGCCGCTGCGATTACTGAGCTGCAACTGCGGGTGCATCGGCGCCCAGGCCCGCACCAGGCTGTCGGGATCGATCTCCGGCTCCCGACCGGGGTTGCTGAACACGATCCAGCCGCCACGGTAGTTACCGTCGCAGCCCAGTGCGCCGGACACCGCGTAACTGGAGGGGCACAGGCTCACGGGGAGATTGCGGCGCACCGCCTCGCTGCGGGCCAGATTCAGCGCCGCCAGCAGCCGGGTCGCCTCGGTCCGCATCTGCGTCCGCTGCTGCAGGCCCTGAAATCCGGGTACCGCCACCGCCGTGAGTATGCCCAGCAGGGCGAGCACCAGCATCAGCTCCACCAGGGTCAGGCCCCGGGCTGGTTTGCCTTTGAACATCCTGTTCACGAAACACCTCCCTGTTGCCTTTCAGCTTACCCGGGAGACGGCGCATTGCCAGCGAACGGCGGCATCTGATGAAAGGCGAGCAGGAGGTGATGGGCGCGGGCGAAGCCAGGGGCCCGGGGAGCGGCAGGAATCAGATATCGCGGCTGGGAATCCGCAGCTCCCGGGGCAGGGAGAAGGTCACGTGTTCCGGGCGCCCGAGCAGCTCCACCGGGGCAGTCGCACCCAGATCCTGCAGGCCCTGGACCACTTCGGCCACCAGCACTTCCGGCGCCGAGGCACCGGCGGTCACGCCAATGCGCTTCTTGCCCTGCAGCCAGGCCGGGTCAATATCCCCTGCGCTGTCCAGCAGGTGAGCCTCGGCCCCCATGCGCTCGGCAAGCTCCCGCAGGCGGTTGGAATTGGAGCTGTTGGGGGAACCGACCACCAGTACCAGATCGCACTCGGCCGCCAGCTGCTTGACTGCATCCTGGCGATTCTGGGTGGCGTAGCAGATGTCGTCCTTGCGCGGCCCCTGAATATGGGGAAAGCGTCTGCGCAGGGCGTCGATCACCCGCGCCGTGTCGTCCACAGAGAGCGTGGTCTGGGTCACGTAATAGAGCTTTTCCGGGTTGCGCACCACCAGGCTGGCTGCCTGCGCCTCATCCTCGACCAGATAGATCTCGCCACCGGCACTGCGGTCGTACTGCCCCATGGTCCCCTCCACCTCGGGATGGCCGCGGTGACCGATCAATACGCACTCGCTGCCATCGTCGCTGTAGCGCGACACTTCGATGTGCACCTTGGTCACCAGCGGGCAGGTGGCATCGAACACTTTCAGTCCACGCCGGCCCGCTTCCCTGCGCACCGCCTGGGAGACGCCGTGGGCGCTGAAGATGACAATGCAATCATCGGGAACCTCTTCCAGCTCATCGACAAACAACGCCCCGCGAGAGCGCAGGTCCTCGACCACGAACTTGTTGTGCACCACTTCATGGCGGACATAGATCGGGGCCCCGAAAATCTCCAGGGCACGATTGACGATATCGATGGCGCGATCCACTCCGGCGCAAAAACCGCGGGGATTCGCCAGCCGGATTTCCATCAGTGCAGCTCCGCCGGCTCGACCCGGTGCACCAGTACGTCGAAGTGGATGGTGCGCCCGGCCAGAGGATGGTTGAAATCCACGGTCACCTCTTCCTCGTCGAACGCCACGATCAGGCCGGGCAGTTCACCACCGGCGGCGTCGGCAAAGGAAAATACCAGGCCCACTTCAAGCTCGGCGTCGTCATCGAAATGCTCACGCGCCAGGACCTGGACGTTATTGTCATTGGGCTGGCCGAACGCGTCCTCCGGCAGCACGGTGAACATCTGCCGCTGGCCCGGGGCCATGCCAAACAACAGCCGCTCGAAACCGGGCAGCAGGCTGCCGTCGCCAACCACGAAATTCACCGGCTCGCCGCCAAAATTGCTGTCCACCTCGGAGCCGTCCTCCAGGCTGACAGAGAAGTTCAGGAAGACGCGGGTGCCTTCGCTTACGGGTACGTCAAGGGTCACGGTGTCTTGCTCACGAGGGGTCATTTGCCTCCGTTGCTGTCCGGCCGCGAGGCCAGCAGGCTATCGAGAATCATCAGTGCAGCGCCGACGGTGATGGCCGAGTCCGCGATATTGAAGGCGGGGAAGAAGTAGCCGCCGTAATGTACCGAGATGAAGTCCACCACATGTCCCAGCACTACCCGGTCCCACAGGTTGCCTATGGCACCGCCAAGAATCAAGGCCAAAGACAGTGGCAGCAGGCGCTGGGTCGCAGGTAGCCGGTACAACCACACTACCAGAATTGCGCTGATCATCACGGCAATCGCGCTGAAGAAGTAACGCTGCCAGCCACCTGCATCACTGAGAAAGCTGAAGGCCGCACCGGGGTTGTACTGCAGGGTCAGGTTGAACCAGCTGGTCAGCACCAGCGGGCGGCCGTACTCCAGGTACTGTTCCGCCATACCCTTGGCCAGCTGGTCCAGCACGATGATCAGCAGCGCCAAGGCATACCAGGCGCCGGTCTGTAGCGTCCTAGGCAAAGTGGCGCTGCTCCCCGGGTCCGTCGATGTTCTCGACACAGCGACCACACAGGGTCGGGTGGGCGCCGTGGCTGCCCACGTCCGGGCGCCGGTGCCAGCAGCGCTCGCACTTCTCCTCCTGCGCCACACTGACCTGCAGGCGCAGGCCGGCGAGTTCAGTCGTCGCGGCGGCATCGGGCGCGGATGCCAGCGGCTGCAAGGTCGCAGCGGAAGTAATGAGCACAAAGCGCAGCTCGTCGGCCAGCTGCTCCAGCAGGCTCTGCAGCTCCGGCGAGACAAACAGGGTGACAGTGGTATCCAGGGAACCGCGCACCAGGCCTGCAGCCCTTTGCACTTCAATCTCCCGGTTGACCGCGACGCGCACCGCCATCACCTGCTGCCAGTAATCGCGGCCCATGGCTTCGCCATCGGCGAGGGTGTGCAGCTGCTCGTACCACTGACACAGGAAGACGGATTCACCGCGCTCGCCGGGCAGGTTCTCCCAGATCTCCTCGGCGGTGAAGCTGAGGATGGGCGCCACCCAGCGCACCAGCGCCTCGGCAATGTGGTAGAGAGCGGTCTGTGCCGAGCGCCGGGCGCGGCTGTCGGCGCGGGTGGTGTACTGGCGATCCTTGATCACGTCCAGGTAGAAACCGCCCAGGTCGTGGGCGCAGAAGGTGTGCAGCTTCTGGTAGATCACGTGGAACTGGTAGTCTTCGTAGGCCTGCTCAATCTCCGCCTGCAGGCGCGCCGCACGGTCGATTGCCCAGCGATCGAGAGACAGCTGTTCTGCAGCCGGCAGGGCATGCTGCGCCGGGTCGAAGCCATTGAGGTTGGCCAGCAGGAAGCGGGCGGTATTGCGGATACGGCGGTAGGCGTCGGCGGTGCGCTTGAAAATCTCGTCCGACACGGCCACTTCGCCGCGAAAATCGGCTCCGGCCACCCACAGGCGCAGGATATCGGCTCCCAGGTCGTTCATCGCCTTTTTCGCGGGGATGATGTTGCCCAGGGACTTGGACATCTTGCGACCCTGCCCGTCCACAGTGAAGCCGTGGGTGAGCACGCTCTTGTAGGGGGCCTCGCCATAGGCGCCGATACTGGTCAGCAGGGAGGACTGGAACCAGCCGCGGTGCTGGTCGGAACCTTCCAGGTAAAGGTCCGCAGGGGCCTGCAGACCCTCCCTCTGGCGCAGTACACAGGCGTGGGTCACGCCGGAATCGAACCAGACATCCAGGGTATCCGTTACTTTTTCGTACTCGGCGGCCTCGTCCCCCAGCAATTCCCCGGGCTCGAGGTCAAACCAGGCGTCGATGCCCCGCTCCTCGATGCGCCCCGCCACCTGCTCCATGAGCTCGCCGGTACGCGGGTGCAATGCGCCGCTCTCGGTGTGGATGAACAGGGCGATGGGCACCCCCCAGGTGCGCTGCCGGGAAATACACCAGTCGGGACGGCTGGCGAGCATGGCATCGATGCGCGCCTTGCCCCACTCGGGCAGCCACTGCACGTTCTCTACCGCCGCCTTTGCGCCCTGCAACAGGCCGTTCTGCTGCATGCTCACGAACCACTGCGGGGTGGCGCGGAAGATGATCGGGGTTTTGTGCCGCCAGCAGTGGGGATAGGAATGTTCATAGTCCTCGTGGTGCAGGAGGACGCCGCGTTCACGCAGCAGATCCACGATGGCAGCATTGGCTTTCATCACATGCTGGCCGGCGAAATAAGGGGTTTCGGGCAGGAAAACGCCGTTGCCGCCGACGGGATTGAACACCTCGAGGCCGTATTGCTCCCCCACCACGTAGTCGTCCTGGCCATGGGCCGGGGCGGTGTGCACCGCACCGGTACCGGCCTCGGTGGTCACGTGCTCGCCAAGCACCACCGGCACCTGCCGGTCGAGGAAGGGATGCTGCAGCAGTTGCCGGTCCAGCGCCGCGCCCTTGCAACGTCCCAGCACTGTCATGCCCGGCAGGCCAAAGCGCTCGACACAGGCAGCCGCCAGCTCCTCCGCGACCAGCAGCGCCCTGCCTTCGCCCGCAAGCAGGACATAATCCAGCTCGGGGTGCAGGCTCACGGCCATGCTGGCGGGCAGGGTCCAGGGTGTCGTGGTCCAGATCGGTATCGCGATCTCGCCGGAATACTCGCTGCCACAGGCGGCATTCACTGCCACCGGATCCAGGGCCGCGTAGGCCACGTCGATGGCCGGCGAATGCTTGTCCTTGTACTCGACCTCGGCCTCCGCCAGGGCGGAGCCGCAGTCCAGGCACCAGTGCACCGGCTTGAAACCCTTGTGCAGGTGACCGTTGTCAATGATGCGGGACAGGGTGCGCACGATATCCGCCTCAAAGCGGAAGTTCATGGTCAGGTAGGGATTGGTCCAGTCGCCCAGTACGCCCATGCGCATGAAATCCTCGCGCTGGGCATCCACCTGGCTGGCGGCATACTCGCGGCACTTCTGACGAAATTCCGCGGGCGTGACCTTGCCCCCGGGCTTGCCCACCTTTTTCTCCACATTCAGTTCGATGGGCAGGCCGTGGCAGTCCCAGCCCGGCACGTACGGGGCGTCAAAGCCCGCCAGGCTGCGCGACTTCACGATGATGTCCTTCAGGACCTTGTTGACTGCGTGACCGACGTGCAACTCGCCGTTGGCATAGGGCGGGCCATCGTGCAGGATGAATTTGGGACGGCCGGCAGCGGCCCGACGGATCTTCCCGTACAGGTCCATCTCCTGCCACTGTTGCAGGCGTTGTGGTTCCCGCTGGGCCAGGCTGGCTTTCATCGGGAACGCTGTCTGCGGCAGGTTCAGCGTGTCCTTGTATTCACTCATGCAACTCTCAATCCCGTTTCAATACGTTAGCCGGCGCGGACCTTGCCGCTGCCATTCCCATGTGCCGCCAGCCAGCTGCGGGCGTCGGTCACATCGCGCGCAATCTGCTGCTGCAGCTCGGGCACGGAGTCAAACTTTTGCTCTTCCCGCAGCTTGTGCAGGAAAGTCACCTGCAAGTGCTTGCCGTACAGCTGTGGCTTGCCCTCCAGCACATGCACTTCCAGGTTGGCCCGTATGCTGTCGCTCACCGTGGGCCGGGTGCCGACGTTGGCCACCGCCGGGGCATTCTCCAGCCCCGCCCCACTCACCGTCACCGCATACACACCCGACAGCGGCGAGCGCAGGCGATGCAGTTCCATGTTGGCCGTGGGAAAACCCAGTTCGCGTCCCAGCTGGCGACCGTAGACCACCTTGCCACTGATCCGGTAAGGGCGACTCAACAGCCGCTCCGCCAGGGTGAAGTCGCCCTCCGCCAGCGCCTTGCGTATGCGCGTACTGCTGACGCGCTCCCCCTCCAGCTCAAAAGTCTCGGTGGAACCCGCCTCGTAGCCGTAGCGCAGACCCTGTTGCTGGATGAAGTCGATGTCGCCTTCGCGGTCGTTGCCAAAGCGGAAGTCATCTCCCAGCACGATGTAGCGCACCCCCAGGCCGCGGACAAAAATACGCTCCAGGAAAGCCTGGGCCGAAGTGCTGCGCAAGCCCTCATTGAAGTGGATGCGCAACAGGCGGTCCACACCCAGGTCCTCCAGCGCCAGGAATTTCTCCCGGAAACTCATGATCCGCGCCGGCGCATCCAGCGGCGCCAGGTACTCTCGCGGCAGGGGCTCGAACACGATCACGGTCGACGGCAGGGCGAAATCCGCCGCCTTGTCCTGCAGCTGCCGGATTACGGCCTGATGGCCGAGATGGACGCCATCAAAGGCGCCTATCGTGGCCACGCAGGGGCGATGTGAGGGCCCCAGATTGTGCAGGCCGCGAATGAGCTCCATGTAGTGGGAAACACCCCGCCAAAGCAAACGCAGGAGTATAGCGAAAAGTGTCGCCATAGCCTATGGCAGTGCGCTCTCAGGGAGGCGACACCGGCGTCCGCAGATGGCTGAGACGGGTACCCAGCGCAACGTGCACTCCCAGATAGGCCGCCCCGCCGATACCGCAGGTCAGCGCCAGCCACCAGACCCGCTGCTGCAGGCTCCAGTCCACCCAGGTCGCGGTTGGCGGACACAACCAGAGCACGGCGGCCATCATCGCCACGGTAGCCGCCAGCAAGCGGCCGCCGTAGGCACCCCAGCCCGGCTGGAAGATGAACACGCCATCCCGCAGCAGGCCCCGCAGCAGCAGCCCGGCGTTGAGGTAGGCGGCGACGCTGGTCGCCAGCGCCAGTCCCACATGACCGGTATTGTAGAGATACAGCAGCGGCAGCACGAACGCCAGGTTCAGCACCATGTTGGCGACCATGGCGATGATGCCGATCTTGACCGGGGTGGCGGTATCCTGGCGCGCGTAGAAGCCGGGCGCCAGCACCTTGATCAGCATGAAGGCCGCGAGGCCCAGGCTGTAGGCCTGCAGGCTCAGGGCCGCCATGCCCACATCTTCGGGCCGGAACTTGCCGTACTGGAACAGCGTCACCAGGATCGGCTCTGCCAATACCATCAGGGCGACAGCTGCCGGCACGGCGACCAGCAACACCGAGCGCACGGCCCAGTCCAGGGTCTGGCTGAACTGGGCCATCCGCAACCCGGCGCGGTGGGCGGACAGGCTGGGCAGGATCACGGTGGCGATGGCCACACCGAATACACCCAAAGGCAGCTCCATGAGGCGGTCGGAATAGTACAGCCAGGAGACGCTGCCGGTGGGCAGGAAAGAGGCCAGCACCGTGTCCAGTAGCAGGTTGATCTGGCTCACCGAGACCCCGAACAGGGCCGGTATCATCAGCTTCAGAATCCGCCGCACCCCCGGGTGGCGGGTATCCCAGCGCGGCCGCGGCACCAGGTCCAGCCGGTACAGGAACGGCAGCTGGAACAGCAGCTGCACCACCCCCGCCAGCGCCACCCCCCAGGCCAGGGCGAACACCGGCTCCTCGAACCAGGGCGCCGCCACCAGCGCCGCCGCAATCAGCGACAGGTTGAGGAACACCGGCGTCAGCGCCGGCACCGCGAAGCGGCCATAGCTGTTGAGAATGGCGCCGCAGAACCCGGTCATGGAGATCAGCAGCAGATAGGGAAAAGTGATGCGGATCATCTGCGCGGTGAGCTCGAACTTGTAGGCATCACCGACAAACCCCGGGGCGAACAGGGCCGCTACCAGGGGCGCCGCGAGGATGGCCACGGTGGTGACCAGCAGCAGGGTGCCGCCGAGCACCCCGGCCACCCGGTCGATCAGGGCGCGCACCGCGGCGATGCTGCCGTCCTCCTTGTAGTCCGCCAGCACCGGCACGAAAGCCTGGGCAAAGGCCCCCTCGGCAAACAGGCGGCGCAGGAAATTGGGGATCTTGAAGGCGACGAAAAAGGCGTCGGCGTTGGCGCTGGCGCCAACGACAGCCGCCATCACCACGTCCCGCAACAGCCCCAGTACCCGCGACAGCATGGTCATGCTGCCCACCAGGGCGCTGGAACGCAACAGGCCGGGGCCAGCGGGCTCCGGCGAGCTGCCTGCTGGCGTGGCGGCACTCACAGGAACGGATTCATGCGTCGGCGGCGCCCGTCATCAGCGGCACCAACACTGGCGCAGCGTGTCACCCTGCAACTGCAGCCACTGCAGTGCCACGAGAGTGTGACCGTTGGGAATCCGGTCCTGTGCCAGCAGTTCCAGGGCCTCAAGGCGGGGCACCCGGTGCACGAGAATATCCTCGCCCTCCGCCGCAGCGCCGTGCACGGCACCGACGCCGGCGCTGCTGACCCGCCCGCAAAACAGGCGCACATGCTCGGAGCAGGCGCCGGCACTGGGGTAGTAACTGGCGATGGGCACCAGCTCCGCCAGCTCGCAGGCCGCCTCCTCTGCCGCCTCGCGCCGGGCGACTTCAATATCGCTTTCGCCGGCCTCGACCACGCCGGCGATCAGTTCCAGCATCCACGGCGTCGCGGGATCGCGCAGGGCACCGGGCCGGAACTGCTCGATCAGGATCACGCTGTCGGTTTCCGGCTCATAGGGCAGCACCCCAACGGCGTCGCCGCGCTCGAACACCTCCCGTGTCAGCGGCTCGCTCCAGCCGCCGCCGAACAGCCGGTGCCGCAGCGTGAGGCGCCGCATCTGGAAATAGCCCTTGAAGGCGATACTGTCTTCCAGTACCTCCACGGCGTCGCTGGCGAAGGTCAACTCAAAGGACATCGAAGCGGCCTCCCGTGTACCAATTGACGTCGCGGGCATGGCTGTCCACCTGGTCCGCCACATCCAGCACCAGGGCGAACAGGGCCATGCGCACCAGCACCCCGTTGTCGGTCTGGCGGAAGATCGCCAGGTTGGGGTTGTCGTTGAGATCGTCGTCCAGCTCCCGGGCAGTGACCCGGGAATCCCTGGGCAACGGGTGCATGATCACGGTGTTGGGTTCGCAGTGCTCGGTGTAGATGCTCTGGTTGAGGCGGAAGCGGCCGCGATAGAGGTCCGCCTCCTGTTGCGAGCTGAAGCGCTCCTCCTGGATCCGGGTGGAGTAGACGATATCCACATTGCTGATACTGGCCTCCAGCGCTTCCGACTCCAGCACCTGGTGGCCTGCCGTACGCAGTTGCTCGACAATCGCCGGTGGCATGCGCAATTCCGCGGGCGACACCAGTACCACCTGGATGCCGTCGAACAGGCACAGCAGCTTGCACAGGGAGTGCACTGTGCGGCCGAAGCGCAGATCACCGACCATGGCGATACGCAGCTGGTCGATGCCGCGGCCGCGGCCGGCGAGTTCCTTCTTGATGGTATACAGATCCAGCAGTGCCTGGGTGGGGTGCTCGTTGCTGCCGTCGCCGCCGTTCAACACGGGCACCCGGCTGGCCGCGGCAAACTCCGCCACCGACCCCTCCTGGGGATGGCGCATGACAATAATGTCGGAGTAGCCACTCAGCACCCGCGCGGTATCGTACAGGGACTCGCCCTTGGCGATGGCCGACATCTCGAAGCCCGTGGTCTCGCGCACCTCCCCGCCCAGCAGGTTGAAGGCGCTGCCGAAACTGACCCGGGTGCGGGTGCTGGGCTCGAAGAACATGGCCCCGAGAATGGCGCCATCCAGCACCTTGGTAGCGCGACGTCGGTGGGCATAGGGCTGCATCCGGTCCGCCACCGCGAACAGCTGTTCGACATCGGGACGTTCAAACTGGGCGATGGACAGGATATGGCTACCGGCAAAGTGCACGCGATCGAACTCCCCCGTGTTGATGTGCGGCCATTATACGGGCAGGCCGGCGGGCTTGCCCATGGGCCCGGACGATTCCCCTTCAGGCCAGCAGCGTGTCGCTGTAATCCAGCAGATCCTGCAGCAGCTGGCGCTGGGATTCGGGCCGCTCTTCCTGCAACAGCGCCTCGACCAGGGCCAGGTACTCTTCGAGGCAAATGGTGGCGCCCGCGTCCGGTTCGGTAAGTCGCTGGAAGCGAAACTCGTCCCACTGGGCCTGTTCGGAAGGTGTCAGGGTGGCGGGATAATTGCGCGCGCGGTAGCGAAACAGCATCTCCGGCAGGCGCGCATCCTCGAAGGCGAAGCTCTGTCCTGCCAGTGTCTCCGGCGCCGCGGCACGCACTGCATCCATGGTGCGGCGATCCTGGTCGGAGAAAAAACCACCGCTGTAAAGCATGCGATCGGGGTCGGTAACCGGGGGGAAGCTGCGGCCCTGATAGATGGCCTGCAATTTTGCCGTCATGGCGCTGCCGTCCCGCTCTCGCCACTGCCGCAGCTGGGCCAGGTGCCGGCGACAGCGCTCTCCGTCGAGGCCGATGCGGGCGGCAAGGGCCGGGTCGGCCATTTTCGCCGGCACCAGGACGGGGCAGCGGTTGCTGTGCACGGTCTTTATGCCGGGGCGCTCCTGCTCCGGTTCGAGTTCATCGCGGCGCGCAAACAACAGTTCGGCCAAGGCCTCGGCAGACAATTCCTGCAACGGTGCCGGATCGGCACTGAGATCGAAGCAGATCACCTCGTTGCGGTTGTCCGGGTGCATCGCCAGCGGCACCATCAGCGCGGTATTGAAGCGCTCGGCGCCAAACATCCCGGAGATGTGCAGCACCGGCTTCATCGCGGCAATGTCCAGCTGCGCCTGCACCGCACGCTTGTCGCGGCTGCCGAGGACATAGTCGTACAGCCGCGGCTGCCGCTCCCGCACCAGCCGTGCCATGGCTATGGTGGCTTCGACGTCTGACAGGGCGTCGTGGGCGGCGGTGTGGGCGATCCCGTTGGCGGCGGTCAGCTCCTCCAGCTTGAAGCTGACATGGCCGTCCTCGCGCAGGGGCCACTCGATACCTTCCGGACGCAGGGCCCAGGCCGTGCGCAGCAGGTCGATAAGGTCCCAGCGCGAGTTGCCGTGCTGCCATTCGCGGGCATAGGGATCGAAAAAATTGCGGTACAGGGTGAAACGGGTGAATTCATCGTCGAAGCGCAGGGAGTTGTAACCGACGCCACAGGTACCGGGCCGGGCCAGCTCGGCGTGAATGCGGGCGATGAATTCGCACTCGGGCACCCCCCTCTGCAGCGCCAGCTGCGGGCTGATGCCGGTGACCAGGCAGGCCTGGGGGTGGGGCAGAAAATCATCCGCGGGGCGGGCGTAAATCACCAGCGGCTCGCCGATCACGTTCAGCTCGGCGTCAGTGCGCAGCCCCGCGAACTGTACCGGGCGATCCCGCGAGGGGTCCGTCCCGAAGGTTTCATAGTCGTGCCAGTAGAAGCTGGGAGAGGCCATGCGCTCAGATGAGCTCGAGGGCCTGTTCTTCGATCTTCGCCTTCCAGATTTTCGGGCCCTGCTCGTGCACGGAGACGCCGCGGGCATCCACCGCCACGCTCACCGGCATGTCCTTCACCTCGAACTCGTAGATCGCTTCCATGCCCAGCTCCGGGAAGGCGACCACGCGGGCGGAAGTGATGGCCTTGGAGACGAGATAAGCCGCCCCGCCGACTGCCATCAGGTACACCGCCTGGTGCTTCTTGATGGCCTCGATCCCTACGGGACCCCGCTCGGCCTTGCCAATCATGCCCAGCAGGCCGGTGTGCTCGAGAATGAAGTCGGTAAACTTGTCCATGCGGGTGGCAGTAGTGGGGCCCGCCGGGCCCATCACCTCGTCGCGCACCGGATCCACCGGGCCCACGTAGTAGATGAAACGGCCCCTGAGATCCACCGCGGGGGGCAGACCCTCGCCACTCTCGATCAGCTCTTTCATCTTCTTGTGCGCGGCGTCGCGGCCGGTCAGCATCTTGCCCGACAGCAACAGCGTGTCGCCGGGCTGCCACTGCGCAGCTTCCTCCGGGGTCACCGTGTCGAGATTGATACGCCGCACCTGCTCGCCGACTTCCCAGTCGATATCCGGCCAATCGTCCAGGTTCGGCGGCGCCTGCAGGGCGGGGCCAGAGCCGTCGAGGACAAAATGCGCGTGGCGAGTAGCGGCGCAGTTGGGAATCATCGCCACCGGCAGGGAGGCCGCGTGGGTCGGGAAATCCCTGATCTTCACATCCAGCACCGTGGTCAGGCCGCCCAGGCCCTGGGCGCCGATACCCAGCCGGTTGACCGCGTCCATGATTTCCAGGCGCAGCTCTTCGGCGCGGTTGGCGGGGCCGCGCTGGCGCAGCTCGTGGATGTCGATGGGGTCCATCAGGGCTTCCTTGGCCATCACCGCGGCTTTCTCCGCAGTGCCGCCAATGCCGATGCCCAGCATGCCCGGCGGACACCAGCCGGCACCCATGGTAGGCACGGTTTTCACTACCCAGTCGACGATGCTGTCGGAGGGGTTGAGCATGGCCAGCTTGGACTTGTTCTCGGAACCGCCACCCTTGGCCGCCACCTGCACATCCACGGTGTCACCGGGCACCACCTCCATGTGAATCACCGCCGGGGTATTGTCCCTGGTATTGCGGCGGGCCCCGGCTGGATCCGCGAGAATGGAGGCGCGCAGCACGTTGTCCGGATGCAGGTAGGCGCGGCGCACGCCCTCATTGACCATGTCGGTGACGGACAGAGTCGCGTCCCAGCGCACGTCCATGCCGATTTTCAGGAACACGGTGACAATGCCGGTATCCTGACAGATGGGACGATGGCCCTGGGCACACATGCGCGAGTTGATCAGGATCTGGGCCATGGCGTCCTTCGCCGCCGGATTCTGCTCCAGCTGCCAGGCCTCGTGCACCGCCTGCACGAAATCCAGTGGGTGGTAGTAGGAAATGAATTGCAGGGCGTCGGCGACGCTGTCGATAAAATCATCCTGGCGGATAACAGTCATGGCAGGAGTCCTTGGTTGGTCTGGCGTCAGGGCGCGGACTGCAGGTTCCGCACCGAGGTCTGCAGCTCGCTGATGGTACGATTGATCTGTGCGCGGAAGGAATTGATGGAGTTCACCCACTCCTCGTTATCCCCCACCCGCTTGCTCAACCTGGTCAGTTCCACGTTGATGCGGTTGAGGTTGTCTGCCACCCGCTCCACTTCGGCCTGGTTGGCCCGGGCACTGGCCATCAGCCGCTCCAGGTCCCCGGCAACGCTCTTCAGGCGGGCGATATCGCTGGCCGCGCTCTTGAGCTGGGTTTCGTTGGCGGCGATGGTTTTCTCCGCAGCCGCCACCTTGCGCACCTGGCCGGCGCTGGTCTTCTCCAGCTCTTCGATAGCCGCCTTGTTGCGCCGCCAGGCAGACGCCCACAGCTTGTCCACCTCCGAATACAGCTCCTTGATCCTGACGGCCATCGCTTCCGTGTTCTGGCTCAGGCCCTCGTCGGTATCCGACAGGCGAGCTTCCAGGTCACTGATCCGCTTGGCATAGCGCTCCATCTGGGCGTTGCCCTGCTCCAGCTGCTGCTGCAACTGGAACGCCCAGGCACAGGCGACGGCCGCCACCACCAGGGCCACGGCGATAAACAGTCGCGCCAGCAGACCCGCGCCACCACCACCGCCGCCATTGCCGGCCCCCGCAGGCGGGCGCTGACCGCCGCGAGGCTTGTCGGGTTTGCTGCCACGGGATTTGGGGGTGTCATAGTGCTGCCCGGTTTCGCGGGAGGGCACGATGGGGGGCATATGGTCGAGATCGTCCTGAGCCATGGTCAACCGCTGGGGAGAAAAATGGAGACAGCATTATACATGCGGGAGCGCGCCAGTGCAGCGCGCTGGAATTGGCATACGCTGAAATCGGCAGGAGCGCACTCCCCGCGCAATGGTGTGGGAGCGAGGTCCCCGCGCGATACTGTGGGAGCGCGGTCCCCGCGCGATGCTTCCGCCCGCGGCCGAGGTGAATGGCCGCGCAGCGGCCAGAGTAGGAGCTCGCTCAGCGAGCGATCGCCCGCGGAGCGGGCTCCCACCGATCGCCCGCGGAGCGGGCTCCCACCGATCGCCCGCGGAGCGGGTTCCCACCGATCGCCTGCGGAGCGGGTTCCCACCGATCGCCTGCGGGGCGGGCTCCCACCGATACGGTTCGGGCGTTACAGGAACGCCAGCAGGGCCCAGATCACGCCGGTGAGCAGGATACTCATGTGGATAACGCCGACTACCTTGGCCATCGGGCCCAGCTTGCCGAACAGAGCATTGGCTTCCAGTGCCAGCAGCAGCACTGCGCAGGCAATCAGGCCGGTGGTGCTGGCCTCAATAAACGGGGCATGCTTGGCACCCAGCATGCCAAACAGCATCGGCCCGGAAAACAGGGTGTTGGTACGCGAAGCCAGGCCCGCCTTGGCAGCCGCCGCAGGACCATCACCCTCGGCCAGTCCCAGCACGATCTTCTGCTTCGGCCAGATGATCAGCCAGACGTTGAGGAACATCAGGATGCCAGCCAGGGAACCGACCCAGATCACGGCGCTGGACTCAAAATTGCTGAAGGCGCGAACCGACATCAGCAGCACCAGGCCGGTGAGGAAGGTGAACATGGCGCCCCAACGGAACCACCACAGCGCCCGCGGTGCCAGCTTCTTCATCGCGTCGGCCTTGGCACCCGCCTCGGCTTCCTTGAAGTACTCGGTCTGTACGAAGTTGAAGTAGTACAGCATCCCTATCCAGGTGATGCCGAACAGGACGTGGGCCCAGCGGAAGATGAACTCGATAATGAAAGCAGACATGTGGATCTCCTTGTTGTCGTTATACCCCGCCCTGATTGTACACTTTAACGGCAAAAAAAAACCCCGCACGAGGCGGGGTTTCAGGGACCTGGATGGAGGCCGGCTTACATCATGCCGCCCATGCCGCCCATGCCACCCATGCCGCCCATGTCGGGCATGCCGCCACCACCGGAAGCACTGTCTTCCGGCGCATCGGCGATCATCACCTGGGTAGTGATCATCAATGCGGCAACGGAACCGGCTGCCTGCAGCGCGGTGCGGGTGACCTTGGCGGGGTCGAGAATACCCAGCTCGATCATGTCGCCATATTCGCCAGTAGAGGCGTTGTAGCCGTAGTTGCCCTTGCCCTGGCGAACCTTGTCCAGAACCACGGACGCTTCGCCGCCGGCGTTGGCGACGATCTGGCGCAGCGGATTCTCCATGGCACGCAGTGCCGCGGCGATACCGGCGTTCTGGTCCTGGTTGTCACCCGTCAGGCCGCGAATGGCATCGACCGCGCGGATCAGTGCTACGCCGCCGCCGGCAACCACGCCTTCTTCCACCGCCGCACGGGTCGCGTGCAGGGCGTCTTCGACGCGGGCCTTCTTCTCTTTCATTTCCATCTCGGTGGCTGCGCCAACCTTGATCACTGCGACACCGCCGGCCAGCTTGGCCACCCGCTCCTGCAGTTTTTCACGATCGTAGTCAGAGGACGTGTTCTCGATCTGGACGCGCACTTCCTTGACCCGGGCTTCAATGGCGGAGGCCTCACCGGCACCGTCAATGATGGTGGTGTTGTCCTTGTCCATGGTCACGCGCTTGGCGCTGCCCAGGTGCTCCAGGGTGGCAGACTCGAGATCCATGCCCACTTCCTCGGAGATGACCGTGGCACCGGTCAGCACCGCGATATCCTGCAGCATTGCCTTGCGACGGTCGCCGAAGCCCGGCGCCTTGCAGGCGGCAACCTTGACGATGCCGCGCATGTTGTTGACCACCAGGGTCGCCAGCGCCTCGCCTTCAACGTCTTCGGCAATGATGACCAGCGGACGGGAGGATTTGGCAACCTGCTCCAGCAGCGGCAGCATTTCGCGGATGTTGGAGATCTTCTTGTCCACCAGCAGGATATAGGGGGACTCCTGGTCGGCGTTCATGTTCTCCTGGTTGTTGATGAAGTAGGGAGAGAGATAGCCGCGGTCAAACTGCATGCCCTCGACCACGTCCAGCTCGTTCTCCAGGCCGGAACCTTCTTCAACCGTGATCACGCCTTCCTTGCCCACCTTGGCCATGGCGTCGGCAATGATCTCGCCGATGGCGTGGTCGCTGTTGGCGGAGATGGTGCCCACCTGGGCGATCGCCTTGCCGTCTTCACAGGGAATGGAGGCTTCCTGGATCTTGGCAACAGCGGCGGCAATGGCCTTGTCGATGCCGCGCTTCAGGTCCATCGGGTTCATGCCGGCAGCGACTGCCTTCAGGCCTTCGTTGACAATCCCCTGCGCCAGCACGGTGGCGGTGGTGGTGCCGTCACCGGCCTGATCGGAGGCCTGGGAGGCGACTTCCTTGACCATCTGTGCGCCCATGTTCTCGAACTTGTCTTTCAGTTCGATTTCCTTGGCCACGGACACGCCGTCCTTGGTCACGGTGGGAGCACCGAATGATTTGTCGATAATTGCATTGCGGCCCCTGGGCCCCAGGGTTGCCTTGACAGCATCTGCCAGCACGTTGATGCCTTTCAGCATGCGCTGACGAGCTTCGTCACCAAAAATTACTTCTTTAGCAGCCATGATCTAAATCCTTAATATTCAAGAGGTTACGAGGTTACTGGAGCGTCTTACTCGACGATGGCAAAGATTTCGCTCTCACCCATGATGATCAGCTTCTCGCCATCGACCTCAATGGTGTTGCTGCCGGCGTACTGGCCGAAGACAATGCGGTCACCGACTTTGACAGCCAGGGGGCGCACTTCACCGTTGTCCAGCACCTTGCCTTCGCCAACCGCGATCACTTCACCCTGATTCGGCTTTTCCTTGGCGGAACCGGGCAGAAGGATGCCACCAGCGGTGGTTTCTTCTTCTTCCTTGCGACGAACGACTACACGATCGTACAGCGGACGGATTTTCATTGATCAAATTCTCCTGATTACAGTGTTATACAGGCCCGCACGGGCAGACCCCTTTGGGGCTTGCTCGGGATATTGGGGCGACAAAATGGTTTTCAAGGGCTTTTTTGGCACTCTTGGCAAAAGAGTGCCAAAAAATTCAATCGTCCAGTCGACGGTACTCGCCTTCCAGGGTGGTGGGGTCGGCAGGGTCGCGCTCCGGCCGGTACGGCTGGGGCTGGGGGCCGCCAAACCAGCGCTGCAATTTACGCCGCAGGGGCCCGATCAGCACCACCAGGGCGGCAAAATCCGAAATCATGCCCGGCACCATCAGCAGCAGCCCCGCCAGCCCCACGGCCATATCGTCCAGCAGCAGTTGCGGACCCAGCACGGCCCCCTGCTGGGCCTCGCGCAGGCGCTGGAACATGCCCTGACCCTGGCGCCGCAGCAACCACATGCCCAGCACCGCAGTGAGCAGAACATAGCCCAGGGCAGTGAGGGCGCTGGTTTCCACGCCCAGCTGGATGAGGGTAAACAGCTCCAGCCAGGGCAACAGGATAATGATGAACCGCATAATAGGCCTCCAATAAAACCGATATGCGGGCGCTGAGCCGGAATGCAAGGTACCGGAACCTGTGGCCGGTACCCCGGGCAGGTTTGGCGTCGCCCTCCTCCCGCGGCTGGAGGCGCCACGGGCGGTGAAACCGGGGGACAGCTTGCCATCCGGGCAGAAAACTTTCACCATGCGCCTCATCCAAAACAGCGAGTGCGGCGCCAACGTGACCCCGCAGGAACCCGATATCAACCACCGTATCTGGCAAGTCGTCGCCATGATCCCACCCGGGCGGGTTGCCACCTACGGTGATGTGGCGCGCCACGCCGGTCTCGGCAGGGCGGCTCGGCGGGTCGGGATGGCGCTGCGGCAACTGCCCCGGGACACCCGCATACCCTGGCACCGGGTCATCAACAGCACGGGCAGGATCTCCCTGCCGGCGGTGTCCGCGGCGGCCAAACAGCAGCGTGACCGACTGACGGGCGAGGGCATAAACTTTTCTGCCGGCGGTCGGATCGACCTGCGGCAACAGCGCTGGCGGCCGGAGATCGATCCAGCACACAGTCCCGCTCTTCTATGACGCCTGCATCGACCACGCTCGCTCCGGCCCTGGACCTCACAGAAGGGGTGCGCGATCCCCACAGGTACCTGCATGAACTTGAGAGCCTGCGCGGCCTGGCGATCCTGTTGGTATTTCTATTCCATGCCTGGGGCATCAGCGGCCTGCAGTGGCCAGAGCAGCCCGCACCCGGCCTCGGCTTCATCACCGCCGGCAATACCGGCGTCACCCTGTTCTTTGTCTTGAGCGGCTTCCTGCTGGCAATGCCCTGGCTCAGGTACCAACTGCATTCGGGACACTGCAAACCCTCGGTGGGACGATATTTCAAGGCACGCGCAATACGTATCCTGCCCCTGTATTACTGTGCTCTCGCAATGACATGGCTTGCCACCGGCGATAGCGACACCGTCACCAGGGCGGCGCTGTTTCAGTTTGTCGGCTTTAGTGCCTTTCCCTACAGCGTTGTATGGTGGACGCTGGTGACCGAGGTACAGTTCTACCTGCTGCTGCCCCTGATGATGGCGCTCTGGATCAGCAGCCGCAGGGGTCGCTGGTTTTGTGCCGCGCTGCTGCTGGCCTGGGCCTGGGCGTATCTCAGCCTGGTACTGCGGGCTGATCCCGGGACGACAGACGGCAGCTTCTTTTTCACCAAATCCGTGTTCGCCCGTTTGCCAGCATTTCTGCTGGGTATTGGTGCGGCGGGAATCTACCTTCGCGCCAGCAGCTGGCGACAGGTGACCGGGCAGCCAAACGCCTGGCGCTACAGCGGCCTGCTGCTTCTGCTCACTGCCCTGCTGCTGCTCGAGCGCACCCTGACCCGGGTGGCCACCATGGGTGACAAGCATGCGGAACTGCAGTGGCATCTGCACCACAGCTTGGAGGCGGCGCTATGGGTAATCGTGATGCTATGCCTGCTCTTGTGCAGGCTGCCCGGAGCGCGCCTGCTGGTGAACCCGGCGCTGGCGATTACCGGCAAGCTCTCCTACTCCCTGTACCTCGTTCATGTGCCCGTGCTGTTTTACTTTATTTACCCCGTCAGAGAGCATCTGGGGCCAGGCCAATTCCAAAGTTCCCTGTGGCTGTACGGCACAGGCGCCGCCGCCCTGCTGGCTTCCCTGCTACTGTCCTGGGCCAGCTACAGCCTGATCGAAAGACCTTTCCTGCGCATGAAACGACGGCTTGCCGCATGAGCCAACCTGGCAACGAGACCAGACCATGAATAAACGCCCCAATATCCTGCTACTGATGACCGATCAGCAACGATACGATTCGCCGGGATACAGTCGGAGTGACGGCTTTTCGGACACACCCAATCTGGACCAGCTGGCCGCAAGTGGAGTCATCTTCGATCACGCCTACAGCAGTGACACCGCCTGTATCCCTGCACGCTCCTCGCTAATGACCGGGCTGCTGCCACACCGGGTACCGACCGGCGGCCTTCGCCCCCGGGCACAGACTTCCAGTGGCAAGGCACTCCGGGAAGGCTACTGGACCATTGCCCACGCGCTGCGCGATGCGGGCTACCGCACCGGGCTGTTCGGGAAAATGCATTTTGCGCCGATCCGGGCGCAGCACGGGTTCGACGTAATGCAGACCTGCGAACACCTGCCGGCGGGCTATGATCCCAAAGAGCAGGATGATTACCGGCGCTGGATTCTCGCCACCGGACGTGACGACTTGCGCTTTGTGCGCCCCGGTGTCCCCAGGGTCTTCCCTTACGCGGCCGAGTACCATCCGACGCAGTGGATCACCCGCCACGCGGCATCCTTCTGCAGCGCGTCAAATGCCGGGGAGGCGCCCTGGTTTGCCGTTGTCTCCTACACCGACCCCCACACCCCCTACAGCCCACCGGAACCCTATGCCTCGATGTTCCGGCCGGACCAGCAGCAACTTCCCGACGCCGGGATGGAGAGCAACTGCGGCCTGCCCTGGCCTTTCTCCGAGATCACCCAACCCAAGCCCCCGGGAACCTTCTTCAGTCCGGTGCGTGTCGACCAGCACAGTGAGGAGCACCTGCGCAAAGTACTGGCGGCCATCAGGGCTGGAATCAAGCATGTTGACGATGCCATCGGCCAGCTGCTGGCGCAGATCGACCTGGAGACCACGCTGGTCGTTTTCCTGTCCGACCACGGCGACTTCGGCGGCCACCGCGGCTTTCTCGGCAAGATTCCCTGGCTGCCCTTCGACGACCTGGCACGCGTGCCGTTCTTTTTTGCGGGCACCGGTGTCGCGGGCGGGCGCAGAGTCAGCGCGCCGGTGCAGAACTTCGATTATGTCGCCACGGTACTGGACCGGGTGGGCATTCCCCTGCCCTGTGCCGACATGGAATCAGCGACCCTGGCTCCGGTACTGGCGGGCGGCCCGGCCGAGGAGAACAGAGCCGTTTTCTGCGGCACCATGGAAGGCACACCCATGCTGCGCCGGGGCGCCTTTAAACATATCTGGCACTCCATCGCCGACGTGCACATCCTCTACAACCTGGAACAGGACCCGGGCGAGACAAACAACCTGGCTGAGGACCCCGCCTATCGGCAACTGCTCAAGGACAATGTTGCCGAACTGCGGCAGATACTGGCGCGGCCGGTTCCCCAGCTCTGGTGGAAAGGCTAGGCGCCCCACCTGGGCGGCCCCACCTGGGCGGCCCCACCTGGGCGGCCCCACCTGGGCGGCCCCACCTACCGCCGGACCCACTGCTCCCAGACAAAGGGATAGTCCCAGACCTTGTTATGAGTTCTGGCCAGGGCCCGCTGGATGCGCCTGCGACGCCCGTGAGCGCCCGGGTGCCATTCGTGAAACTGGATGGTGTAGATGCGAATCTGGTCGAGGCGGTCGGCGGCGATCAGTCGCTCCAGCACATCGTACTCAGCCCCCTCGATATTGAGCTTGATAATGTCAAACTCAGCATGGCCGAGTTCGTCCAGCACCGCGACAATATCGCGCACGTCGACAGCAACAGTGTCATCGCTGCCGGTGCCTGCCTGCCTGCTGGCATCTCCCGGCTGGTACAGCGTCGACCCCATGCCACGTTGGGTCAACTCCAGTCTGGCATCAGCCCCGGCCAGACCGTAGGGCAGGCACTGGATATCGGGAGTGTCGGCAAACCGTCGTCGAAGAAATTCGATAGAGGGAGGATCCAGCTCGAAAGCATAAATGCGGGGCTGGTATTTTTCGTGAACACGGGCTGCCCAGTCGCCGTGGAATGCGCCTACATCGAGAGCAATGGCGCCCTGCCCCAACGGCGCCTCGTACATGATGTCCGGGTTTTCCATGCTGGCTGCGATAAAGCGATAGAAGGTTGGCCGATAATAGTGCAGTTCCAGCGCTGCGCGCATGAAGCCCACCTGGTTCTTTTCCAGGCGCCGGCGATACCAGATGTAGGGCAGCAACAACCACTTCTTGAGACGGTACCAGTGCATCAGGGCTGGCGGTTACGCAGGTGGATTTTTGACGCCTGAGTCGGCAGGTGCCCCAGGAAGTTCAGTGGTTTGTGGCTCAGCAGGGTGTCGTGACCCCTCAGTTCGCGGTACTGGTCCCGGTAGGACGCCAGGCGAGCCTCCCGCGCCGCAGTATCGCTGTTGGTTGTGGTGCCACCGTGGACCTGATGGAAACTTCCCTCCCCCACCAGTTGCACCAGCTCGGCACCCTCCGCGTCAGCGGCTCGCTTGAACAGGTCCAGGTTCAAAAAGCCGCCCCCCGGCAAATCGAACCGCACATCGCTACCGCCAATCGCCTGGTAGTGGGCCCGGGTCATGAACAGGCAGTTTGACTCGAACACGCGGTTGAACCAGGTGATGCGGTTGGCACCTCCCGCCAGCGGCGTGCCGATTTCGAACAGGCGGTAGCCTGCGCTTGGCCAGGCTATTCGCTGCAGCAGCGTATCCTCTGCCTGCCGGCCATAGCCCGCCAGCACGGTTTGCGGCTGCTCGCCGGGCCCAAGATAAAAGTAGCGCACCGCAACCACCGGACACTTGAAGGCGGCAAAGCCGCGCAAGGCCCACTCGAACACCCCGGGCGTCAGCAGATGGGCACCATCCACCATCAGGCAGACCAGCTCCCCCGTCGCCGATGCCACCGCGTGGTTCAGCGCCTGTGCCGGCGACGCCCGGGCATCATCAATCCGCAGCAGCCTCACCGGCAATTCCGCTGTGGCACTCTCGCCCAACTGCAATGGCTGCGGAGAGCCGTTGTCGACAACGATGATTTCGTAATCCAGATCCGCCGCGACGGTCTGATAGCTGCGCGCCAGCGCCTGCAGTGTGCGAGGAAGCTCGCGCTGCATGTTGTAGGCAATGACAATAACCGATAATTTCATGCGCATCGATTCCGGGGCTGGGCAGGGACAGCTACAGCAATATGGGCTGCTGCTTCAGTGGCGCACTCGACGCCGCAAAGAACCAGGATTCAATCGCATAGCGAACGGCGGTGTGGTGCGGCTCAAAGGCCGTGCGATGCAGATTGAAATGGTCGAAAAACAGGGCATCGCCCGCGGCAAACCGGGGTTGGGTAATGCCACAGCCGGACGCGACCCTCGCCACGCGCTCGGGCCCTACCGTCCAGTCGAACCAGGCACCGTCGGTGCCGGTAGGATGTATCTCCCGGCGCCCGTCGATCACCAGGTCCATCCCTGGGGCCGGGGCCGAGCCGCCGCAATCGCTCAGCGCCAGCCAGAGGTTCACCGTCTGGATGTCCTCGCCCAGGAAACGCCCGTCCTGGTGCCAGCCGGCATCGCCCTCGGGCTTGGGAGCAATCTTGCGCAGCACCCATTTCTTGACCGACAGGCGAGCCGGTTCGCCAAAGTAGGTGTGCAACAGCTCCGGCAGCCCCAGGGAGGCATACAAATCCAGCAATTCGCAGGCGACCCGGGGGGAGTCCGCCACCCAGATGGAACTGCTGTCGGAGACCGGTTCATCGGGGCTGGCAAAGAATTGCGCGGGGGCGCCCCTGACTTCGTCGGAGCGTACATACCAGGCGGCGGCCTCCTCACAGGGTGGTGCACGATCGGGCTGGCGGCGCGCCGTCACAACCCGGTCGATCAGCGCACGCAAGTCTGCTGCGCGCTCTGGTGCCAGCAGGCCGCGGACAATGGCGGCCCCGCAACCGTGGATCGCATCATACAGTCGCTGGGCACTCAGTTCGGCAGCCGGGATTTCGGGTATCTCTCCGCTGACCAGCCTGGGCGACTCATGTACCGCTGCCAGAGCAGCTGCCGGCGGGTTTTGCGGCCGCTCCCTGCCCGCGCGAATACGCAGATCCATGATCCGCTGCTGCAGGCTGGCCAAGGGCTGCTCGCGATTGCCCGCCTGCAACAGGTCCAGGGCGGCCTGCCACTGGCCCTGCTCCAGCAGGGCCTCAGCTGCCCTCAAGCTTGCTGTCGCCGACCCGCCCACGATTCGCTAGCCCTCACCCGCCTGCTTGCCCTGACCACCCTTGTCAGCCTCGGCATGGGTCTTGGGCTTGAACCGCCTTGCCTGCCGCCGCGCCTCCAGAAAATGCGCGGCGTGGGAGTACAGCTGTCGCAGGCGTTTTTCGGTCTCCGGATCGCGTGAGAACAGCAGTTCGGTCAGCTCCGTGTGCGCGGGACTGCCACCGGGTTTGCGCAGTACACCGAGGCCAAAGCCGTGATTGAAACGGAAGATTTCCTCATGCTCCTCTTCCAGCTCGGCAAAAAACTTCCAGGCGCCAAAGTCCTTGATCCGTGCCATGACATCGTGAAACAGGATGATGCCACCGGGTTTGACCTTGGGATACCAGTTGCCGAAGTCTTCCTTGACCGCCTCGTAGGTGTGCAGGCCGTCAATATGCAACAGGTCAATGCTGTCGGGCTCAAAGTGCCGCAGCGCCTCATTGAAGTACATCCGCAGCAGGTAGGTAATGCCGCGGTAATGCTCGCGGGCGTGATGCTGGACGTCCTTGAAAATGCTGTCGTCGTAGGCATCGGTGTGTTCATCCCCTTCCCAGCAGTCAATCCCGTAGGCGACACCGTCGATGTCGTTCTCCACCATGGCCTGGCAAAAAGTGAAGAACGACAAGCCATTGTAGACACCCAGCTCAACCACCACCTGCGGCCGGATCGCGGTAACGAGGTCATAGGCAAAGGGCAGGTGGTCGACCCAGGTACTGAACACCATGCGCCGGGGCTCGAAACGCTGCAATGAGGGCGGGAAATAAAGCGTGCTGGTCACATGGCCTCCTCAGGCGGTGCTTTCGGGCAAGGGGACCTCACCCCGGCTGCGCAGTGCGCGTGCCGCAGAGTAGTGTACAAACTTTTGCGCCTGGACCGGAATTGCGCCCAGGTACACGGGCCTGGTCCGGGGGCTGCTGAAGTCCGCACCCCTGAGCGCTCGATACTGGCTGCGGCTGCGTTCGATATAGTCCGCTCGTATTTCCTCGCTCACACCTCCGGTGGTCACGCCACCATGGAACTGATGAAAGGTACCTTCGCCGGGAACAATAACATGCTGCACTTCGGGAAGCTCGCAGGCGCGCTTGTAGAAATCGAGATTGATGAGCCCGCCACCGGGCAGATCGAACCGCGAATCGAATCCACCCAGCGCATGCCACACCGCCAACGGCACGCTGATGCAATTGCTCTCGCTATTGGGCAGGAAAAACCCGGGGCTGCAGGAGCCGCTGAAACAGGCAATATCAAACAATCGATAGCCGTCCCCGGGCCAGGCAATGGAGGCCAGCAAGTCGCGCTCGGTGTCGCGGTCATAGCCGCTGCCCACTGCCGTCTGCTGCAACTCGCGGCCGAGGTGATACCCGGGAATCGAGACTACCGCCGCAGGAAAGCCGCGGTGGGCCGCCAGCAGGTTACCGACAATGCCCGGGGTGACCATTCGGGCGCCATCAATCATGATGCACACTGCGTCCCCGCGCGCCTGGCTGGCGCCGTAATTGATTGCCTGCGCCGGGCTGGGTTCCGGATTCTGCCGCAGGTGATAGTGCACGTTCGCGGGCAGGCTCTGCAGGAAGTCGGGGCTGAGGGTGCTGGCCGAGGCATTCTCGACCACGATCAGTTCGTATTCGCTGCCGCTGACCTCGCGCTGGTAGCCGGGCAGCAGGGAGCGGATGGTGTTGGCGGCCTGCGCCGGCATGTCATAGACAATCAACACCAGGCTCAGCTGGGGCCGCCCGGGCGGAGAGCGCCGCAGACGCCGGACCACACGCGCCAGTGACTGGAAACCACTCACAGACTTGCGCGCCGCAGACGGTGGTAGAGCCAGCGCAGTCGCCACGGCAGGCGCTCGTTGCCAGCCGCGGAATAATTCCTGAGTTCGTTGTCATAGAAGCGCTGCGGTTCGGCCGGCGGTTGCAGTTTCAGGATGCCGATCACCTTGTCGACCTTGACCGTGAACTGCGCCTCCGCTTCATCAAAGCACAGCAGGGGGAAGCGCTGGCGCCGCTGCTCCCGGTAGAGAATGCGGTTGTAGGCATACCAGAGCAGCAGGGCCTGCTCCCTGGGCATCCGGCTGCGATTGTGCAGCGACAGGGCGACAGCGTCGGGGTGGCGGAATATGCCGACACACTCCAGGTTCGGAAGCAGCTCTCTCCAGCCCTCGAGCAACAGCAGGGCCCGGGGATCCTTGAACCCCAGGATCGGCAAATGGGCGTGGGAGGCCAGCAGATCTCGCGCGACCTGCCGATGGGCTTGCCGCCAGACTCGGGTGCCGGGAGGGGCATCCCAGGCACCGCCGTTGGCCGCCAGAATACTGTCATGCAAATCGACAAAAGCCTGATTCTCGCGATTGCCCTTGAGATTGTACGGATTCCAGGTATGACAATCACCCAGGTCCAGGCCCGCCTCCTGCAGGGAGCCAGTGAGACAGCTGGTGCCGCTGCGATGCATGCCCAGAATGGCGACCACGCGGGCGGGCTGTGGGCTCACCTTCGCTTCCCCCGCAACATCCGGCAGCGCTCGCGGAAGTCGGCCAGTTTCCCGGCAAAATCGGGCATCCTGCTGGTGGCGACGGTCAGGGTTTCAAGCGCTGCCTGGTACAGCGCCAGATCATGGCTGTTGTTGTCGATCACCGTTTTGCCGAGGTCACCCAGCTCTTGCAGAATCAGGGCCAGGCGCTGCCCCTCATCGATTGCGGCCACCGGATTGCCAGACACATTCTGCGGAATGTAGGCCAGGTCCAGGGTCGGCAGGTAGGGTCGCAGCTTTTCTTCCAGCAACACCATGCTCTGGTCGTAGAGTTCGACAATGCCGACCACCGGCAGGGACTGGGCGAATACCAGGGCATCAAAAAACAGGGGCAGGACACGGGCCGGACGGGCGCGCGAGCGATTCTTTTTCGAAAGATAGAAGGTCTGGAAATTGCGGATGGTTGGCGGCGTGTCTGGTTCCATGCGCCAGGCAACATACTCGCGGAACGACATTCGCTTGGCCGCCCTGGCGCCGAGGGTATCCGCCTGCTGTTCGCGTTCGAAGTCATACACGGAGCGGATTCGCAGCAGCGGGTGTCGCAGCAGGTAGATGCAGTGCAGGCGCACGCCAGGCAGTGCCGGTACGTCCCGCGGCAAGTGGTGGCTGGACAGAGCCATCAGATCGTGATTGTCCGCGAGCAGCTCCGCGAGGTGTCGCCCGCCGTGGCGGCGCATGGCCTGATCGTCGCGATGATCCAGAAAGGCGTCGCCGAAACTCCGGGCCAGGGACCAGTCCAGGGACGTCCCGGCATTCTTGAAAATGTGGCCGTGCAAAATGATATTTCTCACTGCCGCCCCCCGTCGTCGGGGTCGCCAGCGAAGTCTGACACAACCGGGCCGAAATCTTCCAGAATGATCTTCTCGGCTTGCTCCCGGCCGAAGTTCTGTCGCAGCCAGGAACCGTAGCGATCGAGTTTCTCGTGCACACTCGCGCCTGCCGCCAGCACCTCGGCAATGGCATCGGCAAATGCCCCGGCGCTGTCGGCAACAAACATGATATCGGCAGCGCCAGGGATTCCCTCGGCACCAATACTGGTGGTCACCAGGGGTACCCCGTGCTGGATCGCTTCGAGCACTTTGCCCTTGACGCCGGCACCATAGCGAAGCGGCACCACGCTGCACCCCACAGAGCGGTACATTGCGGCGAGCTCCTGGTCGGAAATGTACCCGTGTACAGTGACCTGCGCGGACTGCATCGCGAGGACCGCGTCCGTGGGATTGGACCCCACCACATGGAGGTGGATATCGGGACACCGTCTCGCCAGCGCCGGCATCACCTCCTCGGCAAACCAGCACAGGCCATCCACGTTGGGCGGATGATTGAAACCGGCGACGAACAGAATGTCCTGCCGCTGCACAGGATCGTACGCGGGCACGGCAATGTCATCGAAGATGTACAGCGGTATCGCGCGAACATTCAGGTCCGGGCTTTCGGCACGCAGCGCCTGCACTTCAAACGAGGATGGATAATAAATTACATCCACCTTTTCAAAGACTGCAAACTCCCGCGCTTTCCAGCTCATCGCCGCACTCTTCAGCGACGCTTCAGCCCGCAGTTCCTGTTCTCGCTCAACGCGGAGGTAGTGCAGATCATGGCCGAAGAATACAATTTTCGGCCGCGGGCGCATCTTGTAGATGTGCGGCAGGAATTGTTCCGCCACGTGCGGCCGGTGCAGGAAAACCCTGTGAATATAGCGCGCATTGTCGTGCAACCAGCGATCCAGATAACGGGCGCTGTGTTCTCCCACCAGCACCTCCACGCCCATCTCCTGCAACACCTGGGTATAGGGCTGATGGGGGAAGAAATTGGCGCCGAGGAACACGACCTTGAAGCCCATGTCGACCATGAGCCGGATATACATCAACGTCGAGCGCGAGCCGGCGTCCTTGTCATAGTGCGGCACATAGTGATCAATCACCAGAATGCAGTTGCGCGAACGCGATCGATCCCTGGCGAGAAACACGTGCTCGCCATTGGCAAAGTGCTCACGCTCCAGCACCGCCTGCCACTTGGCGCAGAATCTGTCACGATTCCTGGCCTGAAACCGCTTGACCCCCTTGCCGGGGTCGGTGCCGTTGCTGACGCCTTCGTAGTGAAACACCGAGGACTGTGGCTGATACAGCACCTTGTAGCCAGCCTCGCGCACCGAAAAACAGAGGTCCGTGTCCTCGTAGTATGCGGGCGCAAAACGCGCATCGAAACCGCCGAGCTGTGACCACAACGTCCTCGGAAGCATCAGGCAGGCGCCGGACACGTAGTCCACTTCCTTGACGTACTCGTATTCCGGCTTGCGCGGGTCATCACAACGACCGTAGTTCCAACCCGAGCCATCGCGCCAGACGATGCCGCCCGCTTCCTGCAGCTTGCCATCGGGAAACAACAGCCTGGGGCCGACCACGCCGGCGTCCGGACGCTGTTGCAGCAGTGTCAGCATGGGCTGCAGCCAGCCCTTGCAGACTGCGGTATCGTTGTTCAGGAATACCAGGTAACGGCCGGAGCCCGATGCCGCGGCACCGTTGCAATTGAGCAGGAAGCCCTGGTTTCGTCGGTTCCTGACAATACGGATATTCCGTATCCGCTGCGCAATGCTGACGGTGGCATCAGTGGAATGATCATCTGCCAGGATGACCTCATAACTCACATCCCGGGTGTGTTCAAGAATCGAAGCCAGACAGTGCACGGTCATGCGGTAGCTGTTGTAGACCGGCACGATGATCGATACCAGCGGTGCGCTGACCGCAGGAAACTCAAGTTCCAGGGTGTCCAGCTCCGGGCCCAGCTCAGATGGCACGCCGCCGTCCCCAGGGTGCACGATCTCGGGGAACCGGCTTTGTACCCAGACACTGAAATCCGCCGGGGTCGACCTGATCATGACCTGCAGCGCGCGCTGTAACCGGAAGATGCTCACACCGCGAAAGGAGGATACCGGGTGCTTGACAATGTAGCGGCACACCGCGCTGAGTTGGGAGAGCTTGCCCGGCACCTTGCCGGGCGGTTGCAGGTGATGCAGCGCAAAGTGCTTGCTGGCATCCTCCAGTACATCCTCGTAGGCCCCCGGCGCAGAAGCACGCAACCGCAGAATGGCGTAAACCCTGCGCAGAGCCCGCTGCAACCTGCCAATGACAGAAAGCTCGTGGCGCAGCAGGCGTGTGTGAATACCAGTGATGATATCGAACAGACGCGTGGACTCGGCTCTCGTTTCGGCCAGTGCTGCTGTCGTCGCGTCAAGCAACCGGGCGGATTCATCCCTTGTTGCGGCAAGCTCCGCTGTCGTCGCTTCGAGTTGGAACGTGGCGCTGTCGCGCTCTGCAGCCACCGCGTCCCGCTCGGCCAGCAGCTCCTGCGCCCTCTCCTGCTCGCGTCGAACCTGACCGCTGCAGGTGTCGAACTTCTGCTGCCATTCATCGCGCTGCAGGGCAGTTTCACGCACGGTGGCAAGTTCGTGCATGGCGCCAGCAATATCGTGGATTCTCGCCAGCAGCAGGTCATCGGCCGGCATGGGTTTGGACGCCGGGCCGGAACCGGCGCAAACAGCGACCAGGGTCTCGTCCAGTGCCTCTTGTGCCGGGGTCAGCAGGGCCCGGGCCCGGGCCAGTGCAGCGGCTGCTGATCCGCTGCGCTCCAGCCCGGGTTCGAACACACTGCGACCGGGCCGGGACAGGCCGCTGGCACCCCGCTGTACGAGTTGCTCAAACAGCGCTTCGGTCTCCGCATCGGGATTCCGGACGAAGGTCTCGTAGCTCAACGCCACGACATCGGGTCCGGCGATCAGGTCCAGCGCCAGCCGGTTGTAGCACTCCCACAGTGCCAGGCCCAGCGCGAGGGGAAAGCCATTGCGTCGGTGGAGAGATACCGCTACCGCACAGGGGCCGCGATAGACAAGCACCCGCAGCGCTCCCTGCAGCTGCGGCTGCCAGGCAGGCCAGGTCAGCAGCAGGCGCGGATCCTTCAACAGCCAGCCAGCCTTCTTCGGCAGGGAGGCAAGAATCCCCGCTACCCGCTCGCGATAGTCCGCGGGCGCCAGTTGCTCCCTGGCCGGCGGCATGAACCAGGACCCACCTGCGGCGCCGAGAATCTCGTCATTCAGTGCAACGACATCCCGGCGCTCCCAGAAGCCCGCGGGATTGTCCTCCCGCGGCGCCAGCAACTCCGCTTCGGAGCCCGCCTCCAGGCCAAAGGCATGCAACTGATGGGCGACCATCGACGTGCCCGAGCGGTGCATGCCCAACACAACGACATTCCTCATCGGTACAGTACCTTCATCAGCCACAGCAGCACGCGGGTTACCCCGCGAGGCAGTTTCTCGGTGTTATGCACTTTCCTCCGTACATAGTCCCAGAATTCGCGAAATACATCGGGAAACCTGGCCTCGGGATTGATCTTGATATTGGGACTGCCCGTTCCCGCCTGCGCCGCGTCAGGGTCCAGGGGCCGCGGCAGGAACCCGTCTGCTGGCGGCAGCAGCCGCTCATAGTCGGCAACCATCTCGGCGGCGGTACGCGGCCTGGTGGCTGCTACCATCGCCCGGACGCGCACGATCTCTGCCGGATTTGCCGCCAGCGAGCGCAGCAGGTCCAGCAGCGAGTCCGCATCGGGCTCATACAGCCAGCCGTTGTCACCGTGCCGGATCCTGTCGACAAAAGCGCCCACGGCGGTGGCAGCGACCGGCACACCGGCAGCGTGCAATTCACTCAAGGTATAGCTGAAAGTCTCCGGCACGACCGACAGCAGCAGGCCGATATCCGGCCGCGCCGCCGCCAGCAGCGCGCCCAGCTCCTCGCGCGCGTAACCGCCGCGAATTTCCACATGGGACATGCCGGCAAAGGCGCTGCCGCCTTCGCCGCTGCCCACAAGTACCACCGTGGCACAGTGCGCCAGGGGCTCGATCACCGCCTGCAGCAGATTGGCGCCCTTGTGGACCTCGAGGCTGCCGAGTACGACGATACGCAATTTCCGCTGCGGAGCCGGTGCCGGCGCAACCGGGGTCAGGCTCTCGAGAACCGACTGTGGCAGCCCGTGGGCAATCACCTCGATCGCGTCCTCGCGCAACTCCGGGACAAGGCTGTGCATGCGAGCCGCGACCGAGGCGCTGGGCGCGACCAGGGCAATGTTCTTCTGTACCACCGTGCGGATGAAGGCCGCGCGCAAGGCCAGCCAGTGCGGGGCCTGCTCGTACTGGAAGAAGCGGTGTCCGGGATTGTTTTGCAGACAGTCCCGCAGGCGCGCTGCGTCGCACTGCGAGCAGGGTGTCTCCCAGGTGGCCAGGATGGGCGGACAGAAGGGATAGAAATCGTGGCAAACCACAATCACCGGCAGTTCCAGCCGGAGGATGTCGATCGCGTGCCCGATCAGGGATGACAGGACCACGGATTCAATGGCGAACTCATCCAGGACACTGGCGACGAGCTGGCGATACTCGTGGTGGGCGATGGCAGTGGAGAGGATCGGCTCGGCCAGGGTCCAGGTCCGGATCGGGACGGTGAGATTGCGCTCACTATACAGGGCAAGGGTCTGGCCGAAAGCGGTCAGATCGCCAATCGGGCGCAGCACGAAACTGCGGTGCCCGGTATCAGCGGCGACAAAATCCTCGACCCAGCGCCCCAGGCCGCCGCCCCAGCTGTGACTGATATGCAGCCTTGCGGACTGAACCTGTGGCACTGTCGCCGGGGGCACTTCGCCGCGGGAGGAGAGCTCGGTGAGGGCATGGCGCAGACCGGTCAGCGGATGGCGCCGGGTTATCGCCGTCTGCCAGGCGGGGAAGGTCGTTGCGGGCAGCGATTGCGGTGGTCCTTCCCGGTCATCGATAAATACATTGTCCGTGGCCAGGATCAGCCCGCCGTACTCTCGCACCCGCTCCGCCAGCGCAGTGTCATCGGCTGCGGAGGCAGCAGCCAGTCGCTCAACGTCAATCAGCGCCGATTCACCGGCGAAGAACGGGATGTCGAAGGTTGCGCCCGGCGCATACACATTCAGCCAGCGATCGATATCCTCGGGCGAGAGTGAGGGGCTGTGCCCGGTGCTGGAAAACACCGAGGTTTGCGGGTGCCTGAGCGACAGCGGAAATACGGCGACCAGGTCCGCTGCCAGCACCGGGAAGCGCCGATACCAGCCACTGGCGGGCACACTGCCCACCCGCAACACAATACAGCGCCCAACAGCGCCGCGCAGGGCACTGCTGACCAGGCACCAGTAGCGCCCGGGACTGCTGGCAGCCGGCAGGGATGGCAGACAGCGCACCTCCGCCGCGGCCGCCAGCTGCTCCAGCTCGGGGTCGGCGCTGCAGAGGACCGTGGCTTGCCACTGCGCCCCCCGAGGCAAGACCTCCAGCGCCCGCGCCAGCTCCTGCGCTTCACCGCTAAAGGCGACCACGCAGAGCGGCAGGCGGTTCATGCTGTTACCTGGCCGCGACATCATCCAGCGCCGGCGTCCCCGCTGGGCCTTCCACAGTGTCAGCTGCTGTCTGTTCAAGGCTGCGCCATGATGCATCGAAACTGTAGCCAAAGTGCCTGGCGTACCGGGTCGCGTAGATCCGTTTTGCCAGCGGCGCCGGAATCATGGACTGGCCCTGTATCTGCATCGTCTTGATACTGAAGGGTATATGCTTGTCTTCGCTGATATTGGCCCGCTCCAACCTGAGTTCTTCAATACCGACAAACCCGGCAATACCGGGGGCCAGGTCCGGCAGATTCTCATAGCGCAACAGCAGCAGGGAGAAGCCGCCGGACTCAATGAGCGTAGTGCCCGCTTCGCGGTCAAAGCTGAAGTCATAGACATCGAGCCCGGTGCCGGGCAGAAAATCTTCATCGAACCAGCGCAGGGGCACCAAAAAGCGGTTCAATTGGCTAAAGACTACGCCCGTCGGGTCCAACTCATCGGCTTCCGCCATCAATTGCATCAAGGCTTCGGCGTCGTCCAGCGGCGCAGTCGTCTGCTCCAGCACCGAGAACATCCTGTCCTGGACCTCGGCAAATACCGCACCGGGATCAAAGCTGGCTTGCTGCGGATAGTGAAAGCGGAAAAACTTCTGCAGCAGTGTCTGGTAGTGGTCATAGTTCTGGGCGAAATGGGACCAGTACCAGCTCAGGGGGTCCCGGGTCAGGGAAATGATCCGGGTTGGCTGCCCGCTGCCAGCGCCAGCCACCCGCTGGCGAGCCAGCAGGAATGTCACCCGCAGTTCCTGCAAGTAGTCCTGGTACATGCGGTTGGCGACCTCGTCGGAAACTACCGGGCCGGTCATAATCCCGAATTGCTCCTGCAGCCGTTGCGGCGAGGCGATGTGCGCCTGTAGCACCTCAATGTCGTCACGCCGCAGGGCTTCCGCGATGGCGGTCGAGGCCACCTTGCCCATCTGCACTATGAGTACCTGCATCAGCCAGCTACCCGCGCCACAGCCCGCAGCAGCCATTCCGCACCGCGCAACAGTGCCCGCTTCAGCGGGTTTGCCACCAGCGCCGAACGTGCGGCGAAACAATAGCCGATATCGTTGAGAAGGTCCGCCAGCGGGCCCGCGGGATCCAGCCTGACCGTGCTGTCGGCTTCTGTCAGCACCGGGGCATTGGCCAGATACCAGGCCCTGTAACCACCATCGCTGTCGCTGGCGAAAGGGTCCGGGAATGCGGCCTGCAGATCAGCCCGTTGCCGGTAAAGCACCCGCTCCGGCAGGGTGATGGGGGTACCGTCCGCGTAGTGCGCATAGCGCGAAGGCAGGGTACCGAGAGCGGCCTGCCCCTGCTGCTCGCAGGCGTCCAGGTACCAGTTGCGCAGGTCAAACAGCACCGGACTGTCGGCGCCGTACTTGTGCAGCATGATCTCCTGGGCACCGCTGTCGAACCCGGAGAAGTGGTAGAAGCCCAGCGGTTCGCCGTTGATCGTGATGCCATCGGCGATGGAGCCGGAGGCACGGCGCTTGCTGATGTTCCAGGTGGCGACATTGAATGCGGGTGAGCGCAGGACGCGAATACGGTCGAAAAAACAGGGCGCCAGGTTGACCCACTTCTGGTCGGTAAACAGGCCGCGCGGCCGGTCGTCGTGACAATAGCGCAACAGCCGATCGCGCCACCAGGCGGAGAAGCGACGCCCCTCCGCATCATTGCGGACACCGAGAAAGCCCAGGTTGAACACGCCGAAAATGAGACTCGCCATCTCATTGTCCATGATCGCCTCGTCCTCGGTCTCGGGCTCCGTCTGGTGCGGGGTGAGGAGAATGCTACAGCTGTCCAGCGCCGCCACCAGCTCGTCGAAGCGATCGAAGATGACCATGTCCGGATCGAAGAAGAACACCTTGTCGGCACCGAAATGGTCGAAAATGTACTCGAATCCCAGGCCCTTGACCGCGGTGCAGAGCTCAACCACGGTGTGCGAGAAAAACCAGCCGGATTGGTTGGCCAGCGGCAGCTCTGCCGCGGTGATCACCGAGTCAAATGGTTCCTCAGCCAGGTCGAAACCCGCCGGCAGGTCGTCGGATAGCAGCAGATGGAAGCTCGCCTCGGGCGCTACCGCCTTGAGCGAGCCCGCGAGCACACGCGCCTTGGGCAGGTAGTTGGCGGTGATGCTGGTGAATACGTGAACACTCGAAGTCATTGCTTCCCAATTATCCTTTCCGGGCACCCCCGATTGGCGATAATCAGGTGCGACTGTACGGCTTGAACGCGCGGAGGAGCGGCAGTTTACCACCTCTGTCCGCGGCGGGCACTGATCGAGCGATCCCGCGGCCCTTGTTTCCAGTGACGCTTCGCGGGATAATCGCCGGTCTTGATCATACGTGGGCCGAGGGCAACATGAACCGTGGACTGAAACGCCTCTTGCGCGCGTCGTGCCTGCTGTTTGTTGCCGGTTTTGGCATGCAGGCCAGCGCCAACATTGTTGGGGTTGATTTTGGCCCGCCGGCATCGCCGACACCGGGAAACTGGAACCTGGTCACGGGTGCCGGCGCATTCCCCGGCCTGGTCGATGAAGTAGGCGACCCGACCCCCATCGGCATCAGCGTATCCGGCGTGGGCATCGACAATTTTAACGTCAGTCTCCTGACGCCCACAATACCGGCGCACAGCACCAGCCTCGCCAATCTCAGCGGCTCCGTCTTTACCTTCGAGGACCGGGTGGACCTGTCCTTTACCGGATTGGAGCCCAACGCCCGCTACGATATCTGGGTTTTTGGTGCGAGGGACATCCTCGGTGACCCGGGCCCGGCATTCGAGCAGACGGTGAGCATCAGCGGGGGGGCAAGCTTCCTGCAGATCGGCGCCCACCGGGAACTGGTGGTCAACGGCCAGGTGGGGGCATCCGCCGTCAATCTTGCCAACTATGCGGTGACCGGCCGGGCCGACGCCAGCGGCGAACTCACCATTGCCGTAGTGGACCCGGGCAACCTGAATATTCTCACCGGTGGGGTGTATCTGGCCGGCGTGGCGCTGCGCCCCGCGCTTGAGGCCAACGCAGTGCCGTCATCCACGTGGTGGTCACTCCTGCTGCTGGGCGGGCTGATGACGCTGGTCGTGCGCCGCAGCAGAATCACCCGGTAGCTGAACCCGGCATTATCGTATCGCCGCAGGCAGCAGCCTTCTGCTACCCCCTCCCACTCCCGAACCATCGCCGCAGCCAGCTGCTGTAGCGCCAGACGCGGCTGTTGTAGATATGCTGCAGGGTGTCATTGGCCTGGGCCAGGTCTGCCGCCAGCTGCTCCCGCGCCTGCAGGCTGTCGCGATAGTCGTCCTGTAACCGTGTCAGTGCCGCATCCGTGAGCGCCGCCTGCTGCCGGGCTTCATCCAGATACTGCTGGTACTCAACACAACGGGCATCGTAATGCTCACAGCGCTGTTCGTAGTCGCGGCAACGCTGTTCGTAGTCGCGGCAACGCTGTTCCAGCTGGCTGAGCCCCTGCCGCAACTGCTCGATTTCCACACCGAGGTTGCGACACAGCAGCTCCAGCTCGTGACGCTGGGCGACCTGGGCCTGCAGGCGTTCGCGTTCCAGCCGCCACTCCGCGCCCAGCACAGCGGCCTGAGCCGGCAGTGCCAGTCTCAGCTCATCAACGTGTTGGCGAAACTCGCGCAGGGGATCCTCCGCCACAAACCCCGCTATGGTGTCCGCGTAGTCGGGGAAGCGCGCCAATAGCTGTGTATTGCCCGCAGCCATCAGCTCGCGGCTGTCGTCGCCGAAGCTCGCCCCCCCCTGATGGTAGACAAACAGGTCCGCGCAGAGCAGGTTGCTCCAGCCCGCCGCCGCGGCACGGCGGGAGAAATCGTTCTCCTCGCCATAGCCGCGCCCGAAGGCTTCCTCGTCAAACAGGCCCAGGGCATCCAGGGCCGCCCGCGGAATGTAGACGCAAAAGCCCACCGCTGTCGGCAGTTCGCAACTCTGCTCCGGATTGGCTCGCGCGAACAGGGCGTCCAGCTGCTCTAGGGTCATTCCCTCGGGCAAGCCGGATGACTGGCAGAACAGGGGATAGGAGCAGATGGTCGCATTGTTGGAAAATGGTGTGACCGTGGCGACCCGCCCGTTACCCGCCGCACAGCGCTGCAAGCGCGGCAGCCAGCCGGGTGGCACTTCCGTGTCGCTGTTAAGCAACACCACTTCGGCATCCGTAGCGTGGCGCATGCCGCGATTGACGGACGCCACGAAGCCCAGATTGCTGTCATTGCGCAGCAGCTCCACACGGTCCGTTGCGGCTTGCTCATCACACCAGGCCGCCAGTTCCGGCTCCGGCGAGGCGTCGTCAATCAGGATGATGCGGGCCTGGTCCGCACTGGTGTGTGTCAGCACCGACGCCAGGCAACGCCGGGTGGCGGCGAGATCGCGGTACACCGGGATAACCACAGCCACGGGAACTGGCACCAGCGCGCCGTCGCGGGTCATGGGTTTTCAGCCTCGGGCAACGGGCGCTTGCGCAATTTCAATACCGCGTTATCCGACCACGCCCAGGTGCGGTTCACCGCCCAGAGCTGGCGCGTGCGTTCATCCAGTGCTGCCACCGTCTGGCTGTTGTCCTGCATGACACGGGTCAGCAGGCTCTCCATGTCCGCCAGGCGCCCCTCCAGTGCCGCCACCCGCGACCGGGGCACAAGACCCAGACTCGTCATTGCCCGGGACCACCAGCCCTGCGCCGACACCGATGACGCGGCCGGCGCAAGCGGCTGCACCTCTGCGCGGGGCAGCGCCTGCGGTTCCAGCGCAAACGGCCCCACCTCGTGGGGCTGCGCATCGTAACTGCTCCACTCCAGCTCCAGCCCGAACAACATGGCCAGGGTCTCAACCAGTTCAGGATGGTAAAAGCGCACGTGCTCCGGGTCGCGCCAGAACCCCAACAATTGCGAGCGAATTGACTCGGGATCGGGAAAGACCAGCACCGCGACGCCCCCTGGCAGCAGCGCTCTGGCAACACCCTGCAGCAGCCGCTCCACGCCGTCGATGGGCAGGTGCTCGACAAAGTGCGAGCAATAAATCCCATCGAAGCCGCCGCTTTCACCGTCAAGATACTCCAGTGCATCGGCAGTGGTGATATCCAGGCCCATGCCGCGACCGTACTCCGCAATCACCGGATTGCGCTCGACACCCGTGGCGGGGATGCCGGCCTCTCCGAGCAACTGCAGGAACAGGCCCGCACCGCAGCCAACGTCAAGCACCTTATTGCAACCCGTGAACAGCTGGGCATGGGGAGCCTGCATGCGCATGAGCAGAGGCGGGTCGCGCAGGAGGAATTCGTAGAGGGAATAATCGAATGACACTTCGGCACGAGGAGCATCGCTTGCGCAATATTCCTCAAGCACCGTATTGAGATCCCCGGGTTGAATACGACGGGCCTGTGGTGCCATTTCCGCTACAGCCGGGGGCAGTGATTCCTGATGCACCAGGACTGTCACCCGACTCATACAATCTTGCAACCAAGGCGAAGGAACAATGCCCTCTTTCCCTGACACCTCCAGCAGTACCGGAACACGAAGGAAGCTGGCCACCCGGGCGAGATCCAGCACGCAGCCGTGCAACCCTCGAAGCAATATAGCTCGAGGTCGCAAGCGCAAAAGTTCCCGCGCCAGGATACGGTTCAGGGCATGTAGACGAAACCCGCCCTCCAGCTCACTACAGGCCGCTTCCACCTCACAGCTTACGACGGTGTCCTGTGTCTCCGCGACCATCCGGCAGGAGACACCACCGGGCACCGGCTGCGACACAAACTGATATTGCAGCACCCGGCTGGGCACTGACGGGACAATGCTCTCGCTATCCGCAGCTTGTACAACGACGACTGCGGCTTCGAACGGATCACATCCCGCCATCACTGCACCTGTTCCAGGCTTACGCTCTGTATCTGACTCTAGTTGGCGCTACCCTTGCGGAATTCCTGCAGCAAACCCTGCATCACATCTTCATCAAACTCCACTGGTTCAGCCGAGCGTATCTCGATCAGCTTGTTCTGACGAATATTGGCGGGAATCTCCGACTGCAGTTTGCTGATGATCTCCGCCTTCACTTCGTCAAATGACTGCTTCCGTGCGGGCAGGTACTCATCCAGCTTGATAATGTGGTAGCCAAAATCCGTCTTCACCGGACCAGCCAGTTCGCCGGATTTGCGCAGGGCAAAGGCGGCCTGCTCGAACTCCGGCACCATCTGCCCGCGGGCGAAGGCCCCCAGGGAACCGAGGTTGGTTTTCGCGGACGGGTCCTCGGAGTACTTCAGGGCCAGCATCTTGAAGTCCTCGCCAGACTTGAGCTTCTGCAGGATCTCTTGGGCCAGTGCAAGCGCCTCTGCTTCGCTGCGCTCCTCCGTCTTGATCAGGATATGTGCGGCGCGCACGCGCTCGGGCTGCTGGAACGCGTCTGCTTCGGCCGTGTAGACATCCTGTGCCGTGGATTCCCAGTCGATGCTGGCTGTCTGAGCGGCGACCAGCGCATTCAGATACTGCTCCATCATCAGGCGCTCTCGATGCAGGGCCAGCTGCCACTCGATAAGGTCTGTGTCCACCACCCCGGATTCCACCGCTTCCGCCGCCAGTGCGCGGATCGACACCAGGCTGTCGGCCAGTTGCCTGACGGCATCATCGCGCCGGAAAAACTCGTCGCGACGAGCGTCTGGCACTCTGTCCTTCGCGTAGTAGCGCAGGTCTTCGGCGCTGATTTCGACCTGCCCTCGTTTCACGGCAACGTCAGATGGATCTCCGGCCTGCACCAAACCCACTCCACAAAAGCCAAGCGCGGCAAGAACAATAACTCGCAACATAAACAGGATTCTCGTTTGAACATAGACACAAACAGTCTATTGAAGACCGCGGGGAAATAATATAAAAAAACCCCCCTCCGGTGAACCGGAGGGGGGTATGGATTACCGACTCAGGGATTGCCGTTGGTTGAGGTGTTTCGGTAGAACCCACAGTTGGCCGCGGCAGAACAACCACTTACATTCCTAAGATTCAGAAAGTAGGTGGTATTGGTCTGTAACGGACACCGCAGAAACATTGCGGATTGAGCCCAAGGGATTTTCCGGTTGCTATTACCTTCGGACGAGCAGTTTGTCAGCGCTGGCCCATTCGGCTCCGTGGATATCCAGAGCCTACGGGAGACACTTTCGAATCCAGTTGTTTCAGCAACGTTGATGTCGCCAGCAAAGCGCGGGTTACTGGTAGTCGTGAACTGCCAGGATTGCGTCACGTTGGTACCCGGAATAGCCGACGTCAAGCGGCCGCCTGGCGAGGCCCAGTCGATGGTGCCGCACTTCTGCGTAAGACTCTCTACGCAGCTGCCCGTGCCTGGGTCAGGGGTCGGGTCTGGATCCGGTGTAGGATCTGGATCCGGTGTAGGATCTGGGTCCGGCGTCGGGTCTGGATCCGTGCCACCACCATTGCCAGTACCAGCGGTGGTAATCACAACACCTGAAGCATCCTGGCTGATGGTGAACGAATCAACAGTGTACTGAGTACCGTTAAAAGTAACTGTAACAGCTTGAGCCGCAGAGGCGACCACCCACCCCAGCAGCACTGTCATCGACAATAGTTTATTGCGCATAGTTTCTACCTCACGTTGCTGCGGGCCACTTGGGGGCCATCCCTCCAAGTCAGCACGTACTCCGTCGGGAGCAAAGCGCTTCGCCTCAGCGTCTAAATACAATTACATTCTAGGTTGTGCATTTCCTGTAAAACAAGGGTAAATCTTACAAAGATTGGAGAAAACTCCAGATTTAATCCGTATCCAAACAGTTTTCAAAAAAAAGCGCGGCCGAGGCCGCGCTTTTTACTAACCAAGGAGCACTGACCACCGAAGCAGCCAGAAACCCACTCCCATCAGGGAGCGCTAACTACAGAGCGACGGTTCTTGTGCTCAACCACGCCAGCGTAGTTGGACAGAACGCCGCCCGGCAGCGTACCGTTGACGTACTTCTGTACAGCGAAGCCAACAGTGGGCAGACCAGAGAAAGTCACCCCGTTAGTAGAAGTAAGCTCACGCTGACCAGCAACAGCAGAGGTGAAGCCCAGCTCCAACCAACCGTTGTTGTAATCAACATTCAGGTTCTGGTTGACACGAGTAGAGCCGCTCAGGACATTGCTGTCGTTGAAGGTCAGCACGTTGGCCTCGCGGCACAGTGCGAACGCCTCAGGACCGGGAGGAGCCGGAGAGAAGTCCAGCGGATCCGGGGTAATGGTGCGCTCTTCACGATCATAGTAGGTAATCGCCATAGATTCACAGGCGGTCGCCGTGGTCGGATCCCACTCTTCGGTGAAGGGAGCGATCGCGGTCGGAACGTTCACGTACTCTTTCTTGGTCGGGAAGGTAACGACCCAGTCAGTGCCGGCAGCGATGGATGGCTCAAGAACGTAATCGTTCATGATGGCGCTGTGCATCAGCACGGCGCTAACTGCGTCAATACCCCTATCGATAGCGAAGTTAGCTTGCACGACTTCAAAGGAGCTGGAGTCGAGGATCTGCGCAACCGGAGTTGCATCACCCAGACCAGGCAGGATGCTGCCAGGAGCATTATGGATAGGCAGGCCTGCACCCAAGGAGCTGACGAAATCGTCAAGAGCGACCGCGTCGTAGGTGGCATTGGTGCCCTCTTCAACGTTAATCAGTACACCGTAGCCATACAGACCACCGGCCGGGGCTGTCAAATCCTGATTGGGATCGGCGGTCCATTTGCCGGCGCCGGACCAGTGACCAGACAAGATGGTGCAGTCGCCGGGGATACCTGCAACGTGCGTGGCAGCAGCTTCATCAGTCGAAAGATCCAGTACGCCCATTTCGATGATTTCAACGTAGCCTTCACGGGTACGGTCAACACCGGTAAACGGCGCCGCGTCACCCTGGTAGGTGAAGTTACGGAAAGGCACGACAGTACCGGGGACACCTTCAGTCTTGGCAGACAGGGTGTTGGGCACGGTGCAGGACGTGTCAGCGGTGCGGATGGACGCGCCGGAACCATCTGCAAATACTACAGCGGACCAATGGTCCTGCGGAGACAGGTACAGGTTGAAGTCGAGCACTTCCTGGCTGTTCATGGCTTCGACGAAACGTACCTTCACAGCCTTGGTCTGGTCGGTGGTGTTGACCAGGTTGATGTAGGTATCGTGGCCGCCTTCGACGGTGTAGAACGGATAGATGAGCGCCTGACCGTGGCCCTCAGAGTTTACGAACACGGCATTGGCAGCACTCGCGCCCAGAAGGGTCGCTGCTACCGCTGCAGAAATAATGTTCTTTTTCATGTGTCTCTCCTTGATGGATATAGAACGTTCTATTTAAACAATTGTTTACTCGCGAGCCGGAGAGGCGAACCCCTTCGACGCGCTTTTTTGGGCATACACCCTATGGTGACCACCACCTGGCCCAGGGTGTACCCCCGACCGGTAGAGAGGAGGTTAGCATAGGCATCCATGCCCAACAACAGCTTTTCCTCTCAAAAGTGGCTTTAAAGCCGTGATTTTTTGTTAAAAATCACTAAATAAGCTCCAAGCTGTGAAGTACTACTTGAGGTAGACATACCAGCTTCCGTCGACCTTGATCCAGCGCTCTTCCCTGGAACGCGTGTTCTCAAAACCGGCACCGAAAGTCTGGTAAGTTACCTCTATCGCAACTTCACAGCGATCACTCTCACAGGTAACGCTTGAGACCTCCGCTTTATTCCAGGAACCGGTGCCGGCATGGCGCCGGGTATAATTTGTTATACCGCGACCGGCACGATAGGCCGGTGTCGTGTAGTTCATGGACTTCTCGAAGTTGCCCGCCAACAGCAGGTCCAGGCGGGCCTGGGCGCGCTGGGCGACTATCTCTTCCGGTGTCTTCGGGGTGCCAATCCCCGCACAGGCTGCCAGCAGCGCACAGGTGACCACCAGGGCAGCGCGCCTCATCAATCTTGACCTGCGCCCCGGCGATACTGGCCCCGGGCGAACAGCGTTTGCTTCCATATAAAGAATCCTCGCAAATAATGAGTGGCCCCGGGGGAACCCGCCCGGGGCAAGGTTATTCTTCGGCCGGCAGCGCGGGCGCGTCCCCCGTGCGACCCGCAGGCCCCGCTGCGGTTCCGGTATCGGCGCCGTGCGGGAGGTCATCGAAGTGGTGCAGCCCCTTCATCCGGGAGCGCATCTCGATGGTAATGTCGCGCAGGTCCTGCTCGCCGCGCAGCACCCGGGGGGTAATGAAGACCAGCAGCTCGGTGCGGTTGGCTGCTATGGAGGTGCGCCCGAACAGGTTGCCGATGATCGGAATGCTGTGCAGGAAGGGCAGGCCCAGCTTGCCGCTGCTCTGGTTGTCGCGGATCAAGCCCCCCAGGACCACCGACTCGCCGGAGCGGATTGCCACCCGGCTGCTGACATTCCGCTCCAGGAAGCTGCGCTGGTCGGTCGCGGTATCCACCGGGCCGACATCGGTCACCGACTGCTGGATATCCATGGTCACCAGGCCACCGGCGTTCACCGAGGGCGTCACCTCCAGCTTGACCCCGGTATCCACGTACTGGATCGAGGTGGTCGAGGTGCCGCCATCGGTAATGGTCTGTGCCGATCGCACCGGTTGCTGGTCGCCCACGTGAATGGCGGCGGTGTGGTTATCCAGCACCATGACCGATGGCGCGGAAAGAACGTTGACCAGTGTCTTCTCCGCCAGCGCATTGATCACGCCGCGAATCGTGCCAGCCTGGTTGGCAATGGTATAGGAGAAGCCCGGCACCCGGCCGCCGAGATTCGAACTGTCCCCCAGCGCGAGCAGGGCATTGCCCGTACGCCCATCACCGAGGCTGTTCTGCAGAAACCACTCCACCCCGTACTCGAGGTCGTCGGACAGGGTCACTTCCAGGATACTGGCCTCAATCAACACCTGGTTGGCAATCACATCGAGTTGCCGCAGGGCCGACTCCACCTTGAGGTACTCGCGCCGGGGCGCGTAGACCAGCAGGGCGTTGTTGTACTCATCGGCGACGATGCGCACATTGTCCCCCAGATCAAAACTGCCGCCCGTGGGGGTACTGCCGCCGGTGTCGGGAGCCTTGAAGTTGCCCGAGCCGCCGCCACCGCCCGAGCCGCTGCCGATGCTCATGGAGTCCAGGCCGGGCGCCACGCCGCTATCGCTGCCGCTGCGCTTGCCGCCGCCCCCGCCACTACCGAAAATGCTGCCGAGCATCCCGGCCAGGTGCGTGGCGGAACCATTCTGGACATTGAACACATACAGGGACGGTTCGCCATCGGCATCCTGGGACTGATCCAGGCGGTCGATCCAGGTCCGGATCTGGTCGATATAGTGGGCGCGTGGGGTGACCACCAGAATGCTGTTCAGGCGCTCCAGCGGCATCACCCGCACCACCTGCGTCAGGTTACCGGCGCCGCCATCGGCGCCATCACCGCCCAGCAGGTGGGCCAGTGCCGCATTGATGTCTTCCACGGTACTGTGCTTGAGCGGGAATATGCCCACCGACATGCCCTGCAGCTGGTCGACATCAAAGGTGGCGACGATGTCCAGCCAGCCCTCAATCTGGTTGCGTGTACCCGCCAGGACCAGCAGGTTGCGGGTGTTGTCGACCCGGACAAAGGCGGAGTCCGGCGCTACCGGCGCCAGGATCTCGGCCATGCCCGTGGCACTGATGTAACTGAGCGGCACAATGACGTTGCGAAAGCCGGCGCCAGCAGAATCCGTGCTGCCAAAGGCCGGCATCAGGCTCGGCAGGTTGTTCGAGCCACTGACAAAGTAGCGATCGTTGGGGTCGCGCACCATGGTGATGCCATTGGCCTGCAGCAGCGACTCCAGAATCGCCAGCAGCTGGTCCCTGGGTACCGGGGTGCGGGTACGCAGGGTGATCTCGCCCTTCAGCGGGTGCTCAATCACATAGTCCAGCCCGAGAATGTCACCCAGCATGGAGTGCACGACCTCGGTGACAGGCGCCTGCTCGAAATTCAGGCTGACTGCCTCGCCATCCAGGCGCACGGGCGGACGCGCTGGCGGAATCCGGATTACACGGTCATTGCCCTCATAGACCACGGCTTCCGGCTCTGCTTCGGCCAGCTCGTTGGCTGCCACCGGGGGGGCCGGCGCGGCCGGGGCGGCCACTCCTGCGGTTGAGGACCCGCGTATTGGCTGGTTTGTCTGCGGGGCCATCGTGTTGCAGGCCGTCAAACCCGACAACAGCAGCATGACCGGCAATAACTGTTTGTTCATTTTTCGACCGCCTTGATGATTCATTCTCGGGAGTCAGCCGCTGCGGCTGCCTCCTGCGTTCGCCCGGCGGAGGCACGCTCAGGCTTCACCGCCGCATGTTCCAGCGGCAGGGTGCGCTCGACAGAGGCGTCATCAGTGTCCACAAACTTTGCCCCTGCAGCTGAAAGTTCCTGCAATGTCCACTGCTGCAACTCTTCCCCAACCATGAGGCGTTGCCTCTGGCCGGCGACATTGATGATCACGCCGGCGCGGTCGCCGGCGGCAAATACGCCCAACAGGCGGACCTTGTCGAGGACATCCGGCCCCAGCACCGGCTCCGGTGCCTCCACGGGAACGGCATCAGGCTCCGGCCGCCGGGTGTTCCAGAACAGCGGCCGCCGCAGCATTTCACCGGCGTCCTCCGACAGGGGCGGAGACGGCAATTCTATCGACACCGCGGTCAGCGTGGAAGGCGCCGGGGGAATCGCCGCTGGCGGCTGCCTGACCATCACCAGAATGACGCCCAGCAGGACAAGCAGGGTGACAACGAGGAGCACCAGGCCCGTCAGCAGCAACAGCTGACGCAGAAGCCCGGAGCGCATGGCAGGTGGCAACACCATCATTGCAGTTTCAACACGCTGACACGCAGTGACACGGCAACGTTCTGTGCCGTCGGCTGGCGCCGGTTCAGGGCCGGGGTCACTTCAACGCTGCGCACCAGGATCAGCGGCCGCGCCTCCCGCAGGCCCAGCAGTACCTGCTCCACATCCTCCATGGTGCCGCTGGCGGTCACATCAATGCGGATTTCCTGAAACCCCTCGTGCCCCGTGGGTCCCAGCACCTGGCTGCCGGTCACCCCCAGTCCCGCCGCCTCGGCCAGGCGACGAACCTGCTGCTGGGCGTTGGCACCCGTGGACGCCAGGTCCATGGACGCGGGAAAGGCCAGGGCTTGCAGACGCTGGCCAATGTGCTCGCTACTCTCGCGCAGGATCTCGACACTGTCGGCGAAACCGAGCAGGCGCGCAATACGCGGTTCCGCATACTGCAGGCGCTGGCTGCCATCGGCGTACCAGGACAGCATCCTGCCCGCCGCCAGCAACAGCAACACAACTAAAAAGGCCAGCAGAACGCCAGCAACAAACCTCGCGTGCGCGGGCAGTGCGGTCACCGTGTGGAGGATTCTGTTCATCAGTCCGGGTTCGCTTCGGCAACACGCAGCTGCAGTGTAAACTGTTCAAGGTTGGTGCGGCTGTGGCGCCGGATACCGCCGGGCGCGCTGACCTCGGCGTAAAACGGGTCCTCGGTCAGGGTCTGCAGGAAGCGGGCGGCATTGACCGCCCAGCCACGGATGCGAATTTGCTGGCCCTCGATGATCAGCTGCTCGAAATAGACACTGTCGGGTGTCTGCGCAGCGAGGCGATCCAGCAGGGAATGGCTGTCGAGCTGATCATCAATCAAGCCCTGCACCGCGCGGGCGCGCTCATTGTCCAGCGCCAGCTGCTCCCGCAGTTGCACGGCCTCGACCGCATTGCGCTCCGCCACGGCCAGGTGATGCTCCATGTTGTCGGCCTGCATGCTGCGAACCAGCCCGGGCACGGCGAGCAGGGCAAACAACAGCAACAGCAGCATGGCCAGCAGGCCACCCAGCAACGCCAGACGCTGGCGATAGTTGCTTGCCCGCCGGCGCTCGCCAAAACCCTGCAGAACCACCGGGCGCCGGTCTTCGTCCAGGCACCAGACTTCCGGCAGCCGCTCTTTGCTGTCCGCAGTCACACCCTGGGCGTGCAGGCAGGCCATCACCTCGCTATAGGCGGTGATCGCCAGGGTGATGTGCAGTTTTCCCCCCGTGCGCCGGCGCAGTGCCCAGCCGTAGCAGGTGTCATCAAGGGCAAAGGGACTGCTCGCCTGCACTTCCAGCATGACGGCATTCGCGAGCTCCGCCTCCACCGCCGCCGGCAATTCGATCTGCCGCAGGAGTACCAGTTCCGCGGGCAATAGACGGGCATCAAACACGAAGTCCGGTGCCTGCGCGGCAGCCATCGGCTCCTCGGCGACAAAATACTCGGGGCCGGAATCACCTGCCGCACGCAGTGCTACCGGCGCTTCCAGGCGCTGCCGAATACCGGCGGCGCGCCCCCAGAGCAGTTCGTGCCAACCCGCTCGCCAGGCCTGTATCCAGGGGTCGAGGTCGAGGCCAAACAGGGACCAGCGTTGGGAATCGGCTTGCATTCTGCTCTACTGACTCGTGGCAACAGGGACAGTGGTTGTTTCCACCGGGAATACCCGGGTGAAGCGCCAGGGCGCAACGCCACTGCGTCCACCCATGTCCACCCAGATGCGCTGCCGCAGCAGCCTGCCCTCTGTTATCCGCACATCGATCTCCAAGGAATACACGCTGCTGCCGCCACTGCCCATGAACTCCTGATTGAAGCCCGCGGGCAGTACCAGCTCCACCGGCGAGTCATCCTGACGCCGATCCAGGACAAAATCAACCAGCGCAGAGTCGCCCTGGGCCAGGGCCTGCAGCACTGCCGCCTGTGCCGCCAGCGGGTCCACCCCCGGGCCGCCTGCGGCGTCGGCATGCACCGCGTGACGGACGCGATCATACACGCTGCGGGTCATTCCGGGAACTCGCAGCAGGTCTTCCACCACCATGAACGGAGCCGGTGCTTCACTTGCATCTGGATCATCGCGGTTTTGATCCAGCCCCGGCTGCACGCTCCGCCGTTCCACTACACGCTGGGCAAGCGCCTCTGCGTCAGCCGCGGCGAGACCGCCCGCGTACTGGAACAGAATCTGCAACAGTCCCGCGGGCGCCTGGTTGAGACCGACAAACCCCGCGATTGGCAGGGCGCGCACCGTGACCGCGGCGTCTCCCAGTCGATACTGACGGGTAAATACAGCGCCAGCATTGGCTCCGGCCTGCGCCTGCGCGCTGCGCATGTCCCGCAAGGCCAGATGGGCCGCGCCGGTGGCCGCGGCCTCGGCCCGGGCCTGGTCCAGCTGCAGGCCGGTGGCCCTGACATCACCCAGCGACAGCGACACCACACCCGCCACCAGCAGGGACAAACCGGCCAGCATCCACAGCAGGAAGGCCAGGGCCACGCCCCGCTGGCCACGCGCCGCCAAGGTATTCATCGCCGGCCGCATGGCTAGAACGCTGCCTGAAACAGATCGGGGGCAACGACCAGGTCAGGCCAGTAACGCTCGCGCACCCGCAGTTGCAACTTGACCACTTGCGGCACCAGCGCCTCCTGTTCGTCCCATTGCTCAAGCCATGGTTCCTGCGCCTTGCCCCGGAATGCCACGTTAAACTCGCTGACGTCGTCCAGCAGCGGGTGGGCCTTCGCCACCGCCCAGTCCGGCGACTCCAGTGCGGGATGGTACGGCACAAACTGTATTTTCAGGGTCTCGCCCTCCAGAAACAGGCGCTTGTACTGCAGGCCCGCAACCCCCTCCACGCCCTGCAGTGGCGCGATCCAGCTCAACTCGTCCCGGCCGCCGAGAATATAGCCACCGGGCCGGGTCTGCGTCCGTACCGGCACCGCCTGGCGCAAGCTGTTGCGCAAAAACTGGCTCACCAGGCGCATCTCATCCAGACGCTGGGTCGTCGCCTCCACCCGCGCATGGGTATCTCCCAGGGTGCGCACGGCGGTGAGGGTCGCCAGCACCAGCAGCGACATCACGGTCAGCGCCACCACCACTTCAACCAGGGTAAACCCGCGCTGCTCACGCACCGTCGGGGGCCTCGGGAACCGCCGTGACCAGCACAACCTGCCGGGTCCTGGGGCCATCGCTCCACTCTATCGTAGCCGTCAACTGATGCAGCGGAATCTGTGCGGCGCCCTCCTCGCCGGGCAACAGGGTACTGGCGAGACGCCAGCGGTAATCCTCGATGTCGCCGCCGGCGCTGACTCCGGACGCCGCCAGCACACTGTGCTCGGCCAGCAGGGACTGGGCCAGGAGCACCGCATAGCTGTAGCGCTCGTCTATGCGCACATTGCGTGTGGCGCCGGCCGCAGCCTGATACAGCATCCCCAGCGACAGCGACAGGATCACCATCGCCACGATCATTTCAATCAGTGAGAAGCCTTTTTGGGCGCGGCGGCAGACCCTGCTCATGAAGATCCCGGCTGCTCGTGAGTGACCCGCCCCAGCAGCCAATCCACCCGGATCCGCTGGCCAGCACCGTTTTCGCGAGTGACCGTGATGCTGCCACCGGTGGAAGTACCATCGGGATAGAAGCGGATGACGCCGACACCGCGTTCGGTGACCAGATCCCGGGCGACGTCCACCTGTACCGACAATGCATCCGGCAGCACCGATGCACTCTCTTCATCCAGGCCGGATTCGGCCGGCTGCACGCTGTAGCGGTGACTGTCCGGTGCCACCAGCAGATCGTGTGCCCTGCCGCTGTTGATTGCCTGGTAGCGGGCCGATGTGGCGGCACCCGTCACCCCCCGGATTGCATCCCGATACTGCATGGTGGCATACATTTTTAGCGCCATCGGCGTCGCCAGACCGGCCAGCAGCGCAGCAATGCCCAGCGCCACCATCAATTCGATCAGGGTAAAGCCCCGGCACAAGGTTGCCGCCGCCACACCCCGCCGTGGCGGTGCGGACGCCAGCAGCGGCGTCTCAGCAGTCATTCCCAATTGTTAACATCGGCATCCTCACCCGTACCGCCGGGCGCCCCGTCGGCGCCGTAGGAAACCAGGTCGTAGGCCGAGTGCTGGCCTGGCTGGCGGTAGTTGTAGCCGTTGCCCCAGGGATCCTCTGGCACGCTGGAGCCACGCAGATAGGGGCCGTTCCAGCCCTTGACGCCGCCGGGCTGGCGCACCAGGGCTTCCAGGCCCATTTCCGTGGAGGGGAAGCGCCCGACGTCCAGCTTGTACATTTCCAGCGCCTGCTCCAGGTCGCGAATCTGCACCGTGGCCGTCTTCGATTTGGCCCCGCCCAGCTGATTGAGCACCTGCGGACCGACCAGGCCGGCGAGCATGGCCAGAATGGCCAATACGACCAGCAACTCGACCAGGGTAAAGCCGCGACTGGGGCGACGCGAAATTTTTGACATTGCCTACTCCTGCAACAGCTCGTTGCCATTCATTGGTTGTTACATCGCCAGGTCGTTCACCGAGAGGATGCCCATGAGAATGGACACGATAATCACGGCGATCATCCCGCCCATGCCAAGGATCAGCAGGGGCTCCAGCACGGTCAAGCCGCGCTTGATGCCCGACTCGACATCACGTTCGTAGACGCGCGCCAGTTCCAGCATCATTTCATCCAGCCGCCCGGACTCCTCCCCCACCCGCACCATCTGGATAAGCATGGGGGTAAAGGTGCCCGGCTCGGCCAGCGCATCCGACATCCGGCGGCCCGCCTTGACCGCCGGCGGCAGGATGGCCAACGCCTCCCGGACCACGGAGTTTTCCACCGTGCTCAGGGCAATATTGATCGCCTGCAGCAGGGATACCCCGTTGCCCAGCAGGGTGCCCAGGGTGCGGGCAAAGCGCGCCAGCTCATATTTGAACAGTACCGCACCGAGCAGGGGCAGGCGCAGCATCTTGCGATCCTTCCAGCTGCTGCCCTCGGGCCTGGCCAGCCAGGCGCGGGCACTGTACCAGGCCGCAACCAGCACCAGCAGCATCAGCCAGCCCCAGGCCTTGACCGCGTCGCCCAGCGCGATCACCGCGCGGGTCAGTCCCGGCAGGCCGTCACCCATGTCGGCAAACAGCGCCTCGAACTGGGGCACCACAAAGCCCAGCATCACCGCCACCGACAGCAGCGCCACGACAGCGAGGATGGCGGGATAGATCAGCGCCGAAACGACCGTGCTGCGCACTTCCTTCGAGCGATGCAGATATTCGGCGAGACGATCAAACACCGTACCCAACTGGCCACTGGCCTCGCCGGAGCGCACCATGTTGACATAAAAATTGCCAAAGAGTTCGGAGCGCCGCTCCAGGCCGTGACTCAGGGGCTTGCCGCCCTTGACCGTTTCCAGCAAATGTCGCAGCAGGCCGGTATAACCTTCCCTGCTGCTCATGTCGATCTGCACCTTGAGGGCGCGGTCAATGGGCAGGCCCGCGCGCAACAGCACTGCCAGCTCCGACGTCAGCGCCAGCACCTCGTCGCGGCTGACCACTGCAGCTGCGTTCCGCTGCAGCCAGGAGGGCCGCGCCGCGGCTGGACGCGGCGCGGGCGCGGCTTCGCTGGCGGCGGGGGCCGATACAACGTCACCGACGACCGGCCACAGCCGGACCGGAGTCAGCCCCTGCCCGCGCAATTGCCGCAGCGCTGCCGCCTGGCTCAGTGCAACCAGGGAGCCCTGGGTGATGGCGCCGTCCTTCTGTGCGGCCTTGTAGCTGAACTGTGGCATGGCTGGCTGTTGACCCCGGTAGCTGAACGGGCGGCAAGGTGGCGTGACCGGGTCAGGAAACCTGGTCGAGCAGTTCCACTTCCTCGCTCTGGTCCTGGGTTACCCGCAACACCTCTTCAAGCGAGGTGATGCCGGCCGCAACCTTGCGCAGCCCGTCTTCATAGAGCGTAAGCATACCACGCTGGCGCGAGGCAGCGTGCAGGGTGGTGGCGTCGGCGCCCGAGAGAATGACCTTGTGCATCTCGCTGTCGAGCACAAACAGCTCGTGGATCGCGGTGCGCCCGGTATAGCCGGTAAACTTGCAGTGCTCGCAGCCCTCGCCGGAATAAATGCTGTTGTGCCCATCGGTGAGCCAGCGCCGCAGGCCGGCGCCTTCAATGGCCCGCGGGGTCAGCTCCACCTCCCGGCGACAATGGCGGCAGAGCGTGCGCACCAGGCGCTGGGCCAGTACACCATTGACCGCGGAGGTGATCAGGAAGCGTTCGATACCCATGTCCTCCAGCCGGGTGATGGCACCGGCGGCGGTGTTGGTGTGTAGCGTGGACAGTACCAGGTGGCCAGTAAGCGCGGACTGCACGGCGATCTGCGCCGTTTCGGTATCGCGCATCTCGCCGATCATGATGATATCCGGGTCCTGGCGCAGGATGGAGCGCAGGGCGCGGGCAAAAGTCAGCTCGATCTGTGGCTGGACCTGGATCTGGTTGACGCCGTTGAGCTGGTACTCGACCGGGTCTTCCACGGTGATGATCTTCAGGGCATTGGAATCCAGGGTCGACAGCGATGCATACAGCGTGGTGGTCTTGCCGGAGCCGGTCGGACCGGTCAGCAGCAGAACCCCGTGGGGACGATGCAGCAAGTCCGTGTAGCGGCGCAGCGTATCCTCGCTGAAGCCCATGCTTTCCAGGCTCAGGCGGATACTCTGGCGATCCAGCACCCGCATCACGATGCTCTCGCCATGCACGGTCGGGATGGTGGAGACTCGCAGGTCCAGCTCGTGCCCCTTGACCCGGGTCATGATGCGCCCATCCTGCGGCAGGCGCCGCTCGGCAATGTTCAGGTTGGCCAGCAGCTTGATCCGCGAGGCGATGGCCGGGGCGAGGCTGGCGGGAGGCGGATCCGGCGCCAGCTGGATGACCCCGTCCACGCGATAGCGCAGGTGCAGGCCGTCCTCGAACGGTTCCACATGTACATCGGAGGCCCCGAGGTCCAGCGCGCGGTGGATGATCTGGTTGACCAGGCGGATCACGGGGGCCTCGCTGGCCAGGTCCCGCAGGTGTTCGATAAACTCCTCATCGCCCGCGTACTGGTCGCCGGGCCCAACCTCCGCGTCGTCCTCCTGGCCCAGATAGCGCTGCAGGGCCGCGCTGATGTCGGACTCCAGACCGAGACACAGCTCCACCTGGCAACCGGTCGCGAGCTGCAGGGCCTTGCGAATAAAGGGGTCCTGGGGCAATACAGCGGCGAAACGCAGCACATCCTCTGTTCGCGCCAACGGCGCCACCTGCCGGTTGAACAGGAAATCCGTCGCCAGCCCCTTGATCTCCAGCGCCTCCTCCGGATAGTCGGCCGCGGCAACCAGCGTCAATCCAAGCTGCTCACTCAAGGCCTCGGCGACATCCAGCTCCGACACCAGGCCCAGTTGCACCAGCACCTGGCCGATGTAACCGCCCATTTCCTGCTGCGCCATGAGCGCGCGTTCGATGTCACGCAAGCTGACCTTGTTGCGGCTGACCAGCAGATCTCCGAGTTTCATAGCCATGTCCCTGCCTTCATTGCCTGACCAGAAATCCGCCCGGCGCGAAGGTGAAGCCGAACTTCGCTTCGCGGGCCTGATCGTGCTGGTAATCCTGCGGATACTTTTCCCGGTATGCCGCTACCGCCTCACAGGGACCTTCGCCCCAGCCGGGCAGTACCGGGTTGCCGTTGATGTTACCGTCCTCGACGATCAGGTAATCGCCGCTGCGGGTCACCCCGCGCAGCAGTTCCATCTCCGCCAGCACGTGCGCCTTGCGGTGATCCGAGTCGAGAATAAAGAATGCCGGCCCGGGCATCGCCTCGCGCCAGGCGAGCAGGTGGGCCGCAATACCGGGATCGATGGACGAGCAGGTCATCAGGTGAATACCCGGATCCGTGCGCGCCAGGGAGTGCACATCAACGTGGGAGATATCCACGCTGATGACGCGCAGGGCAGGGTTCAGAGCACGACCGATGACACTGAAATACAGTGCCGCACCACCAAAGCGGGTACCGAACTCAACCACCAGCGCGGGTTTCAGGGCCGTGAGGATCTCCTGATAGTTCCACATGTCGGCGACCGACTTCAGACAGGGAACACCGAGAAACTCCACGGTCTCCCACACCTCGGTATCGTAATACCAGCGGTGATAGGCATCGAACACATCACTGACAGGACTTGATGACACTGCGGGTACCCTCCAGACTGCCGCCATTCTAACAGCGCGGAGTACTGGAGAGACACCCTCGGATGGGAACCCTGTCAGCCCGGCGTTCAGGCGACTTCGAACAGCCCCGCCGCACCCATGCCACCGCCGATGCACATGGTGATGACCACGTACTTCACGCCGCGGCGCTTGCCCTCGATCAGGGCGTGGCCGACCATGCGCGCACCGCTCATGCCAAAGGGATGGCCAATAGATATAGCTCCACCATTCACGTTCAGCCTGTCGTTGTCGATACCCAGCTGGTCGCGGCAGTACAGCACCTGGCAGGCGAAAGCCTCGTTCAGCTCCCACAGACCGATGTCGTCGATTTTCAGGCCGTGGCGCTTGAGCAGTTTGGGAATGGCGAACACCGGGCCAATGCCCATCTCGTCGGGGCCGCAACCTGCCACCGCCAGGCCGCGGTAAATACCCAGTGGCTGCAGGCCCTGCTGCGCGGCCAGGGCAGCGTCCATCAACACACAGGCCGAGGCGCCATCGGACAGCTGCGAGGCGTTGCCGGCAGTAATGAAGCGGCCTTCCTGGACGAACTGGCCATCCTTGAACACCGGCTCCAGAGCCTGCAGGCCCTCAAGGGTGGTGGACGGACGGTTGCCCTCGTCCTTTTCCAGCGTCACTTCCTTGTAGGTGGTTTCCTTCGTCTCCTTGTTGAACACCGCCATGCGGCTGGCCATGGGCACGATCTCAGCGTCGAAGGCCCCGGCCTCCTGGGCCGCCGCCGTGCGCATCTGGCTCTGGTAGCTGTATTCGTCCTGGGCGTCGCGGGAGATGCCGTAGCGTTCGGCAACAATCTCCGCGGTCTCGATCATCTGGATATAGGCTTTCGGCGAGATATCCAGCACCGTCTGCGAAACGTTGCGATAGCTGTTCTTGTGCTTGGTCTGCACCAGCGAGATCGACTCCAGGCCGCCGGCTACTGCCACATCGTACTCGTTGCACATGATGGCCTTGGCGGCGGTGGCGATGGTCATCAGGCCCGAGGAGCACTGGCGGTCCATGGTCATGCCGGCGGTGCTGTCGGGCAGTCCACCCGCCACCCCGCACAGTCGCCCCAGATTGTAGGCCTGCGTCCCCTGCTGCGCGGCCGCGCCCATGATGCAATCCTCAACCATGGCGGGATCAATCCCCGCCCGCGCCACCGCGGCGCGCACCACATGACCACCCAGCGCGGGTGCCTCGGTGTCGTTGAAGGCGCCCCGGAAGGCCTTGCCGATGGGAGTTCTGGCGGTGCTGACGATGACTGCGTCTCTCATTGTTGTCTCCGATACTGGTGGCTTTCTGTGGTGGATACTTAGCCGGAGGCAGCGCCCGGTTAGACTTTGCAGAACTCGCCGTGAATACATCCATGTAGGCTCGTATCGCGCATCCATGCGCTCAACGGTTCTGCAAAGTCTAACCGGCCGCTACCTCCTCCTTAAAGTGCGACAGCGACGCTTCGCACTTCGAATCAATTAGAACCAACTGGCCAGGACCCCGAGCCAATGTAGCTACTGGCACTGAAGGCAGGAGCCAGCGGGCCGTTAGCCCTTTGCGGGACCGTAGCAAACATGGATGTTTGCTACGAGCCTACATGGACGTATTTACGGCGTGTCCCGCAAGGGGCTAACGGCCTGCTGGCTCCGGGACTCTTCCACTCAACCAGAAACCATCGGCAAGAATGCGAAAGTTACGCCCGCTGACTGGAGCAGGAAACGATCTCCCCGGTCATGTAACCCGAGTAATCCGACGCCAGGAACATCATCACATTGGCGACTTCCCACACTTCCGCCGCGCGCCCGAAAGCTTCTTTCGCCGCCAGCTCCTCCAGCAGCTCCATCGGCGTGGTCTTCTTCAAGAACTCGTGGAAGGCGATCGACGGTGACACCGCGTTGATACGCACGCCGTGGTCGGCGGCTTCCAGGGCGGAGCAGCGGGTCAGGGCCATGACGCCGGCCTTGGCCGCGGCATAGTGGCACTGCTCCTTCTGTGCGCGCCAGCCGAGGACGGAGGCGTTGTTGACGATGACGCCGGCGCCGCGGGGCTGCATCTTGCGCAGCATGGCCCGGGTCATGCGCATGGTGCCAGTGAGGGTAATGTCGAGCACACGACTCCATTCCTCATCGGTCATGTCGACCAGCAGTTTGGTGCCGCCGAGACCGGCGTTGTTGATCAGCACATCGACGCCGCCCATGGTTGCCTCGGCCTCGTCGATCAGCGCCTGCACGTCGTCTTCGACGGTGACGTTGGCGAGCTTGCCGTGAATTGCCTCCAGGCCGGTATCGGCCTTGAGCTGCTCCACGGCCTTGGCCAGGCGGCCCTCGTGGATGTCGCTGATCATCACTGCGCGGGCGCCCTCTTCCGCGGCGCGGGTGGCGGCGGCAAAGCCGATACCGGCGCCGGCGGCGGCGGTGATGAGGACGGACTTGCCGGCCAGCAGGTTGTGGCCGGGTACGTAAGGTGGTGGTTCTTTCAGTGCCATTCGAATTCTCCTCTACCCGCGCGGTTCGCGGGGCATACCCAGCGCACGCTCGGCGATGATGTTGCGCTGGATCTGGTTGGTACCGCCGTAGATGGTATCGGCGCGGGTGAACAGGTACAGGGACTGCAGTCGGGTCAGTTCATAGGGGGCGGCGGCGATGATCTCGCTTTCGGCGCCGAGTACGTCCATGGCCAGCTTGCCCAGGTTGCGGTGCCAGGTCGACCAGTACAGCTTGTAGATCATGGCCTCCTTCTGCAGGCTGCCGTCGTCACCGCCGCCGGACAGCATGCGCATGCTGTTGAAACGCAGGATGCGCAGACCCACGTGGGCGTCGGCGATGCGCTGGCGCAGGGCCGGGTCGCGCGCGGCGCCGTTGGCTTTGGCGATCTTGACGATCTCATCGAACTCGTTCTGGAACAGCATCTGCTGGCCCAGGGTAGACACGCCACGCTCGAAACCGAGCAGGCCCATGGCCACTTTCCAGCCTTCGCCGGGAGCGCCGACGATGTCGTCGGCGGCGCAGACAGCGTCGTCGAAGAAGACCTCGTTGAATTCGCTGGTGCCGGTGAGCTGCTCAATGGGCCGCACGGTAATGCCGGGCTGGTCCATCGCCAGCAGAAAGAAACCCAGGCCTTTGTGCGCCACCGAGTCCGGGTCGGTGCGCGCAATCACAAACACGTACTGGGATTCGTGGGCCAGGGAGGTCCAGACTTTCTGGCCATTGATCAGCCACTGGCCGCTGGCCTCGTCCAGGCGTGCCCTGGTCTTCACGTTGGCGAGGTCGGAACCGGCGGACGGTTCGGAGTAGCCCTGGCACCAGAACTCGCGACCTTCGCGGATACCCGGTAGATAGCGCTCTTTCTGCGCTTCGCTGCCAAAGGCGATCAGGGTCGGCCCGGTCAGGGTCTCGCCGATGTGGCCCATGCGGCCGGGGCCGCCGGCGCGGGCGTACTCTTCGTTGAAGATCACCTGCTGCTCGATGCTGGCGCCGCGGCCGCCGTACTGCTGCGGCCAGCCGATGCAGGTCCAGCCACCCTCGGCCAGCTTGCGCTCCCAGGCCTTGCGCTCCTCGACAAAGGAGTGTTCGTCGCCCGGGCCACCGCGGCCGCGGATAACCTCGAATTCACCACAGAGATTGGCCGCCAGCCAGGCGGCGACTTGTTCCCGGAACTGCTCGTCTTCGGGGCTGAAACTCAGCTTCATGCCGCCTCTCCATCCAGTAACTGGCGCGCCAGCCGCTCCCGATGCCAGGCGCCATCGCCCAGCAGGGTCTCGGTGGATTTCGCGCGCTTGAAATACAGTTGAATATCGTACTCCGCGGTAATGCCGACGCCGCCGTGCAGCTGGATACCACAGCCAGCGTTAAAGAACGCCGCGTCGGAGCAGTAGGCCTTGGCAATGCTGGCCGCTTCCGCCAGGCCCGCGCCCAGCGGGTTGCCGGCCAGGGCCTCGTCGGCAATGCACGCTGCGTAGTAGGCAGCGGAGCGCGCGGCTTCCACTTTCAGCATCATGTCCGCGGCCTTGTGCTTGATCGCCTGGTAGGAGGCGATGGTGCGGCCGAACTGTACCCGCTCCGTGGTGTAGGCCACGGAACTGTCCAGAGACTGCTGGGCCACGCCGACCTGCTCCGCAGCCACCGCGACGGTAGCCAGATCGAGAATCTTCGCCAGCGCCGGCCAGGCGGCGCCCGCCTCATCCATGAGCGCGTCGGCGCCGAGCTTCACATCCTTGAGGGTGATGCTGGCCTGCTTGCGGGTCTGGTCCATGGTCGGCAGCCACTCGTGGCTGGCCCCGGCAGCGTCCGCTGGCAGGACGAACAGGCTGATGCCCGCCTCACCTTCACTGCCCGCCTCGCGGGCGGCAACAATCAGGATGTCAGCCGTGTGGCCATCAAGCACATAACGGTACTCGCCGTTGAGCACGAAACCGTCACCGTCCGCCGCCCAGGTGGCCTGCACCGCGTGGGCGTCCGGCCTGCTGCCGGGAGCCATGAAGGCCAGGGTCGCGGTGCTGCCAGCGGCAATCGCCGCCAGATACTGCTGCTTCTGCTCCTCGGTACCGGCTACCAGCAAAGCGTTGACGCCCAGCCCGACCGTGGCCAGGAACGGCGCGCAGAGAAGAACCCGGCCCATCTGTTCCTGCATGGCCGCCAGCTCGACAAAGCCCAGCCCGAGGCCGCCGTAGGCTTCGGGGATATGCAGCGCCGGCCACATCATCTCCTCGCTGATCTGCCGCCACAGCGCCTCGTCATAGCCACGCTCGGTGGCCATGGCCGCGCGCACCGCGGCGGCGGTGGAGACCTCCGCAAGGAAAGCCTCCGCCGTATCGCGGATCATCTGCTGTTCTTCGGTAAAGCGAAATTCCATGGGCCCTGCCTCAGCTGCCAAACACTTTCTGCGCCGGCACTTCCCGCGCCAGCAACTGCGCCACCGCATCGGTGAGTTCCGCCGGATCCCAGCGCTCGCCCTTGTCCACCGGCTCGGTGGAGCGCCAGCCATCGGCAATCGCGACCTTGCCGCCCTCGGCCTCGAACAGACGGCCCGTGACGTGGTCCGACAGCGGAGACACCAGCCAGGCCACCAGCGAGGAAACATTCTCCGGCGCGAAGTAGTCGAAACTGCCATCCTCAGGTTTTGCCATGCGCTGGGCCATCGCTTCCACCGCGGTGGTCATGCCCGTGCGCGCCACCGGCACCAGCCCGTTGACGGTAATCCCGTAGCGACCGAGTTCCGCCGCCTGGGTCAGTGTCAGCGCCGCAATCCCCGCCTTCGCCGCGGCATAGTTCGACTGCCCCACCGAGCCCTGCAGGCCCGCACCGGAACTGGTATTGATAATCCGCGCGTCCACCGCCTTGCCTTCCTTCGACAGGCCACGCCAGTAATGCACCGCGTGGGAACTGATGCAGAAGTGCCCCTTGAGGTGCACCGCCATGATCGCGTCCCAGTCGGATTCGGTCATGGAGGCGAACATCCGGTCGCGATTGATGCCGGCGTTGTTGACCACCGCGTGCAGGTCCCCGAACGTGTCGATGGCCTGCTTGACCGCATTGAGGCTGTCATCGTAGTTGGTGATGTCCGAGGTGTTCACCACCGCCTCGCCACCCGCCGTAGTGATTTCATCCACCACTGCCTGCGCCGCGGCTTCGTTGATGTCGTTGACCACCACTTTGGCGCCTTCGCTCGCCAGCACCCGGGCATGGGCCGCACCGAGGCCGCCGCCGGCGCCGGTGATGATCACTACTCGTCCTTCACATGTTCTGCTCATCGCTTTCTTCCTGTCTGCATTCGTGTCGAATTCAATCTATGTTGCTTGGGAGCGTAGGTCCCGCTGCGCTGACGAGGGCGGAAGGCCTCCGGGACACGCCGTGAATACGTCCATGTAGGCTTGTGTTCGGCATCCATGCCTCACACAGTCCCGGAGACCTTCCGCCCTCGCCTGCACAGCTACCTTCGGTGCCATCTACGAGTCTTGCACCGGCAGAGGCGCAGCGTCTTGCAGGGGGGTTGGCGGGACCGTATGCGACATGGATGTCGCGGTGCCGCCCAGGCATCCGAGCCCCCATGGACGGGTTCACGGCGTGTCCCGCCAGCCCCCCTGCAAGATGCTGTGCCGCGCTACGAAGTGCCCGAAACGCTAAATGCCACGAAGGAGGTGCTCACAGCCGCTCGATGATGGTGACGTTCGCCTGCCCACCCCCCTCACACATGGTCTGCAACCCATACCGCCCCCCGGTCCGCTCCAACTCGTGCAACAAGGTAGTCATCAGCTTCGTACCCGTAGCACCCAACGGATGGCCGAGGGCGATGGCGCCGCCATTGGCGTTGGTGCGGGCGTGGTCATAGCCGGTGTCCGCCAGCCAGGCCATGGCCACGGAGGCGAAGGCTTCGTTGATTTCCACCAGGTCGATGTCCGCCAGGCTCATGCCCGCGCGCTTGAGGGCGTAGGCGGTGGCGGGGATGGGCGCGGTCAGCATCCAGATCGGGTCGGCGGCGCGTACGCTCATGTGGGCGATGCGGGCGCGGGGGGTGAGGTTGTAGCGTTTCAGGGCCGCTTCGGAGACGATCAGCATGGCGGAAGAGGCGTCACAGGTCTGGCTGGAGACGGCCGCGGTGATGCTGCCGCCTTCCTGCAGGGGCTGCAGTTCCGCCATTTTCTCCATGGTGGTCTGGCGCGGGGTTTCGTCCATCGCCACGCCGGCCAGCGGCGCGATTTCGCGGCTGAAGCGGTCTTCCTCAATGGCACGCAGGGCGCGGCTGTGGGATTCGAGGGCGAAGGCTTCCATATCCTGGCGGGAAAAGCCCCACTTGTCGGCGATCATCTGCGCCGAGTTGAACTGGGACACGGGCACCTTGCCGTAGCGCGCAACCCAGCCTTCGCTGCCGGAGAATGGATCGCTGAAGCCCAGCGGCTCGGCGGCCAGCATGGCGGAGGAAATCGGGATCTGGGTCATGGTCTGCACGCCGCCGGCGATCACCACGTCGTTGACGCCTGCCATGATGGCCTGGGCGGCAAAGTGGACGGCCTGCTGGGAGGAACCGCACTGGCGGTCCACGGTGGTGCCGGGCACGGCTTCGTCGAGGCCCGCCGCCAGCCAGGCGGTGCGGGCGATATCGCCCGCCAGGGGGCCGATAGTGTCGACGCAGCCGAAGATGACGTCGTCATAGTCGCCGTCGGGAATGCCGTTGCGTTCCACCAGCGTCTTCAGTACGTGGGCGCCGAGGTCGGCGCCGTGGACGCCAGCCAGACCGCCCTTGCGCCGGCCGGTGGGGCTGCGTACTGCATCTACTATATAGGCATCTGCCATGGTTCGGATTCCTTTTTGCAATTACTGAAAGGTGGCGCCGGCGCCGAGGACAGCGCCCTCGGCAAAAATCGCCTGCGCGACCTGCTGTTTGTGGAAGCCCGCATCACCCCAGGTATTGGCCAGCGCCCAGGCCTTCTTCATGAAAATATGCAGATCCACTTCCCAGGTGTAGCCCATGGCGCCGTGAACCTGGATGCTGTTTTTTGCCGCCAGGCTGGCCGCCTCGCAGGCTGCCAGCTTGGCGTGGGCGACGTGGCGCGCAGCGGACACGGCATCTTCCGCTACTGCATGGGCGGCGCGGTAGACGGGCGCCTTGGCGTACTCCAGTTTTACCGCGACGTTGGCCAGGTGGTGCTTGACCGCCTGGAAGGAGCCGATGGGCTTGCCGAACTGCTTGCGCTCGGTGGTGTAGGCCACGGAGAGATCCACCATGCGCTGGGCCAGGCCCAGGGCCTGGGCGGCGCAGCCGAGGGCGCCGCGGTTGAGGCTGGCGCTGCGCAATGCCGCCGCCGGCTCGCCGGACACCACCGGTGCCACGCCGGCATTCATGGAAACGGTGAACAGGCGCCGGCCGGGGTCGATGCTCGGGTTGTACTCGCAACTAAACTGCCCCTGTTCCAGGGCGTACCAGCGGCCGCCCTGCTCCAGCAGCAGCAGATCCGCGACATGGGCATCTTCCACCAGCAGGTTCTGTTCCAGGGCGACCACGATGCGGGCCTCCCCGGCAGCGGCACGCGGTAGCCAGCGTGCCGCCAGGTCACCGCCAATATCCTGCAGCCAGGGCACCCCCACCAGGGCGTGGTTCACCAGCGGCTCGGGCAGGGCCACGTAGCCGCACTCCTGCGCCAGCAGGACAAAGTCCAGGGCGGTCATGCCCAGGCCATCGTGTGCCTCGGGCACAGTCATGCCGGTGAGGCCGAGTTCAGCCAGCTGCTGCCACAGGGCCGGGTCGCGACCACTGTCAGTGTCCCAGCCCGCGCGCAGGCGCTCGGGAGTGATTTCGTTGACCAGAAAGCTGCGCACGGAGTCGTGGAACAGGAGCTGGTCTTCGCTGAATGTAAAGTCCATGGTTACCTCGGCATGCCCAGCATGCGCTCTGCAATAATGTTGCGCTGGATCTCGTTGGTGCCGGCGTATATGGGGCCGGACTGGGAGAACAGCCAGCCATCCAGCCAGTTGCCGACGCCCTGCGCCGCGGGGGCGTACGCCAGCAATTCGGCGCGGGCGCCGAGAATGCTCATGGCAGTGGCGTGCATGTTCTGGTCCAGTTCCGACCAGAAGATCTTGTTGGTGGAGGACTCGGCGCCAATCTTGCCGCCCTGGGTCAGGCGGCAGGCGGTCTGGTAGGTGCTCAGGCAGTACGCCTCCGCATCCATCCAGGCGCGGATGACCGCCTCCCTGAGCGCCGGATCCTGGCTCGCGCTCACCTCGTTCTCAAGGTACAGCTGCACCAGCCGGCGCGCGGTCTCCTGGAAGCGTGCGGGCGAGCGCAGCATCAGGCCGCGCTCGAAGCCGGCCGTGGCCATGGCCACGGCCCAGCCCGCGCCCTCGTCGCCGAGGCGGTTGCTGACATCCACCTCCACGTTGTCGAAGAAGATCTCGGCGAAACCGGGCAAGCCGTCCAGCTGCGGGATCGGGCGCACGGTGATGCCCGGCGTTTTCAGCGGCACCAGAATGAAGGTCAGGCCGCGGTGGCGCTCGGACTCCGGATCGGTGCGGAACATGCCGAACAGCCAGTCCGCCCACACCGCCCGGGTGGACCAGGTCTTCTGGCCATTGATGATATACCTGTCGCCCTCGCGGCGGGCACTGGAGCGGATCGCCGCCATGTCGGAACCGGCGCCGGGCTCGGACCAGCCCTGGGCCCAGATATCGCGACCCTCGGCCATCGCCGGCAGGAAACGTGCCTTCTGCTCTTCGGTGCCGTACTCCATCAGGGTCGGGCCGAGCAGGAAAATGCCGTTCTGGTTCACCCGCAGGGGGGCGCGGGCGCGGTAGTACTCTTCCTCGAAGATCAACCATTCAATCAGGTCGCAGCCGCGGCCGCCCAGGGCCTCGGGCCAGGTGACCATGCCCCAGCGGCCCTCATTCAGGGTCGCCTCCCAGTCGCGATGCTGCTGGAAGCCTTCCTCGGTGTCAAAGCTCTGCAGCGACTCGGCGGGAACATGCTGCGCCAGCCAGGCGCGCACTTCCGCGCGGAACGCCTGCTGCTGTTCGGTAAAGGAGAGATTCATCAGTGATTCCTGCCTGCGCTTAAAACTTGGCGTCGCGTTTCTGCACGAACGCGTCGCGGGTTTCCTGGGAGTCGCCGAGGGTGTAGGCCTCCAGGGTAAAGCCCTGCTCCCAGCGATACTTGTCCTCGAGGTTGCCGTCCTCGATACCGTTCAGGGCCTCCTTGGCCAGCTTCACCATGGCCGGGGATTTCTCTGCGATCTTCGCCGCAATCCCGCGGGCAGTCGGCAGCAGTTCCTCCCTGGGCACCACTTTCTCGATGGCACCGAGGCGCCAGGCCTCGGCGGCGTCGATAAACTCGCCGGTGAAGTACATGTAGCGCACCTTCTGCACCGGGAACATACGCTGCAGGTGGGCGCCGCCACCCATGGCGCCGCGATCGATCTCCGGCACCCCGAAGCGGGCACAATCCGAGGCCACCAGAATGTCCGCGGCGCCGGCCATGCCGATGCCACCGCCGAGGACAAAGCCGTGCAGGGCAATGATGACCGGCTTCGGGTTGCGGTGGATGGCGCGGAAAGTCTCGTAGTTGCCCTTGTTCACGGGAACAATGCGCTGGGGATCGGCGGCCAGCTCCTTGATATCCACGCCGGCGCAGAAGCCCTTGCCCGCGGCGGCGATCAGGATCACCCGCACCTCATCGTTTGCGCCCAGCTCGTCGATTTCCCGGGCAATGGCAAACCAGCCGGCGCTGTCGAAAGCATTGACCGGCGGCTGGTTGAGGATCATTTCGGCTATGCCGTCCTTGATGGTGGTGCCAAAGGGCTTGCTCATGTCAGCTACCTGCCTGTGTGCTTGGGTTGGCCCGCTGCGCCAGCGCAGTCAGGCGATGTTCTGCTTCCGCGACGATGGCATTCACCAGCTCCTCACAGCTGAGCAGGCTGTCGATCACGCCCGCCACCTGGCCGCTGGGCAGCACGCCCCGGGACGGCTCGCCATCCACCATCGCCTTCTGGATGATCATCGGCGCGTTGGCGGACATGATCGCCTGGGCCGCGCTCATGTCGTCGCTGCGGGTCATGGCGAAGGCAGACTTCAGCAGGCCCACCAGGCTGGCGCCGGTGTGCTGGCGGAACGCCAGGCCGTTGCGAATGGCGATCAGCAGCTTACGCACGCTACCGGCCCGCTCCATCTCCCCCAGCAGCTCATTCATGATCATGCGCTGGGGCAGGCCGTCCATCGCCCGGGAGACGATGATGTCGCCCGGGTTCTTGCAGTCCAGATAGCGCTGCAGGGTTGCATCCGGCACCGGGGATTCCCGGGTCAGCAGAAAGCGGGTGCCCATGGCGATGCCCTCCGCGCCCCAGGCCATGGCGGCAACCAGGCCGCGGCCGTCCTTGAAGCCGCCGGCGGCCACTACCGGCACCTTGTCACCCACCGCGTCGACCACCTGCGGTATCAGCAGGGTAGTGGGCACCGCGCCGGTATGGCCACCGCCCTCCCCACCCTGCACCGTGACCGCATCCGCACCCAGCTCCACCGCCTTGAGGGCGTGCTTGGGCAGGCCCACGGTGGGCATGCAGACCACACCCGCGTCCTTGAGCTTGCGGATCATGTCCGGGCCCGGGGAGCGGGAATAGCTGACCGCTTTCACCTGGTGGCGGATCACCATGTCCACGATATCGGCCGCATTGGGCTGGTACATGTGGAAGTTGACGCCGAAAGGCTTGTCGGTGAGTGCCTTCACCCGCAGGATATCGCGCTCCATTTCCGCCGGCGGAATGGTGGCACCGGCGAGGAAGCCGAAGGCGCCGGCGTTGCAGCTGCCGGCCACCAGGTTCGGGTCCGCCACCCAGCCCATCGCCGTCTGCACGATGGGGTAGCGACAGCCAAGCAATTCCGTGAGTCGTGTCGTCAACATGTATGAGCCTCAGCCGCGGTTGCCCGGCGGGTTGTCGGCGATCTGGGACGCGCGCTGGTTGTGCGGGTCCAGCGCGGCGATGATCGCCATTTGATCCTGCGTCGGCGCCGGCGTGGTCGGCACCGTGGCGGGAATGGACAGTGCGAAGCCGGTGTTTTCCTGTACCTGCTCCACGGTGATGCCCGGATGCAGGGACAGCAGGCGCAGCTGGTGCTCGGGCCCGCCGAAATCCATGACACAGAGATCGGTGATCACGCGGCGGATATCGACGTCATCCAGCGAGCGGCCCCGCGGCAGTCGCGCCGGGTTGTAGCCGATGGAGGACACGTAGTCGCACTCGCCGTCAATGAACACGCGGGTATTGTGCCCCGGCACGAAGAAACTGTTGGCGTGGCAAATCGAGTTGCCCGGAAAGCCCCTGGCGCCCAGCATCATCACCTTGGGCTGCTGGTAGGTGCCACCCAGGGCCGAGGTGTTGGTCTGGCCGTAGCGGTCGATCTGGGTCGGGCCCAGCATGGCGTGGCGCTTGCCGCTCCAGACGTTGTCGAAGATGCGGGAAAAGCCCATCCAGGTTTCATTGGCCTGGCGGAAATCCGCCGGACGCTTGCCGATGGGGTTGGGCTCGCTGAGCAGGAAGGCCTCGGAGTCCGTCATCATCAAATCCGGGTTGAAGGTCTTCATCGCCAGGCTGGCGGCCAGGCGCGGAATCACGCCGATGCCGGTGGCCAGCACCTCGCCGTCGTGGCGGAAAGCTTCGGCCGCGGCTACGACGCACAGTTCGGCCAGGGTGTAGTCGGTTGCTGCAGTAGACATGTGGTGTTCTCCCTCGCCAATCAGTAAGTGGGCAGCTCAAGCGCCCTGATGGCGTCGAGACCGCCGACATTGCGCTGGTACTCGGCCTCGTCGGCACCCAGGTATTGCTGCAGGTAGCCGTCGATGCCGCCGTCCTTAACCGATGCGGCGTAGGCCTTGAAGTGGGCCACATCGAAACCGTACAGGGGATTGCAGGAGGTCGGATGGGCACCGCCCGGAATTTCCACCACGGCGCTGGTCGCAGCGCGCTCCCAGAACACTTCCCGGGCGCGAGCCGGATCCTGGAAGAATTCCGTGTCCACCAGCTCGTCGCAGGAGACGATGGTGGTGGTCGCGGCGCGGGCAAACCAGTCGTCCAGGTAATGGTCGGGGCCGGCGATCTGGCAGACACCGCGGAAATCCGCCCGGTCGACGTGAATCAGGGACACATCCAGCTTCAGCGCCGGCATGGCCACCCACTCCTTGTCATCGTAGGGGCTGTCGACCAGCTTGATCTCCGGGTTGTGGGTCAGCACGTCGGTGCCGAGGCCGACCGCGGTGGGAATGAAGGGCAGGCCCCAGGCCGCGGCACGCAGTCCCAGCAACATCATGCCCTCGTCGACCTCCATCACCTCGATCGCGCCGCTCTGGCGGGCCTGGCGGAAATAGGGTTCCAGCGGAATGAAATCCAGGGACACGAAAGCGAACACCAGTTTTTTCACCTTGCCAGCGGCACACAGCATGCCGACATCGGCGCCGCCGTAGGCGACCACCGTGAGGTCCTTCAGGTCCGAGCGCAGGATTTCCCGCACCAGCGCCATGGGCTTGCGCCGGGGGCCCCAGCCACCGATGCCGATGGTCATGCCGTCTTCGATTTGTGCCACCGCGTCGCGGGCACTGAGCCGTTTATCCATGTTGCCTTCCTTCAGCTGACGATCCGCGCCATGCGGTAATCGTGTTTGACAAAATTGACCCCCAGGGTGCTCTCCGTGCGGCGTACGCCGGGGATGCCGCTGATGCGCTGGTGCACGAACTCCGCCAGGTGCTCGTTGCTGCGCACCATGGTGATGGCGAGGATGTCCGAGCGACCCAGCATCTCGCCGACAAAGCCCAGCTCCCCAATCGCCGCCAGCGCCTGCGCCACCTCCTGCACCTGGTAACTGCGCTCGACCTCGATCCAGATCCAGGCCAGCGCGCCGTGGCGAAAGCGATCAATATTGGTGATCGCGGTAATGCGAATCTGTTTCTCCGCCTCCATGCGCTTGACCCGGGCGCGCACCGTGCCTTCGGTGACCCCGAGCTCGGCCGCTATCTGGCGGTTGCTGATACGCGCATCCCGGGACAGCCGCGCGACGATCTGGCGATCCACCTCGTCCAGCCCGCGGGCGCCGCTCACCGCAGCTCTCCGTCGTGAAAAGGCACCCAGTCAGGCTGATTCTTCAACACGTTGACCGCCAGCGACGGCGTCAGCCGCCGCACCCCGGCCATGTTGGCGATACGGTCCTGCAGCAACCGGTGCAGAGCGCCCTGGTCCTCCGCCACCATCAGGATCTCCAGATCCTGGGCGCCAACCACCACGTTCACCGAGAACACCTCGGGAATGGCCGCCAGCTCACGGGCCACCTCTTCCGGCGAACGGTTTTCCACCTGTACGCCGATGGCCAGCAACATGCCATAGCCCGCGGCCTCGATATCCGTCACCGCCACCACGCGCATGGTGCGGGACTCCTCCAGGCGCCGCACCCGGGCTCGGACCGTGGCTTCGGTCAGGCCCAGCTCGCGGGCGATGGAGCGGTAGGGCAGGCGACCGTCGGCCCGCAGCAGGGCAATGATGCGGTGGTCGGTGTCGTCCAGCTCAATCTGGGCGGCACCGGCCTGGCGCTGCGGGTTGAGGGCCACTAGCCCTGCTCCGCCGCCGCGCGCTGGCGCAGCTCGTTCTTCAGCACCTTGCCGCCGGCATTCATCGGCAGCTCGCTGACGAAGCGCACCTGTCGCGGTACCTTGTAATTCGCCATGTTCTGGCGCGACCAGGCGATGACGGCTTCCTCATCCAGTTCCGCACCCGGCGCGGGCACGATCCAGGCGCAGGCCACTTCGCCCATACGCTCATCCGGGACCCCGATCACCGCCGCACGCGCCACACCGGGCATACTGTGCAGACTGTTCTCGATTTCCGCCGGATAGCAATTGAAGCCGCCGACGATGAACATGTCCTTGATCCGGTCGGTGATGCGGACATAGCCGTCCTCGTCCATCACCCCTACGTCCCCGGTCTGCAGCCAGCCGTCATCGGTAATGGCGCGGGCGGTCTCCGCCGGATCGTCCAGATAACCCTGCATGACATTGTAGCCGCGGCACCAGATTTCTCCCTCGGTACCTGCCGGAACCGTGTTGCCGTCCAAATCGACGCACTTCATCTCCACCCCGGCCATGGCGCGGCCGGAGCTGTGGGAGATGCGCTCGGCGCTGTCCTCGGGGCGACAGATGGAAATCACGCCGCAGGACTCGGTGAGCCCGTAGGCGGTCACCACGACCTTGAAGCCCAGCTCGTTGCGCATCTTCTCGATCAGGGACACCGGCACCGGCGCGGCGCCAGTCACCGCGAGACGCAGGCTGGAGAGGTCGTAGTCCCCGCGATTCGGATGGGTCAGCATGGACTGGTAGATGGTCGGCGGGCCGGGAATCACCGACACCCGCTCGCGGTGGATCTGCGCCAGCACCGCATCGAGGTCAAACTGTTTCACCGGCAGCATGCGCGCACCGCGGATGATCGCCGCCAGCCACCCGGCCTTGTAGCCAAAGGAGTGGAAGAACGGGTTGATGATCAGGTAGTTGTCCTGCTCGGTCAGGCCCACCGTGGCGCTCCAGGTCTCGAAGGCGCGGATATTCTGGCCGTGGCTGGTGACCACGCCCTTGGGCTGGCCGGTGGTGCCGGAAGTGAACAGGATATCCAGGGTATCCGCGGGGGAGAGCTGGTCGGCGCGGGCCTGGACCCCGGCCACACTGGCATCGGCGCCGGCAGACAGGAAATCGGCCCAGCTGCGTGTTCCCGGAGCTTGCCCCTCGAGCAGGACAATCTCCTCCAGGGCCGGCAGCTCCTCCCCCTGCAGCAACTGCGGGTACCGCATGCCCAGGAACTCGCCGACGGTAAACAGCCAGCGGGCACCGCTGCGGCGCAGGATGAAGCCGGCTTCGGCACCCTTGAGCCGCGTGTTCAGGGGCACCAGCACGCCGCCGATGCTCTGGGCGCCGATAGCGGCGACTACCCACTGCCAGATATTGGGGGCCCAGATGGCGATGCGTTCGCCCTGCTTGAGACCCGCGGCCAGGAACGCGCGCGCAGCTTCGATGCGGGCCGCATCCAGCTCCGCATAGGTCAGGGTGACATCGCCGTCGATCATGGCGATATGCCCGGGCAGGGCCGCCGCCGTGGCGGCGACGACCTGGGGCAGGGTACGCTGTGGCGATTCAGTGTCGGACATGGCTGCAGGCGCAATAACTGATCATTGGCCTGCATGGTAGTCAGTGAACTCCGGAATGACAACCGGAATTCGTAAATAATTGGTCTTATTACTACGAAAAAACCAATGTAGGAGCGCGGTCCCCGCGCGATCGCCCGCGGACAAGGTGAATGGCCGCATAGCGGCCAGAGAGGGTGGCCTGGGCCAGCGGGCTCCTGATCGCCCGCGGAGCGGGCTCCTACACATCCCTGGTCAGGTTGGGAAGCTGTAGTCCTTGAACTGCTCGCGCAGTGAGACCTTGTGAATCTTGCCGGTAGCGCCGTGAGGCAGTTCGTCTACAAACTCAACCGCGTCCGGTTTCCACCAGGTGGCCACCTTGCCCTCGAACCAGGCCAGCATCTCCTCCGCCTCCAGGTCCTGGCCGTCGCCCTTGCGCACCACGATCAGCAGCGGCCGTTCGCTCCACTTGGGGTGGTAGTGACCAATGACCGCAGCCTCGGCCACCTTGGGGTGGCTCATGGCGACATTTTCCAGTTCGATGGACGAGATCCACTCACCCCCTGACTTGATCACGTCCTTGGTGCGGTCGGTGATCGCCATGTAGCCCTCGGGGTCGATGGTCGCCACGTCACCGGTTTCGAACCAGCCCGGCTCCGCGTGGGCGCCGTCCGCCTCGCGCTTGAAGTAGCCGGAACAGATCCAGGGGCCGCGCACCTTGAGCGAGCCGTAGGCCTTGCCGTCCCAGGGCAATTCCTCGCCCTCGTCATCGACGATTTTCATCTCCACGCCAAAGATCGGACGGCCCGCTTTCAACCGCAGCTTGCTGTACTCCTCCGCTGAATAGCGCTCCTTCTGGTCGGCACTGGCATTGATGCTGCCCAGCGGGCTCATCTCGGTCATGCCCCAGCCCACGCGGCTCTCGACGCCGTAGGCATCAAAACCCTCGGCGATGGCCAGCGGACAGGCCGCGCCGCCAACGACAATCCTCTTCAACGAGTCCACCGTTTCCCCCGAGGACTTGAGGTAGGCCAGCAGCGCCAGCCAGATCGTTGGCACCCCGGCCGACAGGGTCACGCCCTCATCGTTGATCAGGTTCGCCAGGGTCTCGCCATCCCCCATCTTGTTGCCGGGGAACACCAGCTTGGAGCCCGCCATCGGGCAGGAATAGGGATTGCCCCAGGCATTGACGTGGAACATAGGCACGATGGGCAGTACCACGTCGCTGGACGACAGTCCCATGGCATCGGGCATCATGGTGGCGTAGGCATGCAGCATGGTGGAGCGGTGGGAGTACAGTACCCCCTTGGGGTGACCGGTAGTGCCGGAGGTATAACAGAGAGCGCAGGCATCGCGTTCGTCCAGCTCCGGCCAGTCAAAGTTTCCGCTGCCTCCGGCGACCAGGGTTTCGTAACAGAGCACGTTGGCAAGCTCCGTTGCCGGCATGTGGGCCTCGTCGGTCAGCACCACCCAGCCCGCCACCCCCGGACATTCCGGCGCCAGCTTCTCCGCCAGCGGCAGGAAATCAGGGTCGAGGAATATGTAGCGGTCCTCGGCGTGGTTGATGATGTAGACCAGCTGGTCCGGGAACAGGCGCGGGTTGATGGTATGGCAGACATAGCCGCTGCAGGCGGAGCCGTAGTAGGTCTCCAGATGGCGGTAATCGTTCCAGGCCAGGGTACCGATGCGGTCGCCGCGGGCGAGACCCCAGTCGGCCATGGCACTGGCCAGCTTGCGAGCGCGGACAAACGCTTCGCGGTAGGTGTAGCGATGGCGCGGATTGTCGCGGGTCACGGATACTATTTCCTGATCGCCATTCACGCGTTCGGCGTGGCGCATGATCTCGGTGATCAGCAGCGGCATGTCCATCATCAAGCCTTGCATGGTGTACTCCTGTTACGGTGACCGATTATTGTTCCTGACATTGTAACGGCTTGTCCGGCATTTGCTATTCCCGGTTCGCGGTCGCGCCCGCAGGGGGCTACAATCATTAATTGGCGCCACACCAGAGCAGGGCAATGGATGTCGATCAGATCGTAACGGACCTACTGCGGCTTCTGGGAGAACCACTGTGGCAGTGGCTGCTGGGCGCACTGTACCTGGCCATTGCGCTGCTCGCCGTCGTCCACGCCATGCTCTACAAGCGGGATTCCCGCGCCGCCATCGCCTGGATAGCGGTGACCCTGCTGTTCCCCCTGCTGGGACCCGCGCTGTATTACCTGTTCGGGATCAATCGCGTGCGCAGTCATGCCCACCGGCTCGGCGGCCAGAGGCGGCCGTTGCTGCAGGTCGGTCACGAGCGCGGTGTTGTCTCCGGGATGAATGCCGCCACTCCAGCCGGCCTCGGCAGCGAGTTCAAGCCTTTCGCACGGGTCTCCGGGCGCATGACCACCCAGCCACTGGTGGCCGGCAACCGGATACTGACTCTGCACAATGGCGAGGAGGCCTACCCCGCGATGCTGGCGGCCATCGCCAGGGCCGAGCGGCGCGTTCTGCTGTGCAGCTATATTTTCGAATCCGATCGCACCGGACGCCAGTTCGTGGCGGCGCTGGTCGCCGCCCGGGAGCGCGGGGTCGAAGTGCGGGTCCTGGTGGACGGCTTTGGCGAGCTTTATTCCTGGCCGCGGATCGGACGCCTGCTGCGCCGGGCTGAGCTGCCGGCAGCACGTTTCCTGCCGCCGCGCCTGCTGCCACCCTCACTGTTTGTCAACCTGCGCAATCACCGCAAGATCCTGCTGGTGGATGACCGGGAAGCCTTCACCGGCGGCATCAATATCGGCGACCGTCATCTGCTGAAATCGGACTCCCGCAAGCACGCCGCCGACCTGCACTTCCGCGTCCAGGGCCCGATTCTTGGTCAGCTGGAGGAGGTCTTCCTGACTGATTGGCGGATCACCACCGGCGAGACGCTGCCCCCATTGTGCCGGAGTATTGAGCCGCTCACGGACGGTGCGGTCTTCTGTCGCTGCATCAGTGACGGCCCCGGCGAGGACCTCGACAGGATTTCCCAGACCCTGATGGGCGCCATGTCTGCCGCCCGGGAAGAGATCCTGATCATCACACCCTATTTCCTGCCGTCGCGGGAAATGGTCGCCAGCCTGCAGTCGGCAGCCCTGCGTGGGGTGCGGGTGGTGATCCTGCTGCCGGAGGTCAACAACCTGCCCTTCGTGCACTGGGCATCCCGCAACCTGTTGTGGGAACTGCTGCTTTACGGGGTAGAGATCCGCTATCAACCGCCGCCCTTCTCCCACGCCAAGCTGTTCGTGGCTGACCGCTGCTATGCGCAGGTGGGCTCGGCCAACCTCGACCCGCGCAGCCTGCGGCTGAATTTCGAGCTCAACCTGGAACTGTTCTCCGGGGATACCGTGCTGCAACTGGCAATGGAGGCGCATCGCCGCTACCAACTGTCAGCACCGGTCACCCTGGAGGAGATGGACGGCCGCTCGCTGCCGGTGCGGCTGCGTGATGCCTTCTTCTGGCTTTTTCAGCCCTACCTGTAGCCGCGCATCCAGCACGGTATTGCGGCTGCAGGGGCTGGAATACCAGGTTCGGCAAACCGATGCTATAGTCCCGCCGCAGGTACCAATAACACACGGGGAGAGCACCCTGATGCCGCGTTTGAGCGAAGAACAGGCTCGCGCCTACTGGCGCCGCAACCTGACCCTGATGGCCAGGCTGCTCGCGATATGGTTTGTGGTCAGCTTCGGCTGCGGCATCCTGTTCGTGGAGCAGCTGAACCAGATCCAGCTCGGCGGCTACAAGCTCGGCTTCTGGTTTGCCCAACAAGGATCCATCTATGTCTTTGTGCTGCTGATCTTCTACTACAGCCGCAGGATGGCGGCGCTGGATCGCGAATTCGGCGTCGATGAGGACTAGCCCGTGGAGCTGAAAACCCTGACCTACCTGGTGGTTGGCGCCAGCTTCGCACTCTACATCGGCATCGCCATCTGGTCCCGGGCCGGATCGACCCGGGATTTCTACGTCGCCGGCGGCGGTGTGCATCCGGTGGCCAATGGCATGGCCACAGCGGCTGACTGGATGTCTGCCGCCTCGTTCATCTCCATGGCCGGCATGATCGCCTTCATGGGCTATGGCGGCTCGGTATTCTTGATGGGATGGACCGGCGGCTTCGTCATTCTGGCACTGCTGCTGGCCCCGTATCTGCGCAAATACGGCAAATTCACCGTGCCCGAGTTCATTGGCGACCGCTTCTACTCCCGCACGGCGCGGGTGGTGGCGGTGATCTGCCTCATCATCTGCTCGGTCACCTACGTCATCGGGCAGATGAAAGGCATCGGCGTCGCCTTCTCCCGCTTCCTGGAGGTGGACTATGGCACCGGCCTGCTGGTCGGCATGTGCATCGTCTTCTTCTACGCGGTGCTCGGTGGCATGAAGGGGATTACCTATACCCAGATCGCCCAGTACTGCGTGCTGATCATTGCCTACACCATCCCCGCCATCTTCATCAGCCTGCAGCTCACCGCCAACCCCATACCGCAGCTGGGGCTGGGCAGTACCCTCGCGGGATCCGACACCTATCTGCTGGACAAGCTGGACCTGATCGTCCAGGACCTCGGCTTCCACGAGTACACCACCGACTTCCGCCTCAGCGGTCTCAACATGTTTGCCTATACCGCGTCGCTGATGATCGGCACCGCCGGCCTGCCCCACGTCATCATCCGCTTCTTTACCGTACCCAAGGTGCGTGATGCGCGCAGCTCGGCGGGCTGGGCGCTGCTGTTTATCGCGATACTCTATACCACGGCCCCGGCTGTCGCGGGCATGGCGCGCCTGAACCTGATGCAGACCATCGAGCCCTCTCCGGGTGAGTACCTGGTTTACGAGGAGCGGCCGCAGTGGTTCCGAAACTGGGAAAAGACCGGGCTGCTGGCCTTCGAGGACAGGAACGACGACGGCCGCATCCAGTACAGCGCCGATCCCGCGGTCAATGAAATGGTCACCATCGACAACGACATCATGGTGTTGGCCAACCCCGAGATTGCCCAGCTCCCCAACTGGGTGATCGCCCTGGTCGCTGCCGGCGGGCTGGCCGCGGCACTGTCAACGGCAGCGGGACTGTTACTGGCTATCGCCTCCGCCATTTCCCACGATCTGCTCAAGGGCATGATCAGGCCCAACATTTCCGAGCGGGCCGAGTTGCGCGCCAGCCGGCTGGCCATGGCAGCGGCGATCGTCGGCGCCGGCTATCTTGGATTCAATCCGCCGGGGTTTGCCGCCGGCACGGTGGCGCTGGCCTTTGGGCTCGCAGCCTCGTCCATTTTCCCGGCGCTGATGATGGGCATATTTTCCAGCCGGGTGAGCAAGGAGGGTGCGGTTGCAGGCATGGTGGCCGGCATTGGTGTGACCCTGCTCTATGTGTTCCAGCACATGGGGATCATGTTCATACCCTCCACTGCCTTTCTCGGCGACATGCCGCCAAACTGGTTCCTGGGCATAGAGCCCAACGCCTTTGGGGCCATTGGCGCCGTGGTGAACTTCGCCGTGGCCCTGCTGGTCAGCCGCTTCACACAAGCGCCGCCGGTATCGGTGCAGGAGCTGGTCGAGCACATCCGGGTTCCGGTCGGCGCCAGTGCGGCGCAGAACCACTGAACAGCATGAAGCGCGGCTCCGGGGACCAGCCTGACGCCCTGTGCCCGATCGTCGATCTGGCGCCGGTGGCGGATTTTCTCCGCCAGACCCCGCCTTTTCGGGAGTTGCCCGCGGCCGAACTGGAGGAAGCCCTGGCGGCACTCCGCATCAGCTACCACGTGCACGGCAGCCGCCTGGCTGTGGAGGCACCGGAGCAGGGCCTGCGCATTGTCCGCAGCGGTGCGGTTGACCTGCGCGATGGAGACCACAAGCTGCTTGACCGGCTGGGTGAGGGGGAAAGCTTTCACCTCGGTGGCCTGAACGCCGGCCGGGCGGATGTCAACGCCATCGTCATCGAGGATGCCCTGCTCTACCTGCTGCCGGACGCAGTCTACCAGCGCCTGCGCCGGCGCAACCGCTCCTTCGATCGCCACTTCAGCAGCCAGCGCAGCCGCCGCCTGCGGCGGGCGGCCCGCCACCAGCCAGCTGCAAATACCTTGTTGCAAGACCTGCGCGACAGCATGAGTACGGACTTGCTGACCGTCGCCCCTAACGACTCCGTGCAGGACGTGGCCAGGGCCATGACCGTGCGCCGGGTGTCCTCTGCCCTGATCCTGGAGAGAGGCGCGCTCGCGGGCATCATCACCGACCGCGACCTGCGCACACGCCACGTGGCAGAGGCGCTGCCCGCCAGTACGCAGGTCGCGGCGGTGATGTCTCCGGCCCCCGAAACCATCGACGCCGACAGCACCCTGTTTGACGCCACCCTGCTGATGACCCGCCGCGGTTACCACCATCTGCCGGTAACCGAAGAGGGCCATCTGGTGGGAATCATTACCAGCTCCGATCTGATCCTGGCGCGCCAGGATGACCCCGTTTACCTGGTCCAGCATGTCTCGCGCCAGGACTGCGCCGAAGACATCCGCGAGGTACTCGCCGGGCTGCCGCAACTGGTACTGCAGTGGCACCAGGCCGGCATGCGCGCACCGCAGCTTGGCCGGGTCCTGACCGCCATTACCGATGCTGTCACCCTGCGCCTGATCCAGCTGGCGGAGGCGGAGCTCGGCCCGGCCCCGGCAGCCTGGTGCTGGGCTGCTTTTGGTTCCCAGGCCCGCGCCGAACAGCTGTTGGGCGCCGACCAGGACAATGGCATGATCCTGGCCGATGATACCCGGCCGGAGCATGCACCCTGGTTTGCCGCACTCGCTCGCAAGGTGTGCGACGGACTCAACCTGTGCGGGTACCCCTACTGCAACGGCGATGTCATGGCGACCACGGACAGCTGGCGCCAGCCACTGTCGCAGTGGCGGGAAACCGTGCGCCGCTGGGCCGCCACCCCGACCCCGGACGCGGTGATGCGGGTGAGCATTTTCTTCGACCTGCGGCCAATCCATGGCGATGCCGGTCTCTGCGACGCGCTGCAGGCAGAGATGCTGCAACAGGCCTCGCACAACTCCATCTTCCTGGCGGCGCTGGCAGCCAACGCCCTCGACAACAGCCCGCCCCTGGGGATTTTCCGCCGCTTTGTGGTAGAGCGCGACGGCGAACACCGGGACGCGGTGGATCTGAAAAAACGCGGCGTCCTGCCGCTGACCGATATTGCGCGCCTGCACGCCATTGCCCACCGGGTTACAGCGGTGAATACGGACGAAAGGCTGCAGGCACTGGCCCGGGGCCAGCACCTGGCCATGACCGACAGCCGCAATCTGGCCGACGCCCTGCATTGCATCCAGCAGCAGCGTCTGCAGCAGCAGTGTGAGCAGCTGCTGCGCGGTGACAAACCCGACAACTTCCTCAACCCGCGCGGGCTGCCAACCATGGCGCGGGAGCAGTTGCGGGACGCCTTTACCATTGTTGACCAGGCCCAGGCCGCGCTGCGCCTGACCTACAGGGCGGGCCTGGGCTGATGTGGCTGGCGCTGCGACGGCTGGGCTGGGCGCGGCGGGTAGCGGGGACGCCACTGCAGGCCTGCTGGCGCGAGCCGCTACCCGGGCGTCGCAGTGACTGGCGCTCGCTGTCGTTCCTGGCCTGCGATGCGGAAATGTCCTCGCTGGATCCGCGCCAGGGGGAGCTGTTGAGCCTGGGCTGGGTCACCGTTGCCGGAGGCGCCGTACAGTTGGGCACTGCCCGTCACCACCTCCTCGCCAGCGAGCGCAGCGTTGGCCAGAGCGCCACCGTCCACCAGATACACGACCGCGAACTTGCGGGGGCCGCGTCTCCCGCCACGGCAATGGCTGCACTGCTGCAGGCGGCCGCGGGCAAGGTACTGGTATTGCATCATGCACCGCTGGACCTCGCCTACCTAAACCGCCTCAGCCGCCAGCTCTATGGCGCGCCGCTGCTGCTACCGGTGGTGGATACACTGGCGCTGGAACGGGCGCAGCGGGAGCGCCGGAGCAGCCCCCTCACGCCGGGTGCGCTGACTCTACAGGCTTGCCGCGCCCACTACGGACTACCGGGCCACGGGGCACACAATGCCCTGCTGGATGCACTTGCCACGGCGGAGTTGCTGCTGGCGCAGATTGCCCACCGCAGCGGCGGCGGCAGGCTTTCCCTGGCCGACCTGCGCTGAACAGCGCTGGTCAGCTGACCGGGTGCGCCCGGTTGGCCACCAGGTGGTCCACCACCGAGGGGTCCGCCAGGGTGCTGGTATCACCGAGGTTGCCGACCTCGTTCTCGGCAATCTTGCGCAGGATACGGCGCATGATCTTGCCGGAGCGGGTCTTGGGCAGCCCCGGCGCCCACTGGATCACATCCGGCTTGGCGATGGCGCCGATTTCCTCGGCGCACAGGGCCACCAGCTCCTTGCGCAGCTCCTCGCTGGGTTCCACCCCATCCATGGGCGTGACAAAGCAGTAGATGCCCTGGCCCTTGATGTCGTGGGGATACCCCACCACCGCGGCCTCTGCGATGTCCTCGTGCAGTACCAGGGCGCTTTCGACTTCGGCGGTACCCATGCGGTGGCCGGAGACATTGAGCACATCGTCCACCCGCCCGGTGATCCAGTAGTAGCCGTCCGCATCGCGGGTCGCGCCATCGCCGGTGAAGTAGTAGCCGGGATAGTGACTGAAGTAGGTATCGACCATGCGCTGATGATCGCCGTAGATGGTACGGATCTGGCTGGGCCATGAGGCCTTGATCACCAGGTAGCCGGCACCGGGTCCGTCGATTTCGCTGCCATCCTCGTTCAGCAGGGCCAGCTGCACGCCAAAGAAGGGCATGCTGGCGGCGCCGGGCTTGAGAGCCGTGGCCCCGGGCAGGGGGGTAATCATCTGCGCGCCGGTCTCGGTCTGCCACCAGGTATCGACAATCGGGCAGCGGGAGTCGCCCACGGTGCGGTAGTACCACTCCCAGGCCTCCGGGTTGATCGGCTCGCCGACCGAACCCAGCAGGCGCAGGCTGGCCCGTGAGCTGCGCTTCACCGGCGCGTCGCCGTGGGCGTGCAGGGAGCGAATTGCGGTGGGCGCAGTATAAAAGGTATTGACCTGATGCTTGTCCACTACCTCCCAGCAGCGGCCGGAGTCGGGGTAGGTGGGCACCCCCTCGAACATCAGCGTGGTGGCACCGTTGGCCAACGGGCCGTAAAGAATGTAGGTGTGGCCGGTCACCCAGCCCACATCCGCGGTACACCAGAACACCTCCCCCTCGCGATAGTCGAAGGTGTACTTGAAGGTCATGGCGGCCTGCAACAAGTAGCCCCCGGTCGTGTGCAGCACTCCCTTGGGCTTGCCGGTGGAGCCGGAGGTATAGAGGATGAACAGCGGGTCTTCCGCGTCCATGCTCTCGGGCTCACACACCGTGTCCGCGGCGACAGTGGCCTCCCGGTAGCAGACGTCGCGGCCTTCCTGCCAGTCGACCTCCGCCTCCGTCACCCGCGCCACAATGCAGGTATGCACGTTGGGGCAGGACTCCAGCGCCTTGTCGACATTGGCTTTCAGGGCGATGGTCTTGCCACCGCGACGGCCTTCATCGGCGGTGATGACGGTCTGGCAGTCCGCGTCCTGGATCCGGTCCACAATTGCCGTCGGGGAGAAGCCGCCGAACACCACGGAATGGATGGCACCGATACGCGTGCAGGCCAGCATGGCGTAGGCCGCTTCCGGTACCATGGGCATGTAGATGCACACCCGGTCGCCCTTTTTCACCCCCCGCACCCGCAGCACGTTGGCCAGGCGACAGACCTGCTCGTGCAGCTCCCTATAGGTGATCTTCTGGCTGGCGGACGGATCATCGCCCTCCCAGATCAGGGCAGTCTGGTCGGCGCGGCTGGCCAGGTGGCGATCGATGCAATTGACACTGACATTGAGCTTGCCGCCGGCAAACCAGCTGGCCCGCCCCTCGCGGAAATCATAGTCGACCACGGTGTCCCAGGGCTGGTCCCAGCTCAGGAACTCGCGCGCCTGCTCGTCCCAGAACGCGGCCGGATCCTCCACCGAGCGCTGATACATTTCACGATAGCGCTCAGGCGTGATGTGGGCGTCGCGGAAGTGTTCGGGAACCGGATGAACAGGGAAATTTGACATGTTATGGGATCGCTTCTGGAAAAATGTTGCACCGATGATACTGCCTGATCAGCGCGGTGCAAGCGGCACACCCGCCCGCTGCCCGCGCCCGCCTGCTCAGCCCAGCCAGACCCAGTGATCGCCCGCCTCTTCCTGCCTGGCGCGACCTTCCGCCGCCAGTTTGATCAGGTGCGCGGCCAGCGACAGCTTGGCCCACTCGTGACGGGCCGCGTCGACATCGTCATAGACCACTTTCACCAGGGCATCGAGATCGCCCTCGCCGAGGGCAGACAAGCCCGCAACCACCTTGCGCTCCCTCGCCAGCCGGTGCTCCACCAGCCCGGCAACTTCCTCACGGGGGCTGTGGATAAGGTCGCCATGCCCGGGCGCAATGCTTTGCAGTGGGTAGTCCAGCAGCAGCCGCAGGGACTCGATGTAGGCCTTCATGTCGCCACCCGGTGGCACAATCACCACGGTGGACCCGTTCATGATGTGATCGCCGGCAAACAGCATGCCGTCCTCTTCCAGCAGGAAGCAGTAGTGGTTGTTGACGTGACCGGGGGTGTGCAGCGCGCGCAGGGTGAATTCCGGGGCCTGCAGCACCCAGTCATGGGACAGCTCCAGGGTCGGCTGGAAGGTGTCATCCTGGAAACGGTCGTCCGCCGGCAGGGCGCCGATCACCTCGGCGCCCGTGGCAGCAGCCAGCGCCTGCCAGGCGGGGGAGTGGTCCGGGTGGGTATGGGTGCAGACGATCCAGCGAATCCTGCCCTCCGCCGCCGCCAGGATAGCGTCAACGTGCTCCGGAATGGCCGGGCCGGGGTCCAGCACCGCGACCTGATCATGGCCCAGCAGATAGGTGTTGGTACCGGGTCCGGTCATCATGCCGGGGTTCGGCGCCACCAGCCGCCGCACGCGGCTGTTGAGCGTAAAGGGAATACCGTGTTCGAACATTGCGTCAGACCATATCGCGGATGGGTACCAGCGGATTGACATCCGCCTCGTAGTCGACCCCGTCCACCTCGAAGCCGAACAGTTGCAGGAACTCGCGGCGATAGCCGGCGAAGTCCGACAGCTGGTGCAGATTGTCCGTGTCTATCTGCTGCCACAGCTGCGCGACTTCCGCCTGTACCGCCGGGTCCAGCTCCTTGCCGTCCGCACGCAGCCGGCCCTCCTCATCCAGCTGCGGGGCAGGGCTGTAGAGGGAATTGCGGAACAGGCTGTCAATCTGTTCGATACAACCCTCGTGGCTGCCGCGCGCCTTCATCACCTTGAACAGGATCGCCAGGTAGATCGGCATCGCGGGAATGGCGGCGCTGGCCTGGGTCACCACGGCCTTGAGCACCGACACCCGGGCATCACCGCCCTTGGCCGCGAGCCGCTCGCGAATGCCGACCACGCGTCGGTCCAGATCCTGCTTGGCCGCACCGATGGTGCCGTGCCAGTAGATGTCCCAGGTCATCTTCTCGCCGATGTAGGTGTAGGCCGTGGTCTTCGCGCCCTCGGCCAGCACGCCGGCCTCGTCCAGGGCGTCGATCCACATTTGCCAGTCCTCGCCACCCATGACGGCGACGGTATTGTCGATCTCCTCCTGGCTGGCGGGCTCCAGATGGAAGTCCTGCACTTCCTGCTTGTCCGTATTGACGCCCTTCTGCACTGTCGGCTTGCCGATCGGCTTCAGGGTGGATGTGTGGATGACCCCGGTTACCGGATGCTGGCGCCGCGGTGCCGCCAGGCTGTAGACCACCAGGTCGACCTGGCCCAGGTCCTCGCGGATGGTGGCGATGGCTTTCTGCTTGATCTCGTCGCTGAAAGCGTCGCCGTTGATGCTTTTCGCGTACAGGCCCTCGGCCTCGGCGGCGCTGTGGAAAGCGGCACTGTTGTACCAGCCGGCGGTGCCGGGCTTGGTCTCGGTACCTTCCTTCTCGAAGAAAATGCCGAGGGTGGCGGCGCCGGCGCCAAAGGCCGCGGTGATCCGCGAGGCCAGGCCATAGCCGGTGGAGGCGCCGATCACCAACACACGCTTCGGTCCATTCTCGATGGCACCGTGTGACCTCACGTGGTCAATCTGGTGACGGACGTTGGCGGCACAGCCAAGCGGGTGGGTGGTGGTACAGAGAAAGCCGCGTACGCGGGGTTTGATGATCATGATTGGTCGCTTTCCTGGTTCTGTTAGAAACTGTCAGACCCCGCCAGGGGCGCAGAACGCAAGTGTATCACAGGGCGCCTGCCCGGTAGTGCCTGCGATCGGGTCGCCGCGATGCCCACCACAGCGACACAGTAACGTCACATATTGATCATCGAAACGCCATCACCCTGTCATGTAAGCCTTCCACGATTAACGGCTGTAACCAAAACACAACCATGGAGAGGAATACATGCGCATCCCGAAACCCTGGCTTCTCGCCACCTGTCTGTCCCTGCCGCTGGTACTCGCCGGCTGCGAAGGCGATGACGGCAATGACGGCGCGGCGGGTCCCGCTGGCGCACCTGGGACACCCGGAGCGCCGGGGCAGGACGCCACCGCCAGCACGATCGCCCTCAGCTTCCTGGGCCGTTACGAAACCGGCGAATTCGATGAGAGCGCCGCCGAGATCGTGGACTATGACCCGGCCACACGCCAGGTGTTCGTGGTCAACGCCAAATCGGGCCGGCTCGATATCCTCGACATCAGCGCGCCGGAAATGCCGACCCTGACTGACTCGCTTGACGTGGCGGCAGACATTGCCAGCGCCGTCGCCGCTGTCGCCAGCGCGGACGACCTCGGCGCAGCCAACAGCGTGGCCGTATCCGGCACTACCTTGGCGGTCGCGGTAGAGGCAGCGGTGAAACAGGACAATGGCTATGTCGCGTTCTACCAGACCGACGGCACCTTCCTGTCCGCGGTCGAGGCGGGCGCCCTGCCGGACATGGTTACCTTCACGCCCGACGGCAACACGGCACTGGTAGCCAATGAAGGGGAACCCAACGGCGACTACAGCGTAGACCCTGAAGGCAGCGTCACCCTGATCGACGTCTCCGGCGGTGCCGGCACTGTCACCAGCGCCAACGTCATCCAGCTGCGCTTCACCGCCTTTAATGCCGGCGGCAACAAGTCCCTGGGCAGCGGCGTCCGCACCTCACCGAAGAGCGCCAGCGTGGCCCAGGATCTGGAGCCCGAATACATCACCGTGTCCGCGGACAGCAGCACTGCCTGGGTTGCGCTGCAGGAAAACAACGCTCTCGCGGTTATTGATGTGAACGCCAGGGAAATCAGCTCTGTGTTCGGTCTCGGTTTCAAGGACCATGGCCTGATCGGCAACGAGCTGGATGCCAGCAATCGCGACGGCGGCATCAATATCCGCCAGTGGCCCCTGCTGGGTGTCCGCATGCCGGACACTATCGACAGCTATGAATATAACGGCACCACCTACCTGGTTACCGCCAATGAGGGCGATGGCCGGGAATACCTGACCGATGCGGACAGTGCCGAGGACTGCACCGCCCAGGGTGGTTTTGACTTCGACGACGGCGACTGCTTCCATTACCTGGATGAAATCCGGGTAGGGGATATCCTCGACACTGGTGCCAGTATCGAGTTGCCCAACCTGGAGCGCTTCGCCCCGGACCTGGACACCCTGACTGACAATGCCAACCTGGGCCGCATCAAGGTCATTACGACCCTCGGCGCTCGCGACTGCCCCGCGGGCAGCCTGGAAGTCAGCGGCCAGCCGACCGCGGGCTGCGTCTACGAGCAGCTGTACAGCTACGGCGCGCGCTCCTTCAGCATTTTCAATGGCAGCACTGGTGAACTGGTCTTCGACAGCGGCAGTGATTTCGAGACCATCACCGCCCAACGTCTCGGTGCCGACTTCAACGCCACGAATGACGAGAACGGCGGAGACAGCCGCTCGGACGACAAGGGCCCGGAGCCGGAAGCGATTGAGATTGCGCGCGTCGAGGGCAAGGTCTATGCCTTTATCGGTCTGGAGCGGGTCGGTGGCATCATGGTGTATGACATCAGCAACCCCGAAAGCGCGGAGTTCCTGCAGTACATCAACACGCGCGACTTCAGCGTGGATGTCGAAGAGCGGGTCGATGCCGGCGATTTCTCCGCGGTTGGCGATCTGGGGCCTGAGTCCATCAAGTTCATTGCCGCGAGCGACAGCCCCACCGGCGAAGCGCTGCTGGTCGTCGGCAACGAAGTCAGCGGGACCACCGCGTTGTTCGCTGTCAATCTGGTGAATAACGACTGACTCCACCCGTCTTGAACCCCGGCCCGCATGGCGCGCCGGGTTTTTTTGTTCAGGACTGGGCGAAATCTGCAGGCAGGCGGCTCTTGAGCCGATTTTTCCAGCGCCGTTTCGCGTGCCGGCGCAGGTTTGGAATGTCGTCGGTTTCGTCAAGGATGGACTGGCCGATGATGGCCTCGATGACATCCTCCATGGTCACCAGCCCCATCCAGCCGCCGTATTCGTCATAGACCAGAAACAGGTGCTGGCGCTCGTTGATAAAACGGCTCAACAACCCCTCGACATTCTCCTGGTCGCTGACCACGGTCACCGGCTTCATCAGGCTGGTGGTCGACATGGTCGGGTCCGCGCCAATGACGTCGTGGCGGAACAACAGCCCCAGGGGTATTTCGTCCTCATCCAGTACTGGGTAACGGGAGAACTGCTGGGCTTTGAGTTGCTCCACGAACTCGGCAACCGTAACCCCCGGCGACACCGTTTCACAAACGATCCTGGGCGTCATGATCTGGCGCACATTGATCTCGTGCAGATCGAGGATGTTACTGATCACCCGCTGCTCGTCGGCGTCAATCTTGTCGAGTTCGCGCCCGAGCAGGGCCAGCGCCTTGATCTCCAGGCGGATGTCGTGCTCCATGGTGTGGCCGCCAAACAGCTCCATGATGCGGTCGGACATCCAGATGAAGGGCTTGAGGATGAAGATCATGCCGTTGAGGATGGTCGGCAGGAACGGCGCCAGGTGCACCCAGTATCGGGCACCGATGGTCTTGGGCACGATCTCCGACAGCACCAGGATCAGGAGGGTCATTACCGCGGAAGCAATGCCCAGGTAAGCGTCACCGTAGAGCTTCACCACCTGTGCGCCGACACCAGTCGCTCCGACCGTATGTGCCACCGTATTCAGGGTCAGAATGGCGGCCAGCGGCTGGTCGATCTGGTCCTTGAGTACTCGCAGACGCTCCCACAGCTTCGGCCGCGCCACTTTCTGCTGCGCGATGTAGCTCGGGGTAATGGAAAGCAGGGCCGCTTCGAGAATGGAACAGACAAAGGACACGGCGATGGAGAGAACCGCGAACGCGATCAGGAGGGTCATCTAAGGCTCAGGTTGCCAGGGGACGTGAGATTATTGCACGCTGAACTACCCGGGTACAGATTCAAGGATGTGCTGAAGCATCGCGGAGCCGGCCTCTCCTGCGGCTGTCCGTTGGCACCGATGGCGCTCAACGGTCGTTGCTTAACCACAGGGTCTGGTAGGGCTGTAACAGCAACTGCAGATCACGGCTGGGGTAGCGTTCACCGCTGATCAGGTCGCCCCAGCCATGATCATCGATCAGGTTGAGGTCCAGCAGGTTCAGCGGCTGCGGTTGATCGCTGATATTGCTGATACAGAAAATACTTTGCCGACGGTCCATGCTCTGGCGCCAGAACCCAAACAGCGACGCTCCCAGCTGCAGGGTGAACTGGGTGGCATTGGGGTGAAAGGCCGGTTGTGCCGCACGCAGGCGCAGCAGACTCTGCAGCCGCGTCATTACCCGATAGTGATCGCTGGCAGGATCGGCCAGCTCTGCCTCCAGTGCCGCCAGTGACCACTGGTGGCGATTAATGGCGCGACTGTGGCCACTGTGCTCTACCCGCTGGTAATCATTGCGCGTGCCCAGCAGGCTGTGGATGTACAACCCGGGAATACCCTCGAGAGCGAACATGATGGCATGGGCACAGACAAAGCGCTCCAGACCCCAGCTATCGGCGCCGCGCACAGTGCCCTGCAGCGCATCGTAGAGGGCAATATTGACCTCATAGGGACGCCGTTCATCGCCCTCAAGGGCGCGCCAGGACACCCGCCCGCCCAGAGCTTCCAACGCGGTGATCAGCGTCGACAGCTCCTCGTCGCTGAGCAGTCCTTCCGCCGGTCGCAACCCGATACCGTCGTGAGAGGCAATAAAGTTGAAGTAGGTGGTGCCATTCTGGGCCGGCGGCATGCTCATCAGCCACTGCCGCAGGTAGGTGCAGTCGCCGGTGAGCAGGGTATTGAGCAACAGCGGCGGCAGCGAGAAATTGTAGACGCAGTGGGCCTCGTTGGCGTTGCCGAAATAGGACAGGTTTTCGCGATTGGGGATGTTGGTCTCGGTGATCAGGATGGCATCCGCGCGCGCATGCTCCAGCAGGGTTCGCAGCAGGCGCACCACCTCGTGGGTCTGCTCCAGGTTCAGGCAACTGGTGCCAGGAATCTTCCACAGGAACGCAATGGCATCGAGGCGCAGGATACGCACCCCCCGATCCAGATACAGGCGCAGGATGGCGACAAACTGCCGCAGCACCTCCGGATTGCGGAAATCGAGATCCACCTGGTCGTGGCTGAAGGTACACCACACATGCCGGGTGCCCCGCGCCGTTTCCACCTCCCGCAACAGGGGCGAGGTGCGCGGGCGCACCACCGCTGACAGGTCGGTGTCAGGGGGCACCGTGAAAAAGTAGTCGCGGCCGGGATCTTCATCGCGGAGAAAGTTCTCGAACCAGGGGCTGCGACTGGAACAATGGTTGATGACCAGGTCCGCCATCAGGTCGAAATCATCGGCAATGGCGCCGATGTCCTCCCAGCTCCCCAGGGCCTCGTTGACGCTGGAGTAGTCCAGCACGGCGAAGCCATCGTCCGAGGTCCAGGGATAGAACGGCAGAATATGCACACCGCTGAGCACACCCCGCGCATGCTCCTCCAGAAACCGCTTCAGCGTGTGCAGCGGCTTCTCCCCGGGCGCGTGCAGACTGTCGCCGTAGGTGATCAGCAGGGCATCGCGCTCGCTCCAGTGATTGCTGTGGGGCCGGGGCGGCTCGCCCACTTCCTCCAGGCCCATGGCCGCCAGCAGTTGCTCCACCAGCGCCGCATCCGGGCGCACCGCGGGCAAGCCTTCATAGATCACCTGCAAATGCTGCAACAGACGCTCCCGAAGTCGCTGCAGGGGGCTGTCGACCGCGCTATCCACTGGCGCCACCGAACTCGGCCTGGTCCTGCTCAACGGCGTCCCGCAACCGCTCGAGAACATCCGGTATGGCGCTGGTTACCCGGTTCCAGCTGGGAATGAATGGCCGCTCCATCGGGTACTCCAGGAACGCTTCCCCGGCCTTCATGATGTTTTCTGCAAACATCTCCACCGCCATTTCCTCATTGTGGATGTCCAGGGTAAGGCCGTTCATCACCGCGTCGTTGTGGTAGGTCTCCACGAAGTCCAGGGCGATCCGGTAGTAGGTGGCCTTGAGCGAGCGGAAGGTCTCGCTGTTGAAGGTCACCCCGCGGGTGGCCAGCTTGCGGAACAGGGCCTTGGCGATATCGATGGACATCTTCGACAGGCCGCTGCTGGCGTCATCCCGCGACATCTCCTGGTGCTTGTGATCGTAGACGTCGGCGATATCCACCTGGCACAGACGGTTGTTGGCGTAGTTGCGGTGCACCTCCGACAGCACGCCGATTTCCAGCCCCCAGTCGCTGGGGATACGGATATCCGTCAGCACATCCCGGCGGAAGGAGAACTCCCCCGCCAGCGGATAGCGGAAGCTGTCCATGTAGTCCAGGTACTCCATGTCGCCGAGGATTTTCTTCAGGGCGCGCAGCAGTGGTGTCACCAGCAGACGGCTGACCCGGCCGTTGATCTTGCCGTCCGCCACCCGGGCGTAGTAACCCTTGCAGAATTCGTAATTGAATTGCGGGTTCGCCACCGGGTAGATCAACCGCGCCAGCAGGCCGCGGTCGTAGGTGAGAATATCGCAGTCGTGCAGGGCCACGGACTCGGCGCGCCCGGACGCCAGGGTGTAGCCCATGCAGTACCAGACGTTGCGGCCCTTGCCCAGTTCCCGCGGCGCCAGATCCCGGGCCTGCAGTTCGGCATCCAGTGCCCTGAGCCGGGGGCCGTCGTTCCACAGCACCCGATGACGCTGGGGCAGCTTGTCGAAGAACGCCAGGGCATGCCGGTACTGCGCCTCGTCGGCCCGGTCCAGCCCGATCACGATCTCCGCCAGGTACGGCACCGCCCGCAACTGCTCGACAATACGCGGCAGAGCCTCGCCCTCCAGCTCGGAAAACAGGGAGGGCAGGATCAGGCCCAGCGGCCGGGTGCGGGAGAAGCGCAGCAGCTCCTGCTCCATCTCGTCAATCGAGCGGTGAGACAGGTTGTGCAGGGTGGTAATGATGCCGTTCTGGTAGAAATCGCCCATGGCGGTCACTCCTGTGATGTCGGGTCCAGGCGCTGCAACCAGTCCAGCACTCCCTCGGCCCACCCCGCCGGCCCGAAGGCCCGGCTGTAGCGGGCAGCCTCCTGCCGCTGCAGCGGCGGAAAACCGTGCACCGGCGAGCGGATAACCAGGGCATGCCGGGCACTTTCCAGCATGGCGCTGTCGTTGGCGCTGTCGCCTATGGCCAGGTCATGCACATCCCGTGCCGGATTGTCCCGCTGGTAGCAATCGCGCAGCCAACGTAGCGCCAGCCCCTTGTCACAGTCCCCGGCAACACTGAGGAAGCGCCCACCCTGCAGCACCGTGGCGCCGCGACTGGCCAGTGCCGCCACAAAGGCTTCACGGCGCTCATCGCTGCCCCGCCACAGCACTGGTTCACTGTAGTCCCGTTGCAGGGCACGTGTTGCTGCCTCGCGATCCAGGCCGGTCGCCGCCATCACCCCGTCCAGGCCCATGGCCTCGAAATGGGTGAATTGCCCTGCAAACTCAGGCTGCAGCCCATCCAGCGCCGCCAGCCATCGCTGCCTGGGCGGCGCGAACTCGTGAACCCAGCCAGCGCCATCGGACCTGCAGTCGGGCGGCGGCTGCGCCAGGCTGGCGTCGGGGATAAACACCGCGGCGCCGTTTTCCACGATGAAAGGGTCGCGGTTGCCCAGCTGCGCGCGCAGTGGCTCGATCTCGGCGCGGGTCTTGCTGCTGCAAAGGATCAGCGGTATCCCGCGTTCGCGCAGAGCCGCAACGGCTGGCAGAGCGGGTTCAAAGCTGTAATCGTCGTGGTCCAGCAACGATCCGTCCAGGTCGCTGAACACCAGCAGCAGCGGCGTCACGCCGGCACCCCGGGGCCGCGCCAGGCGCTGATCTGTCGCTCGCGATCCAGCTCCCAGACCACGTCCATCCGTGGCGGCAGGGTGGCCAGGCAGTGCCGCGTCAGGCGCTCGTAGTGCTGCACGAAGCGCGCCAGGGCCGGCTCGTCCATGACCCGGTTGCCGCCGGCCCGCCGCGGTCCAGCAGCCAGCTTGCGCTCCTGCTCGCTGCGCCAGCGCAGCACTTCATCGAAGGACGGCGCGCGCAGCATCAGCCACCGGTCCACCCGCTGATGCAGTCGGGCATAGGCCCCCGCCAGGCAGTCATTGGCGTAGCGGCGCCAGCGCCCGTCGCTGTCTTCCTCCCGCTCCAGCGCGTTGCAGGGAGTGGCGAGTGCCTCCGGTGCCTGCGGACGTGCTCCCAGGCACCAGCCTTCCAGCAGGATGATATCCAGCGGCGGCTGCACCCGCGGCCACTGTGCAGCGGGCAGGCGGTCGTCCCGGGCCTTGTCGAAACGGGGCGCCGCCACCGGCAGGGTGCCGGGAGCGGAACCCAGTGCGTCGAGGGTCTGCAGCAGCAGCGGGACATCGTGGGTGCCCGGCACGCCCCGGGTGAGCAACAGGGGGTGCACCTGGGCTGCCAGCTGCTGCCGTTCAGTGCGGGTCAGGTAGACATCGTCGATCGACAGGGACAGGGCGCGCAGACCCGCTTCCTGCACCAGCCACTGGCACAGGTAGTCGCTGAGTGTGGTCTTGCCCGAACCCTGCGCACCATTAATGCCCACCAGTAGCGGACGGCTTGCACCGAAACAGTGCGCAGCCAGCTGGACGGCTACCGGGTCGAACCAGCGCCCGGCCTCGTCGAGATAGTCTGCCGGCAGCACCTGCTGCTGCAAAAATCGTGCGCGCCAGCCCGCAGCTGCGCGATCCTTCCCCATCACTCCCCTCTTCTGGTTACCTGCCTGTACATAGTGTACTGCAGGTGGCGTGCCAGCCTTCATCCGGTTCCGAGCAACGAGTGGGGAAAGCGTTCTGTTCGCGCTCAGGCAACCCCGCATGAAACCGGGAAACGAACCGCAGGCATCCGCCTCCTACAGCAGCAGGCGGCGGATATCCCCGAGCAGGGCCACCAGCTGGGTACAGAAGCGGCCGGCATCGCCGCCGTTGATCACCCGGTGGTCGTAGGACAGTGACAGGGGCAAGAGGGTGCGGGGCTGGAAGGCCTGACCGTCCCAGACCGGCTTCACGCTGGCCCGGGACACGCCAAGGATACCCACTTCCGGAGTGTTGACGATGGGCGAGAAGCCGTTGCCACCGATACCGCCGAGGCTGGAAATGGTAAAACAGCCACCCTGCATCTCCGCCGGCTTGAGCTTGCGCTCGCGGGCTTTTTCCGCCATTTCCAGCACCTCCTCGGCAAGCTGCCAGAGGGTCTTCTGGTCCACGTCACGAATGACCGGCACCATCAGGCCTGCCGGGGTGTCCACTGCCATGCCGATGTGGATGTAGCGCTTGTAGATCAGGTTTTCGCCATCCGCTGACAGGGAGGCGTTGAGCTTGGGGTTGTCGCGCAGGGCGATGGCACAGGCCTTGAGCAGGAACGGCATCGGGGTCAACTTGGTGCCACGCTGCTCTGCCTCGGCCTTGAGCCCCTTGCGGAAGTCCTCCAGTTCGGTGATGTCCGCATCGTCAAACTGGGTGACATGGGGCACGTTGAGCCAGCTGCGGTGCATGTTGGTGGCGGTGAGCTTGTCCAGCTTGGTGCGAGGCACTTCCTCAACGTCGCCAAAGGCACTGAAATCCACTTCCGGTACCGCGGGGATTCCAGAACCCGAGGTCACCGCGGCCGACTTGCCGCTCAACGCGCGCTGGACGAAACTCTGCACGTCCTCCTTCAGCACCCGCTCGCGGGGACCGCTGCCGGTTACCTTGCTGAGTTCCACCCCCAACTCCCGGGCCATCTTGCGCACGGCCGGGCCGGCGTAAACCAGCTGCTCGTCCGCCGCTACCCTGGGCTGAGTGGCTTCCGCCGGGGTTACCCGATCGGTAGCCGAACGCCTTGCAGGCTGCTCAGGCGCGGCCTTGCCTTCGCTCTCGCCCGGTGCAGCTGCCCCGGTGTCTGCAGACGTGTCAGAAGCTGCGTCAGCCTCACTGGCGCCGGCACCCCCGGCCGCAGCCTCCAGCACCACCAGCGGATCGCCCTGGCGCACCGCACTGCCTTCCTTGACCAGCCACTTCAGCACCTTGCCGGCGTGGGGGGAGGGCACCTCCATGGACGCCTTGTCCGATTCCAGCACCACCAGCGAGTCCCCTTCGGCGACCTCATCGCCGACCTTGACGCTGAACTCGATCAGATCCACATCATCATCGGTGCCGATATCGGGCACAGTAACGGTAATCTCCTGGACCTCGCCACCCGTCGCATCCGCGGCGTCACTGGCATCCTTGCCTGCTGCGTCGGCACCTGATGCCTGTTTCTCGTTTTTGTCAGCGGCGTCGGGGGCGGGCTGCTTCGGCGGCTCTGCGGACTCCCCGGACTCCCCGGATTCCTTGGACTCCTCCGGTTGTTCGGCCTCCTCGTCCGCGGTCTCCACCACCAGAATGGGCTCACCCTCGGCCAGTTCATCGCCCACCTGCACCAGCACCTGCAGCACCTTGCCGGCCACATCCGACGGAATCTCCATTGATGCCTTGTCCGACTCCAGCACCAGCAAGCCCTGCTCCAGTTCGATCTCGTCACCGACCGCCACCAGCAATTCGATCACTTCCGCGCCTTCGGCGCCGCCGATGTCCGGTACCGTTACCTGTTTCTTAGCCATGCGCTTCGTTTCCTGTGCCGTTATACCGTCAGCGGGTCGATCTTGTCGGCGGAAATTCCCAGTGCCTGCATCGCCTCCACGACGACTGCCGGTTTCACCGCACCCTCATCGGCCAGCGCCCGCAGCGCCGCCAGCACCACGAACTCTCGACTCACTTCAAAGAAGCGGCGCAGCCGCTCGCGGGTATCGCTGCGGCCGTAGCCGTCGGTACCGAGCACCATGAACGGGCGCGGGATGAACTGGCGCAACTGCTCGGCATGGGCCTTCATGTAATCCGTGGCCACCACGACCGGGCCAGCGTGCCCCTCGAGCTGTGCTGTCAGCCAGGCGACCCGGGGCTCTTCCTCCGGGTGCAGCAGATTCCAGCGCACCACCGCCTTGCCCTCTCGCTGCAGCTCGTTGATGCTGGTCAGGCTCCAGATATCTGCGGCCACCCCGTAGTCCTGCTCCAGCAGCGCTGCCGCTGCCTCCACCTCGCGCAGAATCGTGCCCGCCCCCATCAGTTGCACCCGCGGCCCTTTCTTGCGGCTGGAGCGCTTGAGCGGGTACATGCCGCGCACGATCCCCTCTTCCACCCCCGGTGGCATTTCCGGCTGCTGGTAGTTTTCGTTCATGGTGGTGATGTAGTAGAACTTGTTTTCGCCTTCCCCGTACATGCGCCGCAGGCCGTCCTGGATGATCACCGCCAGCTCGTAGGCATAGGCCGGGTCATAGCTGACACAGTTGGGGATGGTGCTGGCCAGCAGGTGGCTGTGGCCATCCTGGTGCTGCAGGCCCTCGCCGTTCAGGGTGGTGCGACCCGCCGTGGCGCCGATCAGGAAACCGCGGGCCTGGCTGTCGCCGGCGGCCCAGGCCAAATCGCCGATGCGCTGGAAACCGAACATGGAATAGAAAATGTAAAACGGCACCATGGAGTAACCACTGGTGCTGTAGGAGGTCGCCGCGGCAATCCAGGCCGAGAAGGCGCCGGCCTCATTGATCCCCTCCTCCAGGATCTGGCCCTTCTGGTCCTCCTTGTAGAACATGATCTGGCCCGCGTCCTGGGGTGTGTAGCGCTGCCCCACGGAGGAGTAGATTCCCAGCTGGCGGAACATGCCTTCCATGCCAAAAGTGCGCGCCTCGTCCGGCACGATGGGGACCACGCGCTCGCCGATCTGCTTGTCCTTGACCAGGGTGGAGAGCAGACGCACGAAGGCCATGGTGGTGGAAATCTCGCGCTTGCCGCTGCCCTTGAGCTGGTTGTCGAAGGCCGCCAGGGACGGAACCTCCAGCAGCTCCATGTCCTTGCGACGGGCCGGAATGAACCCGCCCAGTTCCTCCCGGCGCTGCATCATGTAGCGCATCTCCGGGCTATCCGGGGCCGGCCGGTAATAGGGAACGTCCTTCAGTTCGGTGTCCGAGATGGGGATGGCAAAGCGGTCACGGAACGCCTTGAGGCTGTCCAGATCGAGTTTTTTCAGCGAGTGGGTCTCGTTGTTCGCCTCCCCCGCCTCGCCGGTACCGTAGCCCTTCACCGTCATCGCCAGGATCACGGTAGGGCGTTCGTGCTGCGCCACTGCCTGCGCGTAGGCGGCGTACACTTTGTAGGGATCGTGGCCACCGCGGTTCAGGTACATGATGTCCTCGTCGGACAGATCGCTGACCAGCTCCAGCAGTTCCGGATACTTGCCGAAGAAATGCTCGCGGGTATAAGCGCCCCCATTGTATTTGTAATTCTGCAGTTCCCCGTCACAGACTTCATCCATGCGCTGCTGCAGCAGGCCGGTGTCGTCTCGCTCCAGCAGCGGGTCCCACTTGCGACCCCAGATAACCTTGAGCACATCCCAGCCGGCACCGCGGAATACGCCCTCCAGTTCCTGGATAATCTTGCCGTTGCCCCGCACCGGCCCGTCCAGCCGCTGCAGGTTGCAGTTGACCACAAAAATCAGGTTGCCAAGACGCTCGCGCCCGGCCATGGAGATTGCTCCCAGAGATTCAGGCTCGTCACACTCGCCGTCACCGAGGAAACACCAGACATTGCGGTCGCCGTGCTCGAGCAGGCCGCGGCTCTGCTGGTACTTCATGACATGTGCCTGGTAGATGGCCTGGATCGGACCCAGTCCCATGGACACGGTGGGGAACTGCCAGTAGTCGGACATCAGCCAGGGGTGCGGATAGGAGGAGAGGCCATTGCCGTCCACTTCGCGGCGGAAGTTGTCCAGCTGCTCTTCGCTCAGGCGCCCCTCCAGATAGGAGCGAGCATACATGCCTGGCGCACTGTGGCCCTGGTAGAACACCAGGTCGCCGGGGTGGTCGCCGTCCGCGCCACGAAAGAAATAGTTGAAGCCGACATCGTACAGGGTCGCGCTGGAGGAGAAACTGGAAATGTGGCCGCCCAGGGCCTCGTCATTGTCGTTGGCACGCATGACCATGGCCAGGGCATTCCAGCGCACCAGGGAGCGAATCCGCCGTTCCATGAACAGGTCGCCGGGCATCATTTTCTGATCTTCCGGCGCGATGGTATTGCGGAACGGTGTAGTGATGGCGGTAGGCAGCCGAACCCCCGTCTCCGTGGCGTGCTTGGCTAGCTCAAGCAGCAGCTCCGCGGCGCGCTCGGGGCCGCTGTACTTGCTGACGGCATCGAGCGCTTCCATCCACTCCCGGGTTTCAATCGGGTCCTTGTCTTCGGTCATGCGGCTATCGCTCCTGACGAGAGGTTGATGCTGAAAGAGGGCGAATCATGGTTCCAAAATGATACTCTATTGTGCTGCCCCCGCTGTCGACAGTGTAGACGCCACCCGGGTTTCTTGCCCGGGATTCGGCAGAGCCGGCGCTGTCGACCGCTGCAAGGTACACAAAAACAGGCCGCGTGACAAACTGATGGTTCCTTTATGGAACTGTCAGCTTGTCACGCGGCCTGTCAAAGTCCGGGGTGTTCCCCTAATCGACGGTATAGAACCCCTGCCGAGACTTGATCGCAGCCGCGGACTCCACCGTCACTCCGTGGCCTTCCGGCAGAGCCTGCGCGCTGCCGGGCGCCACCACCACCAGGGAGCTGCGTTGCGCACGGAAAACTTCGCTGAAATAGGTACTCCAGTCCTCCAGCGTCAGGCCCTTGACCGCATCCGCCAGCTGTTGACGGCCATCGAAGTCGAACTCCTTCTTGGCAATCGACTGCCAGTAGAATTCCGCTCGCTCCCACAGGTTCTTGTCCGGGCGCAGAATCTCTGCGACCAGGGATTTCCGGTAGCGCAGGAACTGTTCCTCGTCCAGCGAATCGACAACGCCGCCCATGTACGCTTCGATCGCGTCAGTCACCTCGGGCGCCGAGGCACTCGGCGACTGTATCAACAGCACCAGTCCCGGCACATCCAGCTGCGGCCAGGAAAAGGCGCTGACCACGTAGCCGAGTTGTTGCTCGGTGCGCAACTGCTGGAAAAAACCGGTCTTGATGACATGCGCGGTCAGGGTGGTAGCCGCACGGTCGTGCCAGCTGCGATCGCGGCCCTGCAGATACCAGCCCACAACCGCGTCATCGTGATCGATTTCGACCGGGTACTGCAGGCTTTCGCCCGGCGCGATGCGGGTCACCCGCAGAGGTGGCAGGGCTGGCGGCTCGGCAGCCACAAGCAGCTCCCCGACACGCTCGGACAGCGGCTGGACAACAGCGGCATCGTAGTTGCCGTAGAGCATGGCCTCGGCCGTCGCTCCTGTCCAGAAAGCCTGGATCCAGCCCTGTAGCCCAGCAAGCGTCAGCGCCTGCAGCTCTGCTGTCAGAGCCTCTTCGCCCCACTCGCCGTGCAGCAGGGACTCCCGCAGGTCATCGATAACCTGGCTGCTGGGGCGCTTGGCAACACTGTTCTCCAGATTACGGATCATGTCAGCGCGGATATTGACAAAGCGTTGCTGGTCGAAGGATGCCGCCTGAACCACATCCAGTAACCTATCCAGCAACACCAGCTGCTTGTCGTCGTAACCGCTGACCCGCAGGCTGATGCCCTGGGCGTGCTTGTAGACATCAAAGTTGAGGCCCGCCAGCAGGGCCGGGTAGGTGAATTCGTTGACCGCGTCCTTCAGCAGCGCGGTGTAGAGCGCCGCTGCGGCCGCCTGGGCAGCACTTTCTCCTATCGCAGGTGAACGAAAGTTGATATACAGCGCGCCGCGAGGAACCCCGAACTCCGTATCCTGCGCAAACCAGACCTCCTGACGGGTAGCGGTCAGCACCCTGGCCGGTGCGTTGGCAACTGCGGTTGGCATCACCAGGCTCACATCCCCGGCAATAAATTCGTTGGCAGGTGGCAGGGTCAGGCCGACGTCTCCCACCGGCGCGGTCCAGCGCTGCAGCTGTTCCGGTGACACGGGCTCCGCGCTGTAGGGCACGGCATAGAACGGGGACTGCCGATCCACCTCCACCGACTGGTGGCTGAGAGTTACCAGGGCGTTGCCCGGCACCACGTGCGCCAGCAAATCCTCCAGCATGGCGGGATCATAATCCGTCATCAGGCTGCTGCCGCGAAGAATGTCCTCGGGGGCGTAGTAGTGCATGCCACTGGCCAGTGCGCTGGCGTAGTTGATCGGATTGGACTTCTCCCGAAACCGGAACTGCAGTGCCGCCAGCTGCGACTGCTCTTCGTATAGCCACTGCTGGGGGCCCTCCTGCCGCAGCATGTCGAGGTAGGCAAACAGCAATTGCAGTACCCGCTCCTGCCGCGCCAGGCCCTCCTCGGTCAGGCCAATGCTGACACTCAACAGGGCGCCACCACGCCAGCCGAGACCGGACCCGGCGCCGAGACTCTCCGCCAGCCCCTCCTCCTTGAGCCGGGCCAACAGGCTGCCGGCGCCCTCATGGCCAACCAGATTGCCCAGGTAGCCAAGCGGATTGCTGCGGTAGGCACTGCGATAGTCCGGCACCGGAAAAGACACCTCCAGCTGCCGCAGTGTTGCCTGGGGCTGGACCTTGACCAGCATCGGCAGCGCATCCGGGGGAAACAGCGGGGCGGCAATCGCCTCCGCCTCAATATCCCGATTTGGCACTGGCGCGAACCTGGGTACCACCATCGCCTCCAGCTCGTCCAGGGACTCGGCACCAAACACCACCAGTCGCATCTTGTTGGCGGAGTAGTGCTGTGCGTAGAATCGCAGCAGGTCGTCCCTTATCGGCGCCTGGGGCCGGTCCGCCAGGGTTTCCAGACTGCCGACCGTGAACTGGCTGAAGGGATGCTCCGGGTTCATGACCGCTTGCAGCACATCCAGGCCGCGGCGCGGGTCACTGCGCAGACCCATCTGGAATTCGGCTTCCACTGCATTCATCTCGCGCTCGACATAGGCTTCGTCGAAGCGTGGCGCTATGAAGAAACGGGCGAAGCGGTCCAGCGCACCCGGCAGGTACTGGGCCTGGATATCGAAGAAGTAATTGGTGTGCTCGAAACTGGTGTAGGCATTGTGGCTGCCACCGTGCTCGGCAAGGTACTGCTGATAATCGCCCGCGTCCGGGTACCTGTCGGTACCGAGGAACAGCATGTGCTCGAGAAAGTGTGCCAGCCCCTCGCGGCCGGGCGGGTTGTCTCCGCTGCCGACCAGAACATCCAGCGCGGCAGCGGCCTTGGGCGCTCCGGGATCGGATATCAACAGTACCTGCAGCTCATTGTCGAGCGTCAAGTGGCGGTAGGCGTAGTCGTCGTTCGGGCTTTGCACCGGCTGAATGCCGGCGGGCAGTGTGGCACAGGCCACCAGAAACAGCAGCACAAGGCTGCCGGCCAGCGGCCGCAGCCGCTGGCCGAAAAATGTTGCTTGCATGCCTTACTCCAGAGTCTTGTTGTCGCCGGCCCCTTCCGCAGGCTTGGGCCAGGCGTTGATAACAGCCTTGATCAGGGTAGCGAGCGGAATCGCAAAGAATACCCCCCACAACCCCCAGATGCCGCCGAAAAACAGCACCGCCAGGATAATGGCTACCGGGTGCAGGTTCACTGCTTCGGAAAACAGCAGGGGGACCAGAAAATTCCCGTCCAGCGCCTGGATCACGAAGTAGACAAGCGCGAGGTAATAAAATTCACTGACGAAGCCCCACTGGAAATAGCCCACCAGCAGCACCGGAAAAGTGACCAGCGCCGCACCCAGATAGGGAATGATCACAGACAGCCCCACCGCCAGGGCCAGCAATGCCGCATAATTGAGTCCCAGCAGGACGAAACTCAGATAACTGACCGAACCCACAATCAGGATCTCCAGCACCTTGCCGCGGGCGTAGTTCGCGACCTGGGTATCCATCTCCAACCAGATGCGCCGCAGCAGGGGGCGCTCACTGGGCAGAAAGGTGCCCAGCCAGGCCAGGATCAGCAGCCTGTCCTTGAGGAAGAAAAACACCAGGATCGGGATCAGGATCATGTAGACCAGAACGGTGAGGATACTGGGAATGGTCGACAGCGAACGGGCCACGAGTTTCTGGCCCATGCCGCCCATCTCCGCCTGGGCCAGGGTGACCATCTGGTTGATCTGCTGCTGGCTGAATACCTCCGGGTAGCGCGCGGGCAGCACTGCCAGCAACTGCCGGCCCTGTTCCAGCATCCGCGGCGCTTCCGTAGCCAGCGACACAAGCTGGCGCCACACCAGCGGCAGCAGCCCCAGGGTCACGCCAAAAAAGATGCCAATAAACAGGATATAGGCGACCGTCACACCCACCCAGGCAGGCAACCCCGCTCCCTGCAGACGACCGGCGAGGCCCTGCATCAGGTAAGCCAGCACTATGGACGCCAGCACCGGCGCGAGGATATTGCCAATGGTGACCAGCAGCAGCACTGCGAGCAGCAGCAGTACCAGCAGCAGTACCGACTCCTCCTCAAACAGGTAGCGCTTGTACCATTTATTGAAGATATCCAGCATGTATTCTATTCCGGACCGTTACGACTTCTGCAACAGGTGGATATACACACCCGCGCGCTCTTCCGATGTCAACAGAGTATGCCCTGACTGCTCGGCAAACACCCGGAAATCCCGCACCGAGCCCTGGTCAGTGGCCAATACCCGCAGGCACTCCCCCGACTGCATCCGATTCAGGGCCCGCTTGGCGTGCAGCAAGGGCATCGGGCACTGCAAGCCACAGGCATCCACCTCCACTGTTGCGTCCGTTGTCACCCGCCTGTCTCCCCTCGTCATCGTCGCGGACGAGTATATCCACTCACCGCCGACACCCCAAACAGGATTGAACTTTTCCGCGCTGGCGCCATCCCATTCACAGCTCCAGCGCTGGGCTGACAACCGGCTGCTGGCGTACAATGAGGACACTCGCCGGCCTGTTTCCGGCCCCAACCCGCGGTGAAGATCCCTGGCATGACCCTTCGTTTTTACAAGTGCGCCCGCCTGCCCGTTGCTGCCAAGGCACCCCTGCTGGCACCTCTCCTGGCACTTCTTCTGCTGTTGCCGGGAGCGAACCTGCGTGCTACCGAAAACTTGAAGCTGCCGAACCTGGGCGAATCCAGTACCAGTCTTTTCTCCGCAGAATACGAATACCAGCTGGGACGCACCTGGCTGCGCATCTTCCGCAACCAGGCGCCAACTGTCGATGACCCGCTGCTGTTCGACTATTTGGAAGACCTCACCTACCGCCTGGTCACCCACAGCCAGCTGGAAGATCGCCGCATCGACCTGGTGATCGTGGACAGCCCCGACATCAACGCCTTTGCCGTACCGGGCGGGGTAATCGGTATCCACAACGGGCTGCTGGTCTATGCCCAGACCGAAGACGAACTGGCCACCGTGCTGGCTCACGAGATCGCCCACCTGAGCCAGCGCCACTTCTCACGCCGGGTAGAGTTCCAGCGCAGCCAACAGCCGCTGAACCTGGCCGCCATGCTGGCCGGCTTTGTGCTCCTGGCCACCGCGGGCGGCGAAGCCGGCATGGCAGCGCTATCCGCCGCCCAGGCAGCGGCCCAGGACTCGGCCCTGCGCTACAGCCGCGGCAACGAATCAGAGGCCGACCGGGTCGGCATGCAAACCGTGGTTGCGGCCGGACTGGATCCCCATGCCGCGGCCTCCATGTTTGAACGGATGATGCAGGCCTCGCGCTATGCCAGCAGCAACCGCATCCCCGAGTTCCTGCGCACCCACCCCCTGTCGGAAAACCGCATCGCCGACACCCGCAACCGCGCCCGCCAGTACGCGCGGCCGCCCCTGCGCGATGATACCCAATACCAGCTCATGCGCGCCCGCGTGATCAATCACCTCGCCGCCACCCCGGAAGAGGCAATACAGAAGTTCCGGGGCGAACTGGATGGCGACACCCGTTCGCGGGAGGCGTCCACTTATGGCCTGGTACTGGCACTGACCGATGCCGGTCGCGTCGACCAGGCGGCACTGGAGTTGGACAGCATCTGGGCACAGAGCCCGGACCGGCTGGAGTACAAACTGGCCAATGCAAACATCCTGATGACCCGGGGCGAGCCGGGCAAGGCTGCCACCGCACTCGCCGAGGAACTCAAGCTGACCCCGGGCAACCACCCGCTGACCATGACCTACGCCACGGCACTCATGCAAGACCGCAAACCGCACCTGGCAGAGGAAGTACTGCTCAAGCAAAGCAAGAACAGGCCCGACGACCCCGGCCTGTGGTATCTGCTGGCCGAGGTCCAGGGCCTGTCCGGGAATATCGTTGGCCTGCACCAGTCCCGCGCCGAATACTTCATTCTTACCGGCAACATGGGTGAAGCGGAGCGACAACTCAACTACGCCATGAAACTGGTAGGCAGCGACCACGTGACCGCGGCACGACTCAACGAGCGCTTGCGCGATGTCGCCACCCTGCGCGAACGCATGGATATCTGATCGGACGCCACCGGCCAGGCGCCCCCGCCCCCCCCCCGGCCAGGCGCCCCCTGCTAGGCGTTGCCGATGACACCCTTGTTAAGGCTGGCGGCAAAATCCAGCATGCGACGCAACGGCACCATCGCCCGCTCACGGATGTCACGGTCGACAAAGATCTCGTTGTCCGAACGATCAAACACCTGAGCGAGCGACTCCAGCTCATTCATCGCCATCCACGGACAATTCGCGCAGCTGCGACAGGTGGCGCCATTGCCAGCGGTCGGCGCAATAATGAACTCCTTGTCCGGCGCCTGCTGCTGCAGTTTGTAGAAAATGCCCTGATCGGTGGCGACAATAAAGCGCGTGTTGGGCAATTCCTGCGCTGCGCGGATGATCTGCGTGGTCGAACCCACGCGATCGGCCAGTTCCAGCACCGCGGCCGGGGATTCCGGGTGCACCAGCACTGCGGCATCGGGATAGACCCGCTTCAGGTCCGCAATGCCCCGCGCCTTGAACTCCTCGTGCACAATGCAGGCGCCATCCCACATCAGGATGTCGGCGCCGGTCTGCCGACGCACATAGTCGCCGAGGTGGCGGTCCGGAGCCCAGATGATCTTCTTGCCCTGGGCCGCCAGGTGCTCGGCCACGTCGAGCGCGATGCTGGACGTCACCACCCAGTCCGCCCGCGCCTTGACCGCGGCAGAGGTGTTGGCATAAACCACCACCTCGCGGTCCGGGTGCTCGTCACAGAACGCAGAGAACTCCTCAATCGGGCAGCCCAGGTCCAGCGAGCAGGTGGCCTCCAGGGTCGGCATCAAGACCCGCTTCTCCGGCGTGAGGATCTTCGCCGTCTCGCCCATGAACCGGACTCCGGCCACAACCAGCGTGGTCGCTGCATGATCACGGCCAAATCGGGCCATCTCCAGGGAGTCCGAGACACAGCCCCCCGTCTCCTCCGCCAGCGCCTGAATGGCGGGCGCGGTATAGTAATGAGCCACGATGACCGCATTCTCCGCCTGCAGGCGGGCGGCAATACGGTCCTTGAGTTCCTGCTCCTGGGCCGGACTCAGCTTGTGGTGTTCGGCGTTGTCCAGGTGGACCTGGACTTGCCGACGGATGGTTTCCAGTTTGTCGGAGGCAATACTCATAGCGTGGAGGTCGAGAAAAACGGCTGCAAATTCTAGCACATATTGGACTCTGCCACCCTCAATACGAGCGTCACTGAGGAACCCTCACGGCGCGCCGGGAGCGAGCTCGACGCGCTGGCAGCCAATTTCGGCAGAAATCACTAGAAATTCATTCAAATACTGCGTATAAGTTTATGTTATTTATACAATAACGTTGTATCCAGCTGCACAGCTGAGAGACAATACCGAGGATACGGCAAAGGGACTGTCCGGGGCATTTGTGGATTTGCGTACCGTCATGGTGATTTCCGCCAACAAGACCGATCATCTGGTCCTGTCGGATTGTCTCGACCGCGCCGTGCCGCCTCGCTTCAGGCTGGTCAGCAGCGAAGAACTGGAGCGGCCGCTGGAAGCCCTGCTGGACCCGGATGTCGACGCCATCATCATGGCCGTCGGCCCGGAAACTGACTACTTGTTGCGCCTGGCACAGAAGCACGCTCCCTCCTTGCCCATCATATTGCTGCTGGACAATGCGCCGGACAGCACCGCAGCGGCACAACTCCGCGAGAGCGGGGCCCAGGACCATCTGGTCAGGGGCCAGCTCCAGGACGCCCTGGTCCACCGCATCCTGGACTACAGCATAGAATTGAAGCAGGCGCGCACCATCATCCGCGAGCTGTCCAATCGGGACGTTCTCACCGGCGCCCTGAACCGCGTGGGTTTTCGGGCGCACCTTGAGCGCGCCATGCAACGCTCTCAACGCTACAATTTCAAGACTGGGCTGCTCTACATCAACGTCGACCAGTTCACCAGCATCAACGATCACTTCGGTGAGCTCAACGGCGACCTGCTGATTCGCAGCCTTTGCCGACGCATGGCCAGCAAGCTGCGCAGCAGCGACAGCATTGCCAGGCTGGGCGGGGACGAATTCGCAGTGGTGCTGGAAGACGTCAGCTCCGCCGCCGACATGGCGCGCATCGCCGAGAAAATGCTGCAGGCCATAGCAGCCCCCCTAAGCCTTGATGAACAACACGTACAGGTCGATGCCAGTATCGGCGGCGCGCTGTACCCCGATGATGCCGCTGACTTCAGTGAACTGGTCGACCACGGGCGCAGCGCCATGCAACAGGCAAAATCGATTCTGGGCTCCAAGTTCATTCCCTACAGTGACCGCCTGCAGTTCGACATGGCCGGCATCAACACGCTGGCAGCCGAATTGCGGGTCGCAGCGCGCAGAAACCAGTTCGAGCTGCACTACCAGCCACGCATAGCCCTGGATACCGGCCAGCTCGCCGGCCTGGAAGCTCTGCTGCGCTGGAACCACCCGGACCGCGGACTCATCTGTCCTGGCGAATTCATTGCCGAATGCGAGGACATGGGGCTGATGAAGAGTATCGGCCACCAGGTTATCCAGCACGCCTGCTGTGCCCTCAATTGGCTGGCCGAGCAGCGTCTTGGCGATGTAGTCGTAGCGGTCAACATTTCCTTTTCCCAGATTCAGGACGACCGCTTTGTGACCGCGGTGAAGGACACCCTGGAGCGCACTGGCGCCAACCCGGGTCGGCTGGAGTTTGAATTGACAGAAACCACGATCCTCAAACAGCCGGGCGCGATCAAGACGCGGATGGACGAGCTGCGCCTGCTGGGCATCCGCTTTTCCCTGGATGACTTCGGGACCGGTTTTTCCCAGCTCACACACCTCACCGAACTACCGATTGCAGTGCTGAAAGTAGATGCCGCCTTTGTCCGCGATCTGCCACACAATCCCCAGCAAGCGGCCGTATGCAGCCTGATCATCGAGATGGCCAGGCGCCTGGACATCGGGGTCGTGGCCGAAGGCGCCGAAAATCACGAGCAGATAGAGTTCCTGCGCAACCAGGGCTGCCAGCAGGTACAGGGCTTCTACTACAGTCCGGCAATCCCGTTGCAGCAACTGCCCCGTTTCGTCCAGGAGCAGCGCTTCAAGAACCACGAGCGCGTCCTATCCTGAGCCATCGCGACATCGCTCCGGCGCAGGGTGCCAATGACAAGCATGGCACTAGGCGACCGATGCCGGTGATGGTAGCCTGTAAAGATACCGATCCGTTCCTGCGCATGGCTCCCTGATGCCCAACACAAGTCCATCTACGATGCGAGCCAAGATCCTGGTCAGTGACGACGACCAAATCGTGCGCATGTTGACCCGGCAGTGCCTGGAAGCCGAAGGCATGGTCGTGATCGAGGCCAGCAATGGCCACGAGGCGCTGGACATGTTCGTCCGCGAACGCCCGGACCTGGTCTTCCTGGATGTTGAAATGCCCGGCATGTCGGGGCTGGAAGTCTGCCGGCGCATCCGCGAAATGCCCCAGGGGGAAACGATCCCCATCATGATCGTGACCGGCTCGGATGACCGCGAATCCATCGACCAGGGCTTCGAGGCCGGCGCCACCCAGTACAAGACCAAGCCGGTGAACTGGTCGCTGCTGGGGCGGGACGTACATTACATGCTGCGGGCCAGCCAGGCGTTCAATTCCCTGAAACGTCAGGAAGACCGGCTGCGCTACCTGGCCTACTACGATCCACTGACCAACCTGCCCAACCGGCGCAGCTTCAACGAGCAACTGGTGCGCATTCTCAAGCGAAGCCAGCGTCGCAACTCCTTTGCGGCACTGATGTTCATCGACCTGGACCACTTCAAGCGCATCAACGACTCCATCGGCCATGGCCGCGGCGACCGCCTGCTGGTGGAGATTGCCAAGCGCCTGACCCTGGAACTGCGCGAAGACGATGCCATCAACTTTTTTCCTGATGATGATGATGAAGCGGACGACCAGGATGGCAGCACCGAGATTGCTCGTCTTGGCGGCGACGAGTTCACGGTGGTTCTCTCCGATGTACCGGACACCGCGCATGTCGAGACTATTGCCCGTCGCATCCTCGATAGCCTCTCCCAGCCCATCGCCCTGCAGTCGCACAATCCGGTGGTTACCCCCAGCATCGGCATTGCCATCTATCCCACGGATGGCGAAGACCCCGACAGCCTGATCCGCAATGCGGATACCGCAATGTATGTCGCCAAAGCGGAAGGGCGGGCCTGCTTCCGTTTCTACAACGAAGAAATGAATGCGAAGGCAGTCGAGCAACTCAAGATGGAGGAGGAACTGCGCCACGGAATGCAGAACGGGGAACTGGAGCTGCGCTATCAGCCCCAGATCGAGGTGTCCACCGGCAACGTGGTCAGTCTGGAGGCCCTGGTACGCTGGAAGCACCCGGTGCGCGGCATGGTATCCCCCGCCGAGTTCATTCCGGTGGCCGAGCGCACGGGCCAGATTATCGAGCTCGGCGAATGGGTCATGTCACAGGTCGCCCGGGATTGCCGGTACTGGGATACCCTCGGACTACCCCAATTCCGGGTATGCGTGAATATCTCACCGCTGCAGTTCAACCAGACCGGGCTTTCACAATTCGTGCGCGGATTCATCGAAAAATCCCGGATGTTGCCGCATCGCCTTGAACTGGAGCTGACCGAAGGCGCCATCATGACCGACGCCGAGGCGAACATCGTCAAGCTGCAAGAGCTGAAAGCCCTGGGCCTGGACCTCGCGGTAGACGACTTCGGCACCGGCTACTCCTCGCTCAGCTACCTCAAGCGCTTCCCGATCGATACCCTCAAGATCGACCAGAGTTTTGTCGCCGATCTGGGCAGCGCGGACGGAGCAGCCATCATTGATGCCATCCTGGCACTGTCCAGGACGCTCAAGCTGCGGGTGATCGCCGAGGGCATTGAGACCATAGAGCAGATGCGCTATCTGGTGGACATGAAGTGTGACCTGCTCCAGGGTTTCTATCTCTCCATGCCTGTTTATCCGGAAGAAGTACCCAATCTGCTGCGGCAGAACTTTGCCGAGCAGCTTGCCTCGGGAAGCTGAATTGCAAATCTGTCCGCCCTCCCGTTTGCTGCATTTGCCGCTCGCCCTGTGCACCATGCTGGGCAGCACAATGCTGTCTGCCGATACCGGGCAACCCGAATTCCTACGCGTCATGCTGCAGGGCCATTCAGCCACCGCGCTGAGGCAGCTGGTGGAAGACGCCGGCGGCAGCGTAACCCACGAACTTGCCATTATCGAGGCGGTAGGCGCACTGGTTACACCCGCGCAACTGGAGAGCATGCGTAGCTCGCCGCTTGTCCTGCGCTTGATTGACGACCTCTCCATGGACATGTCGGAACCTCTACCTCCCCCCGACAAGGCGGCCTGCACCATTGGCGGCGCCCTGGAAGCAACCCTGCTAGCAGACGGTATCCATTGGCCACTACACCATCAGGGCCAGACACCGGCGGAGCTGACGCGACTGGAGATCAGTTGGCCAGCAGCCCTCGGCGACCTCACCAGACTGCGCCTTGACACCAGGGATCTGCCGCGCGAGCAAGCGCCAACCAATGCAGACAATCGACAGAGCCTGGTGCTGGACTATGCGCCAGGCCAGACGCCAGCTCTCACCGGCATTACCCAGCTTCACATCGGATTTTCCCGTAGCCTCGCCAACCCGGAGGGCGCGCTTGCCTGGGCACAGAAGGACTTTAGCGTAAAGCTGGAGTTCGGCGCTGATTGCAGCAGCGAGCTCATCCCCGGCTACCCAGATTACGCCAGCGACACCTATTATCCCACGGTGGCTGGAGCCTCAGAGCTGCACCGACATGGTATTACCGGACGCGGCGTGACAATTGCGGTACTCGATTCCGGCCTCTGGGAGCACCCGGCGCTGGCGCTGGACACTCGCGGTAAGCCGAGAATTGTCGGGCGCTACGATGCCATTGAGGACATTGCTGGCAAACCAGTAGCCGATGCCAGCGGTCATGGAACACACATGGCCAGCGTTGCCGCTCACAGTGAGGAAGTACTTACTGATGGAAAATCCAACGGCACCTGGAAAGGCATTGCGCCCGATGTTGGTCTGGTGGCGGTAAAAGCATTCGATGAAGATGGCCAGGGCGATTTTCTCGACATCGTTCGCGGTATCCAGTGGATAGTAGAGCAACGCGACGCACTGGACATAAAGGTTCTGAATCTGTCATTCGCCGCCCGGCCCCGCTGGCCCTACTATCTGGACCCCATCAACCAGGCCCTGATGAAGGCCTGGGCAACAGGCATCACTGTCGTTGCCGCAGCCGGCAACGAAGGGCCGGATCCCATGACCATTGGCTCACCGGGTAATCTGCCCTACCTGATTACCGTCGGCGCCTACACGGACTCCTGGACTATCGAGAACCGGGACGATGACTATATTCCGGACTTCTCTTCCCGCGGCCCAACCCCAAGTGGTCACATCAAACCCGATATTGTCGCTCCGGGAGGACATATTGCAGGTCTGGTCCAACCCGGCAGCACCCTGACCCGCAAGCACCCCGATTACATGATCAGTACCGGCGAACTGGTGATGACCGGCACCTCACAGGCCAGCGCCCTGGTAACGGGCATAGTCGCTCTCCTGCTGCAACTGGAGCCAGATCTGACCCCGGACGACGTCAAGTGCAAACTCATGAGCAGCGCAGAGCCGGCAATCAATCGCGACGGCAGGCTCGCCTATAGCCCCTTCCAGCAGGGCAGCGGAGCCGTCAACGCAGTCAGGGCGGTGACCTTGGGACAACGCGGCTGCGGCAACAAGGACCTTGATCTGGGTAGAGACATCGCCGGTGAGCAGTACTTTGAAGGACCTGCGATCATAGATGAAGAGGGCAACGCCAGCTTGCCCGGACTGTCCCGCATGCTAGCCAAAGAACCCTCCGCCGATGGCCTGAGCAGCGACCGCAAATGGGGGGTAAAAGATCATATCGAGCGGAAGGATACCGCCGCACCCGATCCTGACCTCCCTTTCAAGTGGCTGGAAATCTACCTTTCCGAGCGAGACCTGATAGAAGCATTGTCCACGCAACCAAGCTCCGGCACCTTCGAATAATCCAAACCGCCAAAGCTTTGCCCCATATGGGTCAAGATCAGGCGACTCTCCGAAGTGAAATCCATTTTTTCATATTTTTCAAGCACTTAATTAACCCCACCTAAACCTCTTCGGCACGATCCGCGGTGCAGGACTCGCTGTGGAAAAAACGCCTACCCCAAAAAGGTTATGGCGATCCCTTCAATGATCCGTCCCCGGTACTTATAACGTTGTCAAGCGTCAGGGAAAGAAGATGTGATCAACTTCTCATGGACGAGACGACTTTAGGAATGAAATGCCACTTGGTGGCCGAAAATTGAATGAAGAGGCTCGACTATGAAACACATCTCAGGTTTGTTAAAAAAGGGGGCTGGAGCAGCTGCGCTTCTTCTTGCACTGCCTGCAATAGCCGATTCAAGCACGAGTCTACCAGCTGGCAGTACACAGGATGTGTCAAACACCGTTCACAAGGTAAGCCACTCCCTGGCAAGCAGCGTCAAGTACTCCATGGCTCCTAGTTACAAGTGGGCAGCAGAGCATCAATCAAGCCCTTCAGAAACAACTGACTGGGCAAAGAACGAAACCCGTCAAACTGGGTACAAGTGGTCCGCGGCCGACACCGAGTTGAATGAAAGCAAAAGATCTAGTACTTATGCAGGCAACGCATCATACGAGTGGGGAGTTCAGAATTTCTCGGAACAAGCTGGATACAAGTGGGGCTTCCGTAGCTACGCCGACCAGGCCGGGTACAAGTGGGGCTTCCGATAGCGAATCCTCAGAAATGTTAGTGTGAGGGGAGAATTCACGCTCCCCCTTTTTTTTCATAAACACAGCTCGATTCACACCAAAAGCAAGCATATAGCAGGGCGAAAAGACAAAACTCAGGTTTTTGATTACACTGCAGACCTCACACTTGGCCACGTGAAAACCCCAAGATGATCTGTAGATTACCGCATGTAATAGCAGTACTACTTATTGCATTCAGCCAAGCAACACGAGCCGCAAACTATTTCGGCTCGGAAACCAGTATCGATTTTCAGCCTTCTGCTGTTACTCAGAATTTAACACAGCAGATCGTTACTCAAACTTTTCAAGACTCCGTTGGTAACTTATGGTTTGTAACTCAGGAAGGGCTAAATCGCTATAACGGGCATGAACTCGAAAACTATCGATATTCACTCACAAACCCTCACTCACTATCACACGATGCCGCGACGAGCATAGCCGAGGACGACTCTGGCACAATCTGGATATCCACAAGAGGGGGCGGACTAAATAGGTACAACCGCATAAAAAATGGCTTCTCGTCCCTCCTCGCTTCTGAAAACGACAAAACCTCACCGCTCTCAAACGATATTCTTACCATATTCGCCGACAGCGATGGAGACCTTTGGCTTGGATACGATAATGCTTTCAGTAGATTCGATCCAAACACAGGTTATTTCGTTCACTTTTTCCCGCAGCAAGAAGGGCTCCCCTACCTCGGAGAAATCAACAGCTTTACCCAGAGCAAAGATGGGACTATTTGGGGCGCAACATTTGCTGGCGGATTGCTAAAAATCGACAAGGCTACCATGGCAATGTCGGTGTCAGCCACATCCAATAACGATATCGTAAGTGCACCTTCAGAACCTATATTCCACGTATACTCAGATTCAAATGGTCAAGTATGGTCTCTCTCTCTTAACTCAGGAGCGTCCAAGTACAACCCCGAGACAAATACTTCGAAGCACTACCTACACACAGAAGATGATCTTGGCTCACTGTCGTCGAACAATGCATTAGATATCTTTGAGGACAAAGATAGCCGTTTATGGATATGCACCCTTGATGGACTTAATTTATATAGCCCTGAGACTAATTCGTTCGAACGATTCGACAGTCAGAACACCAACTTACCCTCAAGTAGAATCCACAGCATCTACCAATCTAAAGAGGGAGTCTACTGGGTAGGCACTGTCGTTGGGTTGGCAACTGGTTCTAGAAATCTATTCCCAAAATATAACTCGAGCATCGGCCAACTATCAAATGACTCGGTTAACGCGTTTGGTGAAACAGAGGATGGAAGCATCTGGGTAGGTACAGATAATGGCCTCAACCGCCTAAAAAGAGGTGAAAGAAGCTTCACTTGGATTAACGAATATTCAGACCCAGCTATTTCGAACAGTGTCGTAATGAGCCTTCTTGGAGAAAAAAACGTATTGTGGATAGGCACTTTCTCCGGCGGACTCAACAGGTTAGATATAATCAATAACGAAGTTAAAGTTTTCAAGAATTCACGACTTGACAAAAAGAGTCTTGCCGCCAATGGCGTTACCTCTATTATGCGTACCTCTTCGGGCTTGCTCCTGATTGGAACATACGGCGGCGGCCTCAGCTCGCTTGACGAAGCTACCGGAAAGTTCAGAAACTATTTTCACGATCCCAGAAATTCGAAAAGCCTCAGCAACAATAACGTAATTGCACTTTTCGAAGACTCATTTGGTTTTATCTGGGTCGGCACCGAAAATGGTCTAAACCGCTTTGATGCAAAGAAATCGGAATTCAAAAGAATATATACCGAGAGGGGAAATACTGACAGCGTATCGAGTGACATGGTGTGGTCTTTCTACGAAGATAACAATCAAGATCTGTGGCTAGGGACCAAAGGTGGCGGCTTAAATCGATGGGAGAAAAGTGATCGGAAAAATGGTCTCGAGAAGTTCACACACTATTCAGAGGATATAGCACTACCAAGTTCCAACATTTACGGCATACACAGCGACCCAGACGGCAACATTTGGCTCTCGCATAATAGGGGGGTGACGAAATTGAACCCAAAAACTGGGGAGTCGCGACAGTATGGCGTTAAAGAAGGACTTCAAGATACGGAGTTCAACATGGGGGCTTCGTTCAAGGATAGCGATGGCCTAATATATTTTGGAGGAAACCTCGGCTTCAATATTGTTGACCCTAATGGTTTCGTCGACAAGGAAGAGCCTCCCGGCATCAGCATCTCTGAAATCAAAATAATGAATGAAAGGCAAGAGTTTGATAAAGCATATAACGAATTGTCAGCTATAACCCTAACGCATCGTGATAGTATGTTTTCAGTTGAGTTTTTTGCAGCAGACTACTCCAATCCTCCGCTTGTTCAGTACGCGTACAAGATGGAAGGGATAAATGACAAGTGGGTAATATCAGAAGATGCCCGGCAAGCATCTTTTACCACGCTACCACCAGGAAAATACAACCTCAAACTAGCAGCAGCTAGCCCTGGCGGGGCATGGAACTGGGACAGTAAGTCGCTCCAAATAACCGTCCTACCCCCACCTTGGCGAAGCATGCCTGCCTATTTCGTGTACTCCTTACTTATAATAGTCGCAGTTATAGCGACCTACATCTACCAGCAGCAAGCCAGAACTCGGGCAGGCCTTGCAAGACAGCGGGACCTAGAATTGAAAGTCCAGGAAAGGACAATCGACCTAGAAGAGGCAAGGAGAGCCGCTGTACAAGCAAGCAAAGCGAAATCAGATTTCCTCGCCACTATGAGTCACGAAATACGAACTCCAATGCATGGCATGATTGGTATGACCGAGCTTCTTCTACACACGGACCTAACTACCCAACAGCGAAAGTTTGCCGCCGCTGCTCACAAAAGCGGCACAGCACTACTAGCCCTGATCAATGACATACTTGATTTCTCCAAGATAGAAGCATCAAGAGTGGAATTGGAAAATACGCCATTCGACTTGGCGTCTCTGATTGAGGATGCCTGCTATCTACAAGGCGAGCCAGCTGGAAGAAAGGGATTGGAATTGAACTATACCGTTTGTAGCTCAGTCCCTGCTAAGCTGCTAGGAGATCCGGGCAAGATAAGACAAATATTGATGAACCTACTCAATAACGCAATAAAATTCACCCATGAAGGTGAAATTAATGTTTTAGTAGATTATCAATACGAGGAAACCACCAAAGAAAGCAAGGTCAAAATAGATATAATTGATAGTGGTATCGGCATGGACCAGGCCACAGCTCACCGAGTATTCGAGCCCTTTACCCAAGCAGATGCAAGCACCACGAGACAATATGGCGGAACAGGACTTGGGTTGTCGATCACCCGGAACTATATTGAACTGATGGGTGGCGACATAGATGTTTCATCTCAACCCGGATACGGAACTGAGATTAGAATTTCCATTCCTGTCTCTATCTCGGAGGCGTTGGATGGCAATGAGCCTTCCAATCCGCTTCGTTTAGATGGATATAACGTTTCCATCATATCCTCAAGGAAGTCCACACGAATGATGGTGCGGTCCCAACTGGAACGGATGGGGTATCTCAATCCCAGCGAATATGCAGATGTTACGCTACTAAGCGAAACAGATCAGAACGACATCCTGATTATCGACATTGAAAACACTTCCCTGAGCGCTGAATGTGTAGATGAAGGATTCATACAATCACCCAGCATATTATTAATGCCGATCCATGAGGTCAAGCTGCCTCCACATCTATCGGGAAGGCCCACTATAACAAAGCCTTGTACTTCAGAAGCATTGAGGCTTGCGCTCAATGAGATCACAAAATTACAAAATATTGAAGATGAGGGCTCAGAAATTTCGGCGACCCCAGACAATATACGCAGCCTCAGAATACTGGTCGCGGAAGATATCCCGACAAATCAAAGAATTGCTCAAGAAGTCTTGGAGATGATCGGACACAAAGTTGACATTGCGGAGAATGGGAAAGAAGCCGTCGAACTCCAAAAACGAAATCGTTACGACATTATATTCATGGATTGCCAAATGCCATTAATGGACGGATATCAAGCGACTCGACACATCAGAGACGACGAACAGGATAGAAAGCTTAACCCGGTGAAAATTATTGCATTAACGGCGGGGATCACTGCCGATGATAAGCGCTATTTTATAGATGCCGGAATGGACGGATATCTCGGCAAGCCGTTCAGGATGTCTGAAATCAAAGACATAATTCAGGAATGTTTCGGCAATACGGAGAGTGTTAGAAGTTTACAGCCACTCAATATTGACAGAAAAGACCATCAGAGCGACCAAAAACATGGAAGCAGCGAGGATCTCATCGACTCTTCGGCTATAAACAACATCACGCAAATTGAAAGACAGACAGGTAAATCTATACTTTCGGAAGTCTACGCTGGCTTCGTGAATCAAATGTCTGTAAAAGTCAAAGAGCTAGAGAATGCATCTATCTGCGGAAACCATAAAGAAGCTCAAAGTATTGCACATGCAATAAAATCAATGAGCGCCAATTTGGGCGCCAAGCAAGTCAAGGCTATTGCCGATAATATTGAATCCGAATTGAAGAAGAAAAACAAAATTGACCTAGAGACCAGATGCACAGAGTTGGAAGATGCATTCAATAAATACAAAAAGGAGTTTTCTAAGGTATATGAAACACGTTGTAACAATGAAACTACCTAAGAGCTAAAATCGGCTTGTAGGCAACATGCTCAGAAAAGGAAAACTTTTTTTCTTACTGGTGCTCCCCTTCCTCACTATCTCGATAGTTTCAGCCTCTCGGTCAGAGGAAACGCCCCCTGGCGTAGGACGCACTAGCCCTCCAGCTATCGGAACTAATTATTTTTCCGTTGTAAACACTTACTTTAGCCGCTTTCTTCATCAAGGAACCACACTATCGATTCTTCATACGAGCAATCAAAGATTATGGGTATCAAACTATGATGGTGTACTCAAAGCAAAAGGGAAGTCTATTCAATATCAAAATGAGCTTTTTGCTTCGACACCTGGATTTTATAAGCCTCGAATTAGGAAACTTGTTGAGGTCTGGGATCACAAAGTACTTGCGGTCACTGACTCAAATGAACCCCTAGTCTATGACGAGAAGTTAGGAGTATTCACCGCCCCCGCATGGGTAGGTTCGCTAGGCGCCCTGAATCCTCAGATCTCAGACGTGTACTTTTCCAGCGAAGCGCTGTTACTAATCGGCCTTATGAATGGTGAAGTAATGCAAGTCCATGAAGATGGACGAGTCGAACGCGCCGATAGTATCGATTTCCATAGACCTGTGACCGATTTTTACGAAGATAGTAACAACGGAATTTTTCTGGCTGCAAGTAGTGACAAGATATTCAAGGGCGACGTTGGATCGGATCATATTCAAATATATGACATCGAAATTCTATGTGGAAGGACCGCACCGGCACAGGAAGTTGCTCAAATTCCCTCAGGTGATATTTGGATTGGCACTATCGGTGGGGGACTCCTGTCCATTGACGAAAAAACCAACGAATGTCGCCAGGTAGATTCTGGAATAGATACCCAGAAGGACTTTCACAGGTCCACCATCCATGACATTACATTTGATAAAGATACGGGGCACTCTATTATTTCATCTGATCAAGGAATATTTATTTTCAAGGATGATCTGGCCGTACAGAACTTCACCACCTCCAACTCAAAACTATCGAACAACGAGGTAATCTCACTCGCCACCGACTACTCAGGTGGCTATTGGGTTGGCACCTACAACGGCATCAACCGATTGGTCCTTTCTCCATTCGAACTTTTCGATCGGCAAACCCACGATGGCCTGCACTCAGTCATTGCATTCGAATCTATAAGTGACAACAAAATACTTGTCGCGTCCTACAGCGGTCTCATGATAACCGATGTCCAATCCAGCACTTTCTCCCCTTTCAAGGATCATTTTCCAGACATTTCGATCTACGGCGAAAGAATAATGTCGGTTTTCGCTGATCAGCATGAGATCTATCTCGGCTATAGGAACTCAGGATTTGAAATACTTAGTTTAGATGAGCCTAGTTCTACACGACTTAACACTGATATTTTGGATGGTCTGGACTCCGACTCCATAAGTGCGTTTCTCAAGTTAGACTCCGACAGGATGTTGATCGGCACCTATGGCGGAGGTCTGACTATTTTCAAAAAGCCGAATTTTTCGAAGAGTATTACATCTGGCGATACACACCGAGATCTTCGTGACAATCGAGTTCTCATGCTGTTTCGATCCTCGGATGATACCATTTGGGTTGGCACCGAATCAGGCCTTCAGATATTTAATCTGGAACTGCATCAATTTCAGAATATTACTTTCGAATCAGCCCGCTTGGACAGGTCCGATCAACCAACAATCTGGAGCATGGCTGAAACCCAGGATCATATCTGGTTTGGGTCACTGCATCATGGCTTATTCAAGTTAGATAAAGATGTCCGTATACGCGAGCTTTCCACTGTGGATCTGGAGCATGTGGAGATTAGTTCTCCATTCTCTGGCAAGACAGTCTACGCAATCGAAGCCGGCAGCCAAGGAGAAGTATGGTTCTCAACAAATAGGGGCATATCTCGACTGGCAAAGGATGGAGGTCTTTTGAACTTCGGTCATACTCATGGTTTACAGGAGACTGAATTTGAGTTGGGGAGCTCATATAAGGATCTCAATGGTTTTATCTACTTCGGTGGAAACCACGGATATAATCGATTCGATCCCAACGATGTTATAGCTACGGGAAAACCTTCTAGAATCGCTCTTAACAGTATAACTTTAGATGGCGAAGATGTTATTCCCCTCCCACCCATTTCAGCCTTTGATTCGATCCTACTGAACCACACAGACCGATTCATCACTTTTGAATTCAGCGCACTGGACTTCACGGACCCGGAGAGCACCCGGTATCGACACAAACTCGTGGGATTCGACAAGGACTGGGTTGACGTAGGCAATCGAGGCTCGGCTACTTACACCAATCTCCCAGCGGGAGACTATATTTTTCGGGTACAGGCAGTCAATTCCGCTGGGATTTGGAACTATGATGGCCTGACCATCGCCCTCAGGGTGGCCCCCGCCCCATGGCTTACCTGGTGGGCTTTCTCGGCCTATTTTGTCCTGTTCCTTGGCATTGCTTCGCTGTTTCTCAAGTTTTATCGGAACTACATGCTCAAGGAGCAGCAGTTGAAGCAAGCAAATGAGATGCAACGAGTCGCCGACCGATTTGCGGATGAGCTGCAGGACCAGATCGATTTTCAGAGCAAACTCACCGACTCAATTCATTCCTACAACAAGCAATTGCTGTACTGGGCCAGGTTCTGCACGGATACAACGCTTGAGTATGAACCTGGGGCAACGGAGCTCGCTCACAAGAGGGTTCGGTTTCGGTTGGAGGTGCTCGATGTTGTGCAGGACTCTCTCTACTACCAGGGCGAGAGACTATATGCCAACCTGCATGATTGCGCGGCCAGATTGGCAAGTGCACTTTGCTCAAGTCATCCTCAGGTATGCAACCGGCTTGCCGTGGTCAATAATGTCCAGCAGGAACTTGTTCCGGCAGCGCAGGCCATACCTGTCGCTATCATCCTTGCGGAGCTGTTTGACAATTCGTTGACCCATGGGTTCGACGCAGAGCGTAGCAGCTGTTTTGTACGTTTTTCGGTGACCTTCACCGCCAACCCTGGCGCGAATAGTGATACGGTAAGCTTCATCTACCAGGACAATGGCATTGGCATACCGCCCGGGTTGGCATTCGAGTCTCCTGAGTCAGCCGGGTTCGCCATAATCAAGCGTGCAGGCGAGGAACTGGGTTGTGAACTCGCAATAGGGAGGGAGGATCGCAGCATGGTTACCGCCAGCTTCCACCTGCCCTGGTCTTGAGCGAGATTGCTTACTTCCCCTGAAACCGGGGTACTCGCTTTTCCCGCTTGGCCGCAAAACCCTCCTGCAGGTCTGCCGACTCCAGACACAGCTGCGACAGGGCCTGCGCCTGATCGCGCTCAATATCCCCGGAGGCTGCCTGCTGGATAATCTGTTTCATGGCGCGAACAGCCAGAGGGGCCAGGCTGGATATCTGCAGCGCGAGGGTCTCTGCGGCCTTGTCCAGCGCCGCGGGTTGCACAAGGTGATCGAGGAAACCCAGCTCCAACAGGGTCTCCGCTTCCATTTCCTCAGCGGCCAGCAGCATGCGCTTCGCGGCGCTGACGCCAAGGCGTTCCACGAAACGGTTTATGCCGCTTATGGGGTAACACAGACCGATGGCAGCGGCGGGAACACGTAGCTTGCTGCCTGCGATGCCTATCCTGAAGTCGCAGCTGAGTGCCAGTTCGACGCCGCCGCCGTAGACGTTGCCATTGATTGCACAGATCGTGGGTATGGCCAGATGGGCCACCATGTCTGTGGTTTCCTGGAAAGTATCGCCGGAGAGATTACCGCTGCCGAGTTGCTGGAGTGACGCCCCGGCGCAAAAGGTCTTGTCGCCCCAGCCGGTAATGATCAGAACACGCACCTGGTCGTCAGATTGCACTGTCGCCAAGTGGCTCTGAATGGCCGCCAACTGCTCCTGGCCCAGCGCGTTGTGCTGGCTCGGATTATTCAGAACCAGGCGACCGATATGCCCGGTACGTTCATAAAGTATTGTCTCGTTCATCCGCCGGATTCTGGCACAGCCTGCCGGTTTACGCCACAGCGAAAGCCAGGCCGCTTCGGCGGTGGACAAGCTCTGGCCCCGGGCTGATACTGGGCTTTACGCTGCGGATGTAAAGGACGACACAGCAATGCCGGAACGTTGTGGCTGGTGTGGGTCGGACCCCCTCTATGTTGAATACCATGATTCTGAATGGGGCGTGCCGGTACATGATGATAAAACCCTGTTCGAGTTCCTGCTTCTGGAGGGAGCCCAGGCGGGGCTTGCCTGGATAACGGTACTACGCAAACGGGAGGGCTATCGAGAGGTTTTCGATGGCTTTGATGCCCAGAGGATTGCCCGCTACAGCGACCTCAAACTGGACCGTATTCTGACCGATCCCCGAATCATCAGAAACCGGCTAAAGGTCTATGGAGCAAGACAAAATGCCAGGGCCTTCCTCGACACGCAGGATAAATTTGGCTCGTTTGCCGACTATCTCTGGCGTTTCGTTGATGGCAAGCCGATACGCAATACCTGGTCGAGCATGAGCGAGGTACCTGCCAGCACACCGCTGTCGACCACCATTAGCAAGGATATGAAGCAGCGGGGGTTCACCTTTGTAGGCACAACCATTCTCTATGCGCACATGCAGGCGACCGGCATGGTCAACGACCATATAATCTCGTGTTTCCGGCATGGCGCATGCAATGAGCTCGCAGGCTTGCAAACAAGAATCTAGGGAACCCAATGGAAGGTGAGACGACACCCGCGGTCGGGAAGCGCGAGTCTGCCAGTCGCAGGGTATGGCAACTTGCCTGGCCCACGATCATTTCCAACCTGCTGTTCACGGTCGTCGGGTTCATGCACATCAAGATTGCGGCAGGGCTGGGAACGTCTGCGGTAGCAGCTGTTACCACCGGTCACCGGGTGTTCTTCCTGGTTCAGGCTATCCTGATGGGGCTCTCTGTTGCCGCCACGGCGATGGTAGCCAGGTACTGGGGGGCGGGAGAGATTGCGCGCGCGGAAATGGCCAGCTGGACGGCACTGCTGCTGGCTCTCTTGATTGCCGCGCTGCTCAGCGTTCCCGTGCTGCTGGTTCCCGACAGTATCGCCGGCCTGTTTGGGCTGGATCCGCGAACAACCATATTGGCAGCCGGGTTTATCTTCTGGCTGGGCGTTTTCAACCTGTTCTCGGCAGCCAACATGATGCTGGCGACGTCCCTGCGGGCAACCGGGGACGTTATTACACCGCTCTACTTCCTGCTGGTCAGCTCGACACTCAATGTCGGCTTTGGCTTCGCACTGGCCTTCGGCCTCGGGCCGCTGCCGGAAATGGGGGTTACCGGCGTTGCCCTGGGCGGAGGGGCTGCGGGAGCGGTGGTGACCTGCGGCTTCCTGGTCTTCTGGTGGCGCGGCAACTTTGGGCTGAAGCCAATCAGGCGCCTGAACATCGACTGGACCGGCGCCCGCCAGCTGGTCCGGATTGCCACTCCCGCAGTCACCGAGCAGGCGGTGGTCCAGCTGGCGTTTCTGGCGTTTTTTGCGATTATTGCCAACTATGGTACCACCGCTTACGCGGCCTACGGGATCGGTATCAGCCTGGTGGCGTTTCCCATTGTCATCGGCTTTGGTTTTGGTGTGGCCACCGCCACGCTGGTAGGGCAGCAACTCGGCGCCGGTCGCCCCGACCGCGCCATGGCTACCGGCTGGAGGTCTCTGCGCATGGCGCTGGTCGCCATGATAGGTCTGTCCATCATCATGGCCTGGTTTGCGGAAGAGCTGGCTACTTTCATGATCAGCGACCCCGGGGTTATTTCCCTGACCGTGGTGTTCATCTATGTGATCTGCCTGGCCATGCCGATGATGGCCTGCGACTTTGCCCTGGCCGGTGCCCTGCGCGGCGCTGGCGATACCCGCTTTCCCCTGATGGCAACATTCGTCGGCATCATCCTGGGGCGGCTTGTCCCGGCCTGGCTGTGCACCCGCCTGGGGCTTTCGGTGTACTGGATTTTCGGCGTGATGGTCCTGGATTACAGCCTGAAAGCGGTGCTGCTGGTGTATCGCTACCGCTCTCGCAAGTGGCTGGACCTTCGTTTCGAACCCGATCCCGAGCCGGCGCTGTAGACAGCGACAAAAAAAATACCTAAAGTTTGAATAATCGACTATTGAGTACGGGCAGCTGGCAATCGGGTCCGGCAGAGGCGTTACATGGGCAAGCGCAGGGATACAGAAACGGCGGGGCAGAGCTCCCCCTTCAACCGCTCTGCCCAGCATGATGCCAAACGCACGGCAATACTCTCGCAGGCAGCGCGCCTGTTCAACTCCAAGGGGTCGCGCGCCACCACCCTGCGCGATATCGCCGAAACCCTGGGCCTGACCAAGACCAGCCTTTACTACTATGTAAAAACCAAGGAAGAGCTCATCTACCAGTGCTATCTTGCTGCCCTGGGCCACCATTTGCGCTCAATGGACGAGATCGAGCAACACTATAACAGCCCTCTGGAGCGTGCACGGCAATTCTTCCTGTTGCAGTTCGAGAACTGGCTGGCTGCGCAGGAAAACCGCGGCCCGCATTTGGCAGCCCTGCTGGAGATTGCCTCGCTGCAGGGCACTCGCCGCCGAGAGGTGGAAGCGCAGTACATTGCCATGTTCAAGCGCCTGCGTGGCTACCTGCGAGCGGGGATCGAAACCGGAGAGATCCGGCCCTGCGAGACGATTGCCGCCACCCGAGCCATGCTCGGCTCCCTCGACTGGATTTTTTCCTGGCTGCACAGCCAACCGCGGGAACAGGTCACCGATACCGCCCAACAGGCCTGGGACCTGCTGGCACATGGGCTGTATTCCGGCGCTGACGAGTACCAACCAGCGACCGTGCGTCTTGACGCCGCAGCGGAAAACTATGTCCACGGTTTCGACCGCGACGAGCAAAACCGGCTCAAGCAACAGGCGTTCTACAAGACGGGATCCTGGTTTTTCAACAAGAAGGGGTTTAACGGCACCTCGCTGGACGAAATTGCAGAGCACCTGAACGTATCCAAGGGCGCGTTCTACTACCATATCCGCAACAAGGAAGACCTGTTGTTCAACTGTTATACCTATTCGCTGGATGTGACCGAGGAGATCTATCGCCAGGCCCAGCGACTGGATGGCAGCGGCTTGCACAAGATCGACCAGGTTTGCCGGCGGATATTTCATGCCCAGAATTCCGATCGGGGGCCACTGATACGCTACAGCACCATCACCGCGTTGCCGATGGCAAGGCGCAAGCAGATACTCAAGCGTACAGACTCCTCCAACCAGCACTTTGGTGAGTTCATTCGCGAGGGCATCGCCGATGGCAGTGTGCGCGATATCGAGCCCTTTATCGCCCAGCAACTCATTGCCGGTGCCATTAACGCCGCAATGGATATCAAGCTTTGGCGCCGCGTGGATGACCTCGACACCGTCGCGGTCGATTACTTCGACATCTTTTTCAACGGCCTGCAGCCGCGCTAAGAGCTTCTGCTGCCGGACCTACAGGAAACACTAGCATGGCTGACAAATTGCAAAAACTGCTGACACTGCTGGAAGTGGAGCGTATCGACAAATACCTGTTCATCGGCAATAGCCCGAGCTACCCGCCCCGGGTGTTTGGTGGCCAGGTGCTGGCGCAATCCCTCTATGCCGCCAGCAAGACCGTGGACGCCTCCCGCAACGCTCACTCGATGCACGCCTACTTCCTGCGCCCGGGTAATCCGAAGAAGCAGATAGTGTACGAGGTCGACCCGATTCGGGACGGCGGCAGCTTCACCACCCGGCGGGTGATCGCCAAGCAGGACGGTGTGCCGATATTCAGCACCTCGGTATCTTTCCAGCGTTTCGAGGACGGGCTGAGCCACCAGTTCGACATGCCTGTAGTTACGCCACCGGAAGAATTGGAAACCGACTTCGAGTACTGGGGCATGATGGCCGAGAAATACCCCGACCGGTTTACACCGCCCCTGATGCAGGCGCTGGAGCGGCGCCCGGTCAGGCGTCGGGACTATCTGAACCCGAAACCCCAGGAGCCGGAGCAGTTCATGTGGTTCCGGGTGCTGGACCCGGCACGCGAAATCGGCGATGACCCGGTCCGCCACCAGACACTTCTCGCCTTCATCTCCGACTTTGCCCTGCTCGGAGCTGCCCTGCTGCCCCACCCCTACACTGGCATGAGCCCTGAAATACAGGCAGCGAGCCTGGACCACGCGCTGTGGCTACACCGGCCCCTGCGGGTGGATGAGTACCTGCTGTATGCAATGGACAGCCCCAGCGCCCACGGCAGCCGCGGCCTCAGCCGGGGCAGCTTCTACAGCCGCAGTGGCGAGCTGGTGGCTTCAGTGGCTCAGGAGTCCCTGTTGCGCAAGAAGAAGCCTGTCAGCGATAGCTGACAAGCTGTTCACCCGCCTGGCCGCCTAGCACCTGCAGAAAGGAGCGGTCGTTGAAGTAGGACAGGGACACCTTGTCTCCGCTGTAGAAAAGCTGGGTAACCGAGCAGTTGAAGATCGGCTCGTAGAACTTGTAGGCATGCTCTCCGCTCAGGCCCAGCACCTGGCTGACGATGGTGGCGATGGTTCCCCCGGAGGTGAAGACACCGACCGTCTTGCCGGAACCCTGTGCCGCCATGATATCGCGCAGCGCCGCATGCACCGCCCCCGAGTATTCAGCCCAGCTCTGGATGCGCGGCTCGTCACAGGCCGGTGACACCCAGTGGGTGAACACCGCTTCGATCACTTTCTGATAGTCCTTGCTTGAACTCAGGCCCTTGTCCACCAGCGCCTTGATCTGTGGATTTGCCGTTGCCACCACCGGCACCAGGTGTTTGATCTGCTCATCATTGCGCACTTCGTCAAAACGCTGGTCAATATGATGCGGCACTTCCCGCGGCTGGCTGGCCAGCGCCAGCGCAGCAGTCTCCCGCTGCCGCAGCAAGCCGCCGCTATAGGCCGCATCGAGCTGGATACCCTGATCGCGCAGGTAATGGCCGAGCACTTCTGCCTGGCGACAACCGAGCTCCGATAGCTTGTCGTAGTCGTCGGCCCCGAAGGACGCCTGGCCGTGCCGGAAGAGATACAGTGTTGCCATTAGACTGCTGCTGCCTGTTGCCTGGGAGTACGGTTGAACCGGAACTTGCGTCGGTAGGGGAAAAAGTCTTCGATGTAGCCCTGGCGTATCCGGTCCTGGAGGCCCTGCCAGAACGACGCCTCGTAGATGTCGCTGTGCATGGCGTCAAACACCTTGCGCGCGCGCTGGTTGCCGGAGAAGAAGAGCCGGAACTCCTCGGGAAAAATGTCATTGGGGCCCACGTTGTACCAGGGCTGGCTGGCCAACTCTTCCGCCTCGGTCCGGGGCGCGGGTATCTCGCGGAAGTTGCAGTCCATCAACGGCACGATCTCGTCGTAGTCGTAGAACACGACGCGACCGTGGCGGGTAACCCCGAAGTTCTTCAGCAACATGTCGCCCGGGAAGATATTGGCGGCGGCCAACTGCTTGATGGCGTTGCCATACTCGTCCATGACCGCTGCCACCTGCTCCTCGGTAGCATCCTGCAGGTACAGGTTCAGCGGCGTCATCCGGCGCTCGACATACACGTGCTTGATCACCAGCGCCTTGCCATGCTCCTCGATCAGCGATGGCGCGACCTTGTGCAGTTCCTCCATCAACTCGTCCGAAAAGCGCTCGCGGGCGAAGGCCAGATTGGTAAATTCCTGGGTGTCAGCCATCCGTCCTGCGCGATCCCAGCGCTTCACCAGCCGGTACTTCTCCTTCACCTGCTCCCGGGTCATTTCCTTGGGCGGTGTGAACCGGTCCTTGATGATCTTGAACACAAAGTCATAGGACGGCAGCGTGAACACGCTCATGACCATGCCCTTGATTCCCGGGGCAATAATGAACTTGTCACTGGTACTCTTCATGTGCCGGAAGGCGCAGCGGTAGTAGTAGGTCTTGCCGTGCTTGTTATAGCCCATGGAGCTGTAGAGTTCGGAAATCGGCTTGGCGGGCATCAGTTGCTGCAGGAACAATACGTACTGGGATGGAACGGTGGCGTCCACCATGAAATAGGCGCGGGTAAAGCTGAAGATTACGCTCATCTTGTCGGCGCCGAACAAAATGGTGTCGACGTACACTTCGCCGTTGCCACTGTGCAGGACAGGAATCACGATCGGCATGGAATCCGGCCCGGAAACAATGCGGCCGACAATGTAGGCACCCTTGTTGCGGAAAAAGTGTGGCTCCAGGGTCTGGATCTCCACCCCGGGCCGGTTCAGGTCGATACGTGGCGCCAGATAGTGGTTGATGGCCTCGACAATACTGGCGATATCGCGTTCCAGGTCTTCCCAGGGCAGGGAGAACCCGTAGTCCTGCAGCACCTCCCGCAGGGGTGTATCGAAGCCGTCCGCACAGGCATAGGAACGATAGACCTTGCTCACATCCGGAGCCGGCATGTCGCCCTGGGGTGAAAACACGAAGGCGTATTCGTCGCGTATCTTGAGGTGCTTGAACACGCCGCAGTAAACGGAGTTGAAGAAGGTCTCGGCGATCTCGAAGTTGTTGTGGCCGCGGACCAACGCCGCGTAGCTTGCACGTGCCTGCCGCCAGAACTGCAAGCTGTGCAATTGCTCTCCGGCGATCAGTTCCACGTACTGCAGGACCCGGGTCGTGGATTCCTTGTAGAGATCGATCCGCTGGATGGACGCCGCATGCATGCCTTGCCAGTCCTGCGCCTCGAACCGCGCACGCGCGGCCAGGGTGATGTTCTGGAACTCGGCAAAGTAGGCCTCGAAACCGTTGAGGATGGTGCGCGCGAAACGCTCCTCCTGGCCGCGACTGTAGGTCATGCGACTGGTCCGTGCAGTATCACAGGTTGGGATTGCCGAAACGGCGCCGCAGTTTGCGCATGCCGCCCAGCCAACGATCATAGTCCGCTGCCTTGTGCGCCCGGTAGTCCGCCACCTGCGCGTGTGGCAGGATCAGGAATCGCTCTGCAGCCAGGCCATCAATGACCGCATCCGCCACCTGCTCCGGTGTCAGGATGCCATCGACACCGGCGGTGCCTCCCTCCTCCACGCTGCCAATCATCTGTGTCGCCACCGCTTGCGGGCACAGTACTGCAACCTTTATCCCGTCATCCCCATGGGTAATGGCCAGCGCCTCGGCAAAGCCAATCGCCGCATGTTTGGTGGTCGAATAGGCGGCGTCCCCAACCTGATTCAGCAGGCCCGCGGCCGAGACCGTGTTGAGGAAAAAGCCCTCACCACGCTCAAGCATGCCGGGCAGGCAGGCGCGAGCAGCGTAGACGTGCGCCATCACATGAATTTCCCACATGGCCTGCCAGGTGCTGTTGGGGGCGGAGGTTGCCCACCAGGGCTCTCCGTCGCCCGCAACGATGCCGGCATTGCTGCAAAACAGGTCGATGCGGCCATGGCGGGCGATCACTGCATCGACCATGGCCTTGATGGCCTCTTCATCGCGGACATTGACCTCGAAGGCATCACCGGCAACCGCTGCGGCCACTGCCTCCGCGTCGGCGCGATCAAGATCGACCACGACAACTTTCTCCGCGCCCTCCCGGTGGAAGCGTTCGCACAGAGCCTTGCCGATGCCGTTGCCGCCACCGGTGACAACCACGATCCGCCCCTGCACCTGCATCAGAGCATTTCCCTGGCAAACAGCTCCAGCACGGCGGGATCATGTACTCCCAGTAGCATGGTACCAACCTCGCCCCGCTTGCCGGCGGCTTTCCAGTCGGCCAGGCGCTCAATGACCCGTTCGCGGGGACCGACCAGCGCTACCTCGTCGAGCAGTTGATTCGGCACCAGCGCTTCTGCCTCGGCCTTCTTGCCTGACAGGTAGAGGTCCTGGATGCGCTCGGCGACGTCGCCGTAGCCAGCGCGAGTAGCGTAGTCGTTGTAGAAGTTCTTGTTCTTGGCGCCCATGCCGCCGATGTACAGGGCCAGCCAGGGCCGCAGGGAATCGTAGGCCGCGTCCAGATCATCATTGACTGCCACTGAGACAAAAGGCGCGATATCGAAGTCGGCCAGGCTCTTGCCGTTGCCTGCGATGTCCAGGCCTTTCTGGATATGCTCGCCGAGGATGCTGAACTTGTTCGGGTCCATCCATACCGGGAACACGCCATCCGCCACTTCCCCGGCACAGCGCAGGCCCGCCGGGGTGATGGACGCAGTGTAGATGGGTATGTCGGGGTTGCCCGCGAGAATCGATTTCAGCGGCTTGCCGAGGCCGGTGGTGCCGGCGCCGGTATTGGGCAGCTGGTACATTTCACCCTGGAATTCCACCGGGCCTTCCCGCGCCATGATCTTGCGCATGATCTGGATGTACTCGCGGGTGCGGGTGACCGGCTTGCCATAGGGCACCCCGTGCCAGCCCTCCACGACCTGCGGGCCGGACGCACCCAGGCCGACGATGAAACGGCCGCCGGACAACTGATCCAGGGACATCGCGGTCATCGCGCACATGGCCGGTGAGCGCGCGGGCATCTGCATGATGGCGGTGCCGACGCGGATCTTTTCGGTCTGGGCGAGTACCCAGGCGGCCGCGGTCACGGCGTCGTTGCCGTAGGCCTCGGCCGTCCACACCGAGTCATAGCCCATCGATTCCGCCTGGCGGATAAGGTCGATGGGAATGTCGATTTGCTTGCCGGAATAGCCCAGCAGAATGCCCAGTTTCATAGCGTTGGCTCCCGTTTATTGATCATGCACTGTAGCGCAGCTGGTTGAATTGTGCCTGATGATAATCGCCGTTGCCAAAAGTGGCATTGATCATCATCAAGCGCTTGGCGTAGTGACCGATATCCAGCTCATCGGTGAGGCCCATGCCGCCGTGCAGCTGGATTGCCTCGCCAAAGATCTTCCTTGCGTTGCGGTCCACCATCACCTGCAGCGCATGCACGCAGGCAGCGACGTCATCACCGCCACCGTCCAGTTCACACACGGCGCGATAGAGCATGGACTTGGTCTGCTCGTAGGCCATGAAGGTATCTACCATCCGGTGCTGCAGGGCCTGGAAGCTGCCGATGGCAACCCCGAATTGCTTGCGGGTCTTGGTGTACTCGAGGGTCTTGGCGTTGAGCTGCCCCATGATCCCGAGCGCCTCCGCGGCCAGGCCAATAGTGGCGGCGGTGACCACTTCGTTCATCAGGGCATAACCTTCGTGCTGCTCCCCGACCACGTCGGCGGCGGGCACCTGGACATCCTTGAACACGATATTGGCGACCAGCTGGCCATCCATCAGCCGGTAGCTGCTGCGCTCGATGCCGGCGGCGTCGGCCGGGACCAGCAGCAGGGTAATGCCATCGCTGTCACTCTGTTCGCCGCGGGTGCGGGCCGAGACAATCAGTTGGTCGGCGCTGGCGCCGTTGAACACCACGACCTTCTCGCCATTGAGCACCAGGGTATCGCCCTGGGCGCTGGCCGTGGTCTTGATATCCGCCAGCTCATAGCGGCTCTGGCGCTCCAGGTAGGCAAAGGCACCCAGGCAACCACCCTCGATAATGCGCGGGATCAACTCGGCTTGCTGTTCCACCGTTCCGCCTCGCTGCAGCAGGCCGCCAAACAGGAGTACCGTGGCCAGGTAGGGCTCCAGCACCAGGCCCTTGCCGAACTCCTCCATCATTACCATGCTATCGACCGGGTTGCCGCCGAAACCGCCGTGCTCCTCGGCAAAAGGCACCGACAGCCAGCCCAGTTCGGCGAAGGTCTGCCAGTTGGCGCGACTCATGGCCTCATCGGAGGCCGCGATCTTGCGGCGGGTATCGAAATCGTAGCTGTCCTGGACAAACCGCGCGACGCTGTCCCGCAGCATCCCCTGTTCTTCGGTAAACTCAAAATTCATCTCTGTTGCCTCTCGAATGCGGGATTACAGGCCGAGCACGGCCTTGGCGATAATGTTTTTCTGGACCTCGTTGGAGCCTCCATAAATGGTGGCAGCGCGGCCGTACATGTAGCTCTGCCGAGCCTGGGAACCGAAGTCATGGCCCAGCTGTTCAGGAGTGAGGTCGTTGGGCAATACGCCCTGGTAATAGGCCGCCACGTCCATGCGCAACTCCTGCACCGCCTGCTGCATCTCGGTACCCTTGATCTTGAGCAGCGAGGATTCCGCACCCGGGGCACCGCCCGAGGCAACGGTGGCCAACACCCGCAACTCGGTGAATTCCAGCGCCATCAGCTCGATTTCGATATCAGACAGGCGCTTCTGGAACAGCGGGTCACTCAGCAGCGACTTGCCACCGTTGACTTCGCGGGCAGCGAACTCCCTGGTCTGTGCCAGGTTACGCTTGCTGTCGGCAACGCCGGCGATAGCCGTGCGTTCGTGGGCCAGCAGGGCCTTGGCGTAGGTCCAGCCCTTGTCCTGTTCGCCGATCAGGTTGGCCACTGGCACACGCACCTCGTTGAACTCCACCTCGTTGAGACTGTGGTGGTTGTCGATGGAGACAATGGGGTTGACCTTGATTCCGGGCGACTTCATGTCGATCAGCAGGAAACTGATACCTTCCTGCTTCTTGCCCTCGCTGTTGGTGCGCACCAGACAGAAGATCCAGTCCGCATACTGGGCGTAGCTGGTCCAGATCTTGGCGCCGGTCACCACGTACTCGTCGCCTTCGCGCACCGCCCTGGTCTTCAGTGCCGCCAGGTCGGAACCGGCACCCGGCTCGGAGTAGCCCTGGCACCACCAGTCATCGCTCTGCAGGATACGGGGCAGAAAGCGCTGCTTCTGCTCCTCATTGCCAAAAGCGTAGATGACCGGGCCCACCATGTTGAGGCCGAAAGGGATGACGTCGCGGATGCCCGCGGCACTGCGTTCCGTCTCGTAGATGAACTTCTGGGTAGCATTCCAGCCGGTACCGCCGTATTCCTTCGGCCAGCCCGGAGCGATCCAGCCCTGCTTGTAGAGTCGCTTCTGCCAGTCGATGACGGCGTCCTTGAAAGTGTCAAGGTTGTTCAGGCGTGCCTGCAGCTCGGCATCATAGGCCTCGGCAAAAAACGCCCGCACTTCATCGCGAAACGCGAGATCTTCAGGAGCAAAACTTGTATCCACGTCAACACCTCTTCTGTTGTCGAAAAGCGGCCGGGGCCGCCGATAACTACTGCTGCCGAAACAGCGCCAGGAATCGCAGTAACGTACCCTTGTCCGCCAGACCGCCGGATACCTGGAGCGTGCCGTCCGCCAGCGCCAGGGGAAACCCGCGCTGGCCGCTGACCAGGTCCAGCCAGTCAGTGGCCGTCACTGTCACTACCAGGCTGTCGTCGTCGGGCACCGCAGGCAGCGCCTCAATGGCGGCGACCTGGTTGCGCACATGAATGGCATACTGTGCTCCCTGGTCGGGGAAAACAAACACCACCCGCTGATCCATACCGACACTGCGAGCAGGGTCCAGGCTCACCGCCATGGTTCGCAGCACTCCCGCAATGGGAAAACCACGGGCAAATTCCACCCGCTCCGCCGTGAGCGGCGAGGGTGCCACCGTCACCCTGCCTTCCAGCTCCAGCGCCTCGGTCAGGTACCAGTTGCGGGCATTCGGGTTTGGCGTGCCACTGGCAAGGATACGCAGCGCCTGCGCTTTCAGGTCAGCGGCAACCGCGACAGAATCGGGGTTCGCCGTCAACACCAGGTCCGCCAGCTCCGCCGCCCACTGGGGATCCTGCGGCAACCGGGCCTCGGCCTCCGCCAGCACCGCCGCCTCGCCGCCCGCCAGGTCCAGCAGCCTGCTGGCGCGGGTCGCGGCCGGCGTCGGGAACAGATTGCTGCTGTTGCCGTCGTACCAGCCCAGGTAACCGGAATAGATCGCCCGCACCGACCAGGGCACAGTGCCATAGAAGGGCTGCAGCCAGGGGTGTGTGGCCAGTTCGGACGGCAGTTCAATACTGGCCGCCAGGGTCAGCGCATCCAGACCCTGGTTGATACCGCGCACGGTCTGGTCGTGCACATACTGGATGGCATCGCTGTACACTCGCAGGATCTCGTCAATCTCCGCGGCACCCGCTACCGGGCGGGTGTGGCTGGGCAACAGATACTCGGCGCCCAGGTCACGCATGCTGCGCACGCTCCGGGCCCACTGCATGACGTCGCGATAGCGGGTACCGCGGATGGTATAGAGATTGGGGAAGGCCTTGTAGACGTTGTCGCCCGGTAACAGCACCTTCTCCTCCGGCAGCCACACCAGGATCTGGTCATCGGTCTCCCCCGGCGCATGCCGCAGCACCAGCGTGCGGCCGGCGATGGTCACTTCGAGCCGGTCCTGAAAGGTATGGGTGGGTTGCAGCAGGCCGAAAAGATCCGTATCCACCCCCGGCGTATGGGCCAGCGCCGGGCCGATACCGTCGTTGACAATGGTTTCTCCACCGGCGGCCAGGTAGTTGCCGAACATGCGGAAAGAACGGGTCTCAATGACCGGGCGCAGTACATTCATGATGCGCTCGATGTGGGACCAGGTGGTTGCGTGAGCATAGACCGGCACATCCCGCCCCTGGGCAAAGGCGGCGGCACCAAAAATGTGATCTGTGTGGTTGTGGGTATAGATGATGGCGGCGACAGGCTTGTCGGTTATGCGGTCAAACTCTGCCTTGATCGCCCGCGCCGCGGCCAGGGATTCCGTGGTATCCACGATGATGACGCCGTCATCACCCTCGATCAGGATGACATTGGCAAGCGCGTAGCCGATCGCCACGTGGATTCCCGGCACTACCTCGACAATATCCCTGCTGAACTCGGCGGAATGTGTAGCCAGTGCCTCGCTGGCTGCAACCGGGGGCGGCGCGGGTGGCGACTGGTCGCCCCCGCAGGCGGACAGGACCACGCCGCAGAGCAGCGCCAGCATGCGCGCGGCAGACCGCCTGGTGCCTGTAACAAGTGCCTTCGCCATGCCGGTTTTGACCTTCGGGTATGTTTTTCATCGCCGGGGCATGTACCTTAACGATTCCGGCAGCGCAAAACAAGAACCCCGCGGCACCAACCCCGCCTATACTGCAGATTGACAACACCTCCCCAAGCCGATGTAATGATCAAAAAGTGCGGCCTTGGACTGACAGGTGTCCCAAAGGGGGAGCTTATGAAGCAGCTACACCTCGTTGCCTCGATAGTGGTAATGGCTCTGCACGCAACAGGTGTGGCGGCAAGTGGCGTCAGCATTCCCTGTGACGACGGGACGCGTTACTACAATCTCGCCCGTGAGGCTGGCGCTTCGCGGGACTTCGTCAAGGCTGCCGAATGGCTGCAGAAGTCCGTCGCGGCGTGCGACTCTTACCCTGCCTGGCATTTGATGGGAACTGCCTACCAGAGGCAGCGAAACCTGCAGGAGTCCCTTGCCGCCTATGAGCAGGCGGTGGCGCACGCCGGTAGCCAGGACCAGGCAGCACTCTCGATGGCACGCTATGGTCAGGTACTGGCTCTGAACGGTCAGCGCTTCGAGGCACTGACCATGCTTGAACGCGCCATGGAGGCTCACTCCAACCCGCCCTCCTGGATGCGCGAGAACGCCCGCGAACTGGACCTCAGCCTGGCTGAAGCACCCGTTTCCAGCGACTCAATAAAGCGCAGCCTTGCCAGCCAGGAGTTTGGCCTGCTGGCCATGAACCAGATTGAGAACCAGGCCAATGTTAGGGGCGAGACCAAGGCAAGAATCCAGATTCCTATCAATTACCAGTTGAATAGCGTCGAGCTGGACGAACGGACCAGCGACAATATCCATGAACTGGGTAAGGTGCTGGCCAGCCAGGAGCACGAAGGCAAGACTTTTACCCTGGTTGGACATACCGATGTCCGCGGCACCTGGGCGCATAATCTTGCACTTTCAGAGCGGCGTGCAGAGGCGGCGAGAGCCATCCTGGAAACGACATTTCCGCCACTCAGCGGCCGACTTCGCGTGGTCGGTGCCGGTGAAGCGAAGCCCAAGTATCCGGGCGAAGACCTGCCCGAGTCGGAGCATCGCCTGAATCGGCGCCTGGAGGTCATCGTCAACTAGCACGGCATCGGGTATACAGTGCCAGTAGCAATGGAATACGACACGCCCGAAATACCGGGATATGTCATCGAGCGCATACTCGGGGCGGGAGGCATGGCGACGGTTTACCTCGCCATCCAGCAAAGTTTTGGACGGCCGGTGGCTCTCAAGGTCATTTCTCAAGAGCTGGCGAGCAACCCGGAGTTTGGGCGGCGTTTTCTTCGCGAAGCACGAATCGTCGGGAGCCTGTCTCACCCGCACATTGTGCAGGTCTACGATGTGGGCGAGCACCGGGGCGTATTCTATTTGGCAATGGAACTGTTCACAGCGGGTGATCTGCGCAGCCAGATGCGCGCTCCACTGAGCGAGCGGCGGGCGCTGGAAATCACCTGGCAGCTCGCGTCGGCATTGGGGTTTGCGCACCAGAAGGGCTTCGTCCACCGGGACATCAAACCTGACAACGTGCTGTTTCGAGAATCGGGCGAGGCGGTGCTCACGGATTTCGGCATCGCGCGCCCGGCACACGGACAGGGTGAACTGACAGAGATCACCCTGGTTGAGTCGGTGATCGGCTCTCCCAAGTACATGAGCCCCGAGCAGTCCCTGGGCCAATCCCTCGACGGTCGCTCGGATATCTACAGCCTGGGGGTCATGCTGTACCAGATGCTGATTGGCGAAGTACCGTTTGCAGGGAAGACCGTGAGCGAGCTTTCCCTTCAACGCATGGAAAAACAGGTGCCGCGCCTGCCCTGCCCGCTTGGGCATCTGCAGCCGCTGATGAACGGACTGCTGGCCTATGAGCGTGAGAAGCGTTTCACGGATTGCGGCGAGTTGCAGAGGAGCATCAAAAGTATCCTCGCACAGGATACAGCCAGACCGCGGTCGCCACCGAACGCCGCGCGTGACACGACCCCGACTGGCGACACCACAGTGACGCACATGCGGGAGCAATCACCCCAAGCAGGCACGAAAGGTGTACTGCCACTGCCGCTCGCAGCCGTAACCCTCGTTGCCGCGGGCCTGGCCCTGGGGCTGGCCGGGTTCGTGTGGTACTGGCTGCAGGAACCGGACCTTATTGACCTGGAAAACGCCACCCCAGCGCAGCTGACCGACGTCACCGGGGAGGCGCTCCCTGCCCCAATCGGCGCGGACAGCCCACCGCCGTCCTCATCTGCCCCGGGAACACCGTCGGGCGAAGAATTCTTTGCTTTCTATGACGCCGTCAACTCTGGCCTGGTCGAGCGCCAGGCGACTTTCATCGGGCGCTTTCCCGAAAGCGTGTTCGCCGACATGCTGCGGGTAAAGCTCGCCAGTGACCGGGAGTTGTTTACCGCGCTACAGGAACAGGCCGATCGCGGCGACACGCGAGCACAACTTGTGGTCAGTGAGCTGTACGACACCGGCTGGGCTGGGGAGCGAAGCCAAGCCAGGGCGCGGGACTATGCCCGGCGGGCAGCACGGGGAGGAAACCCATTCGCCGAATATCATTTTGCGATGCTGGTGCTGAGTGCTGCAGGGACCGATGCAGAGCGTCGCGAGGGCATCCAGGTACTGGAGCAGGCTGCGAACCAGGGATTCTATCTGGCGCAGACGGTACTCGCCAATTACCTGCTGGAGGGGCGCCTGCTGGGGCGCGATATCGACGCGGGCCTGAAGCTGCTCGAGGCCGCGGGCAATCAGGGAGACCGAAACGCCCTGTTCAACCTGGGCGTAATTCTCGATTCGGGCCTTTATGTCGAGCGTGCATATCCTGAACGAGCAAAAGGCTATTTCGAACGGGCCGCGCAACTTGGCCACCCACAGGCAAGGAACTACCTGAATGAACCCTGAATCACCTGCCTGGCACCAGAGAAGCAGGCCGCGGCATCCGGCCTGGTACATCCACCTGACGCTCGGCCTGTTGCTGGTAGCCGGGGCCTGCCTGGTGGGCGCCGTGGACGGTGCAGACGAACTGCGCAAGGCCCGGGAGCTGAGTACCCAGGGAGACCTGCGCGGCGCGCTAACACTGCTGGAGGACATGGATTCGCTCTCCGAACCGGCTTCCAATCTGCAGATTGATGCCAGGTTGCTGCGGATAGACCTGCTCCGCCGAGTGGGCAAGCCGACACAGGCGAACAAGGCCCTGTCGGAGCTCCACGAACGGCTCGCTGCAAGACCGGATGCGGAAACCGCCTTCCTCGCCCAGCTGCATCGGCAACACGCCCTGCTCCACTTCCAGAATGGTGAGTTCGAGGCGGCCAGGGGCGAGATGGGCGCCGCTCTGGCTCTGGCGGACCAGCTGCAGCCAGACCTGCAGGCCAGCCTGCTGAACGACGCCGCAATCCTTCGACAGCAGGGCGGCGATCCGGCTGCTGCCATCGCCCAGTTTACCGAAGCCGCAGAACTGGTCATGGACAGGGATGCCGAAACCAGCTATCGCATCAATGCCGCCAGGGCCATGCTGGAGGATGGGCGTCTGCACGCCTCCCTGAATGAAGCGCACCGTATTGCACAGCGGATGGACAGCGACCCGCAGGTATCGACAGTGCGCCACCGCCTGGCGCTGGCCGCACTCCTTCGACAAGCAGTCAACAGATATGGTGCCGATGCAGGCTATCGCCTGGCAGCATTGGAACTGTTGCAGGGAACCGGGGATGACACTGCAGCCAACGACCGCTATCAATCCCTCGTCGAAGGCTCCATGGCCGAACTGTATGCGGATGATCGTCAGTTTGATGCCGCGCTGCACTTTGCGCGAACTGCTCTGCGTTCGGCGGCCCGAATAAACGCGCAGGACCTGGAATATCGCTGGGAATGGATACTCGCAACAGCCTTTTCGGAAGAGGGTGAACCGGAACAGGCGATGGCGGCCTATGCACGTGCCATTGCGTCGCTGGGAAGTCTGCGCGCCGGCCTGGATACCTTCGATCGGAATACACTCGACGATATCATAAAACCGCTGTACTACGAATACGCCGACCTGCTGCTCAGGCATAGCGCCGGGCTGCAACAGGGCGCCAGCAAGCAGCGTTTGCTGAGCGATGCGCGAGCAACCCTCGAGGCATTGAAGGTCGCAGAGCTACAGGATTATTTCAGGGAGCAATGTGTCGGTGACGAGAAGGTACTGCTGGATCAGCTGGCGGCGAAAACCGCTGTCCTGTACCCGGTTTTGCTTGATGACCGACTGGAACTGCTGCTCACCACTGACGCCGGCATAGAGCAGATTGCGGTGCCCGTGGATCGTTCTCACCTGGTGCGCCTGGTCAGGGACTTCCGGCTCAATATAGAGGCGAATACTGGCACTAGGGACTACCTGCGTCAGGCGCGGCAATTGTACGACCTGCTGATTCGGCCATTGGAGCCACAACTGACCAGACACCGGGTCGAGACGCTGGTTTTCGTCCCGGATGGCCCCCTGCGCACAATACCGCTGGCTGTCCTGCATGATGGCGAGGCTTTCCTGATCGAGCGCTATGCGGTCGCGACAGCGCCCGGGATTACGCTGATAGAACCCAGGGCCTTTGCAGGCCGCTCCTACACGACCCTGGCCGGTGGCATATCAGAGTCGGTGCAGGGCTTTCCCGCACTACCCGGAGTCCAACGTGAGCTGTCGGCGCTGGCAGGGATGCTGGACGCAGAAGTATTGGAGAACAGGAATTTCACCCGTGCCAGGGTCCAGTCCGAGCTGCAGAGTGGAAACTACAGCATCGTGCATTTCGCGACCCATGGTCAATTCCGCGATACTTACGATGACTCCTTCCTACTGACCTACGACGACAAGTTGCTGATCAATGACCTGGGGCGCAGTATCCAGTCTCGCTCGAGCAATCGGGAACCACTGGAACTGCTGGTGCTCAGTGCCTGTGAAACCGCCGCTGGTGATGATCGGGCGGCTTTGGGCCTGGCGGGCATTGCGCTCAAGGCCGGGGCGCGTAGCGCCCTGGCGACCCTGTGGGAGGTAGATGACCGTTCGGCTGTGGATATCGTGCAGGCGTTCTACGATTCCCTGTCCACGGGAGACCACTCCCGGGCGCGCAGCCTGCAGCGCGCCCAGCTGCAGCTGATCCATAACGGGAGCAATCCACACCCCAGCCAGTGGGCGCCTTTCCTGCTGATAGGAAACTGGCTCTAGCGTTGACAGAGAGGTCGGTACAGATGACTGACAGGCACAAGCACCCAGGTCGGCGCGCCAGAACTGATCGCTCCGCACTCAAGGTCACCGCCCTGCTGGCAGCACTGACGGCCACGGGCTGGTCAGCTCCGGAAGTGAACGCCCAGGCAGTCTTCGACGGGACGATCGGACCGAACGCGGCGGGCACGTCCAGATCCGGCCTGTTCGAGATTTCCCAGCAGGACGGCGTGACCGCCGGCGGCAACCTGTTCCACAGCTTTTCCAGCTTTGGTGTCAATCAGGGCGAGCTGGCGACATTCACCCATCAGTCCGCGGCCATCGAACACATCGTGGCCCGGGTGACCGGCGTATCGCCCTCTCGAATCCATGGTGGGTTACAGGTACGGCGCTCGCTGGACGGCGTGTTCAGCCCCACGACTGCCGCGCTGTGGCTGATAAACCCCAACGGTATCGTCATCGGTGATGGGGCGAGCTTTGATCCCCGGAGTACCTTCGTACTCTCCACCGCAAACCGCCTGGGGTTTGCCAATGGGGAGAGCTTTCATTCCCACGGTCTTGCTGTCAGTTCGGTACTTTCAATTGCGCCGCCCACGTCATTCGGCTTCCTCGATCAACAGGCGCTGCCGGCCAACGTCACGCCTCGCGGCATAACAGTGGCGGTGACAGATGCGTCCAGCACCAACGTGCCCCTGTTCCTGTCCAACCTGACGCTGGTCGGGACCAGCATCGATCCACTGACCGCAGGCATAGAATTATCCGGCGACATCGCGCTGCCGGTCGACCCCGATGGCTTTTCACCGCTCGACAGCTCACAGTTCCAGGCACTCAATCTGCAGCTCGGCGCACTCGCTCCCGGGGGCAGCATGAACGTCGACAGCACCATGGCGGCCGGGCTGAGCGCCGGGCCGGGAACACCCCTGGGCAGCATCCTCATAGAACACACAAACCTGCTGATTTCCGATGAGGGTATCGCTCCGGCCTCGGGACTGACGGTACTTGCTGACCATTTGCTGGTGGACAATTCTCATATCGACACGTTTGCCCAGCAACTGCCTGTGCCGATCTCCATCCGCGCCACGGAAAGCGTATCGCTGCGGGGTTCGGTACTGCAAACCCGAACCTTTACCGCGACGGACGGTGGGGACATCCGTATCGATACGCCACAGTACACGCAGCTCGGCGGGCTGATAGCGAGCAGTAATCCCGACCTGGACATACCTACCGGGAATCCCGGCAACCTGCTGTTCGGCACCAGTGCGTCACTCCCCATGGAGAGCTTCCTGCTGCAGGAAGGGCAGATCCGCTCATTCAGTACCCAGCAAAGCCAGGCGGGAGATCTGTTCCTGAACGTCCAGGGCTCCCTGCTGCTGCGGGGCACGTCTGGGACCCGCGTGTCGCTCGCCAGCCTCGCCAGCGGCACCGGCGCAGCGGGCGACATGCTGCTGTTCGCGAACAGCATTCGCGCCGAGTACGGCGACATTCGCTCCGCGGGGTTCAACCCCGATTTCGACCGCTTTATCAGCCTGCAGGCGGGCAGTGGCGGCATCGAATTGTTCAACACATCCGTGGACACCATTTTCGGGGGCGGGCGCACTGGAGCCTCCCTGCTCCTGGCTGCGGATGGCAATATCTCGCTGCTGTCGCAGCAGGAAACGTCGAGGATCACTACTGGGACCAGTAGCGATGTCCGGGGTGGCAACATCTTCATCGACGCCGAGGGTGACTTGCTGGTGCAGGGCAGCTTTGATATCAGCAGCAGCAGCCTGGGGGACAGCTTGACCCGTGGCGATGGCGGAACCGTTTCCCTGGAAGGACGCAATGTGCAGTTACAGCAGACGAGCGAGGCCGACGCCATCACCTCCATCGACAGCTCGACCACATCCGCCGGTACCGGCGGCACGATTGTCATCCTGGCCGAGGAGACACTTGTCATCCAGGGACGACACGCCTTCGCCAGCAATACCCTTGGACCGGGCGCTTCCGGTGCCATCCTGCTGGAGGCTGGCTCAATTGCCATTGAGTCGATCGCGCCGACCACCCTGTCAACATCATCTTTCGGAGAAGGTGATGCCGGTATCATTTCGCTGGATGCCCGCGACGAACTGCGCCTGTCGGGCGTCAATATCGACAGTGCCGCATTGGAGAGCGGCGCCGCCGGATTCATCCTCATGTCGGGGGAAACCATCGACCTTGACGGCAGCAACGTATTGACGGTCACCCTGGCGAATGACGCGAGCGATGTGCCGGCCCAGATATTCATCGATGCGGAAGACACGCTGCTTTTGCGTGCAAGCAGCCTGCAAAGCAACTCCTTTGGCGCTTCACCCGCCGGCCAGGTATCTCTGGCCGCGGGAAATGCGCTGTGGTTGGACAATGTCGCGATCCAGACCGCCACGACCGGAGACGGCATCACCGGCGGCATTTTTCTCGACAGCGGTGGCGATATCTCGCTGCGCGGTCAGAACACGCAACTCCTGAGCAACGCCCTCGGTAGCAGTGATGCGGGTGACGTCAGTATTCTTGCTGCCGGTTCACTGCGGTTCGACGATGGCGGTTTTGTACAGACCTCCTCGGAGGGAACGGGCGATGCCGGAACCATTCTGCTTTCGGCCGATCGGGTGCGTCTTTCCCTCGCCCGGATCGAGGGCACATCGGAGAATGCGGGAGGTGGCGATGTGAATATTTTTGGTCGGGACATCCATCTGGACGGCGACCCGGAGGCCGGCGGCATTGTCTTCATCAGTGCGAGCTCCGTGGCATCCGATGCGGCTGGAAACGGCGGTTCAATAACGCTGGGCAATCCGCTCGCACCTGCCGAACTGGTGTTCGTGCGCAACAGCGGCCTGTCCGCAAGCGCAGACGCCGGTAACGGCGGGCTGATCAACATCAATGCGGAGCAGTTCCTGCGCGATGCGCGCTCCATATTCACGGTAACCTCGACGCTTGGCGACCCCGGCAGTTTCGAAATCAACGCTCCCGAGCAGGACATCAGCGCCGCGGTTTCCGAACTGGACGTGGCGATCCTGGACGCGAGCAGCCTGATCCGGGATCCCTGCGCCCTGAGTCCTGATGATGCCAGCAGCCTGGTGGTTGGCAGCCAGGGAACCATCGGGGAGCGCTACGATGGATACCTGATCAGCGACTTTCAACCCGTCACTGGTGCCGGGCAGCCCCAGCGGGACGCTTCCTTCCCCGGCGCCCTCAAGCCCGGCAGCACTCCACAGTTGATAGCACACATCCGGGAGGGCACATGTCGGCAGGCACATCGATAATGCCACCCCGACACATGGTGGCCAGGGTCTGCACTGTGACAGTGCTGTGTATCTGCAGCCTCAATACCGCCACCTTTGGGCAGCAACCCTCCCCGGCAGCGCCCACCCAGTCCTCCCTGGGCGACAATATCGGACGGGGCTTTGCAGATTCGACCGATGCTTTCGCGGAGCCAAGCTTCGACACGGCCCCGGATTCGACTGCGGCGCGTCCACACCAGCAGGTATTGCCCAGACCGCAACTGTCTGGCGTCGTGGGATCAGCGGTGGAGCCAGGCACCAGTTCCATGCAGGTGGCAGACATTGTGGTGGAGGGCAACACGGTACTCTCCGCCGCGGCCATCGAAGCCGTGACAGCCCCCTTCTCTGACCGGGAGCTGTCGCCCGAAAATCTGCGGGAACTGCAGCGACGCCTGTCACTACTCTACTTCAACGAAGGCTACGTCAACTCCGGCGTGCTGCTGCCCGAACAGATCCCCGAAACAGGCACCTTGACGCTGCAGGCGGTGGAAGGCGAGCTCAGCAGCATTGAGTGGATCACCCCTGGACGGCCGCCGGCGTATCTGGAAGCGCGCCTGCGACGCGACGTGGGCACGCCACTGAATGTCTACGACCTGCAGGACAGCTTGCGTGGCCTGGAGCTGAACCCGCTGATCAGAAAAGTCGATGCCGCGCTGGTACCCGGCCTGTACCTGGGCCAGGCAATCCTGCAACTGCAGATTGAGGAGGCGCCGCCCCTCAGGCTCGGCCTGTTCATGGACAACCGCCGCTCTCCCAGCGTCGGAGCCGAGCGCGGCGTGCTGTCGCTGGAGCACCTGAATTTGACCGGTCATGGCGACAGACTGGCGTTCAGGGCCAGCGTCAGCGAGGGGCTCAAGGACGCCTACCTGGATTACACTCGGCCTCTGAACAGCCACAATACCCGGCTCTGGTTCGGTTACCAGCGCGGCAAGTCGGAGGTGATTGAGTCCCCCTTTGACCAACTGGATATCGAGAGCGATACCGAATCCTGGGGAGTTTCGCTGGCGCACCCCCTGCTGGACCGCCTCGATAGGCGTGTCGAGCTGTCACTGGGATTGAACCATAGCCAGTCAGAAACCTCATTGCTGGGCAGGCCGTTTTCATTTTCACTCGGTGCCCGCAACGGCGAGATTGCAGCCACGCATGTCAGTCTCGGCGCAGAATGGATCGAGCGTGGCGAGGATAACGTGCTTGCCCTGCGCACAAGCTTGCGCTACGGCACAGACTGGTTTGGAGCCACCATGATCCCCGAGGGGGCTCCCAGGCGTCAGCTCGATACCGGCGCCCACATCCCCGAAAGTGAGTTCACCGTATTGCTGACCCAGTTCCAGTATGCGCGCCGACTGCCGTGGCTCAGTAGCCAACTGGTTTTCAGCGGCGTGTGGCAGCAGGCTTTCGATCCCCTGCTGTCGGTGGAAAAAATGGCGATCGGTGGGTTCTATTCCGTACGCGGCTTTCGTGAAAACCAGCTCGTGCGAGACAGCGGGGTCAACGCGTCCCTGGAATGGCGGGTTCCGCTGTTCGCAAACAGCGCCCGCTTCAACCGCTGGAACCTTGCCGTCGTGCCCTTTCTGGATTACGGGCGCAGCTGGGACCATGACAGCAACCTCTCCAGCCACAAGGCTGCCAAGTTGAGCAGTATTGGCCTTGGCTTGCAGTGGCGACCCTCTCGGCACCTGTACTTCACTGTGATCTATGGCGAGCGAATCGCCGATGACGATATTCCGTCACCGGCGGAGAAGGATCTCCAGGACGAGGGCTTTCATCTGGCACTGGCCCTCAGCTGGCCGCTCTGACGTGGCGGCTGGCTAGTAAAGCAGGCTGTAGAGCTTGCGCTGATACTCCACAGCCAGGGGGTCGCCCTTGCCCAGGCTGGCGATAGTATCGAGCAGGGTCTTCTTGCTGGCACCCTCGTCGTGGTTCAGATCCTGCCGGAGAATGGTAATGAGGTGCTCCAGGGCCTCCCGATAGTAGCCGGCATTGGTGTACTGCACCGCCAGCTGATGGCGTACATCGTGATTGTCGGGCTCCGCCTGCAGGCGCTGTTCCAGCGCCTCCATTTCCGGGGAGCGAGCCGCTTCACGCTTCAGCTTTACCTGGGCGACCAACTGCTCCCAGTCCGGGTCCTGGTTCACCATCTTTACCGTCGCCAGGACGCCGTCGGCGTCGTCCAGGCGGTTGCACTCGATCAGGGCGTGGGCATAGGCCAGGGTGATGTCGTGGCGCTGGTGTGACTCCTCAAACGCCTGCCGCAGGGGCGACAGGGCAGAACTGAAATCTCCCTGCGCCATGAGCGCCTGCGCCTGCTGCAACAGGGCGTCCCAGGGCTTGGGCAGGTACTTTTCCAGCAGCTCTCGCACCTGCTGTTCAGATTGGGCGCCGACAAAACCGTCTACCGGTTGCCCGCCCTGCATGACCATCACCGTGGGCAGGCTCCGCACCCCGAACTGCTGGGTGATCATGGGCTGCTCATCGGCATTGACCTTGGCCAGCAGGAAAGCGCCGGCGTGTTCGTTGGCCAGCTTTTCCAGCAGCGGCATCAGGGTCTTGCAGGGACCGCACCACTCGGCCCAGAAATCCACCACAACCGGACGCTTGTGGGACTCTTCGATCAGCAGAGCCGCAGCGTTGCTCTCATCGATGTTGACAATGTATTCAGTCACGCCAGGTTTTCCTCTTCTGTGGGAGCCCACTGTGATGTGGGAGCCCACTCTGTTGTGGGAGCCCACTCTGTTGTGAGAGCCCACTGTGATGTGGGAGCCCACTCTGTGGGCGATCGCCCGCGGAGCGGGCTCCTACAATTTACCAGCCGGGTGTTAGATGCCCAGCACATCCTGCATATCGTAAAGCGCCGGTTTGCGCCCGCAAAGCCAGCCGGCAGCTCGGACCGCGCCGCGGGCGAAGGACATGCGGCTGGACGCCTTGTGGGTGATCTCCACCCGCTCGCCATCGGCGGCGAAGATCACCGTGTGGTCGCCGACAATATCGCCGGCGCGCACAGTGGCAAAACCGATGGTCTCCCGCTCCCGGGCACCGGTGTGGCCCTCGCGGCCATAAACAGCTACCTCCGCCAGATCGCGACCCAGGGCATTGGCGACCACACCGCCCATGGACAGCGCCGTACCGGAGGGCGCATCGATCTTGTGGCGGTGGTGGGCCTCGACGATCTCGATGTCCACATCGTCACCCAGCACCCGCGCCGCCATGTCGAGCAGCTTGAAGCAGAGGTTGACGCCGGTACTGAAATTCGAGGCCTTGCACACCGCGATCTTCCCGGCGGCGCGCTTGATCTCTTGGTCCTGAGTGGCGTTGAATCCGGTGGTGCCGATTACCACCGCCTTGCCCGCGGCGGCGCAAAGCGCCAGGTTGGACAGGGTCGCCGCCGGTACGGTGAAGTCGATCAGCACATCAATGCCATTGATCACGGCTGCCAGGTCGCTGGTCACGGCCACTCCGATCTTGCCCAGGCCCGCCAGCTCGCCTGCATCGGCGCCGAGCAGGCTGCTGTGGGGCTGCTCCAGGGCCGCGGCCAGTTCCAGACCCGGAGTCTGGCCGATGGCCTCTACCAGTGTGCGCCCCATGCGGCCGGCGGCACCGGTAATTCCCACGCGCACGGTCATGGCTTCATGTCGTCAAAGAATGTCTTCACACCCTCGAACCAGCTGGTCTGGCGTGGAGACTGCGCGTCCCCGCCCTGGCCGAGGCTTTCCTGAAACTCCTTCAGGAGTTCCTTCTGCTTCTTGTTGAGATTGACCGGCGTTTCCACCACCGCCCGGCACAGCAGGTCACCCACGGCACCACCGCGCACCGGCTTCACACCCTTGCCACGCAGGCGGAACAACTTGCCGGTCTGGGTTTCCGCCGGGATCTTGAGCTTGACCCGACCGTCCAGGGTCGGCACTTCCAGCTCTCCCCCCAGCGCTGCCGCGACAAAGGTGATGGGAACCTCGCAGTACAGGTTCTTGCCATCGCGCTCGAAGATGGGGTGCTGGCGCACGGACATCTGTACGAACAGGTCTCCGGGCGGCCCGCCGTCGGGCCCCGCCTCGCCTTCACCGGACAGGCGAATCCGGTCGCCGGTGTCCACGCCCGGCGGCACCTTGACCGACAGGGTCTTGCTCTTTTCCACCCGGCCCTGGCCCCGGCATTTGGGGCAGGGGTCGGAGATCATCTTGCCGCGGCCGCGGCAGGTGGGACAGGTCTGCTGTACCTGGAAGAACCCCTGCTGCATCCGCACCTGGCCGATACCACCGCAGGTGGAGCAGCTGACCGGCGAACTGCCCTTGCGTGCACCGGAGCCGTCGCATTCATCGCAGCTGGACAGGGTCGGCACCTTGATCTCGACGGTGGTACCGCGGACCGCGTCCTCAAGCGAGATGTCCAGGGTATAGCGCAGGTCGGAACCCCGCTGGGGGCCACCACGTCCGCGACCACCGCCGCCGAAAATGTCGCCAAACACGTCTCCGAAAATATCGCTGAAGCTGCCGCCGCCAAAGCCGCCACCACCCATGTTGGGATCGACCCCTGAGTGACCGAAGCGATCGTAGGCTGCGCGCTTCTCGCTGTTCATCAGCACGTCGTAAGCTTCGGTGGCTTCCTTGAATTTCTCGTCCGCGTCCGGGTCGTCCGGATTGCGGTCCGGGTGGTACTTCATGGCCACCCGGCGATAAGCCTTCTTGATTTCCTTCTCATCGGCCGCTTTCTCGACCCCGAGCACTTCGTAGTAATCGCGTTTTGACATAGACAGCCTGGCGTTAAACCGCACCCTCGCAAATGACGACGCGGGCTCTTGAGTCCCGCGTGGTCGATATTGGCATCCGGGGCGGCTGCCCGCCCCGTGTGACAGAAGCGTTGTTGCTTACTTCTTGTCGTCGTTCACTTCCTCGAACTCGGCATCGACCGCGTCGTCGCCGCCATCCTGGGCCCGTTCACCGGTGTCACCAGCGGCGTCCTGGGCCGCACCGGCCTGGGCCTGGTACATCTTCTGTGCAACCGGACCGGTGGCTTCAGTCAGCTTGGTGGCTGCGGCGTCGATGGCATCCTTGTCGTTGGCCTTCAGCGCCTCCTCCGCCTGGGTGATGGCCGCCTCAATGGCTGCCTTCTCGTCGGCGGTGGCGTTGTCGCCAGCCTCTTCCAGGGTCTTGCGGGCCGCGTGCACCAGGCCGTCACAGGTGTTGCGGGCGCTGACCAGCTCCTCGAACTTCGCGTCGGCGTCGGCGTTGATCTCGGCATCCGAGACCATTTTCTGGATTTCCTCCTCGCTCAGGCCGCCGGAGGCGGTGATGCGGATGGACTGCTCCTTGCCGGTCGCCTTGTCCTTCGCCGAGACATTGAGAATACCATTGGCGTCCAGGTCGAAGGTGACCTCGATCTGCGGCATGCCACGCGGCGCCGGCGGTATGTCCGCCAGGTCGAAGCGGCCCAGGGACTTGTTCTGTGCCGCCTGCTTGCGCTCGCCCTGTACCACGTGGATGGTGACCGCGGTCTGGTTGTCGTCAGCGGTCGAGAACACCTGCGACTTCTTGGTCGGGATGGTGGTGTTCTTCTCGATCAGCGGCGTGGCAACACCGCCCATGGTCTCGATACCCAGGGTCAGTGGCGTCACGTCCAGCAGCAGCACGTCCTTGACGTCACCGGACAGTACCGCACCCTGGATAGCCGCGCCCATGGCGACAGCCTCGTCCGGGTTCACGTCCTTGCGCGGATCCTTGCCGAAGAAGTCCGCCACCGCCTTCTGCACCATGGGCATGCGGGTCTGGCCGCCCACCAGGATCACGTCGTTGATCTCGCTGGGGCTCAAGCCGGCGTCCTGCAGGGCCACTTTTACCGGCTCCATGGAACGCTTGACCAGCTCCTCGACCAGCGACTCCAGCTTGGAGCGGGACAGCTTGACCACCAGGTGCTTGGGGCCGGTGGCGTCGGCAGTGATGTACGGCAGATTGACCTCGGTCTGCTGGCTGGAGGACAACTCGATCTTGGCCTTTTCGGCCGCTTCCTTCAGGCGCTGCAGGGCCAGCGGGTCGCTGTGCAGGTCGATACCGCTTTCCTTCTTGAATTCCGCCGCCAGATACTCGATCAGGCGCATGTCGAAATCCTCACCACCGAGGAAGGTGTCACCATTGGTGGCCAGTACTTCGAACTGGTGCTCGCCATCCACTTCGGCGATCTCAATGATGGAAATATCGAAGGTGCCGCCGCCGAGGTCGTACACGGCGATGGTGCGGTCACCCTTGGCCTTGTCCATGCCATAGGCCAGCGCGGCCGCAGTCGGCTCGTTGATGATGCGCTTGACGTCCAGCCCGGCGATGCGGCCGGCATCCTTGGTGGCCTGGCGCTGGGAGTCGTTGAAGTACGCCGGCACGGTGATCACCGCCTCGGTCACGGTCTCGCCCAGGTATTCCTCGGCGGTGCGCTTCATCTTGCGCAACACTTCAGCAGACACCTGCGGCGGCGCCATTTTCTCGGTCTTCGCCTGCACCCATGCATCGCCGTTGTCGGCCTCGATGATCTTGTAGGGGACCATCTTGATGTCTTTCTGCACCACGTCGTCCTTGAACTTGCGCCCGATCAGGCGCTTGACGGCGTACAGGGTGTTGTTGGGGTTGGTGACCGACTGGCGCTTGGCGCTCTGGCCTACCAGGATTTCGCCGTCTTCCGTGTAGGCGACGATGGAGGGCGTCGTGCGGTCACCCTCGGAGTTTTCGATCACCCGCGCCTTGCCGCCTTCCAGCACGGCGACGCAGGAGTTGGTGGTACCCAGGTCGATACCGATTATCTTGCCCATGTGTTCGTCTCCTCATTTGGGCCGGCAGTACCGGCCACCTTGTCTCGGTTATTCTCTATATTGGCCCTGAGCGTAAAAATTCAAGGGCCACCCCGCGCTTGTTACGGCGCTGCCGGCGCCTTGCTGACCATGACCATGGCCGGGCGCACCAGCCGGGAGTTCAGGGTGTAGCCCTTCTGCATCACCGCGATCACGGTATTGGGTTCAACATCGGCGTTTTCCACCAGGCTCATGGCCTGGTGGAGCTGGGGATCAAAGGGCGCGCCCTCGGGATCGACGGACTCGATGTTGAATTTGCGCAGGGCATCGGTAAAACTCTTCAGGGTCAGCTCCACGCCTTCGATGATCGGCTTTACCGTTTCGTCGTGGCCCGCGGTGACCGCCAGCGTTCGTTCCAGGTTGTCGACCACCGGCAGCAGCTCCTTGCAGAAGGACTCCAGCGCGAACTTCCGCGACTTTTCCACATCCTGCTCGGCGCGGCGCTTGATATTCTGGGCGTCGGCCTGGGCCCGCAAGGCGGCATCCCGGGCGGCGTTGAGGTCTTCTTCCAGCTTCGCCATCAGCTCCTCTGGGGTGAGTTCATTGTCACCCTGAACGCTGCCGGCATTCTCGGGCTCAGTGCCCGCGGCAGCCTGTTCAGGCGTTGGGGTCTGTTCAGTTTCGGGCTTGTTTTGCTCGCTCTCAGCCACGTCGTTGCTCCATCAATGGCGGTTACGGATTGAGTGACGGACAGGCCCACGGGGCCGCCCGCCAGCTGCCTATCGGAGATATTGGGACTCAGGCTGGCTTTTCAAGGCCGGTCAAGGAACGTGGGAGCGCGGTCCCCGCGCGATCGCCCGCAGAGCGGGCTCCCACTCCCAGAGCGGGCTCCCACACCCAGAGCGGGGCTCCCACACCCAGAGCGTGCCCACAGCGGGTGCGCTCAGTGGGAAAGAGCTTGACTGAGCATTCTGGCGGTTATATCCACCACCGGGATGACCCGCTCATAGGCCATGCGGGTGGGGCCGATCACGCCGAGCACGCCCAGGGTCCGGGCGCCGTCGGTGTAGGGAGCGGTAATCACGCTGTAGTCACCAAAAACCTCAAAGCCGGCCTCCTCGCCAATGAAAATCTGCACCCCGTTGGCCTTGGAGCAGCGCTCCAGCAGGTGCAGCAGATCCTTTTTCCGCTCGAAGGCGTCAAACAGCTCCCGCAGGCGGCCGAGATCCTCCGGGCTGACATTGCCCAACAGCCGCGACTCCCCGGCCACCAGGTATTCGTCCTCGGGATCTTCCTGGTCCAGCGCCTTGCTGGCGAGATCCAGGGCCGCCTGCAGGTAGCTGTCAATACGACTGCGCGCATCCTGCATTTCCCGCAGGATCTGGTCCTGGACCTGGCTCAGCGGCTGGCCAGCGAAGCGCTGGTTGACCAGGGCTGCGGCCTCCCGCAGTTCAGCTTCGGTGAAGGGCCGCTGGGTATGGATGATGCGGTTCTGCACCTCCCGCTCATTCACCACCAGGATGACCAGTACCCGGTCCCCGGACAGCGGCAAAAACTCCACCTGCCGCAGCTGGTGTGCATCCGGCCGCGGCACGGTCACCAGCCCGGCCTGGGCGGTAATCGCCGACAGCAGCGAAGATGCCGTCTGCACCAGTTCGGTCGCGGATTTGTCGGGATTGAGCTGCTCCCGCAGGGCGATCACGGCGCGCTCATCAATGGGCTGCACCTGCAACAGGCGATCGACGAACAGGCGGTAACCCTGGGCGGTTGGCACCCGGCCGGCGGACGTGTGGGGCGAGTGCAACAACCCACGATCCTCCAGGTCCGACATCACATTGCGGATGGTGGCGGCGCTGACCGGCAAACCGGCCTCTTCCAGCAGGGTGCGTGACCCCACCGGCTGGCCATCGCGGATATGGCGCTCCACCAGGGCCTTGAGGATTATCCGCGCGCGTTCTGACAGGTCCGCCGAGCTCATACCATCCCCAATACTGTTGCGTGGCTTGGTTGTATCACAGGGGAGCGCCAATACAAAGCCGTGGCCGCAACGGATGTTTATGCAGTACCGGTTCTGCGGTATAACAGGACAAATTCTGCAGCGGCCAATCATGCTTACCCATATCAGTATCAGCCAATATACCATCGTCGACACCCTGGACATGGAGTTCCGGGGCGGGATGACGGTCATCACCGGGGAAACCGGCGCCGGCAAATCCATCATGCTCGACGCCCTGGGACTCTGCCTGGGGGACCGGGCGGACCCCAAGGCAGTGCGCAGCGGCAGCGATCGGGCCGAGATCACCGCCGGCTTTGACATCAGCCGCAACCCGCAGGCCGCCGCCTGGCTGCGCACCCGCGACCTCCACCGCGGCGATGAGTGCCTGTTACGGCGGGTGGTCACCAGCGAGGGCCGCTCCCGTGCCTACATCAATGGCAGCGCGTCGACGGTGCAGGATTGTGCGGCACTGGGTGAGCTGCTGATCGACATCCACAGCCAGCACGCCCACCAGTCCCTGCTGCGCAAGCCGGTACAACGGGACATGCTGGACAACTTCGCCGGACACACCGTGCTGGCCCGCAGCGTCGAACAGACTGCCTCGGAGTGGCTGCGGGGCCGGCGCGAACTCGCCCTGCTCACCAGCAGCCGGGACGAGCAGAGTGCCCGCGCCCAGCTGCTGGCCTACCAGGTGGAAGAGCTGGAGACGCTGGGTCTGCAGGAAGGCGAGTTGGAGGCACTGGAGCGGGACCAGACCCTGCTGGCCAACGCCGAGGAGATCCTGCAGGGCGCACACCAGGCGCTGGAGCTGTGCGAGGAGCAGGCCGGCGGCACCCGGCACGCCCTGCAGTTGATCCGCGGCGCCACCGGGGCCAGCAAAGCGGCCGACAATGCGCGCGACCTGCTGGAGTCGGCAACGATCCAGCTCGAGGAGGCCCGCAGCGAAATCCAGCGCTATATCGACTCCGTCGAAATTGATCCGGAGCGCCTGGCGGAAGTGGAGAAGCGCCTGGAGCAGATCCACGACATCGCCCGCAAGCACCGCATCAAGCCACAACTGCTGCCGGAGTTCCAGACCGGCCTGCAGGAAGAGTTGGCGGGCCTGACTCACGGCAGCCAGCACATCGAAGAACTGCAGGAGGGGCTGGCCGGGCTCGAGCAACGCTATCGCACGGACGCCGCCACCCTGGGCAAGCAGCGGGCCAGGGCCGCGAAGTCCCTGGTCAGCAAGGCCACTGCCGTACTCAAGACCCTGGCGATGGGTGACTGCCGGTTCGAAATTGCACTGGCGAAGCGGGATAGCAGCGACCCCCACCCCCAGGGCGCCGAGGACGTCGAGTTCCTGATCAGCACCAATCCCGGCGCGGCACCCCAGCCGCTGGGGAAGATCGCGTCCGGCGGCGAACTGTCGCGGATCAGCCTGGCCATCCAGGTGGTTACCGCGAGTAGCGGCACCCTGCCCAGCATGGTGTTCGACGAGGTGGACGTGGGCATTGGTGGTGCAGTGGCCGAGGTGGTCGGGCGCCTGCTGCGCTCCCTGGCCCAGGACACCCAGGTCCTGTGCGTGACCCACCTGGCCCAGGTCGCGTCCCAAGGGCATCAGCACCTGCAGGTGAGCAAAACATCGGACAAAACCGCGGCCTGGGCCCGCATGACGCCCCTGGCAGGGGACGAACGCACCCGCGAGATTGCGCGCATGCTGGGTGGAGTCAGGATTACCGAGCAGTCCCTGGCCCACGCCCGGGAAATGCTGGCGGACGCGGCACAAGCCTGAAATTGGCGCTTCCAGCCGTTGCTGGTGTAAGGTTGCGTCAGTCCAGAACCCTGCCGGCCATCAGTGAACCAGACCGTGACCACGACCCGCACCACACTCCGGGAACGCAAAAAGCAGGCCCTGCGCAACGGGATCATCGAAGAAGCGCTGGCGCTGATTGCACGCCACGGCATCGAAGAGATGACCATCGACGCCATTTGTGAGGGCGCGGGCATCTCCCGCAAGACCTTTTACAACTACTACGCCACCAAACACGAATTGCTGTTCGACATCTGCGTCAGCAGGCTCCTGGAACTGGTGGAGGGTTCTATCGACGAGGCCATCGCCGGATACCAGGCACTGCCGGATCGGCTGACCCATGTCATCGCCCTGCAGAAGCAGCACCTATGCGGCGGCAGCGGGCTGGAACATGAAATCGCGCGCTATTCGATTGCCAGTATCGGCAACAGCCTGGCCAGCGGCGCCACGCTGCTGTCGGTCATGAATGAAAACTTTCTGCGCTTGTACGTGGCCAGTGTCAGCGAGCTGAAACCCGGTCTGTCACCCGGGTTTTGCGCCGAGATGACCGTCGGCATGATCGATACCGTGATTCTCAACGCACTACACAACCCCGACTACGACGCGGCCCGGCGCTACGATGAGCTGCTGGGCTTTCTTTGCGCCAGCCTGATCCGGGAACCGGCTGCCGCGGACGCGGAAACCATGGCACTGCGCTGAGCCCCCGCCGGAGCGGGGGCGCGCCGGGTCAGTCCCTGAGCGGGCCGCCGTGGCTGCCGCGCCAGCGGGAATTGCCGATGGTGCTGGCCCAGGGCTCAAAGGCGTCGGCATCCAGCGGGTCGCCCAGATCCACACTGCGCCCCAGGAATTCGGGCGTCCACAGCCAGGTATCTGGCTTCGAGGCCAGCGGCAGGCGCTCGGTGAGAGGATCCCAGGGGCTGTCGCGCAGGATCAGCTCGCCCTCCACTTTCAGCTTCTGCGCGGTGCCGTAGTTGCTCACCACATTGACCACATGGGGCGGAAAGTCAAAACCGGTCTTCACATAGGAAGCCGCACGCGAGTACTTGACCCAGAACTCGTGCTCATCAAACCTGGGGCCGTTGTCCAGGGTGTCGGTCACACGCCCATAAAACTCGAGGAATGTGTAATTCTGGTGCGTCACGCGCGCACCAACCTCTTCACCAAGCCGGTAGTACTTGATGTCCGCCGGATACTTGGGCTGGCCGAATTTTTCCTGGCTGATGAAGATCTCCGCTTCCTTGTCGATGGCGTAGCCCAGCGCGAACTGGCCTTCCTGGCCCTTGTAGTTGCATAGCACTGTGGTCAGCAGGCCCTGCTCGGGTTCACCGTTGACCGGCACATTGTAGACCGTCAGGGTGACCTCCGGGCGGCTGCCGGGCTCGAAACCGGGCGGCAACACGGCCGCCAGCTTCGCCGGGTCCGTCAGGTAGCGAATTTTCAGCATCGGCCAGTTGTAGTGGTCGCCGGGAGTCGTTGCGAGCTTTTCGTTCATGCTTGTTATCCTCTGTTATGGGCTGTTCAGGCGTAGAATTGCTGGAACCACTTGCGGTACTTGGCTATGGGGCCATCACCGTCACACAGGGCGGGATCCTCCAGGTACACCTTGTGTTCCCAGATCGGAATGTCCTGCTCCACCTGGCGCACGATCTCCTGCACGGTACCGGATGCAAGCATGCCGTTGTTCTCCGACTGTTGTCGCGGTACCGAGAAATTGAAGCGCAGATGCACATTCTGGTCGTCAATCGGCGTCACGGTCCCCATCATCAGCACGTCGAACATGCGCGAGAAGCGCTGGAAGGTGAAGCCGGGGCCAACACTTTCGGAACGCAGGTGGACAGCATCGTGGCTCTCGCCGCTGAGATCGACCTTGCCCTGGGCGTCGATGCTGTGGGCCCGGGAGTCGAACTCGGTGATCCGGCGGGGGCCGTCCAGGTCAACGCCGCCCTGGGGCATCGCCGGGTTGCCGTGCACGGTAATGAAGTGCGCCATGTCGGCCGCGTTTTCACCCGTTTCCTGGATGATGGTGTTGATTCTCCATTCGTAGGTGTCCAGCGGCGTCCATTCCGGGGACTGCAACTCGGGCACATCATCGATCTCGAACAGGGGAGCTGCCCCCTCCGGGTGGTACCAGGCCCAGATCATCTGGTTGCGCTCGATGACCGGGTAGCTGACCACACACTGCTTGTCCGCAACCTTGGGCGGTATGCGGTTGGCGTAGGGCACAGAGGTGCAATAGCCTTCGCCATTGAACTCCCAGGCGTGAAACGGGCAACTGATGGCCTCGCCCTTGACGATGCCGCCATAGCCCAGGTGGGCGCCGAGGTGGGGGCAGTGGGCATTGAGCAGGGACGCTGTCCCGGACTCGGTGCGGAACAGCACCAGCTCGCGGCCAAAATAATTGACAGGCCGGACATCACCCGGCTTCAGGCTGTCACTGTAGTCAATCGCATACCAGCCGTAGGGGATGGGTTTTTCGTAGCGTCTGTTCATGACTGATGCCTCATGACTTGCCGATATTCGTGCGCACGCGCAGCTCACGGAATACCACGGCATTGTGATCTGAATTGTCCTTTTCCGGTTCGCCATCCAGTTCCAGGTTGGGAAAACGCCGGAACAGCTCGACCATGGTGAGGTAGAGCTGGCGCTTGGCCATGGCCGCGCCAATACAGTAGCGCGGGCCGTAGCCGAACAGGACATCGGGGTCGAAGGTGCGCTTGACGTCGAAGCGCTCCGGATGATCGTAGTACTCCGGAGCGTGATCCTTCAGGTGCGGCATCAGCAACACCATCTGGCCCTTGCGCACCGGCTGCCCCAGCACCTCCATGTCCTCGGGCGCGTAGCGCGCAAAACCCATCTTCGAAGACAGCGACCAGCGCATGATTTCACTGAAGGCATTGGAGAAGGCGTCCGGCGACTCCAGCGCCGCGGGAATCTGGTCCGGATGCTTGAGCAGGGAGTAGAGCGTCCACTGCTGGGCGACGAGGGTGGTATCCGCGCCCGCGCCAATCAGGGCCAGTACCAGGGTAATAATGTCCCATTCACCGAAATTGTCGTTTTCCGCCTCGATCTTCAGCAGCACACTGAGAAAATCATCTTCGCCCGGGTTGGCGCGGCGCTCGGCGATCACCCGCTGCAGGATCTCGATGGCGCGATTGCTGTCCTGCCGCGCCGCCTCCCGGCGCTCGTCGCTGATGGTGGGGTTCCAGGCCTCGGTAAAGGTCATCACCACCTGCTTGATCTCGGGCCAGTATTTCTCCGGCAACCCCACCATGCGACTGATGGAAATGAAGGGGATGTGGTTGGCCACCTTGTCGATGTAGTCGAAACTCTCGAGGTCGCCCAGCGCATCGATCAGCTTCACGACATCGGGCTTGATGCGGCGCTGGATTTCATCCACTACATTGCGGGAGAAGGCCGGCGACACCACGCGCCGTACCAGGCGGTGGTGGTCGTGATCCGCCAGCAGGCTGTGGCCGATCATCGCCCGTTCGAAATTGCTCCACTTGTCTTCCAGTGGCCGCGGCGGCGCGAACTCCCAGTCGTAGAAATCGGAGGACAGGTACTCGTTGCGCCAGCACTCCATGATGTCCGGCATGCGGGTCATGATCCATGCCTGCCAGGGCTCGTACCAGACCAGGCGCCCGCGTCGGGCCAGGGCGAGAAACTGGGGAACCGGATCTACGAGGTACTCGGGAGATGCGGGGTTGAACAACGCCTCTATGGGTTGCTGTGTTGCGGTGGCGGCCTGCATGATCCTGCTCCTCTGCCGGTGGCGGAGGACAAAATATACACTTGCGCAAATTTACACACAAGTGTATTTCCGCTGAATCAGTCCTCGTCGCTGCGCTTGCGCACGTACAGCACCAGCGAGTGGTCGACGATCTCGTAGCCGTGGTCGTGGGCAATTTCCTGTTGCCGACGTTCGATAACCGGGTCATGGAATTCGATCACCGCGCCGCTGGATACGCAGACCATATGATCGTGATGGTCGCCGGTTTCGAGCTCGAACACCGAGTGACCGGTCTCGAAATTGTGGCGGTTTACCAGACCGGCGCTCTCGAACTGGGTCAACACCCGGTAGACAGTGGCCAAACCCACGTCTTCCCCGGCATCGCGCAGCTTCTGGTAGACATCCTCGGCGCTCAGATGCTGAGTGGTCTCACCGGTGGCTTCCAGAATCTGCAGAATCTTGACCCTCGGCAGAGTTACCTTGAGGCCGGCGTTGCGCAACTCCTGGTTATCGACAGGCATGATGGGAGGGGTTCTCTGTGCTGATCAGGACAGGTATCATGCCATCCCAATCTCTCAAGTGGAAGTTCAAGCCCATGCGCAGCATTTTCCTGGCAGCGGCACTGGTCATGCTCACCGCCTGCGGCAACTTCGGGTTTCCCGGGGTCTACCGCATTGACGTCGAGCAGGGCAATATCGTCACCCAAGACATGGTGGACCAGCTGAAGCCCGGCATGAACCAGCGCCAGGTGCGATTCATCATGGGCACACCCCTGCTGGAAGATTCCTTCAACCGCGCGCGCTGGGACTATCCCTACGTCATCCGCAATGGCACCGAGGTTCTCCGCGAAGCCACGGTCACCGTGCATTTTGACGGCGACAGCCTGGTGAATGTCAGCGGCGATTATCTGCCGGCCTGGGCGGCAACAGACTAATCCCCCGCTTCCTCCTGGCGACGCTCCTTGACTCGCGCCGCACGCGCCTTGCGCACTTCCTTGGGATCCGCCTTCAGGGGCCGGTAGATCTCCACCCGGTCTCCCTCCTGCAGCACCTGATCCCCGGCGACAAGCTTGCCGAAAATTCCCAGGCGGGCGTTCTCCAGGTCCAGACCCTCGAACCGCTCGACTATCCCCGACCGCTGTGCTGCCTGCAGCGCGGTAGTGCCCGGGAGCACCTGCAGGGGTACAATCGCCTGCCGCTCCGGCAGGGCGTAGGCCACTTCGACATGGATGGTCTGTTCGTCTTTCATCTTCCTACCCGTAAAGCTGCCTGGCGCGACGACCCAGGGCGTCCACCAGATTGTTGGTCACGCGGTCAAACAACCGCCCCGCCGCCGCACCCATCAACCGGCTGCTGGTGGTGAACTCCAGATGCAGGGTGACCTTGCAGGCGTTCTCGGCGAGCCCGCGGAACTCCCAGCGTCCCTGGAAAAAATCGAAGGGACCGTCCAGCAGTTCCAGAGTAATGAACTCCGGAGCCTGCAGCCGGTTGCGGGTGCTGAAGCTCTGGCTGATGCCACCCCGGGACAGCTGCAACCGCGCTTCCACCACATCCTCCTCCCGACGCAATACCGTGGCACCGGTGCAACCCTCCATATACTGGGGGTAGGCCTCGATGTCGTTGACCAGGTCAAACAGCAGCCGGTCCCGGTAAGGCAGCAGGGCATGGCGGTGGATTATCGTCATCGTACTCTCAATCAACGCGGCGCAACGCCGGGGCTCAGTAGGTAAGTAGCGCCCCCAGCATCACCAGCAGAATCGCCGGCGGGGCAATATACCTTATCAGGAAGTACCAAAGCGAAAAAAACAGATTGGTCTCGCGGTACAGATGCGCCCGCAGCAGCGGCCGCCGCAGCCGCCAGCCAACCAAAATCACCGTCCCCAGCGCCACCAGAGGCAGCAGCAGGCCACCGGCCAGGCGATCCAGCAGCCGGAACAGGTCGGGGCCACCGTCGCCGGTACTGGTGTCCAGGGTGAACGCGGCAGCGTAGGCCAGCAGCCAGGCCAGGGCACCGACGATGGCCACCGCGGTCACCCGGCGCAGGCCAAACCGCTGCTTGACCGCCCCGACCACCGGCTCCAGGATCGCGACGCAGGAGCCCAGCGCCACCAGGGTCATCAACAGAAAGAACAGGGCGCCGAAAAGCTCGCCTTGCACGATATTGCCAAAGGCGTGAGGCATGCTGATGAACATCAGGCCCGGGCCCATCGCAGGCACCAGATTGTAGGCAAATACCAGCGGAAAAATAGCCAGTCCCATGGCCAGAGCTACCAGGGTGTCGAAAACTGCCACGGCGATGACCGAGCGCCCGATCGGCACCCTGACCGGCGCGTAGCTGCCATAGCTTATTCCCGTACCGACCCCGACACCCAGGGTAAAGAAGGCCTGCCCAAGGGCCATCAGCAAAGCCTCGCGGTTGAAGTCCAACCATTGCACGGAGAACAAAAACTTGCCGGCTGCAGCGAGGTCGCCGTGAGTGGTGCTGTACTGAACCAGCAGGATCAGGCTCGCCAGCAGGGTAGGCACCAGCAGCCAGGCCAGCAAGCCGATGCCCCGGCGGACACCGGCCGCGACCACCGCCAATACCAGCATCAAGAACAGGGACTGCCACAGCAGCATGCGGCCACTGTCCGCGACCAATTCGGCAAAGTACTGACCGGCGTTGAGTACACTGGCCGCGCTGAAACTGCCGCGGTACATGGCGCCTGCGTAGACCAGGGACCACCCGGCGACGACCACATAGAGGGCCAGCAGCAGCACTCCGGCCAGGCAGGCCAACCAGGACAACAGACCCCAGGCGCTTGAGCAGTAGGAGCGCTCCGCCGCATGGGCTACCGACGCCACCACACTGCCCCGACCCTGGCTGCCCAGCACCAGCTCGGCAATCAGTATCGGTACCGCCAACAGCAGCAGGAAGAGGACGTAGGCGAGGACAAAAGGTGCCCCGCCATACTCGCCACTGAGATAGGAAAAGCGCCAGATACTGCCCATGCCCACTGCGGCGGCGGCCAGGGACAGCACGAAGGTCATGCGTGACCGCCACTCCCCCAGTGGATTCAGGGTCGCCCCCGTCATTGCCAAAACTGACCTGTTATCATGTAGTTAGAGTGCCCCACGCCCCCGCCGATGAAAAGAGCCAAATTCACGTTTCAGGGCGCGGGCTTGTCCGTATAATGCGCGTCATGAGCAAAAAGAAGCCCAACAATGACAACGTGATCGCCCGCAACAAGCGCGCGACTTTCGACTACCAGCTGCTGGAAAGTTTCGAGGCGGGCGTCGCCCTGGAAGGCTGGGAGGTGAAGAGCCTGCGCATGGGCAAGGCGCAGCTCACGGATTCCTATGTACTCATGAAGGACGGCGATGCCTGGCTGCTGGGCGCCCAGATCACGCCACTGGATACCGTCTCTACCCACTTCATCAGCGACCCGATTCGCACTCGCCGCCTGTTGCTGCACCGCAAGGAACTGGCGAAGATCCAGGCCGCGGTGTCACAGAAGGGGCTGACTTGCGTCTGCACCCAGCTGTACTGGAAGGGCCACCTGGTCAAGGCCCGCATCGCCCTGGCCGAGGGCAAGAAGAGCCACGACAAGCGCGATACCGAGAAAGAGCGGGACTGGAACAGGCAGAAACAGCGGATTATCCGCGACAACGTCAAGCAGTAGCTCCGTCAGGGCCTTGTGACAGGGGTTGCGGCTGCGCCACCCCGAGCTGCGCCGCCAGCGGCGCCATGTCCTCCATGATGGTCGGATACAGGGCCACGCCGGCAGCCCGCTGGTCCCGGCGCTGCTCCCAGGCGCGCTGGCCCGGCAAACGCGCCGGTGGCGCACCCTCAGCCACTGCACTGGTCACCACCAGGTTCTGCAAAGCATGTATTTGCTGCCTGAACGCCGCCAGGGAGCCGAAGGCGGCCGGGTCGATGAGTTGCAGAAACACCGAATTCGCCTCGCCATCACCGGCAGCGTCCGGGTCCGCGCGCCCGTAGCCTCCCAAAGCCATGCTCAATACTTCAGTTGCCGCCGACAGCGCCGCACCCTTGTAGCCGTGACCCGCGCCACCGATGGGCATGATGCTGCCCGGCGGTGGACCCTCCAGGGCACGGGGATCGTCCGTCACCTGGCCGTGGCCGTCTTTCAGGCAGGGCTCCGGCATGCGTGTGCCCTCCCGTACCGCGCGAGCAACATAACCGCCCGCAGTGATCGACATGCTGATGTCGAAGAGCAGCGGGTACTCGTTGCCAGGCGCGGCCATGGCGATGGGATTGGCGGAAAATACCGGATCAATGCCGCCATGGGCGCTTACCGTATACTCCGCCGGTGTCGAGCAGGTCATGAGCGCCATGTAGCCGGCTTCCACCACCTTTGGCAGGTAGGCTGCGAGACAGGCAATGTGTTGGCTGCGGCGCAGGGTGGCGGTAACTATTCCGTACTCGGGCAGGCGGGCCAACGCGGTCTCTACCGCCTGGCTAACCACCCAGGGGCCGGGCAGAAACCCCGCGTCCCAGTTGAACAGGGCACCGCGATCCACCAGCACCTCCGGCTCCCCGACGCTGCGGCTCTCACCGCTCAGCAACCAGCGCACGTTGTGGGCGACCCGATTCATGCCATGCGTCGTGAACCCCAGCAGGTCCGCCTCCAGAAACACCCCCGCCATGACCCGGGCCCGATCCTCGGCCAGCCCCGCGGCCATGAACAACTGCGCCGAGAACTGCTGTAGCTCATTGTGGTCATAGCGAACAGACATGGATGCTCCTTGTGAACGGAATACGAGAGTTGCAGAATTGAACTTCCGCAAAAATCACAGTCTAACATTGTGCAATTGATGTACAATTGTGAAGTCACACTGGGGGCGATACGGATTCGACGCCGGTAGCGAACCCTGAGGTGCATGCCGTGATGGTAGCCAATCACGTTAATCCAAAGCTGCAAACTATTAGTTGCCAACGACGACAACTACGGTGCCCAACTGGCTGCGTAAGCAGCCCGTGAAAGCACCAACTAGTGGCTTCGGCCCTAGCGGTCTTTAGCAAGGTGCCAGTACCGCGCTACTGACTGTCATATAGAACTGGATCGCTGTGAAGCCCGCCTGAGGTGGAACTGCTAAAACTTATTCAGGCTCGCCAATTACGTCCTGCCCGTTGGGCTGTATGCGGCTAAATCAATTAACGGAAACTAAGCATGTAGAGCCGAAGGCAGAGTACTGGCGGACGCGGGTTCAACTCCCGCCGCCTCCACCAAACACCCATCCAAGCAAGCCCAAAGAAGTCCTTAAAGCCCTGATATTCAGGGCTTTTTTGTTTATACTGCGTCCTAGATCGTCCGATACGCCCCACAACATACACCCCGTAACAGGGGTATAAAATGGGGTAAGAGTGGGCACTCAAAGTCATATACCCCCAAGATCAATACAGAGGCAGAAATGGCACTGACCGCCACCGCTGTAAAGCAGGCCAAGTCCACAGAGAAGCAGTACAAGCTATTCGACGGGCGCGGCCTGTTCCTACTGGTACACCCCAACGGAGGCAAGTACTGGCGCTTCAAGTACCGATACGCTGGAAAAGAGAAAGGCCTGTCCCTGGGGGTTTACCCGGACGTGGGCCTAGCAACCGCCCGAGAACGTCACCAGCAAGCCCGGGAGACTCTCGCCAAGGGTATCGATCCTGGGGAGCTACTAAAAGTGGAGAAAGTGACCCGCCACCTAGCGGCTGCGGACACATTCGAGGCCATTGCACGAGAATGGTTCAACGTCAAGATGACCACCCGCTCCAAGGGCCACCAGAATCGCACGATGCGTGCACTGGACAAGGATCTATTCCCAGCTCTAGGAGTCCGCCCCGTAAACAGCATCACAGCCCCAGAACTCCTCGCCTCACTCCGAAGGATTGAGGCCCGTGGTGCAATAGAGACCGCGCACAGGGCGAAGCAGAAAGCCGGAGAGATATTCCGTTACGCGATAGCAACGGGTCGCGCGGAGCGCGACCCTAGTGCTGACCTAAAAGGAGCTCTGAAAGACCCAAAGAAGAAACACCTGGCAGCAATCACCGACCCGGCAGCAGTAGGTCAACTCATGCTCGCCATTGACGGGTTTCGAGGCACGCCCGTAGTGAGCGCAGCTCTTCGTTTGTCTCCTCTACTCTTTCAAAGACCAGGAGAAATTCGGCACATGGAGTGGACAGAAATTGAGTGGGACGCGAAACGCTGGGAGATTCCCGCCGAGAAGATGAAAATGAAACAACCCCATATCGTGCCCCTGAGCCAGCAGGCTCTAGAGATCCTAAGTGACCTGCATTCACTGACCGGACGAGGAAGATACGTCTTCCCCAGCGCCAGAGGCGCCAGCCGCTGTCTATCTGAAAATGGCGTAAGAACTGCTATTCGAACCCTGGGATACGATAATGACACCATGACTCCACACGGTTTCAGGGCGATGGCCCGAACCCTTCTAGATGAGGAGTTAAACTATAGGCCTGACTGGATTGAGCATCAGTTGGCACACGCCGTTAGAGATCCCAATGGCCGCGCTTACAACCGGACAGCACACCTTGATTCGCGCGCTAAGATGATGCAGGGCTGGGCAGACTATTTAGACAACCTAAGAGTCCAGGCGACTAGTAGATCACCAACCAATAATGGGAGAAATCTTTGATGGCTAAGTTCCCATATGGAGGAATCGAATTTGATCCAGAGGAAAAGGAGTACCCCGCATGGGCCAAGCTGGCCACGATACAGGAACATTTAGAGTCAGGGGAGGTGGTGCCCCCATATCTCGCGACATGGCTTGGTGAAGCGATACAAAATGCCGGGCAAGATCCCAACACTCTCGTACAGAATCTAGGGCTGAAAAAGAAACGAGGCGCGCCGGGCAAATACCCAGCCAAAATTCAGAGGCTGTGGGGAGAAAGAATATACGATCTACTGGAGCAAGATACGGCTCCAGAGGCGGCCATTTCGCGAGTTGTAGAAGAGTACCTGAAAGAACACGGCCCTGAAAATCTACCTGAACGGTCTACGTTTCAGAGGTGGGCTAGCGAGTATGCACAAGCTGCAAAGGACGCCAGAAGTCCCGACTGAGATTTGCTGCCGATAATTAGCAGTATTTGTCGGCATATCTCCGCCTGCCAAAAAACGAGAATAGCCATGCACTGCCAACAACCACTAAGGAGGGCCGGCAAGCATGGTACTAAACCCCAAGTCAAAACCAATATTACTTCGACTACCTGAAGTAATAAAACTCACCGGATTGAGCCGTAGCGCAGTCTACGCAATGGCATCAAGCGGTATTTTTCCTCGTCCAATAAAGATCGGACCACGCGCTTCTGCTTGGCTAGAGCGCGAGGTTATCGATTGGATCGAAGCACGTATAGCCAATTCTCGTTCCATAGATTCAACAATCATCTTCCAGACTGACCCGGAGGTCTAATCATGAGCACCCCACGAAAATCTGTCCCCCTTTCCTATGAAGCAGCAACCGACGCAGTATGGCTGCTTGAGCATATGGTCGACGAACTCGGCATAGTCTTGAGCCAAGCTTATGGATGCGACCAATTAGTCAATGAAATTGATTTGCTCAAGATCCGCAGTGTTCGCACAACCGCGAGATATCTAAGCGTTCTACTCGATTTCGATAACTGCCTTCGACACAGAATTGATCCCGGGTACGACATCGACTGGGCAGATAAATTCCACGAGCGCACCAGCTCGTAACAGGTAATAGCGTAGTGAGTACGTCGACAGGCTGCTCACTACCTTACAACTTAAATTCAGTATCGATCTGAAAACTCAAATTAGAAAAGGAGAGCACTTCGTGGATTTACGGGAAACGCGAGCGCGAAAACGCCTCGATTTGTTGGGTTACCGACATGAAGAATATGACTCAAACACACCACTTGAAGCGCTTGAATCCTTCTTATACAAATTAGACGAGAGCGTACGGGAAAATCCCTCGGATGTCGGAAAACCCTATGGGCCGGTCGCCCGACTTGAATGTTTACATCGGATGGCAGAGGCTGGCATCTCGACTACGGCAATTATTGTATGGAACACAATCGCCGGGTACACCAATTCAAAACAACAAGACGGGATCTGTTTTCCTGGGATTGACACTATTGCCCGGGGATCCGGCCAATCACCAGCGACCGTAAAAAGATGTATTAAGATGTTGGTCGATCTCAATGTGCTGGAGAAACTAAGCATCGGACGCGGTCGAGGCGTGAGCAACAAATATAGAGTCGTGCCTGACTGGCGACCTACCCTTGGGCTCAGCCTGAATCTTGAGAAAAAGTCCGGCGAAAACACGTCTTCTTACGATAAACAGCTCAACGATGAGCCGATATCACCAAAGGGTAAACAGCACCCAAATGACCCCCTAATCTCTAAAAAAGGATCATGTGAACCAGAAAAACAGCTCAAAGTGGAACAAAAAACAGCTCAGACACGAGCCACGAACTCTCTATCTAACCCGGGTCTTAACCCGGGTAAGATAGAGAGACAGGCGGATACATCCGGTCTGCCGGTCGCTAGGGCTCCCTCCGGCCGTTGCTCTCCGCCTGGGGAGCAACGGCTCGACGAACTCATCGCTCGATTGTCGGAGGGGATGAAGGACCAGCAGAAGAAGGCCATCGACAAATACCGGAAGCGAAATATACAGAACGGCCATTCTCACGCCGCGATGACCGACGGAATCGAGCGAAACCTTGCCTATGCCAAGGCGTGGGGCAAAGAGCCGTGGAATCTAGTCGCAATGATCCGGGATCAGAAGTACTTCGATCCGTGGGACACCCGACCGCCAAAGAAAAAACAGAAAAAGCAGAAAACGAAGGCAAAAAAATACGGCAACGAGCGAAATACCAGGGCCAGAACTACGGCCGCTGCAAAGCCCAACAACAAGGACAGAGATCTGCGGAAGCCAATAACTACTAACAGGCAGCCGCCAGAGCCCACCCCAATCGCAAAGGTCGATCCCACGCCAATACCACCAGCGCCAAAAATCAAATTTACTAGACATAATGTCGCGAGCTTTGATGCCGATCGCTGCCGCGACGAGTTTATCGAACACGTTCGTAGCTGTGTTTGCGAGACTTGCACGAAGGGTGTCGCCGATGTTCAGAAAGATATACATACAGATTGGCCCGATAGGGTTGCGGAATACCTACGACCTGCGGTCGAGCAGAGCAAACGCGACTGGAGGGCCGGTGACGTGAGACGCCTTCTTTGCAACCCCAGTTGGTGGCTGCTGGAGCGACTCGAAGAGATAAGCCGTCCCGAAATGATTACGAAGTAGATACCACCACAGAGGAGGACTGACAATGGAGCAAAAATACAGAACTGACAAACTACGGGCACTGGATGAAACGGCAGAGAGAATTGGTCATATCGAAGGTAAGAGGAAGAGAAGCCGGCCCTGACAGATCCATTCGGCGCTTCGCAGGGCGAGCCTGGACATAAAGTACGCTCAAGCAATGAATCATACCGGTTTCTCCGCGGCACGGCCCAGCCATCGAGCCCGGAAAATCCCGATAGTTCGACGGAAATGGGAACAGCACTTCTCGAGCCGCACCCAGCGCCCGACATAGCGGGAACCAATCTTTGCGGGCGCAAAAGCCAAAAAGATCAACCCACCGGCCCCATGGCTTCCGATGACCTGAAAAGGTACTCCCGGAGCGTTGGCGCATACGGGGGCGCTGAGGCGCGTAGTCCCGCTACTTACGAATTTTTTTTGCTGCTAGTTGTTGTTTCACTATCCTATTAACTTATCAGTATTTATATCTAGCTTTCTCGTTAGATACACCCATGCATACCACCAATAGAGCCGGCAGCGGCTCCTAGCCCGAAATCATCCTTACTAATTCATCAATCTTCCGTGAATCAAAGCCTTCGCCCAAGTATTCTTCGGTTGTAATCAATGCGCCCTTCTTACCGCCTCCCTCTTCCAAAGGTAGTATCCCTTCGGCCCGATACTCTGAAAGTTTCTTTCCCCAGCGTATACGATACTTGGGCTCGCTCATCATGCCCAAATGTTCCCAATAGTATGTTTTGCCTGAATCATCGTCCGTAATCACAAAGTCGGGATAGCGCTCACGCCCGTTGAGCATAACCTGCTGCTCATATTCATAGGGGATGCCCGCAGCATGCAGCTTATCCGCAATGATCAACTCGGATTTAGAGCGTACCAGGTGGCCGCGTTGTGTCCGATGTATCAGGTATGAATCGAGAAATACACGTCTGTTCTGGACATCGAAATCAACCGGCTCTGGATTGACGAACAAATTAGTCAATCTCCGAGCAATTTCTGAGTGATCTGCAGAGCTGTAGCGCTGAATATCTCTGAAATCGCCTTGATGGAAGATTATGACCTTGTCTTTATGCCTGGTAAGGGCCGTATATAGCATCTCCCTGCTTAGCAACCGACATGGATTCGGTATGACGAGGAAAGTTATGCCGAACTCGCTTCCCTGGGTCTTATGTACTGTCAGCGCGTACGCTAGTTCGAGTGGTGGGTTCGCCTCGTCCCCAGAAAACTCCCAGTCAGCGTACTTGTACTGAGGGCTGCCATTGTGGAACCCAGTACCAGTTTGGGCGGCCATCTCGACCTCAAGCTCTCGAGGAAAGCCTTTGCCCTTTTGATACTTTCCTACGACAACCCCTATATCTCCATTGGCGACATAGGGATTGTCGATATCAGGCCAGACCTTACGTCTACTGCTATTTCGAACATTGATGACCTTGTCACCCCAGATGATCCCTTGTGGTCCCATGGGCCTCGGTATCTTGGGCCATTTTTGAGTCGCCAGACTAAGGCCGCGTTTTCTGAACTTGGAATGCAAAAGCCTGTTCAGCGCCTCGACACCAAGCTGGGATCCTCGCAATGGCGACAGGATCTGCCAATTCTCTGCACTTTCGGCAGCACCTGGTCTGTCCCCATATCTGTTTTTAAAATAGGCATTTCCATCCTTTTCCCAGATGATTCCCCCAATACTCGCGCCGAATCCCGCCTCGTCTTCGTCATCTTCTAGTTTGAGTTCACCTACGAGGTTTTCGACTAGCTTTCTGGATAATTCATCCGGATTGTTCCATTCTACGAGACTAAGTCGGTCCAATTCGCCTGAGGCAACTTTTGACCATATTTCATCGGCACCGGCATCAAGTGGCCTTCCGCTAAAGTAGTCTGCCAGCAGGAGGTCTTCTCGCACCTCTTTACCTGACGCAACCTGTCGTCTGGGTACGGTCAAGCCGGCATAGCCGCGTGAAACCTGAGGAAATGCAGATTCGTAGTCATCTGGCCGAAGAATCCGCACGATATCGACAAAAGGCCTACCTGCGCCAATTGGCGGTAATTGCTGTGGGTCGCCTACGAGCACCAGCCGTTCGACGCCCCGAAGCCCGCTCAATAATGCTGCCAACTGCTCTTCAGTCAACATGGAACACTCGTCGATGATGACAGTTTTACGATTCGAACAACGTTCCGAGTCCGTATCGACTATATATCGACCGCTCTTTCCTTCGTAGCGACCCCATCTGAGCAAAAACTGAGCGATCGTCTGGCCTTCTTTCGACATTCCAGTGGCTTGTTCCAGTCTGACACGCGCCTTACCCGTGGGTGCCAAGAGGAGTAGACCGCCATCCCTTACTTGCTGAATATTACATAGTGCTTTGAGGAGGGTGCTCTTGCCCGTGCCCGCTGAACCAACCAATACGGATATGCGGGAATGAAATATTTCGGCCAAAGCAGAAGCCTTTTCCTGACGCGCAAGCCCTTCAACCCTTCGTTCGTCTTGATCCTCTGGCATCACCTGGTTTACGGCCCTTTCAACCAGTGAGTTCCAATCGTAATCTCCCGGATTCGGTTCTGCTGCAATACGCTTATTGACAGTATTTGCAATCAAATTCTTGGATTTCGAGTATTCCGCCAACTGAAGGGCGCCTGAGCCATCCGCCATCTCGGCCCTTACAAGAACGGGACTTAGATTCTCTTCCAATAGATTCAGGACGTCTTGGTCGAGCGGGCATTCTGGCTGCAATGGCTTATCCCGTATTCTCTCTATTAGCCAATTGTCAGGGAGTAACGTATGGCCCTGCTCTGCCGCCTCAATCAAAGTCACTGTACAAAGCGCCCTCACACGCCTCAAATCGATCGCCTCATTAACGAGCGATGGCTTCGAAAGTGGAAAGGCCTTTCTTACGTTTTCCTCTGGGAATACGCCACGATCGACTGCACCAAACTGTATGGGATCGGATTGATCTCTATCGCATTCGAAAAGTAGGTACGGATTTTCCAGAACCTCCTTATCAAGTACCTCGATTCCTGCCTTCTGCTTTTCCGTAACCTGGTAATATCGCGTTGCTTGATTTTCGCTAATCGCGCACCTGCTAAGCAAATCTAGAAGCGCTCTTTGATTAGACCCCAATTTCTCCCACTTCTTTGCGAAAGTGGGACCAAGCTCCCTTTGCAAATACTCGGGAAGGTCTTTGGAACTTTTGAGTAATTCGCCGAAACGGTCCCATGGATTGACAGTGAGAAGCGCCCCCTCCTCTAAAAGTTGCCCATAGATATACCATGCAAGCATGGTCCCATGCTCTACTCCGAATGCCTTCAACGCCGAACCAAATCCAGGAAAAGGTCCACGGATCTCCCACAAACGATTGAGCTCCTTGTTGATCCAGCGCAGCATAGGGGCCCATTTGCCGTCCATGGTCTTTTTGAAGTGCTGTATCGCTCTTTCACACTCCAAAAGTGACGCAATCGCGCCATCGTGCGGTAGAAGCTCAGAGCCGTAAGAATACTCCTCGAAAAAATCGTTAGGCGCGAATGCAACGTGGGCCTCTACGTCTATCGATTCGTCTTCCACGGCTAGATCCAAAAGCTCCTGGTATGGAAACAAAAAACCTTCCTCGAAATCAGGGCGGATCGTGTGGCCTATATTCCTCTCCCAAAGGAAGCCGCGCAGCTCTACCTCGGCGACATCGCGGTCATAATGATATTCCGTTATCGGGCCTACTGCTTTTACTTTACCGGCACCAATGATCACTCTTCGTCGGTCTTCGCTTAGCGGAGTACGCTTCGCATAGAAAAAGACTAGAGACTCCTCTGGCTGAACGGCGCTAAAGAAGGTCTCGAGCATTACCTGCTGATTAGTACCCTCCTGTACCCAGGAGGTCTTGAAAGACATCTCTGGCTCTCTAGCGGGCTCCCAATCCAGTCGAAACCTATCCGCTTTCCCCTCTATATTCTGTCTAGCGTCGCCCTCGACTTGCTGCCTCAGCATCCACCTAAATGGCACAGCGGCGGCCGAATACGCGTTGAAAGAAAAAGGGGTGGGTGCAAAATGACCATGGGTAGTCTTACTACCGTCCTGATAGGGATGATTTTTCGTCGATGGCACATCGAATTTGGCCATGAAGGTGACATGTTCTGTGACGCAGGGAGGGTAATCGGTTTGATCTAGCAACTCGATGGATTGACCCGCAAGCCTTTCCTCATCTTTATCTTTTCTACTCTCTCCGATCCTAGGCAATATCAGACAAGCTGTATTGTTACAAGGCTTATTGCATATAGTACCGGACCATCCATTATCGTGCCACGGTACCCTTATCGTAATATGGTGGAGGGGTAACTGTGTCGCTCCTGAAAAGACGGCCATACCTTTACTCCTCTTCCTTATGAATTACCACCAACAAATGTTTTGCTCGTGAGCAGGCGACGTAGTAGTCCGACGCTTTAAAATATGTTGAATTTCCCTCTACTGGCAGGTCGATCAAAATGACCGCATCCGCCTCCAGTCCCTTGAAGCTCTTTACAGTAGAAAATAGTATTCCCTTATCATCTCGCCACTTATCTATGTCTTCAGTAATCATCACTCCGCGTACAGAGCCAACCCCTTTAAACGCGCTTCTCTGTTTAACACTAGGGGAAAGAATTGCCACTTGGGAGGGTTTAAGCCTCCCATCTTTAACCCAATCACTTACATACCTCTCGACGCGTTTCTTGACATCGTAATCCAGTTCCAGAGTGAGAATCGTAGGTTCTAAACCCTGCGGCGCGTCGTCTCTCGTAAGTATATCTATTCCAAGAATTGTGCTACATTTTTCTGCTATTGAACGCGTGTTACGGCAGTTGGTCGGGAGATTGTACGGCTCACCTAATGCGGGTAGTGATCCCCTCTGCTCCAGGTATAGGTTTTGGCGTGGGTCATAGAAGACATACATAGCACCTTCATCACCGCGGGAGTTGATCATCTCCAGTGGCACCCACCAATTGGGATAGAAATCCTGCCCCTCGTCAACAATCACCGCATCAAATTTTTCAGACACCATATCAATGGCATCCATGAGCTGGTCTGCAGCCTCATCTCGCCAAAAATTATCCGCACCACTGCTTGGGGGTGAGAAGCTCATTCCAGCTTTTCGGACCCAATCCGCGCATAAGCCATGAAAATGTTTTACGGTAATCAAGTCACGGTATTGTTCCGGAACGGAGTCGCCAATCCACTTCGCCAGTGTCTTGTTGTAGCAAACTAGGAGTGTCGATTTTCCAGCATCTGCAAATTTCTCGGCTTGAGCCTGCGCCAGCATGGTCTTCCCCGAGCCCGCTACACCCTCAATACATGCTCTTTCCTTTTGACCAAGAAAATTCAGTAGATTATGCTGTTCTTTCGTTAGTCGAAATAGCTTCTCTTCCTGCTCTTCTACTGTTCTGAATAATACAGGCAGCAGGTCAAATCCTGGAGAAATGGCCTTGGTAACATTATTGATATCCTCTGAAGACAAAGGTTTCGCAGCATCTTTCAGAGACCATTGATTGAGAGTCGCAGTAATTCTTCGATCCAGAAATGGTAAGTCGCTGGCTGAGAAGATGATGGCAGGTTCAGAGCCTGGTGGTGTTGGACCTTTATACTCACAATCGGGGAATACAACCGCGTAACCATAGGTAAAAGGTAAGTTGTCGATCCCCTGGTAGCCCCTACGTTTGATAGCGTCTTTTAAGTAGTGCGTATTACGGCGGGCTTGTTCGAAGGGATCTTGTATCGACTTTAAGCGACCACCTCCCAAGACTCTACTCCATTGGCGGGTGGCGTCATCATAGCTAATTGCACCACCCTTAACCTCAAGGATGAGCATGCCATGGCTAGGAAGAAGAATTACGAAGTCAGTCTCACCCTCTCTGATTGAGGTATTTCCGCGGTCATTCCTGTCAGTTCTCAACCACGGATAACTATGGTAAATAATGCAGTCATTGGGCAGCAGATCAACCAAATATCTGGCCGTATCTCGCTCAGATTTGAAATTGATTTCATTGATTGCGACTTTTGGTATTAGACGTGCCATCCTTCCCTCTCGATTTTTTAACTAGCTTCTACCGCAAATGGTCGAAAGTTTGGCCAATTAGTCTCTTCAACTTCTATGGCGTTAGAACTGCTTTGACCTCGAAAGGTAACTGAGTAATAAGTTCGATCGCCGTCCATACTCTGTTGCTTCTGCCACAGATATCGACCAACCAAGGGTTCATCGCCCAGTATGATCACTAGCGCGCCTTTTGGCGGCAGTTCGTCACTTTCAGAAAGAACTCTAAAAGTACGAGTTTCATCAACATCAAGCTTCTCGTTTCGATATCCAATCAGAAGGGAGCCAGAATACTGGTGCCTACGATCTAACTCCTTGATATCGATCACTTTGGGCGCATCCTCTCTAGAAGGTTTTACATAAAGTGACTGTGAGTAGGCCTGAATATCCCCTTGCGTGATCATATTTAGCAACTGGCGTGAAATCGTACTTGGCACGTTGCCACCGGTGGCGAGTACACCCGTCTCAATGTTCTTGTCCATCGCGGCTGAAGTTAGATTAGCGCTGGTCAAAAATGCTCTTTTGCCATCTGCTACCACGCACTTGGCGTGCATACTCGGATACCCGCCTGCTCCGTAGTCACGTTTATCCAGAGGCCAAACATATACCGTGGCACCCACTAACTCTTTTGCCACCCGCCGGACTGTATCTTGAAAAAAAGTACCGCCGTCTTTATCAGTTGACTCGAGAAGCATCCTCACATCAACTCCCCTCGTTATAGCTGACTTGATAGCGGATTCGATATTGGGGATATTGACCCAGACATAAGACCCAATAAACAGCGTTTCTTCAGCCGACTCAATAATTTCGATATAGACTTGTTCTGATCGTCTGACGGGCACATGGTGGGTATTAGGGCCACTCCAGACCAACTCAACCGACTCCCGTGCCCTTTCGTTCATATATCCGTGAGAGGCGCCCAACAATAGGCCGGCAAATTCACTGCCACTGCAATCTACTCGGCTCCACTCCTTGATTACCTCGAATAACACATGATTTGCAGCCTGCGTATTGAAGAAACTGGCCAACTTTCCAGCGTCAGTCGATGAAAGAGACCGCGCCTTGTTGGCCAAAGAACGGATTTGACCTGGATGCTGATTCGATACTAGCCGACAAATCGCCTTAAGCAGCTTATCCATCTGCAAAGTCGCCGAAAAACGCAGCAGCAGTATTCTCAAACGTCGGCACTACCAGCGCCCGATCTAGATAGCGGTTCCCACACTCACACGAGGTCTCAGCCGCAAAAGTGCAGGCGTGACAGGCCGCCAAATGGAGAGTGCCGTCCTTGTCAGGGCTGTGTTCTGAGCACAACGGGTCAGAAGAGCAGATTTTGGCGCGATTGAAGGCTTGTTCGAGCAAGCGGCCCAAGTTTTCTGGCTTTCCCAGCTCGACGAGGCCTCCCAGGGTGCCGTCTGAGTCAGGAGCGGCGGTGTAGATCAGGACCCCGGCCTGTAGATTATCTCCGCTGGTATCAGCATATATCCGCTCTCGAATACTCGCAGCGTTGTATCCGCACTCCAGCGCCAGTTCACGAATCAACAAGTGGGCGACAGTATGTAGTAGCGCATACCGAATACCAGGATAGCCATTTTCAGGGTCTAGCTTGCGAGAGTTTCTCCACCAATTGTGTCCCTTGAATAGCTTTCCATCCAACGCGGCGACCTCGGTCTTAGTCTCCCACTTGGCAAGGACCTTCTCATCAAATCGAATGAATATCCCTTCGCCATGCACCTGGCTGGCTGGTATCCAGCTTGGCCTATCGTTACACAGCGCAGCCATCGGCGGCTGCTCGTTTGGGTCATTCGTAGCCTCCGGCGCCTCTACCCGGGTAAACCCAATGAGAGCATTGACCTCCCTTAACCTTTTCAACAACAAAACATCGGCTATTTGGGTCTTGAAAGCAGCCGGCACCTGAACGGCCTCACTGAGAAAGTGCGGCCAATCCGTGGGCGGGTTTGGCTCACTAAACACCTGCCATTCAGGTGCCTTCAAATCATCCTGTGTGACCCCCGCGGTCACTTCACCCTTCTGGATTCCTTCGACTACCGCCCAAACTTCTTCGGGTGAGTACTGATCGATACCAGGCAAGATGGCGTTCTTCACTAATATTTTGATAATCGCTTTAACTTCGAGCACAGATTCGACGTCGACGAAGTTGTCCCAACCATCCTGAACGAGCTGCACAATAGGGTCCTTGGTGAGCGGGATCGCCAAAGCAGACAACGTCACCGCGAACCAGCTGTTAGTGGCACCGAGCAAAACAGCTCGCGGCTCCTCAGCACAATTGGCATCGTATCTATCAAGGTGGGGATGGCGTCCACGGCACGCGGGCAAGCTCTCTTTGCCTGCCTTACCGAATGCTTGAGCAAGATTCCGCTTCGCGCCACAGCTATCACATTTAACCCAAAGGTTCTCGGTCTGCAGCGAGGCACCGGCTTCGTAAAACCGCAATCCACCTGCACAAGCGGCGTTCCCACCGTGTACATAGTAACGCCAAGGAAAATCGTCTAGATGACCGTTGCGGCAGGCCAAAAGAAAACGCGCGGGGACCGCATCTGCATCTCGAGCCGGCTTGTCGCCCTTGGAACCGCGACACGACTCGTGTACAAACCGTGTATTCTCCGGGCGATATCGGCTCTCTTTGACTTTAAATAGACCTGAATCGTACTCCGCCAACATGCCGCATTTCACACAACGCAACCAGCGCGGAAATGGCCTTACCGGAACTCCCACTTTCGCTTCAGGTGACCAAGGATCAATTTTGTCTGCCTTTACGTAGGGAGGCATTCGCATGCTTTCGACCTGTTGGCCAAGAATGCGCCTAACAGCAGCAAGTAGCCTTGCCTCCACGATCGGCGGACATCGATCTTTATCCCAGCGATCTATACCCAGTGTCAGAACGGACAGACCAGGCATATCTACCAATGCACCGGGACCGTAGGTCCATAGAAGCTGGCTAGGACGAACCTCCCCAACTGGGGTAGTGATTACTTCGCTCATCCCTCACCCCCGTTATCTTTTTTGACCTGCGCCTTCCATTCGGGCCCGGGATCAAGCTTCATCAGATTCATCTGTAACTTTACGCCGGGCTCTACTTCCCGCATCGACATAGGCACAGTGAATCGGTCCCATTCCTTGATGCCAGGCGAACGAATAAGAGCCACCTTCGAGTCAATCTTTGCCCCTTTCTTCTCGTAGGCAACAGTTCGCCCGGGTTTGCCATTCTCCTTCACCCAGTCATCAATACGCTGCTTTATGGCTCCTCGAGCGAGCGACTCGGCATCTGCGCTCTCCTCCACCATCAACACCCTGTCAGTCATGGCCTTGATTACTTTCGTCACGGCTGGAGCCGCAGTAGATTTCAAGGTGAAGGCCCCATCATTGGGGTTTAGCTCGTCATCACCCAAACGCATCAAACTCAGCATGGCTCCGGTCAAACCACGATCCATCGCACGAGGAGAGAATGGCGTAACCGACTGTGCTTCTACATGCATGTAGAACGTCGCGTGGTAGTGTTCAAAGCTTTCATAGTGAGATAGGTCTCGAGGGCGAGACCAGGTCAATACGGTACAGACTAAGCCAGGATAACTGCGCCCGACTCGGCTTGTCGCCTGAATATATTCAGCTGTTGTCTTAGGCTGCCCGTTAACGGCCATGATGCCGAGTCGATTAACGTCTACACCAACTGACAACATATTGGTCGCGAGAACCACATCTACCGCCCTATCTTCTTTCTCTTCCCACTTAGTCACGTACTTCGCGGCTGCAGCATCCCACTCAGCTTTAAATGGAACCTCTAGAAGATCCAGGTACTTCGGTATGTCCTGACTAGAAACTCGAGACGTTAGCTCTTTAATATTATTGACGCTACGCTGTGCCAAACCGGGGCGATCGACTTTACTCATCTTCACACGATAAGAGCGGGTTTGAACATCGTCTTCTGCCAAACGCTTCATACCGCCTAATTCGCGCAGTGAGTTGAAGTAACCCACGCTGGTCATATAGGGGTCGGCGACGCTACCAAATTGATCAAACAGCGCCTGAGACGCGGTGAGAAGCGAGGTGTATAGACGGATGAGTACGGCAGGTCTCGCGCTGCCCGGTGAACAGATCCCGAGATAACGCCGCCCATAGTGCTGCTCAATAGGCCGTTGCACCGAAAAGAAGTTGTCTTCTATATCCAAGCCGCTAGGTGGAAACACCGCCACCTTTCGCATGAACACGCCATTAACCTGCTCTTTCGCCTTTCGCACAGTAGCTGTAGACGCGATAATTTTTGGCCGAATCGCTTTTTCATCCAACTGCCAAGTCGCAAGCTCATCGACCGCTGTCTCATAGAGTCCAACCATCGTGCCAAGCGGGCCACTGATAAGGTGAAACTCATCCTGAATAATCAAATCAGGCGGTCGAATTGGCCTTATGGCCTGCGCTTGCGATTTTGGCATCGTACGTGTCTTGGGGTGGTTACCGCTGCACGGTGCATCCGTCCATAAAAGACCATGCCGCTGACATTCCAATTTGGCCTTACCAAACAAAGTACGGGTCTCGCCACGCCAGGCCATCATGGCGAACTTATCCACCGTTGCGATCATCATTGATGGAGGCCTGTGATAAATCTCTTCATCGACCACCAGTGCTGGCAAGCCCGGATGTGGATGCCCGGAAGATCTTCCCTTAGAAAACTCACAACGCGCTTTTTTGTCGCCACAGTAAATCGCTGTTTGCAGTATGTGAGTGTTTACCTCAATATCTCTGCCAGGATCAATGTCAGTCCCGCACCAGGGACAACTCGTCAATTGCGCCGGCGAGGTACCCCCGGCGCTGAAGGTGTTTGGGTCTCGAACATCACTGATAGCCTTATGGCTCGCCTTGGTTGTACCAGGCGTAACCTTGTTACCCACCCAGAGGCCAATCGTAAATGGATACTCTCCTAGGCTTTTATCGCCTTCAGCATTCCATTGCCGACGAAGAATCTCCATTGCACACATCAGTGCTGTCGCCCTTTGGAACTGTTGTAGCGTAAGCAGCCGCAACGTATAGCGCATGATTACAGCGAGGCCTCGGCTGGCATCGTAACCGCCCAAATTACCCTGAAAACGACGAATCGCCATCGTAAATGCCGCCACGCCCAAATAGGCTTCGGTCTTACCGCCACCAGTAGGGAACCAAAGCAAATCAGCGAAAGCCTCGGCGGGGTCTGTTCTGTCATTGTGCTTTGGGTCCGCCAGTGCAGGAATGGAAAGCAGCAGAAAGGCCAACTGAAATGAACGCCAGGAATAGTTCTTGCGGTCTTTGGTAATCTCGTCAACCGTAACGCCCTTGTCGCCACGGCGTCGCTTTAGGGCATAGATACTCTGTATACGTTGCTTTGCCATTGCTTCATTGGCAAAACGAAAGGCTTTCAAAGCGTTCTCGTTGGAGGTATCCGCCAGTACGGCAATACCCTCTTTGAGGCGCGCATTGATCTCCTTACAACGCTCCATGGCGTTTTCGGCTGCCACTTTATGCTCCGAGAACTCCGAATCGATACGCTCCGACTGCTTCTGAATCCAGGCCGTATAGTCTTCCGTCATCAGACTCAACGCAACAATTAGCTCTGGCCGCTCCATCGTGGCTAGGCGAAGCATGTCTAGATAGCCATCTCGGACTATGGTCTTCTGCAAAAGCCGGTCAGCATCCCACCCAAAACCACCAGGCACATCTGTTATCGGCACTTCGTATTCAGGCATAACTACCGTTCGAATCTCAGTAGCCAGCTCAAGGCTTTCGGCGGCCACCGTCGCATGAACCGCTACACCATGGCCTACTGCAAACTCCACTTGCTTCCGATAAATCATTTCAAGCGACTTTCTTTCCTGCTCACTATCATCGGTGCTCAGAACAGGTCGGCGCCGAAAGATTGGCGCATCATCACCAACCGCTCGTGTGACAATTTCAGGCTGGAAGATCCAAGCAGTATCTTTATTGGTCTCAGGCTCCGTTTGAGTATTGACCAAGAAGAGCGTTATCAGTCGGTCGCCCTTCTCGTTCGGCTCCCTCACAGCACCTTGAATAACAACTGACGGATTCTCTTTGTCAGGCGAAATTGGCGCAATAACACCCTCTTTGAGCGTTAGGGAGATGGTTCCTCCACAGGGGATACGCTGCCATATCTTTACTTTTGCTCCCTGCTTCTCCTCGCCCGTCTCAGGGTCCTTGATGACCTTGTATTCCTCGTGGTCGTAGAAGCGCTCATATCGCCCCCAAAGTGCCTCGATTTCGATCTCATCTACATCACCCGCAACACAGAAAGTCAGGCCAAAACTAGAGGGAATGAGCGACTGATTGTTGCCGGTATCGACCTCCTCGGAGGTTTCAGCATCCGGCACGGCGTTATTGGACGGAGAATCAGGTTTCACGGCCTGCGCCTTAACGACGAGATCGCCGGGATCCTCATCATCTTCGCCGGAACCGTCTACCCCCAGATCATCTCCCTTCGCCGAAGCATCAAGAGGCGCCAGGCGGCCAACCAAGTAGCGGTCGCGAACGCTCATATCGCGTATCTGCTCCATTGGTCCATTCGCTGGGCCCAAGAGGTCGTCCATTACAGAGATTTGCAGCAGGTCGCGGACATACTCCACATCTTCGATGAGTAGAACGTCGGCCAGGGTCTTGTTCGTCAGCTTCGGTATAGCCTCCGCGAACAAGGGCCATTCGAGTCGTGATATCTGCCTGCTAATGGGAACGCTCAATCCAGCAGCGTTTAAAGACCTTGGTTCTTCTGCGCTTAGCTGCTTATCAAACAGAATAGTCGTGCGGCCTAACTCACTCCTAATTCGATAAACTCTGCCTACAGAACAGCATTCCCCGCTTTCATTGACACAAATGACCCAGTCACCGCTGTTGATTGAGCTGAACAACTCCTTGTGGCCAGTTAAACCGATTCCGTATTCGACACCATCTGTACGCTTTATCGCGACGTACGCGCTAGGAGTAGCATTCGTAGAGGCTTCACTCATCGTCTATCTCTGTCGGAAATTCAGTTTCAAGAAAGGTCGTTACGGCTTGCGGGGTATTGAATCCAGCGCGGATAAGTATTTCCGCTATATCTCGACCACTGATAAATATTATGGGATGGCGATCTTCACGCACTTCTTGGTAGGCCTGCTTGTGGACGACCGATGTGGTGACAAGCACACCGAATTGCCGGTGGCGAATTCTGGAGATGAGCCGCGACACCTCCTTCACACCCACCCGATTCAATTTTTGCTTGCCATAGCCGGGGCTATAGCACTTCGCTTCTAAAGAAAACTCCGCATATATCGGATCTTGGGCAAGGCCAAGCAGGTAACGCCCAAAAGCATCCCGGCCACCGTCTACCACACCCCGGGTAATCTCATCCAAGACGACCCGCTGATCTTGCATCTGAAATATTCGTGCGGCGAATCGTTCGAATATAAACGCACGTCGCTTTTTTTCAGCTTCATTTAAGTGGTCAAAATGAGCCCACACAGACTTAAGAATCGAATTCGTAAGTGGTGTATCTGGAAGCTGTTCGGTCTCGGACCGAGTAATGGTTGTTGGTTCACTTTTCAGTGGTGTGTAATGACCATCAAAAATCCATCGATCCCACGCTGCCGGTGCATTGGCGGTGTTGCCATTACCAGCCAAGATGTCAGATATCCATGCTCGACTAAGCGTCGCAACATCAAGCACAGTGAAGACCGAACGATAGTTCTGAAACCGTTGTGCATTCGACGTTTTCCAAACAGCAACCAGGTCTTCTGTAGCAGACAATCCTTGATACCCAGGGACCGCTATGCCCTTGAACTGGACTGAACGCGAGCCGTGGTCCGTAGCGAACTTTTTGAAAATCAGGAATGGAGGCACCTTGGCCCGCTCTTCCGCGCAGCCATGTAGAAGCTCAAACACTCTACGAAGTATCTTATTTCCACCCTTCTGAGTCGTGTGGAGCTCGTGCCCGGGTGTCTTATTGTCTCCGAAGTAGACGAACTGCCCGGTATTTAGATCCAGGGTGTCCGGCCAATCTTTATCTTCGCCTGTACTGAAAAGAACAACGAGATTCTTATCTTCACCACGACCAGAAGAGCGGAATCCTCCCATATTTCCAAGGCCTGGTAAGAGCTTTGACAAAGGCTCGCCAGCAAGTAACCCATCGTGACTACTCTCATAGACTGCATCCACGATGAGAGGCGATGTAGGAAGCTCTTCAAATGGAATGATATTCATATTTCGATCAACTTTCTCGAACCTGAACTAGGCCATCCAAGTAAGCCCTATTGTCCGGTCTTGCCTTCTTTTCATAACCCAGTAGGTCGCACACCGATTCAATCTTTACACAAAGGATGTCAGCGTTGAGAGGTGTAACCCACAAACCACTTGAGTCTCTATTCGTGCTCTGCCAGGCAGAGTGATTGTCCAAGGGGTGACCAGGGCTGAAGGGATGTATATTGAATATTTTGTGGTCTATTTGCGTAATCCAGGCAGCCCCGACCTCGGTTATTGCGCCCCATGATATTTTTGTGTTCTCACTCGTTACAAATAGTGCCAAAATCTTTTGCGTAGAATAACTGTCAACAAAAAACGTCTTGAGATACTCATATACTGCATACCCTTCAGGAACCCTGCTAACCTCATCATCACAATTCGTGTAGATGATCTCTTCGGCTGGGACACCATTGAATATCAGCATTTGATAGATTATGTCGGCTAAGGGCTTATCAGTAAGGGTCTGGCTAATAAGAATCTTCTTTTTTTGAGAATCTATAATGCTCTTTAGACCAATATCAGGACTGTTATCATTTATGGCTTCAGATACTATTTCTTCAATTGCTTCTCGGGTCAGGTTATTACCAAGCTCTAAAACGCTTTGAGCGATTCCTTCACTAGACTTCTGCCGAAAAACATCAACGTTTCGTTTGAGCTCTTGTTCCTGAGCCTGCTGATCATCAACCTTTCTTTGCTTTACCTTGGCCTTTCTCAAATCTGTAAATTTATCCCGCATCTTCAAGATATCGTTCAAGAGACTTCGTGCTTGCTCAAGCATTGATGCATAGCGTGGATCATCAAATTTATAGCCCTGGCGATTACTCAGCGCCATATCAGGCAACTCAGATAGCTCAAACAGGTCTATATGGAATTGCCCTATAACATAGGCCTCTCCCATTTTATTCTGGCCAACGAGTGGGAGTATGTTGAATTCACCCATTTTTTGGTTCGCAAAAATCGAAATGAAATTGTCTGGGAAATCCGTGATTTCAGCTTTTCGACCGCGCGTCGATTGATATGTACCTATCCACCCCTTAATGACCATCTGGTACTCATGTTCTACATTTTTCTGATCAAATAGTGTCAATGGAATAGACACCTGATCCCTCGCAGTGACGAGATCTGACCTTGAGCCTGGGTACAGGTTGGGGACGAGGTCACAAAGGGGCGCATATGCTTCCCCTAACGTGATCAATGCTCCAAGTTCCTTGATTATGTTCCGATCAAAGTCTTCGACTATCTCAGTCTCGTTACCCCGAATAATGTGGATACGAAAGTCTGAATCAACGAGAGGGAATATCTTCAGAATATTCCGCTTAATAGCACTTAATGTTTTATGTAGTCGGTACTGCGGGTTACGCATGACAATTGCAGAGCCATGATCTTCAACATATTCAAACACTACCTCGCTATCATCAATGGCCCTGAGCATGCTATCCGGGTCAGGATATCGTGTGAGAACAAATCCCGATTTTTCACCATCAGCGACAGTCAAAATATCGACGTCCTCAGAGACGGATAACGCGGCCAACTTTCCAACGCCTTTTCGCCCCATTTTAAGTCGTCGACCCGACCGCGTGAATGAATCGCCTTCATTCGTCCGCGAAACACCTGCAACATTGAGATAGCTTTCTATATCGCCATTCTCGTAAGACATTCCATGCCCGTCATCCTCGACTCGAATGTCGTCTTTGTTTGAAACTATGTAGACGTTGTTAGCATCTGCATCATATGCATTGGCTATCAATTCAGCTAAAACGTAATAGATATTGGTGTATAGGTTCGGCCCCAAGAGTTCCAAAATCCTTGGATCAACTTTGAGCTCATATTCCTTTGTCATTATTTTTCATTTCCAAAAATGTCTATTTGAGGCTTTGGCTCAGCCACTTTATCCAACTCGATATCTATAGTTTTCTCATATTGATATTCTTCTGAAGTTGTAGAGGCGATAATGCTGCCGGCCGCGCCATGCTCATTTTCATTTGCATTTTCATTTTCATATATAATTTTGTTAAGCGACCTTAAACGTTCCATAATTTTATATTTTGTGTCCTGCGAATTCTCCCATCGCCAAGCATCATTAGAAGAGCCGCCCGAAAACTCAAAAAATTCGTAGCTCAAATCTAGATCACTCCATCCGTAAGCGGCCGCAACCTCCTTATCAAGGGAAACCATGGCGTCTCGCAGATCGACAATTACTTTATCCTTGTTATCTGGAGTGTTTACCGCATTTAAAGTAGCGGTTAATCCACAGTTATTATTCTTGCTCCACTCCAGCACTTTATCTTGAAAAAAAGTTGCTACGCTTTTACCAGCGCCTGATACATTTTTGCCAGGCAAGGGAAATTTAGATACAGATTCCCGAATTGAAAGAGTGAGTGTATTTGTGTCGGCGCCTAAGCTACTAACGGAAAATGCATAGAGCCAATTTCGGAAAAAAGTGCTTAAACAAATAGCGAATAGGTCGTCTCGTTTCGCTGCAATAAGTAGAACCTTGTTTGTATAATTCCAATCTGATGGCGCTAACATACAAAATGGGTATTTCGTGACCTTCGCAAAAGCAATAAATCGCTCCTCTTTCCGCAGCCGGCGCATTAGGTCAGCCCGATGGTTCCAAAACTGCCACCAACGCTCATAGAGTCCCTTGTAACTCTTGAGTGCTGCCGGGGTACGAGTTGGTTGAACCTCTTCAACTAGAAACCTAAAAGCTAAAGGCCAGTTTTTTTCCATCTCTTCTAGTGTCCGATCGGCAATATCCAATGCCCAGCGGTCAAATTTTTGTAACGAATAACTGGTGATATCATCGCCAGTGATATATGGCCTCAACAAACTGTTTTTCTCATCTCTTAGGCGTTCAAACCAGGGGCTGTCCGGTTTGATAACGAAAGCCAAGCCTTTACTGTTGTCCATACCCGCAAAGGCAAAAGGTGACTCAGCCAGCACCTGGGGCTTCCATGCGTCTAGCTCTTCAGGCTCAAGTCTCGGGCCTATCCGAGCACACTTACGGCCATCGGCGTCGCAATCAGCAAGCCACTCTCCTTTCATGAAGCCAACGATCGCAACTACCACAGCTGCTGTGCCAGGCCAGGGCATGCTCTTTTTAGCCAGATAGATGTTCCCTTGCTTAACAACCTCGCCGAGCCCCACCCCAACAGCACTGCCCTCTGCTATATTGCTCGTCGCTAAAAGGCCATAACAACCACCGTTACCCAGTAGCGTGACGGCACGCCGATGAAAGACGACGCACAAGTCGATTTTACCCGGAGAGGCTCCCAGCACCATTTGGCACAGCCATTGCGACTTTTGGCCCATTGAAGTCTTCCACAGCCGGTTTCCCAGAAATGGAGGGTTCCCGATCAACGCATCGAACCCATTTTCACTTCTGAGAAATACTTCTGGAAACTCTATGGGCCAATGAAACGGCTTCCTTCTTTCTTTTCCTGGCGGCAAATCTAGTGAAAGATTGGATTCCGCTCGTTTAGTGATTTTAATAATTGCATCCTGATCACCATCAACGGCCTGACCGGCTTCCACGGCTAAGGAGGAAATCGCGTTCTCCAAGACGGACTCATTTCCATTGCAAGAAAATACCTCGGCCACAAATGCATCCGCGATTTTCTCTGGAACCTCCAATTTTTGTCGTGCATCAGAATCCAACCGACCCATAGCTTCAACATCATGTATGTCACGAATTGGCATATCTCGCAGAAGTCTTCGCAACTCCATTGCACTTCGAGCTGCTTTCTCAATGTTCTGACCAAATAGTCGTTGCTGAGTTTTCTTACCTGGAGACATACTTAGATTGATCAGCTGGTCAAGCTTGTGTATACCCAGCAAGCTATTTCCACTGCGTAGGTTGTGATCGAGAAAACCAAAAGGACGCGACTTTGCGAGCGTTACTAGCCAGATAGACAATTTAGCGAGCTCTACCGCTAGAGGATTAAGATCAACACCATAGAGACAACGCTCCGCAATGAGACGCCGCGCTACCACGATTCGCTCTTCTGCATCTGGAGGTAGCAGCTCTCTTGCGTCCACGGCCTCCAAAACCTCCCCTTTAACGCTGACGACTTTACCGGCAGCTTCGGCTTGATACCAAGCTTCGCAGAGCCGTTCGCCCAGCCAACGGCACGCTTGCACTAGGAAAGCGCCAGAACCCATGGCCGGATCGCAGATCTTCAGATCAAGCAGCTCGGTGGCTGACTTAAGTTTCCATTCGTCGTGTGGTCTGCCCTCGGATGGGCCCACGAAAGCGATGGGAGTCAACGTCTCATTGACAATCATTTCTGTAAGTGACTTCGGTGTGTAATGGCTGCCCGTCTCGCGGCGATCAGAACCGGCGCCGACTATAAATGCGCCCTTCGTGTATACGAGTGGATTATCCCAAGCATCTTTCTTTAAAAAGTGCGCATAGGGCTTAATTCGATCCCGCAGAGAAACATCGTTTGAACATGACAGAAGTAAGGTTTCGAAGGCTTCATCACTGATTGACTTTGCGAGATCATTTTTGACCCGAGAGGCCGAACTGCCTGTCCGCTCGACCAACAGTTTTCTCACGGCGGCCTCGCCATCAATTTCTGCTGACGCAAGTTCAGTGAGCAATACCCAAGGCGTCTTGGACTTTTGAGTTGCTTCGAGCTCAAGTGTCACGTCCTTCGCCCTGATTACGGTCTTCTCCAGCAGGCCTTCGTATACGTAACCAATCTGTTCCACGTCCAATGCGCGATATGACAGTGTTCTGCCTTGGTACAACTGAATAGCGTCGAGAAAAAGCAGCACGGTACGGTTGTCGATCGGTAAAGGTCGCGCCTCTTCGGTCTTCCAGCTTGAATCCTTCGACCTTCCCTCTAAAAATGGGAAACGATCAGGATCGAAGAGCGAGCCCCCAAGGGCGGGCATACGCAGGGATTCATGGTCGATACCACCGTATATCGCTCTAAATAGTGCCAACAGCCGCGACCAGGCGTTCGTTCTGTAAGAGAGCACCTCCTCGCCGTGCAGACCCGCCTCCTCTCGCAGCTTCATTCTTAGGGTCGACAACGCGTAATTAGCCGTGTACGTCTCATCATCCAGGAGCAGTAACCCCCGCTCCTCCGCGCAGAGCAAGAACACCAAGCGCATCATGAATGTGAGTCCGGCCTCGTATAGCTCAGGTGGTTCGATGCCCTCCAACAACTCGCCGTTAGAATCATTGTTGATTCGATCCAACGACTGCACTAGCACCTCGACGGCTCGCTGAACTTGAGCACCCAGGGTCTCGGTGACTTCGTCCTGATGCTTGATCGACTCGTCAACTAGATCAATGAGCTTTATGGCGTTTAGCCCAAAGCCATTAAACACGGTTCGAATATTGAGCAGCTCATGAAAGGCGATTAGCGTAATCGGCTCTTGGCTCCAAAGCCGCGCATACCAACTGGCGGAGCTGGTTATCCCTCCCTCTGGAGCATCCACGAACATCCATTGTTCACCGTTGGTGACCAGACCAAGCCTTGTGCCGACTTTGCGACAAAGATGGCTCATCCGTTCAGCTGGGGACGTGGACCATCCGTCACCCGCGAGCACGTCGTTCAGATTGGTATCAGCGGAGTATTGGCACACTAAGAGATAGGGGGTGTCTTTGTTTGACCCGTAGAGTACATAAGTCGGTTTGATTGACAGCTGGTGCTCAGGTAGATCCAGCTGTATGTCGGCAGGAATTTGGTCGCCTGCCTTCAGCTCTTCTCCCTCGTTATCCTCATCCCACTCAAGCCCCCGCTTCAGCACCCAATCGATCCACTGCTGGTGCAGTTCATCTTGCAGCTCGTCATTCGAATCAACCGACTCACGCCATTCTTCATAGGTTTGACGAAACTGCTTCTTCTTTGTCGATTCCAGCTTCTGTAGACCCGCCGGAAAAGCCTCCTTCAAAACGGGCTCCGCCAGAAACGGACCAGAAACCTCAATGAGGGATAACCATTCGCCATGTTGCGACATCATGTCAGCCATCTAGCTGTCTCCCACCATCGACTGCGGCACGAGAAAAACGACCGCCACTGGAAATGTTCGGGCTACATAGTCACCGTAGCGGTGTTCGATGGCTTGAACCTCCTGCTCTCGCTCTTCCGGAATGCGCGCCAGCCGTGCCTTCAAGGCGTCGAGATCCCGACGAACCTGAGTCCGTTCATCCTCCGTGAAGAGAGTCAACTGCTCTGGATTCTCGGCATTTTTTAGCTCTCTTTCGATCGACGCCTCCAATTCATCTAACACGGTCGATATATCTTTGATCTCGGTGTCCTTTCTCCTCTGCAGCTTGCTCTCTAAGTCTTTCAGCCGCTCCTTAGACCGCGCATCAATCGTTTTTTGAACTGAGTCGAGATTGCGATCGAAACGAAGTTTCAATGCATCGCACAGAGAATTGCTCGCTACAGCCGGCTGAGCAGCGGCAAGCAGATCATCCAGCTTTTTAACGCCGGTCTCACGGCTATAAGTTTTGTCCTTTAGATAACCGCCGGAATAGGTGATTTCTTCATGCAAGCGATGATGGTTACCGCCTGTGATGACCAGACGGGATACGATGACTGCAGCGACACCATCAATTCCGTCATCTGGCAGCGATCTCAGGGTAACCCGGTGCATCCTCTTCACATCGGATAGCGCCCAGACTTCCGCGCGCAATAGGCGCAAACACATCTGCACTAGGCGATGATTGAGGTGTACCAAGACGACGTCGTCACGCCCCTTTGCAACTTCATGGTCGAAGGTAATAGGCCTGATGACGTGGGTGTATGGATGACGCAAGCCTTTGGTGCAAGCTGCCCAGGTCCCGGTTAGTTCTGGCATCTTGAAGGCGCTACCGTCTGGAGCGTCAGCTAGTGCTGCCGGCTTGAGCGGTGGCTTTTCGGCAATGGAGAGACCAGTTTCCACTGCAGCAAGAATATGTTTTGGGGTTAGATGAAAATCTTGTCGAGTTTGTACCAATTGCTCATGTAGTTTGGCGATCTTTTCGTTCAGTTGGCGCTCGGCCTTGACGAACTTTCTGGCCTTTTGGGATCTCGCTTCAGCTTCACGGGTATTGAGCTCTTTTTGTCTGCCCTCTATCAATCCGGACATTTGGGGCGCGATCACTGGATTCACACTGCCCATGTCCTCACGCATCGATTCTAGCTTCTTGAGGGCGCGGATTATGTCCTCTTTATGCCCACCCACCGCTTGACCATCAGAGTCACCCGCGTCCACTGGGTGCCAGATCAGTACCTCACTTTCCCTTTGCCCATGGCGGTCGATACGGCCATTACGCTGTTCCATGACATTGGGGTTGTAGGGGATCTCCAAATGAATAAGGCAATTACAGTAGTTCTGTAGATCGATACCTTCAGATGCCGCATCCGTAGCCAACAGAATTCTTACGTCTGCGTCCTTCGGGTTGGTTTGAAAGGCCGCCTTTACGTCTTCACGCTCTTCTTGGTCCATGCCGCCATGGATGATGGCAAGTCGCTCGCCACCATACCCCGCTTCAGTGAGAATCTTTTGCATCCATTGCTGCGTGGTGCGGTATTCCGTGAATAATATGACGCGACGATGATTCCAATCGCCACTGGTCTTGAGATTCGACTTGATCCATGCGCAAATAGCATCGGCTTTGGAGTCGCTTTGATGCTGTGCGGATTGAGCCCAATCTCTTAGTTGGCTAGTCAGTCGCTTTTGATCGCCCGTCAAGGGCGCGCTGCGCTTGGTTGCTTCCTCCACGGCCTCTTCCTGCGCCGCTTCGTAATCTTCGTCTCTTGCGTAGTCTTCTTCCGCCTTGAGCAACGCTTTCCTAAGAATTCGCTCCTCAATGACTGTCGCCTTGGCGGGCTTACCTCCTTTGTTGATCGTATTCACATGCTTTTCGAGCGTAGAAGCGAAAGCCGCTGGCGACGAAAACAACCGTTTCTTCAATAGACTGTTTACGAAATGGGTACCGATATATTTCTTATCTTGATCTGCCGTCTCTTCTCTACTTTGGCAGTAATCGTCAAGTAGCTGGTGGACTCGCCGCTCTTCGTCGGAATAGTCGACCTCGAGTGCCTGAAGTTTTCGATCTGGATAAAGTGGTTTGCCCTCAGCATCGACCAGATCAGTCTTCAAGCGCCTGACCATTGCTTGCTGCAGCTGTTTCTCGTCGGGAAGTATGTTGCGCGCAAAGCGTTGGTCGTCTAGCAACTCTAAAAGCGATGTAAATGATTCTGTATAACCGTTGTGAGGGGTTGCTGTTAGAAACAGCTTGTGCTGAAAGTGCGGCGCGATCTCTCGTATCATTCGCGTGCGCTGACTTTCTAAGACATAGTTCGCAGAGCCGGACGGTGCGATGTTGTGCGCCTCGTCCACCACCAAAATGTCGAATTTTCGAGGGTAACGTTTGGCCCCAGATAAGGTGTCTCGCATCAATCGCAGCGCTTCACCCGATTTGAGCCAGTCTTGAGAGGTGATCAAACGAGGGAATGACGTCCAGGGGTTTGCATGAATGCCAAGGTCGCGCCTCATCTGCCGGATATAGTCGGTATTGACGATTTTGAACTCCAGGCCAAACTTCTCCTGCATTTCGTCCCGCCACTTCTGTTGCAGAGACGCTGGACAAATGACTAAAACGGAGCGCGCTCGATGTCGAAGCAGTAACTCTTGAATGACAAGGCCCGCTTCGATGGTTTTACCTAGCCCCACGTCATCTGCAATCAGAAGATTGGCGCGAGCCATGTTGATAGCCCGAACTAAGGGGTCGAGCTGAAAGTCCTCTATAGATACGCCACTGCGGAATGGCGCCTGGAGGAATCCTCTATCTGCGTTCGTAGCTGCCCCCCAGCGCACCGCGTCCAAGAAAGCATCTAGCTTGTCAGCGTAGTCAAAACCTGTAATTTCAGGGAGACCGGCCTTTTCGATGATATGTGCGCCTGGCTCAATCTCCCAAACGACCTGCAGTTCCTCGCCTAGGCCGTCCTCATCTATCGAAGAGAGTGTCACCAGATGTTGCAGTGAATGACCACTGGTAGTGGCTTGCGATGCCACAATGTCAGCCACGACCCACTGTCGGCGACGGACCTCGACAAGCTGACCGGCTTCAGGGGTCGCAATGATTCGAGATGAATCAAATAAGTTTTGTTCGCGCACCACAGTTGCTCGATTCCTTCGCTAACTTAGATTTAAACGACTGATATCTCTAGTTTCGGTATAACCCGACTTCGGTCACATGCTGTTTGATGCTAATTGCTACCGCTCGAGCTAGCTCAACCGGGACAGCATTTCCGATCAATCGTCCAAGGGTCTTGAACTGTACGTCCTGTTTGGTTTCAACGAACTTATAATTCCTCGGAAAGCTCTGCAGAATAGCCGCCTCCCTGAGTGAGATCGCTCTATCTTGATCTGGATGCCCAAAGCGGCCATTACCGAAGCCATAACATTGCGTCGTCATGGTGGGCGAAGGCTTATCCCATTCCATACGACCATAGACGCCAGGGAAAGTCTTCCCGGTATTACGTTTGTGACAATCCGCCACCAGATTCTGAGGCCAATCGCGCCATGTCCCGCCGGCGCTCGATGCTTTCATCCGCTTCATATTTAGATCACTAAGTGTCGCCGCCACGTGGAGGGGATCCCGAGGCGCAGTTTCACCAGCCTCCAACGATCTGAGTTTGCCTATAGATTGCTTGACCGTCCTCGGCTTGGGCGAGGTCGGAGGCACTAACTCTATCTTTCCGTGGAGTGAGGCTAGCAACACCAGCCGCTTCCGAGTCTGCGGCACCCCATACTTACAGCTGTCGACGACATCGAACCAAGTGTGATACTTCAGCCGTTTGAGCGTAGCCACGAAATCCAGGAAAACTGTATGCTTGGCCAGCTTTGGTACGTTTTCCATGGTGATTACGTCGGGCTTAGTACTTTCTGCCAGCCGGGAAAATTCGTACAGCAGGCCCCATTTGTGGTCTCGCTGCTCGTCATATCGCTGGGCGTATGTCGAGAAGGGCTGACAGGGGGCGCATCCGGCCAGGATTTTGACCGGAGCGTCGCCAAAAAGGCGTTTGACCTCCTTGGCGGTTAGCCCCGAGACATCTTTTTCGATGAATCTTGCGGGCTTGTTGTTTTCCTCAAAAGGGTACTTGCAGGCCGAATCAAGGTCGATTCCAGCCACCACATTTAGTCCTTCCAGCACGAAGCCGTGAGTTAGACCGCCGGCGCCGCAGAAAAGATCAACACATTTGAGGTCTTGCCTACTCATATTCAAGCAAAAAATCTCTTATCTATTTGTTTTAATTAACTATTTTAATACTAACATACATCTCTTACATAGCAGACTGTAATATGGCCTGATGCCTTCAAACAGCTCAATTATCAACTTGCAACAGCAGCTAAAAAAGACCTTTCTCGTGTTGCTCATCAAATTCTTATTGCGTCGCAACCGCCCACTGGTCAAATAATGATCAAATCAACCCGCTACCACCACATTTGTAGCAACCATGGGCCATGGCCCCACCGGTACCGTTACACACTGGACAAAAGATCGGTCCACCCTTGGTGGCTGAGCCGCTAACAGTATCATCTTCGATTTCATCTGCCTTCTCGATTTCGCCAATATCGAAAGCGTCAAAAGACAAGCCATAGGCCACCGACAATCTGTCGAAATTCTCAGCTCTCAAACGGCTGGCCTGCAATCTTTCTGGTTTTGGTAATCCTTTGCGAATGATTTTGAAGGGATTACCTCGCTCCTCCAGGTTATCGATAAGGCCAGAATAAAGCTCGACATTCGCGCCGCCACCGCAAAGAAAGATCGGAACTCCCTCCTCCCATCGGCGCGACATTCGGTAGCGCTTCTCTTTGGTGTAGCGGAGTTCGTCGTTCAATTGCCTGGACACTTTTGCTCGAAAAGGTCTATCAATTTCGGCAAGCTGTTGCTGGCTAATCCGCACCTTCTTAGCAAATTCTCTATTGGATAGAGCCCTGTCCTGTGCGTGCGGTGTCCAACGCCCTTGATATTTGAGCTCTTCCAGCCTGAATCTAGTGTGAAAGAATACGCCTAGGTTCTTGACCGACTTTGAAAAAATCGGATAAAAATCCTCTCCATCACGGTGATATACGTTGAATACAGTGACATCGACAGTTCCCGCTCCGACATCCATCAAAGCGTGAAGGTCCTCTTGCCGCTGCGGTGAACGAACATAACCGGTGACCTGTGCTACAAATTCCGGGAAAAGACCTATTGCGTCAGGGTGAATGAACCTGTCTTGATTTGAGCCAGTATCTTCTTTCCCTTCGAGAACTCGTTTGGCAAATTCCAGATTTACATTTGAGTTCGTTACACTGACCACCCACGCGCAATGTACGATATCTCTGTAAGCCTGGACTAACTCCTCATCGTGGTAGTTATGGGTCGGTAGGCCCACATTCAAATTCCAGTCCAGGTAGTTCCGGCCATAGATGCGCTTTTGCTTACTAAACAGCCACTTCCGGGAATACTGGAGAACTAAGGCCAGATATGCGACAGACTCTGCCTTAGAGTCGAGACTGAAATCGCCTTCCAGCATCCGCATCTTGAGGTCTCTAACCCCGCGAGTTTTTGGCGAATCCAGATTAAGAGTGCAAATGCCGGAGGAATCGATGGCCATCGCTGCAGGTAGCAAATACTGATTGCCTTCGTCACCAAACTTGGAGAAGTGCACGCCGTAAGCCTGGCGAGTTTCTCCGATTACTACTTTGGTAAATGCCGTACCGAAGTCCAAACCAATAACCAGTTGCTGCTTCTTGTTCCGCATGGTTACATCAGGAAATTGCGTTTCCTCAGTAAAAAGGCTTTTCGGTGTTGTTACCGTTCTTATTAACTTCCTTAGCAAAGTATTCGTCCTGTTAGGTAATCGATATCACGCCAAAGCAGACTTCAAACTGGGAATGACTGAACTCAGACTTTGACTTTAGGGACTCCAACTGCACTTCAAACCGCTCATTAACTTTATTGATCAAACCTTTACGAGCGGGAATCAATTTTTTCTTGCCGGCCGTTCGCATATCCTCAAGAACTCGCTGATGCATATCCAATTGACGGTTGCGATGGCGCTGAGCGGACTGAACCTGAAAGGAGATCCGATCTGCGTTCTCATCACTCCTATTTCGACTGACCTGCTTATAATCACGCTCAATCTCTGCCACACAGTCGTCGGATAGTTTTTCGACGACCTGTCCGTCGAGTTCAGCTGCTGCTGACAACCAATCGGACCCCTCGATGCGTGCAAAATTGATCAGCTCCCAGGATTGATCAGCGCTCAGTACTTGCCCTGTCGAGAGAGACACCGCCCTTGCACGCAATTCTTCTTCCAAGCGAAGGCCGGTAAAAGACCAGAGATAAACGGCGAATACATAGACGTCTTTAGGCACTTGTGTCACAGCACTGCTCGGTAATTCAATCGCCACGAGTGGGTAGAAGGCCTCATTCCTGGATTTCAGGTCCTCGCAAATGAATCTAATCAGTGGATGGAACTGGCTAACACCTTCAACTCGGCTTCCAGTTGGCAAAAGTTTGTTCAAGAATTGGCAACGGACTGTCTCACCGGTAGACAGGCGTGTCTTGCCGAAAAGCTTCTTTCGTCGAATGAAATCATCAAGCGCGGCAGCAGACTTTGCAGGCAACCTAACATCGAAAACTAGCTCATCAGCTTTCAGTTGGTGGAATTGATGCCCCTGGCAGAACTTCTCCAAGTAGTCTTTGACATAGACAAAAAGATCCTCTTCGGTAATACGGCGCTTGAACTCGTGAGCCGCATGGACCTGTTCCAAAATATAGCCACCGTGGGCTATCAGGTGCGAAGCTTGCTTTTCCAGCTCACTCTGATCTTGGCGAATCCTCTCTATCGCCAAAGCGGTTTGATCTATACGTTTGTTCTGCTGCTCTTCTGTCAAATCACGACAGATGAGATCGTTGGTGAGCGCTTTGATATTTTCGCCAAGAATAGCCTCCATACCACCCAGCGCTCGCTCGAAGATACCGAGGCGCTCAAACAGCCGCTCATGAATTCGATGATCAATCGTATTTGCATAACACAAGTTCCAAATATTGATCTTGTTGGCCTTCTGCCCTATACGGTCGATACGCCCTATGCGCTGTTCGACCTTCATGGGGTTCCATGGCAGGTCATAGTTGACCAATACTCTACAAAATTGCAGATCCACCCCTTCGCTGGCCACCTCTGACGACAGGAGAACTCTGGCTGTAGGGTCGTGTCGAAATTCGTCGATGACTTGCTGCTTGGTCTTTTTCATTCCCCCAACTAGAACCGTACTCTTGATCCCTGCCTCATTAAGCCTGCTAGCAAGATACGACAAGGTCGCACGGAAGTAAGAAAATACGACCACCTTTTCTTCTGGAAAACTATCCAAGTAGTCGGCGATCAGTTTATAAAAACGATTGTACTTGCTGTCATTTCTTTTGAGCGCTCTGATGTCAACGCCATCCATCACGCTCTGGCTAATATGACTTATCAAAGGGGAGAGATGTCGATTTTTGCCGATATCCAGGCCGAGGTCTTCATACAGCTCCTCAGCCCCGTCGCCTGTCGCCCCACCCCAAGACATCGCAGCGGCATACATGCTGCTGGAAATCTGCCTTTGAGGACTAGCAAGCATGAAGCCCTCACTTATATCGTTGACCGCGGCGTAATCCCTAACCGCATCAGTGACACTCTGATAAAACTCCCACTCTTCCTCGTTCATATCAACGAACTCGCTGAATGGTTCGCGCACTACTTTCCATTCGGTGACTTCAACTTTTCTGGTGCGACTGACCACATGGCTGAGTAGATTTACCCGTTCGATTCGATTGGCCAAATTGATTCGATTTGAGATTTCATTTGGCCCATTAATTACGATGTCCGATTCAATCAGCCCTTTAAGCTGAGCACTGCCTTGCAGCAACTCATGGGATTGCGCTTCTTCGAGTAACTCCTTGACCTCCGAGAAAGTCGAGCGCTTATCCAGCGCAGCCGAACGAGCCCTCTGCAGTGGCTCATTAGCCATCAGGACCAACGGGAAAACCTCCTTCACATCGAACGAATCCGGGTCGACTAGATTGAGAAGATGAAAGAGATCATCTTCTTTCAAATTGATAGGAGTAGCGGACAGTAGAACCACGTTTTCTGATACATCACGCAGCAACTGACCGAGCTTCGCAGTCTGACTCTCAGGGTTTCGCAGATAATGCGCCTCGTCGACGATCAAAAGGTCGATCAATGACTCAAAGTCGGCGTGCTCCTCCATATAGCGTGCAAGCCGTCGTCGAGGACTGTCCTTGCTAGAGTCATCATCTCGCCAGCCTCTTGGCGGCCTGAGTCCTTGCACGCTGCAAATGTAGCCCCTTCCATCTTCATCTTCGTGTCGATCTCGGCGCAGAACTTCCAGCAATTCATCGGCGTCGACGATACTCGCATCTACGCCAAACCGCGTCTTCAACTCGTCCTTCCATTTCTCCCTGAGCATTGCGGGACAGACAACAAGCAACCGGCGTGCCTCGTATCGTGCTCGGAGCTCGGTCCAGATCAATCCGGCCTCGATCGTCTTACCCAGACCAACCTCATCAGCTATCAGAAGTCCATTGGATGGGGATTCGAGAAAAGAGAGTACTGGCTTGAACTGGTATGCATAGAAATCGGTATTGGTCGTTTCCATACTGTAGACGAGGTTTGCGAGTCTTCCACTGAGTTGGATATGCGAAAGATTTCTGCGCAAATCAGTAAGTCGACCAAACTTCTTCTCTGCAAGCAACTCGAATACGTCCGAATGGTCATCGGAAACTAACTCAATTTCGTAGTCAGGCTGATAGCTACTGGCATCCCCAAAATCCACCTGGTAAAACTTGGTTTCTCCACGTTGCCGATCTTTCCCTGTTAGAAAGCCGACTCTGCCCGGGTCGCTAACCAGGCGAATTTTGGTGCCTTTTGTAAACAAAGTCGCCCCCGCACATTGAGCTTATATAGCGCCCAGATGAATATTCCATGCCATGGCTTACAACACATTGATATAATTTACATTTTTCTACTACCGGATGCACTAATTGCGCGATCCAGCAAGTCATCTTCCGAGAAGGGCTTAAATCCTCTTAGTGGTCAAACAATCCCGGACTGTACTTTAACTTTTTTCAAAATAGATCTAGATTTTTTTGCCGCCCGATTGGCCGCTCGTATCCCGCAAGAAGTACCTCAGGGCACCTCGAAACCAGGGATTCAGAACTGATGCCAGGCCAAACTATCCACGCTCCCCATTGATCTCCCCAACCAGGTAGAACCGATAGAAGGAATCCTGCCCTATACACATTAACCGCACCCAGCTGCCCAGGTAGGGTGCGAGATGCCCTCTCTTGTCGTCAGGCACCTTATATACTATCGAATCACCGATGCGCTGGAGAAAATAGTGAGAGTAGTGCCCCCGGAATCCTTTGTAGCCTTGGTCAAGTAAGTAATTCTCTATTTCTTCGAGTGCATCCCGCTTCTCTTTCGTCCAGGTCTCATGCCGCCTGAACCCTTTCACTAATCGCTCAAGCTTCCCCGTCAGGTTATCTTCCATCACTTCGTTACCTGTACCCATATGCACACTCTCCTTTAGTCTCTCGAAAGAGCTATTACTTCAAGAAAGGTCAAATTCATCGCCATCATCAAAAGCGTCACGCTGCCGCAAGTGGTCGGCCCGAGCGTCCTGTCGACCGCTAACCCGACGCATCCTGCCACTACGTTCCGTCGCAGCTTCCTCCGATTCCTGACTGAAAGCACACAGGTGTATGACGCGATTCCTGGCAGCCAACGCACCGCCAGTGATCGAGCTCGAGTGGACGCGCAAGTCCTCGCCTTCCCCGAGCGCGGTAAAGCTGTCGACTTGCGCTGCGGCTACCGCCTCCAAAAAGGACTCCACGCTCAGCTCATCGGCAACAACATCAGACTGCTGCTCTTCAATGGCATCCAGCGCATAACTGCGAATCAACTTGGGCATCAGTTTGCCGCAGGTGGCACTGGCATCGAACAGTTCCACACCGCGGATTTCGCCGTTGATGGCAAAGCACGCCCCTATCTGGTTGTCTGCAACCTGGAAGCCGGCCACGTACTCATCAACAGACACGGAAAAGTGTTCATAGGCGTCGGAGATGGCACCGGTGGCGGAGCCCACTGCCATATTGCGCATCTTGTCGCCGATGTCTGACCAGACTTCAGACTGGTTCGAGTTGCGGCCACTGCCATCTCGGAGGTTCTCGCTCACCCGCGCCGCCTTACGCGCCCTCCCCTTGCTGAAGAATGTGCGCTCGGCAGAGGCGAATTCACGGGTAAGATGGCTCCAGCGACCCTGCTCTACACAGGACACCGGGATCTCAAGCTTGGTCTTGGCCGGCACCAGGATACTGAGGTTGAGGATGCGGTTCTGCTTCGCCCCAACTAGCTCCTCCCCATCGAGCAGGAATACCGCCTGCTCCGATGTATTGTCCAGCAACAGCGTGGGAACGCTGCCGGATTCAGACACCTCGGTGACCACGGCGAGGCCGAGGGCCTGGGCTTCGGCGAGGGTCAGGTAATCGGCCTGGCTGCCATTGGCTGCCATCAATGGCGTAATCGACAGGTTGGCGAAAGTTTGCGTTTCGCCCAACGCGACGTTGTGAAGGGCTACGTTGATCATGGTCATGGTCCTGTACTCCCGGTTCGTAGGGGGCTGGTGTAGCGCCATGAATGATAGTCGCAACAAATCACATGTATATAATGTATACATATACACGTCGCGTTTTCGCGCAGGTGTTAGTCGTCCTCCTCTTTATGCTCTATATTTTCCTCTACCCATTGCTCACCCAGAGCCTGATAACAGTCACTCAGCTGCGGGTAAAAGGGCGAGCTCAGGGACAGGAAGCCGAGGATCTCCAACGGCTCGTTGCCGCAGGCTCTCATATAGGTCCAGTTAGAGGTGAGGATACCGCCGGGGTAACAGGGTTCGGGATTACCGGCGCCATCAATCAGGTCGATAAGTTCTGTGAGAGTCAGCGGTTGCTCTGACTCGTGGAATGGTAGCTCGTAGCGCATGGACTCTTCCTCCTCGTACTCACCCACAATCCGGTAATGGATTGCACCGTCCGATTGCCGTGCGCGCACGCTGATCTGGTCGCTGGTGGTTGACGCCATGCTGATTCGGGCGATCTCCACTTCTTTGTCGTAAAGGGGTGGCAGGAATTCACCTCCCAGGCACCAGGGGCCTGACCCGCCCCAGGCGGATCGCTCCTCGTCAACAAGCCCCTCTTTGACGAGGAATTCGTTCAATCCCCTGAAACCTTCCGCTTCGTAGATCCGCCGGGCTATGTGCTGACGGGTCTTACCGCGGATGTGGGACAATAACTGCTCGGGCTTAAGGGATTCCGGCCAATAGCTGCCGGGCCGGAAAGACATGTTGATTGTGTTCATGGTTAGCGCTCCGCTAAAAGTTAATCGGGAGCATCAAGTGGGCATACGGAACCTGTTTGGTTGCCTAATGGCCACATCTCCTTACGGAAACCACCTTGCCCAGGTAGGCAGGTTGGCAGGTTGGCAGGACATAAAGCCCTTCTTGATGCTGTGGGCGCGGTATAGTCAGAAACCGGGTCGAATGCTGCTACGAGCCGACCTGTATATTTATCATGTACCGTTTTCAAGCGGATGCGGAAGGACTGCCCATTTCGGGCTGGCTTACAGCGCTATCCAATCGCGTGAAGTATGCGAAAGCTACCGCAAATTGGCCGTTTACGATTGCATCGTCAAGCGGCTGTGCTTTATCTTCAGCGATGATTCGGGCTAGATGGATAAAAACAAGAATGCCGACACCTACCAACTACATTCTTATCGACTTCGAGAACGTTCAGCCGCGGAATCTGGAGCTGCTGAAACAACACCCGTTCAAGGTGTTTGTGTTTGTCGGGGAGAACCAATCGAAGCTGCCTTTCGCCCTGGCCGAGGCGATGCAGGGCCTGGGAGATAATGGAAAGTACATAAAAGTTGCTGGGAATGGCACAAATGCGCTGGATTTCCACATTGCTTATTACATCGGTCAACTCGCAGCAGAACACCCGGAAGGCTATTTTCACATCATCTCAAAGGACCAGGGGTTCGACCCCCTGATTCGACACCTGCGAGAGCTCAAGATAAAGGTCGGACGGCAGAAAGACCTGGCAGAGATACCTCTACTGCGCATCTCCAACGCTGTGGGTAAGGACGAAAAACTGGAACTCATCGTGAACAACCTGCGTGGGCGCGGCCAATCCAGGCCTCGCAAGGAATCCACCCTGGCCAACACGATCGACAGTCTTTTCACCAAATCCCTGGGTGAAGCCGAGTCTCTTGCTCTGGTAAGAGAATTGCAGCAACGCAAGTTCATCACGATCAATAATGGAAACGTGTCCTACCAACTGCCTGAGGTCTGAGAGACGAACCTAGGTCTCTACTACCGGATAACAGGCGTCACCCCACAGGGTATTCGGGTTGTCCATCATCAGCTGGATTACATAAGGCACCAGCTTGCCCAGGAAGGCGGAACAGTCCCGTAACTGGTCCCTGTTCACACTGCTATTCCAGGTGGGCCGCCGTGAATCAGCTGGTTGCTCAGGGTGTACATACGGGCAAGGATGATGGACAGCACGTGGGTAGTCCGGTGGGCTGCCAGTGCTTCGCTGGCCGCGAACTTGGCGCTCGCCAAATTGGACCCCTAATGGCACCAGCATCAAGAGAGGGCTGGCGCCTCGCCAACCTGCCAACCTGGGCAAGGTCGTCGACTATAAAGAGTCATGTGGCCTCAAGGCAACCAATCAGGTTATCCTGCTTTTCGGCTCCCTTTCCGCATCAACGTTTTGAGGAGGGAGCTGATATACCTCCACACCATTTTGCCGACTGCAGCGCACATACCCCATTCCGGCACGGATGCTCCTGCTGCCCTGCCCCACCAGTTCATGCTCTGGGAGGGCAACTTGTGACAGGGCATTGCGATGGTTACTGAATGGTATACCGGCGACTTGTTCGGTATACCCGGTATCTCCATCACGAGGACGCCAATCAGCCGGGTGATGGTCGACCTGGAGCGCTTCACTCAATCTAACGTTCTATTCTAGTTTGATATCACGCCTGTTGATCATACTCACTGATCTAGTATTCAACGCCCTCCACCCTGAATATGTACCAGAAAAACATTGGGACTCTCATCGTCTGGGTTTTGTCGCACATGCTGCCTGCCGAAGGTTGGGGTAAGAAGTGATTTGGTGAGAGAGCGCCCCAAGGTATTATTATCTATCACCTATAGCTCAAATGCCTTCAAAGAATATTTTTGTTACGCCACCTCCCTTGGTGCCAGGATCAAAACCTCGTTTGCTGCCTCCGGTTTCGACAGAGCCTTCAATTCGTTTTCAAATGCGGACGGAGTGATCTTGTTTTCTAAAAAGAATTTGTACTGCGCCTCGTAGCCACTCAAGACATTATCTCTTTTGACCAAACTATCCATAATCTCGATTAGGTGCTCTCTTTCAAATTTTTCCTGCTTGGATGAAAAATGGCTTGGCAATGTCCAGCGAGATTTTGGCTTAATTCGAAGGTGATCTACCCAGTCCCAGCCGCGCGTTTCTTCTGCAGAGAAATCCATCCACTCAACCAACTTTGCCGCTGGTACGGAAGACAAATATTCATCGTTTAAAAATCGATGCTCATCGCCTTGCAGAATCTTTTCATTCGCGATGTATCGGCTCTTCTCCCTCCATTGAGCGATGCCCTCCGCTAGTTCAACTACGGCATTGTCATACATACCTAACTCTGCACTGCATCTGGCTTTCATGAGAAAAGCTGTGCAGTAGTAGTGTTGACTCGATACTGACTCTAATAGCCCTGCCGGCAATGAATCTTCCCACGCTTGCAAGTACTGCATTGCAACTTGACCCACTTTGCTACGATGTGTATGTAAAACCTGTGTTCGATGGTTTTGATCAGAAGGCAAATTCTCCAAGTCTTGGGCTGCATCCAACAACGCTGCATGGCGCTCAGTCTCCAGAAAATTCTTTATCCACTTTATATCTTCTCCTAGATCTTTAAGTCGCCGATCAACTTTTTTTAAACTCTGATGCATTACCGCAAATCCAACCGCGCTAACGGCAAGTCCAAGTCCCGACATAGCCATAGTAGCTGTACTCACCGCCATGATTTGTTCGCTCATTTTCTTAAGATTGTGCAATTGATATGTATTGAACATCTCAAACGGTGCACTAATAAGACCGAATGGATCAAGACTACGACTAGCTGCGGGAATTAGATGGCGCACTATCTGACCGGTAGTATTTCTGACCACACCACCGTGAAGTGAGTAATCTCCAGTCGCCAAGCCCACCAATACAGAGTTGGGTATTGCTCTCTCAACGTTAAACAAGCTTCCCAGGACATCCATATCGCACTCCTACCAGGTCAAAGTTGTTATTGGCTAAATTGGCTGCACACCCCTGAATTCGATCATACAATTTGTACCGAGTATAGAGACCATGTCCAGATCAATTGTTCTCTGCCTGGTCATTTTTATAATTGCCACAATTCCCGTCGACCTCGGAGTGGGTGATTCCCACCCAAAACTCACCCCTAATTCTGGAGACGGTACTGATCTAGTGAACCAGCCCAGCGAGCCTACGTCTCGGCAAATCTTCTGCAAGGTATTGGGGTGACCGGTGCCCTGCTACGTAGCGGATTCAGGAAATCTGAAATTGAGCCCAATTATTGAAAATACTCGGGGTGAATATGGGGGTATATATTACGCATATAATAACAGTTATCTATATATATCAATACCTTAAAAGTATTATTTAGTTGTCGCCGCCTCCACCAATCAAGCTAAAAAAGGTCGCCATGGGCGACCTTTTTTATGGCTCTACCCACATAACGGGGGTGGGCCGGTTTTCACTAAACCCGATTAATGCCCTCGTTATAGCGACAACCCTTTGTTTCGATTGCGCCTTTCCTGCAGTGCCAGAAATATCAGGGTCACGATGGTCAGCGGTATAACGCAGTACAGCATCATCGCGCTGAACCTGGGCAAGGCGTCATGATGCGACGCAGCCAGAACCAGGTAAAGGGTGTAGGCGACGTAGTAGCCGAGCAACAGCATGCCTTCCTGACGGCTGATGACGCCACCGGTAAAGAAAACAGGCAGGCACAACAGCGCGACCCCGATCATCACGGGTATATCGAACCCGGTTACGGCTGTCGAAACCTCGATGCCCGCGGGCGCAACGATACTGGCGATCCCAAGCACGCCCATGATATTGAAAATATTGCTGCCGACCACGTTACCCACGGCAATGTCGCGCTCCCCGCGGATGGCAGCGATGATTGAGGTCACCACCTCGGGAAGAGAGGTGCCTGCCGCGACTATGGTCAAGCCGACCACCAATTCACTGACGCCCAGATACTCGGCAAACACCACCGCGCTGTCGACCAGCCAACGCGAGCCGACCACCAACAAAACAAGACCACCAACCACCAGACCCGCGTTTTTGGCCCAGCCCGGCTGACCCTGCTGGTCAACGCCAAATTCCCGAACGTACTCCTCCTTAACCTTGGCGCTTTCCCGGCGGCTCTGGTAAATCAGAAACCAGATATAGGCCGACAAACCCGCGACCAGAACCAAGCCGTCCACCCGACCGAAGCTCTCATCCAGCGACATGACCAGCACGATGATCGAGAGAATAATCATCAAGGGCACATCAAACCGAACCAGCTGTTGCGAAACAACCAGTGGGACTATCAGGGCGGAGACACCGAGAATGAACAAGACGTTGAAGATATTGCTGCCAACCACATTACCGACGGCAATACTGGTCTCGCCGGACAACGCCGACTTGACGCTCACCGCGAGCTCCGGTGAACTGGTCCCAAAAGCCACAACCGTCAGCCCTACAACCAGTGGCGATATGCCGAGAACTGCGGCCAGCCGGGTTGCCCCTCGCACCAGGGCTTCCGCGCCAACAACGAGCAAAAGTAGTCCAGCGAGAAACAGGAAGATTGTCATTTTGGCCTCCGTATTTGTCATGGTCAAACCGGGACAGAAGCTCAGTCCGGGCTTAGCTATCGCATGGCATAGGAAGGGGCCGGACTGACAGGTTCCGGTCCGGCCTGTGCCCGCAGCAGGGCTATCAGTGCACTGTCCCGGCTGTAGATATCGCGGCGAAAAGCAATGTCGCCCGAATCAGTCGCAAAGGCGGTGAAATAGACCAGGTAGGTCGGCACCGGCTGCCTGAGGTTGATGGTCAGTGTTTCCTGACGTGCCATCAGTGCCTCGACATGTCCTGCGCGGGCGTGCCCCTCACGCTCAAGTAGCCACTCCGCCAACACCGTGGGATGCTCAAGCCGGATGCAGCCGGATGAAAAGCTGCGCTCCTGCCGCGCAAACAGTTCCCGACTGGGCGTGTCATGAAGGTATACCGCATAGGGATTTGGCATCATGAATTTTATGCTGCCCAGCGCGTTCTGCGGTCCGGGCTGTTGCCGCAGCAGGTAGTTGAAGCTGCGACGGGTCACCGACGCCCAGTCAATTGCGCTTACCGGCACAAATACATCTCTGCCCGGAGGACGGGTTTCGTATCCCTTCTGCGCCTCCGCCAGGGCATCTGCCTGCAGCAATGGCAGTTTGTCCTTGGTGGCAATACTGAAAGGCACGTTCCAGTACGGGTTGAGCACCATGTACTTGAGCGTTTCCGTAAACACGGGAGTTCGACGATACGGCTTGCCTACGATCACGTTCATGGATAGAGCCGGCTCGCCGTCTTCAAAGGCGCGCAGTGTGTAAGCGGCAATATTCACACGCACGTAGGTAGCTGGCATCTCTCGCGGCAACCAGCGCCAACGCTCCAGGTTGGCGTCGATTCGGTCTATCCAGGAAACCCGGTTCGCGTTCAGGACCTCCAGGGTGTTTGCACCCACGATGCCATCGGGCTCCAGACCAGCGGCCAGCTGGAACGCGGTGACCTCGCGCAACAAATCGGTATCGTAATACGGCGTGTAATCACCCGGGCCCTGCAGTCGCTGCTTCAGCATGACCACCCGCTCACTGCTGTCCCGGGGCCTCAGCAGGGTGCCGGGCGGGATCTGGACAGAGGCCTCCTCGTCCATTGCGAGAATATCGGCCCGGCGCTGGAGGAGAAGCGTGTAGTCAGTTGCCTGCGGCCATAACGCCTCGAGCGTTCTGGTGACAGAACCCGGCTGGCGGACGGCGGAAACAAGCAACTCAACTGGATCCATTTCAGCCCGCGGCACCTTCCAGTCTTCATCCAGGCTGGATGGTGATACAACACCGCGCGACCGGTGTAGCGCCTGGGACAGAAACGCGTCGGTCAGCAGGAGTTCGACTGCAAGACGCGCCTCGCCCTCCTCCATACCCAGCAACCGTTGTAGCGCACTGCGGTGATAGCGCTCGGCCGCGAAACCATGCGCCGCGGACTGGTCGATCGCCGCCAGCATCTCCGGCACCTCCGCCTGCAACGGGGCCCCGGCGAGCCAGACAGGCTCGTGATTACGATCACGATACAAACGGGAAAGAACTGCCGGGTGCTCCAACCGTTGCCCGGAAATCATCGGTACGGCGCCGGCGTCGAGCCCCTCCAGATAGCCCCGGATTACATCTGCCACCTCACCATCCGCCCTGGCAAGCGGTGCCAGGCACAGCAAGACAAGCAAAAAGGACCTTCTGATATTCGGACATCTCATGCTCATGCGCCCAGTATACGCTCCGGAGGGCAGCTTGGCAGCAACCGGTGCATCGAGCTCTTCACCGAACTTGAGGGTCCCCTCTGAAGCTCGGAAGCCGGGAACATACGGGAGCGCTACCTTCGAGTGTATCTACCGTCGAAAGCGACTACCCATGCACCGCTTGCGTCTGTTGATTCCCACAGCTGACGGACACTGCCATCGGCCGCCGGCGTCCATGAGATCCGATGCCTGGTGATAGCCTGGTTCGTTCCGGTGGTCTCGCCCTCCAGAACCATCCGTCCGTCACGAACTCCGCCTTCAAGCAACAACAGCAAACCACTCGAGTCGACCCAGGTCTGATGCCAGGTTTGCCGCGACGCGTCATAGATATTGAAGCTCTCCCCGCTGTAACCTCGGCCGGTGTCGTAGCGCTCGTGCAAAACACAGCCACCGATCTCCCTTGTTATGCTATTGGTGCCCGCCAACTGGCCATCAGCGCGGTGAACATTCCAGTCCCCAATCCAGAAGTCGAAGGCTCGATGCTCGGCGCCCATACACGCCATTGGCACCGTCTGCGCCAATGCGGGTGCGGAAAAACCGAGCATCAACACTCCGCTGAACAGCAGGCAGACCGCGAGGTGAACCCCCGCAAGCGGTCGCATAGTGCGCAACCCATGCACTGCAAAGAAAACTGGTCGTCCTGGCCCGAAAGCAGTTCGCTCCACGGCAGGGGCATCAGCAGAGGCTGCGATTCTCGATTCGATCATGGCTTTGTCTCCATGGATGCAAGCGGGGGCCGTTTCCGCGGAAAGGCAGCCACACTCCGAATGTGGACTGTAATTGGGTATGGAACCACAGGAAGTCTCGTTCACTTGTCGCATCGGTTGCGGCCTCCAGAGAGCATCGGCATCATTCCTTTCAGGCGACTAGTAGACTTCATTCTCATCGCGCGCCCTCACAGTCAGATTTCCCATCGAGTCAAGTTCCACGTTGAATATGATTGGCCTGCAGCATACCTGACAGTCCTCAATATACTCGTCCCCCACCTCCTGGTGGTCCACGAACACCTCGATGGTTTCTCCACAATATGGGCAGCTGACGATTTGCTCTTCCAGCGGTTCCATGGACATCTGTGTCAATCTCCCATCGGTTTCAATTGTGAGCAGGGTCCATCGGACGCAATGACACGGCATCGTCAACCGAAGCACGATGAGTACCCGCCAGTTCAGTTCGAAACCGTGGCAGATACTCCGGAAAATGGTGCTGGATAAAGGCAATCATGCGCTCACGCACATAACACCTGAGATTCCAGAGGGTAGTGGAATTCCTCGCACTCATCAGAAAGCGAATCTGGACCGACTTTTCACCTGCTTCCACCACCTGTACCGTCGCCATGGCGCCGTCCCAGCCGGTAGACGCTTCCAGCAGGCGGGCATACTCTTCACGCAGTGGCTCGACTGGAATGCCGTAATCGGCCCAGATCATGGCACTACCCATCAGCTCCGCGCTGTTTCTCGACCAGTTCTCGAATGGATTCTCGATGAACCACTGCAACGGCACTATCATGCGACGGAGATCCCATACCCGCAGGACCACATAGGTCGCGGTGACTTCCTCCACCCAGCACCATTCTCCCTGGACATGCACCACATCATCAATTCGCAAGGGCTGGGTGAGCGCGATCTGCATACCCGCCAGCAGATTGCTCAGCACCGGACGTGCCGCAAAGCCGATAATGATGCCGCCTATGCCCGCTGAAGCCAGCAGGCTGGTGCCAACCTTGCTCACCGAGTCGAATGTCATCAGCGCAACACCGGTACCCATAATCACAATCACGATATTGAGGCCGCGGACAAGAAAACGGGTTTGTGTCTCGATCCTGCGGGCTCGTTTCCATTCATCCTCAAGAGCGGGATTGAGTTTGACGATGACATCGCCAATGACGGATGTCAGGGCGACAGCCACCCAGGTCAGGGAAATGATCAGGAGCAGGGTTGCAACATGCTGAAGCGGCTCCAACAAGGCAAGGTTCCGGGGCACGTTGTGGAGAACACTGTTGAGCGCCAGCAGGCACAGGGACGTACCAAGGGGCAGTGCCGCCGCATCGAAGAATATGCGGGCGATCGACTCTGCCCGGGAGAAACGGCCAACCAGGAAGACCAGCAGTTTATAAACCGCAAAACCAGCCAGTACAGCAAGCAGTGCAATGCCGGCAGCGTCCGCCCACTCAACCACTTGTTGCATGCACCCTCCGCACAATGCTGCACCGGTCCACAAGTAAACTAGCAGGATGTGCGGACATTGCAATAAAAGCGGCGGGCTCGGAACCATTCACAGGCCAGGTAGCATTGTTTATCCTGCTTGTTTACTGCCCTACAGATCGCCGTGGTTCCCGGAGGCTGCCATTGTTCACCAGTGGCCATCATTGCTGTTCGTTCTCAAGTAACACTTTCCATCGACGCTGGCGATGGCGATAGAACACTTGAGCGAACAACCAGACAAACGGAGTCAACCATCCCGCCCGTATTTCGATTTCATCGGTATAGCTCACCGTGCCTGGCTTTGTCTCATGAAAGGATATGTCGTGATTCCAGACTGGCGCCAGCAATCCTTTCTCCCGGCTTGAGATGACGTTCTGATCCCTGTCAACTTTCACCAGTTGGATCGTGTGCAGCCCCAGCGGTATGAACTTGAGGAAATACAGCTTTAGCGAATACTCCCGACCAACCTCCCATTCGCCGTCAAGCGCACCGGGCTCCACCGGCGCGAAGGCCAGCATGGGTGATGCCACGAACTGGAGGGAAGCCGGCTTGTCGATATGTTGCCAAAGCGCGCTCTCTGTGCACTCCAACTGTGTGGAAATCCGTGCGAACACTTCCGTATTACCTCGTTGAGTACTGAAGCGAACGCTCAGCGGCGTCCTGATCGGTCGACCTTGATGCCATGGACGATCGACCTTGCCGCCGCGCAGGACGTCAACCGGTGCTCGTCCGGAGCAGAGCCCATTATATGCTTCTCGGCATGCCGGCGAAATGTCGCGATCACCGAAATCGAAAGCTCGTGCAGAGCGAGGCTTTAGGGCGCTATTGTAGGCGCAAAGCGGTGGCGGACTTGTCCGGCATCGGAATGATCGGAGTTACCGCATGAGCAGGCAAACCTGATTGACGCTGGATCACTCCGGGCCGTTTGGCAATGGAATACCAGAAAAGTGCGCCGGCAATTATCGTGCACTCAGGGCCACTCTGGCAGGCCCTCGAACTCCGGGGCTTCACTAATCGCCGCCTCCCATACTGCTCTGTTGCATGTAAACAAGTGGGCAGTTGGCAACACAGAGACTTCAGTGTCCAAACACCCTGCGGGAACAACAAGCAAACCTGCAGGTTGAGTGCCTGGTAATGCTGAACCACACGACTTGCAAAAGCATTTGTTGTGGCGCGTACCTGGAAGAGTAAAGGAAGTCACAGCATCCTCACCTGCCAGCCAGGTTAGCTTAGCAGACTGTGAAAACAAATTTGCCGCATGAGCAGATCCCGTATCTTTTTGACAATACTGGCAATGACACAGGTAAAAGCTGTCAAAGTCACCCTCCACCTCAAATCTCACGGTGCCACACAGACAAGAACCAATATGGTCAGTCATCGGATTTCCCAAATTGAATTGCAGGTGGCGCAGAAATTCATGAGTACTAGCGAATAACTTCTCCTTGGCAGCGCCTTGTTACGCATCGTTGTATATAACCGGCATTCTTCCTTTCCAGACTGCCCATAATTCCGCGTCTGTAGCCAGATTTGCCATAAAATTCGCAACGTTCTCGCGGCTAGTAGGTGCCGAATTAAAAATTGCATTTCTCGTTGGAGAAGCATGTGTTTGATATGAAGAAACTTTAAATTCATTAGTAAGGCTATCTGGCCTCACCGCCACCCACTCAATCAGTGGGTGCTCCTGACCAATACACACCCGAAGAAAGTCAGCCGCTTGCTCGTTATCCACGTGCGGGGGAAGCAAGAAACGCAATATTGATATTACGATTCTCTGTGACAGTGGGGGATTTTCCGGAATATCACGATTACTGTTACCTGTGGTATTCATCAGGATGATCCCTACCTTCTCATTTTGCGCGAGTAGGCCTATAGCTCTTGTTACTTTTTTAATCGTATCGGTAACCAAGTATCTGGGATCTCCATACATTCCTTTGAACGTAAGGTTATGCCCCAAACAGGAAATAACAACACGGCAGCCATCAAGATGCAATGCCAGTTCTTGATCGGTAAGTTTTGCAATATCAGCCACGACTTCGCAATAATTCGGCTGATTACCAACTGCATCCTTCAAGGAGCTGGCGGCTCGGACGATAGACACGACCTCAACACTTCTTTGAAGCAACTCAAACACAACCAGCTTGCCTGTAGCACCACTTGCCCCGACAACCAATGCTTTGCTCATCTTATGGGTGCCCCTGGAGTATTACGCTCAAAGCAACAGTGCGCGTTAGCGCTACTAGCCCTCAGGGCGACACAGCCTTTGCGTGTTAAATCTTTATACGGAAAGTACAATTTTATTTCTATCCAGATCTCTGATATAGGCAGAATACTTAGGCCCTCGCTGCCCCGGCTTGCCCTCACAAGTTGCACCCAATTCCATAGCTCTATTGTAAAGCCTTACTACCTCTCCGATAGACCCGACATTCAACCCAATCATTGTTCCGTTTCCATTCGTGGCAGGCTCGCCATCAAATGGTTTGGCAATTGCGAACGCAAAGTCTTTACACTGCCAGAAAGTCATTCTGTCAGTTGACAACACCTGGCTAAGTTCTGTTTGGTCGAAAAGGGCATCATAGAATGTAATGGCTGCGCCCATGTTGTTTGTTCCAAGAACGCAATAGTCTAATTTCATTGCTTGCTCTCTCAGCTGTCAGTCGAACTTCGTGGGGAAAAATACCAGACGGAGTGACAGATTCCTTTGTCAGCCTCAACGTCATGGTATGCGCATACCGCCAAGAGGTATCAGTCGGCATTCCGATGGTCATCCTCTCGTCGAGTTCTTGCTTTCATCTCTTTGCCAAGGCCGACACCCAGTGCGACTCCGATACCGATCCCAGCAGCCAGGCTGTCGATGCCGATTCCGATAGCGACACCGATAGCTGCCCCTACTCCGACTCCAATACCCATCGGATTGGAATATTTAGACTTACTCATTCAGCCCCCTTGCCTGAATACAGAAGCTCATGAAGTGCCACTCGAGGGGCACATAACGCCTGAGCTCTGGAGTGTTTGAGGCGACCGATTTTGCGGCACCGAAAATGGACGGCGCGTCAGTCGCCCTCGAAACGAGTTGATGGGAACCAGCACACTCAGGTTCGAAATCATGGATCTCGCCGCTCGAGTAACCGTACCATTTCCTCGGCCACCAACGCAGCCGAAGGCAGGAACATGGTTGAAACAATGCGCTGATCGACAATGACTGCATGTTTATCGGTCAATGTTTCCTTGTTATCAGCCAGTGCCCCATTATTACGAAGTTGATCCTCGACAAGAAAGGGCAACAATCCGCCCTGCTTGGCCCAGGATTTAGAGTGTTCGGTCGAGTTTGGGAACCCGGCCACACGCTTGCCTTTCACCATATAGCCACCATTCTTCAGCTTCGCGTTGGCGAAGCCGCCGGGACCATGCCCGCAGCCGCCCACGATACCACCTAGTTCGTAGACACCCCCGATGAGGCTCATCAACTTTTCGTTTGAAGCAACGTCAAACAGTGTGCCGTAGCCACCACCGATATACACGGCCCGATACTCACCAACGTTGATTTGACTTGGTTTCAGCGTGTTTCCAGCCTTGCCCAAAAAGTTCTCGTACTTGATGGCATAACTACTAATGCCCAGAGGCTCCATCATGAACTCGACTCGGCCACCTTGAGGCGACACAAAATCAACCTCATACCCATGCATTACGAAGATATGGAAAGGCGGCGCATATTCCCAAAGGTTGTTTCGTGCGTCGTGCTGCTCGGGATCGCCCATGTCGAGCACATTCGATGCGACAAATAGAACCTTGCCTTTCGCCGCAGCGAATACCGCAGCCGGGGCGAGAGCTGATGTAACCAGGCAGAAAGCAAGCGCCAAAGCATACGATTTGTTCGTCAGCAGAGGTATGCCCGAGTGGAACGGCATTTTCAGGCGTCTCAATTTGCGTAGCAGACCGCAACAACCAGCAAACTTGTCGATGACAATGTCGCCAGTGACCTGGCGTGATTCCACCGAACCCACTGTGCAAGGTAGATCTCCCACATCCTTTCACCTTCTTCACTATCTGAATTAACCACGGCAAGCCTATTGTTAAGCGGCACATTACAGACGACAGTTACACCTAAACACCCCAGGACGTAAACCGCACCACCAATGATACCCAAGGTACGTGCGCCAACACCAAGATCTTGCCAGCCTACAAGCACTGCTGCCACACATAGAACACCGGTACCAAAAAATACCAGAAGGAAAACTGGCCTGACGATAACGAGGTTGATCGACTGCATTGCAGCAATACCCTTCGATGGCGGTATTTCAGATAAAGCTTTCATTATGAAGTTCGAGAAAGAGCAAAATAATCCTGCCATCAGTCCGCTACCAATCGTTGCAAGCATGAGAAATAGAGTGGACAGGTTGCTCATAGTTTCTCCTCGTTGGTCGTTGGTTCGTCTAACGACAAGTCAAGCTGCGAAGTGATTCTGTCGCGGCAATTCCGCAAGCAATTGACGCGACAGGTTTCTTCATATGCTTCAACTTCATGTTAGGTGGACTCTCGATCAGGCTTCATATGGATAAAGTATACAGTCGTCAAAACGCCTGCCAAGAACAACACGAAGAATACCAAAGCCGCAAATACCGGAGCTACAACCGTTACTCCGCGAGATTCAAGCAATAGCGTTAGTAGTGCGTTGCTTTCCGCGAAATAGATACTCATCGCCGTTACTGAAAGTGAAGCGAGCAAATACAGAAGGGTAACTAACCATCGCATCAATCTGGTGAGAAGATTTCTGCCCGCGAACACAGCAACAATGGTAGCGAATGTAATTGTGAGCCAAGTCTCAAACTGGGTCACCATCGCTTCTTCGTTAACGCGAATAAGCTCTAGGATCTCGGCAATTGTTAATGCATCCATTGGTCCACCTAACGCCTGAAAATGCAGCGATGAAACCCTCCGCAGCCCTTACTTGTTAGAGGCGTGTTCAAGGCGTTCTGCCAGCCAGACTTTGATAATGGATTGTCGAGTAACTCCCAGCCTTGCCGCCTCTTTGTCTAGAGAGGTAATCATCCATTCGGGGAAATCCACGTTAACTCGTCGCGGTGTTTGATTCGGCCGCTTGAGACTGGAAAGATCCAGATCATCAATTATGTCTTCCTTTCCCTGGTCAAATTTTTTGTCGAAATCTTTAGCTTTCATAAAGCTCTACCTCAGCTTTCCGAGATCGCCTGACCGAAATCAATCGAATCTCGTCACCTCGATATGTAAATACGGCTGACCAGTACTGGCGATTGAAGCGAGCAATCACGATTGACCTTGCCTCATCGTCAGTCCTCGTTGCCAGTTCCACCAAGTTCGGGGCATCCCAAAGAGACTGAGCCTGCTCAAAATCAATCCAATGCTTTTTGAGATTGGAGGCATTTTTCCTTTGGTCGAATTGGAACTTCATAATGGTATAAGAAATATATTACTAGGGCATCTTGGACAATGCGTGGATTTTGGGACGGTAGGAGCCCCTAACGCCGCAACCACGCGCAGTTTTGCAGTGGAGCCGAAGGCGCAACAAAAAAAGCTGTCGCAGCGCTTGGCCTTATGAGGGCTTTTGGTATATGGTCGTACGGTATTTCCGTACACAAAGGTGGCCGTATGGACACAATCAGCGTAAACAAATTTAGAGATAACCTTAAAAGCGTTGTAGAACAGGTAGTTAGCAGGCATGAACCGCTCAAAGTGACTCGGCGAGCCGGTGCGGCTTTTGTTGTAATGAGCGCCGACGACTGGGAACGAGAGCAGGAAACCGTGCACATACTCCAAAGCAAGAACCTCATGCAACAAATTGCCGATTCCCTTGAAACCCATACCCGCGGGCAAGGCTACAAACCGACTGAGAAGCAGATGAATGAGATCACTGGTATTTGAGGGTAATACCTGGGAAGCGTATGGACGCATGCGCGAAAGGGACAAGCGACTGCACAAGGCGCTCTGCAAATTACCCAAGGAAATGCTCAGATCTGATGATCCTACATCCGGCCTCGGCAAGCCTGAACCACTCAAACACAATCTCTCGGGCCTTTGGTCAAAACGAATCTCGCAAAAAGACCGCTTGATATATCGTTTCGATGATAAGTCCATTTATATCTTCGCTATTGGTGGGCACTACGATCAGCCCTAACGCCTGAGTTCAGCGGCATTTGAGGCGACACCTGTTTTTGCGGCAGCAAATGTGAGCGGCGGGTCAAATGTCTGCTGCAACGATTTGTTATGTTTTGATTGCACGAAACTCACGACTGCCCCTTCTCCCGTAGTAGACCGCAATAACCACCAGCACGCTTGGCACTACAAGACCAAATTCGTCCAGAAACCAAGCTGAGTTGGCATTGCCCTCAGTCATTGGACCAAAAAACTTCTGTAGAAAGACGTTGTGGCTCATGTGAAAAATGACTGCCGGCCAAACGCTATCGATTTTCAGTCTGAAGTACGTCATAACGACCGACATGGACATTATGCACAGCGTAAAAATGGCTAACTGGTAGAGAAATGGCGTGGCCTCTCCCATCCCGTAGAGCCCCATGAACATTAACGGCCAGTGCCATACAGCCCATAGCAAACCCGACACGAACGCAACACCAGTGAACGGCATTAGCTTGGACAATTCAGGCACAAGCAACCCTCGCCATCCCAGTTCCTCCCCCAACACTGACGGCAATAGCAAAACGAAACTAACCGTAGCCGTGAGCAGAAAATGCAACCCGATGACAGCGGCGTTTGACCACTCTACCAAGTTGTAACTTTCCTTTTGCTCTTGGACGAAATCAACGTTGTACCAGCCACCAAGGCCAAGTGCCCAGATGAGCCCGTATGCCAGTGCCGCATAAAACAGGGGCAGAAAGTAGTTGAGCCACTGAATCTTCCAGCTACCCCAACGCCATCCCAGGGTTCGCAGTTCTTTCCGTGTAACCAAGCAAGTAACGACAGCAGCCAAACCAACGGATAACATCAATGGCGTTGCACTACTCAGTCTGAAAATCAGCCAAGCCCCAGCAAAATGGAAAATCATTGTCAGGGCAAGAAAGGCGCTAATTACCAACATGGGGCCTTTCGCTGCTCTAGCGTCACCGGTCACGGATGATTGTTCCGAAAAATATAACGCCGCGCACAAGGGCGCGAGCTTGCGAGCGTCCCAGCCGCCGTAGGCGACGATTGATGCGCCTGGTTATGCGGCTGACTCACGCTCAACATCCCAACCCGGGAATACCAATACGGCTGGATGACACCGCAGCGCTTTGGCGAGTACTTTTGCGCGATCCACACCAAGGCGAACACGGTCGTTCTCAATGGCAGAAATTGTTGATTGAGGTATACCGGTCGCAGCTGCCAGATCGTTCTGGCTCATCTCCTGAAGTTCACGCAATATCCGAACTGAAGCACCTGGTGATACATTAACTCTTTTAGTAGATTTACGATAATTGCTCATTCTTTACCTCCGGTAATCATGGGAAGTAACTCGTTCAACCTCCACCAGCACCTGATTTTTTTGAACCTTGTAAATCACTCTATATTGGATATTCAAACGAGAGGACCGGAAACCTTTCCAGTTTCCAGATAACGCTTCGTCTTTGAAGCCCTTGATCAGTTTCAATCCGTTCGGTCCAGAGATTCTCACAATATCTTTCCATTTTTCATAGCGTTGCTGAACCTCAACTGGCGCCGCCACCAAGGCTTTATCGACACGTCTATGTTCGAGGATCTCCCACATACCAAATTTAGTATATACACCATCTATGGTATGTCAAGGGCTTGCACTGGGCCTTGAAAGAAGCCGTATAACGCTGAACGAAGCGGCGCGTCTCACGCACCCGCCTTCCGTGCCTTGTTATACATGAGACTCTTCCGGAATCTGAGCCAACAGGTCAGTGACACCAATATCCACACCTGCCTGTGACAACAAGGTAGAGACCTGGCCCCGATGGTGGGTCTGATGATTAAAGAAGTGAAGAACTAGGCTCGAATACCGTTTGTTGGCAGGCACCCCTTTGCTGTTGCTATAGCTGAGAATAAAATCCAGGTCACCGTCCGATAACTCGGCAATCCAGTCGATAATTTCCTGATCCAACCAGGCCCGGTGCTCAGACAGGCGACCAAAATCGTCAAAGACAATCTGGTTTAGACTGATCGGTTTTGGAAGATCACCAACCTCGCGCAACGAGGTGACGCAGGACGGATGTGTAGCAAACCGCTTAAGCCAGATTACGTCACCCACAAGGATATGGTTCATGGTTCCCAAGATAGAGCCGAAAAAAGCCCCGCGATCCGTGGTTAGCTCTGTTGCGGAGAGGTGACCTGCAGCCTCATAAAACTTTGAGTTTATCCACTGATTGTAGATGGCCAACAATTCAAAGTGATCGCTCAGGCTCATCTGAGTTCCTTCTCATATATAACGCCTCAAGCTGGGGCACAGCAACGATGCGAAGCATCGGTGCTGTGCCCCTAGCCTTGACTTGTTAGCGTGACTGAGAACAGCGCTAACAAAGCTACGAGACCGAAGAAAATGTACATAAAACTGAATATAGCGATGGGCCATCTCTTCCCGTCCTCAATTTTTTCTTCAGGAGCATCAATTAAGTGATCACCAAAAGGTAACCAGACTTTGTTGCCCGCCAAGTAGTTGAGCATCGCTTGTGCGCCAAAGCTGATGTACGCAATTGCGAAAATGGCGCCACCCTCAATGCGAGTATACTCCAAGCCGATAAGGCTGCCCGCCACATAGAACAGGACCACCCCAATCGCCAATGCTGTGAAAGCGTATCCTAGAAGTATTTTCCGATCTCGGCATGGCATGCTAACGCCAAAAGCAAGCGCGTTCACGCGTCGCCTTGCCTTTTCTTGTTAGCTGCGATATCTCGTAAGGAGCCAGATACATACTTGTGAATTATGCTTGATACCAGTGTCTGGTACGGAATACCTTCTTCAGACGCCCGGGACTGAACTGCAATGAGATCCCGATTCGATAAGCGAATGTTTATCCGTTTATCCTTTCTAAATGTATTGGTCGCAACAGCCTCTAGTTCATTCCTTCGGGCTTCGGTCAGTGTTGACTCGAACTTACCCGATTCAACGGCGTCCAGGAGCTCTTTTTCCTCTTTCGAGAGCTTTGCCTTGCTCATGAGTCACCTCTCAGATACAGCTTTGTGAACTTCCTACTGGGTATGACAGTCTTTAAGAAAAACTCATCGTTGGTTTCTACATATGGAACCAAGTACGCGTATTGATCTATCGCAACGATGAATATCTTCTGGTGGGGATATTCCACTGCTTTGGGATGGCAAATATCGTCCAGAAGACCTCCGTTCTCAATATGAAAGACTGCTTCTTCAAAGGATCTCCCTCGCTCTTCAATAAGCTGTCGATTCTTTTCAGGATTCCAGTTAAAAACCTTCATGACGCGCAGAGTAGCACAATTGTGTGCCTATTGTCATCACCCCATGATGATCACGCTCGAACGTTGCAGGCAGCTAACGCTTGCAGCACTCGCGCCCACGAAATGGAGCCGGAGGCGCAATGTAGTGGGCGTCGCCGTGCCTGCACTTGTTATGCATGTGGACTTTCTAATTGTGCAATGATTAACGCAGCTATCTCTTTAAGCTTCCCAACCTCTTCAAACTGCACGCCATGGTCTTTTATCACCAACAAAGGACCTGGAAAAACATGAAAATGAAAATGCCCCACAGTTTGACCGGCAGAAGAGCCATTGTGCTGGAATATGGTTGACCCAGTCACCCCCATAGCGCGCTCGAGAGCTTTACCTATTTTCTGAACGGTTAGCATGCATGCTTGAGCAGCTTCTGCAGACAGATCGTAAATTGTGACCGCTTGTTCCTTGGGTACTACTAATACGTGACCATCCTTCTGCGGCATTATATCCATGAATGCGAGCGTTAAATCATCCTCATAGACCTTTACACAGGGGGCCTCTCCAGCAATGATCTTCGCGAAAATATTATTAGTGTCGTAGATTGGGTTCACTGATTTCTCCAGCTTACGGAAATGCATAACGCCGCAAATAGCGGCGAGCGTAAGCGAGTCTGGCGGCGCCAACCGCGAACTGCTTTGACTTGTTATGTTTATGACTCACGAGAAACCCAATAGTCAGGACGGCGGTGAAGATGAGCAATTGCCACGATGACAATTTCATCTTGCTTCGGACTATAGTGATAGATGATACCGTACGGAAATTTGGCGATCAGACAGCGCCGTGTCCCTGGACTGAAGAGTTGGTAGGCGACCGGAAACTGTCGTATACGAGAAACAGAACGGAGAACCTCAATACGAAATCTGCCTCCGAGACCGATTTGTTCTGACTCGTAGTAGGTCACCGCTTCTTCAAACTCGACCTGGGCGAGCTTGAGAAGTTTTACCTCCACTTCAGGATGTCTTAAAGGCGTCAGCGAGGGGAATGGCGGGCTCTCGGCCGTTTTTATAGGCTGACAACCTAGATTCGGCTTCTGATGCCCAAATAGCATCAAGCTCAGCATCAGGCTTATCCAGGCTCAAAAGGATCTGCTCGGCAACCACTGCCCGCTCCAGAGCGGGAAGTTCAAGTGCCTGATCTATAAGAACATTCGCAGCATCTGACATATGCCCTGCCTCGACAACTAAGACTCACGAGCTATGGTAGCTCTGTGAGTTTCCCGAGTAAACATAACGCCGCAAGCAGACGCGCAGCTTTATCGCGTCGGCCTGCCTTGCCTTGTTATGGGTTTCTTGGCAGAATATACCAATATTTGGTATAGGAGGCCCGTCATGGCTAGAAATACCAGCATTACCCTCGGCCCCCATTTTGACGAGTTCATTGCTGCACAGCTTGAAAATGGCCGCTATGGCTCTGCCAGCGAAGTGGTACGAGCAGGGTTGCGCTTGCTTGAAGAGACCGAGAGCAAACTTGAAAGATTGCGGCGCCTTTTGGATGAGGGCGAGCATAGCGGGATAGCAGAGTACTCGCTTGAAAGTGTTATTGCAGAACTGGATAACGAAGCTCATTGATGACTCCATTCCTGCTCACCTCCGCTGCCCGAAAAGACATTGTTGATATTGGACGCTTTACCTCTGAGAAGTGGGGAAAGCGTCAACGCGATAAATACCTCAAGCAACTCGACGATGCCTTCAGGCTGCTTGCCCGGCAGCCTGAAATTGGGCGCGATGCGGAAGGTGTAAGGCCAGGGTATAAAAAATTTAGCCAAGGCAGTCATATCATCTTTTATCGAGCTGGCACGGAATCCAAGATTGTTGTGATCCGCATTCTCCACCACAGCATGGATGTGGAACAGCACCTCTAAAACCCATAACGCCTAAAGCAGCGGCGCGCGTTAGCGCGTCCAGCCCGCAGGACGATGCTGCCTTTACTTGTTATGTTTATAGACCAGATCATATGCTCTGGACTCCTTTAAATACGAATAACCCTCTTGGCACTTTTGGTATGTGGCGTAGACCACATTGAAGCCAATAGATTCTATTTCAGAGGACCATACGAGAATGCTTTTTGTCGCGGTGCGTAAACCGCTGAAGCCTGCCACCCAAACCGGAGCAAAGCTGCCACCCATCGGAGCGTAGCGACGCGGGTTTTGCATTGTTACTCGGAACCGGTGGTGCTCGTCAACTTGGCCTGGCGTTTTCTCATGGATTCTCCCCTGAGGTTGATCTTGTAGGCGTTGTGAACCAGGCGATCCAGGATGGCGTCAGCGAGCGTCGGATCGCCGATCACAGCGTGCCACTCCTCAGTGGGCAGTTGACTGGTGGCGATGGTCGAACGCTTGCCGTGGCGGTCCTCCAGCACTTCCAGCAGATCACGCCGGTTCTCGGCGTTCATCTTCATCAACCCCCAGTCATCCAGGAGCAGTACATCCACCTTGGCGAGGTTGGCCAGCAATTTGGGATAGCGGCCGTCGCCCTTGGCTATCATCAGGTCCCGCAGCAGCCGGGTTAAACGCAGGTACTGGACCGTATAGCCCTCCCGGCAGGCCTTGTGTGCCAAGGCGCAAGCCAACCAGGTTTTGCCCACGCCGGTGGGCCCGGTGATGAGGATGTTGAGGTGCTCCTTTGCCCACTGGCAGGTCGCCAGTGACTGGATCAGCCCCTTGTCCAGTCCGCGGGGATTGCGGTAGTCGATGTCTTCCAGTGCGGCAGCGTGCCTGAGTCGCGCACGACGCAAACGACTGGTCAGCCGCCGGTTCTCCCGCTCGGTAATTTCCCGGTCCACCAGCAGACCGAGGCGTTCCTCGAAGGCGAGGTCATCAATGTCCGGAGTGGCCATCTGGTCGGCCAGTGCCGCCACCATGCCGCTCAGTTTGAGGGTCTGGAGTCCGTCCAGGGTAGGATGCTTCAACATGGTGCTCTCCTGTCAGTGGTAGTACGCGGGGCCGCGGATGTTGTCGTGTGCTTCAGGCAGGGCCAGCTCCTGTTGTTCCTCCAGTGGTTGCTCGTCCAGTCGGTGCTTGAGAATGGACTCGATGCTCTTGTAGCGGCAGCTGCCCAACATCAATGCCCGCCGACAGGCCGCCTCCAGGCGCTCGTCCCCATAAGCGTTGCCCAGGCGCAATATGCCCAGGCAGGACCGATAGGCCTGCTGCGGGTGTTTGCGGGACGCCATCACAGTCCGGATGAGCTTCTCCGTTGCCGGCCCGGTTTTGGCGGCCCACTTCAGTAGCCGTTCCGGCGACCACTCCCCCGCCTGGCGGTGGGACTCCGGCATGTGCGCAGATACCGTGGTGTGGCGCCCCTTCAGATTGGAACGCTGATGACTGGCCACCCGCTCGCCGCGGTGGAAACACTCGATCGTGTTGTGGGTCATGCGCACATCGACTTCGCGCTTGATCAGGGCATGGGGTACCGAGTAGTAATGCCCGTCGATGGCTACGTGGTAATCGATGTGGACCCGGGCCTTCTTCCACTCGGCGTAGACGTAGGGCTCCGCCGGCAGGGGTTGGAGGGCCGGCCGGTCCAACTGCTCGAAGTGCTCCCGACGGCAACCGGGCAGCTTGCGGAAGGGACGGTTATTGAGCTTCACCAGCAGTTCGCTGATGGCCGCATTGAGTTCGCGCAGGGAGAAGAACTGACGGTGGCGCAGCGCCGCCAGGATCCACCGCTCCACCACCAGCACGCCGCCCTCCACCTTGGCTTTGTCGCGCGGGCGACGAACCCGCGCCGGCAACACCGCGATCCCGTAGTGGGAGGCCATGTCCTGGTAAGTGGGGTTGGTGTCGGGCTCGTAGCGGTGAGCCTTGCTGACCCCGGACCGCAGGTTGTCCGGCACCACCAGTTCCGGCACACCCCCCAGGAACCGGAGGGCGCGCTGATGGGAGCCAATCCAGTCCGGCAACCCCTGGGTCCAGGTGGCTTCGGCATAGGTGTAGTTGGAGGCCCCCAGTACCGCCACAAAGATCTGCGCTCCGCGGATCTCCCCGGTGGCGCGGTCGATCACCGGTACAGTCTGGCCAGCATAATCGACAAACAGCTTCTCTCCGGCCCTGTGGTCCTGGCGCATGACCATATCCAGCTTGCCTTGCCAGGCGCGGTAGTGCTCGCAGAACCAGCTGTACTGGTAGCCATCAGGATGAGCGGCACGGTATTCCTGCCAGAGCAGGAACAGGGTGACGTGCTTGTGTCTGAGCTCCTTGTGGATAGCCAGCCAGTCGGGGATGCCCCGGAGCTGGGCCGGCATATCCGGTGGCGGTGGAAACAACATACGTTCCAGTCGTGTGTCGTCCAAATCGGCGGGCAGGGGCCAGCTCACCCCGGCTTCCTGAGCCCGGCGCAGGTATTCACCGACGGTGGGACGGCCAATGCCGCAACTGGTCGCAATCTGGCGATTGCTCATGCCCTTGTCCCATTTGAGGCGCAGGACTTCCTTGATTTTACGCATGGATAACGTCTTGGCAGGCATCTGATCCCCTCCGGTTGGAAAGGGCCAGAATACCGGTTAGTTATCCCGCGTCGGTTGGCTCCTGATGGGATGCCAAGGCGGGCTGCCAGGGTGGCAGCTTTGCCGTGGAATCAGTGGCAGCATTCGCGTGGAATGGGTGGCAGGCTTCGTCTGGAATCAGTGGCAGGCTTGGTCTGGAATACGCATCGCGGCCGTATTACTGCTTATTTCATGGGACAGGCCGGCAACAATAACTGGCTTACCAGAAACCATGCGCTTTAAATTTATTTGGCTGATTGGCAGCCCTTCTTGAGTGGAAGGGACTACCACTTTTATATAGTGAACCTCGCCATCTGACTCGCTGGTGATATTGTAACTTTCGGTTGGCATAGATAACCCTGCCAATAGTTCGCCGCCGTCGTCAGCTATTTCTTGGCCATTACAGCGAGGAGGCATATCAGTAGCACCTACTGTGTTTGATAAAAGCGAGACCAAAATTGTGAGTAGTACTTTATTCATGGTGAAACATCACTAGTGTCCGGTTAATTTGATTACGATCATGCTGAAACCCAGTGTTGACGCGGCTTTGCAGCCGATTTCATGTGGTGTCGATTTGAAACAAGATACGTCAAATCAGTGTAGTTTTCCCCATCTGCTTGGGTTGGGGACTGCATATGAATGTCGGCAAGACACTGTTCGCACAAATCATGGATTTTATTCCATGGACCAGCTTTGCCCGCATAGTCGATCGCCACGCCGGCAATGCCGGGGTTCGCAGGATGACCTGCGCCGAGCAGTTTCGAGTGCTGGCCTTCGCGCAACTGACTTGGCGGGAAAGCCTGCGCGATATCGAGGCGACCCTGGGTGCCAATGCCGGCAAACTCTATGGCATGGGCTTGCGTCACCGCGTGCGGCGTTCCACCTTGGCAGACGCGAACGAGTCGCGAGACTGGCGCATCTGGTCGGATGTCGCAGCCTTGCTTATTCGCCGAGCCCGCAAATTGTACGACGGCGAGGACCTGGGGCTGGATTTGAACAACACCATCTATGCCCTGGACGCCACTACCATCGATCTGTGCTTGAGCCTGTTCGACTGGGCCCCATTCCGGGCGACCAAAGCCGCTATCAAACTGCATACCTTGCTGGACTTGCGCGGGTCCATTCCTGCCTTTATCCACGTCAGCGACGGCAAAATGCACGACGTCAAGGTATTGGACATCCTGCCGATCGAGGCGGGCGCATTCTATGTGATGGATCGGGGTTATCTGGACTTTGCCAGGCTTTACCAGATGCATCAGGCCGGAGCCTTCTTCGTGACCCGCGCCAAGCGCGGCATCCGTGTTTACTCGGTCAGGACCGACCGGACCACCGGGGTGATCTGCGATCAACGCATCATGCTGAACGGCTTCTACAGCAGCAAGCATTATCCAGAGCACCTGCGACGCATTCGATTCAAGGATCCCGAGACGGGCCAGACGCTGGTGTTTCTGACCAACAACACGACACTGCCCCCGCTCACCATCGCCGCGCTTTACAAGAGCCGGTGGCAAGTCGAACTGTTCTTCAAGTGGATCAAGCAACACTTGCGCATCAAGAAGTTTTTCGGCACGAGCGAGAACGCGGTAAAGACGCAAATCTGGTGCGCCGTGTCCGTCTATGTGCTGATCGCGATCATCAGAAAGGAGCTTCAACTCGAGGCCTCACTCTACACATTGCTACAGATTCTCTCCGTCAGCGTTTTCGAGAAAATACCTATAAACAAGGCTTTTCTCGACGCTGGCGACATAACCGAACTGGATGCCCACGGCAACCAACTGAATTTGTTCAACTTTTAACCGGACACTAGTGGTGAAACATAACGCTTCAAGCAGGGGCCGCTGTCAAGTGGTCCCGGTGCGAAGCGCCCTTGCTGCCTTGACTTGTTATGGGGATTTGGCGCCATAGCTACGAGCCATTCTAGTACTCAGAATAGTCTGGCACGACAATTTTTTCTTTCGTAGGTTTGTGGAAGATAGCGAACTCCAGCTCTACAAACCTGCCACCCTCAGAGTAACCGCAATACAGATCGACAATGAAACTATCAGACTCGAATTGAGGAGATTCACCTTTCAGACCAGGAATTCGAGATCGAACAGTATCGACGGCCAAGTTCATGTCAGTGTTACAGGAATCCAAGTCTGCATACGCACGAGACGTTCGTATCGAGTAAACCAAGCCCGTTTGTGCCAACAAGACTATCTCGTAGTCAAAGAACATCGGAAGCGCGGCTTCCTTAGGCATTGGTGCGGTGAAGCCTGCAAGGGCAAGCGGTAGAGGAAAATTACTCTCATTTATTGGTGGGGCGGGATACTTCTCACCATAGCCAATAGTGAAGGGACTCACGACGCTAGCTTTCTCCAACGTAGCGGTATTAGTTGGTAGCGGCGTCGGCAAACTGGATTCGTTGCCTGGAGAGCATCCGAGCACCGCCAGCGCGACAACGCTGGTAACCCAAAGTTGCGAAACGCTTCGAGAATCAAATCTCACGACTTGGCACTCCGCCTCGAATCCCTATAACGCTCGCATTTGCGGATGGTTTGGAGCGCAGCGGAAAACTAGTCCGACAACATGCGCTTGTTACGTGTTTAGTGAAGCCGGCTCGCGATGAGCCGATTTAAACTTACCCCCGCCTCCGCAGCCTGTATCGCTAATGAACGATGAGTTTCCGGCGGTACACGAACCATGAACTTACCGCTGTAGCTTTTAGCAGAGATAGGCTCGGGAACTGGCTCGCCACCTCCCTCCAAATCACTGACGCATTCCTGTACCAGCTTACGAATACCAGATAGAGCTTTTTCGGGCGTCTTTTCAAGCCAGCTCAGGCTGGAGAATTCTGCGCACAACCCAACATATTCCTGGTCCTCTTCAGACCAGGTGACACGGTATGTATAGCGATCAATAAATTTAGCCATTTTCCTCCTCCAAACGCTCAACCGCCGCCACCACTTGCCGTACCTGATAAGGCTTGGCTTTACCCTTAGCATTTTGGATATTGACTCTCGGATCTCCTTGCCATGGAGTTCTATAAACTCTATGGCTGGAACCGGATTGCCGGGCCTCACCAAAGAAGGCGTCACAGACTTTGCATAAGTCATTGAAACGTATGCCTTTTGGATTGGCCCGCATCTTGGCGAGGATATCTTCTATATCAGCCATACGCTTATAATATCACTATTGATACTATTGACAAGCCCTCCGATTGGGAGTTCGCCCGGGGCTAGGGAAACACGTAACGCCAAAGGAACCGGCGGCGCAGCCGCCCGGTTGCCTTACCTGTTATGCGCTGATAGAATTCGTACATATTTCCGTACATGTACAGGTTAAAGTCATGGAAAGCATAAGTTATACCGCTGCCCGCAGCAACCTTGCCAAAAAAATGGAGCAAGTCTGCAACGATCATGCGCCCATTGCGATAACACGCAAAGGGGAAGGTGCCGTTGTAATGATGTCTATGGAAGACTACCAAGCGCTTGAAGAAACCGCCTACCTTCTCAGAAGCCCCAAGAACACACGAAGGCTCATTGAGTCGATGGCAGAGTTGGAAGCAGGCGAGGGATTTGAGAAGGAACTTATCGAGTGAGGTTAATCTTTGCTGAGAAAGCATGGGAGGACTACCTATATTGGCAGAGGACCGACAAGAAACTTCTTAAGCGGATCAACGCACTCATCAAAGATATTACCCGGGAACCCTTCGAAGGAATTGGAAAGCCTGAACCATTGAAGCATGCACTCTCCGGCTACTGGTCCAGACGGATCAACGATGAGCATCGAATCGTGTATAAGGTCCAAGACAATTCCCTTCTTATCGCACAACTTCGATATCACTACTGAACGGGCGCATAACGCTTACCGCTGCGGCGCGGAAACCGCGCAGCGGTTTGTGCGTCCGGCCCCGCAGGGGCGCACAGCCGGTACTTGTTACGTGGCATCACTGGCACCCCACTGCACATCACCTTCTTTAGTGAAAATAATTTCATCGGTGGACCTCATACAATGCGTGACATAGCCCACGCTTGGAAAATCGTGTGACTGACCATCCTCGGTTGTAATTGATATAGCATAACTGCTGTCAGAGCCAGCTTGAAACTGGCAGGTAACTTCTCCGCCTGATGCCAATAACTTTGCCTCACAAAACTGGCCCCAGACATCGAGCCGAAGACTGGAGATCGTTTTGCCCGATAGATTGCGTATAGTGACGGTAGCTCCCTTGTCTCCGCAGAAGACTTTATCCAGTGCCACTAATCCCGCCACGCCGAGCAATCCAATTGCGACTAGCGATATTAGGAATGTGCGCCTCATTAAGCCACGTAACGCCGCCGGCACAGGCGAGCGGAACGCAGTGTAGCGAGTCCAGCGCAACTTGTTGCGCGGTTGTGCCCGGCCTTGTTAAGCATTAGTTGTATAGAAACATATTTTATTATTGTCTAAATCTCTTACATAGGCCGAATGCATATTAGAACGTATTCTAGGCTCGCCCTCGCTCACGCCTCCTAAATCAAGAACCTTGCTATGTAATCGATTAACCTCTTCAATAGAATCAACATGGAGACCAAGCATGGTACCATTCCCGTTCGATGCAGGGTTTTCATCGAACGGCTCTGCTATCGAAAACATAAAGTCTTCGTTACCCCATAGCGTCATCCGTCCTTCTCCGGGAATTTTATTTAATCCACACCCATCAAATAGTTCGTCATAAAACGCGACTGCCTTTTCTTTGCTATTTGTTCCAAATACAAAATAATTCATTTTCATAATAAATACTCTAGGTAGATAGGATGCTTAACGCTCACAGCTGGGGTGGCGAAACCGCGTAGCGGTTTTGGCGTCCCGGCAGCCTGTACTTGTTATAGGTACTACACACTGTCGCCTAAAAATTCGCAACTGATATGACCATTACGATAACACCAATAAGCGCCGCGACAATGCGCAGATAGGAACGCTCAGATGGAGCGATTGTCGCTCTAGGGAGGTGTAGTTTTGAGTTGAATAGAACCTCACTAAGTATCGTTGCTGCAAGAACATAGAGGATGAAATATTTGGTACCACTGCCAAACAGCTCAAATCCTTCGAAATACCAGAAGTCGACAATAACAGCTGCCACAATAGGCCAAAAAACCCACAACATTAGCGGAGGTAAAGAAAGAGTCTTTTTGGTCTCCGAATACGTGCCCATAGTCGCTCAGTACCTATAACGCCGCCAGCAGCGGGCGCGCTGTAAGCGCGTCCGGCGACCGTAGGGAGCGAACTGCCTGGCCTTGTTAGGCGTCGTTGCGGCCTGATTACTCAACAGTTTCTGGCTCTGGTTCGGGAGGCTCATCACCACGCTTCCGAAGTTCAGCCAACGCAAGGCGTACATCACCTCCATATCGGCGAAGGGCTCTCTTACACTCGAGTAAGCCAGCCCCGGATTCAAATCGGAGCTTCCTGATCTTCTCGGCTTCATCGTTGTGCTCCATAGACCGCCTAACGCCGTGCACAGCGGCGGCAGCGAAGCTGACGTCCGGCGCCGCTAGGGGCGAACTGATGCACTTTGTTATGTGCTATCCGAAAAAACATGCGTGCTCGTCCTCAGCCACAATGTTAAGAAATTCAGCGAACGACTTTACTTTTGGATTCGGCTCGTACCCGTGCCACTTCAAATCCGATCGTTGCCAGAATATCTTCCAACATTTCTGCGACTTCACGAAAGTAGCCTTTGCCACTGGAATTTCCATCTTCTGCGAAGGATTTCGCCATTGTGGCCGTATCTCAAATATCTCGACGCTCTGGCCGTCTATCCTATAGTCGAGGTCCAGTTCATTTCGGATGTGCGCTGGAGGGCGCCGCACTTTCATGAAAGCCTCGATCTCTTTCTCGCACTTCCTAATTTCAAATTCACTTATTGCCATGATAGTTCACAGATGTCCGATGGGCACATAACACCTTAGCGTTTATTCGACATGCAAGCATGGCGTATAAACGTCTGTTGATCTGAACCGCTTTGCGGTGGCTGCATCTTATATAGGGGATTGTTTTTAGAGTGGATGGACGATCATGGCCAATCAGCCCTGACGCAACGCCTTGTAGCTCCTGCCTCTGCTTACACTCGCCTGCATTTTCCTTGCGGCAGCACGTTATTTCATCACATTTAAGCCAATTGAGCCGACAAAGTCCACACGTCTCCCCAGCTCAGACCTGAACTGTCCATTTCACGCTGATGGCAGGAACCTGGCTTACATTACAGCATCACAACATCGCCTGGGGCGGCCGGCCTCTATCTCGCCGGCGATCTGTAAACTCCCTTGGCGGCATCGGGGACAGGTCCTGGTCGCGGTGACATCCATGACGGGATGTGCTATCCCCTCCCGCCGCGCCGTAACCGTATCCTCTCCAGCTGCGGCATCGACTTCCAGGCAGTGCCGTATTTGCTCAAGTCGCTTTCGCCGACAGCAATTGGCCATAAATCCGTAGTGTCGGATACGCATTAAGCCGTGAGGCAACACATGCAGGAGAAGCCGACGCACAAATTCCTGGCCCTCGAGGCGCATACGTTTACTGGTGCCTCCCGACGCGTAATCCTTGTACCGGAAGACGACGTCGTTCTCCTCCACGGCCTCAAGCCGGCTGTTGGAGATGGCGATACGGTGGGTATAGCGCGCCAGATACGCCAGGACCGTATCACTGTGGTGGCAGGTGCTCCGGGCATACACCACCCAGGGCGTCTCCATGAGCGATGCCAACTTACACTCCACTTCGGCTACGTCGGTCAGTCGCGATAGCAGACCCTTATCGTATGCCTGTCGCAACTCACTCACCATGCGGCCTCGGTAGCGGCGCGACAGGGCTTTCACGGGGAACAGATATGTCGATCTGGCGGGATGCCATTGGTGGCGTTCCCGGTGATACCCACCGCCCGGTATCAGACAGTGCAGGTGAACGTGTTGACTCAGGTTTTGCCCCCAGGTGTGCAATACCGCCGTCATCCCGATCTGGCCATCAAGGCGTTTCGGATCATCGCCGAAGCTCCGCAGGGTATGCCAGACCGCCCTGAACAGAATGGCGTACAACACCTCCGGGTGCAGCTGCACCCAGCCATTGAGCTGGTGGGGAACGGTGAACACGAGATGGAAGTAAGGCACAGGCAGCAGGTCTTCACACCGTTTGGCCAGCCAAGTGGCCGAGGCGTGCTGCTGGCATTGGGGACAGTGGCGATTACGGCAGGAACGGAACCGCGACTCATGATAATCACACTGGTCACAGGCCAGATCATATCCGCCCAGGGCCTCGGTGCGACAACGGCACAGCAGCCCCGTCACCTTCGCCTGCTGGGGCGTCAAGGAATGCCGCTGGCGATAGCTTGGCAGAAACTGCCTCAGGACCTCTGCCGTGCTTGGGGTGGCGTTCATGATGACGCCTCGGACCAGCACAGCAGGTCCATCCCCAGCTTGCCGCGATTCTGGTAGCTCGGCAGCCAATGGACATAGCGCAGGGTGCTCTTCATGTCGGTGTGACCCAGCAGACGTTGCAACTTGAACGTCGGCATCCCGGCCTCCAACTGGTGGGTAGCGTATGCGTGGCGGAGGCTGTGAACCCCGCCCTGCTTATCGATCCCGGCTGCCGCCTTGGCGCGGGTGAAGATCTTGCCCACCGTTCCGGCATCAAGAGGCTTCCTCGGGTCCTGACCATAAAACAAGGCCACCATGGGACGATAAAATTGCCAGTAGCGCCGCAACAGGAGCAACAGGGACTCGGGCAAAATCACTTCGCGATCCTTGTTGCCTTTGCCCGCCCGGATATGCACCAGCTCTCGGGCACTATCAATATCCCGCACGCGCAAATGCACCAACTCGCTCACGCGAAGCCCCGCGGCATAGCAGGTTGCCAGCAAGGTGTGGTGTTTCAGGTTGCGGGTGTGGGACAGAATCCGATGCACTTCATCACGGGTCAGGAGTTCCGGTATGCGTTGCGCACGTTTCGGATAGCGCACCAGAAAGTCCCGAGCGGGACGCTGAAGCACCTGGTTGTTCAAGAAGCGCATGCCGTTGACGATCAGGCGAACGCTGGCGCTGGCCATGCGCTTCTCCGTCAACAAGTACAGGAAATAGCTTTCCAGTTCGCCGACATCGATGCTGTCGGGTGAGCGGCCAAAATGCCTCGCCACTTTCTCCACAGAGTAAAGGTAGGACTTTTGAGTTTTTGGTGAGTATCCCTTCAGCACCATCAGATCGATCATTTTTTGGCGTAACGGAGTCATGACTTATCACCTCACTGGTTGAGTGAACGGCACAATGCCGTGTGATAAGTGTGGGATATTTTAGGGAGGTCAGCGTGGCGGAGGGCTGGCGGATGGAGCCACCGCGAAGCGGTTTAGTTCAACAGCGAATTAACCAGACCGGGCCGTATAACACCGTTCCGGTTAATTCCAAAATCGACGCGAGTAGCATCACCATTTATAGCTCGCAAACAGCACGTTAGCGATTCTTACTCCAAATCCTGCCAAGATAACCGGCCGCTTTCCGCAAACAGAATTCATCATTTCCCCCAATAACCAGAATCCGCCCCTACCTTGTCCCTTGGTGCTCGACCAGTCCCCAAAGGCCCTTTGTCAACCGGCGGCTCTGGGTCGAAAGCGGCCTTTAGCACAGATCGTTTTTGGCTGCCCTATAGTGCAGAGCTCAACACAATCCATCCGCCGACTTCTGATAGGTTTTTTGAATTGGGATTTATGTGGCCACCCGCGATTAAACGTTATTTTTTGCTGCGTCTATTTTGTTTATACCACGCGCCACTCAACACTCCAAACACGTCATGCTACAGCCACACGAGCTGGCGTACAGTGCTCTCGCGCAGCGCTCCATCATTCGGGGTGCAGATGTATGGCCAGCCACAGTGTACCGGGTTCACAGCTTTCAACCCGGTGCGGCGTGCCCGCCGGAAGAAAAAGATAATCGCCAGCACCGAGAACAGTGCGAATTCCGGCAACGTCCATAACGGCAGCGCCCTGAACCAGCAGTACCCACTCATCCTGCGGCTGTACGTACTCAACAGGCTGGATGTCGGCACCGCTGACAATGCGCTCGATCACCAGGTTGCGGTGGGAGAGGAGCGTGTCGAAGCGCTCGCCCTGAGCAGGCGGATTGAGGGCTTTGAAAAGGTTAGGTGTGGAATTCCGGCTCATGCCCATTGTTCTCAGTGGTAATCATCTTCAAGCTGATGCCGCACCGCGAGTACAGTCACGAGGTCATCGCCCTCAATCTCAAAGAGCGCAATGTAGCCAGAGGCGCCAAAAGGAATGATAACCTCACGAAGAAACGGATCACTACTTTCGGCTTTACGACAGGAGAGCGGGAATTCCTCCAGCATTTCCCATGTCTTGCCAAGCATTTCAAGTGCCCTGTCCGCCGCCGCCGGGTCATTTTCGGCGGCGAAGGTGTACAAGCGAACCAGATCCTCTGCAGCCTCTTCGGTAAAGCGGACCGAAAAACTCACCGCCCTTTCGGGGCCTCGTCACGAATGGAGCGGAGGGAATCCATTAGTTCATCCTTTGCGACGTAGCGACCTGTGGCTCTGGCTCGGTCACGCGCGGCGAGACCACGGGCAATGAACTCCTGCTGGAACTTGCGCCGTTCGATATGCTTGCGCAGGGACTCTTCGACAAAGCCACTCAGGGTTTCGCCTTCTTTCAACACGCTTTCAGCTTCATGACGAAGGCTGGGGGTAACTCTCAGGGATGGAATGGTTGCTGACTTCATGGAACTCGCCTCTGCATTACATTTGCAATGCACTATACCTGCCAGTCAATAGCTCCACAACCGTCATGCGGTCCCTAGATCACCGCCGCAAAGGTATCGCACTGACTGAAATCACCGCTCTCGAACCCGCGCCGGAACCAGGCCACCCGCTGGGCCGAGGTGCCGTGGGTAAAGCTGTCCGGCACCACCTCGCCACCGCCGCGTTTCTGCAGGCGGTCATCACCAATTGCCGAGGCCGCTTGCAATGCCTCCTCCAGGTCACCGGGTTCCAGCATGTCGCTGTAGTGCTTGGCTGAGAGGCCCCAGAGGCCGGCAAAGCAGTCGGCCTGCAACTCCTGGCGCACGGACAGGTTGTTGACCTCGGCTGCGGACTTGCCCTGGCCGCTGGCGCGCACCTGCTGGCTGATCCCCAGCAGGGTCTGGATGTGATGCCCGACCTCATGGGCAATCACATAGGCCTGGGCGAAGTCGCCCGGCGCGCCCAGCTGGCGGTCGAGGTCGCGAAAGAACGTCAGGTCCAGGTACACCTTGCGATCGGCGGGACAGTAGAAGGGTCCCACGGCTGAGCTGGCGGTCCCGCAGGCGGATGCCACCCGCTGGCTGAACAGCACCAGCACCGGCTCCTCATAGCGGCTGCCCGCGGCGGCGAAGATCTTCTGCCAGGTCTGCTCGGTGTCCGCCAGCACCACGGCCACGAATTCGGCCAGTTCCTGCTCTTCCGGCGAGAATGACGCCTGCCTGGATGGAGTGCCGGTACCGGTGGTCAGCTGCAGCAGGTCAATGCCCAGCATCTGGGCGCCGAAGAAACCGACCACCCCCACCAACAGCAGCGCCCGCCCGCCCTTGCTGCGCAGGAGCCAGGGCAGTATCCGCACCAGCATCAGCAGGCCCGCCCCCCCGCCAGCGCCGGCCCGCAGTGGCTGCCCGCGCCGGTCATCGACGTTGCTGCTCTTGCGTCTTCCTCGCCAGTCCATGCATTACTCCTGTGCGGCACCCAAGCGGGGCCGCGACATTACATTAGACCAGATTTCTGACCAAGTGTACGGGGAGCACCAGTGAGTGCTACGGTTAATCCAATGGCAAGCACCCCTGATCTGGAAGCCATTGCGACGAGGCTGCGGGCGCGGGGTATTGGGGTGCCGGACGCGCCCCTGCGCCTGAACGGCTATGGTGCAAGAATCCGCTTTTTCTCTTCCCGTCGCTTGATCGTGTTTTCCTGCCTGATCTGCTGATAGCGGATCTGGATCAGGCGTTCCTGCTCGGCCAGTTCCGTGGCGCGCTCCATAAAGGCTTGTCCCGCCGCTTCACCCTGCGCTGGCTGCAGCAGCATGCCGTAGACACTGTGCTGGGCAGTGATCGCCTGGCGCTCGGCGTCCTCTTCCCACTGCAGGCGGAAGTCCTCCTCCGCATTGGTGCGCTCCCACTCCCGCAAACGCTGCCCATTGCGGTAGGGTGCGAGCAGCTTGGCGTTGCGCTCGGTGATCTTGGCCACCTCTTTTTCCTCGCGCTGGTTCCACTGCTCTTCCTGCCGGGTCAATTCGCCGCCGATGGGCCGGGCCAGGATGGGCGCGTAGTCGCGGGTCAGGCCCAGCTCCGCTGCCCGGGCGAGCACCTTTTGGTCCAGGGCATCGCGCAGGCGATCCTTGTCTGCCTCGGCCTGCATGCGGGCGCGGTGTGTCTCTTCCACGGTCTGGCGCTTGAGGGCAAACAACCGTTCGCCGTAGGCCCTGGCATTGGCCTCCAGCGCCTGCAGCCGCTGCGCGTCCGGCTCGGCACCCTGGGTGAACATGGCCCCGGCAAACTCTTTCTGGAACTCGGTCTCGGCCCTGGCGACGCGCTCTGCGCCCTCGGCCCGCAGCCTGACTTCCTCCAGCCGGTAGGCGGTGTCTATCTCCTGCGCCTCGGGCTTGTAGGCCGCCTCCAGCTCGCGGGCATGGTCCCGCAGCTCCCGGGTGGCATCGGACAGGTCCTGGTTGCGCTGCTTGCGCTCCTCGCTGCGGGCCTTGTGGGCCTCGCTGCGCTCGGCGCGCAGTTCCTTGTCATCCTGGGCAAGGACAGGCGCGTATCCCTGGGGCAGTGTCAGTAACAGCCCGAGCAGGCCTCTCAGGAGCATTGTTCTTGTCACGGTTGTGTCCCTCCAAATGGACTTGTGCGCAGCGCACACTATCGAAGAATAGCCAGCACTGCGGAAACAGGCAATGGGCGCCCACGCGGCGTTCAATGGTTCGGGCGCAGGCTGGACATTCCCCCCACCAACGCCGAACATAGCGGGCTCTGTCATTACCCCGGAACCGCCCATGCTTGTCGACAACCCGGAAATCTACGCCGGCCTTACCTACCCCTGGTCACGGGCCATCAATCCCGAGCCCGGCGTGCCGCAGCTGGTCGCGGACGGGATCTACTGGGTCCGCTTCCCCATGCCGATGGGGCTTGACCATATCAATATCTGGCTGCTGGAGGACGGTGAGGGCTGGGTGGTGGTTGACACCTGCCTGGACCTGCCCCGTTCCCGCGAGATCTGGGAACAGCTGTTCGCCGGCTTCCTCAAAGGCGAGCAGGTCACCCGGGTGATCTGTACCCACATGCATCCGGACCACGTCGGCCTCGCGGGCTGGATCACCGAGCGCTTCGGCTGCCAGCTGCTGATGACCCGGGACGAATTCCTGATGTGCCGTTCGTTGGTCAGCGACACCGGCCGGCCCGCGCCAGAGGTCGCCACCCGCTTCTATGAAGCCGCCGGTTACAGCGAGGAGCAGATAGCGAACTATCGCAAGGCGTTCGGCGGCTTTGGCCGCGCTGTCTACAGATTGCCGGACAGCTTTCGCCGCCTCAAGGACCGCGAGACCCTGACCATTGGCGGCCGCTACTGGCAGATCATTGTCGGCAGTGGTCACTCGCCGGAGCACGCCTGCCTCTACTGCCCGGCACTGAAGATCCTGATTTCCGGCGACCAGGTGCTGCCCCGCATCACCCCCAACGTCAGTGTCTTTCCCACCGAGCCGGAGAGCGACCCGCTGCAGGAGTGGCTGCAGTCCTGCGCCCGCATCCGCGAATTGCTGCCCGACGACCTGCTGGTACTGCCCGCCCACGAAGCCCCCTTCCGCGGCCTGCATGTGCGCCTGACCCAGCTGATCGAAACCCACAAGCGCGAGCTGAACCAGCTCTACGAGCACCTCGCGGAGCCAAAGCGGGTGGTGGACTGCTTCCCCGCCCTGTTCAAGCGCGAGATCACCGGCGACCACCTGAGCCTGGCGACGGGCGAGACGCTTGCGCACCTCAACTGCCTGCAGCGGCGGCGCCAGATTGACTTCGATATCGATGCCCAGGGGGTGCGCTGGTATCGGCAGCTGCCGGAATCCATTGCCTTCGACTGACAAGAGACCGGTCGCGATGCTGCAATCCCTGAAAGTCTGGCTGCTGCGGCATTACTACCGCTGGAGCGGCGCCCGTGCCTGGCGCGGCAACTTCACCGACGCTCCCTACAGCACCCTGCAATTGCCACTGCCGGGCCGGTCGCTGGCGGCGCGGCTATACAGTGGCCCGGCGGGACGCGACCTGCCCCTGGTCATCTATTTCCACGGTGGCGGCTGGGTCATTGGCGACCTGGAGTCGCACCACGCCTTTTGCCAGCAACTGCGCGAGCAGGGCGGCTGTACGGTGGTGGCGCTGGATTACCGGCTGGCGCCCGAGCACCCCTGCCCGGCCGCGCTGGACGACTGCCGGGAAGCCACCCGCTGGCTGGTGCAGAACCTGGAAAGCAGCGGCCCCAACAACGGCAGTATTGTGCTGGCCGGCGACAGTGCCGGCGGCCACCTCGCGGTCTGCACCGCCCTGACCCTGGACCCGGAAGCCCGGGCCAGGCTTGTCGGCGCCCTGCTGATCTACCCGGTTGTGGACCACTACAGTACGCCCTATGCTTCCTACGTCGAGCGGGCGCAGGGGCAGACGCTGACCAGCAGCCTGATGCGCTGGTTCTGGGATACCTGGCTTGCCGGCGAGGGCGCACAGGCCGCGACCGCGGCAGGCGCCGTGCCCATGCACAGCAAGGGCCTGGCGACCCTGCCGCCCTGCCTGCTGGTTACCGCCGAGCGGGACCCATTGCGCGACGAGGGTGTCCAATTCGCAGCACAGTTGCGTGCCGCTGGTATTACTGTCACCAGTGAGCACTACGGTAACGCAGAACACGGTTTTGCCTGCTCCCAGGGCCCGACCCCGGATTGCAAACATTTCATGACCCTGGCGAGAGGCTGGCTGCGTACACTGTAGTTACCCGTCAAGGAGGCACCGCGATGAGCGACAAGGTCGACCTGGTAATCTTCGGTGGCACCGGGGATCTCTCAACCCGCAAGCTGCTGCCCGCCCTGTACCAGCTGCACCGCCACGGCCTCGCCGAGCGCCTGCAACGCATCATCGCCACCGGCCGTCGCGACATGGACTCGGAGACCTTCCGCAGCGAGGCACATGCCAACCTGCAGGAGTTCGTGGCCCCCCAGGACTGGGATACCGCGGTGTGGGAAAGCTATTGCCATAACCTGCACTACGTCCGCGTCGACGCCAGCGATGGCGGCGACTACGAGAGACTGACCGGGCTGCTGGACGCGGATGGTGCGCCCATCCGGCTGTTCTATCTCGCCACCCTGCCCGCCCTCTACGGCACCATTTGCAGTCATCTGCAGCAGGCCGGCGCGGTACAGGCACAGAGCCGGGTGGTGCTGGAGAAGCCCCTGGGACACGACCTCGCCTCCTGCCACGAGATCAATCTGCAGGTGGCCAGCGTGTTCAGTGAGGAAAATACCTTCCGCATCGACCACTACCTGGGCAAGGAAACCGTGCAGAACGTGATGGCGGTGCGCTTCGGCAATCCGCTGCTGCACCCGGTCTGGAACAACACCTTTGTCGACAATGTGCAGATTACCGTGGCCGAGGAGATCGGCGTGGAAGGCCGCGGCGGCTACTACGCCAAGACCGGTGCCCTGCGCGACATGGTGCAGAACCACCTGCTGCAGGTGCTGTCGCTGGTAGCGATGGAGCCGCCGACCAGCCTCGACCCCACCGACATCCGCGACGAGAAGGTGAAGGTGCTGCGCTGCCTGGAGCCCATCACGGCAGACAACGCCCGGGAGCGCACGGTGCGCGGTCGCTACGATGCCGGCGCGGTCCGCGGCGAGGCGGTCAAGGGCTTCCTGGAGGAGGCCGAGTACAAGGATGCCGGCGCCACCGAGACCTTTGTCGCTCTCAAGGCCAGCATCAACAACTGGCGCTGGGCCGGGGTGCCCTTCTACCTGCGCACCGGCAAGCGCCTGAGCCGGCGCTACTCCGAGATCGTCATCGAGTTCAAGAAATTGTCGTTCTCGCTGTTTGCCAACGATCCCAACGAACTGACCAACAAGCTGGTGATCCGCATCCAGCCCGAGGAAACCATCAGCCTGCACACCCTGAACAAGAAGCCCGGCCTGACTCGCAAGCTGCGCCTGCAGCCTGTGGAGCTGCACCTGACCGAGGACCCGGCCCAGAAAGGCGTCAGCTACGACGCCTACGAGCGCCTGCTGCTGGACGCCATCAACGGCGACCAGACCCTGTTCATGCGCCGGGACGAAGTGGAAACCGCCTGGCGCTGGATCGACTCCATCATCGCCGCCTGGGAGGAAGCGGGCACCCCGGTCAAACCCTACAACTCGGGCACCATGGGCCCCGGCGCCGCCACCGCCCTGGTCGCGGTGGATGGCCGCAGCTGGTATGAGTGAGTGGCGCGAATTCGGCAGTCGAGCCGAGCTGGATACAGCGCTGGCGGCACAGCTGGCCGCGGACTTGCGAGCGGACCTCGGCGCCCGTGCCCGCAGCAGCCTGGCGGTGTCCGGCGGCAGCACGCCGCGGCACATGTTCCGGCTGCTGGCTGCCACCGGGCTGGACTGGGCCCGGGTGGCCATCACCCTGGTCGATGAGCGCTGGGTAGACCCCGGCGACCCGGACTCCAATGCAGCGCTGGTGCGCGACTGCCTGCTGCAGGACCGGGCAGCGGCGGCGAGCTTTGTCGGCTTGAAAACGCCCGGCACGGACTGCGCGGCCGCCGTGGCCGAGGTCACAGCAGCGGTGAGCAACCTGCCGCGCCCCTTTGCCGCGGTGGTGCTGGGCATGGGTGGCGACGGCCATACCGCCTCCTGGTTTCCGCAGGCGCGCAATCTGCAGCGGCTGCTGGACCCCGCGAACCCGGCCCCGGTGGCCGCCACCGAGCCGGTCACCGCCCCGCACCCGCGCATGACCCTGACCCTCGCAGCCGTACTGGACAGCCGCCACATTCACCTCCATATCACCGGCAGTGGCAAACGCGCTGTGCTGGAATCCGCCGTCGCCCGGGGCTTGCCCGTGGCCAGCGTTCTGGCGCAGACACAGACACCCCTGACAATCTGGTGGGCCCCCGATGACTGATCCCCGACTGCAGCAGATCACCGACCGTATCGGCGAGCGCAGCGCCGACTCCCGCCGCACTTATCTGGACCGTATCGAAGCCATGCGCCGCCAGGGCCCGCAGCGAGGCAGCCTGTCCTGCAGCAACCTGGCCCACGGCTTTGCCGCCTGCGAGCCGGAGGAAAAGCAGGCGCTCAAGCTGGTGGAGGCCGCCAATATCGGTATCGTCAACGCCTACAACGACATGCTCTCAGCGCACCAGCCCCTGGGCGAGTACCCGGATATCGTCAAGCGCGCGGCCCACGCCGTGGGCTGTACCGCCCAGGTTGCCGGCGGCGTCCCCGCGATGTGCGACGGCGTTACCCAGGGCGCGGCGGGGATGGAGCTGTCCCTGTTCAGCCGCGACATCATCGCCGGCGCCACCGCCATCGCCCTGTCCCACAACATGTTCGACGGCGTCCTGTGCCTGGGAGTCTGTGACAAGATCGTGCCGGGTCTGCTGATCGGCGCGCTCAGCTTCGGCCACCTGCCGGTGATATTCGCCCCCGCGGGTCCGATGAGCAGCGGCCTCAGCAACACTGAAAAAGCCCGGGTCCGGCAACTGTTCGCCGAGGGCAAGGCCAGTCGTGAAGAACTGCTGGAAGCGGAGGCCGGCGCCTACCATGGCAAGGGTACCTGTACCTTCTACGGCACCGCCAACAGCAACCAGATGCTGATGGAGGCGATGGGCCTGCACATCCCGGGCGCCGCCTTCGAGCCGCCGGATACCGAGCTGCGCCAGCGCCTCACCGAGGCCGCGGCCCAGCGTCTGTGCCGGATCACCGCCCTGGGCAGGGAGTACACCCCGCTGGCCGAGGTGGTGGACGCAAAGGCCATCGTCAACGCCATCGTCGCCCTGCTGGCGACCGGGGGTTCCACCAACCACAGCATCCACTGGATCGCGATAGCCCGTGCCGCCGGCATCATCATCGACTGGCAGGACTTCAGCGAGCTGTCGGCGATCACCCCGCTGGTGAGCCGGGTCTACCCCAATGGCGCTGCCGACGTGAACCATTTCCACGCCGCGGGTGGTACTGCCTTCGTGATTCGCACCCTGCTCGACAGTGGCCTGCTGCATGAGGATGTACTTACCAACTGGGGGCCGGGCCTGCGCCACTACACCCGCGAGCCGCGCCTCGCTGACACCGGTCTCGACTATGTAGAGGGTACCGGGGCCAGCGCGGACCTGGCCGTACTGCGGCCGGCCTCGGAGCCGTTCTCGAGCGAGGGTGGCCTGCGTCTGCTGGAGGGCAATCTCGGCCGCGCCGTGATCAAGGTCTCGGCAGTGGCGGAGGAACACCGCGTGATCGAGGCGCCGGCGCGGGTGTTCGAAAGCCAGGACGCGCTCAAGCTGGCCTTTGAGGCCGGCGAGCTGGAGTGCAACGTGGTCGCCGTGGTGCGGTTCCAGGGACCCCGGGCCAACGGCATGCCCGAACTGCACAAGCTAACGCCCTACCTGGGCATTCTCCAGGATCGCGGCTTCCGGGTGGCGCTGGTCACCGACGGGCGCATGTCCGGGGCCTCGGGCAAGGTGCCGGCGGCCATCCACGTCAGCCCGGAGGCGATTGCCGATGGCCCGCTGGCAAGGGTTCGCGACGGCGACATTATCCGTCTGGACTGCGACAGCGGGGAGCTGCAGGCGCTGGTGCCCGCGGACGAGTGGCGCGAGCGCCAGTGCGTCCAGCGCAGTGATGCCAGCTGCGAGTACGGGACCGGGCGCGAACTGTTCGGCTTCATGCGCGCCGCGGTCAACGAGGCGGAGGCCGGCGCCACCGTCTTCCGCGGCTGAAGGCGCCGGGGCGGGGACTCAGGCGGTGATTTTACGCAGGATATCCAGAATCGCGTCCCGCTCCAGCAGCTTCGGCACGGGGTAGCCTTCACACTCCTTGAAGGCCAGGCCAGCCAGATAATCGTAGTCTTCGGCGCGAATCTTGTCGGAGGTCTCCGGCAGGCCGACGTCGGCGCGCAGCTGCACCACCGCCGCAATGAACTTGCCCGCCAGCGCATCGGTGGACTCGCCGGCGCTACCCGCCTCCACCAGCAGCGCCAGCTCCGCCAGCGCCTCGCCGGACTCCGCCCGACAGAACTCCAGCACATGCGGCAGCACCAGGGCATTGGCCAGGCCGTGGGGAATACCGTACTTGCCGCCGATCTGGTGGGCGATGGCGTGCACGTTACCGACGTTGACCTGGTTGATGGCAATACCGGCGTAATAGGCCGCCATGGCCATCGCGTCGCGGGCCTCACGATTGCTGCCATCGGCCACCGCGTCGCGCAGGTGCCGGAAGATCAGCCGGGTCGCCATGGCCGCGTGCTCCTTGCGAGTGCCGCGATCCCAGACACAAATGTAGGCCTCGATGGCGTGCGTCAGGGCATCGATACCGGTCGCGGCGGTAATCGGCGCCGGCATCCCCAGCATCAGGTCGGAATCCAGTGCCACTGCCGTCGGCAGCAGGCTGGAGCCGGAAATCACACCCTTCTCGCGGCTTTCGCTGTCGGAAATCACCGCGCCCATGGTGGCTTCCGAGCCGGTGCCAGACGTGGTCGGGATGACGTAGAGCTTGGGCACCTCGTGCTTGACCTTGCCAAAACCCACCCAGGTTTTCGGGTCCTCGTCGCTGCTGGCGGAGGCGGCGATGATTTTCGCCGCGTCGATGGACGAGCCGCCACCGATGGCCAGTACCGCCTCGCAGCCGTGTTCCACCATCAGCTTGCGACCGGCCGCCACCTGGTCGTAGGTCGGGTTGGGCTCGACGCCGTCAAAGATCACGATCTCCACCCCGGTGTCGGCAAGTGCGGCAGTAGCCTGGTCGACAATGCCGAGATCCCGCAGCGGCTTGTCGGTCACCAGCAGCAGTTTGCGCACACCGGTGCGAGTGATGTGGCGACACAGTTCCGCGGCGCTGCCGCTGCCGGTATAGGCCATGTACGCCGGGCTGCCGCCCAGGCCGGCCAGGGACTTCATCAGAAACAGGGTAAAGGCGTGCTTGAACTTGCGCAGGGACATCGGGGACTCCAGTGGGGCCGTTTATGCTTATAGAATAATTGACGCTGGACAGTATGGCCAAATCAGCCGTGGGAAACCATACCCACAGGGTGAACGTCTGCTGCCACAATCACTGAATCGCGGCCGGCCTCCTTGGCCTGGTACAGGGCCTGATCAGCGCGCAGCAGCAGGGCCTCCCTGCTGTCGCTCTGGTCAAAGGCGGCAATACCGAAACTTGCAGTCAGGAGAACTTCCTGGCCGTTGTCCACCAGCGGATGCTGTTGCAGTGTGCGGCGCACCCGGGCGACCATTCGGCCCGCGTCCTCGATACTGGACTCACCCATGACGATGGCAAACTCCTCGCCACCGATGCGGCCGATACAATCCTCCGCCCGCACGCTGTCGCGGAGAACCTGGGCGAAATGGGCCAGGGCAAGATCACCAATGCTGTGACCGTAGCGGTCGTTGACCCGCTTGAAGAGGTCGATATCGGCGAGCACCATTGTCAGCGGGCGTCGATGGCGCCGGGCGCGGGCCAGCAGGAGATCGGCGGCCTGCAGGAAACCGCGCCGGTTACTGACGCCGGTGAGCTGGTCGGTGATCGCCTGCAGGCGCAGCTTGTTGGAAAGATCCGTCGCCAGCAGGAAGATCACGGCGACACCCATGGCCACGAAAAAGGTCGGCATCAGGGCGAAGTTGACCAGGTTGTAGGCCTGCCCCTGTGCCGGCGCGGCAACTGCGCCAAACTGCAGGGCAATCGCCGCCGCCAGCCCCTGGGCGAGGCCAAACAGGCCGTGGATCACCGCGGCCACCCGCTGCGCCAGCACTGGCTCCGGGCCGTGGCGCAGCAACAGCCAGGCCACGTGCAGCAGGGCGACACAGGCAAAGGCCGGCGCCAGCGAAACCCGCACATCCGCCCGCGGCAGCACCAGGGTAAAGACCAGCTGCGCCAGCATGATTGCCACAAACAGGCCCGCGACCCACGGCCAGGGACTGATTCTGCCCAGCCGCTGCCGATGTCCCCAGACCACGGTGATCACCAGCAGCGTGGACATCAGGTTGGCGAACAGCCAGTAGGATTCATAGGAGGGCAGCGCATCGCGCACCAGATTGACCAGGTACTGACCCATGGCCAGCAGGTAGGCAAAGGTCCAGATCAGGGCATGCCGGGGGTGGCCGAACAAACGCCAGGCGAGATAGTTGGCGCCGGCGAATACGGCGCTAACGACCACCAGCGTCAGCTGCAGCGCAGCGACGGCATCAAGGTTCATGGAAGCGTGGCAAGGGCTGCAGGCATCAGCGGATCATCGCCCAGCTGCGGCTGGCGAGCAAGCACTCTGTGCCATCAAATAACATGCCCAGCAGGAGCCGAACGCCCCTGCTGGCGCAACCCGGAGCCGCCTTTCAGGCGCGGCGCGGCCCGCCGCGGGTTCCCTGCCAGCGGGACCCCGAGATGGTATCGGTGAAAGGCATGAAGCCGTCGGGGTCCAGCTTGCCCGCCAGGGTCACTTCCCGGTCGAGAAAGGTGGGCCACCACAAGTGCGCGGAGACCTGTTCCCGCAGCGGCAGGCGGCTGGCCAGCGGATCCCAGGGGCTGTCGCGCAGGACCAGCTGACCCTCGACCTTTTCCCGCCAGGCGGTGCCAAACCTGCTGCGGACATGGACCACATGGGGCGGGAAGTCGTAGCCCCGCGCCGGGTCCGGCATGACACCCACCGCGAGGGAGAACTTCACCCACCATTCGTGCATGTCGAATTCCGGCAGGGGATCGTTTTCCCCGCTGGAGGTGCCGCTGAATTCCACGAAGGTGTAGCCCTGGTGGCTGGCACGGGCACTGACGTTGGGTCCGTGCCGATAATAGTCGGTGGTACAGGGGTACTTGGGCTGGCCATTGTGGTCGCGGCTGATGAAGATCGCCGACTCCTGGTCTATACCGTAGCCCAGGGCGTACTCACCGGCAGTGCCGTTGTAGTCCGCATCCACGGTCTGCAGGATGCCATATTCCGGTTCATCCGGTACCGGCACATTGTAGATGGTCAGGTTGACATGGGGTTTGGCGCCGGGGCTGATGCCGGGTGGCAACACCGCCGCAATGGCGTCGGGATCAGTCCGGTAGACAATCTTGAGCAGCGGCCAGTTGCCGATATCACCAGGGCTGCCCTGGGGTGCGTTTCCTGTGTTGGACATGCTGGAGCTTCCTTATTGGTAGGATATGGGTGGAACAGACAATGCGCGACCTGGCCCCGTCCCGAATCAACCGCCGACCATGTTGGCAACCGGGTTATCGCGATTGAGGATCATGTCGGCCCGGGCGCGGATCTTCTGCTCCGTTTCCGGGGTGGTGGCCAGCAGCCAGAAGGCATCGCGCTCCAGCCCTTCCAGGGCCATGGCGGCAACCTCGTCCGGATGGGTGGTCTGCAGTTCGATGCCGTACTCCGCGGCCATGCGCTTCATGTCATCCACGGAGCTGATGCCGGAGGCGTTGCCCTCCACCTCTTTTTTCAGGGCCTCGGGCCGCACCCGGCCGGAATTGAACAGACCGGTCTCCACCACATGGGGGCCAGGGAACAGCGCGCTGACCTTCACCGGACTCTGGGCCGCCTGCAGCTGGTAGTGCAGGTTTTCGGTGATCGCGTGCACCGCCGCCTTGCTGGCGGTGTAGATGGGCGCGTCGGGGTAAATCAGCAGAGCGCCATTGCCGGAGCCGGTGACCACGAAGTGGGCGGGCTCATTGGCCGCCACCAGACGCGGCATGAAGGCCTTGATGGTGTTGATCACGCCCCAGATATTGACGTTGAAGCACCACTGCCAGTCCTTGTCGGAGTAGTCCCACATGGCCCCGGACTCGCCGGCGCCGATGCCGGCATTGGCAAACACCAGCTGGACGCCGCCAAAGTGCTCGGTAGCAATGGCCGCCAGATTCTCCAGGCTGGCGAGGTTGGTGACATCGCAGGCGGCCACCCGGGCGTCAATGCCCTCCGCCGCCAGGTCCGCGTCAATGGCCTCCATGGCCTTGGTGTCGACATCGCCGATGACGATGCGGGCGCCGCGGCGCCCCAGGGCAAAAGCCAGGGAACGACCGACGCCGCTGGCACCCCCGGTAATGACCGCTACCTTGTCCTTGAAATCCCGCATCTCAGGCAATGTCCCTTACGTCGATATAGAACTGGCGCACCCACTTGCGGTACAGCACCAGGGTCTTGTCCTCCCGGCAGAACACCGGCTTGTGCTTGTGCACCTTGTTGGCCCAGATCGGGTAATCGTCCTGGATGCCGGCGATGATGCCCTTCATGACGTCATCACCCGCCAGGTCCTCGATTTCGCGCCGCACCGACAGGGTCCAGCGCAGCAGGGTGGTGTGCTTGTCGATGGGCTGGGCGCTGTTGTAGACCAGCATTTCCGCACCGGGACCGTAGGAAGTGCGCACCACCGCCAGGCCCGGGTTCAGTACCATGGCATGCAGCTTGTGCGGCACCGCGGCCTGGTCAGCATCCGCGCGCAGGTGCAGGGTGCGACCATCGTCGTCAATGGTCACTTCCGAGGCCGGCACATCCGGCTGCCGGTGCACATACTGGAAATGCACCGGGTCGCAGGAGTTCTCCGCGATGTCCTGGATGTGGGCAGGCACTTCAAACTCGGCATAGCGCGGCGCCGTCCAGTTGTCGTCGTCGAGCTCGGTCAAGACCGGCAGCTCCCATTTCGGTGCCAGGTTCTGCGGGTGGAACCAGATGTAGACCTCGCCGTTCTGCTCCTCGGTGTGCCAGGTACGGATGCGGGCGCGCTCGGGAATCTCGTCACAGTAGGGGATTTCCACGCACTGTCCCGTTGTGTCGAAACGCCAGCCGTGGAAAGGGCAGCGCAGGGACTCGCCAATCACCCGCCCTTCGACCCCGAGGTGGGCACCCAGGTGGGGGCAGAACGCATCCTGCAGTACCGCCTTGCCGGAGCGTGTGCGGTAGAGCGCGAACTCGCGGTCGAACGCGTGCACGCGCTTGACCTCGCCCACCAGCAGTTCCTGGCTGCGGGCCACGGAGTACCAGCCCATCGGGAAATCGGGGGTGGTGTTGGTTTTCGATTCACAGGCTTCAACGATCTTGGTGGTCATGCGGCTTCTCCCCTGGCATGAAAGATGGAGGAACTGGGGCCGATCTGGTCGGCGACGGCCTGCAGGCGGGCGCGGTCGAGGCCATACCAGGCCACCGCGTTTTCGCCCAGGATCTTGCGCCCGTCGGCTTCGGGAATACCGGCGAAGGTCTCGCGGAAATACTCGCCGGTGTGCGGCCAGGTACCTTCCGGGTGCGGGAAGTCGCTGCCCCACATCAACTTGTCGACTCCCAGCACGGTGCGCAGGTCGATATCCCGGCGCGGCACGCAGGAGGCGCCGACCGCAATATTGCGCTGGAAGTATTCGCTGGGTGACATGGACAGATGGCTGCGGAAGTCCCCGAGCTTGGCGGAGAACTGCACGTCGGTATAGTTGTGGTCCAGCAGGCGCAGCCAGGGCGGCAGCATGAACACGGTCCCACCCTCGGTCATCACCACCTTAAGGCGCGGGAAGCGCTCGAATACGCCGCCCCAGATCATGAAGGTCAGGGGCCGGTAAAGCCACCACATGACCTCGGAAACGTAGATACCCATGGCTCCCGGCAGTTCCTCGCTGCGATCTTCCTGCGGCCACTGCTTGCCGAAGTATTCCGGGTGCGGGGCGGGACCGGAGTGGAAATGGACAATCACTCCCAGGTCCTGGCAGACCTCCCAGAACGGGTCGTATTTGGTGTCATGGTAGGGGGCGTGTTCGCCCCAGAGGGTCGGAATCATCACCGCCCTGAGACCGTTGTCGACACACCAGCGCACCGCATCCACCGCCTGCTGCACATCCCACAACAGGGGAATGGAGGCGACGCCAATATGCCGGGCCGGGTCGTTGCCGCAGAATTCGGCCAACCAGCGATTGTGCGCCATGGCCCCGGCCCACTGCAGCTCGGGCACCTGGTCACGGGGCGACAGGCCGAGGCCAGCGCCAAAAGGCGGCGTGTTCATTTCGGTGATGCCGTCCGGGAAGATGATCTCGGCGACGATGCCGTCTTCGGCCAGCATCTTCACCCGCTCCTGGTAATCCCAGGCTCCGGTCAACTGTTTCTGTATGGGCGCGCGCCAGGCATCGTTGATTTCCTTGATCAGGAAACTCTGCTCGGCTTTTTCCGTGAGCTCGACCTGGACCGGCACCGCCATGTCCATGACCTCGTGATACTTCGATTCAACGTAGGGCTTGTAATCGGCGATGTGCAGGCCGGCGTGGCAGTCCGAGGACACCACTAGCAAACGATCGGACATGACTTTACTCTCTGCGGGCAATTGCGAACCATTGTTATGAAGACAGACACCTGTGCAAACTTGCACATTTGTCTACAAATTAGTTTAATGGCTGCTGAAAAGCAACCGAATTACGGAAATTTCATGGGCATAGCCGAGGCACCGCAGGGACGCAGGGAAAAGCGCAAGCTGGAGACCCGCGCGCGCATCGAGGATGCCGCCTATGAACTGTTCCAGCGCCAGGGGATCGACGAGACCAGCATCGAACAAATCTGCGCCGAAGCCGACGTCGCCCGGCGCACGTTCTACAGCTATTTCCCCAACAAGCACGCCCTGCTGGGCGGCCTGGGCGTGTCGCGCCTGTACAGCCAATCCGGCCCGATGCTGGACGTATTGATCAACAATTACAGCAGCACCCGGGACCGGCTGGCGGCCATGATCGACTTTATCGAATCCACCTTCTCCGGCTATCGGGAAATCGACCGGCAACTGATCCTGGCAGCGCCGACCGTATTTGCGAATGACCCCGAAACCCAGCGCGAGATCAACAACTCCGCCCTGGACAGCTTTGCCCGCCTGTTTGCCGCGGGCCAGGCCCAGGGCGACGCCCGCACCACCTTCAGCCCGGAGATCCTGGCGTCCATGGTCGTCGGCACCCTGAACGTACTCACCGTATGCTGGGCCATGGACAGCAGCTACCCCATCTTTGCCAAGCTGGAAGAAGCACGGGACATGTTTGAGGGTATTGTCTGCAGGGACTGAAAGCCTGGTGAAAGTGGGATCAGGTCTCGCATTGTTGCGTTCCCTGATGCAACAATACGAGACCTGATCCCCTGCTTGCCGATGCAACGATGCGAGACCTGAACCCACATCTGCTACTGGCGCTATTCCTGAGTCTTGCCCTGAACGGCTGCGGTGGCGGTGGCGGAGGTGGCAGCGCCCCCTCACCCCCGCCCAACCAGCCTCCGGTCGCCGACATCTCAGCGCCCGTATCCGTGGACATTGGCGCCACCGTGGTCCTCGACGGCAGCGGCTCCAGCGACAGTGATGGCAGCATCGTCAGCTACCAATGGCAGCAGGTCGACGGGCCGGAGATAGAGCTGCAGGGCAGCGCCAGCGCCGAGGCCAGTTTCACCGCCCCGGGCGTCAGTGGCGATACCACTTTCGCATTCTCATTGACCGTTACGGATAACAGCGGCGCGGCAGCGAGCAGCAGTGTGAGTGTTATCGTCGAGGGCAGCGCCGGCGGGGTGACCTACAGCCTCAGCGGCAGCGTGCTGGCATCCAGCAACCAGGCCGTGGATGGTGATACCAACGATCCCGCCAACATGTATCTTGCCAACGACACGCTCGCCAGCGCCCAGCACCTGGCCAACCCGATCACGCTTGGGGGCTATGTCAATCTGCCCGGCACCGGCGCCGAAGGGCGCTCGCAGGTGGCCGGCGATATCGATGACTACTACCGTCTGGAGCTGCTGGAGGGCCAGTCCATCACCCTGCTGGTTGCTGATTTCGAGACTGCGGATGCGGATCTGTACCTCTATTCGGAGCAGGGTGAGATCGTCGACTTCTCCATCGAAACCGGTGAAATCGAAACGGTGACCGCACCTGCCAGCGGCACCTGGTTCGGCAATGTCTCCGCCTTTGCAGGCGCCACCAACTACATCCTGGCGGTCGGCAACCAGGCTCTCGAAGGCAACAGACAGCAGCCGGATATCGTCCCGGGAGAAATTGTCGTCGAGTACCGCGATGCCGCGGCGGGACAGCCGGGGCAGGCGCCAGAGGACCTGGCCCACCAGATGGGCATGGACCAGCGCGCCGGCGCCAGGGGCCGGGCACGGCTGCTGGCCCTGCGGGCGGGCCAGGCAGTTGAGCGCCGCCTCGGTAGCGCGGCGGCCCGCCGGAGCCAGTTCGGCGATCCGGTACAGCAACAGCGCTGGGAGACCCTGGTCAGCATCAAGTCGCTGCGGCGCATGCCGGGCGTCCGCTGGGCGGAACCCAACTACCGGATACGCGCATCCCTACAACCCAACGACAGCGCCTACCGGCTGCAGTGGCACTACCCGCTTGTTTCCCTGCCGGCTGCCTGGGATATCACCACCGGCGATCCGGGCGTCATTGTCGCGGTGGTGGACACCGGCATTCTGTCGGGTCACCCCGATTTTACGGGGCAGCTGGTTGCCGGCTACGATTTTGTCCGGGACCCGGCCGCAGCCGGTGACGGCAACGGCATCGACCCCAACCCGGAGGATCCCGGCGACCGCGACAACCCGGCCGCCAGCAGCTTCCACGGCAGCCACGTGGCCGGCACCGTCGCCGCCCGCGGCAACAACGCAATCGGCGTGGCAGGCGTCGCCTGGGGTACCCGGATCATGCCCCTGCGCGCCCTCGGGGCCAGTGGCGGCACCTCCTATGATGTGGCCCAGGCAGTGCGCTTCGCCGCGGGCCTGGCCAACGATTCCGGCACCGTGCCGGCCAGGCGCGCCGATATCATCAACCTCAGCCTGGGGGGCGAGGGCTTCAGCCAGATCAGCCAGCAACTGTACAGGGATCTGCGCCAGGCGGGCATCTTCGTGGTCGCCTCCGCCGGCAACGAGGCCAGCACGGCACCCGGGTATCCCGCTGCCTATGACAGCGTGGTCTCGGTGTCGGCTGTCGACATCCAGCGTCAGATCACCAGCTACAGCAACCGCGGTACCACCATCGACATCGCCGCGCCCGGCGGCGACAGCGCCGCCGATATCAATGGTGACGGTTATCCCGACGGCGTGCTCAGCACCGGCGGCACCGCAACAGCATCCACTATCGACTTTGCCTATGTATTCCTCAGCGGTACCTCAATGGCGGCACCGCACGTCTCCGGCGTCATCGCGTTGATGAAAAGCATCAACCCGGACCTCACGCCGCAACAGTTTGCAGCCCTGCTGCAGAGTGGCAGCCTTACTGACGACCTCGGAGCGCCGGGCCGCGATGACCTCTACGGTCACGGCCTGATCAATGCGCGCATGGCGGTAGAGGCCGCGCTGGCCAGTATCGGCACTGAATTTACCGCGCCGGCGTCGCTGCAGGCTTCCAGCCTCAACCTGAATTTCGGCAACAGTCTGGAGACCCTGAACCTGTTCCTGAGCAACGCTGGCAGCGGCGAGCTGCGCGTCACCGGGGTGTCCAGTGACGCGCCCTGGCTACAGGTCAGCCCCGATCAGGTCGACAGCCAGGGCCTGGGCCGCTACCGGCTGGCCGTGGATCGCGGTCAACTGGACGAAGGCATCCACGCCGCCACAGTGACAGCGCGCTCCAGTGCCAACAGCCTGCAGGTACGGGCACTGGTCTCGGTCGGCAATGCGGCGGTATCGGATGTGGGGGTAGTGTATATCCTGGTATACGATGCGGAACTGGACGACGCGGTGGAGCAGGCTGCAGCCCGGGCCCGCGACGGCCGCTACGAGTTCAGCTTTCCTGCACTGCCGGCCGGTCGCTACCTCCTGTTCGCCGGCTCCGATGCGGACAATGACCTGTTTATCTGCGATGCCGGCGAGGCCTGCGGCGCCTGGCTGACCACGGACCAGCCGGCCGTGATAAACCTCGACCGGGATCGGGACAACATCGATTTCCCGGCCGAGTACCTGATCAGCCTGCCTGACGCTGCCGCAGCTGGTACGGAGAACAACACAGGGCAGGGTCTGCCGCGTCAAACCATCGGGGATGGATTTCGGGACTGAGACAGACTGCCAGCGTCGCAGCGTAATCCCTAACCAGAGTCGCGCTGACGCTCAATGCGCTCGCTCAGCCAGGCCTCCCGGTGCTTCAGCTGAGCCAATTGACTCTCCAGGGCCGCTTTTTCCTCGGGGGCAGCCTGCTTGAGCTGCTCGCGTCCCGCCTTCAGATCCTCGTGAATCTGCTCCCGGTGCTGGCGCAACTCCTCCAGGCTCGCGGCTTCTTCGGCCATGTCGAAGATCTTGTCCTCGGGGACCGTGCTCTCGTCGTCGGCGGCGCTGGTGTGCAGTGTGGGTTGCTCAGGGATAACCTTTTGCTCGCCATCGACGCGGCGCTGATAGACAAACCCCGGGGAGACGATCTCCACACCATTGCCATGCAGCTGTTCGAGGATCGTCTTGCGCAGGTTGGAGCGCGCAGTCAACGGATGCTTCATGTCCTCCAGAAAGCCACAGGCCCGGTAGACCACGGCGTGATCCAGCAATTCCTGGACCAGCACGAAAGGCTCGGCGAGACCAGCCTCGGCCCCGGCCACCAGCAACAACTCCTGCACGCGAGTGTAGGGCTCGTCGTAGCCAATGGAAACGTCGGCGGAAATAATCGTGCCCTCACGGTGCAATACCGTGAAGGGCTGGTTCACCAGCATCAGGTTGGGCAAGGTAATCAGGTCGCGCATCTCGCTCTGGATCTGGGTGTTGAGCAGTGCTCGCCGGGTGACACGACCGAACAGTTCATTGATGCGAATATAATCCCCCGGATAAAAGGGCCGGGTAATCTGCAACATGATGCCCGCCATTGCATTGGCAACAAAAGTGGTGGAAGCCAGGGCGACGATGGCCGAGAGCAGCACACCCAGCAGGCTCAGCACCTGGCCCTGGGTCTCGTCATTGACCGGCAGCACGACGACCAGAGCGATAATGCCGGCCGAGACGATCAGCCAGACGGCCAGCTGAAACAGAATGCTGCTGGTGCCCTGAGGTCCCCGCAGTGCCACCAGTCGCGCCAGAAACACCCCAACCACCACCAAGACCACGGTCAACAGTGATGGCCAGGCCATGTCAAACAACGCAAGTATCTCGTTCACGGCTAAGTTCACTTGTCGCAGACCCCATGAAATTTCTTGATTCTGCTCAGTAGACCCACGTTTTCTGACCTTCCCTTGCTGTTGCAGTCATGCCGACATTTCCAGCTCGATTTTAGCCTGTAGCATAGGGCAAATTTGCACCCCGGGCAGCAAGCAAACGCCAGCTTGATGCAGGTCAACAGCCCGCGGGGACCGCTGCGGTAAGCTGGGTACCTACATCAGGACAGGCAGAGTATCATGGTATCCCCTGGCGCAGTCTCAACCCGCGAACTGACCTCGGATTCACTGTGGGACCCGGACCTGATTGCCCGCTACAACCTGGCGGGGCCGCGCTACACCTCCTACCCGACAGCGGCCCAGTTCAGGGACGATGTCAGCGAGGCCCAGTGGCGCGAAGCGCTGGCAGCCAGCAATGAAATCAGCGCCCCCCTGTCGCTGTACTTTCACATTCCCTTCTGCGATACGGTTTGCTACTACTGCGCCTGCAACAAGATCATTACCGCCAACCGCCAGCGCGCCAGTGACTACCTGGTATTCCTGCAGCGCGAGATAGCCCTGCAGGCAGCCGCGGTCAACCCGGAGCGGATCGTGCGCCAGCTGCACTGGGGCGGGGGTACGCCGACCTACATCAGCGACAGCGAGATGCAGGCGCTGATGACCACCATACGTGGGCAGTTCCGCCTGGCGCCAGATGACGAGGGCGAGTTCTCGATCGAAATCCACCCCGGCGGTATGGCCACCGACCGCATCCGACACCTGCGCGAGCTGGGCTTCAACCGCCTCAGCATGGGCGTGCAGGACTTCGATCCGGAGGTGCAGCAGGCAGTCAATCGCTTCAACAGCGCCGAAGAAGTTGCGGCACTGGTAGCGGCAATCCGCGCTTCGGGTTTCAAGTCCCTGAGCATGGACCTGATCTACGGCCTGCCGCTGCAGAGCGAGCGCTCCTTCGCCCGCACCCTTGAACAGGTCATCCGCCTGCAGCCAGACCGGTTGTCGCTGTTCAACTACGCGCACATGCCGCAGCTGTTCAAGACCCAGCGCCAGATTGACGAACGGCAACTGCCCGCAGCCGGGGTCAAGATGGCAATCCTGCAACAGAGCATAGACCGGCTGCTGCACGAAGGTTACGAGTACATCGGCATGGACCACTTTGCCCGACCGGGTGACGAGCTGGCCCTGGCACAGATGCAGGGCACCCTGCACCGCAACTTCCAGGGCTACTCCACCCACAAGGACTGCGACCTGCTGGCGTTCGGGGTTTCCGCCATCAATGCCCTGGGCAACAACCACTTCCAGAATTTCAAGGATGAGCCTTCCTACACCGCCGCCATCAAGGCCGGCAGGCTGCCGCTGGCGAAGCGGATCACGCTGAGCCGCGACGACGCGATACGCAAGGCCGTCATCAACGAGCTGATCTGCAATTTCGCCCTCGACTACGGGGTCATCGAACAGCAGTTTGGCATCCGCTTCGCCGACTACTTCAGCGCCGAGCTGACGCGCTTGCCGCTGCTGGCGGCCGATGGCCTGCTGGCGATGTCTTACGGAGGTATCACAGTGCTGCCGGCCGGTCGCCTGCTGGTCCGACGCATCTGCATGGAGTTCGACGCCTACATTGACTCCAGCCAACTGTCCGGCAACCGCTTCTCGCGGATTATCTGATCTCAGCGGCGGCTGCTGATGACGCTGTAGAGAAATCCGCCCACCGCGCCCGCAAGACCCTGGAGCAGCAAGCCACCCAAGTCCCTGGCTGCGGCCACCGGATACACACCCAGCGCCTGGCGCATGATCAAGTGCAGCGCCACGAGGGCGACAAAGCCGGCAAGAGTAAACCAGAACACCCGCGTTCCCGGCACCAGGTGAATGCGCACCAGGCCGGCGGCTACGGGCATGGCAATCACAAACGCCACCAGGATCAACAACAGGTAGGCGGTCATGCCCAGCAGGTCGTGAAAGCTGGCCTGCAGGCGGGTGGCCAGGGAGATGTCGACGCCCATGTCAGCCAGATTGCCGAGTACCACCTGGGTCGCCAACAGACAGCCGGTGATATAGGCGGCGATAACCGCGGGGAAAAATGCCTTGAGCACACGAATCATGGACGACTACCTCTGGCGCTGTGACTGTTTATAATGACCGCTCAAACCGCAAAGGAAAAGCCCATGAACGCATCAGCGATCGTCCGTCGCGTCCTCGCCACGGTACTCTGGCTGGCAGGTTGCGCCGTGTCGGCGGCAGATTACCAGCTGGAAACACTCGCCAGCGGCCTGCATCACCCGTGGTCGGTTGCCCAGCTGCCCGATGGCGGCCTGCTGGTCACCGAACGACGCGGCAAGCTGCTCCAGATCAGCGCCGACGGCAGCCAGCGCCAGGAAATCGGCGGCGTACCCTCTACCTGGTTGGCCGGCCAGGGTGGCTTTTTCGACATTGTGCTGCACCCGCAGTTTGCAGCCAACCGGCTGGTGTACCTCGCCTATGCCCGCGGTGACCGGGACGCCAACGGCACGGCCATCTGGCGCGCCCGGCTGGAGGACAACGTCCTCCGCGATGGCGCTGATATTCTGTGGGTAGCGAACAAGAAGAATACCGCCCAGCACTACGGCGGCCGCCTGCTGTTCCTGCCGGACAACAGCCTGCTGCTCACCACCGGCGATGGCTTCGATTTCCGCGAACAGGCCCAGGACCCCGGCAGCGAGCTGGGCAAGGTACTGCGGGTCAACGACGACGGCAGCGTACCCGCAGACAACCCCTTTGCCGCGCCCGGCAGCGAACGCGTGTGGACACTGGGCCACCGCAATCCCCAGGGCCTGGTCCTCGCTGGCGATTCCGGCACGGTCTACCTGCACGAGCATGGCCCCAAGGGAGGAGACGAGGTCAATCTGCTGCGGGCGGGAGAAAACTATGGCTGGCCGGCGGTAACCCATGGCGTCGACTACAGTGGTGCCCTTGTCTCGCCCTTCAAGGAGCTGCCAGGGATGGCAGCGCCCCTGCACGTCTGGTCACCCAGTATCGCCCCCTCGGGCATGACCTGGTATGACGGCGAGCAATTCCCGGCCTGGCGCGGCAAGCTGCTGGTTGGCGCCCTGGTAGACAAGGAGGTACGGCTGCTGACCCTGGAGGGCGGGCGGGTGAGCGATGAAACGGCGCTGTTCGGCGAGCTGGACGCACGCATCCGCGACGTCCGCACCGGAACAGATGGTTTCATCTATCTGCTCACCGATGCCGAGAACGGCGCCCTTGTGAGGGTGCGGCCGGCTGAGGTGCGGCCGGCTGAGGCGCCCCCGGCTGAGGCGCCCCCGGCGAACTAGACAGCCCCACCATCCGGAAAGTGGTGGGGCTGGATCTGGCGGCGCTTCAGCTGGACTTTGCGGGGGTAGCCCTGGTCTTCTTCGCAGCCGCCTTCTTGGGCGCCGCCTTCTTGGGCGCCGCCTTTTTCTTCGGAGCTGCCTTTTTCTTCGGGGCTGCCTTTTTCTTCGGGGCTGCTTTCTTTTTCGCTGCCGCCTTCTTCTTCGCAGCTGCGTTCGTCACCGCGGCACCTTTTTTCCCGGCCGCTGCATGCTGGGCCTTGCTGCGCCGCTCGGCAGCCTTCTCAACCATTGATGCCGCCTTGTCGGCCGCCTCGGCACGACGGGACTCCAGCGCCAGATCGGCCTGAATTGGCAGCAGCTTCTCGAAGGAGGTGTAGGCTGTCTTGGCAATCTTCGCTACCGATTCCGCCAGATCCTGAACCTGCTTGACCAGGTCTTCGACATGCTTCTGGTTGGCACTGCTGCTTTTGCCGCGGAAGGAAGTGCGCGCTTTCTTCAGGCGCGTGTTGGCGGCAGTATGCTTTTTCCGCGCCGCCGTCAGGTCAGCCTTGACCTTGGCGTGTGCCTTCTCGGTTTCCGATAGCAGCTTCTTTTGCAGCTGCACGACTTTCTTGTTTGCCTGCTCTGCCATCTTCACAGCCTGGGACATTTCTTTTTCCAACATGGGCGTTATCACTCTCGTGGTTGAACGGGTACCGCTGCCTAAGTGTAGGCGGAATAACAGCAGGCGCAATGTCTATTTTTTGATCTGCCGCAAGAGACAATGCAGTTCGATTCAATTCTCCAGCTGCAACATGAATTCGGCGGCGGCAAGACGAGTCGCCGCATCCAGATGCGCCTGCGGCGGCATCGCCGGATAATCCTGCCGCTTGCGCTCCGGCTCGGCAATATAGGCGGCGATGCCTTCGGGGTCATCCATGTAAAGCGCCTGCACTATCTGTACCGGCGGGCCAATCAGTCTGGAATTATAGGCATGGCAGCCAGCGCAGATGCCGTAATACACCAGGCGTCCGGTATCGACGTCGGCGAGGTCACGGGCGGGAACAGGTTCTGGCAATGTGTAGGTTGCCACATTGGCGGTGGTCTCGAAGGCACAGTCTCCGTACTCGCCAAGGCCGATCGTGCGGAAGCGCTCAGGATTGAGTATGCAGCCGTCATCCATGCCCACCGTGTCGATAATGTCCGGGCCGCGGGTCTCCAGCATGGCCGCGAGAATGGCCCGCACCACCGGTGCCGGGTTGCTGCCGTTGTTGAGCATGATGTTGTTGAGAATCACCGGGCGGTTCGGGTAGGGGTCAGATTCCGGGTCCACCGCGGCATTGGAGGCCAGGGAAAAGTCCGTGAAGGTTATGCCGACGGAGTCGTTGTTGGTGATGATGTTGCCTTCCAGCACCACATCGTCGCAGGCCATCACCAGCACCCCGGTGCCGGACGGAATATTGGACACCAGTGAGCCGGGAATGGCGAAGTTCTCGTGGTTGTTGCCGGAGATGAAATTGTTGCGGATGATCACATCGCCGCAGGTCTTGATCGGCAGCCCGGGAGTGATGAAGGCGAGGATGCCGCCGGTGTTGTTGTAGACGAAATTGCCTTCCACCAGGGCGCCGCGGCTGTTTTCGATCTCGATGCCGGCGACGCTCTCGAATACCTCGTTGAAGACCACATCGACATTGTCCGACATGCCCACATAAATTGCCGCATCCTCGATCCCGGAAACCACATTGTGGGCGACGATGCCGTTCTTCCCCAACTGCGGAAAGATCCCGTAGACACCGGTATCGACGATGATGTTGTTGCGGATAATGTAGTTGTTGCCCGCCTGGCCCATGATGCCGTTGCCTTTATAGCGGGTGATATACAGATTCTCGATGGTGACACCGTTGCCCGAGTACAGCACCGCATCGTTGCGGAAGTCCTCGCCGTCCAGCACCGGGTAGGCGCCGCGCTCGATCACCCCGGACAGGGTGATATTGTCCTTGTCGATGTAAACGGTCTCCCGATAGGTACCGGGCAACACCTTGATCACCGCGCCCGGCGCCGCCTCGCTGACGGCCGCCTGGATGGACTCGCCATCCCGCACCAGAATCAGTTCACCGCTGACCGGCGTAGCCAGGGTGCGCACCGGCCCCGAGGCCGGCGGCGCGATGTCTGCTGGCGCAAAAGCCGCCTTCGGCGCCGCCGGCGTCTGGATCACCGTGGGCGGCGGCTGGCGTGCCTGGCCGAGGTAAAAACCGACCGCAAGCATCGCTATCGCGCCAGTGGCAATTCCCAGGATTCTTTTCATGGCGTGCTCCCTGTTGTTATTGGTGTCGTGGGACCGTGCATCAGCGGCAGGCCGGAGGGCACAGCCGCCGGGGTCACGGGCTTCAGGCTCTCGTCGGTCAGCGTGTGCAGGAATTCGACCAGCTGGTCCAGTTCCTCGTCCGTCAGCCGCGGTTCCCAGATGTGCCAGTGTATCCTGAGATCCTCACTGGCGGGTACGGCATGGCCGCGACCGCCGGTATAGAAGGCCACGGCTTCGCGCAGCGTCGCAAAGCGGCCCGAGTGCATGTAGGGCGCGGTGAGGGCGATATTGCGCAGGCCCGGCGTGCGAAAGGCGCCCCGCAAAGTGGGTTCGCCCAGGCCCGGTCCGGCACCGGGGTCGAATGGCAGACCCTCGGGCTCGGGCGTGCCGATGACCGCGAGTTGCTGATTGCTGAACAGGGGCGGCGTATGGCACTCGGCACAGCGGGCGACAAAGGACCGGAACACGTTCAAACCGGCCTTTTCACTCGCACTCAAGGCATCGCCATGGCCGTGCGCATACTGGTCGTAGCGACTGTTGAGCGAGATCAGCGAGGTCTGGAAAGCAACCAGCGCGGTGTACAGCTGGTCGAGCTCGATAGCGGCGCCCGGGCGACTGAAATGATCGGGAAATGCCTGAGCAAACAGCGCGCGGTAGGCCGCGGAGTCGCGCAGGCTGGCGCGCAGGGCACCAGGTGAATTGGCCATTTCGGCGGTACTGAAGAGAGGCTCCAGCATCTGCTGTTCCAGGCTGTCGGCGCGGGCATCCCAGAACAGGCGTTGCAGAAAGGCCACATTCCACAAGCTGGGCGCGGAGCGCGCGCTCAACTGGCCGCCGCTGCCGACACTGCGCCCCATGCCATCGGCAAAACCGCGCTCGGGCTGGTGGCAGCTGGCGCAGGACAGGGTGTGATCCGCGGACAACAGCGGATCAAAAAACAGATAGCGGCCGAGATCGATCTGCTGCGGGGTGAAGCCATCGCGCCAGGGCGGCAAGCCGGTTTTCAGGCCGCCGACGCCAGCGCCCTGCAGTGAGTCGTAGCGCTGGTAAAGGCTGCGAAGCCTGCAGCCTTCGTCCTCAAGTTCGAACCCCGGAGGGCACACCTGGCTGAGATTGATCCCGGCAACGCCGTCAGCCGCCGCCACCCCCGGCCCCCAGCCCGACAGCAGGAGCATGCCAGCCAGCCAGATGGCCGGCCCACTGCGCCTACTCTGCGGGCTGGCTGCGGATAAACGCGATGACATCGAGGATCGCCTGTTCGCCGGGCAGGACCGCCGCCATGGAGCGCATCTGCCGGCCAGTGCGGTCCTCCCGGTGCTGGCCGCGGCGCCCGTCGCGAAACGCGTGCAGCTGCGCGGCCAGGTACCAGTCGTCGGCACCTGCCAGGGTGGGCGCGCTGAGCGCGACATTGCCACCGGCTGCGGGACCGTGGCAGGCGCCGCAGAACTGGTTGAAGTAGTCGCCACCGAGGACCGGATCCCCGCCGGTCAGGGTGGCCGCCGAGGGGCCACCTGCCAGCTCGCTGATGTACAGCGCGAGGTCCGGCCAGCGTTCCCGCGGCGGCAGCAGCGCAACCCCCGCAACCATTTGCTGCGCCGCCTCGGTGGCACCCTCGCCGCCGCGCAGGCCGCGCTGGAACTTGTCCAGCTGCGCCAGGATGTACACGGGCCGCAGGTGGTTGAGGCGCGGCGCCTGCAGGGCGACATTGCCCCCGGCGTCGGCGCCATGGCAGGCGGCACAGGGCCGGTAGAGATCGGCCACGGTGGCATCGGCAGCGGCCGTGGCCCCGGCAGACGCAGCAGCAAGCAGCAAAAACAGCGGCAAAAAAACCAAACTCATCCTAGTGTCCCGGGCAATAACCGTGAACCGGGGAATTTACCAGCTTTTCGTCGGCCGGAGTATCGGCCAGCTGCTTGCAGTCCGAACAGCATGCGGACCGCAGGTGGCGATACCCGCGGGGGAGGACAAACTCGCGGCCCTGCGCTAGACTCGCGTCTGACCTGCTCCGCGCGAGCACCAGCAAGCACCAGAATAAACTGACCTGACAGGGACGACCGATGGAATACAACCCCGATCAACACAGCCTGAAATGCCCCAAGTGCGGCCACGGCATGGAGGAAGTCACCTACGGCGATGTCACCATCGACCGCTGTACCAATTGCATGGGGCTCTGGTTTGACACTGGGGAGGCAGACGCCCTCAAGTCCAAGTGGATGGGTGACGCCCTGGACCTGGGCAACCCTGCCGAAGGCAGGAAATGGGACCAGGTGGCGGACATCGCCTGCCCGCACTGCGGCAAGGACATGGAAAAAACCTCGGACCGAAAACAGCAGCACATCTGGTACGAGACCTGCAGTGAACACGGCATGTTCATGGATGCCGGTGAGTTTACCGACTACAAGCACGAGACCCTGGTCGACCGTTTCCGCAGTCTGATCAAGGGCGGGCGCTGACCCGCCCGGGCATGCAGGGCGCCCCCCGCATCATCCCGGCGCAGTGATAACCGTCAAGACCCGCCTCCTGTATGGCGCAGGAGGCGCGGTATCTGCCGCCAAGGAAGCGGCCTACACCATGTTCATCCTGCTGTTCTACACCCAGGTCCTGGGCTTGAGCGGCACCGTCACCGGCCTCATCATCGCCATCAGTCTTGTCTGGGACGGCGTCTCCGACCCCCTGGTTGGCTCGCTTTCAGACCGCCTGCGCAGCCGCTTTGGCCGTCGCCATCCGTTCATGGCGCTGAGCATCCTGCCCCTGGGCCTGGGTTTCGTCGGCCTGTTCGCGCCACCCCAGGCCGTGATCGACAACAGCATCTGGCTGGCGGCCTGGCTGCTGTTCTGGTCCCTGTGGGTGCGCACCTTTGTCACCACCTTTACCATTCCCCACCTGGCCCTGTCGGCCGAGATCACTTCCGACTACCATGACCGGACCCAGGTGCTGGGAGCCCGCATGGGCCTGATGTTCCTGTTTGCCGTACTGCTGCCCGCAGCGGCCCTGGTGCTGGTATTCCCGGAACAAAACGGCATCGACGGGCGCTTCGAGCAGTCGCGCTACCCCCTGTACGGGATGCTGTCCTGCGCCGTGGTCTGGGTCATGGCGACTCTGAGCACGGTGGGAACGCGGCACCACATCCGGCCCGAAGTGCCGCGGCCCGGCGGCGACCAGGGCGAGCGCACGACGCTCTTCGCCCTGGTCCGGGACCTCTGGCGCACCCTGGGCAACCGCAATTTCCGCCTCCTGATCGCCTACGATGTTGCCGCCACTTCTGCCTATGGCGTCATCAGCAGCCTGAACATGCTGGTATGGACTTTCTTCTGGGAGTTCTCGGCCACCCAGATTTCCATCATTTTGTCAGTGCCGACGCTGCTGGCCGTACTGCTGGCCGCAGTGACCCTGGGTCCCCTCGGCAGGCGCCTGTCGAAGCAGCGGCTGGTGCAGCTGTCGCTGCTCGGGCTCATCCTCAACTGCCTGTGGCTATATCCGCTGCAGTTGTTCCAGCTGCTGCCCGCGGACAGCGACCGTCTCATTTTCGCCCTGAACTTCATCTTCATGTTGATATTCATGTACCTGTTCATGCTGCGGATCATCAACAGTACCTCCATCGTCGCAGACCTGACCGACGAACATGAACTGGACCACGGTGTGCGCCAGGAAGCCGGCTTCTTCTCAATGACCAACTTTGTCAACAAGCTGGCGACCGTGGCCGGCCCCCTGTACGGTGGCCTGGCGCTGGATATCATTGGCCTGGAAACCGGGATGCGCCCTGGCGAGGTACCCCTCGGGACCCTGCACGGACTCGTCTATGCGCTGGGGCTAGGTGTCATCCCGGCCCTGCTGGTTGCCCTCTGGATCATTTCCCACATCCACACCAGCCAGGCGCAGGTAGAGGCGGTGCAGGAAAAACTGGCCGCCCGGCGCGCACTGAGCGAGTAAACCTGGAATGGCCTCCTGCGGGCCTGGAGCGCAGTGACCCGGGTTGCCCGGATCCAGGCCCTGGGTCAAAATGCCCGGCCCAGGCGCCACAGGCAACACCATGAACAAGCCCAGCCCGACTGACCGCAGCCCGACTGACCTCAGCCCGACTGACCGTACCGATGATGTCCGCATCCACGGGGCCCAGCCGCTGATCACGCCCTGGGTGCTGGCAGAGGAACTGCCGCTGCCCGATGCCCAGCGCCACAACATCGCCCGGGCGCGGCGCGAAATCGAGGCCGTGCTGCGCGGCGAGGACCGCCGTCTGCTGGCCATCGTCGGCCCCTGTTCGGTACACGACCCGGCCGCGCTGCTCGACTTCGCAGCCCGTCTGCAGGAGGACTGTACGCCGCTGGCGGATGCCATATTGCCGGTGTTGCGGGTCTATTTCGAAAAGCCGCGCACGGTGGTCGGCTGGAAGGGCCTGATCAACGATCCGGACCTGGACGGCAGCTTCCATATCAACAAGGGCCTGCGGCAGGCGCGCAAGGTACTGCTGGATGTCGCCACCCTGGGATTGCCGGCGGCCAGCGAGTTTCTCGACACCACCTTCGGCCAGTACTACGCGGACCTGGTGAGTTTCGGCGCCATCGGTGCGCGCACCGTGGAAAGCCAGATCCACCGCGAACTCGCCTCCGGACTGTCCATGCCGGTGGGCTTCAAGAACGGCACCAACGGCAATATTACCGTCGCCATTGACGCTATCCGCTCGGCCAGCCACAGTCACTGGTTCCCGTCCCTGACCAAGGAGGGCACCCCCGCGATCCTGCACTCGACCGGCAACCCGCACTGCTACCTGATTCTGCGCGGAGGCGGAGACTCCGGACCCAACTACCATCCCGAGGCAATACAGGCCGCGGCCATGGCGCTGGCGACCAGGGAACTGCCCGCGTCCCTCATCGTCGACTGCAGCCACGGCAACAGCAACAAGGATCCGCAGCAGCAAGCGACTGTCGTGTCGTCACTGTGCGACCAAATCGAGCAGGGACAAGCGGCCATTCGCGGCGTCATGCTGGAGAGCCACCTGACCGGCGGCACCCAGCCGATGGCGGATCGCGACCAGTTGACCTACGGCCAGAGCATCACCGATGCCTGCCTGTCGCTTGCAGAAACCCTGCCCCTGCTGGAGCAGCTGGCGGCCACAGTGCGCCGGCACGGCTGACCCTGGGCTACCAGGTGTAACCGATCCTGAACCGGTAGCTCTGGTCCAGCTCATCCAGCTCGCCGGGCACGGCGCTGTCGTAGGTCAATTGCACTTCCGCCGCACCTTCGATATTCAGCAGCAGCGGAAACGACAGCCCCATGACGAGGTTGAGGACGAGATTGTCGGTCTCGTCCAGGTTCCAGATCCCCGTGTGCTTCAGGTAGAGCAGGGAATTGCCGTTCAGGTAGTTGCTGCTGGCGTCGACGCTCCAGTTGGCACCGACGTAATCCTGATCCTCGGCCATAATGAAGTCCTCGTCGACATAGACCAGGCCTGCCTCGCCGGAGAGAGTGAAAACCGGTTGCTCGTAGAACTGTCGACCCATGTAGGGGCCAAGGTAGTAACGCAGGTCGAGATCAGCGAAGTTGTCCTGCTCGGCGGAGACGTTCACACCCCAGTACAGTGGTCCTTCCAGAAAACGGTCATACTTGGCCAGCACTGACCAGTTCTCGGCATTCTTGACCCCATTGGCCTCGTCGATTTCCCCGTTCAGGCGGGTGGTGTAGCGATCCTGCAGGCTGCGCCAGACACTGTCGACCCGGTAGTCGAATTCGTCGGTATCGGTGTTGCCACGCTGCAAGCCAAGCGCCGCACTGGCCTGGCCGGTCCAGCGATAGCCGCGCCCCAGTTCCCAGGGCTCGGGATCGCTCAGCGCCAGGTCGCGCAAGGCGTAGCTGCCTGCCGGCGCGTCCCCGGAGGTCAGTACCAGCTGCTCCCCGGTAACGGTCAGGCCAGGCTCCGTGACCACTTCCCCATCCGCCAGCTTGAGCACCACGGGACCGTCTGACTGCAGGCTGACAATCCGGTCCTGCTTGATCTTCAGGCTGCCCGCGAACTCCGTCTCCACGGTCACAACACCGTCGCGTATGCCTTTTACAGTACCGAAAATCCGGGAGCCGTTCTTCAGTACCAGCTCGTCGGGCGCCGCCGCGGCGCCCGGGACAACCAGGCCCGCGACCAGCGCCGTAAGCGCCATCGTCAGCCTGGCAACAGGAAAAAATGTGTGTGCCATCAGATACGGCTCCTTGAAACAGGGGGGAAGTGCCTATAATACCGGATCCCAACCGGTTCTGCGGCCTCTACAAGACTGTTAGACTGATTCGCCCCCCCATCTGGAGACAACTGTGAGCAACAAGGACTACGATCTCTTTGTCATTGGCGCCGGTTCCGGCGGCGTGCGCGCGGCGCGCATCGCCGCCGGCTTCGGCGCGCGGGTGGCAATCGCCGAGGACCGCTACATGGGCGGCACCTGCGTCAATGTCGGCTGCGTGCCCAAGAAGCTGTATGTCTATGCGTCGGAATTCGGCAAGGCCTTCGAGGACGCCCGCGGCTTTGGCTGGGACAGCAGCAAGCCGGCCTTCGACTGGTCCACCCTGCGCGACAACAAGAAAACCGAGATCTCGCGGCTCAACGCCATCTACCGCAAGCTCCTGGCAGGGGCCAATGCCGACATTATCGACGGCCGGGCGCGACTGGTTGATGCCCACACCGTCGCCGTGGGTGACCGCCAGTACAGCGCCGAGAAGATCCTGATCGCCACCGGTGGCTGGCCCCATATTCCCGAGTTCCCGGGCAGCGATCTGGCCATCACGTCCAACGAAGTGTTCGATCTGGAGTATTTTCCGGAACGCCTGGTCATCGTGGGCGGCGGTTATATCGCGGTAGAGTTTGCCGGCATTTTCAACGGGCTGGGCGCGCGGGTCACCCAGCTGTATCGCGGCCCCCTGTTCCTGCGCGGCTTCGACCCGGATATCCGCGCCCACGCGGCCCGTGAAATCCTCAAGACCGGCGTCGACCTGCGGTTTGAGGTCAATGTGGAGTCCATCAGTCGCGGCCGGGATGGCCTCGACCTGCAGCTGACCGACGGTACGCAGATCACCGCGGATGCCGTGCTCTACGCCACCGGGCGGGTACCGCACCTGGACGGCCTGGGCCTGGAAAACGTCGATATTGAACTGACCGAGTTCGGTACCATCGCGGTGGATGAGCACTATCGCACCAGTGAATCGAGCATTTTCGCGGTCGGCGACGTTATCGGCGGCATGGAACTGACACCGGTGGCCCTGGCCGAGGGCATGGCCTTCGCCCGACGCCAGTTCGGCGATCCCGCCCAGGAAGTCGACTACGACTTCATCCCTACCGCGGTCTTCTGCCAGCCCAATATCGGCACCGTCGGCTTCACTGAAGAGGAGGCGCGGGCAAAGTTTGGCCACATACGCCTGTTCAAGGCCAACTTCCGACCCATGAAGCACACCATCAGCGGCCGCGACGAGCAGACCTTCATGAAGCTGATCGTGGACAAGGCCAGCGACCGGGTCGTCGGCGTACACATGATGGGCCCCGATGCAGGAGAAATCATCCAGGGCATCGCCATTGCCCTGCGTGCCGGCGCCACCAAGGCCGTGTTTGATTCCACCATCGGCATCCACCCGACCGCGGCAGAGGAGTTTGTCACCATGCGCGAGCCGTGGACGGAAGACTGAGGCATCCGGGCCGCGCTCCATGATTGAGGTCGATTCGCTGTCGCGCAACTACGGGTCCACCCCGGCGGTAGATAACGTCTCCTTTGGTATCGGCGCCAACGAGGTGGTCGGGCTGCTGGGCCACAACGGCGCCGGCAAGACCACCATCATGCGCATGCTCAGCGGCTTCCTGGAACCTTCGGCGGGCAGCATCACCATTGCCGGCGTGAGCATGTCGGAACAGGCGCGCGAGGTGCAAAAGCAGCTGGGCTACCTGCCGGAGCACCTGCCGGCGTACCCGGAAATGATGGTGGCGGATTATCTCGAGTATGTCGCCACCCTCAAGGGCATTCCGGCGGCTGACCGGTACCTGGCCCTGCGCGAGGCCATCGCCGCCACCGACCTGGGCGAGCGGGCCCTGGATCCGATCAACCGCCTGTCCCGGGGCCTGCGCCAGCGGGTGGGTGTGGCCCAGGCCATCCTCGGACAACCGCGCCTGCTGATCCTGGATGAGCCCACCAACGGCCTGGATCCGGAGCAGACCGGACAGATGCGAGCGCTGCTGCGACGCCTCTCGGAGCGTGCCACCGTGATTCTCTCCACCCACATCATGCAGGAAGTGGAAGCAGTCTGTGACCGGGTGCTGGTGCTGGCCGCGGGCCGCCTGGTACTGGACCAGCCACTGCAGGCCCTGCGCCAAAGCCGCACCCTGAAACTGCGCGCCGGGCTGGAACAGCCGGAGCTGGAAACCTGGCTGCGGCGCTTGCCGCAGATCGCCAACGTCAGTGTCAGCAGCGAGCCCGGTGACGCCGACCAACGAACCTGGCTGTTGCAGCTGCGGGCAAGCGCCGACATCGACACCGCCGCCAACAACATCGCCAAGTGTGTGACCGGCGCCGGCGCCGGCCTCTATGAGCTGCAACCGGTCGTGCAGGACCTGGACAGCATTTTTCGTGGGGCCGCCTCAGGTCGGGCCGCGTCAGGTCGGGCCGCGTCAGGTGGGGCCGCCTCAGGTCGGGCCGCGTCAGGTGGGGCCGCCTCAGGTGGGGCCACGAATGGCGGGGCTGTGGCATGAGCACCAGCAGCGTCAGCCGCCGGGTGGCGCAGAAGGAAATGCGCCTGTTCTTTGGCTCGCCAGTGGCCTGGCTGTTTTTGGCGGTATTTGCCGCGGTCACCCTGTTCATTTTCTTCTGGGTCGAGTCCTGGTTTGCGCGCAATATCGCCGATGTCAGGCCGCTGTTCGAGTGGATGCCGCTGCTGTTGATTCCGCTCAGCGCCGCCCTGACCATGCGCATGTGGAGCGAGGAGCGGCGCACCGGCACGCTGGAACATGTGTTGATACAGCCCGCCGGCATCTGGCGCTTCGTGCTCGGCAAGTTCCGCGCCTGCTTCAGCCTGCTGCTGCTGGCCCTGCTGGCCACCCTGCCCCTGCCGATCACAGCCAGCCTGATGGCGGATCTGGACTGGGGCCCGGTAGGCGCGGGCTATCTCGCCACTGCCCTGCTGGGCGCCGCCTATCTCAGCATTGGCCTGTTCGTCTCCTCCCGTACCGACAACCCGATCGTCAGCCTGATCGGGACCGTTGCGGTGTGCAGCCTGTTCTACCTGCTGGGCAGCAGCACCCTGACCGGCTTCTTCGACGACCGCAGCGGCGAACTGCTGCGATTGCTGGGCACCGGTTCGCGTTTCGAGAGCATCAGCCGCGGCGTGCTGGATCTGCGGGACCTGGCCTGGTACCTGGGACTGGTCGCCGGCTTCCTGGCGCTCAATGTCTACAGCCTGGAGCGCGAACGCCGGGCCCGGGATGTGCGCAGTGCGCGGCAAAGACGCTGGCAGACAGGGATTGTGCTGCTGCTCGCCAACCTGGTACTGGCCAATGTCTGGCTGCAGCGCCTGCCGGGCCTGCGCGTGGACGTCACCGAGGGCCGCCTGTACTCCATCTCCGCACCGACCCGGGACCTGCTGGCGCGGCTGCAGGAACCGCTGCTGATTCGCGGTTACTTCAGTGCCCGAACCCATCCCCTGCTGGCGCCGCTGGTACCCCAGCTGCGGGACCTGATCCAGGAATATGCCATCGCCGGCGGTGACCGGGTACAGGTGGAGTTTATCGACCCCACCGAGCACCCGGAGCTGGAGCAGGAGGCCAATGAGCGCTATCAGATACAGGCGACACCGCTGCAGGTCGCGGACCGCTACCAGTCCGCCCTGGTCAATGCCTGGTTCCATGTGCTGGTCAGCTATGGCGACGAATTTGTCACCCTCGGCTTTACCGACCTGATCGATGTTCGCACCGCCGGCAACACCGAAGCCGAAGTGCGCCTGCGCAATCCCGAATTTGACCTCACCCGCGCGATCCGGGATGTGCTCCACAGCTATCAGCTCGGCGGCAACCTGTTCCAGGCCCTGAGCCGGCCGGTGGAGCTGGTGGCCTACGCCTCCGACGAGGCGCTGCTGCCGGATCTGCTGCGCAGCTACAAACACGCCATCGTCGGTCAGCTCGATGAGAAAGTGGCCCAATCCGGGGGCATGTTCAGTTACCGTTTCGTACAGCCGGAAGCGAACGCTGGCGAGATTGCGCGCCGGCTCGGCGAGGACTGGGGCTTCCGGCCGATGCTGTCGGCGCTGGGCGACGAGCAGGAATTCTGGTTTTACCTGACCCTGGAGGATGACCACCAGGTGGTGCAGCTGCCCACCGAGGAGTTCGATCCGGCGGACTTCGCGCCAATGCTGGATGCGGGGCTCAAGCGCTTCGCCAGCGGCTTTACCCGCACTGTTGCCCTGGTCACCCCGGGAGTCAACGAGCAGATGACCCGCTATCATCTCGGAGCACCCACCTTCACCAACCTGGAGCAGGCGATCACCCGCGACTACAGCATCCGCCTGGAGGAGCTGGCCGATGGCCGGGTAGACCCGGGGGCCGATATCCTGGCGGTGGTCGCTCCCCACGAGCTGGATAGCACGGCACTGTTCGCCATCGACCAGTTCCTGATGCGCGGCGGCACCGTGGTTCTGGCAACCTCCCCCTTCAGCGTTGAGCTGACCGCCGGGGAGATGCGGCTGCTGGACTACCGCAGCGGCCTCGACGACTGGCTTGCGGCCCTCGGCATCAGCATCGACCAGAGCCTGGTGCTGGATCCGCAGAGCGCCGCCTTCCCGGCACCGATAGTGCGCAAGGTCGGCGACTACGAGTTCCGGGATGTGCAGATGATCGACTACCCCTACTTCATCGACCTGCGTCCGCCCGGACTCAACCCGGAGCACCCGGTGACCGACAATCTGCCCCAGCTGACCATGGGCTGGGCGTCGCCGATCCACGTCGACCCGCCCCAGGGATTGCGCCTGACCAGCCTGCTGCGCAGCTCGGCGGCGGCCTGGACCTCCACCGGGCGTGACATCCTGCCACACCAGGATGGCAGCGACCGGCCCGTGTTCACCCCGGCCGGGGAGCGCCGGCAAGTGCAGTTGGGTGTGGCCCTGGAGGGTCGGTTCCGCTCATGGTTCGCGGAACGCAAGCCGCCACCGCTGGCGAATGATGCCGCCGCCGAAGTACGGACTGTGCTGGAACGCTCGCCGGAATCCGCGCGCCTGATCGTGTTTGCATCCAACGATTTCATGGATGACCAGATGCTGAATGCGGTGGTCGCCGCCGCTGGCACCCAGTATCTGGGGCCGCTGGAGCTGTTCATGAACACCCTGGAGTGGTCGCTGCAGGATGAGTCCCTGCTGCAAATCCGCTCCCGTGCCCACTTCAACCGCACCCTGCCGCCCATGAGCCGGGACGCGCAGCGATTCGTTGAGTACCTGAACTATGGCCTGGCGGTTGCGTGGCTGCTCCTGCTGGCGGCAGTGCACGGCCTGCGCACCCTGCTGCGCAAGCGCCATTATCGCAGGAGCCTGGGGCTGTGAACCGCATCAACAGCGTCCTGCTGCTGGTACTGATGATCCAGGTTTTCCTGGTCGCCGTGGTCTACTGGCCGCAGCAAGAGGAGCTTGTGGCGGACCCCGCGAAACCCCTGCTGGCAATTGACCGCGCCGCCGTTGCCGGGATCCGGCTGGAAGATGACCAGGGCAACGAGGCCCTGTTGCAGCGCGTCGCCGGACGCTGGCAACTGCCGGCGCGGCAGGATCTGCCCGCGGACACAGCCCTGGTCGAGCGCCTGCTGCGGGTGCTCACGGAGGAGTGGCACGGCTATCCGATCGCCACCAGTGTTGCTGCCCGGCAGCGCTTTGAGGTCGCCAGCTACCGCTTCCAGCGCCGCGTGACCCTGCTCGGCGACGATGGCGCGCAACTGGGTACAGTGTTCCTGGGTACCGCCCCCGCCTTTCGTCGCATCCACGCGCGCAGTGATGCCGATGAGGCGATCTACAGTATCGCTTTCAACAGCTTTGAGGCGCCGGCCCATGACGCAGGCTGGCTGGAACCGCGCCTGCTGCAGGTCCAGGCACCGCGCCGCATTCAGGGTGCAGGCTTCGCCCTGGCACAAACGGACAGCGGCGACTGGCGCGCCGCCAACGGCGCCACGCCAGAGCCGCGGGAACTGGAAGCACTGCTGGTCTCACTGGCCAACCTGCAGGTGGACGGGATCGCCAGCGAAGACCAGCAGCGCAGCCTGGCTGCAGCGACACCGGCCTTCAGTGTGCGCGCTGTGGCAGCGGCGGAAGAGCGGAACCTCGACTTCTATCAGCTTGAGGGGGAGCACTTTGTCCACGATCCGCGCCACGACCTGTTTTTCACCGTCAGTGCCTACGATTTCGACCGCCTGCAGACACTGGATTCGGCGCGGCTGAACGGCAGGCCATGAGCAGCACCTCGCAGTGGCCGCTGCCGACCGAGGGCATACGCTTCCTGACCCCGGCGTTCATGCTGGAGCAGCTGCACCGCCACCCACTCACCCGGGACTGCTATCCGACGGCAATGGGCTACTATCCGCAGGCGGCCGGGCACCGCATGCGGCGGCCGCGCCACGACGACAATCTGCTGCTGTACTGTGTCGAGGGCCGGGGGCGACTGCGCATCGACGGCCAGCGCCAGGATATCGGGCCCGGCGACCTGGTCCTGCTGCCCCAGGGCCTGGGCCACAGCTACAGCGCCGACCCGGAACATCCCTGGAGCCTGTACTGGATCCACTTCCAGGGGATCAGCAGCAGGATATTCATGGAGTACCTCGGCTACCGGGAGGGCAAGGCGGTGGTGCACGCGGGCATCGCTCCCGGACTCATCGCCGCCTTCCACACCCTGCTGGCGGTCAACCGCACGGGCTACAGCAGCAGCGCCTTCATCAACGCCGCCAACCAGTGCCGGCACCTGTTTACCCAGATCGTGCTGGAGGCAAACCGGCAGCGCGCCACCCACACTGCGGGACTGGATCTCGAGGCGATCCAGGGCATCATGCAGGACCGCATCCACGGCAGCCTGGAGCTGGAGGAGCTGGCCGCGATAGCACACCTGTCCAAGTACCACTTTGCCAGCCGCTACAAGGCCCTGACCGGCTACTCGCCGATCAAGCACTTCCTGCACATGAAAATCGAGTACGCCTGCCAGCTCCTGGACAGCACCGATCTGAGTGTGAAAGCCATCGCGGCTGCCGTGGGTTACGGGGATGCGCTCTATTTCTCGCGTCTGTTCCGGCAAACCCTGGGACTCTCGCCGCGGGCCTACCGCAGCTCGGTACGCAAATAACAGGCTGCCATCCGACCCGGCGGGCCGTGGTCAGCGTGCGTAGACCTCGGGATTCACACAATGGGGCATGGGCTGCCCCTGCAGGGCGGCGATGGCGTTGGCGGCGGCGATATCCGCCATCCGCGCCCGGGTCCGGGTCGTGGCACTGCCGATGTGCGGCGCCAGCACCACGTTCGGCAGTGCCAGCAACGGGTTGCCCGTTGGTACCGGCTCCTCGGCAAAGACATCAACACCGGCGGCATACAGCGCGCCACTGGCCAGCGCCGCCGCCAGTGCCGGTTCATCAACAATGCCGCCGCGCGCAGTATTCACCAGCACCGCTCCCGGCTTCATCGCGGCGATTTCCGCGGCACCGAGCAAGCCACGGGTATCCGCGGTCAGGGCGAGGTGCACGCTGACGAAATCGCTGCGCGCCAGCAGCGCCTCCAGGGAGAGCTGCTCGACCCCCGGAATGTCCTTGGGACTCCGGTTCCAGCCGACCACCTCCATGCCGAAGGCCGCAGCGCGACGGGCCATGGCCTGGCCGATGTCACCCAGGCCGATCACGCCGAGAGTGGCGCCACTGACATCCTTGCCGGTGAAGAAGTCCGGCGACCAGCGGTTCTCCCGCCGCCACTCTCCCCGACGCACAAAATGGTCCGCCTCGGTGATTCGACGGGCGGCGGCCAGCAGCAGGGCGAAGGCCGTGTCCGCGGTGGTATCCGTCAGCACTCCCGGGGTATGTCCCAGGGGGATGCCACGAGCGGTAAGCGCAGCCACATCGACGTGGTCGACACCCGCCGACATGCTGGAGACGAACTGCAGGTCGGGCATCGCATCCAGCAACTCGCGGTCAATCCGGTCCGTCAGCAGGCAGACCAGGCCCTCGCAGCCCGTAAGTTCCTCGCGCAGGGACGCCGCCGGCAGCAGGCCCGGACCCAGCCACACGTTCACGGCGCAATACGCCGACAGCTCGTGGATGCGGCGCCCGGGCAGTTCGTGGGTAACAAACACTTTTCTGTTCATGGCGTCGAGCATACCGCAATCCCGGTGACCGGCAACAGGCAAGCGGCGGTTTCTGCGAACCGGCAATCGGATTAAGATGTGCGCCTGTGCCGGGGAACACACACCCCTCCCGGCAGTCGAAGCCTCCTGCCACCGCAGATCCGACTTTACCTGACAGGCCCGAACATGAATGACAGCAGTGTTGCACTGAATGGCGACCTTTCCCGGCATGTGATCGTGGACACACAGTCCATGGACTGGACGCCCAGTCCCGGTGGCCACGTATTGCGCAAGCGCCTGCACCGGGTGGGCCAGGCCGAATCCGGCCAGGTGACCTCCCTGGTACGCTACGAGCCCGGCGCCCGATTCCCCGCCCACGATCACCCCCAGGGCGAGGAAATCCTGGTTCTGGAAGGTGTCTTCTCCGACGAACACGGCGACTGGCCGGCCGGCACCTACCTGCTGAACCCGGAGGGATTTCGCCACGCGCCGTTTTCCCGCGACGGCTGCCTGCTGTTCGTGAAGCTGCGGCAGTACCCGGGTGCGGACCGGGAGCACGTGGTCGTGGACACCGCGGCCCGGCCCTGGCAGCCGTCCGTGCGCAAGAATACCAGCTGGAAAAAACTCTACGCCCAGGAGCCCTACACCGACTTCATGCGCCTGGAAAGCTGGGACACGCCCGCCGCCATTGGCCAGATCAACTTTCCCCAGGGGGCGGAGATCCTGGTCCTGAAGGGCAGCTTCAGCGACGACCGGGGCGACTACCGCACCCACTGCTGGCTGCGCATCCCCGCCGGCGGCTCCATTCACCCGACCAGCAACGAATACTGCGAGCTCTACATCAAGGAGGGCGGCTTCGGCTACCTGCGCAGCGCGGCCTGACCCGGCTACAGGGTCAGGCCACCGTCAACGACAATGCACTCGCCGTTGGTATAGCTGGACGCATCCGAGACCAGGTACAGCACCGCACCTGCCATCTCCTCCGGCTCAGCGTGGCGCTGCATGGGGATTTTCTCGATGGCAGTCTGGTAGATCTCGTCATTGCTGAACAGGGCACCGGCAAACCTGGTTTTGGTAAGCCCCGGCAGCAAGGCATTGCAGCGGATACCGAAGCCGCCGCACTCTTTCGCAAACACCTTGGTCATGTTGACTACCGCGGCCTTGGTGATTGAGTAGATCCCCTGCATGGGACCGGGCTGCAGCGCATTGACCGAGGCGGTGTTGACGATGGCACCGCGGCCCTGCTCCCGCATCAGCTTGCCGGCTTCGACCGACATGAAGAAGTAGCCGCGGATGTTGACGTCCACGGTTTTCTGGAAGGCGGCGAGATCAGTGTCCAGCACATGCCCGAAGTAGGGGTTGGCGGCACCGTTGTTGACGCAGATATCCAGCCGCCCATGAGCACTGCGGATGTGCTCGAACAATGCCTGGATGGCGGCCATGTCACCGACATTGCAGGCGCACGCTTCGGCGCTGCCGCCACTCGCACGGATGGCATCCGCCACCGGCTCACAGCCCTCCAGTTTGCGGCTGGATACGATCACATGCGCGCCCTGCTCCGCCAGCAGGCGCGCAATGGCTTCGCCGATACCGCGACTGGCGCCGCTCACCAGGGCGATGCGCCCATTAAGGTCAAACAACTTGGTGGTCATGCTCAGGGTTCTCCTTGTGTCGTTCCTGCGTGTCTGCCGGCGTGGCAGGTGCGGCGGAAAGCCGCGTGGGTGGTGGCCCCAGGGTCCAGGCCAGATAAAACAGCACCAGCACGATACACCCCAGCCAGGCCCCGACATAGCCGAACAGCGTCAGATTGGCACCCGCCAGCAGCGGCCCCAGTACCCGGCCCCAGGAGGCGGCAGAGGCCGTTGTGCCGAGCATCTGCCCGCGCAGCTGGTGGCAGGTGCGCTGGCTGGTAATGGTGTTGAGCAGGGGCATGCACAGGGTTGCACCGGACATCGCGAGATACAGTGCCGCCAGCATCCACGGCATGCTGGCCGCGAACACCGCCAGCCACAGGCCGAGCATCAGGCTGGCCACGCAGATCCGCAACAATCGCCACTCTCCAGCCAGCCGCACCAGCGGCCCCAGCAATCCGCCCTGCAGCAGCACCATGATCGCGCCCTGGACGCCGAACACGATCCCCACCTGCCGCGCACCCCAACCCAGCAGATCCCCCAGCCACAGCGGTGCCAGGTAGGTCACGGAGCTGATCGCCGCTGCGTGGAGCACGTACTGCAGCACCAGCATGCGGCTTTCAGTCTGTCGCAGCATGGTCCAGGTGGAGGCGCGAGAACCGTCGCGCTGCCGGCGCAGATTGGCGGCGCGCCGCTCGGCGGAGACTGACTCCGGCAGGAACAGGGCCGCCGCGGCAATAGCCAACAGCGACATGCCACCGGCCACCAGGCAGGGCAGGGTGAAGCTGCCGCTGTCACCGGCCAGCAGCCCTCCCAGCAGCGGTCCCAGTATCAGGCCCAGGCCAAAGGCCGCGCCGATCATGCCCATGCCTTTGGCACGTTTCTCGGGGGAGGTGATGTCGCTCATCATCGCGGATGCCACACCGAGGTTGCCCGCCATGATGCCGGCAAAGGCCCGCGCCGCAAAGATCATCCACAGCTGCGTCGCCAGTCCCAGCATTACATAGGATACGGCCGCGCCCCCCAGGCACAGCATGATCACCGGCTTGCGCCCCAGTCGGTCGGATAGCCGGCCCCAAAACGGCCCGGATATCCCGGCAAAGGCGGCATAGGTGACGATAATGAGAGCGATGTCGATCTTGTCGGCCCCCAGTTGCGGGGACAGAAACGGCAGGATGGGAATGACAATGCCGAACCCGATCAGGTCCAGCAGGACAACACCGAACAGGATCGGCATCAGTCGGCGGTCAGGAACGAGCCGCTGGCGATGGAGGCGCCGCTGATACCGACAATGATGCGCTCTGCCATGCCCTGTCCTGCCCCGCGAAAAGACCTGCACTGTACCAGTACGCTCGACGGATTTCACCGCCCGAAAGGCGTCACCGGGGCTCCGCTGTAGTAAGCTTGTGGGAAGGCAACGACAGAAACCGGACAACCATGCTGCACACAGCGCGGCTCACCATTGAGCCCCTCACCCTGGACGATGCTCCCTTTATCCAGGCACTGCTGAACGACCCGGATTTCATCACCCAGATCGCCGATCGCGGCATTCGCGACGAGGCTGCGGCCCGGCGCTACCTGGAGGAGGGTCCGCTCGCCAGTTACCGCGAGCACGGTTTCGGACTCTGGGCGGTGCGTCCACGCGGCGGCGGCGCTGCGATTGGCATCTGCGGACTGCTGCAGCGAGAGACGCTTGCGGACGTGGATATCGGCTATGCCCTGTTGCCGCAGGCACGCGGCAAGGGATTCGCCAGGGAGGCGGCAGAGGCGGTGTTGCACTATGCGCGGGAGACGTTGGGACTGACCCGGCTGGTGGCTATTGTGGCACCGGGAAATGCGCCCTCGCGGGCGCTGCTGGAAGGGCTCGGCTTCAGGCATGAGCGCCTGGTGCAGCTCACGCCCGAGGCCGAGAACCTCTGCCTGTATGGCTGGAAAGCCTCAGAACCGGTAGCGTAGGCCGGCCTCGATCGAGCGCCCGGCCTCCGGCGCCACATCGCGCAGGAACGAGGTACTGAGGCGGATTTCCTCATCACCCAGATTGCGTGCGGCGAGGAACAGGGTCAGCTCGCTGGCGCCCAGCGGCAGACGGTAGTCGGCGCCCAGATCCCAGCGTGTGTAACCGTCCGTGGGCTCCTCGTTGACGCCGGCGCGGTCCTGGCTGGACGCTTCCACGACCCGGGTCCACAGCTCCAGGGCATCGTTGCCCCAGCTCAGGCGCCCACCGATGCGTCGCGGAGGCAGGCGCGGCACAAAGTCGCCGCTGTCCAGCTTGCCGCGGGTGACGTCAGCAAATACACCGAGCCGGAATTCGCCCCCGGCAAAACTGCCGAGGCCAAACTGGCCGTTGACTTCCGCACCATAGAACTCGGCATCTTCCTGGGTATAGGCGAGTACCGGCAGCTCATCGACTTCCAGGCCGGTATTCATCAGGGTGATGTAGTCGGCAAAGTCGTTGTAGTAAAAGGTGACTTCGAGATCCTTGTTGCCATTGTGCCAGTGTAGCGACAGATCGACGTTACGCGACACCTCGGTCTCGAGGTCGGGGTCGCCCAGCTCGATTGCAGCGGTTGCCGCATGTTCAATCCAGTCTTCCGGGCCGCTGCCATCGACATTGGAAAACAGCTCTTCAATGGACGGCGCGCGCTCTGAGCGGGCCAGCTGCATGCGCAACTGCCAGTCTTCCCCGGCATTCCAGATAGCGGAGCCGGAGAGGCTCACTGCGGTGAAATCCTGCTTGCCCGCGCTCACCGCGTCCGGGTCACGCTGATCGCGATCCAGCCGCAGGCCGGCTTCGAAAATCCAGTTGCCCGTGCGCCAGTCCTCGATCAGGAACAGACCCAGATCGCGGCTGTCGGTCACCGGGATGAAAGCCTCCTCGCCCAGGGCGCTGAACTCACCGACCCTGGCCTGCAGACCCAGGGCACCGCGAAACCCGGCAACCTCGGCGTGCACCAGCTCGACCCGGGTCTCCCAGGTCTCATTGCTGTACAGGGTGCCAACCTCGCCATCACCCTCGATTTCGGCGTGCTCGTAATCCGTGTAGGTCACGGTGCTGCGCAGGGACTCAAAACCGGGCAGGGGTTCGACCAGCTCGAAAGCGAGATCATAGCGGGTCTGCTCGACATCGAGGCGAATACCACCTTCCTCTCCGTCTTCAGCGTGGTCATCGTCGTGGTCGTCGTGGTCCGCATCGCCGTGGTCCGCATCGTCGTGGTCGTCATGATGACCATGTGCACCGGCGGGAATACCGTACTCGTTCTCCAGCCGGCTGACCGCAAAACCGAGCAGACCGCGATCGAAATGGTAGCTGGAGCCCAGGGTCAGGGCCCGGGTGCGACCACCGGTGTTGTCGATAAAACCATCGGTGGTCTCCACTTCGTCGTCGTGGTCGTCGTGGTCGTCGTCGTGGTCGTCGTCGTGATCGTCATCGTGGTCGTCGTGGTCGCGGGCCGCCAGTCCGGGAATATCGAGGTTGTTCCAATCCCGGTACAGGGCATCGATATGAAAGGCCATATTGCCGCTGCCGGCGTCGACCCGCAGCACGGCAGTATCCATGTCCGGGGCCGAATCGTGACGCATTTCCGCACCGCCCTCGACACCATCAATACGCTGTCGCGGGATCCGGTTATCGATCACGTTCACCACCCCGCCGATGGCGCCGGCGCCGTAGAGCATGGTGGCGGGGCCGCGCAGGACCTCTATGCTGTCTGCCAGCAGGGCCTCTACTGAAACTGCGTGGTCGGCGCTGACTGCCGAGGCATCGGCACTGCTGGTCCCGTTCTGCAGCACAGTGACCCGGGGGCCCTGCTGGCCCCGGATTACCGGCTGGCCCACACCTGGGCCGAAGGAGGCATTGGCCAGGCCGGGGATATCGCCCAGGGTATCGCCGATGCTGGTGCGGGCGGCACGGCGCAGGTCCTCACCGGTCAGCACGGTGACCGGCAGGGCGGTTTCCGCCTCCTGCTTCTGCAGCGGCGCGGTAACCAACACATGTTCGAGGGGCAGCGATTGCGCTGCCGCGTTCGCACTGGCAACTGCCAGCGCGAGAGGCATGAAACGTTTCATGGTCTACTCCTGATAGAAGAAAAGAAAAAGTTTTCTCTCAGGAGTGGGCGGGGGGACCTGTGGTCTGGCGCGGCAGGTAGCGGTTGCAGGCGCGCGCGGCAAACGGTGCCGACAGCAGCAGTACCAGCAGCAGGGGGAACAAGAGCAGCGGCAGCACGCTTGCCAGCGGCAATGGCGCGGAGGTCTTGCACAGCAGACACTCTGCTGGCGAGTCACCAAGCCCGTGGGCATGGCTTGCTTCGAGAGTCTGGACACCCGTGAGACACAGCAGAGCCAGTACCGCGACAATGCGGGCCAGGCGGCGGCTGCGGGCTTTCAGGGTGAAGGACGGAAGCATGACGTTTACAGCACGACAAACGGATCGATGGCGGAGTATAGCGGCTCCTCCGGCGAGCAGCCAAATTTTTCGTTACCGCACTTCAGGCCGACAGCTGCTCCAGCATGGCTGCCATTTTCGCATGCAGCAGGTTGATGCCCTTCAGCGGCCGCACCATGACCTTGAATTCGACAATCTTCCCGTCCACGTTGAAGGTAATGATATCGACCCCGTTGACGGTGATACCGTCGATATCGCAGGTAAACTCCAGCACCGCATGGGGCTCCGCAACGACCTCCTTGACGTAGCGAAAGCTGTCGTTGAACACCGCCATGGCGCCGGTCAGGTACATGCGGGTGAGATCGCGCCCCTCCTGCGGCCGGTGCACGACCGGAGACCAGAACACGCAATCTTCCGCCAACAACGCCTCCAGGCGAGATGGATCGCCTGATTTGACTATCTCGTGCCACTCCGCCAGTGCCTGCAACATGGTGTCTCCCGCTTCGCTGTCAGCGGCAAAGATGCCACTGCAAACCTGCTTTGTCCATGCAGTCAGGGTAGCGCAGCGAGGAAGCTGTCGATCGCGCGCCGGGACTCCGGCTCGTCCAGGGTGGGTGCATGGCCGCGGCGGGGAATCTCCGCGCTGACCAGGTCAGGCTTGCGCCGCCGCATCTCCGCCACGCAGCTGGCGGCCAGGATATCGGAGTGAATGCCACGCAGAACCAGAATCGGCAGCTCGCGGATGGATTCGAATACCGGCCAGAGGTCCGGCGGTACCGCGTTGTCGTCGCTGGCGGCCATCGGCTCGGCGATCGCCGGGTCATAGGCCGGCACTGGCCGGCCGTCCACCTCGCGATACAGGGCGCGGGTAAAGCCCAGCCAATCCTCGTCGGTAAAATCGGGGAACGCGGCAGCATTGATGGCCCGGACCTGGGCTACGGCTTGCTCCCAGTCGGCAGCCGGTTGTGTCTTGCCGACATAGCCCTTGATGCGTTCCAGCCCCGCCGGATCCACCTCGGGACCAATATCGTTGAGAACAATGCCGTTGACCCGGGCCGGCTGCATGGCCGCCATCAGCATGGCCATCAGGCCTCCCATGGAGGTCCCCACCAGCAGGGCCTCCTGTACCCCCTGGCCGTCCAGCAGGGTAAACATGTCCTGCACGTAGGTGCCGGGGTGATAATTGGCGGGGTTGGGGTCGTAGTCCGAGCGGCCACGGCCGCGCTGCTCGGCTACCAGTACCCGGTAGCGCTGTGCCAGATGCGGAGCCAGGCCGGCAAAATCGGCGGCATTGCGGGTCAGGCCGTGCATGCACAGGGCCACCGGCGCACCGGTGCCGGGGCCGGCATAATCGCGCGCATACAGGCGCAGGCCATCGCTGCTGTGGTACCAGAGGTCCGTAAACTCAGTCATGCTGCAGCTCCGTAAACTGTGCGCGCAGCTCGCGCTTGAGGATCTTGCCGTTGGGGTTGCGCGGCAGGCTGTCGGCAAAGCGGACTGCCGCCAGCCGCTGTTGCTTGCCGAGGCGCGCATTGGCCCAGGCCAGCAGCTCCTCCGTACCTTCCGCGGCATCCGCTTCCGGTACCACCACCGCCAGCGGCGTTTCCCCCCAGCGGGCACTGGTTATGCCAATGACGGCGACGTCGTTGACTGACGGATGCTGCACCAGCACCGCCTCAATATCCTGAGGATACACGTTCTGGCCACCGGACAGGATCATGTCCTTTTTCCGGTCGACAATAAACAGGAAACCATCCTCATCAACATAGCCGATATCGCCCGAGCGCAGCCACTGCACGCCCTGTCCATCGACGAACTCGGACTCGCGATTGGCGTCGTCGCGATGCCAATAGCCGGGCATGGTGATCCGCCCCCGGGAGGCAATCTCCCCAGGGCTGTTGGCGCCGAGCACGCGATCATCATCATCGACGATGCAGATGTCGGTGCCGATCAGCGGTTTGCCCACCGAATCCCAGCGGCCTGTGGCCTCCTCCGGCTCAAGGGTGGTAATGATGCCCTCCGTCAGCCCGTACAGCTCGATAATGCCGCAGGGGAAGTGGCGGAAGATTTCCCGCTTGAGGCCCTCGCGCAGGGGCGAGCCACAGCTCATCATGGCGTGCATGCTGCTGACGTCGAAGCTGCCCTGGACCATCTGCTCGCATACCCGCTGGAACTGTACCGGCACCATCGCCGTGTGGGTTATGCGCTCGCGCGCCACGGTTGCCAGAAATTCCACCGGATCAAACCGCGTGTGTACCACCAGGGTACCGCCCGCCAGCACCGTGCACAGCATCGCCACCCAGGAGATGTTGGAGTACAGACCCAGGGTGAGCAGTGTGCGCGCGGCCCCGTGGTAACGCAGGGCGATAGCGAGGTCGTAGGCCCAGTCGCGGCGAGTGCGGTGACTGTGCAGGATACCCTTGGGCTGACCGGTGGTACCCGAACTGTAAATGATATTGAGCGGCGCATCCGGCGTCAGCGTCAGCGCCGGCAATGCAGCCGGCTGTCCGTCGCACAGCTCAGCGAGGCCAGTCCAGGTGTCGTCGCCGTCGCCTGCGGTGACGCACAGGCGCAGGCAGTGGGACAGTGAAGGCAACAGCGGCTGCAGACGTGCCTGCTGGTCCGCGCTGACCACCAGCGCGGTGATTCCGGCATCCAGCAACATGGAGCGCAGGGCTTCATCACTGACCGACAGATTGACCGGGACCGATACCGCACCCGCGGCCAGGGTGCCGAACAGGGCCTGCACCATCGCCAGGCCGTTGCTCATCACCACGCCGACGCGATCGCCGGCGACCACCCCGCGGGACCGCAGCCCATGGGCGAACCGGTGGTTGGCCGCGGTGAACTGCGCCCAGTCCAGGCGCACCTCACCACAGACCAGCGCCGGCTTGTGTGCGCGCCATTTGCCGTGCAGTGCCAGGATTTCCGGCAACAGGGGCACCGGCGCCTCGAATCCGCTCATGTTGCCGACCCCAGTCTAGAAGCGGTATTCCACCGTGGCGGTCACCGTGCGCGGCGGCGCATAGAACACGGAGGTGTTGTCTTCCAGCCCCAGTGTCGAGGGGCAGCCGCCGGAGCCAAAACAGTAGCCCGCGGTCTTGATCAGCTCATCGGTCAGATTCTTGCCATGGATACCAAACAGCCACTGCTCGTCCGAGCTGAGCCAGACAATGCTGGCATTGAGGATGTCGTAGCTCTCCTGGTCGATGACGGGCACTGGCGCCTCGAACTGGGTGATGTCGCCCTTGTAGGACCAGTTCAGATTCGCGGTGACGTCACCACCGGCAAGTCCGGTGCTGTAGATCAGGCCGACATACACCATTTCCTCCGGTGTATTCTGCACCGCGCGCTGGTCGGACACGTCCACGCCGTTGACCTGCCAGTCCTTGATCTCGGCGTCCAGGAAGCTGAGCGCAAGCTGCATGCTGAAGCCCTGCCCCAGCAGGATGTTGCCTTCCAGCTCGATACCCGAGATCTCTGCCTCGGCGGCATTGGTCACGGTACCCACGAAGCCGTCGTTGACACCGTCGCCGTCACTGTCGGTGCCTACCGAACCGGGGATCTGCATGTCCTGGTAGTCACTGTAGAACAGCGCGATGTTGGTGACCGCGCGCCCGTCCCACCAGGTGGTCTTGTAGCCGAGCTCCCAGGAATCGAGGGTTTCCGGGTCAAAGCCGCGCTCGACTTCGGGGGTCGCGAAGTTGGCGCCGCGGGGATCGAAGCTGCCTGCCTTCCAGCCCTGGCTGTAGCTGGCGTAGACCGTGGTGTCATCATTCAATGCGTAGCTCAGATTGAGCCGTGGCGAGAAGTCAGTATAGGTTTTGCTGGCTTCATAGTCGCTGGTGGTGGCCAGCAAGATGGCACTGTCATTGCCGAGGAACGGCGAACCAAGACCCAGGTAGGTGCCGCGGAAAACATCCGCAGTGCGCTTGTCCTCGGTGTAGCGCCCGCCGACAGACAGTGACAGGGCCTCGGTCAGACTATAGGTCACGTCTGCAAACAGCGACCAGGCTTCCGTATCCACCGTACCGCCAGTGTAGGCGGTAACCGGGCCGAGCTGTCCCAGCACCACATCAAAATCGTTGGAAGCTGTCGCGTCCAGGTAGTAAAAACCGGTGACCAGGTTCCAGCGGTCGGCGTTGTACAGTAGCTGGAATTCCTGGCTGAACTGCTCGTTGTCGTAGATGACCGGGGCGTCAAAATCCATGACCGCGAGGCCGTCGAAGTCGATCACGGATTCGGTGTAGTCTTCGCGCCAGGCGCTGATCGAACGCAGGGTGATGGTATCACTGAAGTTCCAGTCCACCGACAGCATCAGGCCTTCGGCGTCGATCTCATTGTTGCCGTTGATGCCTGCTGTAGACACTGACGCGGAAGCGCCGGCAGTAGTGTCATAGGGGTCGTTGAGTACAGGTACGCCACTCACGGCGCCAGGAAAGGGCCGAAAGCCGGCAACGGGATTGGTCTTGTCGTTGAGCTTGTCGTAGGCGAGGCGGACCAGCCAATCGTCATTGGGCAGCCACTCGGCACTGGCACGCCAGGCGAACAGGTCCTTGTCGTAGTGCTCGTCCCCGGTGGTGAGGTTCTTGCCGTAGCCGTCGCGGGTCAGCGACGCCACTGTCGCACCGACGCGGAAGGTATCGGTTACCGGTGCTGACACGGTGCCAACCAGGTCCATCTGCTCATAGCTGCCATAGGACGCTTTCAGGCGCACATCAACGTCGTCGCTGAGCCGGCGGGTCACGTACTTGATGGCTCCGCCCACGGCATTGCGCCCGTACAGCGTGCCCTGGGGACCGCGCAGCACCTCCACCCGCTCGACATCATAGATGTCCAACAGGGCCGCCTGGGGCCGGGCGATATAGACGTCATCCAGATACAGGGCCACGCCCTGCTCAAAGCCGGCAAGAGGATCCTGTTGGCCAACACCGCGGATAAAGGCGGTCAGCGTGGTGCTGGTGGCCCGGGAGGGTTCCAGGGTCACGCTGGGAATCATCTGCGCCAGCTCGCTGATATCGGTGGCCCCGCGCAGACGCAGGGCATCGCCGGACAGCGCGGTAACCGCGATGGGGACATCCTGCAGGTTTTCCGCCCGGCGCCGGGCGGTAACCACCACTTCTTCCAGCGCCAGAGCCGGGCCGGTCTGCGCCAGGGCGGGGCTGAACTGTGCTGCGGAAGCCAGGGAAACTGCCAGGGCAATAGCGGAGCGCGGTGCGAGTGCTTTCATGAGGATCACCTTTTTCATTATGAGTAGTCTGGTCGACTCTGCGCTTGCGACGCAGATTCAACAATTGTTGAATTCCGGAGCAAAATATTCAACATTTGTTGAAATGTCAAGTGGGTCTTGCGGCGGGAGCAGGCAGTTCAGGCTTGGGCCGGGTCAACAGCAGCCCCAACAGCCCGTAGGTCAGGGCCAGAAAAATGGCGTAGCTGGCGGATACCGCCGGATTCTGCACCAGCCCCGAAAAAGTCAGCCCCAGGTGGGTAAACAGGCCCAGCAGGGCCGCACCCAGCACCACCCAGAGGGGAATGTGGCGCCGCACCAGCACCCCGAACAGCACCGGCACGATGGACGCCGCCGCCAGCCCATACACGCCTTTCTGCGCAAACAGGCCGATCAGGGGCGGCGGGTTCCAGGCCAGGACCACACCCACCACACCCACCAGCACCAGGACAATGCGCGACAGTGCCAGCGCGTTGTAGCGGTCACCCCAGAGGGGCTGGACGATATCGCTGACCACCATCGCCGACAGGGACACCAGAATCCCGTCCAGTGTGCTCATGCCCGCCGCCAGCAGGGTCAGGAAGATGAATACCAGCACGTACTCCCCCCACAGGGAACTGCCAAATTCGAACAACAGGTACTCCCGCACTACCGTGTCCTGCTCCGGCACCTCCAGTCCCGCCAGCCGGGCGTAGAACCCGATCATCAGCATGAGGGAGAAAACAGTGCCGACCACCACCGTAGTGCCGATGAACTTGCCGATGTCGCGCTCGCTGCGCAGGTAGAGCACCTTGGTCAGGATATGCGGCTGCAGCATCAGCGCAAACGTCACCACGAAACCGCTGACAAAGACCGAGAAGAAGTCGAAATACAGCTCGCTGGTACTGTTGAAGGCACCGGCGTAGCCTGCGCCAACCCCGCGCAGCGCCGCCAGCGGGTCATCCCCAAAGTATTTCCAGCCCTGCGCAAACAGGATCACCGTGATCGCCAGCATCATCAGACCCTGCAGGGTGTTGGTGTAGGCGTGGGCATAGGTCCCGCCCATCAACACATAGGAAAACACGAACACGAGCACCAGGATCAACGCGGTTTTCTGGTCGACGGGGAACAGGCCCGTCACCAACAGGCTGCAGCCCACCAGGATCAGCACCACAAAGGTAATCGACAGCAGATTGATGAAGGCGAAGAACAGGCTCAGGCCGCGGTGGTTGTAGCGGTAGAAGATCCACTGCGGAATGGTCAGGGCCTGGCTGCTCTCCCCCAGGCGCAGGAACCCGCGGGTCAGGACCAGGAAAGCCGTGAGAATTCCCAGGGACCCGGCGAGACCGTAGTGCAGATAGGCGCTGAGGCCATGGCTATAGACGAATCCGGGATTGATCACGAACGTCGCCGTGGACGCGATCGACGCCGCCAGGGTAATGCCGATCAGGTAAGGGCTCATGTCCTTGTTGCCGATGGAGAAACCGCGGATGTCGCGGGTGCGGCGCATGCCCACCCAGGACAGCCAGAAAACCAGTACAACATAGCTTGCGGTGATCAGGTACTTGAACAGCTCGGGATTCATGGCGGGGTGCCCGGTTATGGTTATGGTGTCGGTCCGGGGCGGATTCTGAACAAAATCCGCGAAACTTTCAACAAGCGTTGAAATTTAGATTGTGCTATTGTCTCGCCGGACAAAAAAAGACACGCACTGATCATGAGCAACTCCCGCAGCCAGCCCAAACGAGAACGCATCCTGGATATCGCGGAGGAGCTGTTTGCGCTGCATGGCTACGACGGTGTGACACTGCGCCAGATCGCCAAGGGCGCCGGGGTCGATGTGGCACTGGCCAGCTATCACTTCGGCAAGAAGCTGGACCTGTTCAACGCGGTTTTCGAGCGCAGGGCGGAGCTGCTCAACAGCGCCCGCCTGGACGCACTGCGGGCCTGCCAGCAATCGGCGGCCAGCAGGGGACCCAGCGTTGAACAGATTATTGAGGCCTTCCTGCGGCCGCTGGAACTGGCCCAGGAAACCGGGGACCCGGGCTGGCAGCACTATCTGGCGCTCATCGCCTACATCAACAACTCTCCCTACTGGGGGCCGCGCATGATGTCCAAGCTGTTTGACGAACTGGTGAGCGAGTTCATCGCCGCCCTGCGCAAGGCGCTGCCGGACGCCCGGGACGAAGACCTGTACTGGTGCTACCACAACCTGTCCGGTGCACTGACCCTGACCCTGGCGCAGACCGGTCGCATCGACAAGCTGTCAGGCGGCAAGTGTCGTTCCGCAGATTTCGAGGCCGCCTACAATCACATGATCCCGTTTGTTGCCGCGGGCTTCAGGCAGGTCTGCGGCAAGAGTGCGCAGAAATAGTCTCGCTCCCCTCCACTAGAGGTCTGTCTCGCTCTGGAAATCCCGCTCTATCCGCTGCTGCAATTCAAACCGGGTGACGCCATTGTGGCTGTTGCTGGACTGCATGCGCTGCTGGTAGCGCTGGCGCCGGTACTGCGCCACCAGGCGCGGGAACCGCTCCTCCTCCAGCTCGCCTGCGATCAATGCTTCAATAAACGCGATGTCTATGCCTACCCGGTAGGCAATGCGGCTGGGCCGGATCTTGTGGGCGTGAAACTCGGCCACAATGTGGATCTGCTGCTCGCGGCTATAGTTGCACTGGCGCGAGTAGCCATAGGGCGGCGACGGCGTGCGGGAGTCGGTTAGGGTCGGCGGATTTTTCATGGCGCTGTTGTAGCAGGAGCCACCGGCGATGCCAAGCCCAAATCCACTCAGGGCGTTGGCTGCAGCATCTTCAGCGTCGCTCGCCGTGGCCACAAATGACTGGCCGCTGACGGTTAATTTCTGCCCATGGCACTACTATACTCAAGCTTCGGTTTCGCCAGCCAATTCGTCAACACAAGGATAACAGCCATGAATGCACCGCCATCAGTTACCCCGGCAGAAGATATCGAGCAGCGCATGCTGCAGACGCTGGAAGCCCAGCGCAAGGACTACCTGCGCGAGGGGGATGTCTCCGCTGAGACGCGCATCGACCGGCTTGATCGCGGGATAGATGTGGTGCTCAAGTACCAGGACAGAATTGTTGCAGCGCTGGACGCAGATTTCGGCTGCAGGGCCCGCCAGGTCAGCCTGCTGACCGACGTCGCTGCCTCGGTCACGCCGATGAAACACGCACGCAAGCACCTGCGCAAATGGATGCGGCCCCGGCGCCGGCCCACCATGTTCCCGCTCAACCTGCTCGGTGGCCGCTCCCGCATCGAATACCAGCCGCTGGGCGTTGTCGGCGTGATCTCGCCCTGGAACTTCCCGGTGAACCTGACCTTCGGCCCGCTGGCCGGGATTCTCGCCGCCGGTAACCGGGCCCTGATCAAGCCCTCGGAGTTCACGCCGGCCACCTCCGAAGTCATGGCGGAAATGGTCGCCGAGGCCTGGGACGAAAAGGAAGTGGCCATCTTTACCGGCGGGCCGGAGGTGGGCCAGGCCTTTTCCGCCCTGCCCTTCGACCACCTGCTGTTTACCGGCGCAACCTCTGTGGCCCGCCACATCATGACCGCGGCGGCCCGCAACCTGGTGCCGGTGACCCTGGAACTGGGCGGCAAATCGCCAGTGATCGTTTCCCGCAGCGCCAACCTTGAGCAGAGCCTGGAGCGGATCATGCTGGGCAAGACCTTGAACGCCGGCCAGATCTGCCTGGCGCCGGACTACCTGATGGTGCCGGAGGAAAAGCTGCAGGACGTGATCGCCGCGGCGGAAAAGGCGGTCACTGCCATGTACCCCACCATCCTCGGCAATCCCGAATACACCGCCGTGGTCAACGAGCGACACTACGAGCGCCTGACCGGCTACCTGCGCGAGGCCGAGGAGCGGGGCTTCAAGACCATAACAATCAATCCGGCCGGGGAAGATTTCAGCGCCCAGCAGGGCAGCCGCAAGATTCCCCCGACCCTGATCCCGCAGCCCGCGGAAGATCTCAAGGTCATGCAGGAGGAGCTGTTCGGTCCCCTGCTGCCGATCCGCACCTACAAGGATTTCAACGAGACCATCGATTACGTCAATGCCAACCCGCGGCCCCTGGCAGCGTATTACTTCGGCAGCGACAAGGCCGAAGAAGAGGCCGTACTCAAGCGCACCACTTCCGGCGGCGCCTGTATCAACGATGTCATCATGCATGTCATGCAGGAAGAGCTGCCTTTCGGCGGCGTTGGGCCCAGCGGCATGGGCGCCTACCACGGCGAGACCGGGTTCCGTACCTTCAGTCACGCCAAGTCCATCTACCGGCAGGCGGGCATCAATGTCGGCAAGCTGGGCGGCATGCTGCCGCCCTATGGCAAGGCCACGGAGAAAACCATCAGCATGCAGGTCAAGAAGTAACCACAGCGGACGGCGGCGATGCGATTGTGGCAGCAGTATCTCGCCCTGATCGCCGCTGTCCTGCTACCATGTGCGGCTATGACAGCAGCCGCCAGTTCCCCGATTGTTATTGCCCACCGCGGCGCCAGCGGCTATGTGCCGGAACACACCCTGGCGGCCAAGGCCATGGCCCACGCCATGGGCGCCGACTACATTGAACAGGATGTGGTGCTGACCCGCGATGGCATCCCCATCGTCCTCCATGACATCCACCTGGAATCCACCACCGACGTTGCCGCGCGCTTTCCCGATCGCGCCCGGCAGGATGGTCGCTTTTATGCGATCGACTTCACTCTTGCGGAAATCCGCACCCTGCGCGCGCACGAACGCACCGGGGCGGATGGCAACGCCGCTTTTCCCGGCCGCTTTCCACTCGGGCCGGGCCTGCTCACCGTCCCCACCCTGGCGGAAGAAATCGACTTCATCAGCGGGCTGGACCGCAGCAGGGGCCGCAGGACCGGCCTCTACATTGAATTCAAGGCGCCCAACTTCCACCGCCGGGAAGGTCACGACATTGCCCGCCGGGTGCTGGACGTGCTGGTGGAGAAGGGCTATGACCAGCGCCGGGACCAGGTCTTCCTGCAGTGTTTTGACGACGTCACCCTGCGCTACCTGCGCGACACCCTGCAGACGCCGTTGCCACTGATCCAGCTGATCGCCGACAACAGCTGGGGCGAGGACAGCGAAGTGGACTACGATTTCCTGCAAACCGCCCCCGGTCTCGATGCCGTGGCAAGCTACGCCGATGGCATCGGTCCCTGGCTGATGCAGATCTACCGCGGCAAGCAGGCCGATGGCAGCGTGGAGCTGAGCAACCTGGTGGCACTCGCGCACGAGCGGGGACTACAGGTACACCCCTATACATTCCGCGCCGACCAGTTGCCGGCAGGTATCGGCAGCTTCGCGGAATTGCTCGACATCTTTCTGCACCAGGCAGGGGTAGACGGTCTGTTTACCGACTTCCCCGACCTCGCCAGAGACTATTTGCTTCAGCACCCAGTGAACAGGACCTCCCCGTGACACCCAGAGTCAACCGGCGCACCAAGATTGTTGCCACCATCGGCCCCGGCAGCGAGTCCGATGACATGATAGCCCGGCTCATCACCGCGGGCGTCAATGTGTTCCGGCTCAACTTCAGCCACGGCTCCGCAGAGCAGCACGCCAGGGTGGCCCGGCGCATCCGCAAGCAGGCGGCAGTAGCCGGCCGCTACGTGGGAATCCTGGCCGACCTGCAGGGGCCCAAAATCCGGATTGGCAGTTTTCGCGACGGCTCGGTGCGGCTGGAGACTGGCGACCGGTTCCGGCTGGACCTGGGTCTGGGGGAAGGCGAGGGCGATGCCCACGGCGTCGGCCTGGACTACCGCGAGCTCACCACCAGCGTGTTCCGCGGTGACACGCTGTTGCTCGATGACGGTCGCCTGCGGCTGCGTGTGGACGAAGTCCAGACCAGCACCGTCGACTGCACCGTTCTGGTCGGCGGTATCCTCGGCTCACGCAAGGGCATCAACCGCCTCGGCGGCGGTCTCGCCGCGCCGGCGCTGACCACCAAGGACATCGCCGATATCGACAGCCTCGCCGAAGTGCGCCCTGACTTTGTCGCCGTTTCCTTCGTCTCCAGTGCCGAGGACATTTTCCAGACCCGCGACCTGCTGCGGGCCCACCAGCTCGAGCCGGCCATCATCGCCAAGATTGAACGGGCCGAGGTGGTGGCCGACAACGACACGCTCAACGGCATTATCGACGCCGCCTTCGGCATTATGGTCGCCAGGGGTGATCTCGGGGTGGAGGTGGGCGACGCGGAGCTGATAGGCCTGCAGAAGGACCTGATATCGCGCGCCCGCAAAATGGACCGGGTAGTCATCACCGCGACCCAGATGATGGAGTCGATGATCAGCAGTCCCATGCCCACCCGGGCAGAGGTATTCGACGTGGCCAACGCCGTGCTCGACGGCACTGACGCGGTAATGCTGTCGGCGGAAACCGCTGTGGGCAGTTACCCGGTGGAAGTGGTTACCGCGATGGCCGACGCGGCACTGGGAGCCGAGCGCCATCCGGTGGCGAGAACCTCCCGCTATCGTCTCGACAAGCAGTTTGCCAGCGCCCAGGAAACCATTGCCATGTCGGCAATCTACGCCGCCAATCACTACAAGACCGTGCGCGGAATTGCCTGCCTCACCGAATCCGGCACCACGCCGCTGCTGATGTCGCGCTTGAGCTCGGGACTGCCGATCTTTGCCCTGAGCAGCCGCAGTGAAACCCTGCAGCGGCTGTGCCTGTGTCGCGGCGTAGTGCCCCTGTTTTTCGACGCCAGCGTGTTTGACCAGGACACCGTCGAGGCCAGCGCCATCGAGTTCCTCTGTGACGAGGGGCAGCTACACAAGGGCGACGCGGTCCTGCTGACCAAGGGTGCCATCATGGGCAGGCCCGGCTCCACCAACATCATGAAGATCCTGCCGGTCGCATGAAGCGGGGGCCGGAGCGCGGCGGACGTCTGGTAGCGGACATCGGCGGCACCAATACCCGCATAGCCCTGTATCAGCTCACTGACGATCGGCTGCGGGCCATAAAGCGCTACCGGAATTGCGACTTCAATGGTCTGGAAGCCGTGCTCAGCCACTGGCTGGATGAGCATCCTGAAGCCAGGCCCCGGGACGCCTGCATCGCCGTCGCGGCGCCGCCCGAGGGCGATTGCGCGCACATGAGCAACTGCAACTGGTCCTTCCGCGGCAGCGAGCTGGCAGCGCGCTTCAACTGGGATCGGGTCGGCCTGATCAACGACTTCCAGGCCAACGCCTTTGCACTGCCGTGGCTGCAGCCCGGGGACTGGTACGAGATCCATCCCGGAACGGCCCGCTATGCGCGCATGGCCACGCTGGGGCCAGGCACCGGACTCGGTGGTGCGGTACTGGATACTGGCTCCGAGCCTCACCGGGCCATCGCCTGCGAACCGGGACACATGGCGCTGGCGCCTCAGGGCCTGCAGGAACTGGAACTGTGGCGTGTGCTCATGCACGAACACAGCCGCATCTACAGCGAACTGTTGCTGTCAGGGCCCGGCCTGCAGCGCCTTTATCAGGCGCTGGCCACCGTGGATGGTGTGGTCGCGGAACCCCTGTGTGGCGAAGAGATCAGCGCCCGTGCACTGGCTGGCTCGGACGCACTTTGCGCCGCCACGTTGCGCCGGTTTTGCTCGCTGCTGGGCACGGCCAGCGCCGATTTCATTCTCGCCAGCGGCGCATTTGGCGGTCTCTATCTGGCGGGCGGTATCCTGCCCTCCTTTCCGGGATTCCTGCAGGATAGCGAATTTCACCAGCGCTTCACTGATCGCGGCCCCATGCAGGGCCATCTCCAGCGCATGCCGGTGAGGGTCATCACCCATCCGCAACCCGGGCTGCTGGGCGCGGCACATGCGCCCCTGGGCTGAGCCCTTGCGGTCGCAAACGGGTAAAATTGCCCAAAAAATTTCCTCTCGCTGCAATCCCAGTGCCCGAAGGCGGTGCTACACTTCCTGAAGCTGAGCAATCAGTGGTATTTATGCGCGTCCTCGAAGTTCCCTCAAGTTCCTCGGTACGTTGAACATAAATAGATGACTAACCCCCTGGGGCCCGGACGGGCTTCCCAAAGCAATACAGGTAACACTTATGTCTACAGAAACCGGCACCGTTAAGTGGTTTAACGAGACCAAGGGATTCGGCTTTATCGAGCGCGAAGGCGGCCCCGATGTATTTGTTCACTTCAGCGCCATCAAGGGCGAAGGGTTCAAGACGCTAACAGATGGCCAGAAGGTACAGTTCACGGTCACCAATGGCCAGAAAGGCCCCCAGGCCGAGAACGTAACTCCTATCTGAGGGGGACAAGTTTGGGCAAATAAAAAGGAGCACAATGTGCTCCTTTTTTTTACAAGCTCGCGCTGTCAGCCACTTTCCAGTTGCTTCTGGCGTTCGATTTCCGAATCCATGTACTGAATCCATTGCCTGGCGTACTGCGCTGACCGCTCGTCGCGCCCGGCGGCCTGAAACGCTTCCCGCGCCTTTTCATACTGCTTGGTATTGAAGTAGGCCATGCCCAGCACCAGCCTGGCAGAATCCGGGCGGCGTACACCACCGCGCTGCAGGCCCCGGGTTATCGCGGTAATGGCCTCCTCATTGCGGTCGCCATCCAGATAGATGTTGCCCAGGCGGGCATAAAGCTCGCCGTCCTCGGACTTGGCTGCGGCCTTTTCCATTGCTGGAATCGCCTCTTCCACTTCCTGGGCCTGGCGCAGGGCATTGCCGAGAATCTCGTAATTGCGCGAGCTGTCCTCGATCGATTTGTTCTTGAGGCCCCTGTCCATCACCTTGGCGGCCTTGTAGGGCACCTCGGCATTCAGGTAGAGATAGGCCATGGTGACCTGCTCCGTCCCCTTGTCGAGCATGTCCTGCACATAGGCGGTTTCCATGGCGGCGAGCTGTTTGCTGTCCCGCTTCTGTTCGCCATACATGTGCGACAACTGGACCCAGTACTGCTTGTCAGGATAGTGCTTGAGCAATTCCTCCAGCACCCGCACGGTATTGGTGATGTCGCCTTTTTCAAAGTAAAGGAAGCGGGCCAGGTTGTACCACTGCTCCTTGGGCGTCTTGTCCTTTTCCTGGTACAGGGAGATCGCCTTCTCCACATTGGTCAAGGCCTTGGTGTAGTCGTTGAGCTGGTAATAGCCCTGGGCAAGAAGAACGTAGGCTTCCTCGTTCGGATTCTCGTTCAACTTGAACCAGTCCAGCAGTGCATTGACCCCCTGCTGCCAGCGTTCCTGCACAAAGTACAGCTGGGCAATGGTATAGCGGGTATTGATCTCCATTGCCAGCGGGATATCCGGCTGCCTGACCACGTTTTCATAGGCCTGCAGGGCAGCGTTGTAGTCTTCCCGGGTATAGTGTATGAAAGCGTACAGGTTGTAGACATTGGCGAGTTCATAGCTGTTGAGTTCATTCTTGCCACCCGCGGACAGCATGTCGTCCAGAACACGCGAGGCGGTCGCCAGATCGTTGGCCTCGGCCGCCGCCTGGGCCTCGGCCAGCTTTTCATAAACCTGGTTGCGCAGCGCCGGTGTGCGCCGCGTCTCGCGTTGCTCGCCTTCCTCCTGGGCCACGGCCGCAGCAAACGGCCGCAACCCGAGTTCAGACTGGACCTGGGTCACGGCGACCTGCGCCACCGCCACCGGTAGCGCCAGCAGCGCTGCCCGCAGCCAAATACCGGAATCATGGAGTTTCATACGTACCACCACCCTAGTTTTCCAGCTCATAGGTAAACAAGTTCTGCACGCCGGCCACCTCAATGGGCTCGCCGTCCACAACCCGCGGCCGGTACTTGAACTTCTCCGCGGCCTTGACGGAGGCCGACTCAAATACCCCCGAGGGCTGGCAGTCAACCGCACGCGGATCGCGAATGGAGCCGGTGCGGGTTACCGTATATTCGACGATACAGTAGCCCGAAATGCCGCGGGTCTGGGCCCGCCGTGGATAGACCGGGGCGACCTTCACAATGGGCAGGTACTCACCATCGCCACTGATTCCCGTGGCACTGATCTGCACATTGACCTGGGCCCTTGGTGCAGTGTTCACCACGTCCAGGTCCATGTCCATGTCGATATCCGGTGTCGGCAATTCAGGTGGCGGCTCTTCCGGATCTTCCACCTTGTCGGGCTTCGGCTGCTTGACGTTAACTTCGATCTCATCTTCGGGCACGATAATATCGGCAATCTTTCTCGCCTCGACATCTTCCTGCTCGTACTCGGTATTGATGAGGCTGTGCATCAAGAAAAACAGACCGATCGCAACGGGAACCGCTACCAGTGCACCGACCAGCACCCTCACAAAGCTACTGCCCATTACCATTAAACCTCGTCATCCGTTGAAATGCACGGCGGAGCTGTCAGCATGGGCCGCAATTCATCAATCAGTTGTTCCACGACATATGCCGGCGTCTCACGGTCAACCTGGACCACCACGTTCGCCTGTGGTGCCTCTTTCTTGGCTGCTTCAGCCAGGCGCATGGCCCGATCCAGCGATACGCGGTTCTTGTCATAGTGAATCTCGCCACGACTGTCGACCGCGAAGATGATGGTACCGCGCTCGCAGGCTTCGGTGGTTGTGGCCTGGGGCTTCATCAATTCGACACCCGGCTCCTTGACGAACGAGGACGTCACGATGAAGAAAATCAACATGATGAACACGACGTCCAGCATGGGCGTCAGGTCGATGGTGCTTTCATTGCCGGCGGGCTTGCGCGCGGCGCCTTCTCTCATGCTCATGGCTACTGCTGCCCTCCGCTGGCCCAGTTGACCGAAGGTGCGCCCGCCTCGCGAGCGGCATCGGCCACGTCAACGACAGTACCGGACCGGGCACCTTTCTCGACCTTGATGGTGACGCCCTGTTCCGGATCGTTGGCCAGCAACCGCTGGATATTGGCGCGCACCGCGCGCGTGTCAACCCGCCGATTCTCCATCCAGATCTGGTCGTCACTGCGAATCTGGACCAGGATGCTGGTGGCGTCGCTGGGGTCGGACTTGGAGGCGTCGGGCCGGTTGATCTCAACCCCTGCCTCCTTGATAAAGGACGCCACTACGATGAAGAAAATGAGCATGATAAACACGACGTCCAGCATTGGCGTCAGGTCGATCTCTGCTCCTTCCTCTTCATTATGTCTTGCAAGTCTGCGCATCTGATAGCTACCTTTGGACGCCCGTTCAGTGATCGGACGTCAAGTTATCCTGAAGATATTCCTGTTCCCGCGTCGCCATGCGAGTGATGTAGGTGTTGGCGAAGAGCCCGGACAGTGCGGCTACCATGCCGGCCATGGTGGGGATGGTAGAACGCTCCACCCCGCCGGCCATTGACTTGGCATCACCACCGCCGGTCACCGCCATGACGTTGAACACCTCGATCATCCCGGTCACGGTACCCAGCAGGCCCAGTAGCGGGCACAGTGCCACCAGCGTTGCGATCACCGGCAGATTGGCGTTGATCGCCTCGCGGCTCTGGGACAGCAGGCGCATGCGCACCTGCTTGGCGTTCCAGGACTTGCGCTCGGGGCGCGCTTCCCAGGCCTTGATCACCTCGAAGACTTCCTTGCGCCAGGTAAAGGTGAAATACCACAGGCGCTCAAAAATCAGCGTCCACATCACGAACACGAGGATAGCGATGAGCCAGAGCACATCCCCGCCCTTGTCCATAAAGGCGAGTACGGCGTCGAATATACCTCCCATGGTCGAACCCCTGTCTACTTGGCGTTGGCTTCGGAGTGCTCTGCCACGATGCCGGTCGCCTGCTCATTCAGTACGTGGATGATGCGCTGGGCGCGACCATTCACGATCGTATGCAGCAGCACGGTCGGGATCGCAACCAGCAGGCCCAGAACGGTAGTCACCAGGGCGCTGGAGATACCGCCGGCCATTGCTTTCGGGTCGCCTGCACCAAAGATGGTGATGGCCTGGAAGGTAATGATCATACCGGTAACCGTACCCAGCAGACCCATCAACGGCGCCACCGCAGCGATGATCTTCAACAGGGTAAGACCCGATTCCAGCCGCGGAGTTTCGCGCATCACGCCCTCGGCCATCTTGAGCTCCAGGGTCTCGGGATCCATGCCCGGGTTGTCCTCGTGAACCTTGAGCACGCGGCCGAGCGGGTTGTTGCTGTTGGCAGTTTTGCTCTTCAGCTGGCTGCTGACCTTGGCGCCGACCACGGACAGGACGATCAGGCGGAAGATGGCCAGAATAAAGGCAAACACACCCACCGCAGTGATCGCGTAGCCGACGTAGCCGCCCTGGTGCCAGCGCTCTTCCAGCGTCGGGCTGTCGATGATGGCCGCCAGGAAGGAACCGCCAGTCGGACCGGTGGGGTCGATTCCAAATGTGTGCATGCCGCTGTCCGCGTGGGCCAGAGTCTCGGCCCAGCTGGTATAACGGCCGGCTGGCTGGCGCGGAAGCACGCTCAAGGTATCATTGTTGTAGGCAAGGTAGTTGCCCTCCATGTCGATGACGTTGAACGCACCGACACGCACTACTTCACGCTCTGAGCGCTCGCCCGCGGCACTGGCCACTTCGGCGGTGAACTCCGCCACGTTGCCGGTCTCGGTGATTTCCCGCAGCAGTTCGTACCAGACGCGCTCGATTTCCTCGATGCGCGGCAGCTTGTCCGAGTTGCTCATCTTGTTGATCAACTCGCGGAGAAATTCTCCCCGGTCGGGATACTGCGCAGACACCAGTGAAACTTCGAAAGTGGACGCGAGGTCACCAGAGGCCGCCGTCAGGTGGCCAAACAGTTCGGTGAGGGAGCCGAGGCGCTCACGCAGCTGATCCTGCTTGGCCGCCACCAGCAGTTCGTTTTCCTCAAACTGGTTTTCCAGCCGGGTGGATTCCTCCTCCTGGCGAGTGCGCTCGGCCTCAGCCTCCCGCAGCAAGCGTGCCTGGTCGGCCTTGGCAGCGGCGAACTCTCTTTCCCGTGCGGCGTTCTCGCGCGCCTCGGTCGCCTGGCCCTGCTTTACCAGGCCGAGCAGTTCATCGAGAGTCGCGGCCTCCTCCTGGGCATTGGCTGCTCCGGAAATGGCCAGCGCACCGCCCAAAACCAGGGCTGGAAAAATCTTGTTCAGCGCTTTCATTATTCAGCCTCCGGTGCATGTACGGGCATGTTGAGAAGATCGATAGTGGCCTGGCGGTTGGCAATCCGTACGCCCTTGCGGATCTCGGCGGCGTAGTCGCCCGAATCCAGCGGCTCCCAGCTCCTGGTGTCGTTGTTCCAGACGCCGCTTTCATTGCCGTCGGTGCTCTGGTAGACCAGGGAAATCCGGCCGATGCGGAGGAAGTCCACTTCGCGGACGGAGCCGTTGATTTCGATGGCATCACTGTAGGTATCGAAGCCGCGGCCGTACTGAAGCTCAATATTGTAGGCTTCCAGCACCTGGCGGAACTTCTCGGCTACCGCCAGATCGGAGCGGTCGACGTTGTTGCGCAGGAACGCAATGCGCTCAAGACGCTCTTCGAGATTGAAGGGGACATCCAGCTTGATGAATTGCTCAAGGCTGTCAATCATGCGGATCACCAGCGGCGTCATCTGCCGCTGGATAACCGTGACTTCGTTGATGGACTCCTCGATGTCGTCAATGCGCCGCAGCTGGTTGTCGATCTGCCGCTGCAGGCGCGCGTTGTAGACCTTGAGGCCGTCAACCTGCTTCATGACCGCCTTGTAGTCGGTCAGCAGGTCGCGGGTTTCGTCCGCCAGGCGGTCGATCCTCACCTGCGACTCTCGCGCAGCCTCGTTGCGGGACTCCCCGACCTCCAGGATGGCGTTGAGGTTATTGGCTTGCACTGCTGCCGCGGCACCGAAAAGGGTGCCGGTGGCTACCAGCGCAGCGATCAATGCGTTCTTCAATCGATGCATAGTCATGGGAATTGTGCTTCCTATTTCCAACAAGAGTGATTCAGAGCTGAGACAGCGTGACTCGGTACTAGGTTATACGATACTGCGTTGTAAAGTGGAAAATTCTGGGTCGGTAAACCGAGGTGAAGAATTTAAACCCATCACACCGTCATTTTCAATCAATCACAGGCAGCGTTCTGGTCATTTCCCCAAAACGGGTAGAAAGGTTACAGTAAAACCCGCCGCAATTGCCGAAAGTAACATTTGTTGGCGTCAAGCAACTGCATGCTCATGCCTCCGCCCGCTCATAAACCACAAAAGCATAGGGATATGGGTTGTCAGAGGTCGCCGCGTGCTCTTCCCTGGCAATTTCCCGCCAGGCAGCGGGATTCAGCGGCGGAAACCAGGTATCGCCGGCAACTTCCGCGTGCACTTCGGTAACATAGAGGCGGCTCACCAGAGGCAGGGCTGCCGCATAGACCTCCGCGCCACCGATAACCACGAGTTCCTCCGCCCCGCTCGCCGCCGCGAGCGCCTGGCCAGAGTCCAATGCCGCCTCGAGGGAAGCGGCCACCGCAACGCCTTCAGCGGACCAGTTGCCGCGCCGCGAAATCACGATGTTGGGGCGTCCCGGCAGCGGCCTGCCAATGGACTCGAAGGTCTTCCGCCCCATGATGACGGGCTTGCCGAGCGTGGTGCGCTTGAAATAGCGTAAATCTTCGGGCAAGTGCCAGGGCAGGCCATTGTCGCGGCCAATAACCCCATTGGCGGCCATGGCGACCATCAAGGCAAGCCTGGCAGTAGTCACCGCTAGATCGCCACCGGCGCGGCGATGTGCGGGTGTGGATCGTAGTCGTGCAGGCGGAAGTCCTCGAAGCGGTAGTCGTAAATCGAGGGCGGCCGACGCAGGATTTCCAGCCGCGGCAACGGCCTTGGCTCGCGAGACAGTTGCTCGCGCACCTGGCGGAGGTGGTTACTGTATATGTGCGAGTCGCCGGTACAGATGACGATCTCGCCTGGCTCAAGATCGCACTGCTGGGCGAGCATCAGGGTCAGCAGGGCCAGGCTGGCGGTGTTGTAGGGCAGTCCCAGGAAGGAATCGCTGGAGCGAATCAGCAGCTGGGACGACAGCTTTCCCTCCGCCACGTAGAACTGGTACAGGAGGTGACAGGGAGGCAAAGCCATCCGGCCCGCCCTGACATTGTCCTGCGGGCTCATTTTCTCGTCCGGCAGGAACTCGACGTTCCAGCCGTGAAACAGGATGCGGCGACTGTCGGGATTGTTGCGCAGGCAGTCGAGCACGTAATCGATCTGATTGATGCTGCCACCGTCGCGGGTCGGCCAGGCCGTCCACTGGGCACCGTAGATCGGCCCCAGATCACCCGTCTCGGTAGCCCACTCGTCCCAGATGCTGACCCCGTTCTCTTTCAGCCAGCGGGTATTGGTGTCGCCACTGAGAAACCAGATCAGCTCGTTGACGATGCTCCTCAGGTGCAGTTTCTTGGTGGTAAGCAGCGGAAATCCGTCCGCCAGGTCGTGGCGAAACTGGCGCCCGAACACCGACAGGGTGCCAGTACCCGTGCGGTCACCCTTGACGGTACCGTGATCGAGAATATCCTGGAGCAGGTCAAGGTATTGCCTCATTTACGCGCCCCCCCGACGGTCAATCCCGGGCGACGATAGGCCCACCACAGCAGGAACAGGCCCAGCGCCAGCATCGGCAGGCAGAGCAGCTGGCCCCGGGTGAGCCAGCCAAAGGCCTGGAAGCCGATGTGGGCGTCCGGCTCGCGGAAAAACTCGGCGAGAAAACGCAGGCTACCGTAGCCCACGCAAAACAGCCCGCTGGCGGCCCAGGTCGGGCGCGATCGGGAAGTGAACCAGAGCATGATGAAGAACAGCAGCAGGCCCTCGAGGGCGAACTGATACAGCTGGGATGGATGGCGCGCCAACTGCAGCGGGTCATTGGGGAACACCATTGCCCAGGGCACATCCGCGGGTCGACCCCACAGCTCCTGGCCGATGAAATTTCCCAGCCTGCCCAGCGCCAGCCCCATCGGCGTCAGCAGGGCGGCGAGATCCAGTACCGTCCCTGGCGCCAGGCCGCGGCTGCGGGCAAACCAGAACAGGGCGACGATGACCCCGAGCAGGCCACCGTGGAATGACATCCCGCCCTGCCAGACCTGCAGCAGCCAGAGAGGATCCTCCAGCAGGCGTTCACCGCCGTAGAAGAAGGCGTACCCGATACGGCCACCCAGCACCACCCCCAGGGCGCTGAAAAAAACGAGGTCATCGATGTGCTCTCGCTGCAGCGGCACATCGGGCCGGGCACTGCGCCTGACACCCAGCCACCAGGCAAAAACCAGCCCTGCCAGGTAAGTCAGTCCGTACCAGTGTACCTGGGCGGGACCCAGGGAGAAGGCAACGGGGTCGATATCGGGGTAAGGCAGCATAATCTCCAGTCTTCGGCACGTGGTGCGGGCAGTGCCGGCAAGGGCTCCCCGACCGGCCGCGAGTCAGGGCCGCTCATTATCGTGTACGCGAGCCCGATTCACAATTGCGGCGACAGCTGGCAGGATGCAGTCCTGATCCAAGGAGTGCGACCCCGCGATGTGCCTGATTGTATTCGGCTGGCAGGTGAGGCCCGACTTTCCCCTGGTGGTGGTCGCCAATCGCGACGAGTTCCACCGCCGCCCCACCGCGCCCTCAGGTTTCTGGCCGGAGCACCCGCAGCTCGTTGCCGGCCGCGACCTGGAAGCGGGCGGAACCTGGATGGGAGTGACCCGCCAGGGCCGCTTTGCGGCGATCACCAACTACCGCGACCCAAGTCGCAGCCTGCCCGCGGCCCGCTCCCGGGGCGAGCTGCCGCTGGCATTTCTCACCGGCAGTGACACGCCGGAAAGGTTTTTGCAGCAGCTGGCGGACAGGGCCGGCGACTATGCCGGCTTCAACCTGCTGGTGGGCTCCGAGGGGCACCTCTGGTACTTCAGCAACAGCAGCGGCGAGAATCGGCCGCGGGCGCTGGCCCCGGGACTCTATGGGCTCAGCAATGCCCGCCTCGATACCCCCTGGCCCAAACTGGAGCTGGCGAGATCGCGGCTCGCGCCCCTGCTCGCCACCCCCGCGCTGAGCCACGAGGCGTTGCGCCGGGCGGTATCTGATCGCCGCCTCGCGGCAGAGGAGGACCTGCATCCGCTGGGCCTGAGCAATGGCATGGACAGGCAACTCTCGGCCCAGTTTATCGTCACCGCGGAATACGGCACCCGCTCGACCACCAGCCTCTGGCTGCAGCAAAGCACCGACACGGGTAGCCTGGCCGCCAGCTGGGAAGAGCTCAGTTTTGACCCGGCCGGGCGTGAAATCGGCCGCAGTAGCCTGGCGTTCAGCTGCGCCAGTGCGGCTCAGACCGGCGGCGCATGAATGAACTGCTGCAGCCCGCGCTCGGTCATCAGGCGCTGGAGCCGCTGGAGCACCGCAGCGGAGTGTTCCAGCAGCATGACTTCCGCCAGCAACTCAAGGGCGTCGGTACGGGTGATACTGCGCAGGGTTTTCTTCACCCTCGGAAGCGCGGTGGCATTCATGGACAGCACCTCGTAACCCATCGCCAGCAGCAGTACCGCGGCCAGCGGATCACCGGCCAGCTCACCGCAGATACTGACCGGCTTGCCCTCCGCGCGCCCGGCTTCAGCCACAGTGCACAGTGCCTGCAGTACCGCGGGGTGGAAGGAGTGATAGAGATCCGCCACCCTGGAGTTGTTCCGATCCACCGCCAGCAGGTACTGGGTGAGGTCGTTGCTGCCCACCGACAGAAAGTCCGCCCGCCGCGCCAGGGCCCGCGCCTGGTAAACCGCGGAGGGCACTTCAACCATCACCCCGATGGGCGGCAGCGCCACCTCCGTACCTTCCTGCACGATCTCCCGGTGACCGCGGTGAATCAGCCCCATGGCCTCTTCCAACTCGGCAATATTGCTGATCATGGGCAACATGATGCGCAGATTGCCAAGGCCGGCATTGGCCTTGATCATGGCCCGGACCTGGGCCAGAAATATTTCCGGGTGATCTAGCGTCACGCGAATCCCGCGCCAGCCCAGAAACGGGTTGTCCTCCGCTATCGGGAAGTAGGGCAGCGCCTTGTCGCCACCAATATCGAGGGTGCGCATCGTGACCGGCCGCGGGGCAAAGGCTTCCAGCTGCTCGCGATAGATCTGGCGCTGCTCTTCCTCACTGGGAAAGCGGTCGCGCAGCAGGAACGGAACTTCGGTGCGGTACAGGCCAACACCCTCGGCACCCTGTTCCAGCGAACGGGTGACATCCGCCATCAGCCCCGTGTTGACCCACAGCGGCAGGCGATGGCCGTCGAGGGTCTCGCAGGGCAGATCCCGCAGCGACTCCAGGTCCCGGGATACGGCCTGGTCCTGGTCCGCCAGCTCCTGGAATCGCGCGCGCACTTCCGGCAGGGGGTTCAGGTGCACGATGCCATTGTAGCCGTCGATCACGACCTCGCGGTCCTGAAGCCGGGTATAGGGCAGGTCCACCGCACCCATGACCGTCGGCACCCCCATCGCCCGCGCCAGGATGGCGACGTGCGAGTTGCCGGAACCGCGCACCGAGATCAGGCCGGCGAGCCGCTCCCGCGGCACTTCTCCCAGCGCCGAGGCCGTCAGCTCCTCGCCTACCAGAATGGTCTGCTCGGGATAGGTCTTGAGCTCTTTTTTCGCTTCGTCCTGCAAGTAAGCGAGTACTCGCGTACCCAAATCCTTTACGTCTACCGCGCGCTCCCGCAGATAACTGTGCTCCATCCGTTCAAAGTGACGGATGTGCCTGATCATCACTTCACTGAGAGCCCCCTGCGCCCACTGCCCCGCCTTGATCAGGCGGGCGACTTCGCCGCCGATCGCGGAGTCATCCAGTATCCCCAGGTAGACATCGAACAGGGCGTGGTCCTCCGGGCTCATTTCCCCGCGCAGGTTTTCCGATACCGCTTCGATATCACTGCGCACCGCCGCCAGCGCCACCTTGAATGCGCGCAGCTCCTGACGCCGGCTGGCGGCCTTCTTGCGGGGTACCGCGTACAGGTCCGCCACCGGAGACACCACCACGGCGGTGCCGATGGCGATTCCCGGCGCCCCGGGGATACCATTGATCCGGGCGGGGCCGCCGGCGCCGGCGCGCAGCTCCTCCTGCACCGCGCCGGTCACCCTGGCGTGGGCAATGACACCCGCGAGCTGGGCCGACATGGTCACCAGGAAGGCCTCTTCGCTTTCATCGAAGCGGCGCCGCTTGGCCTGCTGGATGACGAGGACCCCCAGCACGTCGCGCTGATGGATTATCGGTACGCCGAGAAAGGCGTGGAAGGATTCCTCGCCCAGGCCCTCCAGCAGCTGGAAGCTGGAGTGGCGCTCGGCGTCCTCGAGGTTGACCGGCTCCTCGCGGCTGGCGACCAGGCCGACCAGGCCCTGGCCGGGCGCCAGGCTGGCCTCGCCGATCTGCTCCGGATTCAGGCCCTCGGTAGCGCGGAATACCAGGCGCCCACTGTGCTCGTCGCGCATGTAGACGCTGCAGACCTCGGTGCCCATGGCATCGCGAACCCGCTTGACGATGATATTGAGGGCATCGTTGAGCCCCTCGGCGGCGTTGACCTCCTGGACAATGTTGCGGAGCGTCTCCAGCATCATTGCCGCCATCAGGTTTGGTCCCGGGTGATGCGGGCCAGCGGCGGCGCCAGCTCCTTGAGAGCACTGCGGTAGACTTCACGCTTGAAGGCCACCACCTGGTTCAGCGGGTACCAGTAACTGACCCATTGCCAGTGGTCGAATTCAGGCTTGCTGTTGGCGTCCAGGCGGACAGCGTCATCGGCGACACGCAGGTGCAGCAGGAACCATTTCTGCTTCTGGCCGATACAGAGCGGCTCCTGCCCCTTGCGGACAAACCGCCGGGGCAAGCGGTAGCGCAGCCAGCCGCGGGTTGCCGCAACGACCCGGACCGCGTTCTCGGCCAGACCCACTTCCTCTTCCAGTTCACGAAAGAGGGCCTGTTCGGCCGATTCACCCGCATTGATCCCGCCCTGCGGGAACTGCCAGGCATCCCTGCCACCTATGCGCCGCGCCCACAGCAGCTGGCCGGCGTCATTGGCCAGCATGATGCCGACGTTGGGCCTGAATCCATCCGAATCAATCACCAGATACTACCTTCTTATTCAGGCGGGCTATTGTTCCACACTTTCCCGCCGCCGGGAAATTTACTCCGGACGCTGGCCACGCTATCCTGCGGGGCTGCCTGGAGGAACCATGACCCTTGCCATCTTTGACCTCGACAACACCCTGATCGGCGGCGACAGCGACAACCTCTGGGGCCAGTTCGTCTGTGAACAGGCCCTGGTGGACAGCGATTCCTTTGCCCGCGACAACGAGCGCTTCTACCGCGATTACCAGGCCGGCACCCTGGACGTCGATGCCTACCTGCGCTTTGCACTGGGCCCCCTGAAAGGCCGCTCACCGGCGGAGCTGGCACCGTTGCACCGACAATTCATGCGGGAAAAGATCGAGCCCATCATGCTGCCACAGGCGCTGCGCCTGATCGACAGCCACAGGCGCCAGGGGCACAGGCTGCTGGTCATCACCGCGACCAACCACTTCATCACCCGCCCCATTGTCGACGCCCTCGGCATCGCCGACCTGCTGGCCTGCGAGGCGGAAATCAGCGATGGCCGCTACACCGGCGAACCCGTTGGCATTCCCTCCTACCACAGCGGCAAGGTACTGCGCCTGCGGGCCTGGCTGCAACAGCAGCAGCTGGATCTGGCCGGAAGCTGGTTCTACAGTGACTCCCACAATGACCTGCCGCTGCTGGAGCAGGTGGACTACGCGGTGGCGGTGGACCCGGACCCGATCCTGAAAGCGCGGGCCCTGGAAGCCAACTGGCCGATCATATCCCTGCGGGACTGAGGCGGCGCGCAAACACCGATTTCAGGTACCCGGTTTCCGGGATCAGCGGGTGCACCGGGTGGTCCGGCCCCTGCCCGCCCTGTTCCAGTATCCGCAGCTCGCAGGCGCAGCGCCGGGCCGCACCCTGCATGGCGGCCAGCAGGTCCGCCCGGGCCAGGTGCATGGAGCAGGACCCCGACACCAGCACCCCGCCGGGCCGCAGCACCCGGAGCCCGAGTTCATTGATCCGCTGGTAGGCCTTGATGCCCTTCTTGATGTCCTTGCGCCGCTGGATGAACGCGGGCGGATCCAGGATCACCAGGTCGAAGCTCTCGCCTTCGCGCTGCAGCGCCTGCAGGGTCTCCGCCGCCTGGCCCTGGCGCACGTGGACCCGGTCGTCGAAGCCGTTCAGGGCGGCGTTGTCCAGCACACCCTCCAGCGCGGTCGCCGAGCTGTCGACAAAGTGCACCTCACTGGCGCCGAAGGCAGCGGCCTGGATGCCCCAGCCGCCGATATAGCTGTACACATCCAGCACCCGCCTGCCCGGCGCGTAGCTGGCGAGGCGCGCCCGGGCCATGCGATGGTCGTAGAACCAGCCGGTTTTCTGGCCGTGGAATACCGGCACCTGGAAGGACACGCCATTTTCCCGCAGCGGCACGGTCTCCGGCACCTCGCCGTAGAGGACCTCGACCCGCTCCGCCAGGTTCTGCTCCCGGCGGCTGCGGCTGTCCGCGCGCAGCAGGAGGCCCAGCGGCTGCAGCAACGCCACCAGTGCCGTCACGATCTCCGCCTGGTAGCGTTCGATGCCGGCATTGTGGAACTGCAGCACCAGGTAGTCGCCAAAGCGGTCCACCACCAGCCCGGGGATGCCGTCGCTGTCGCCGTAGATCAGCCGGTAGCAGGCATCCGCCAACAGCGCCTCGCGGCTGGCCAGGGCGCGGGCCGCCAGTGCCTGCAGCCAGGGGGCATCCAGGGCCCGGTCCTCGCCGGGTGCATAGACTCGCGCGCAGATCAGTGCCTGCGGCTCCATGTAGGCCGAACCCAGCAGTTCGCCGCCGGCCCTGCGCACAGCAACCCTGTCACCAGCGGTAAACGCCTGCAGCGGGCTGCGCTGGACATCGACTTCATTGGAATAGACCCAGAGGTGGCCCGCACCGAGACGACGCTCAGCCCCGGGCCGCAGGAACAGATCGGCGCTCACTCGTCGGCACAGTGCTCGGTGTAATCCTCCGCACTCAGCAGATTGTCCAGTTCAGCGGTATCATCGGGCTGGATACGATAGAACCAGCCGTCGTTGTAGGGATCCCCGTTGACGGTTTCCGGCTCGTCTTCCAGGGCATCGTTGATCGCAATGACCTCGCCACTGACCGGGGCGTAGATATCGGAGGCGGCCTTGACCGACTCCACCACCCCGGCCTCGTCCCCCGCCGCCAGGCGGTCGCCTACTTCAGGAAGCTCGACAAAGACCACGTCGCCCAGGGCTTCCTGGGCGTGATCCGTGATGCCAATGGTCACTGTGCCATCCTCCTCGAGGCGCGCCCACTCGTGGCTGCTGGCGTATTTCAGTTCACTGGGGGTCTGGCTCATGGTGCATCCTCTCGTTCGGGATTCGGCTGCCGCCGGGGCTGGCGTAGCCGCACATTCTAACGGCAGGACCATGAAAAACAATGCGCTCCTGCAGGGCCCGGGAATGCCGGCTACTCGCGGTCCACTACGCCCATGGCCTGCTGCATGAGGCGCTGCTTCAGCGGGCGCGCACGATCCACCCCCCGCATGCCGGCGTTGCGCAACCAGCGCAACGGCAGCGCGGGCTGCTCAAACAGGCGCTTGAAACCCTCCATGGCCAGCATCATCGTCAGGTTCTCGCCCTTGCGGCGACGCTGGTAGCGCTTCAGCACTGCCAGGCTACCCGGTACCTCGCCCCGCTGCCGGGCCCGCAACAACTCCTCCGCCAGCACCGCGACATCCTGCAGGCCGAGGTTGATTCCCTGCCCGGCCAGGGGGTGAATGGTGTGCGCGGCATCGGCAACCAGGGCCGCCCCGGGCTGCACGTAATCCAGTGCATGGCGCTGGCGCAACGGAAAGCAATGGCGCCGGGAGCAGTCGAGAACCCTGCCGAGCCGCTGTTCAAAGGCCCGTTCCAGAACACTGCAGAACTCCGGCCCGGCCAGCGCCATGAGCCCCTCTACCTGCGCCGAATCGATGGACCAGACCAGCGAGCAGTAGTGCGCCCCGTCGGTCCCGGGCAGCGGCAGGAACGCCAGCGGCCCCGTGGGCAGGAAGCGCTGCCAGGCGGTGGCCCCGTGATCGTGCTCTACCTGCACCGTGGCGACAATGGCGTGGTGGCCGTAGTCCCACTCGCGGGTGCGAAAATCAAGCAATTCCCGCACCCTGGAGTTGGCGCCATCGGCTGCCACTGCCAGTCCCGCCCGCAACTGGCGCCCGGATTCCAGCTCCAGCAGCACGGCGCCCGCCACATCGCGGCTACAGGCCTGCAGCCGCTCAGGCGCCAGCATGCGTATATCTGCGCAGGTCTGCAGCTGGCTGCCCAGCGACCGCACCAGCGCCCGGTTCTCGACGATATGGCCGAGGGCGGTGGCACCGACATCGCTGCAGTCAAAATCAATCGCGCCAGTGCCGTCCGCATCCCACACCGTCATGTGCCGATAGGCGCAGCTGCGGTAGTCTGCCACACCCTGCCAGGCGCCCCACTGCGCCAACAGGGCCTGCGAGCGCGGATTCAGGGCCACCACCCGCGGGTCGAAATCCTCCAGGGCCAGCCCGGAGGGCAGCGCTGCGGAATCGTGCGGCTGCGCCTCGATCACCACGATCGACAAACCGTGGCCCGACAACGCCAGCGCCAGCGCACTGCCGGCAATACCGGCACCGACAATCGCCACATCGCACAGCAGCGGCTCAGCCACGTGTGGCCTCCAGGCCGGCAGCGTGCTCGACGAAAGCGCGCTTCAGCGGCGCCACCCAGTCGAGGCCGGAGAGGGCCAGATCCCGGGCCAGCGCCAGCATCGGGTCAGCGTGCATGAACAGGGCCGGCAGGCGGTCACTGAACTGGATGGTTCGCAGCTGATCCTGCCGCTGCCGCTCCCGGTAGCGCTGCAACACCGCCAGTGAGCCCGGGCTCTCCCCCGCCGCCACTGCCGGCGCCAGCACCCGGCCCAGGGCGGCAATATCGCGCAGGGCCAGGTTGAAACCCTGTCCCGCTACCGGGTGCAGGGCGTGGGCGGCATTGCCCATGATCACCACGCCGGCCCGCACCTGTTCTTCACAGTGCCGCAGGGACAGCGGATAGGCCTGGCGCGCACCCGCCTGCAGCAGGCGTCCGAGACGGTAGCCAAAGCGCTGTTGCAGGGCACCCAGAAACGCCTCATCGGTACCGGCGAGCAGGCTCTCAGCCCGCTCCGGGGGCAGCGTCCACACCAGGGCACTGCGGTTGCGGGCAGCGGCGGCGGGCAGCAGCGGCAGCAGTGCCAGCGGCCCCTCGTCGGTAAAGCGCTCGAAAGCGCAGCCGTTGTGCGGCTGCGCGGTGGCGATATTGCAGATCAACGCGTGCTGGCGATAGGGTTTTTCACTGCTGCTGACGCCAAGGCGCTGGCGCAGCCCGGAATCGGCGCCGTCGGCCACCACCAGCAAAGCCGAGCGCAGGTGCGCAGGGGCGGCGCCCTCAAGCACCAGATCAACCCCGTCGGCGCACGCCGTGGCGGCGACCACTGTCGCCGGATTCAACAGCTCCACCCGGCCCTGGCCCCGCAGAGCGTGCAGCAGGGTCTGGCCCAGCCAGGGGTTCTCAACCACATGTCCCAGCGCCTGCCAGCCATAGTCCCTGGCCCGCAGCAGGGTGCTGCCAAAATGCCCGCGGCTGGACACATGAATGGTGGCGATGGGGCACAGCCAGCGCTGCAATGCCGGCCACAGGCCCATGTCCTGGTAAATCAACTGCGAGCTGTAACTCAGGGCCGTGGAGCGGGCATCAAAGGACGGATGGTAATCGGGTGTCGAACTGGCCGGCGGCAGGGCGAAGCCCTCCACCAGCGTGATGCTGGTCGTCGCAGGCAGCAACCGACCCAGCTCCAGGGCCAGGCTGATACCCACCATGCCACCACCCGCTATGACAATGTCTCTCTGTTCGGTCACGGGGTCGGGCCTGTCATCAGTGCTTCAATCGCATCGGGATGGCGCGGCACCCCGCCGGTCAATACCCGGCAGCCGGTGTCCGTTACCACCACATCGTCCTCAATCCTGATCCCTATGCCGCGCCAGCGCGGCGCTACCCGCGTGTTGTCGGGAGCGATGTAGATCCCCGGTTCAACTGTCAGCACCATGCCGGGCTCCAGCTGCCGCCACTCGCCCGCGACCCTGTAGTCGCCGACGTCATGGACATCCAGCCCCAGCCAGTGCCCGGCGCGATGCATGTAGAACTCCTTGTACGCCTCCGCGGCGATCAACTCCGGTACCTCACCCTGCAACAGCCCCAGATCGCGCAGGCCCCGGGTGATCACCTCCACAGTTGCTTCGTGAGGCGCGTTCCAGTGATTGTCCGGACGCACCGCCGCAATTGCCGCCTGCTGCGCTTCCAGCACAATGTTGTAAATGGCGCGCTGCTGACGGCTGAAGCGCCCGTCCACCGGGAAGGTGCGGGTGACATCCGCGGCATAGCCCTGGTATTCGCAGCCCGCGTCAATCAATACCAGGTCACCCTTGCGCAGGGCGCGTGCATTTTCCGTGTAGTGCAGGATGCAGCTGTTGGGGCCACTGCCAACGATACAGGGGTAGGCGGGGTAACGAGCCCCAGCGCTGCCAAATTCGTGCAACAGCTCCGCCTCCAGCTGGTACTCGAAGACTCCGGGGCGGGCATGGCGCATGGCCCGGCAATGGGCGCGGGCGGTGATCTCACCGGCATGCTCCAGCAGGCGCAGTTCGGCCGCGCTCTTTTTCAGCCGCAGATCGTGCAGCATGTGGTCGAGATCGGTAAATTCGCCCGGGGGCACCGCACCGCTGGATTCCTTGCTGCGGATCAGGTTGACCCAGGCCATGATCCGGCGATCGAAGTCGGTACTGCGTCCCATGGAATAGTAGACCCGCTCCCGGCCCTCGATCAGGCCCGGCAGGATGTCGTCGATGTCGCCGACGGGAAAGGCGTCGTCGGCGCCATATTCCGCGCAGGCTCCCTCGGGGCCGGCGCGGTACCCGTGCCAGAGCTCCATCTTCGGATCGCGTTCGTGGCAGAAGATTACGTACTCGCCATGTTCGCGACCCGGTACCAGCACCAGTACCGCGTCGGGCTCGGGAAATCCGCAGAGGTAATGAAAGTCACTGTCCTGGCGGAAGGGGTACTCCGTGTCCCGGCTGCGCAGCTGCTCCCTGGCGGCGGGAATGATTGCAATACTATTGGACTCCATCAGCGCCATCAGGCGCTGGCGGCGGCGCCTGAATTCGCTTTTGCTGATTTTCACTACACTCACCGGCTCCGGCCCCGCAGCCCGGCTAGTGCCGGACATCGGACCCCCGCACCGCCTGCTCGCGGTCTTCACGCCGGGCGCGGCTGTCGAGGAACACATTGACCGCGGCAACCCGCATGTACTCCACCAGCTCGGTATAACTGGTTTCGGCTTCGTCGCCGTCCTCCGGAAGGGCGTCCGCATCGGCCTGGGCCAGGGCCGCAAAGTCGCGCAGGATCTCGGTGCTGTCACCGGGCAGCGTTTCGGCGCCGGTACCCGACACGGCAATGGCGCGGGCAAAGCCGGCCAGAAAGCCCTGACACCAGTGCGCCAGACACTGGGTGCGCACCGCCAGCTCATGGCTCTCATCCGGCAACAGCGGGCAGAAGTCGAACAGGTCCTCGCCGAGGGCCTCCTCGCTGAGCGTATAGAGCTGCATGACCTCGTCGGCCAGGTCGCCGTGCAAATCCAGCTCCAGCGCGTGGTTGACTGCGGCGAGCCCGGCCCCCGGATCAGCACTGTGACCCGCTGCCAGCAAACCGACCAGGCAGCCGTGCAGTTCCGACGGGGAAAGCGCCACCCCCTGCTCCAGCAACTGGTCCGCCACTTCATCGAAAACGAACAGCCCGGTCTCGCCCGGTAATCTGTCAAACATCCAGCAAACTCCCGAAGCGCCTGCCGCACCTCTACTGAAAACTGCAAAAAGGCTGGCAGGCTATTGAAATTCCATAACTTTTGCTGCGTTGACCTGTTCCACAGCCGGCTCTATAGTAAGCCCTATATTCACACAGCCCAAGTACAGCGTCATGGCAGATACCCCGCTTCAGGCACTGGAGTCCAAAATCGACGAATTGATAGCCCTGTGCCGGGAGCTCAATCGTGAAAACCAGCGCCTGCAAGACGAGAACAATGGCTGGCGGCGGGAACGGCAGGATCTCATCAGCAAGAACGAACTGGCGCGGTCCAAGGTCGAATCCATGATAGCCCGCCTGCGGTCAATGGAGTAATGCCAGTGAATCCCGTCAACACGGTCTCGGTACACATTCTCGACAAGGAATACCAGGTAGCCTGCCCGGAAGAGCAGCAGGCCGAGTTGATTGTCTCGGCCCGCTATCTCGACAAGCAGATGCGTTCCATCCGCGACAGTGGCAAGGTGATCGGCCTGGAGCGCATAGCCGTGATGGCGGCGCTGAACATCAGCCACGAACTGCTGCAAGCCTCCGATCAGGGCGGTGGCTCCGGGGCGGCGGGGGGCATCGATCACCAGGCTGTCCAGGGTCTGCAGCGTAAAATTGACCAGGCCATGCACCAACTCCGCCAGCTGGAGATCAACTGAGTCCCAAGCCGCCTGCAGGATCGTGTATACTGGCCCCGGATCCCTGGCATATGCGCCAGGCAGACAGTCCTCGAGCCGATAAGTCTATACCCGGAGGGTCCTGGCCACTGTTGGTGTGCAGGTCCGGCTTGTACCGGAAAGCCTGAAACAGTGCGGGAACCTCCTCCTTGAACCGTCGGGTTCAGGGCAACTCTGTCAACGCTATGCCGGGAATCCATCCTCTTCATGAGCCTTGAGCAACAAGCAAAGCCGGCCCTGCGCACACAGTTGCGCCGCCAGAGGCAGGCACTTGCCCCGGCTTTCAGGTCACAGGCAGCCGCCGCTGCCGCTGCACTGGCCTCCGGCCTGCCCGGCTGGGATACGGCACAGCACGTAGCCTTCTACTGGCCTGCGGACGGTGAGTTTGATCCGCTGCCGCTGGCCGCCGCCTGTCGACCACGGTGCACTCTCTACCTGCCGGTTCTGGCAGGCGAAAACCGGCTGCTGTTTCGCCGCTGGGATGCAGACACCACGTTCGACGTGAACCTCTTTGGCATCCCCGAGCCCGAATCCGACAATCCTGACCGCGCCGCTGCCGGGCTGGACATCATCTTCCTGCCTCTGGTGGGCTGGCAGAGGGACGGTTACCGCCTGGGCATGGGGGGTGGCTATTACGACCGCACCCTGGCCGGGCAGGAGGCACCATTGAAGGTGGGGCTGGGGTTCAATTGCCAGGAGCTTGAAGGCATGGCGGCAGAGCCCTGGGATGTCGCGCTGGATTATGTGCTGACGGAGACGACCCTGCACCGATGTGCAGGATCAGGGGTTGCCTGAGTCGCCGCTGGAACCGCGGTCGCTTACTCGTTGATGATCAGGCCAGCCTGGAGCTCGGAAGCCGGCGCGGCCACGGTGTCAGAGGCCGACAGGGGTAAAAGCATGGTGACCAGCACACCAATGCCGAAGGCAGCGATGAGGACAAGGATAAAATCCGGTTTACTCTTCACGGCAACACTCTCACATCAGTCATGTTCACATTTTCTTTGGCATTATTTCACAAACAACGCCGAGTCTAGCCCAGCAACTTCCCAAATGAAACCCTTAACCTCACTCAATCCACGCTGTTGCCGGCTCCGGGGGCGTCAACTACCCCAATTTGGGACTGACCCAGATACAGCTGGTAGGCCCGGTTGCCGGTTTCATCCCAATACGGGTAGCCCACAGCCTCCAGCACATCGCGAAATTCCCGACGCTCGGTCCGCGGCACCTGCACACCGAGCAGGATGCGCCCGTAAGCTGCGCCGTGGTTGCGGTAGTGAAACAGGGATATATTCCAGCGCTGACCCAGCCCGGAAAGAAATTTAAGCAGGGCACCCGGACGCTCCGGGAACTCCACCCGGTACACCACTTCATTCTTCAGTTGGGCCGGGGCCCGGCCACCGACCATATAGCGGATATGCAGCTTCGCCATCTCATTGTCGGTCATGTCTTCCGTGGCATACCCCTGCTGCTGCAAATCCTCCAGCAGTTCGGTCAGGTCGTTCCCTCCCGGTACTATTGACAGGCCCAGGAACACCAGGGCGCCGCCGGGATCCGAGTAACGGTAGTTGAACTCGGTGATGTTGCGGCGCCCGAGAGCGTTGCAGAAAGCACGGAAGCTGCCGGGGCGCTCGGGAATGGTCACGCTGATAACCGCCTCCCGATGCTCGCCGATCTCGGTGCGCTCCGAGATGTAGCGCAGGCGATCAAAATTGGTATTGGCGCCGCTGACAATAGCCAGCAGATCCTGGCCCCTGACCCCGGTGCGCTCGACGTACTTCTTCAGGCCCGCCAGCGCCAGCGCACCGGCGGGCTCGGCGATGCCGCGGGTGTCCTCGAAAATGTCCTTGATCGCGGCGCATATTTCATCCGTGCTGGCGGTCACGACTTCATCCACCGTCTCGCGAATCACCCGGAAGGTTTCCTTGCCGATCTGGGCGACCGCACAACCGTCGGCGAACAGACCCACCTCCGGCAGGGTCGCGCGCCGGCCCTTCTGCAGCGCCAGTTGCAGGCAGGCCGCATCTTCCGGCTCCACCCCGATCAGCCGCGTTTCCGGCCACACGTACTTTATATAGGCGGCAACTCCGGCCAGCAGGCCGCCGCCACCCACCGGCACAAAGATGGCATCCGCCGGTCGCGAGAGCTGGCGCACGATCTCCATGCCCACCGTGCCCTGGCCCGCGATCACATCCGGGTCATCGAAGGGGTGCACATAGACCATGGATTTTTCCGCCACCAGTTTCTGCGCATGCACTGAGGCCTCATCGAAGGAATCGCCGTGCAGCACCACCCGGGCACCGCGGTTGCGCACAGCATCCACCTTGATCTGGGGCGTCGTCCGGGGCATCACGATAATGGCCTTGACCCCCATGTGATGCGCGGCCATCGCCAGCCCCTGGGCATGATTGCCCGCCGAGGCCGCAATCACCCCGCAGGCCAGCTGCTCGGGGGTGAGTTTCTGCATCTTGTTGTAGGCGCCGCGCAGCTTGAAGGAAAATACCGGCTGCAGGTCCTCGCGCTTGAACAGAACGCGGTTGCCCAGCCGCCGCGACATCAGCATCGCTTCGTCCACCGGTGTCTCGCGCGCCACGTCATAGACGCGGGCGTCGAGTATGCGCTTGATATAGGACTTGGGCATGGGCACGGCTATCCAGAGTGAAACCAGCGCACCATGGTAATGGAGCCTGCAGCTATTTTCAGCTCCAATGCCCGGCGACAGCAGGTATTTTTCGTGTACTGGCGCTGTCCCTCTCCTATACTGCCGACCACAGCGGCAATAGCGGGAGCATGGCGATGACACAGGACGAACTGAAACAGGCGGTAGCAGCCGCGGCGCTGGACTACATCCGGCCGCATCTGGAGGAAAGCACCGTACTCGGCATCGGCACCGGCTCCACCGCCAACCTGTTCATCGACGGCCTCGCCGCCCTGCGCGGCCAGGTCAACGCCACCGTCGCCAGCTCGGATGCCTCCGCCGAGCGCCTGCGCCAGCACGGTATCCCGGTCTACGAGCTGAATACGGTGAACCAGGTGGACTTTTATATCGACGGTGCCGACGAGGCCAATGAGTCCCTGCAGCTGATCAAGGGCGGCGGCGCCGCCCTGACCCGGGAGAAAATCGTCGCCGCGGTCGCCCGCAGCTTCATCTGCATCGCCGACGACAGCAAGCTGGTGCACACCCTGGGGGCGTTTCCCCTGCCGGTGGAGGTCATCCCCATGGCCCGCAGCCACGTGGCGCGCGAGCTGGTGAAGCTGGGGGGAGACCCGGTGTACCGCGAAGGCGTGGTCACCGACAACGGCAACGTCATCCTCGACGTGCACAACTTCTCCATCCCGCAGCCGCTGGCAATGGAGGCGAAGATCAACAATATCGCCGGGGTGGTCAGCAACGGCCTGTTTGCCCTGCGGCCGGCGGACGTGCTGCTGCTGGGCACCGCGCAGGGCGTGAAAACCCTGCGGGCGCCCTGAGCGGGACCGGTACCCGGTACTAGTGGGCCACTAGAGGTCGAAGATCTTGCCCGGGTTCATGATCCCCCGGGGATCAAACACCCGCTTGATCTGCTGCATGATGGCAATTTCCGCCGCAGACCGGCTGTAATGCAGGTAATCCTTTTTCAACAGCCCCACCCCGTGCTCGGCTGACACGCTGCCCTCGTAGCGCTGCACGATCTCGAACACCCAGCGGCTGACTTCGCCGCAGCGCTGCTGGAACTCGGCCATGGGCAGTGCGTCGGGCTTGAGCACATTGAGATGCACATTGCCGTCGCCGATGTGGCCGAACCAGATGATCTCGAAGTCCGGGTAGGCACTGGTGACGACAGCCTCCACTTCGGCCAGGAAATCCGGGACCCGGGCGATGGTGGTGGAAATGTCGTTCTTGTAGGGGGTCCAGCGGGAGATGGTCTCGGAGATATCCTCCCGCAGACGCCACAGGGCCTGGGCCTGGGCCACGCTCTGGCTCACCACCCCGTCGAGCACCCAGCCCTGCTCCAGACAGTGTTCGAACAGGGCCATGGCCTGCCCCATATCCGCCCCGGTGTTCTGCTCGAACTCCAGCAGGGCGTAGAAATCCGCCCGGGTCTCGAAGGGTCGCTGCAGACCCTGGTGGGCGACAACTTTCTGCAGGGCCAGCTCGGAGAAAAACTCGAAGGCCTGCAGGTCCATGGCTCCCTGATAGCTTTCCAGTACTCGCATCACCGCCGCCATATCGGTCACGCCCAACACCAGCACCGCGAGATCTTGCGGTGGCCGAGTGAGCTGCATGGTGGCCTCAACCACGATGCCGAGGGTGCCCTCGGCACCGATCACCAGCTGTCGCAGGTCATAGCCGGCGTTGTTCTTGACCAAACCACGGTTCAGGTCCAGCAACTCGCCACTGCCCGTCACCAGCTTGAGCCCTGCCACCCAGTCCCGGGTCATACCGTGGCGGATGACCTTGATACCGCCGGCATTGGTGGCAATGTTGCCGCCGATCTGGCTGGACCCGCTGGAGGCGAAATCCACCGGGTAGAACAGGCCCTGCTCCTCCGCAAAGGCCTGCAGCTGGGCAGTTATTACCCCGGCGCCGCAGCGCACGGTGCGGTCGATGGGGTTGAAGTCGGTGATGCGGTTCAGACGGTCCAGGGCGACAACGATTTCGCCGTTGCAGGCCACGGCGCCGGCACTGAGCCCGGTACGGCCACCGGAGGGCACCAGTGCCAGCTGGCGCTCAAGTGCCAGTCGCACCAGCGCCTGCACCTCTGCAATGGACCCCGGCAGGGCCACCGCCGAGGGCGCCGGGGTGTGTACCCGGGTCCAGTCGCGGCCGTACTGGAGCAGGGCCTCGGCGTCGGTGAGGGCGCGATCGGCGCCAACACAGGCCTGCAGTGCAGACAGGATATCAGGGCTGATCGGGGTCACTCGGGGCTCCTGGGCAGACGGGGTCAGGGGGACTCAAAAACGAGCGACCTATGGTAGCATACGCGCCCTCTTTCATACCTGCCCACAATGCAGCAGCTCCGGGAGCAACCACGTTTATGGCGCCCAAGTCGCTTGAGAAAAGCAAGATCAAGTTCCTCCTGCTGGAGGGGGTGCATCCCTCCGCGGTAGAGACCCTGCGCAACGCCGGCTACGACAATATCGAGCTGCACCAGAAAGCCCTGGCGCCGGAGGACCTGAAGACGGCCATTGCCGGCGCCCATTTCGTCGGCATCCGCTCCCGCACCCAACTCACCGAGGACATTTTCGAGGCAGCGCGCAAACTGGTGGCGGTGGGCTGCTTCTGCATCGGCACCAACCAGGTCGACCTGGCTGCGGCCACCAGGCGCGGCGTGGCCGTATTCAATGCCCCGTTCAGCAATACCCGCAGCGTGGCGGAACTGGTCATTGCCGAGGCCATCCTGCTGCTTCGCGGCGTCGCCGCGAAAAACGCTGCAGCCCACCGCGGCGAGTGGCAGAAATCCGCGGTCAACTCCTATGAGATTCGCGGCAAGCGCCTGGGTATCATTGGCTACGGCAATATCGGCATGCAGCTGGGCGTCATTGCCGAGGGCCTGGGCATGCAGGTGCAGTTTTATGACGTGGTCAGCAAGCTGCCCCTGGGCAATGCCCGCCAGCTGCCGAACCTGGAGCAGCTGCTGGCCCAGTCCGATGTGGTCAGCCTGCACGTGCCGGAAACCCGCACCACCCGCAACATGATCGGCGCGACCCAGCTGGCGCAGATGCCCGGGGGCAGCATCCTCATCAATGCCTCCCGCGGCACGGTGGTGGATATCGACGCCCTTGCGGCCAGCCTGGCCAGCGGCCATCTGGGTGGCGCCGCCATCGACGTGTTCCCGGTGGAGCCCCGCTCCAATGACGATGAGTTCATCTCTCCGCTGCGGGCATTCGACAACACCTTCCTGACCCCCCATATCGGCGGCAGCACGGTGGAGGCCCAGGCCAATATCGGGGTGGAGGTGGCGGAGAAGCTGGCCCGCTACAGCGACAACGGCACCAGCACGTCCTCGGTCAACTTTCCCGAGGTGGCGCTGCCGGAACACGAGGGCAGCCACCGACTGCTGCACATCCACCACAATGTGCCGGGGGTATTGAGTGCCATCAACCGGGTCTTTTCCGAGTACGATGTCAACGTCGCCGCGCAGTTCCTGCAGACCAATGAGGCCATCGGTTATGTGGTCATTGATGTCGACGCCGAGTACTCGGATGTGGCTCTGGAGCAGTTGGCGAGCATAGACGGTACGATCCGCAGTCGCGTACTATTCTGACAATCCCGGCGCAATGAGGGTTGAATCATCACCTTGGCAGCCAACAAGAAGAACCAGTTTCTGGCGCACCTGGTCGCGACCCAGGGCACTGCCCTGGAACGCTACCTGGCACGCAAGCTGGACAACCCCGAGGACGCCGCCGAGGTCGCCCAGGAAGCCTTTTTGCGCCTGCACCGGCTGGAGTCCCCGGAGACTCTCGACAACGCCCGTGCCTTCCTGTTCCAGGTGGCCACCAACCTGGCTGTGGACCAGCTGCGGCGGCGCAAGCTGCACCTGCAGTTCCTCAACGGCGAGCGCAACCATGCCGCGGATGGCGAAACCCGGGACCTCAATGCCAGCGGTGCATCGCCGGAGCACATTCTCGGCGCCCGACAGAAACTGGCGCTGATCTTCGAGGCCGTGGAGGAGCTGCCGGGCAACGTGCGCCAGGCCTTCCTGCTGCACCGCCGCAACGGGCTCTCCTACGGGGAGATCGCCGCAGCCATGCAGGTTTCCGTGTCCAGCGTGGAGAAATACATCCTCCAGGCCCTGCAGCACTGCCGCAAACGGCTGGCGGCACTGTACCCGCCGGAAGATGGCGGCTGACCGGCGTAAATATTTACTTGAGGGAACTTCGAGGTTTCTCGTTACACTAACAGCCATAAGACAAGGAGGAGCCCGCTGCGGATTGTCAGTACTGCGATGGCAAAAGGAAACAGCGGTCGGCCGGGGAAGAGATGAACCAGACATTCACACGACAGTTCGAGCAGGACTGCGACGCGGCCACAAGCTGGATTGCACGCTTCCGCAGCGACGATATTTCGGAGCAGGACCACCGGGACTTCGCCCTGTGGCTTGCCGCCGACGCCAGTCACCGCCAGGCCATGGACCTGATGCTGGAGCTGTGGGATGACCTCGGCAGTGTCCGCCACCTGCCGTTCGAGGAGCCCCTGCCCGCAACCGGCACCGGGAGCCGACGGCAGTGGCTCGCAGGGGCCGCAGCCCTGGCGGCAGGCCTGGTCCTCGCGGTCATCGTGTTGCCCCTCGGCAACGATGAAGTCCACTCACAGGAATTCCAGACCGCCCAGGGTGAGCGCGCAACATTTACCCTCGACGACCAGTCCCGCATCACCCTCAATACCGGCAGCCGGGTCGAGGTCGAGTTCAGCGACTCCCTACGCCAGGTCGCACTGTTGCGGGGCGAGGTCTACTTCGATGTGGAGCCCGATGCCGAACGCCCGTTCCAGGTGGAAACCGGCACTGCGACGGTCACCGCTGTCGGCACCGCCTTCAACATCTACCGCCGGGAGGATGCCACTGACATAACGGTAACCGAAGGCATTGTCCGGGTCACGGAACGGGCCCGCGCTGGCCGCAGCCCCCGCTCGGCCATGCTCGAGGCCAATGAACAGTTGCAAGCCTCCGAACGCGGCCTCGACAACAGCCGCCCGGTCGATCCGGCGCCGCTGACGGCCTGGCAGCGCGGCGAGATGATCGCAGACGAAATGCCACTGCTGGAACTGAGCCGCGAACTGGCACGCTATACCGACACCCGCATCGTCATCAGGGACCGTGACGTGGCCAGGTTGACGGTCTCCGGTGTGTTCAACCTCGACCATCCGGACAGTGTGCTGCAGGCCGTTGAGCGCAGCCTGCAACTGCAGGTTGTGCGGCTGGATGACAGCACCGTGCAGTTGCTCAAAGCCCGCCAGTAGGATATAACAAACCCTTTCCGGCGCGCTTTCAGCGGCCGACCCAATTTCTCCTGCTTTTTCAGTAGGTTGCAACAAGCAGACAGGCAGGGTCCGAGAATGCTTGCCGAGTCCCGGGCGACAAGGTGCATTGCGCAGGGTATCGTTTCGGCATGGCTGACGGTAGCCGCAGCCTGCGGCTGGGCGCAGGAAACGCAGCGTAACGGAGCGCCCTCCCATATCTTCGATATCCGTGAAAGCACCCTTTCCTCGGCGCTGATCCAGTTCAGCCGCCAGAGCAACACCCCCATCGTATTCTCTGACCGACTCACCCGGCACCTCCCCGCCCCGGACCTGGTTGGCAGCCTGCAGCGGGACGCGGCCCTGGCACAACTGCTCGCCGCCAGCGGCCTCAACTGGGAACTGATCGACGACCGCATTATCGCCATCTACGCAGTCAACTGCAGCGACGGCCCCTGCGACAACCCCGAGCAGACCAGCACCCGTTTTCCCGTCTACGAGCCCGGCATGGAGGAAACCTACGTCTATGGCAGCAGCCTGACCGGGTCACGGATTCGCCGCAACCCCAACCGCTTCAGCGCCCCGGTGGAAGTATTCGCCCGCTCCGATATCGAGCGCAGCGGGGCCCAGACTCTGGGCGAGCTGCTCAAGTTCGTGCCCGCGGTCATCGGCAACTCCACCAGTACCGCAATATCCAATGGCGGCGACGGTACCGCCACCGTCACCCTGCGCGGGCTCCCCGCCAGCAACACACTGATCCTCATCAATGGCCGCCGGGTCGCCAACGACGGATTGTCCGGCGAGTCCGTGGATCTCAACAGCATCTCGCCCGCCGCAGTGGAGCGGGTGGAAATTCTCAAGGACAGCGCCTCGGCAATCTACGGTTCCGACGCTATCGCCGGCGTGGTCAACGTGATCATGAAGCGGGAATTCCACGGCGTGCTGGCCGAGACCTACTACGGCGAGAGCTCTCGGGGCGATCTCACTACCACCACCCAGACCCTGCAGTACGGCACCAGCTTCCGCGACGGCGGCCTGTTCCTGAGCGCCTCCCATTACGAACAGGAACCTCTGTTCAGCCGCGACCGGGAGGTCTCCCGCAGTGCCGACACGCGCTTCCTCGGCGGCACCGACCAGCGCTCCAGCGCCACCGCGGACGCCCGCGTTGTCCTGCCCGACGGCGAGAGCCTGATCGCCGAGAGCGGAGGCGGCTATCGGCCCACCGGCCCCGACGACCTGTTCAATTTCCAGGCCTTTACCACCGCCGTGGTACCCATGCGCCGCAGCAGTGTCTACACCAGCATCAACCGTGATCTCAATCCCCAGGTCACGGCCACCATCGAAGCAAGCTACCTGCAGACCAGCGCCCGGGCGACCCTGGCGCCGACACCGGTATTCACCGGTTTCGAACAAACCTCCCTGAGCGTGGCGGCAGACAACCCGTTCAATGACTTTGGGCAGGATATCGCCGATGTTCGCCGCAGACTGGTCGAATTTCCCTCTCGCTCGCAACGCAATGAATCCCGTGTTGGCCGGGTCAGTGCCATTGTCGAAGGCCTGTATTCAGACTGGCACTGGGACATGGGCATCAACTGGAGCCGCAGCGAAGCCACCGAATCCGTCACCAACCTGGTGGATGCGGAGCGCCTGCGCCGGTCGCTGGGCCCTGCCGACCAGTGCCGCGGGGCGAGCGTCGATGGCTGCGTGCCGGTGGACATCATGGGACCTGCGGGCAGCATCGGGCCGGACCAGGTGGATTATCTGCGCGTTGACGGCAAGACGACCGGTTACTCATCCCTGTCCAGTGCCGCCATCAACCTGAGCAACGCCCTGCTGAACCTGCCTGCGGGACGGGGTGACCTGGCGCTGGGACTGGAATTCAGGCACGAGGCCACAGCGAAGCGGCCCGATGCGCGCCTGGCCAGCTTCAGCACTATCGGCGCCACCAACTTTGAAGCCACCCGCGGCGATCGCAAGATCATCGAGCTGTATGTCGAGTCCAGGGTGCCGATCTGGAACAGTGCCAGCGGGGGCCGCAGCCTGGAGCTGGAGGCAGCCCTCCGCCAGTCCACCTACAGCGACTTCGGGGCCAGCACCAATCCCAAGCTGGGGCTGAAGCTGCAGCTCGGGCCGTCCATGACCCTGCGGGGCGGCTACGCACGCGGCTTCCGGGCTCCCAGCCTGAACGAGCTCTATGAGGGCAGCAGCGAACAGCAGGCCTTCCTCAGCGACCCCTGCACCCAGGCCGCCAATGCCGGCGTACTGCCCGGCTGCACACAGCAGGCAGACCCCAGTCGCAACCAGTTCCTGACAGTCAAGGGCGGCAATCCGGACCTGGAGGCTGAAACCTCGGATTCCCTCAGCGCGGGGCTGGTCTGGATCCCGGTGCGGATTCCCGGACTGCGGCTGACCGCTGATTACTGGGAGATCAAACAGGATGACGTCGTATCTTCCAGCGCCCAGTTCATCGTCGACCAGAACGCCCGTAACGGCAGTTTTGCGGACAGCATCCAGCGGGACGCACTCGGCAACCTGGTGCGGGTCGAGGCCAACAACATCAACATCGGCCGGCGCCGGATACGCGGCGCCGATATCGGATTCTCCTATCACTTCCCCGACCAACCCTGGGGTCAGCTGTCGATCAGCGGCAACGGCGCCTGGATCCGGGAGTATCTGGCCCAGCAGGATCCGGGGGCGGAAACCATTGACCTCGCGGGCACGTTCCTGGACGAGGCCTCGGAGGGCCTCGGGGGCATCCCCGAGTGGAAGGGCCAGCTCGGCCTGCGCTGGAAGCGGGAGCGCTGGGCCGCCAGCTACGACATTCACCATGTCAGTGCCATGCGGGAGACGCTGCCCGGCAGCAATCTCCAGCGCAGCATCAGCGACTGGACCGTACACGACCTGCAACTCAGCTATGTCTTCGATGTATTCGCCGGACTGCGACTGACCATGGGGGTGGACAACGCCTTCGATGAGCCGGCCCCTTTGGCAGCATCCGCGTTTAACGATAACATCGACGCCCGCACCCACGACCTCAAGGGCCGCTTCTGGTACACCCGTATCAGCCAGCGATTCTGACCCACGGAGCCAATCCATGCGCCACCCCCTCCTCACCTCGATCCTGTTCTGCGCCGCCTTCGCCACGACTCCGGCAATGGCGGCAGACGCCTTTCCCGGCGTGGAAAAACTGATGTCCGCGGAACAGTTCGAGGCTGCGGGCCTGCACAAGCTGACACCCGCGGAGCGGGAGGCCCTGGACCGCTGGCTGGTGAGCTATACCGCCGAAGAGGCGCCGGAGATGCTGCGCAGCAACCCGGAAGTGCGCGCCGCGGAGGAGTCGATCCGCATTGAAGCCAACATCAAGCCGCCCTTCGAGGGCTGGTCCGGGGACACCCTGTTCTACCTCGACAACGGCCAGGTCTGGCGCCAGCGTCTGCGCGGCCGCTACGTCCACCGCGGGGAGGACACCGCCGTGGTGATTGAAAAGAACCTGCTGGGCTTCTACAAGATGACCGTCGTGACCTCCGGCAAGTCCATTGGCGTTACCCGCGTACGCTAGAAAACTGCTTTCCAATCAATATCCTGGCGGCAGAAACTCAGGCGACTTCTGGCAATTTGGCAAGTTCCTCGGCGATTGCGTAAATATGTCACAAAACTGCAAGGAGCTTTGAGGGACACCCCAGTGAAATCGTTTAATGTGCGTCTCCAGTGGCACAAGCCACAGGAAAAGCAACTACATAGCGTACAGGGGTATTGATATGTTGAGGAAAAATCGTCTGACCATGGCAGTTTCGGCTGCTCTGGGCATGGGCGCAGCGGCAGTTCTGCCGCAAGTCGCCACCGCCCAGGATGAGCAGCTGCTGATTGAGGAAGTGGTGGTAACCGGTTCCCGGATCCAGAGAGCCAACCTGGTCTCCGCCAGCCCGGTCACCCAGGTCGATGCGGAGGACTTCAGGTTCCAGGGCACCACCCGCGTAGAAGACCTGATGAAGAACCTGCCCCAGGTTTACTCCAACCAGAACTCGTCGACCTCCAACGGCGCCACCGGCACCGCGACCCTGAACCTGCGCAACCTCGGCGACGAGCGCACCCTGGTGCTGGTCAACGGCCGTCGCCTGCCCGCGGGCTCACCGCTGCAGGGCGGCATCGGTGCCGACATCAACCAGATCCCCGCCTCGCTGATCCAGCGCGTTGAAGTGTTGACCGGTGGCGCCTCCGCTACCTACGGCTCGGATGCGGTGGCCGGCGTGGTCAACTTCATCATGGTGGACGATTTCGAAGGCGTCCAGTTCGACTACCAGTTCAGCCAGTACCAGCACGACAACGATAACGGCCGCCTGCAGGACATCGTTGCTGACTCCGGATTCTCCTTCCCCGATGGCAGCAAAACCGACGGCGACATCCAGAACTGGTCGCTGGTGATGGGTGGCAACTTCGACAACGGCCGCGGTAATGTCACCGCCTATGCCACCTACCGTGAGATCGATGCCGTCCTGCAGAGCGCGCGTGACTACAGCGCCTGCGCCCTGAACAACCCCGGTGACGGCTGCTTCGGTTCCGGCACCAGCGCGGCGGGTACCTTCATTCCCGGCGACGGCAGCGAGGGTGTCTACCGGGTTTCCGGCAACCAGCTGGTCGAGCCCACCGAGGTGTACAACTACGGCCCGCTGAACTACTACCAGCGCCCCGATGAGCGCTACACCGCCGGTGCCTTTGGTCGCTTCCAGATCAACGAGCACGTCGAAACCTACACCGAACTGATGTTCATGGACAACCAGAGCAACGCGCAGATCGCGCCCTCCGGCGCCTTCTTCCTCAGCGTTCCCATCGCCTGTGACAACCCGCTTTTGTCTGACCAGCAGGTCGGCGCCATCTGTGGCGACTACGGCCTGGGCGCAACTGACACCCAGACCGTCGTAATCGGTCGCCGGAACGTCGAGGGCGGCCCTCGGAACCAGGATCTGCGCCACACCTCCTTCCGCGGTGTGCTCGGCTTCCGCGGCGACATCAACGACACCTGGCGTTATGACGTGTCTGGCCTGTACTCCGAAGTGAGCATGGAAAACACCTACAACAACGACCTGTCCAACGCGAAAATCCTCAAGGCATTGAATGCCGTGGTGGATGACGATGGCAACATCACCTGCCAGTCGGTGGTTGACGGTACTGACCCGAACTGTGTGCCCTGGAACATCTGGGAAACCGGCGGTGTTACCCCTGAAGCAGCCGACTACCTGGCGCTGCCCCTGTTCGCACGCGGCACCACCACGCAGAAAGTGTTCAACGCGTTCGTTGCGGGTAGCCTGGGCGACTACGGCATCAAACTGCCTTCCGCCAACAACGGCGTGGAAGTGGTCATCGGTACCGAGTACCGCAAGGAAGAGCTGAACTTCAACCCGGATGAAGGCTTCCGGCTGGGCCTGGGTGCTGGTCAAGGTGGCGCTACCGTTGCTGTTGACGGTGCCTACGATGTCACTGAATACTTCATGGAAGCCAGCATTCCGCTGGTTGAAGGCGCTGCCTTTGCCGAGGAAGTCACCCTGGACCTCGGCTACCGCTACTCTGACTACTCCACCGACGTGACCACCGACACCTACGGTATCCGCGGCGGCTGGGCCATCAACCAGGACGTGAAGCTGCGCGCCAGCTTCCAGCGTGCCGTGCGTGCAGCCAACCTCCGCGAGCTGTTCCGGCCCCAGGGCCTGAACCTGTTCGACATGGATGCGGACCCCTGTGGCGGTCCAACCCCGGAGCGCAGCTTTGAAGATTGTGCCCGTACCGGTGTCACCGCCGCACAGTACGGCAACATCCTCAACTCCTTCGCGGGTCAGTACAATCAACTCGAGGGCGGCAACACCGATCTGCAGCCGGAAGAATCCGATACCTACTCAGTGGGCTTTATCTGGTCGCCGGCATTTGTTGAGGGCCTGGTTCTGAGCGTCGACTACTACACCATCGAAATCGAGAAAGGCATCGACAACCTGGGTGCAGAATTCACTCTCAACCAGTGCCTGGACGGCAACGACTCTCAGTGCGAGAAAATACGCCGCGGCCCCCCTGGGTGACCTGTGGATCGGTTCCGATGTCAACGTCAGCGGCCGGGTATCTGCCCTGCTCGACAACCTCGCCATTGAGGAAGTCAAGGGCTGGGACATCATTGCTGACTACGACGTAAGCATTGGTGACATGGGTACCCTGGCGTTCAACAACACCATGTCCATCATCGACACCTGGGACCAGCAGGAGCTCGAAGGTGCACCGGTTGTGGACTGCAAAGGCAACTGGGGCGGCGAGTGTGGCTATCCCACGCCTGACTTCCGCAACAACCTGCGCGCCACCTGGATGACCCCCTGGGACGTCACCGTGAGCGGCTACTGGCGCCACATCAGCAAAGTCACTGATCTGAACGGCAACCTGAACCTGCCTTCGATCAACTACTTTGACATCGCTGGTTCCTGGGACGTCATGGACGGCGCCTCAATTCGTCTGGGCGTGAACAACGTGTTTGACAAAGAGCCGCCGATCGCCGGTAACGCTGCTGGACCGTCCATCAACGGTAACGGCAACACGTTCCCCGGCATGTACGATGCACTCGGTCGCTACATGTTCGTCGGGGTCAGCGTCAGCTTCTAATCCCGGCTCAGCCAGCCCGCCATGCGGGCTGCGCCCTGGGATTCAAGCATAACCCGGCACCCGTGCCGGGTTTTTTTTTATCAACAGGACAGGCCACCACAATCGACTTTGACCTTTGCCCCAAGGCGGAGGACATTGAATACAAAGCAAGGAGTAATGTATGAGACATTCAATTTTTGCAATCGGCGCAGGCGCAGTTTTTGCCCTGTTGGCGGGCTGCGCCGGTACCACGGGCTCAGATACAACCGCTGGAAATGCCGGAAACACCGCGCAACAGGTTGCCAGCGATGAAGGGGTGACCTGCAAGACCGTGATCAAGACCGGCACCCGGCTGGGGACCAAGGTCTGCAAGAAAGACGAAGTGTGGCAGCGGGAGTCGGATGACAGCCGCGACGCGATCAACGATATCCAGCGCAACAGCGCCCAGAGTGCGGGCCCGTCGGGCGGCTAGTACCGCGGTGCCGCAACGGGAGGGGATGAGACCATCGCTTACGCTCTGGTCAGTACCAATCTCCAGGCCGCCGGCAGGGCGTGTCCCGGCACCGTCAACTGGTCCCGTTGCAGCAACCTGAAGCCCCGCGCAAGCAGCTTCCCGGTAGCGGCATCCAGCCGGTCTTCGCGCCAGGCGGCATCAAGCATGGATTGCATGCGGCCGGTGTAGGCCTGCAACTCCCCCTGCATTCCCGCCAGCCACTGCAGGATGTCAGCGGGTTCGTAGGCCGACATGCGGCGGTACATGTGGGCGATGTCCTGATACAGACGCTGCGGCAGGCCACCGGCTGCAGCGGGGCCGCGATCACGCAGTAGCTGTTCCAGCCCCCTGACCGCGGGCGTGAACGCCCGCTCCGCCTGCTTGAAGGTCTCGGGAGTACACTCTCCCCGGTTCAGGGCGAAACCGGCTGCAAATGCCGCCTGTGCCAATGGCAGTACCTCCAGTGCCTGCAGCTCGCGCAGGACATCCCGATTGAGTTCGCACTCGCGGTAGATCCCGCCCTCATGGACATGAATCAGCAGCGCCAGGACCCCACCCGGTGCAAGTAACCCAGCTGCTTCCCCAAGCGCAGCCTCACCGGCGTACTCAAGCCCGAATTGACTGACCACCAGGTCGAAACTCGCAGCGGCCAGGGGCAGGCGCGCGGCATCCGCTACCAGGCAGGTGCAGCCCGGGTGGCGACGCTCAAGCTCCAGCAGCGCGCTGAGGGAGTAGTCGCTGCAGTATACCTGCAGTCCGGGTGCCACGCTTCGGGCGTGGCCAGTGACAGCGCCATTGCCGCAAGCAAGATCCAGTACCGCCGGCTCTGGGCGCAGCGCCAACTCGCGGCGGAAGAAATCGGTCCAGAAGCCGCTCAAGACCGGTTCCTGGGGCCCACCTTCCCTGTGGGCCGCATTCTCGTGGGTACCGCGCCAGTAGGTATCCCAGAACCCGGCAGATACCGATTGCGAATCCGGACTACTCACGATGACTGGAATGCCTTCACCGCCTGCAGCATGGTTGACACCCAGTGCCGCTCGTCGGCGGTCAGCTCCGGGCGCCAGATATCAAACAGCAGTACTACCCGCGTCTCATTACTCCGGTTCCAGGCCTCGTGTTCAACGCTGTCATCAAATACCAGCAGTTCGCCCTCACGCCATGGCCTGCTGTCGTTGCCGACACGAAGTTCGCCGCAGTTCTGCGGCACCAGCAGCGGCAGATGACAGATCAGGCGGCTGTTGACCGCACCGTGATGGGGCTCAATACGCGCCCCCGGCGCGAGGCTGGAAAACAGCACCGACGGCATTTGCCCGGGAATAATGCACAGGGGCACCGCGGCCAGTGCCGCCAGGGTGCGGGGGCAGCGACTGGCGACCTCCTCCACCAGGGCGCCCTCGCGCCAGAGGTAGCTGGCACTCCAGTCCATACTGTCAAAGTTGCGACTGCTGTTCAGGCGGGGCCGGTTGGAGTCAGACTCAAGGTAGGGTTCAAACTGTTCAGGCTCCGACATCAGGCCCAGCAGTTCTTCACGGATCGCATCGGTATGCGCCTCCAGCCCGGCCGCCCAGGAAAACTCGCTGCGCTCGTAAAAGGCCCGCTGCGGCAGTGCGGGGAAGTAGTAGCGGGTTGGCTGCTGCAACTGCACCGGCACCTTGCCGCAGGCGATATCCAGGGATTCTGCAAACCGCGGTTGCTCGCGGCGGGTGAAGCCGGCAGCCTCCAGATTTTCCAGCAGATAGTCCTCGTAGCGCGCCGCCCAGCGATCACAAACGTCCTGCGCCCGCTCCATGCCGCGGGCGACATCCGCCGGCACCTGGGACATGCCAGCGGCGACCCGCAGTGTCGCCTGATAGAAGCCGAGTGCAACCCGGTGCTGCCCCATGCGATCCAGATGATCCGCCTTGAACAGCAGGGCGCGGATATTGCGCGGCTCCAGCGCCAGTGCCTGGTCGACCGCCGCCAGGGCATCCTCCGGCCGTTCCAGATTCACCCGGGCAAAGGCGAGTGCAAGCCAGGTAGTGGCTGCCGCGGGGCCGCTCGCAACCAGCCGCTGCAGGCGCTGTTCGGCCTCCGCGGCCCTGCCGGCACGAAGCGCCGCCAAAGCCTCCTGCAAACCGGGAGTCATCGCGTTGCTCATGAACAGCGTACCCGCGGCAGACCGCGGGGAAGGACTACAGAAACAGGAAACAGTCGCTGATGCGGCATCTCATTATCCACCTGGAAAGACAGTCACCGGAGGCCGCCAATGATACCAGAATCAGGGTGGCATGGGCCCGCGGGAAGCCGCTCAGCGGGTCGCCAGCAGATCCAGCTTGTTGCGGTAGCGCGCCTGGTGCTCCACATCGGCGTGGCGAGCCGCCAACTCAAACTGCGACTCCGCAGCTGGGAGATTGCCCTGCCGCAGGTAGGTTAAACCGAGCAGACGGTAAAACTCGTGCTCCCCCGGCTCCTTGCGAATCGCCGTCAGCAGGAAATTGCGCGCGGACCCGTAATCCGCCCTGGCATAGGCCTCCTCCGCCAGGTGGAACAAATAATAGGGGTTGCGGCGGCGGAACAGCTGTACCCGATCGCGGTACCAGGCGCTCAACTCCTGCTCTCCCAGCTGCGCATAGAGCCGTGCCAGATTGCTGTTGGCCGCGGCGTCGTCTGCGAGGGCTATGGCCCGCAGATAGCCGGCCTCCGCAGCCTCGAGATCCCCCTGGCGCCGGTACAGCGTACCGAGATTGGTCCACACGTGGGCAGTGCGAGGACGCAGGACGAGGGCGGACCGCAGATGCAAAAACGCCCGCTCGTGGTCACCCTGCTCCATCCAATGCACACCCATGTTGTTGTGGTAGCGCGCCAGGGCGTCCTCATCGCTCAACAGCCGACGCTTGTAGTCGCGATCGTAGTCCTCAAGATTGAAGTCGACCACCTGCTCGCCCACCGGCAGCTTGACCAGGGCGTTGATATGCAGGTTGTAGCGCCAGGTATCGCCGTCCGCGGTCCAGGAGGGCGGAATCTCCACCTCCTGGTAGCGGGCGTTGACACCCGCCTCCCTGGCAAGGGCCACAAACAGGTTGGTGAACGACATGCAGTTGCCTTCCCGCTGATAGAAGGCCTCTTCCGCGGTGAAGGTCCTGAAGTTGTCGTAACGCAGCTGCAGCCCGTCCTGCAGCAGCGCCTGCAGGATCAATTCGATGGTGCGCGTGGGCCCCAGCCCCGCGGGCACATGCTGCCGGAGAAACGCGCGCATGTCCTCATTCACCGCCGTCAGCGACACCGGCGGCGGGGCTGCGTCGCGACTGATGCCGAGCCGGTCACCCCTGAGCAGCTCGGCATGGCTGATTGCCGGAGCCTGCACCCCCGGCGGCTGGGCGGCACAGGCACCCACTGCCAGCGCGAGGGCAGCGACTGCCAGCGCGTAAGTCCATCTCTTCCCGTTCATGCCAGGCCTCACCATCACGATCGCAACCTGTCCTGTTCCCAGCATAGCACTTTGCGCACAAAAGACCCCCCGGCAACGCTTAGCGCACCGATGTTCCCCGGGTTACAATGGGCCGGTTTCACTAGGAGCGCCCATGGATACAGTTTCCGCCTTCGTTACCCTGCTGTTCGTCATGGATCCGCTGGGCAACATCCCGGTGTTTCTCGCCGTTCTGAAGGATGTGGAGGCGAAGCGTCGCCAGTGGGTGATTTTCCGGGAACTGGTCATCGCCCTGCTGGTGCTGCTGCTGTTCCTGTACGCCGGCTCGGCCATGCTCAACGTGCTCAACCTGCGCCAGGAGTCCATCAGCATTGCCGGTGCCATCATCCTGTTCCTGATCGCCCTGCGCATGATCTTCCCCAATCCCCAGGGTGTGATGGGCGACACCCCCGACGGGGAACCTTTCATTGTGCCGCTCGCCATCCCCATGGTCGCGGGTCCCTCGGCGCTGGCGATCACCATGCTGCTGGTGCACAAGGACCCGGAGCGGATGCTGGACTGGACCTTCGCCGTGGTCGGCGCCTGGGGGGTCTGCGCTGCCCTGCTGATGGCCTCGCCCCTGCTGCTGCGCGCCCTCGGCGCCCGCGGGTTGATCGCCATGGAACGGCTGATGGGAATGATCCTGGTGATTATCTCGGTGCAGATGTTCTTTGACGGGGTGCAGAAGTTTCTCAGCCTGGCGGCGGTGTAACTGCCCGCGGTTCGTGGTTCGTGGTTCGTGGTTCGTGGTGCCGGAGCTCTGAGCCGGCGGCCAGTTCCGGGTGGGGCGTCGAGCGCCATGGTCGTCCTACCGTGATCGTGATAACGCAGCACGATGCCCACATCGGCGGGCTTTTTATTGGCCCAGATTTGAGACTGCTAACGTCTCAAAGCGGCCAGCAGCGGCCGTTGGATACCATCACCGTAGAGTCGGCAGTCACACTTATTTCTCCCCCGATCGCTTCGCTTGGTAAAGAGCAGCGTCGGCACTCATTACTAGCTCGCTCGCGTGCATCATTTGATCGTCATAGATAGCGTCACCAGTACTCACAGTAATTCCATGGGGATTTTGTAAGCGCTTTAGGTAATGAACATTGGGTAAATACAAGGGTACGCGAACTACGACCTTCTCTGTAACTTTGAGCGACGATTATGTGGAGCTGGGATGTAATTCCGTCGCACGGGCCGACCAAGGCCGTGCCTGTTGGCCTCCCTGCTCGGTGACCGTGTTGGACCGCCCCTGACCGTCCATGCCAACATGCCATTCATGGACGAACACAGTGAGTCACTGGAGCCCCCGTCAGAGATGCCACTAGAAGTACAGAAGGTACTGTCGGCTCAATTGACCAGCCACTACCGCAAAACCCTGGATGAACCCATTCCTATGCTCAATGGCCTCAGCCCGCGCCAATGTGCGGCTGACCCGGCGCTGCAGGACGAGGTCGTTTGCTGGCTCAAGCAGCTGGAGAATTCCAACGAACGGTCACCGGGACTGGCCTATGATTCGGCTGGATGTGGGATGAACTCAAGCTGGATCGCCACTAACAGTGAGTAGAAGCGTTAGTAGGCGTCATCGCAAGGTTTGGTGGCTGAGATACGTTAAGCGCTCACAGCAGCGAATATTGTCGCTATGAATCGGGTCGAGCAATTGCATGAGGCGACCAAGGTGAGAGAACGGGGGATGCGACGATTCAAGTCCACGAGGCAGACTCAGCCATTCGTAACCGCGCATGCGCTGCAGCCCAGAATCTATTCAACCTGGGAAGGCACTTGATCGGGGCTGAGTACTATCGAAATCTCAGGGCTAGTCCGTTCAGCCAGTGGAGCATGGCAGTGGCTTGAGACTGGGTGGTAGATTTCTGCTGTCTGGATGATTTTAACTTGCCAGAACCTTGGGGGCTTCCGCAGGTCTGGCAAGGTTAACTAGCCGACACCATAAATCCGCCTGTTGAGTCAGAACAACTGCCCAACGTATAGAAATGCAGCGGTCTGGTTGTCATCACCAATCGCAAAGCCCAGATAAACTGGACCCAGGAAACTGTCAGCGCCGAAGAAAAGACTTGAGCTGTTATGCAAACCGCTGAGACTCATGTCAGACTCCTTATTCCACAAGTTTCCAGCCTCTATGAGACCGCCAAAGTAGATAGGAGTCTGTGTAAGCAGGCGGAGCCCGCCGATCCTACGATAGTACATAAGACCCGCAGTTCCGCCATAATTTCCTGTCAATTGCCCGGGGGCATAGGCGGCCATTCTGGGGAAACCGCCCAACTCGAAGAGATTCAATTCTTCGGGCCCGCTGTTCATGGTTGTTACATATTGGTAGACAAGACCCAAAGTGTTTCGCCCCCAGCTGAAAGGCTGATAACCGTTCAACGTAAACGCATCAACCAGGCTATTTCCATTCTGCGACGATTGACTATTGGTATAGCTGGCAGCAAATCCCGTACCGCTGTGCGGGAATCTCGCTTCATCAAGGCTGTCAACTGCAAATAAAGCAGTGAACGCCGTGTCATCGAAAGGGGTGCTCTCATCGGTGGGAAATCCGATTCGAACGTCTACATTGCCCTTGGACCGCAGAGCTCCAAACCGAAGGGTGCCCCAATTGCCAAAATTTGTGCCAAGTCCCGCATGCACTGTGGTTTGGGAAATCCTCGTCTGGGCTGCGATCTTGCCATTACTTTCAACAATATTGCGATTGAACTTGCCCCTAAAACCATTGAAAAATAGGTAGTATTGGTTAGTGTAGTCGACAGGTTGGTAATACTCGGCAAACAGACTGAACTCATCGCCGATGGAAACTCTCGTGTCAATCTCACCCCCTAAACTATTGATCGCTAGGTTGGTAAAAGCAGTAGATATTTGAAAATCGCTCTCGCCATCGAAGTCATCCTTGAGTGCCAGGCCAAAACGAAGGAACTGATGACCAATTTGATTTCGCTTCGCAACAATCTCAACACCTGTCTCATTGTCGCGCTCGACCAGTTCATAACTGACCTCTTCAAATATTTCCATACCGTAAATTTCAGATAGCTCCTCCGATAGCTTCAATTCATCGAGCGGTTGATCGACCTGCAAACTCAGGTGCGCTCTAATCACATCGTCAGAAATCCTTGAGTTGTTGACGATTTGAATGAAATCGATTTGCGGCTGCTCACGTTTTACCTCACGCCGTGATTCCATATATGCGACCCAGGCTTGCTGCGACAGGCCTAAGTCGGCCAGCCTGGGAAGTGCTGCCGTTGCTGCTTCGATTCCTCGCGGAATAATCTCACGTGCGTTTTCGAAATCGACAAAATCGATATCATCCAATATAGGACGTATCAGGATGTCCCGGTACGAGAGAGTCGCCAACTGTGCAGCTGAGTTCCGGTTAGTCATAATCGTTATTAGCTGGTCAAAGACTGTTTTGAACGAGCCAATATCATCTCTGTTAATCAAAGGCGTACTGATATCGACCACAATAACGAGATCAACACCCATTGATCGGACAACGTCAACAGGCACATTATTTGAGACTCCGCCATCGACCAAGAGTCGACCCTCAAATTCTGCAGGAGGAAACAAGGCAGGAACAGCCATGCTCGCAACAATGGCGGAAGCAAGGTTTCCATGGTCCAGCACCACCTCTTCACCTGTCTCTAGATCTGTGGCAACAGCCCGGAATGGAATCTTCAGTTCATCAAAATCTCCAACATCAGTGACCTCAACAATCAGATCCTGCAATGTCAGTCGCAAGTTATTGGCCGTAATCAGACCACGGGGCAACTTGAATCTTCCATCCTCAATGCCAACCTTAAATTTGATCAGTAACCCGTCGTCATCTTGTTTGCGCTTGAATGATCGCTCATCTCTGGGCGCGCTACCCGACAAAGATACCTGCCAGTCAATGCTTTCTAGAATGTGCTCAAGCTGATCAGCCGTATAGCCGGCGGCTGATAGCCCACCTACGATCGCGCCGAAACTGGTGCCAGCTATGGCATCAATCGGTATGCGATGCTCTTCCAATACCTTCAAAACACCAACATGTGCGGCGCCGCGCGCACCGCCTCCAGAAAGCACCAATCCAATTTTTGGCCGCACCGATTGGTCAGTTAGTACCTGCACCTCTTTTGAATGACTCTGACCAGAAAAGATAATAAGCAATAGACAACACATCGCTCGAAAGCAAACACGAGATGAGTACCACATCGTAACGTCCCCACGAGCTTGTGTGGCTGAATTTAGTAAAGAATGTCAGTTCACACAGGGTCGGATGTTGTCAAAAAACGCCAGTATAAGTCGGTTTAAAAGTGTCGCCAACGTAGCTGCCGGAAATTGCCAAAATTGGCCCATGGCTACCTATAAGCGCGACCGATTCCCGCCCGACATCATTTCCTATCCCGTCTGGCTATACTATCGCTTCAACCTAAGCCATGGGGATTTTGTAGACTTACCAGCCGAAGGGGATGCGGACAAAATCTTGGACTACTTTGGAGGTAGTCCACGTACTCATACGAAGAGCGGCTTCGGGCGGTGAAGCTGTATTTGACGCTTGGAAAGCGTTGCAAGGCGACGATTCATCAGTTGGGTTACCCGACCAAGAATGCTTTGAAGACGTGGCATGACGAATTCGAAAGGCGTGGTGATCTGCAGGCAGGGTACGCTCGCTCAAAGCCGAAGTACTCGGACGAGCAAAAGAACGCGGCGGTTGAGCAATGGGCAAATCATGGGCGCTGCTTGGCCTTCACCCTGAAGGCATTGGGCTACCCCGTCGACGAAAACTTACCGCATGGGTCCGCGAGCGATATCCGGAAGCCAGGAAATACGTCGTTGGTAAGGCGGGCAGACCAACTGTTTCATTGTCCTCCAAGCGTGTCGCAGTTTACGAGTTGTGTACACGCACAGGCAGTGCACAGGAGGTTGCGGACAAGCTGGACGTTGACCGAGTGACGTTGTACAACTGGAAGAACCAGTTACTTGGCCGAGAGGCTCCAGCATCAATGAAACGCGAAAAGCCCCACCAGCAGCGGCGGATAGGGAGGAGCTGGGACTGTTTGGCTGGAAAGCTGAAGACCCGGAAGAATCCAGCAAGCCAAAATTGGAAAGAATAAGAGAGCGTCGACTCAGCACCAAAGGCCAGGCTCCGGTACCCCTGGGGGCCTTCATGGACTGTATGAAACATGGATGTTCGGGGCCGCCCAGGCATCCAAGCCTACAGGGAGGTATTCACGGCGTGTCCATGAAGGCCCCCAGGGGTACCGGAGCCGGATTTAGAAATCCCGTCCACCCAGTCCGGTCACCAACCCAGATATCGATCCACAACCTTAAGGTATCGTTCCCGCAACGCCTGCGACTCATTGGCCAGCTGGTGTCCTGCCCCGTGAACCAGCTCAATCCGCAGCCCCGGAAACAGCTTGCCATAGCGCGGCAGGTTGTAGCGCCAGTCCACCGTGGTGTCGGCGTCGCCCTGGACCAGCAGTGCCGGACCCACGCCGAGAGCCTGCAGCGGCAGCTCAGCCAGCCAGCGGCGCAGGGCACCGACCCAGCTGACATGGATGCGATGGGACTGCAGCGGGTCGTTGCGAACGAACGCGAGGAAGTCGCGATCGGAAGAATTGTCGGCAAAACCCCGTGGTACGGTGTCGGCAAACCGGTGCACCAGGGCGTGGGCGGTGCGCACTTTCCACCAGCCGGCGGGCCGCAGCAGGGGGGCGAGCAGCACGGTGCCGCTGAAAGGCCAGGGGGGATGGTGGCGGGCAAACTCGACCAGGGCGCTGCCGCCGGTGCTCTGCGCCATGGCCTGCCAGGGCAGGCGCGGCAATTCCACGGCAGCGAGTACATCGCGAATGGCGTCGCCGTACACGCGGAAATCGCCAATGGCGACTGGAGTTCCGGTGGACAGGCCGTGACCCGGCAGGTCGAAGGCAACCACGTTGCAGCCCCGCGCCAGGGCGTGGCCGATGAGGTGCCGGTAGAGGCCGACATGGTCCAGGTAGCCGTGTACCAGCAGCAGGTTGTGGCGAGCGTCCGCCTGCTGCCAGCAGTGCACGGCGAGCCGGTAGTCACCGCTGCTGATGGAACCCACCTCATGGCTCACGCCCGGCTGTTGTCGGGCGAAGTCGATGGCGTAGAACTCGAGGTACTCTGCCAGCCCCGCTACCGGGCGGTCCTCGCGGAGTGGCGGCAGTGCGCCGCGCAGGGCTTCGAGGCTTTGGCGGTCGGGGTGCGCCACGCAAACCGGGGCGCTAGTTGACCTTCGGATCCAGCTCGCCGGCGTCGTAGGCTTCCTGCATGGCAATCAGCGAGCGAACCTTGATCTTGTCTGCGTTGCCGGCAGTGCCAAAGGCCTCGTAACGGGCAATGCAGATGTCCCTCATCGCCACCGTGGTCGCGGTAAGGAACTTGCGCGGATCAAACTCGGCCGGGTGCTGGGCCAGAAAACGGCGCACCGCGCCGGTGGATGCCAGCCGCAGGTCGGTGTCGATGTTGATCTTGCGCACCCCGTGGCGGATACCTTCCTGGATCTGCTCTACCGGGACCCCGTAGGTTTCCGGTATGTCACCACCGAACTCGTTGATGATGGCGAGCCACTCTTGGGGCACGGACGAAGACCCGTGCATCACCAGGTGCGTGTCGGGAATGCGGGTATTGATCTCCTTGATCCGGTCGATGGCGAGGATATCGCCGGTCGGCGGACGACTGAACTTGTACGCGCCGTGACTGGTGCCGCAGGCAATGGCCAGGGCATCGACCCCGGTGGCCTTGACAAAGGCAGCGGCCTCTTCCGGATCGGTCAGCAGTTGGTCGTGGCTGAGGGTGCCCGCCGCGCCGACACCGTCTTCCTCACCGGCCTGCCCGGTTTCCAGGGAACCCAGGCAACCCAGTTCGCCTTCAACTGAAACGCCACAGGCATGCGCCATTTCCACCACCTGGCGGGTAACGCCGACGTTGTAGTCGTAATCCATGGGCGTCTTGCCGTCCACACCCAGGGAGCCGTCCATCATCACCGAGCTGAAGCCCAGCTGGATGGAGCGCTGACACACCGCCGGCGAGACCCCGTGATCCTGGTGCATGACTACCGGAATGTGCGGGAACTCCTCGATCGCAGCCTGGATCAGGTAGCGCAGGAAGGGTGCACCGGCGTATTTGCGGGCGCCGGCACTGGCCTGCATGATCACCGGGGAATTGGTGGCATCGGCCGCCTCCATGATGGCCCGGGTCTGTTCCAGGTTGTTGACGTTAAAGGCGGGCACGCCGTAGCCGTGTTCGGCGGCGTGGTCCAGCAACTGACGCATACTGATAAGAGCCATGGAAAAATCCTCGATGGGTTGCTGGCGGAGGCGCTGCCCTCAGGCATCCTCTCCGCGTTGTTGGAGAATGGCGACCGCGGGCAGGGTCTTGCCTTCCACATATTCCAGGAAGGCGCCGCCGCCGGTCGAGATATAGGACACCCTGTCGGCAATACCGTACTTGTCGATCGCCGCCAGGGTGTCGCCACCACCTGCCAGCGAGAAGGCGGGACTGTCGGCAATCGCCCGGGCCAGGGCCTCGGTACCGCCACCGAACTGGTCGAATTCGAACACACCGACCGGGCCGTTCCAGAGAATGGTGCCGGCGGTGGCGAGCACTTCGGCAATGGCGGCGGCGGCCTGGGGGCCGATATCCAGGATCATGTCGTCCTCGGCTACCGCGTCCGCAGGCTTGGTTTCCGCCACGGCGCTGGCGGACACCTCCTTGCCGGTGACCACATCCACGGGTACGGGAATACTGGTTTTGGCCATCAGTGCCGTGGCCGCCGGAATCAGGTCGTGCTCACACAGGGACTTGCCCACCGGCTTGCCGCTGGCAGCCAGGAAGGTGTTGGCGATGCCGCCGCCGACCACCAGCTGGTCGACCTTGTCCGCCAGGGTCTCCAGCACGGTCAGCTTGGTGGAGACCTTGGAGCCGCCGACAATCGCCACCAGCGGCCGCGCCGGCTGCGCCAGGGCCTTTTCCAGCGCGGTGAGTTCCGCAGCCAGCAGCGGACCGGCACAGGCGATGGGCGCAAAGCGGGCCACCCCGTGGGTAGACGCCTGGGCCCGGTGGGCGGTGCCGAAGGCATCCATGACAAAAATATCGCAGAGCGCCGCATAGGCCCGGGCGAGGGTCTCGTCGTCCTTTTTCTCGCCCGGGTTGAAGCGCACGTTTTCCAGCAGCGCGACCTCACCATCGGCGAGGTCGACGCCCTCTCGCCATTCGGCCAGCAGGGTCACCGGCTGGCCCAGCAGCTCCGCCAGATGCGTGGCGACCGGCGCCAGGGAAAATTCCTCCGCAAACACGCCCTCCTCCGGCCGCCCCAGATGCGACATCAGCAGCACCCTGGCGCCCGCCGCGACTGCCTGGCGGATGGTCGGCAGGGCGGCGCGAATGCGCGCGTCGCTGCTCACCACGCCATCCTGCAGCGGCACGTTGAGGTCCTCGCGGATCAATACCCGCTTGCCGGCGAGGTCCAGATCGTTCATCAATATCATCGGTGCTCTCCTGCGCTGTTGTCCAGCCTACAGACTGCCCCACCAGGCAGCCACGTCCAGCATGCGGTTGGCATAGGCCCATTCATTGTCAAACCAGGTGAGCACTTTGACCAGCTGCTCGCCACTGACCCGGGTCTGACTGGCATCGACGATACTTGAGCGCGGGTCGTGGTTGAAGTCACAGGATGCCAGTGGTTCGATGGTAAAGCCAAGTACACCGTGATAGCCGGCCACAGAGGCCTGGCGCAGGATGCGGTTCACCGCCTGCTCGCTGGTGGGCTGGCTAACCTGGACGGTGAGGTCCATGGCGGAGACGTTCAGGGTCGGGACCCGCAGGGCCTGCGCGGTAAAGCGGCCTCGGAGGGCCGGCAGGATGCGCTCGATGCCCTTGGCCAGGGCAGTATCCACCGGGATGATGGACTGTGCGGCGGCCCGGGTCTTGCGCAAATCCGTGTGGTGATAGGCGTCGAGCACCGGCTGGTCGTTCATGGCCGAGTGAATGGTGGTAATGGTGCCGCTGATGATACCGAGAGATGCGTCCAGGGCGTGAATCACCGGCACGATGCCATTGGTGGTGCAGGAAGCGGCCGAGACGATCTGGTGCTCTGCGCGCAGGGTGTCGTGGTTGATGCCGTAGACCACCGTGGCATCCACGTCGCCCTGGGCCGGCTGCGAGAACAGCACTTTGCTGGCGCCGCCGCGCAGGTGCAGCTCGGCAGTGGCGCGGTCGCTGAAGGCGCCGGTGCACTCCAGCACCATATCGACGCCGAGGTCGGCCCAGGGCAGCTTTGCTACCTCGGGCTGGCTCAGCAGGACAATGCGGTCAGCTGCCACCCGCAGTTCCCCGACATCCCCCTCCAGCGGCAGGCCGAAGCGCCCGTGGGTGCTGTCATAGCGGGTCAGGTGCAGGACCGTACGGGCGTCGGCCAATTCGTTGATGGCGACAATCTGCAGCCGGTCCCGCAATGGGCCCTCGTACAGGGCGCGCAGGATACTGCGCCCGATGCGGCCATAACCGTTGATGGCGAGGCGCAGCACGGCCCTATTCCTCGAGCAGGATCTCTTCAGCCACCGCCACTACATTGTCGACGGTGAAGCCGAAGTGCGACATCAGGTCCGCCGCGGGCGCGGACTCGCCGAAGGTCGTCATGCCCACCACCCGGCCGTCGAGGCCGACAAACTTGTACCAGAAATCGGTGTGCCCGGCTTCCACCGCGACCCGGGCCAGCACGTCACTGGGCAGGACCTGTTCACGGTATTCTGCATCCTGCTCCATGAACAGCTCGGCACAGGGCATGGAGACCACCCGCACCTGCCGCCCCGCAGCGGCCAGGCTTGCCGCGGCGTCCACCGCCAGCTGCACTTCCGAGCCGGTGGCAATGAATATCAGCTCCGGATGCTGGTTACAGTCCACCAGGGTGTAGGCGCCGCGGGCGATCGCGACCACCTGCTCCGGCTCCCGGGGCTGGTGGGCGAGGTTCTGGCGCGAGAATACCAGCGCGGTCGGGCCCTTGCTGCGCTCCAGGGCCGCTTTCCAGGACACCGCGGATTCCACCGTGTCACAGGGGCGCCAGGTATGCAGGTTGGGCGTCGTGCGCAGGGAGGTCAGCTGCTCCACCGGCTGGTGGGTGGGGCCATCTTCACCCAGACCAATGGAATCGTGGGTGTAGACCAGGATAGAGCGCAATTTCATCAGCGCCGCCATGCGCACGGCGTTGCGCGCGTACTCCATGAAGATCAGGAAGGTCGCGCCGTAGGGCACGAAGCCACCGTGCAGGGCGATACCGTTCATGATGGCGGTCATGCCGAACTCACGTACGCCGTAGTAAACGTAATTGCCGTTGGCGTCGGCAGCGCTGACTCCCCTGGCGTCGTCCCACAGGGTCAGGTTGGAACCGGCCAGGTCAGCGGAGCCGCCCAGCAGTTCCGGCAGCAGGGGCCCGAGGGCATTGAGGCAGTTCTGGGAGGCCTTGCGGGAGGCAATGGTCTGGCCGTCGGCCTGGCACTGTTCCACCCAGGCCTGGGCCTGCGCCGAAAAATCCTCCGGCAGATCACCGGCCAGGCGACGCCGCAGCTCGGCGGCCAGGCCCGGATGGGCGCTGGCATAGGCCGCCATCGCATCTTCCCATTGTTGCTCGCGGGTGGCACCGGCAGGACGCGCATCCCAGCCGCCGTAGATGTCTTCCGGGATCTCGAAGGGCGCGTGCTGCCAGCCCAGGGCCTCGCGGGCAGCGGCAATCTCCTCGGCGCCGAGAGGCGCACCGTGACAGGACTCGGAGCCCTGCTTGTTCGGAGCCCCCTTGCCGATGATGGTTTTGCAGCAAATCAGGGTCGGCTTGCTGCCCTCGGCCCGGGCGGTCTCGATCGCCTGGCGGATTTCAACCGGATCGTGACCATCCACGCTGGAAATGACCTGCCAGCCATAGGCGCGGAAGCGGGCGGGGGTATCATCGGTGAACCAGCCCTCCACCTCGCCATCAATGGATATGCCGTTGTCGTCGTAGAACGCAATCAACTTGCCCAGGCCCAGGGTGCCCGCCAGCGAACTGACCTCGTGGGAAATCCCTTCCATCAGGCAACCGTCGCCGGCGAAAACGTAGGTGTAGTGGTCAATGACCTCGTGACCCGGGCGATTGAACTGGGCTGCCAGCACCCGCTCCGCCAGCGCCATGCCGACGGCGTTGGCCAGACCCTGGCCCAGCGGGCCGGTGGTGGTCTCGACGCCGGGCGCGTAACCGTATTCCGGATGACCGGCAGTCAGGCTGTGCAACTGGCGAAAATTCTGCAGTTCCTGCATCGGCAGGCCGTAGCCGCTCAGGTGCAGCAGCGAGTAGATCAACATGGAGCCGTGACCATTGGAGAGCACGAAGCGGTCGCGATTGGCCCAGTGCGGGTTGGCCGGGTTGTGCTGCAGGAAATCGTTCCACAGTACTTCGGCGATATCGGCCATGCCCATGGGGGCACCGGGGTGACCGCTGTTGGCCCGCTGCACGGCATCCATACTGAGGGCGCGGATCGCATTGGCAAGATCATTACGGGCTGGCATCGGCAACTCCATGGCGGTAGACGTTCGAGGACTTTGGAAAAAGGGGCGCCATTTTCGCGTAAGCAGGCGCTAACGGCAAACAAATCACCAAACATTTACCATCTGCCGAAGCCCGGCCGACGGCCTTGCCATCTATATCAAAATATTTTGATATAGATGGCAAGGCCTGCTAGACTTCCGCCCCATGTTAGCTGCCACCAGCCCACAACCCGCAGCCGGGGACTGCCTGGACTCGCGCATTGATGCGCTCGCAAGCCTGTGCAAGGCCAGCGCGGACCCTCTGCGCCTGCAGATCCTGCGGGTGCTGCGCAAGGACTCGTTCGGGGTCTCGGAACTGTGCACCCTGCTCGACATGCGCCAGCCCGCGCTCAGCCATCACCTGAAAGTGCTCGCCGGGGCCGGACTGGTCGCCACCCGCCGGGAGGGCAACTCCATTTTTTACCGGCGCAGCGAGCTGGGGCAGCAGCCGGGCCTGGATGCGGTGCAGCAACAGATCCTAGACACCCTGGATGAGCTGCCCCTGTCCGGGAATCTGGCACGGCACCTGGCCGAAGTGCAGGCACAGCGGGAGGCAAACTCGCGGCACTTTTTCCGCGACAATGCCCACAAGTTCCGCCAGCAGCAGGACCTCATTGCCAGCTACGAACAGTATGCCGACACCGTGGCCCAGATCCTGCACGATGCCCCCCTGGCGCGCCTGGACACCGTCCTCGAAGTCGGCCCCGGCGATGGCAGCTTTCTCGCTGAACTCAGTCCCCGGTTCCGGCGGGTCGTGGCCCTGGACAATGCTGCATCGATGCTGGAACGCGCCAGGGCGACCGCCAACTCGGCAGGGCTGGGCAATATCGAATTCGTCCACGGCGATACCCGCCACGCCAGCCTCAGCGGGTTGCAGGCCGACTGCGTAGTGATCAACATGGTCCTGCATCACACCCCCAGCCCGCAGCAGATCCTGCGCGATGTGGCCGGTTGCCTGGCGCCGGGCGGCGTCGTGCTGGTCACCGACCTGTGCCGGCACGATCAGGCCTGGGCGCGGGAGAACTGCGGCGACCTCTGGCTGGGCTTCGCCCCGGAAGAGCTTGCCGGCTGGGCGCACGAAGCGGGCCTCGCAGACATTGCCAGCGTTTACCTGGCACAGCGCAACGGTTTTCAAATCCAGGTGCGCCTTTTCGGCCACCCAAATACAGCAACAAGGAACGCGGTATGAGCGAGTACGCCATTTTCACTTCTGAATCGGTCTCCGAGGGGCACCCGGACAAAATGGCCGACCAGATTTCCGATGCCATCCTGGACCAGATCCTGAAAGATGACCGGGATGCCCGCGTCGCCGTGGAGACCCTGGTAAAAACCGGCATGGTCGTGATCGCCGGCGAGGTGACCACCAACACCTACGTCGATCTTGAGGACGTAGTGCGCAATGTGGTGCTGGACATAGGCTACAACAGCTCCAGAGTAGGCTTCGATGGCGCCTCCTGCGCCGTGCTCAACGCCATTGGCAAGCAGAGCCCCGATATTGCCCGGGGTGTGGACGAAAGTGCCGAAAAGGAACAGGGCGCCGGCGACCAGGGCCTCATGTTCGGCTACGCCACCAATGAAACCGACACCCTGATGCCCGCGCCCATCTACTACGCCCACCGCCTGGTCGAGCGGCAGGCCGAGCTGCGCAAGCACGGCACCCTGCCCTGGCTGCGGCCCGACGCCAAGAGCCAGGTCACCCTGCGCTACGAACATGGCGTACCGGTCGGGGTCGATGCGGTCGTGCTTTCCACCCAGCACGATGAAAACATCAGCCAGGCCGATATCCACCTGGCAGTGATGGACCTGATCATCAAGGAAGTCCTGCCCGAAGCCTGGCTGGGACCGGACACCCGCTACCATATCAACCCCACCGGCCAGTTCATCATCGGCGGCCCCGTGGGCGACTGCGGCCTCACCGGACGCAAGATCATCGTCGACACCTACGGCGGCATGGCCCGCCACGGCGGCGGCGCCTTCTCCGGCAAGGACCCGTCCAAGGTCGACCGCTCCGCCGCCTACGCCGGCCGCTACGTGGCCAAGAACATTGTCGCCGCCGGTCTCGCCGACCGCTGCGAGATCCAGGTCTCCTACGCCATCGGCGTCGCCGAGCCCACCTCGATCTCGATCAACACCTTCGGCACCGGCAAGCTGTCCGATGCCACTATCGTCAAGCTGGTGCGGGAGCATTTTGACCTGCGGCCCAAGGGTATCGTCGAGATGCTGGATCTGAAGCGGCCCATCTACCGTAAAACTGCGGCGTACGGGCATTTCGGGCGCGAAGATCCCGATTTTACCTGGGAGAAGACGGACAAGGCGGAGGTATTGCGGGCAGCGATGTGACGCGGGCTGGTTTGGTGGGCTGTGGTACTCCGTAGCATCGGCTCGGCATGGTGTTGGGGGATTTCGGGACACGCCGTGAACCCATCCATGGGGGCTTGGAGGAAACATCCATGTTTCCTACAGTCCCGAAATCCCCCAACACCACACCGAGCCTGACTTGGGTGCCGCGCCAAACTTTGGGTCAACCACCGGGCAGGCAGCGTTACATGCCTCTGTGCCACGACGGCGGGCAGCGAAGCGTCCCCCGCCGCCCGCCAGACGGTCAGAAGCAGCGCGGCACTCCGCGACCCGCCGGCAGCGCAGCGTCCCGGCGTCCCGGCGACCAGGCCGAGGAGCTGGTGCCAACGAAGGCCCCGCTTGCCGGCCGGTTGGGGCGACCGTAAAGGGCGCCGAGCGGAGGAGTCGGCGCAGGGCCTGGAGGCACAGGGATGTGCCGGAAAGCCCCGCCGCGCAGGACGCGCGTCGGGGCGGGGCCCGGAGCAGGCGCCAGAGCGAGGGCAGCCGCAGGCCGCCCGCCCCGGTCGCCCCGGCCGGCCGGCAAGCGGGGCCGCGCTACGAAGCACCAAACACCGGAACACGGAACACGGAACACGGAACACAAGCAGCATCAATTGAATCAACCAGCAGAAAGGACCTGACAATGAGCACAGCCAAGAAACTCGACACCAAGGCCGACTACAAGGTCGCCGACATCAGCCTCGCCGACTGGGGCCGCCGCGAACTGGATATCGCCGAAACCGAAATGCCGGCACTGATGGCCATGCGCGAGAAATACCGTGCCAGCCAGCCCCTGGCAGGCGCCAAAATCCTCGGCTGCATCCACATGACCATCCAGACCGGCGTGTTGATCGAGACCCTGATCGAGCTGGGTGCGGAAGTGCGCTGGTCCTCCTGCAACATCTTCTCCACCCAGGACCACGCCGCCGCTGCGATCGCCGCCGCCGGCGTCCCTGTCTTCGCCTGGAAGGGCGAGACCGAGGAGGAGTACGAGTGGTGCATTGAGCAGACCATTCTCAAGGACGGCAAGCCCTGGGACGCCAACATGGTACTGGATGACGGCGGCGACCTGACCCTGATGCTGCACCAGAAGTTTCCCGCCATGCTGGACCACATCCACGGCGTGACCGAGGAAACGACGACGGGCGTGCACCGCCTGCAGGAAATGCTGGCCAAGGGCGAGCTGAAGATTCCGGCAGTCAACGTGAATGATTCCATCACCAAGTCCAAGAACGACAACAAGTACGGCTGTCGGCACAGCCTCAACGACGCCATCAAGCGCGGTACCGACCACCTGCTGGCGGGCAAGAAGGCGCTGGTGATCGGCTACGGCGACGTGGGCAAGGGTTCCGCCCAGTCCCTGCGCCAGGAAGGCATGATCGTGCGCATCACCGAGGTGGACCCGATCTGCGCGATGCAGGCCTGCATGGACGGCTACGAGGTGGTGTCGCCCTTCATCAACGGCATCAACACCGGCTCCCCGGACTGCATCAACCGCGAGCTGCTGGGCAGCGTTGACCTGCTGGTCACCAGCACCGGCAACTTCAACGTCTGCGACGAGAATATGCTGCGAGCCCTGAAGTGCAACGCCGTGGTCTGCAATATCGGCCACTTCGACAACGAAATCGATACCGCCTTCATGCGCCGCAACTGGCAGTGGGAGGAGGTGAAGCCGCAGGTGCACAAGATCTACCGCGACGATGCCCGCAGCGACTACCTGATTCTGCTGTCCGAAGGCCGCCTGGTGAATCTGGGCAATGCCACTGGCCACCCCTCGCGCATCATGGATGGCTCCTTTGCCAATCAGGTGCTGGCACAGATCTACCTGTATGAGCGCCGCTTCGCCAACCTGGAACCGGAAATGAAGGCAGCGGCGCTGCGGGTCGAAGTGCTGCCGAAGAAACTGGACGAGGAAGTGGCGGCACACATGGTGGCCGGCTTTGGCGGCGTCATGACGAAGCTGACCAAGACCCAGGCCGAGTACATCAACGTCAAGGTCGACGGCCCCTTCAAGCCCGACAGCTACAAGTACTAGGAGCGACATGAGCACCATCAGCTTCGAGTACTTCCCGCCCAAGACTGCGGAGGGCAGGGCCGCCCTGCTGGAGAAGACGACCCCGGCACTGCAGGCGCTGGAACCGGCCTTCTTCTCGGTCACCTATGGCGCCGGCGGCTCAACTCGCGACAGTACCTTCGGTGTCGTCGAAGCGCTGTGTGCACAGGGTATTGATGTCGCACCACACCTGAGCTTTGGTGCGGATGATCACGACACGGTTGCCCTGCTGCTGCAGCGCTACCGCGACATGGGTGTGCGGCGGCTGGTGGCCCTGCGTGGCGACATGCCCTCGGGCATGGGCGGCGCCAGCCAGCTGGTCTATGCCAGCGAGCTGGTGGCTTTCGTCCGGGAACAGACGGGCGACCACTTCCATATCGAGGTGGCCGCCTACCCTGAAATCCATCCCCAGGCCGCGAGCTACGACAGCGACCTCAAATTCCTCAAGCAGAAACTGGATGCGGGCGCCGACAGCGCCATCACCCAGTACTTCTACAACGTGGAGGCCTACTTCTACTTCCTCGACCAGTGTGCGGCCATCGGCATCGACAAGCCCGTCGTTGCCGGCATCATGCCCATTACCAACTACGCCAACCTGGCGCGGTTCTCGCGCAATTGCGGCGCCGAGATTCCGCGCTGGATCTGCCAGCGCATAGAAGGTTACGGCAATGACCAGGAGAGCATCCGCCAGTTCGGGATCGAAGTCGTGACCCAGCTGTGCCAGACCTTGCTGGAAAACGGCGCGCCCGGGCTGCACTTCTACACCATGAACCAGATCGAGCCGACCCGGCAGATCCGCAACAATCTGGGGCTCTGAGGTCGGGCCGTGCGGGTACCGCGCATCTTTACCCGGCAACCCCTGAGCGCGGGTGCGGAACTGACACTGGAATCCAGTCCCAGCCAGCATCTTGCCCGGGTATTGCGCATGGTTGAGGGCGACGCACTGCGGCTTTTTGACGGTAGTGGCGCCGAATACTGCGCCAGCATTGTCAGCGCCGACAAACGCCAGGTGACGGTGGCAGTACTGGAATCCGAACCTGGCCTGGCGGAATCGCCGTTGCGAATCCACCTCGGCATCGGCATTTCCCGCGGCGAGCGCATGGACTGGGTGGTACAGAAGGCGACTGAGCTCGGCGTGGCCGAGATCAGTCCGCTCTATACCGGGCGCACCGCAGTGCGGCTGCGCGGGGAGCGGGAGGAGCGCAAGCGACAGCACTGGGAGCAGGTGATAGTGAGTGCTTGCGAACAGTGTGGCCGCAGCATCATCCCGGATGTACATGAACCCATGGCATTGTCGCAGTGGCTGCAGCATGCCGCCGGCGAGCGCAGATTCGTGCTTCATCACCGCGCCACGGCAGCGCCGGCAGGGGCACAGCTTCCCGTGTCCATCAGCCTGCTGGTCGGCCCCGAAGGTGGCCTCGACGAGGCCGAGATCGGTGCCGCGGAGACGGCCGGCTTCGAGTCGCTGGCACTGGGACCGCGGGTTCTGCGTACCGAGACCGCACCGCTGGCGGCGCTGGCCATACTGCAGGCGCGCTGGGGGGACATGGGCTCCCTTGAATAAGCCACCCGCACGCCCGGAATTCCCCGACGATGCTTGCGCCGTACCGGCCCATTGCGTACTTTAACTGACCCTCACGACCTGCGGAAATCACTGATGACCATCAAGATCGGCGTAGTCATGGATCCCATTGCGCGGATCCAGTACAAGAAAGACAGCACCCTGGCCATGCTCCTGGCCGCCCAGGCCCGGGACTGGCACTTGTATTACATGGAACCCGGGGACCTGTTCCTGGAGCAGGGCAAGGCCCGTGCCAGCATGGCGCAGCTGACCGTGTTTCGCGACCCCGACGCCTGGTTCCGGCTGGACAGCGCACATGTCCGCGACCTGACCGAGCTCGACGTGATCCTGATGCGCAAGGATCCGCCCTTTGACAACGAGTACGTGTACGCCACCTACATGCTGGAGGCCGCCGAGCGCGAGGGGACGCTGATCGTTAACCGCTGCCAGAGCCTGCGGGACTGCAACGAGAAGGTTTTCGCCACCTGGTTCCCCCAGTGCTGCCCGCCGCTGCTGGTGAGCAGCGACACCGCCCGACTCAAGGCCTTCCACAGCGAACACGGCGACGTCATCTTCAAACCCCTGGACGGCATGGGCGGCTCCTCCATATTCCGGGTCATGCCCGGTGACCCCAATCTCAACGTCATCCTTGAAACCCTGACCGGCCACGGCAAGCACACGATCATGGCCCAGCGCTTCATCCCCGAGATCACAGAGGGCGACAAGCGCATCCTGATGATCAATGGCGAGCCCCTGCCCTACTGCCTGGCGCGCGTTCCGGTCGCGGGCGAAACCCGCGGCAACCTGGCGGCCGGGGGCACCGGCAGGGCACAACCGCTATCCGATCGCGATCGCTGGATTGCCGCCCAGGTCGGCCCCTCGCTGCGCGAGCGAGGGCTCTATTTTGTCGGCCTGGATGTAATCGGGGACTACCTCACGGAGATCAATGTCACCAGCCCCACCGGGGTCCGGGAAATCGACAATGCCTACAATCTGGACATAGGCGGCCAGCTGATGGATTGTATTGCCCAGGAGTTGGCCGCACGCTGAGGCGCGGATGCAGCAGGGCACAGGCACAGAACCCGGAAACGGCCTGGGAATAGCCATTTTCCTTGCCGCTACCCTGCACGCGATCCTGGTGCTGGGCATCGGTTTTGATCCCGGCGCCGAGCCCGCCTACACGCCACAGCTGGAGATTACCCTGGCCCAGCGGCGCAGCGAGCTTACCCCCGATGATGCCACCCACCTGGCCCAGTTCAGCCAGCAGGGCAGCGGCGACCAGGCAGAGGAGAGCAGCGTCAGCAGCGCCGCCAGTGCGCCGCTGGCCATTGCCAGCGAGCAGCAGGCAGAGCTGGCGCCCAGAGAACAGCCACAGACCGAAACGCCGGTAATCAGCAGTGCCGGTTCGCGGCAGATACCCACGAGCCAGCAGGCAAGAGCCCCGGAGACTGTCGCCATGGCGGGCTTGAGTCCGGAAGCGGAGCGCCTGAGCCAGGAGCTCGCCACTCTGGAGGCAGCGCTGGAAGACCAGGCCCGGGACTACTCCAACAGGCCCCGGGTGAAGCGACTGACCTCCCTTTCCACCCGGGAGGCGGTGGACGCAGCCTATCTGTACGACTGGCGGCGACGCGTGGAAGCCGTGGGCAACCAGTATTACCCGGAAGCGTCCATCCGCTACGGCATCTACGGCAGCCTGCGCCTGCTGGTGGTGATCAATTACGACGGTCACCTCGAGGACATTCAGGTTCTGGCCTCTTCCGGCTTTGCGGTGCTGGATGAAGCGGCAATAAAGATCGTGCGCATGGCGGCACCATTTGCGCCATTCCCCGCCGAGCTCAGGGCCAGTGCCGACAAACTGGAAATCATCCGCACGTGGCAATTCGAGGAAAACCGGCTAAGCTCAGGTTAATGGGCGGTGCGAACTGTGCCCGCCGCAGGGAAGAGGTCTACACAAGACAATGTCAGTCCGGACCCCGGCCAGTGCCATCAAGAGCGGGAGTTGCCTGCGGGATCACTTCCTGCTCGCCATGCCCAACCTGTCAGAGGGGCTCTTCTCCCAGAGCATCACCTATATCTGCGAGCATGGCGAAAGTGGAGCCATGGGTATCATCATCAACCAGCCCCTGGACCTGACCGTGGCGGAGATCTTCGAGCATCTCGACATCGAGTCCCACCGGGATTTCAGCGAAGAGCCAGTGCTGGCCGGTGGACCTGTGCAGATTGACCACGGCTTTGTGCTGCACCGCCACTGCGAAAAACGCTGGGAGGCGGGCCTCGAGGTCACCCCGGAAATCACCCTGACCACCTCCCGGGACGTACTCCGCGCCATCGCCGACGGCAGCGGGCCAGCGCAATACCTGATCGCCCTGGGCTACGCGGGCTGGTCCGCTGGCCAACTGGAGGAAGAGCTGTCCCACAACAGCTGGCTTACCCTGCCCGCGGACAGCGATATCATCTTTGCCACCCCCTGGCACCGCCGCCTGTCGGCAGCCGCAGCCGCCCTCGGCATTGACATGAATCTTATTTCCTCCCAGGCAGGGCATGCCTGACTCCAAAACCCCGGCCCACCAGAAACCCGCCACTGTGCTCGCCTTTGATTACGGCCTGAAACAGATTGGCGTCGCCGTCGGCAACACGCTGCTGGGTACAACCCGCAGCGTTGCTGTACTGCGTGCCAGGGACGGGATTCCGGACTGGACGGCGCTGGAGGCGCTGGTGGCCGAGTGGCAGCCGGACCTGCTGGTGGTAGGTGATCCACTGAACATGGACGGCAGCGTCAGCGAACTGGCCACACGGGCCCGCAAGTTCGGCCGTCGGCTGCATGGCAGGCTGGGCCTGCCCGTCACCATGACCGACGAGCGCCTGAGCAGTTATGCCGCCAAGGAGGAGCAACGGCAGCGGGGGCACCGGGGCGACTACAAGGCAGTTCCCGTGGACAGCTACGCGGCGGAGCTGATCCTGCAGACCTGGCTGCGGGAAAACGAAGACCGCCAGCGCGCCGCGACCTGACTGGACCCTCCCCGGCACCCTGCGCGGCCTACGCGGCCTACGCGGCCCGGCCCGGCCCCGCCCGCCTGCACGCGCTACTTGCGGCCCAGATGGTTGCCGCGATCGCCGGCCTCGTCGAAAGTGAGGTCCAGCGTGGTGTCCGAAGTGGACCTGCTTTTTTCGAACATCTTGATCATCAGGCGCACATCGTTGGCCGAATCCGCGTAGCGGATCGCATCTTCCAGGGTGATAAGGCCCTTTTTATAGGTATCGACCAGCGACTGGTCCAGCGTCTGCATGCCCAGCTCCGTGGACTTGGCCATCACGTCCTTGATCAGGTGTACCTCCCCCTTGCGGATGTACTCCTGTATCAGCGGCGTATTCAGCAGCACTTCCACCACCGGGACCCGGCCCTTGCCATCCTTGCGCGGCAACAGTTGCTGCGCCACCATGGCCTTCAGGTTGAGTGACAAATCCATCCAGATCTGGCCCTGCATGTTGGCGGTAAAGAAGCTCTGGATGCGGTCCAGTGCCTGGTTGGCGTTGTTCGCATGCAGTGTACAGAGGCACAGATGGCCAGTTTCGGCAAAGGTGAGGGCCTGGGCCATGGTATCCGCCGACCGGACCTCACCGATCAGGATGACATCCGGCGCCTGACGCAGGGTGTTCTTCAGGGCCACGTCGAAGGATTCAGTATCAATGCCCACCTCGCGCTGGGTCACCAGGCAGTTGCCGTGGTCATGGATGAATTCGATCGGGTCCTCGACACTCATGATGTGGCCGCGGCTGTTGCGGTTGCGGTGCCCCACCATCGCCGCCAGGGAGGTGGTCTTGCCGGTACCGGTGGCACCGACAAAAATCACCAGACCCCGCTTGGTCATGGACAGGTCCTCGATGATCTTCGGCAGGCCCAGTTCCCCGATCTCCGGAATCCGGGTCTCAATCCGCCGCAGCACCATGCCACAGCTCCCCCGCTGCACCAGGGCACTGGCTCGAAACCGCCCCACGTTCTCACTGGCAAGGGCGTAGTTGCATTCCTGGGTACTGAGGAACTCCTCCCGCTGCTTTTCGCTCATCGTGGAGAACACGATTTCACGGGTCTGCTCGTCAGTCAGCTTGACGTCGCTTACCGGGTAGATTTGGCCATCCACTTTGATGCAGGGTGCGGCACCAGCGATGATGAAGCCATCAGAGGCGCCTTCCTTGACCATGCGTTGCAGCAGTTCGTCGATCCTCATGACGGGTTCCTCTCGGCGTCAGGGCTAGAAGTTTTCCGGCATGCGGGCTTTCTCGCGCGCGACGTCCCGGCTGATAACCCGTCGGTCCACCAGTTCCTTCAGGCACTGGTCCATGGTCTGCATCCCCAGCGCCTGACCGGTCTGGATGGCGGAGTACATCTGCGCCACCTTGTCCTCCCGGATCAGGTTGCGGATGGCCGAGGTACCGCGCATGATCTCGTGCGCCGCCACCCGGCCACCGGTGGCGCGCTTGAGCAGGGTCTGGGAAATGACTGCCTGCAGCGACTCCGACAGCATCGAGCGAACCATGGCTTTCTCCGCCGCGGGGAACACGTCCACGACCCGGTCGATGGTCTTGGCGGCCGAGGTGGTGTGCAGGGTACCAAACACCAGGTGACCGGTTTCCGCCGCGGTCAACGCCAGGCGGATGGTCTCGAGGTCGCGCATTTCGCCAACGAGGATGATGTCCGGATCCTCGCGCAGGGCGGAGCGCAGGGCCTCGGAGAAGCCCAGGGTGTCGCGATGGACTTCGCGCTGGTTGACCAGGCACTTCTTGCTTTCATGCACGAATTCGATCGGGTCCTCAATGGTAAGGATGTGTTCGTATTTGTTGTCGTTGATATGATCCACCATGGCGGCGAGGGTGGTGGACTTGCCGGAGCCAGTGGGTCCGGTCACCAGCACCAGGCCACGCGGCATCATCGATATGTCGCGAAAGACCTGGCCCATGCCCAGGTCCTCCATGGTCAAGACCTTGGAGGGAATGGTCCTGAATACGCCGCCGGCGCCGCGGTTCTGGTTGAAGGCGTTGACCCGGAAGCGAGCGACACCGGGGACCTCAAAGGAGAAGTCCGTCTCCATGAACTCCTCGTAGTCCTTGCGCTGCTTGTCGTTCATGATGTCGTAGATCAGGTCGTGCACCTGCTTGTGATCCATCGGCGGCAGGTTGATGCGGCGCACATCCCCGTCCACCCGTATCATCGGCGGCAAACCCGCTGACAAATGCAGGTCGGATGCGCCCTGTTTCGCGCTGAACGCAAGCAGTTCTGTAATATCCACCGATTCACTCCCCTGGGGCCGAGCCAATTATTCTCCACTCGCCCGCCGTGGCCGTTATCCGCTACCATCTCGGCATGGACGCAGATACTCTCAGGCACAACATCGACAGGCTGCTCGAAAGAGTACGACTCAGCGCAGAAAAAAGCCAGCGCGAGCCGGGCAGCGTGCGGGTGCTGGCCGTCAGCAAGACCCGGCCGGCGGCGGACGTACGCGAGGCCGCGGCACTGGGCCTGCGCGAATTCGGCGAAAACTACCTGCAGGAAGCGCTGGACAAGATTGAGACGCTGGCGGATCTGGACCTGTGCTGGCATTTCATCGGCCCCATCCAGTCCAACAAGACCCGGCCAATCGCCAGCCACTTCCACTGGGTGCACAGTGTCGACCGGCTCAAGATAGCCAAGCGTCTGAGCGAGCAGCGGCCAGAGGGTCTGCCGGAGCTGCAGATCTGCCTGCAGGTGAATATTTCCCGCGAGGAGAGCAAGTCCGGTGTCAGCCTGGAGGATCTGCCGGCACTGGCGCACGAAGTCGCGCAATTGCCCCGGCTGCGCCTGCGCGGACTGATGGCCATCCCCGCGCCCGCGGCGGACCCCGCGCAACAGCACCAGCCCTTTGCCGCCCTGCGCCGGGCACTGGCGGAATTGCAGCGCCGGGATCCCGGTCTGGACACTCTCTCCATGGGCATGTCCGGCGATCTTGAGGCCGCGATTGCCGAGGGCGCCACCATTATTCGTGTTGGCACCGACATTTTTGGCCCGCGGAGCACTCCCGCAGGCGGGTGATTTTGCCGCCGCGGGGCGTGTATACTGCGACCTGCCCGACCACCAGCCAACAGGATCAATGCCTTTGAACACCGCGGTTATCACCTTTATCGGTGCCGGTAACATGGCTTCCAGCATTATTGGCGGCCTGCTGGAAAGCGGCCACCCTGCCAGCGCCCTGCGCGCCGCCGATCCCTCCCGCGAGAACCTGGAGAAACTGGGCAAGCTGGGCGCTATCGGGACGTTTCAGGACAACGCAGCTGCCTGCGCCGATGCCGATGTAGTAATCCTGGCGGTAAAGCCCCAGGTCATGGATGCCGCCATGGCCAGCATTGCCGCGCCCGTGGCGGCCAGGGGCGCACTGGTGATCTCCATTGCCGCGGGCACCACCATCGCCACCATGGAAGCCGGGCTGGGTGCCGCCACCGCGGTCGTTCGCTGCATGCCCAATACCCCGGCGCTGCTCGGTGTCGGCGCCACGGCCCTGTTTGCCAACAGCAATGTCAGCAGCGTGCAGCGGGACCTGGCCAGCACCATCCTCGGCGCCGTGGGCATGATCGAATGGGTGCCCGAGGAAAGCCAGCTGGATGCCATTACCGCCCTCTCCGGCAGCGGTCCCGCCTATTTCTTTCTGTTCATGGAGGCCATGGTCAACGCAGGCTGCGCCATGGGCCTGTCGCGGGAATGTGCGGTCGCCATGACCAAACAGACCGCCCTTGGCGCGGCGCGCATGGCCACCGAGAGCGACGTCGACCTGACCGAGTTGCGGCGCCGTGTAACCAGCCCGGGCGGCACCACCGAGCATGCGGTGCAGTGCTTTGAGCACGAGGGCCTGCGCGATCTGGTCGCGCACGCGATGGCAGCCGCGCAGCAACGCGCGGCGGAAATGGGTGCCGGACAGGAGAGCCGCGAAACATGAATGCGGTAAGCGAGATTCTCGCCTATTTGATCCAGACCCTGCTGACCCTGGCACTGGTGGCCGTGGTGCTGCGGTTGCTGCTGCAACTGGTGCGGGCGGATTTCTATAATCCAGTCAGCCAGTTTCTCGCCCGACTGACCAATCCGCTGGTACTGCCGCTGCGCCGGGTGGTGCCCAGTCTCGGCGGGCTCGACCTGTCCTCACTGCTGCTTGCCCTGGTGCTGCAAATGGCCGCCATCGTGGCGCTGCTGGCACTCAACGGCGTCGGGCCGCCCAACATCGTCCTGCTGCTGGTGTGGTCAGTACTCGGCGTGGTGGGACTGGTGGTCAACATCTACTTCTTTGCCCTGCTGGCAATGATCATCCTCAGCTGGATTGCCCCCGCCAGCCGGCACCCCGCCCTGCTGTTGCTGTTCCAGCTCACCGAGCCGGTCATGGCACCCTTTCGCAAGATGTTACCCACTATGGGCGGTCTCGATTTCTCACCCATCCTGGTCTTTATCCTGATCAACATCGTCCAGATTGCGCTGCGGCACATGGCGGCGGGCGTGGGCCTGCATCCGGCGCTGGTGATCGGACTTTGACCCCGGCACCGTGAACCCCGCCAGCGTCGGTATAGTTGAGCCGCAGAGCGCCCGGTTCCCGGAGCCGCTGACCCTGGCCTGTGGCCGGGTGCTGGAGGACTACGAGCTGGTCTACGAGACCTACGGTCAGCTCAATGCCCGACATTCAAACGCCGTGCTCATATGTCACGCACTGTCCGGGCATCATCACGCGGCGGGCTACCACAGCGCCGGGGATCGCAAGCCGGGCTGGTGGGATGAGTGCATCGGCCCGGGCAAACCCATTGATACCAATCACTTCTTTGTCGTCAGCCTGAACAATCTCGGCGGTTGCCACGGCTCCACCGGACCGATCGCCCCCAACCCGGAAACGGGGCAACCCTGGGGGCCTGATTTCCCCTCCCTGCGAGTACGGGACTGGGTACACAGTCAGGCCCGGCTGGCGGATCACCTGGGTATCGACTGCTGGGCTGCGGTCATTGGCGGCAGCCTGGGCGGCATGCAGGCCATGCGCTGGTCCCTGCTCTACCCGCAGCGTCTGCGCCACTGCGTGGTGATCGCCTCGGCCATGCGCCTGAGCGCCCAGAACATTGCTTTCAACGAGATCGCCCGCCAGGCCATCCAGTCGGATCCCGGTTTCGCCGACGGCCACTACCTGGCGCAGAATACACTGCCGGCACAGGGTCTGGCGCTCGCCCGCATGGTCGGCCACATCACCTACCTTTCGGACGGCGCGATGGCCAACAAGTTCGGCCGTGACCTGCGCTCGGGAAGCCTGGAGCTGGGGGATGAGGAGGCCGCCGAGTTCCAGGTCCAGAGCTACCTGCGCTACCAGGGCAGCCAGTTCTCCGGCAGCTTCGACGCCAACACCTATATCCTGATGACGCGGGCCCTGGATTACTTCGACCTGGCGCGAGAGTACGGCGATGACCCGGTCGCTGCGTTCCGGGAAGCCCGGTGCAGTTTTCTGGTGCTGTCCTTCTCCACGGACTGGCGCTTCTCCCCACGGCGCTCGCGAGAGATCGTCGATGCCCTGATCGCTGCCGACCGGCCGGTGACCTACGCTGAAATCGAGGCCGACGAGGGCCACGACGCCTTTCTGCTACCCATACCCCGCTACCTGCAGCTGTTCAGTGCCTACATGCAGCGCGTACGGGACGCCTGCTGATGCGCCTTGATCTCACCCACATCCAGCGCTGGATCGAACCCGGGTCAAAAGTGCTGGACCTGGGCTGTGGCAACGGCGAGTTCCTGCAGCGGCTGCAACAGGAGCGCGATGTGCGTGGCCTGGGCCTGGAGATCGACCCGGACAAAATCACTGCAGCGGTCGCCCGCGGCCTGAACATCGTGGAACAGGACATGGATGCGGGGATGGACAACTTCCCCGACCAGAGTTTCGACACGGTGGTAATGGCGCACGCCCTGCAGGCGGTACACTATCCGGATCGGGTGCTCGACGAGATGCTCCGTATCGGTCGCCAGGGTATCGTCACCTTCCCCAACTTTGCCCACTGGAATTGCCGCCTGTACCTGGGCACCCGGGGCCGCATGCCGGTGTCCCGCTTCATGCCCTATAATTGGTATGACACACCCAATATCCACTTTTGCACGGTGAAGGATTTCGAGGCACTGTGTGGGGAACGCGGCATACGCATCCTCGCCCGGGACATGGTCGGCAACACCGAGCGCAGGCCCCTGCTGGCCAGTGCCTGGCCCAACCTGTTTGCCGTCACCGCCATCTACCTGATCAGCCGTTGAGGTAAACATGATCCGCTACCTACGCTACACTCTGGCGCTGTTGTTGTTGGTCGCCGTCGGCGCGGCAGCCCAGCAATCAGAGCGCTTCGGCCCCTACGAACTGCACTACAGCGTCGTCAACACGACCTTCCTCGAGCCCCGCGTGGCATCCAGCTACGGCATTACCCGGGGCAAGAACCGGGCAATCCTGAATCTGGCGGTACGCGAGCACGTGGACGGCGGCACCGTTCCGCGAGGTATGCAGCTGCAGGGCAGCACCCGCGACCTGATCACCGCGCAGGCACTGGAGTTCCAGGAGATCCGCGAGGGCGAAGCCATCTACTACATCGCTGAATTCCGCTTCATCAACGAGGAGTGGCGCTTCTTTGATATCGACTTCCGCCCGCAGGGCGCGGAGGAAACCTTCCGCTTCGAACTCAAGCACCAGCTGTACGAACACTGATGACCTCGATCGCGCCATTGCAGACCGTCGTCCTCGCCAGCGGCAATCGCGGCAAACTCGCGGAGCTCGCCCGGATCCTGGAACCACTGGGTGTGGAGCTGCGCGCGCAGTCGGAGTTTGGTGTACCCGAGGTTGAGGAAACCGGACTGACCTTTGTCGAGAACGCCATCCTCAAGGCACGGGCCGCGGCACAGCATACCGGCCTGCCCGCCATTGCCGACGATTCCGGGCTGGAAGTGGACTTCCTGCAGGGCGCCCCGGGGATTCGCTCGGCGCGCTATGCCGATGGGGGCGACGAGGCCAACAACCGCAAACTGCTCTCGACCCTGGCCGGCGTGCCCAGGGCCGAGCGCAGCGCCCGCTACCAGTGTGTGCTGGTATTCATGCGCCACGCCCTGGACCCGACCCCGATCATCTGCCACGGCAGCTGGGAGGGCCACATCCTGGAAGCGCCCGCGGGTAGCGGCGGCTTCGGCTATGACCCCCTGTTCCATGTTGCCGCCTTCAATTGCAGCGCCGCCGAACTGGCGCCCCGGACCAAGAACCGCGTCAGTCACCGCGCCATCGCCTGCGCCCAGCTGGAGCAGGCGCTGCTGGGCTCCCTGCGCGGCCCCGACCCCACGGGCAGCTGATGCCCGCGCTGCAACTGCCCCCGCTGGGGCTCTACATCCACCTGCCCTGGTGCGAGCGCAAGTGCCCCTACTGCGATTTCAATTCCCACGAAACCGGCCTTGTTCCGGAACAGGCCTACATCGACAGGCTGCTGGCCGACCTGGAAGCGGATGCGTGTTACACACAGGGCCGCAGCATCGCCACCCTGTTCATCGGCGGCGGTACTCCCAGCCTGTTCAGCGCCGCCGCCATTGCGCACCTGATGGCGGGGATTGCGGCGCGAGTTCCGCTGGCAGACGGCTTCGAAGCGACCATGGAGGCCAACCCGGGTAGTGCCGAGGCGGAGAAATTCGCCGGTTTCCGGGCGGCGGGCATCAACCGCCTGTCCATCGGCATCCAGTCCTTCCAGGACACCCAGCTGCAGGCGCTGGGACGGGTGCACAGCAGCGACCAGGCCCACGCCGCCATCGCCGCCGCCCACGCTGCCGGCTTCCAGCGCATCAACCTGGACCTGATGCACGGCCTGCCGCAACAGGATTCCACACTGGCCCTGGCGGATCTCGCCACCGCCACCGGCCATGGCATCAGCCACCTCTCCTGGTACCAGCTCACCATCGAACAGAACACCGTGTTCTATACGCGACCGCCGCTGCTGCCGCTGGAAGACGCACTGGCGGATATCCAGGATGCGGGCGAGGCGCTGCTGGCCGGCACGGACCTGCGCCAGTACGAGGTCTCGGCCTGGGCAGTGCCCGGACAGCAGTGCCGTCACAATCTCAACTACTGGGAGTTCGGCGATTACCTGGGCATTGGTGCAGGCGCCCACGGCAAGGTGAGTTTTGCCGACGGCCGTATCCTGCGCTACGCCAAGCGCCGACAACCAGAGGCCTATATGGCTGCAGCGCCAGCGCAGATGCAGGTCCAGCCGCTGTGGCTGGCGAAGCGGGACCTGCCCGGGGAGTACATGCTCAATGCCCTGCGCCTGAACGCGGGCTTCCAGCTCGCTGACTACAGCGCGCGCACGGGCCTGGCTGCGGATACGCTGCAGCCGGCCCTGGACTCACTGCTCGGGCGGGGGTTGCTGGAGCAGGAAGCGGGACAGATACGAGCCACCGGTCTGGGGCGGCGGTTTCTGGATACGGTGATTGCGGAGTTTCTGGTTTAGCTGGGGGCGCCTAGCTGGGGGCGCCTGGCCGGCCGCACCTGGCCCGTCGGCTCTAAACGCGCCGGAACAAAACGTCCCAGACCCCGTGGCCGAGGCGCTCACCCCGGGCCTCGAACTTGGTGAGCGGCCGGGTGTCCGGCTTGGGCGCATAGTTGCCGCTCGCGGCGGCATTTTCCAGCCCCGGCGTCGCCGACAGCACTGCCAGCATCTGCTCGGCGTAGTTCTCCCAATCGGTAGCCAGGTGCAAAATGCCCCCGGGCTTGAGATAGCCTACCAGCTGCTCGGCAAAGGCCGGCTGGATCAGGCGCCGCTTGTGGTGGCGCTTCTTGTGCCAGGGATCGGGAAAGAAGATCTGGATTGTGTCGAGGGAAGCGGGCGGGATGCAGTCGCGCAGCACTTCAACCGCGTCGTGGCAGTAGATGCGGATATTGTCCACACCCTCCACCGCCATGCTGTGCAACAGCTTGCCGACACCGGGCCGGTGTACCTCGATACCGATAAAATCGGTGGCAGGCGCCGCCGCAGCCATGGCAACCAGGGACTGGCCCATCCCGAAGCCTATTTCCAGCACCCTCGGTGCATCGCGGCCAAAGACCGCCGCATAATCCAGTGGGCCATCACTGTGGGCCAGGCCATAGCGTGGCCAGTATTCATCAAAGGCGCGCTGCTGGCCGTCGGTGAGACGCCCCATGCGCAGCACGTAGCTGCGGATGGGGCGATGGGGAGTATCAGTCATGATTCAGGGCAGCAGCTTCCAGCTGGCGGCGGCCAGGCAGCCCCAGCCCGCGATGAAGGCCAGGCCACCCAGCGGGGTGATTGCGCCCAGCCAGCGCAGGCCGCTGAAGCTGAGCAGGTACAGACTCCCGGAGAACACCAGCATGCCCAGCAGGAACAGCCAGCCGCTGCTGCGCAGCAGGTTCACGTGGGGATAGTTGAGGGCCAGGATACCCACCGCCAGCAACGCCAGCGAATGGTAGAAGTGATATTGAACGGCTGTTTCATAGACACCGAGCGCGTAAGCGTCGAGCCGGTTCTTGAGCGCGTGGGCGCCAAAGGCGCCGAAGGCGACGGCGAGAGCTCCACTGATAGCGGCGCTGGCAATGAAAATCTGGGCCATGGCAGGGGATCCAGCAAAAAAAACGGGAGTGCCAGTGTAACGCAAAACACTGGCGCTGCTCCCGCGGGATTGTCAGGCGGCGATAGCGGCCCGCAGCTTTTTCATGGCATTCTGCTCCAGCTGGCGGATACGCTCGGCCGAAACCTCATACTTCGCCGCCAGTTCATGCAGGGTGGCCTTTTCGTCCGCCAGCCAGCGCTGGGCGAGAATATCGCGGCTGCGCTCGTCCAGGTCCGCCAGCGCCAGGTACAGCTGCTCTTCGCTGTTTTCCTGCCAGTCGTCGGACTCCACGGCCAGCGCCGGGTCGCTGCGCTGGTCTTGCAGATAATACTGGGGCGCCTGCCAGGCGTCGTCATCGTCCTGGTCCAGGGGCGAGTCGAAGGCCAGATCGCGGCTGCTGAGCCGGCCTTCCATGCGCTGCACTTCGGCGATGTCAACGCCGAGGTCACTGGCCACTGCCTGCGCCTCTTCAGCACTCAGCCAGGCCAGGCTTTTCTTGGCACTGCGCAGGTTGAAAAACAGCTTGCGCTGGGCCTTGGTGGTGGCGATCTTGACTATGCGCCAGTTGCGGAGGATAAACTCGTGCATCTCGGCCTTGATCCAGTGCACGGCAAAAGACACCAGCCGCACTCCCTTCTCGGGATTGAAGCGCTTCACCGCTTTCATCAGGCCGACGTTGCCTTCCTGGATCAGGTCCGCTTCCGCCAGTCCATAGCCGGAGTAGCTGCGGGCAATGTGGACCACGAAGCGCAGGTGCGACATGACCAGTTGGCGGGCGGCCTCGAGACTTTCGTTGTAGTACAGGTCCTCGGCCAGCTCCTTCTCACGCTCCGGGGTCAGCAGCGGAATGCTGCTTACCGCCTGGACATAGGCCGCAAGATTGGCGCCGGGCACCATCTGGTCAACCGGAAGCAGGGTTTTGCTCATGCGGGGCTCTCCATATTCACTGGCCTGATTTTAGCACTCATTTTGTTAGAGTGCTAATCACGGAAAAGTTCCCTGGAAAACTGCGTATTCAGGGAAAATTTACTTGCAGAACAATGAGTTGAAAACCGGTCACCGTGGCGCAATGCGCCCCAGATGGCGGGAAACGGCCAACCAGGCGCCGGCAAGACCGAGCAGGCCTCCGAGGACGACAAGGTTCAGGCTGCCCATGATCCCCAGCCCGCCCAACTCGAAACTGCTCTGGTACAACTCTGCCAGCCGGGCCACGGGTTCGCCGAGAAACCACAGCGCCGCAGCCACCAGCAGGGCGGCAAAAAATCCTCCCCCGACCCCGTACCAAAGGCCTGTGTAGAGGAAAGGCCGGCGCACAAAGCCATTGCTGCCGCCCACCAGCTTGACCACCACGATTTCCTCGCGCCGGCTCTCGATGGCGAGGCGGATGGTATTGCCGAGAATCAACACCACCCCGGCCACCAGCACCCCTCCCAGCGCCAGCACCATGCGCCGGCTCAAATCCATCAAGGTATTGAGCCGCTCCAGCCAGGCCATGTCCAGCACCGCTTCCGCTACCCGGGGGTCGGCAGAAAGTTGTTGCTGCAGCGCCGCCACCGAGTCGGCCTCCGGGACCGGTGTCACCAGCAGCAGGTCGGGAAGCGGGTTGCTGTCCAGGCTGTCGAGCACGTCCGCAAAACCTGACAGCAGGCTGAATTCCTCCAGCGCTTCTTCCCTGGAAACCAGCGTCACCGCCGCGATATCGGGCCTCTCCTGCAGCTCCCGGGACAGCTCCCGGGCCTGCTCGGAACTGACGCTGGCGGAAAGAAACAGTGACAACTGGGCGGGACTGTCCCACTTGTCGCTGAGCTGGCGGGCATTGTCGAGGGCGACGTCCAGCGCCGCGGGCAAGGCCAGGGCAATACCGATCACCAGCCAGGTGAGCAGGCTGGAGACCGGGTTGTCCAGCACCCGCGCCAGGCTGTCGGCGGCCGATAAACGGTGGTGGGCCAACCAGCCGTTAAAGCGATGTCGAAGCCTGGCGCGACTGGTACTGGCTCCCTCCCGCCGGGTCTTGCCGTCGGCGGCACTCATGCGCGGTTGCTCACCAGGCGCCCGTCGCGCAGGGTCAGGATCCGGTGGCGCAAACGGGAAATGAGCGCCAGGTCGTGGCTGGCGATCAAGACGGTCACGCCCACCTGGTTGAAGGCTTCGAACAGTTGCATGATCTCCGCCGACAGGGCCGGGTCGAGGTTGCCGGTGGGCTCGTCAGCGAGCAGGATCCGGGGCCGCGCCACCACCGCCCGGGCAATGCCCACGCGCTGCTGCTCCCCTCCGGACAGGGTGATGGGCAGGGCCCGCTCTTTCGCCAGCAAGCCGACCTTGTCCAGGGCTGCCCGCACCCGGCGCCCGACCTCCCGCTGCTCATAGCCGGCAATCACCAGCGGCAGCGCCACATTGTGATAGACAGAGCGGTCAAACAGCAGCTGGTGGTTCTGGAACACCACGCCGATATTGCGGCGGTGTGCGGGAATGCCGCGGGCGCCGATCTTGGCGAGGTTCTGGCCATCGACAATGACCTGGCCGCGGCTGGGGCGCTCAATCAGCATGATCAGGCGCAGCAGAGTGCTCTTGCCCGCACCGGAGTGGCCAGTGAGGAAGACCAGTTCATCCTGGCGGATCTCGACGCTGATTTCACTCAGGGCCTCGTGGCCCTCCGCGTAGCGTTTGCTGACACGGTCAAAAGTGATCATTGCTCGGGGTCGGCACCTGCAAACAAGGCTTCAATGAAGGGTTCCGCCGCAAAGGGCCGGAGATCGTCGGCGGTTTCACCCACACCGATAAAACGAATGGGCAGGCCCAGTTTGCGGGCAATGGCGAAAATGATCCCGCCCTTGGCGGTGCCGTCGAGCTTGGTCAGGGTGAGCCCGGTCACCCCCACCACCTGCTGGAACTGGCTGGCCTGCGCCAGGGCGTTCTGGCCAGTACCGGCATCCAGCACCAGCATCACTTCATGCGGGGCTTCCGGATCCAGCTTGCCCATCACCCGGACCACCTTGCGCAGCTCCTCCATCAGGTGGTCCTTGTTGTGCAGGCGGCCGGCGGTATCCGCGATCAGCACGTCGACCTTGCGCGCCTGGGCAGCCTGCAGGGCGTCGTAGATCACCGAGGCGCTGTCGGCCCCCGAGTGCTGGGCGATGACCGGCACATTGTGGCGCTGACCCCACACCTGGAGCTGTTCCACTGCTGCCGCGCGGAAGGTGTCCCCGGCCGCCAGCATGACCGAGTGGCCCTCGGCCTGGTAGCGACGCGCCAGCTTGCCGATGGTGGTGGTCTTGCCGACGCCATTGACGCCGACCATCAGGATCACATAGGGCGTTTTGCCGGCAACGTCCAGCGGCTGCTCACAGGGCCGCAGCACCTCCAGCAACTCCTCCTGCAGCGCCCGCTGCAGGGCTTCCGGGCTGGTCAGCTCCTTGCGCGATACCCGCCGCGTGAGCCGGTCGATAATCTCCACCGTGGCGTCGACACCCACATCCGCCAGCAACAGGCGCGACTCCAGTTCCTCCAGCAACTCGGCGTCAATTTCCTTGCGACCCAGGAACAGGGTACCCAGGCCCTGCACCAGGGTGTCGCTGGTGCGTCCGAGACCACGCCGCAGGCGGGCAAAGAAACCGGCCTCGGCAGCCGCAACCGGGCGCGCGGCGGGCTCCGTGACGGAAGGCGCGGACTCCTCGGCTGCGGCGGGAACCATGGCCTCCGCAGCGGGTACCGGCGTCGACACTGGCGGGGCAGGCGCCGGGGAATCGTCAATGGCTGCGTCAGCGCCAGCCTCCGCCGCGTCGCTGTCAGCGGCACTGTCGACGGCAGTATCAGGCTGCCCAGGGACCTTTTTGTTGCGTTTGAAAAACTTCATGAGTCTCGTGTTAGAGTTTGCCGGAGGGCATCTGCGGGATGGCGTATCCTATCACTCTTGGGCGGAGCGGCGAAATGACAGGGAGGAGCAGGCGGCGATCACAGGAATCGCCGGCAACGGCCGGCCTGCTGCGCATCATCGGTGGCCGCTGGCGCGGTCGCAAGCTGCGCTTCACCGCGGCTGATGGCCTGCGTCCCACACCGGACCGGGTGCGGGAGACCCTGTTCAACTGGCTTGCCACCGATATCCGGGATGCCCGCTGTCTGGACCTGTTCAGCGGCTCCGGCGCCCTCGGCCTCGAAGCCCTGTCCCGCGGTGCCGCCCATTGCGATTTTGTCGACAACAACCCTGCCAGCAGCGCACAGATCCGGCGTCACCTGCAGGATCTGGGGGCAGAGGCGCTGGGCAGCTGCCACACCGCCAGGGCCGCTGACTTTCTGGCCAGAGTCGACCGGCCCTGGGACATCGTCTTTATCGACCCGCCCTTCGGCCAGGAGCTGGTGGCGCCGGCCTGGCAGTTGCTCGACACCAGATCACTGCTGGCTGCCGGCGCCTGCATCTATGTCGAGACCGGCGCCGGGGACACTGTGCCCGAGCCGCCAGCAAACTGGCTGTTGCACCGGGACAAAACCGCCGGGGCAGTCAGCTACCGCCTGTATCGCAGGCAGGCCGCAGTCGCATAGATCGCGATGCAGGTTAAGCCCGACAACCGGGCGCGCAAGGTCCTTGTTCATCTGCCCTTTCCCTCAATCCAAATCTCTGGATTTTCCCGGTCTGGGTTTTGGGCAGTGCGTCGATAAATTCGATGGCACGGGGGTACTTGTAGGGTGCGATTTCGGCCTTGACGAAATTCTGGATGTTGCTGGCGAGGATATCATCTGCATGTACGTCGGGCCTGGGCACGATGAACGCCTTGACGATCTGGCCCCGGTCCGGGTCGGGGGCGCCGACAACGGCACATTCCAGCACCGCCGCGTGGCGCATGAGCACCTCTTCCACTTCCGGCCCGGCTATGTTGTAGCCTGACGAAATAATCATGTCGTCAGCGCGCCCCTCGAACCAGAAGTAGCCGTCGTCGTCCATGCGGAAAATGTCCCCTGTCACGTTCCACCCGTTGACCACGTAGTCGTGCTGGCGAGGATCATCCAGATACCGGCAGCCGGTGGGACCACGCACCGCCAGCCGGCCAGTAGCGCCGGGGGGCAACGGTTGGTTGTCCTCCCCCATAATGCGGGCCTCATAGCCCGGCACCGCCTTGCCGATGGCGCCGGGTCGGATGTCGTCGGCCGACGCGGAGATGAAGATATGGATCATTTCGGTCGCGCCCAGTCCGTCAATGATGCGGATGCCGGTGCGTTCCTGCCATGCCTCCCAGGTGGCAAGCGGCAGCTTCTCCCCGGCTGAAATACATTTGCGCAAGGCCCCATGCCTGCCCGCTTCCACACGGTCCAGCAGGGCCCGGTACATGGTGGGCGCGGTAAACAGTGTGGTCGCCCCCGCCTCGATGGCTTCGAGAAGCGCGTCGGGAGAGGGTGTTTCAATCAGCCGGGTGGTGCAGCCAAAGCGCATGGGAAACACCAGCAGCGCGCCAAGCCCGAAGGTGAACGCAAAGGGCGGTGATCCGGTGAACACCTCGTCCGGATCCGGGCGGAGCACATGGCGCGCTGCGGTGTCAGCCATGGCCAGGATGTCGCGGTGGAAATGCATGGTGACCTTGGGTTCCCCCGTGGTGCCCGAAGTGAAACCCAGCAATACCACGTCATCGGCCAGGGTCGGCACGGCATCGAAGGTCTCGGGCTTGCCCGCCATCAGCCCTTCAAGGTCGCCGGCGCCGAAGCAGACCACCCGGTCAAGCGCGATCCCATCACCCAAAAGGGGCTCAAGGGCCTCCGACAGCCTGTGATCGCACAGCGCCAGCCTGATGTGCGCTCTGGCAATGTACTTGCGGAGTTCCGGCGTGCGCAGTAGTGGCATGCTGTCCACCACAACACCACCCGCCTTCACCACCGCCAGCCATATCGCCAGGTGCATGGCGTTGTTGAAGCCCCGGATCAAAACCCGGTTGCCGGGTACCAGCCCCAAGTCCTCCACCAGAACACGGGCGATGCGGTTGACCTGTCCATTCAGCACCTCATAAGTCCACGCATGATCGGCCCCGATTACCGCCACCTTGCCACCAAACCCTGCGCCCATAGCCCCATCAAGCAACGTCGCCGCCGCATTCAGAACCTCCGGATATTGCAACTCGGGCAGGTCAAACGTCATCACCGGCCACGCATCCCGGGGCGGCAGGTGATCCACAGTGAAACTGTCTATATGGGGCGAGATCGGCATATTGCTAAACCTGTTGTTGGAAGCGCATATTCACTGAAACGTTAATCACGTCGAAAAACACTTTCCCCCATCAACGGAGGACTGACGGGAGCGTTCTCGGGACTTCAAGGGCCACAGGGGACCGGCCGGAAACACCCATTAGTACGCGCCTGAGATCACGTTGATGGTGTAGTTCACGGAATAATTGCGTAGAGCCTGCGCAACCCGTTTTTCGAGGTCACAATGCGCCGTGTTCAGCGTTATCTGGAACAGGGTACCGACACGATCGTCATTTTCTACCGCAACAACTATACCGACGCCAGGTGGCAGTTCACTCGACAGGGTCTCTATCAGCGTACGCTTGATGATATCGATGCGCAGGGTCGGCTTGAAAATCTTTCCCACTGCCGTGACCGGCATCGTGTCGATGATTATTACCTCGCTCGGCGCGGCGGCACGATCAGCCACCCGTGCACGAGCGTGGTCCCTGAGCTCGGCCGCCGAAACAGTTGAGCTGTTCCGAACGGTGACGTAGGCTACGGGAAGCTCCCCGGCATCTCCGTCTGGTTTGCCCACAGCAGCGGCGAGCTCTACCGCCGCGTGTGTTATCAAGGCATCCTCGATCACGGCAGGATCAATATTGTGGCCGCCGCGTATGATCAGATCCTTTGCACGACCCGTCAGCCAGAAATAGCCTTCCCGATCCTGGCGCGCCATATCACCAGTATTGAACCAGCCATCATCCGCCCAGATATTTTCATTGTGCTTGTCTTGCCGATAGCCGGGGAAGACGTTGGGACCGCGGATCAAGAGGTTGCCAATCTCGTCGGGTGCGCAATCCCGCTCATACCGGGCGTCACTGTCGAGCTGCACGACCTTCATATCCTGATAGGGAATGCGCAACCCAATGGAGCCAACCAGCCGCTCTCCCTCTCGCGGGTTAAAGGCGCTGACGCAGACCGCTTCAGTCATCCCATAGCCTTCGAGGATCCGCACACCGGTGCGGCGCTCGAACTCCTCGAAAAGAGCAGTCGACATGGGTGCTGCGCCACACAAGCCATACGTGAGAGACGTAAGATCAGCCCCGTCAACCGGCAAATCCAGAAGGCGTGCGTATATCGTTGGAACGGCGCTGAAAGCGTTGATTCGGTATTTCTCAACGATGTTCCAGAAGTCCTGCATCATCTGGCGGTCGCGATACCCTTGAGGGCCGACGAGCACACATGCTGCACCCGCGAAAAGGGGCGCAAGCCCACCCACCATCACCGCATTGACATGGAACAGTGGCAACCCGCAGAGCATGCGTTGCCCTGCGGTGAGCCCAAGTGCCTGAGCGATCGCCCAGGCATTATAGGCTTGACCGAAACCGGTATGCTGCGCGAGCTTCGGGGTCCCCGTCGTCCCCCCGGTGTGAAAGCAGGCCACCACGCGGTCAGGGTCGGTGTCGCGCACAAAGCCCAGCTCTGAGGCCGAGTACCTGCTGACGAGCTCCGAGAAACCAAGGACGCCGTCGCTCTCATCACCCGCACCGCCGAGCTCCAGTACGGTTTCAAGTTCAGGGCACTGTTTTCGAACACTTGGCAACACCTGCCATAGCTCCGGATGGCTTTCCCTTGAGGGGGCGACGAGCACCCGACTACCCGCGGCCGCTATAATCTCGGCAATATGATCAGCCTGCAGAAGGGGATTGATGGCATTGACGATTCCTGCCGTCTCTCCGCCCCAGATCGTAAAATAGGTTTCAGGATGATTACCAAGAAGGTAGGAGACGGAGGTGCCCGGCCTCACCCCAAGATCATGGAACATATTGGCTGTCTGTGTGACCCGGGCCAGATAGTCTCGGAAGCTGAAGACCTCCGGTTTGTCCCCGGCCCGTCCATTGGGGAGATAGCAAAGCGCCAGTTCATCAGCCCGGTCATCCGCAGCTTGACGAATAATATCGAACGAAGTCCGGATCTGAAGCCGCTCACTCAGAGGGGTCGCCTCTATGGCCTTGATATCCTTGAGCGTTCCATAAGGAAGGGAAAAGTTGTCCATGATTTTCCCACCGGTCATTGCGAACCAGCTTTCTGAAGCGTGCCATACCAACCGTCATGAAACACAAGGGCGCGACCGTTGACGCAGGAATAGTTTTCGACATGGCCAACCAAAATGAGGTGATCACCGCCTTCATAGCGTTCGTGTACACTGCATTCAAACACGGCGAGCGCACCGTCGATGAAAAGCGGCCCCATATTGCTGCGACCGCAACGGACGCCGGCGAATTTATCTGCGACCGACCCGGCGAAGCGATTGGAAATGTTCTCCTGCTCCTCACCCAGGACGCTGATGACAAAATTTTCGGTTGTGGTAAATACCGGGTAGCTGGGGGCGCTGCGAGAGACACTCCAGAGGACAAGCGGCGGAGCAAGAGAAACCGAAGTAAAGGAGTTTATCGTCATTCCATAATCACGCTCTTCACCGTCGCGGGTGGTCACAATAGCAACACCCGTCGCGAATTTCCCAAGCGCCTGCCTGAGTGCGCGCCCATCCGAAGTTTTATTTTGTGGCTTGGCCATTGTCTCCATCATCACCTCACTACTGTCGTTTATAGATGGCCAGAAAGGCCTGAATTCCGCGGTGAATACTCTCTTCCACTTCTTCGCGCGACGGCGAGTAGTCGCACATGAACAGCATCATGGTCCGCATTGGATTCAACGTCAGCCCCCAAAAGTGGTGGGCCGCTGACTCCAAATCCTGGATATCCAGATCACCTCGGTCGATGAAGATTTGCAGGTACTCCATAATGCCGCGCAGCGCAGCCTCGGGTCCCGCACGATAGAAAAGTTCGCCAACTTTCGGAAACCGCTGTGCTTCACCCACAGCAAGACGATGCATTGCAAGCATCTTCGGATCGAGCATTACCGAAGCGTAAACATGAGTGAACCGTTCCAGCGCTTCCTCAACCGACACAGACGCGGGAACCGTTTCACGTGTCGGGATCAAAATGCGATCAGCGATATCCCGGATAATTGCAGCGAAGAGACCTTCCTTGTCCTTGAAGTAGCTGTAAATAGTCGGCTTGGAGACGCCGGCAGTGGCAGCAATATTGTCAATACTTGCGCCATGAAAGCCATGCTTCAGAAAAACCTGGAGAGAACCAGCCATGATCTGATTTCGCTTTTCCGCATTGCGCAGCGTTTTCGGCTTTTTCCCCGCGGCGGTGGCGCCAACTTTGTCTGTGTTTATAGTTCGCGTCGCCATTTATTCATGTCTCCCTTGTCCTGAAATCGTAACGCGGCAGCCCGTTCCGCCTGCCGTTTCGTCCGGGGCCAACTCGTACAGAAACTCCAGAATGGCGTCATTGAATTCATCCGGCTTTTCTATGTTGGAAACATGCCCCGCGCCTTCGATCACAGTGAAACGCGCATGCTTGATGCGGGCCGCGAGATACGCCATGTCGTCTCGCGTGATCAGCTTGTCCTCGCCCGCTGCGACCAGATGAACTGGTGCCGTGATAGATTCAGGGGCAAGATCAATCCTGTGGTGTGCCACAGCCTCCAGCGTCTTCAGATACGAATCTTTTCGCAGAGCCTTGATACTCTCAATAAGCTCCTGGCGTACTCCATTACTCACGTTACTGCCCAGAAGCCCCTCCGCTACGGGCTCTGCGATATCGTACGGTTCCTTGCCCGAAAGGAGCGGCGCCTGCCGCACCGAAAGGAACTCCTGTACAGCTTCCGGGGGCAAGGCGTCTGTGCCTATGGTTGCAGAACAAATGGTCAAGCTGAGCACGTTTTCAGGGAAGCGTGTGTAGAAATCAAAGGCAATCAATCCACCCATGGAAAGCCCGACAATATGAGCACGATCATAGGAGAAATGATCGAGGACCCGCAGGATATCCTGGCTTACGTCCTCAAGCCTGAACGGGCCCTCATAATCCTCGCTTCCGCCGTATCCGCGTACATCCCACGCCAGGGCATGAAACGAATGACCGAAGGTTTCGAGCTGCCTGTGCCAATTAAGGGCGTTCCCCCCAATGCCATGCAGAAGCAGGCAGGGAGTCCCTTGGCCTGAATGCAGTACCCGGAGCCGTGGACGGGGTCCGATGGTTATACTTTCTATAGTGTTCAAACAAAAAACTCCATCACTGCCTCATTGATCGGCGCAATTCAGGTTCCGGAAAAATGACTGATCAGGGCTTCGATCCCGCCGGTGAAAATACCGGTTGAGGCCTGTTGAAGGTCCGACTGGAGATCCGGTGGTGCATTATAGGTCGCTCGCCAGCTCACAACTGTGCGATCTTCCATGGTGATCGGCAGCAACTCCAGAACCGCCCGATAATCCCATACCGGCAGCGGACCCGGAGAGAGGGTGTAAACTACCTGCCGTGCCTCGTCGGAAAGGGCTACAAGAACTTCTTCGATCTCACCATCCACGTTTCTCATGGTCATTGTGCGCCGCGCCCCGATCGTCGTTCCATCACAACCATCCTCAAGGCGACATGTCACGACATCGGGGTGCCATGCTCCCAGCGCTCCAAAATCGCGGACCAGCTTCCAGACCGGAGCAACCGGAGCATCGATAAGCCCACTGACGTGAATCTGTACCATCTTGCCCTCCATCATTGCTTGGAAGCCACTGCCTTTGGCGGCAACGGGGGCGGTGCCTCGAGTTCTTCACCCTCATCATAGAGGCATGAAATGCCCAGAAACGTGGTGCAGATTTCAGCGGTGTACGGCAGCATCAGCGAACCGCAGCGACTGTCGCGGTAATACCTCTCCAGAGGCAGACTGCGGAGCATGGACTGCCCCCCGCAGGTACGAATGGCCAGACGGCAGATATCGTTACTGTATTCCATCACCGTGTACTGGCAGACATAAAGCCGCATGATGTCCTCAGGACCTGGATTGCCCTTGGCATCACTGATTGCCCGATTAAAAACGGCCCAGGCCTGCTGCAACTTGATATACATTTCAGCCACAGCGGCCTGCTTGGAGGGAAAGGCCCGTCGCTTCACCGGGGGCATTCCCTCGATTTCACCACGCAAATAGGCCCGGGTGAAGTCATAGGCCGCCTGTGCCGTGCCGAGGTAGGCTGGAGTAAGCGTCATGTACATGTGCGGCCAGACAATCTGGCCGTGATAATATGCGCCCTTCGGCATAATGGCTTCTTCGTATGGCACGAAGACGTTATCAAGGACGAGGGTACGCGACACCGTGCCACGCATCCCCAATGGATCCCAGGAGCCGGTAATGCTGAAGCCCGGGCTGTCCTTGGACATGGCGACGTACAGCGTATTGTCGAAGTAAAGTTCCCCATCGTCGGCAACCTCAGTGCAGACGATGCCGTAATAGTCAGCGGCACCGGAGAGCGACGCGAAGACCTTCTTGCCGGTAATGTGCCAGCCGTCCTTCCCGCGCACCGCCCTCGTGCTGAAGGGCTTGGCCATCCAGTTGTCGCCCGTTTCGGAGAACGGCTGGGAGTATATCTTGCCCTCGTCCACGACCCGGGCGAAATGCCGGAGCTTGAGCGTTTCGTGTTCAGCTCGCTGCTGATCGCTGATCGGAAAATCATGGATCATCTGTGCGTTCCACATCATCGCACAGCTGTGCATATTGAAGGTCAGTGCTGTGGCCGCGCAGTGACGGGCGATCTCTGCGGCCACCAGCATATAGGTCTGATAGTCGGCGCCAAGGCCACCGTGCTCCTTGGGCACGCAAAGCTTCAGGAGTCCCGCGTCGCGCAGGTCATTATAGTTCTCCATCGGGAATTCGGCGTCTCGATCATATTGGGCCGCACGCTTTGCAAACTTTTCGCGTCCGAGTTCCGCGGCGAGGCCGATAAGGCGTTCTTGTTCAGATGTAAGATTAAAGTCCATGATTATTACCTTTCGCCAGCGGCACTGGCGCCTATGGGCCAAATGAAAAATGACTTGCGGGGCTTACCCTGCCTCGGAACCCTGATCCCAGGGCAGGTGAATCCGTTCCCCGTTCGGGTCTTCCACGATCACCGGTGCCATCGTGAGAAACCCGAAGCCGGTGATGGGTTCGCTGCCGGTGTTGACAATCTGGTGGACGACATTGGGTGGGATGATCATGACCGACCGGGGGCCAAAGGGATAATCCCTGTCCTCGCATTTGCACACGCCGCTTCCCGTCAGGACGATAACCACTTCTTCGCAGTCATGCCTGTGGACCGGCGTGGCACCGCCGGGTTCGGCGATCTGTGTCCATACCTCCCCCTGCGTCATTCCATTGCGCGGGCCGGCCAGGGTCCTGTGGCGCAGACCAGGTAACTCCAGCTCGGGAACGTCGTCAATTTTGATAATTTGCATGGTAAAGTCCTTTCGAGGTTCGAAATTAGCGTGTCAAGTATCCGCCGTCGACGTTGAGGCATGTCCCGGTCACGAAGCTTGCGCCGGCACCACTGAGCCACAGCACGGCCTCGGCGATTTCCCGGGGTTTGCCCAGCCGGCCGATGGGATGAAGTGCTTCTAGCTTCCGGGTCTCCACATCATCAAGGATCTCCGCAATGAGCGGCGTCTTGATGAGCCCCGGCAGGACAGCGTTGACACGGATATTCTGAGCCGAATAGTCAAGCGCCGCGCTCTTCGTCAGTCCGGCGACACCGTGTTTGGCGGCCGTGTAGGCTGGTGTCCCTTCAAGCGTGATACGCGCGGCTACCGAGGCGATGTTGACGATCGCTCCCCCACCATTAGCAATCAGCGCCGGGATCTGTGCCCGCATGCCGAAAAAAACGCCCGTGAGATTGATATCAATGGCATCGTGCCAAAGGTCAACCGGATAATCCGCAAGGGGGAAGCGCGCCCCAGGAATACCCGCGTTGTTGCAGGCGATATCCAGCTGGCCATAATGCTCAAGGGCATTGTCTACAAGCTTTTGATGATCGTCGAGCTGGCGCACATTGCAGGGGGCATAGTGCGCCGTACCGCCTTCGCTTCTGATCCTCTCGACAAGCGCCAGGCCAGCGGCATCATTGATGTCCGAAACCACCACTCGGGCGCCAGCCCGAGCGTAGGCAAGGGCAACTTCGTAGCCGATCCCCGAAGCGGCACCGGTGACAATGGCAACCTTGTCTTGCAGTAGCATTATAGCCTCCTAATACTTCAATCGTGCGGTAACGAACCATTCCCTTGGCCGCGAGAAGATGCCGTAGGTCGTACCGACTCCGTCAATGTCGGAGTACCCGGAAACCAGATAGCGCTCGTTGCCAAGATTGGTAACACCTGCGGTCAGGGACCATCGATCGTCGCTGTCAGTAAATGTGGTGCTTAGATTCCACAGACCGTAGCCGCTCTGATGCAGAAGCGACGTGTTTACGGCATCCTTGAAGTGATCCCCCCGATACGCCCAGTCCGCCCTGACACTGAGGTCACCGATAGCGCCAGTATAGAGATATATGTTGACACCGAGATTTGCCGTCCACTCGGGCGCATTGGGCAACTTGCTAGCCACCGTGACCGGAGCTGCAGCGGGTGAAATATCGCGATACCCCGCGTCCGTGAGTCCAACGCCGCCGTCCAGATGCAGCCAGTCAAACGGTCGTGCCTCAAAGTTGGCCTCGAAACCCTTGATCCGCGCCTTGCCCGCATTCTGGACCGTGGGCGCGATGAACTCGGTCACCAGGACCTGCAGATCCGTATAGTCCATGTGGAATGCAGCAGCGTTCAGGCGCAGGCGGCGATCAAACAACTCTGTCTTCAGGCCAATCTCATAGCTTTCCGCGAATTCAGGCGCAAAGTCGGGCACCTGGGTCAGAGGAGGAAACACCCTTTGCGTGAAGCCACCCGACTTGAAACCCTTGGAATACGATGCGTAGGCCATGGTTTCGTCACTCAAACGATAATCGAGGGTGAGTGCTGGCGTGAACTCCTTAGCGCTCACGCTCCCTTCACGTTGAGGCAGCAGCAGCGAACCCGCCTGCAGAGGCCCCCCATCGCCATTGACATCCGTAAACCCGATCATCGCCATGAAACCCGCAACCGCAGGATCAATGAACAGAACCTCCTGCTCGGGGAGGAAGCGTTTTTTCTCATACGTATAGCGACCGCCCAGCGTCAGGCTCAGGGCGTCTGTCAGATCGTATGTCAGCTGGGCAAAGCCCGCGTAGCTGTCATTATCGACCTTGCCCCCGCTCATGAAAGAGATCGCCTGGGGATTGAAGTTGGAGAGAAAATTGCGATCTGCGCCCTTTTCCTTGAAATAATAAAGACCAGCAAGCCATTGCAAGCGGTTATTGGCGGTGGCTCCCTGAAGCTGGAATTCCTGACTGAATTGCCACTGACTGTATTCATTGGCGGAACTTGTCGCGTCGAGGGGAGAACCATCGTGCTCGAGAGTGAAGCTGCTATCCAGATCGCGGTAGGCGGTAATGGACTTGACGCCGGCCCAGCTCAAATCCCAGTCCGCAGTCAGCGAAACACCCCAGAGATCGAGGTTCGAATCATCTGGCTGCGTATTGTGGTTAGTGTATGGTCCGTCTGTCAGCCACTGGGCGTTCTGGCAGGAGGGGTTGTCAAGCGCGGTGGGGGTCATGCTGCCATTCGGCTGGAACTGAGCGCAGCCAAGGCCGCCCGCAACGAAGTTGTTGTAGATCATCGGAAAAAAACCGAATTCGTTGATCTCAAGTATCTTGATGGGGGGCGAATGCTCACGGGATCGGGTGCCATCAATGGCCAGCGTGAGGCTCAGGTTTTCGGTCGCCTCAAGACTTCCAACGATGCGGCCTGACCAGCTGTTCCGGTCACCGAGTTCCTGACCATCGGTGAGACGAGAGCCATAGCCGTCCCGGCTTTGTCGGCTAATGGATGCCCGCACCGCGGCCCGGTCCGTAACCGGCAGGTTGAAATTGAACTTGCCATCCAGGCGCCCGAAACGACCCGTTGTCAGCTCAGCGGACAGACCAGGTTCATCTCCCGGCGCGCGGGATGTGAGCACCACCGCACCACCAATCGTGTTCTTTCCAAATAGTGTTCCCTGGGGGCCGCGGAGAACCTGGATCTGCTCCAGATCAGCGGTATCAAGAAGCGCTCCCACGGACCTACTGACATAGACACCATCGAGGTAAATTCCCACGCCGGGGTCAATGGTCAGGTTAAAGTCCGTTTGCCCGACACCGCGTATGAATACTGTTGCGGAATTGCTACTGCCGGAAATCGCCGAAGCGCTGTCGAAACTCATATTCGGCGTGAAATGACCCACATCGGCAATGGTACTCATCTGCCGCGCAGCGATTGCGTCGGCGGAAAAGGCAGATATGGAGATCGGAGTATCCTGAAGACTCTCCTCCCGTTTGCGCGCCGTTACTGTGATTTCCTCCAGAAACGGACTGGCTGTCTGCGACAACGCCGGCAGCGGCATCATACCCACAGCTGTCACCCCGACCAGCGTCGGAAGTGCAGAGCGTTTAAGCAGCCTTCCCCCAAGTTCGCAAGCTTTTAGCATTTCCACTTTGCCTCCACTGTCCCGATTTTGTGTCTTATTGTCTCTGCCCTTATTTATACTAAACGGTTTAGTAAAATGTCAACTCCCTTTTGAAAAATTAGTACGACGCGAGGCACATTGCGAAAAATTTCCTTCCAGAATCCAGCTGCTCTGGCGAAAGTGGTCGCGGGGAAAGCTGAAATCTACTGAGAATGAGCCCAGGTGCGGACCCGTTGGAGTCCTTTCCGGGCTTCAGTCCACAGGAGCCTATGTCAATCCGTTGTTCAGCGGGAAGGCGGGGATGCCCCGCTCCTTCTCGCCAAGGTGTGCAGGGAATCTGCCGATGACGTAGAGTTTGCACGACACTCAGTGAGTGTTTACCATCCGCAGCTCGTTCCATGACGCCGGGTGGCACAATGCGCACACATACTGTTATCTACCCGGGCAGCTTCGACCCGATCACCAACGGCCACGTCGACCTGACCGAACGGGCGGCGCGCCTGTTCGGCAAGGTCGTGGTCGCCGTTGCCCACAGTGAGAAGAAGACCCCGCTGTTCTCGCTGCAACAGCGGGTGGAGCTGTGCCAGGAGGCCCTGCAGCATCTGGATAATGTCGAGGTGGTTGGCTTCAGCAATCTGCTGATCGATTTTGCCAAGAGCCAGAATTCACGCTGCGTTCTGCGCGGGCTGCGCGCGGTGGCTGATTTCGAGTACGAATTCCAGCTTGCCAACATGAACCGGGCGATGGACCCGGAGTTCGAAAGTGTGTTCCTGACCCCCTCGGAACACCTGTCCTATATTTCTTCCTCCCTGGTCAGGGAGATCGCGGCGCTCAACGGCGACATCACACCCTTCGTGCCCGACCCGGTGGCGCGGGCACTGCAGGCCAGGTTCAGCTAGTCCGCGGACTGCGCGTCTGCGGACTGCGCGCGGTTGCGCTCAATATCCTTGTTGGTATAACCGGTCTCCCGGCAACCCAGGCAGCGCAGGAAAGTGGTCTCCGCGGGACCAACCATCAGGGTCTCGGCGGCCTCACCGGCATGGCCCGCCATCAGGGTGAAGGGCAGGCTGACGATCCAGGCGGCGGTGCCACCGACGGTCATCACCAGACCGATGGGGCGCGCGACCAGCAGATCGCCGACCATGGCACCGGCCGAGGGACTTTCATCGACCGCAGTCTGGGCCCACAGCGGCGGTGCGGTGAGCAGGGAAGCCACCAGGGCGATGGCTGCGAGACGACGGTTTGCACAGATTGTTTTCATTTTCCACTCCCGGAAAGAATCCCACCCCAAACAGCATTGCCTGCAGTTTAGCCTGTTCAGCGCTGGCAGGTCACGCAATAGACCGTGGCCCGCTGCCCCAGCCGACACTCGCGCAGGGGCCTCTGGCAGTGCTTGCAGGGTAGCCCGCCACGGCCATAGGCATACAGTTGCTGGGCAAAGTAGCCCGGCTTGCCGTCGCCGCCAACAAAATCCCTCAGCGTCGTTCCACCCTCGCTTATGGCGGAAGTTAGCACTTGCTTCACATGCTCGGCAAGCCTCTCGTAGCGGGCCAGGCCAATGCGGCCTGCAGGACGATCGGGGCGGATCCCGGCCAGGAACAACGCTTCGTTGGCGTAAATATTACCAACGCCTACCACGATGCGGCCGTCCATGAGGAACGACTTGACCGGCGCCCGACGGCCACGGGAGCGTCGATGGAGAAGCTCACCAGTGAAATCGGTTGACAGTGGCTCGGGGCCCAAACCCTGCAACAGGGAATGCGAGGCACCGGGTTCCAGCCAGAGCATGCAGCCGAACCGGCGCGGGTCGTTGAAACGCAGGCGATCACCGCTGGAGAGCAGGATTTCGACATGGTCGTGGCGCAGCAGTGGGCTGTGATCGCGGATCACCCGCAGGGAACCCGACATGCCCAGATGCACCAGCAGGCTGCCGGCGGCTGTGCGGAACAGCAGGTACTTCGCACGCCGCTCCACCGCCTCAATCAGCTGCCCCTGCAGGCGCGGGGCAAGATCGGGCGGCACCGGCCAGCGCAGGCGCGGCTCCCGGACTTGCACCGCGACCACGCGCTGGCCGCGACTCCAGGGCTCGACGCCGCGGCGGGTGGTCTCGACCTCGGGCAGCTCAGGCATCAGTTCCAGCCATAAAAAACCCCGACCTGGGCCGGGGTTCCGCGAGTACCGACGGCAGCGATCAATTACTTGATCTTGCCTTCCTTGTACATCACATGCTTGCGCACGACCGGATCGAATTTCTTCATTTCCAGCTTGTCCGGGGTGGTACGCTTGTTCTTGTCAGTGGTATAGAAGTGGCCAGTACCGGCTGACGAAATCATTCTGATCTTGTCTCTCATGCTGTTTCTCCTTCAGCTCTGGCTGCTCAGACCTTGGCGCCATTGGCGCGAATGTCACTGAGGACCTGGTCGATACCCTTCTTGTCAATAATGCGCATGCCCTTGCTGGAAACCCGCAGGGACACGAAGCGCTTCTCTGACTCAACCCAGAACCGGTGCTGGTGCAGATTGGGCAAAAAACGACGACGGGTGCGGTTTTTTGCGTGTGATACGTTGTTACCGGTGACCGGACGCTTGCCGGTGACCTGACATACTCTTGCCATGTTCGCCTCTCCCATTACCACGGGAATTGAAAGATTGGTGTGGCCAAACGGGTCTGAAATGGTACCCCGGCCGCGCGGAGCGCGACTTTATACCAGAAGGCACCCCGCTGCGCAAGCAAAAGCGGGGATTACAACAGGCCGCTTTCCGCGAAGGAATAGCTCTGGCCGCGGCCGATGATAACATGGTCCAGTACCCGGATATCCAGCAAGCCCAGGGCAGACTGCAGGCGCTCGGTGATACGCCTGTCCGCCTGGCTGGGCTCTGCCACCCCGGACGGATGATTGTGCGCCAGGATGACCGCCGCGGCGTGATATTGCAGGGCGCGAACCGCCACCTCCCGGGGATACACCGCCGCGCCGTCAAGGGTACCGTAGAACAGGTCTTCACAGCGCAGGATACGGTGCTGGTTGTCCAGGAACAGGCAAGTGAACACTTCCCGCTGCTGGCCGCCGAGATGGTGCTGCAGAAAGCGGCGGGTTTCCCGCGGGCTGCACAGGGCGCTGCCGGCCCTGGCCTCCTCTAGCGCGTGCCTGCGGGCAAGCTCCAGGGCCGCTGCCAGCTGTGCGACCTTGCCCGCACCCATCCCGGGGCTGCCCAGCAGGGTCTCCTGCCCCGCCGCCAGCAGGCCCGAAAGGCTGCCAAAACGCAGCAGCAGTTCCCGGGCCATATCCAGTGCCGTATGACCCCGGCGCCCGGTGCGCAGCATTACCGCCAGCACCTCCGCATCCGACAGTGACGCCGCCCCCCGCTGCAACAGCTTGTCCCGCGGCCCCTCCCCGGTGCCCCAGTGCCTCATCGACATCGGCTTACCCTCCCTGGCAATGCCCGCGCTGTGTCAAATCGCCTGACGTGGTGGTATTGTTTCCCCACTCAACCCTATTGTCCCAGTTCGGTGGCCGCAGTGGCACATCTTTTCAATCGCAATATTGTGCTCGGCGTCACTGGCGGCATCGCTGCCTACAAGTCCGCGGAACTGGTGCGCCAGCTGCAGGAACTGGGGGCCGATGTGCGGGTGATCATGACCCGTGGCGCCCGGGAGTTCATCACCCCCCTCACCCTGCAGGCCCTGTCCGGCAGACCGGTCCACACGGAGCTGCTGGATCCCGATGCGGAGCTGGGCATGGGCCATATCGAGCTCGCCCGCTGGGCCGACCTGCTGCTGATCGCCCCGGCGACAGCAGACCTGCTGGCAAGACTCGCCGCGGGCCGCGCCGACGACCTGCTGACCACCGTTGCCCTGGCGACTGCCGCACCCAGACTGTTGGCCCCGGCAATGAACCAGCAGATGTGGCGCGACCCGGCCACCACCGCCAATGTCGCCACCCTGACCGAGCGCGGCTTCCATATGATCGGTCCCGCTGCGGGCGAGCAAGCCTGTGGCGACATCGGCCCGGGGCGCATGGAGCAGCCCGCGGTCATTGCCCAGGCGGCCGCCGCCCTGTTCAGCAGTGGCCTGCTCGCGGGCCGACGCGTGCTGATCACGGCGGGCCCCACCCGGGAGGCCCTAGACCCGGTGCGCTACCTCTCCAACCACAGCTCCGGCAAGATGGGCTTCGCCCTGGCACAGGCCGCCACCGACGCCGGCGCCCACACCACCCTGGTGAGCGGCCCGGTCCACCTGTCGACACCGGATCATGTGCACAGAATTGATGTACAAAGCGCAGAAGACATGTTGCGTGAATGCCTCGCGCTGGCGCCCTCCTGCGATATCTTCATCGCCTGCGCGGCGGTGGCCGACTACCGCCCGGCGGACGTCGCCGCACAGAAAATCAAGAAAGGCGCAGAGCGAATTACCCTGGAGCTGCAGCGCAACCCGGATATTCTCGCCACCGTGAGCGCCAGTCCCGGCGCGCCATTTACCGTGGGATTTGCAGCGGAGACCAACGATGTGCTGACCTACGCCAGGGGCAAACTGGAGCACAAGGGCCTGGACATGATTGTCGCCAACGATGTCTCCAACACCGCCATCGGGTTCAACAGCGAGCACAACGCCGTGACCGTGCTCTGGCGCAGTGGCAGCAGGCAACTGGAACAGGCGAGCAAGAGCGTCATCGCCCGGGAGCTGATTGCTCTCATCGCCGCACAGCTGGACAGCAACCATGACTGATCGCGATCCACACAACAGCCGCGGCGTGGTCGCCGGCAACAAGGCCCTGCTCAAGATTACGGCCCTGGCGCTGACACTGGCACTGGCGCCGCTGTTGGCCGGGTTCGCCTATTTGGGACTGGTGCGGGACCCGCAGCTGGAGAGCCGGAACATCCATGCCGTCAGTGCCATGGTCGCCAGGCAACAGGCAACCAGCCTGTCCTCACTGCTGCAGGACCTGGGCCAACGGCTGCAGCAGGCAGGCAATGCTGCATCCTGGCAACTGCAGCTACGTGATGGAGCCGACCCGGGAGCACTGGCGCAGTCGTTGCTGCCTTTCTTCCCGGAGTTTTCGGAACTGAGGCTGGTGCCCCTGACAGATATGGGGACGGCCACTCTGGGCGAGGGTCACTACGGCCTCCGCAGCCACATAGAAGTCGACCTGGTGCGACGGGCCGCGGCTGGCGAGGGCGTGCGACCCGAGGCCTACCGCGTCGACGGCGAACTACTCACCGCCATTGCCCATCTCGCCCACAACCCGGCGACCGACGAAAACCAAACCGTGGTCCTCGGAACCCTGCGTGAACAAGTGCTGATTTCGCGCCTGCAGGTCGGCGACGGTGAGTTCGGCGAAGTGACCCTGCAACAGCAGTTCGGCAATGACCACAACGATTTCCTGCGCACTGGCCAGGCCAGTACGGAGGGGCGTCCCTACCAGGCGTCGCACGCCGTCCCCACAACCGCCTGGCAGGTGACGTTCACCCCCTCCACCACCCTGATGCAGGATCTCGCCGTGAGCCGGCTGCCGTTGCTGCTGGTGCTGGGCCTGCTGCTGGCGGGAGTCTGCGCCGGACTGTTCACGGTGGCGCTGTGGCTGCCGCGCCTGGTTGGGCGGGACGTTGCGCGCATCATCGACTCCGCTGGCCTGAAAAGCCGCCTGCACCTTGATATTCCCCACCTGGTACCCCTGGGACAACACCTGCGCAGGCTGCTGGGCGGGCAGACGATGGCGGCCACCCCAGACAGCGGCGATCGACCCTCACCCCCTGAGGTGCTCACCGGCCATCACCTGACCAATCCCCTGTTCCAGCGCACCGCCATTCTGGATGGGGAACAGGCTGAAGGCGACGAAAGCCTGGAACTGGAACTGCCGGAAAGCAGCGCGGCGCAAGACACCGCGCTGCTACTGCCGCCGCACATTTTCCGTGCCTATGATATCCGGGGGGACGCTGACAATGAGTTGGCCGATAGCGCCGTTGACCTGATCGCCAGAGCGATAGGTACCCTGGCGGCCGAAAAGAATGAGGATACGCTGGTGGTGGGCTGCGACGGTCGCGAGTCCAGCCCAAGGATCAAGCGGGCGCTGATCCAGGGCCTGCTGAGTACCGGGCGCCAGGTGGTCGACATCGGCGTGGTACCTACACCGCTACTCTATTACGCCACCCGCAAGCTGGAGACTCGCTCCGGCGTCATGGTCACCGGCAGCCACAACCCCGCCGCGGACAACGGTCTCAAGATAGTCTTGAAAAACCACACCATTGCCGGTGGCCTGGTGCAACGGATTCGGGAGTCGGCCCTGGAAGCCAATTTCTGCGAGGACCAGGGCGCACTGACTCACAAAGACCTGCTGCCCGAGTATCTGGAAGAAGTGGTCCGCGATATCGCCCTGCCGGTTCCCCTGAAACTGGTTATTGACGCCGGCAACGGCGCGACCAGCGAAATAGCACCACGTCTCTTCACCGAGCTGGGCTGCGAGGTGCTGCCCCTGTTCTGTGATATCGATGGCAGCTTTCCCAATCGCTCTCCCGATACCAGCCGGGAGGACAACCTGGCGGCCCTGGTCGCAACCGTTGTACGCGAAAAGGCTGACCTGGGGATCGCCTTCGATGGCGACGGTGACCGGGTCGCAGTGGTAACCGGTTCCGGACGCATACTGCGCACGGACCAGCTGATGATGCTCTACGTGCAGGATGTCGTCTCCCGCAACCCGGGCACCGATGTGGTGTTTGACATCAAGTGCAGCCGCAATCTCGCCCAGCTGGTCGTGACCCACGGCGGCCGGCCGGTACTGTCGAAAACCGGCCACGCCTTCATGAAGGAGAAAATGGCGGAAACAGGTGCCCTGCTCGGCGGTGAATTTTCGGGGCACATTTTCTTTGGCGAGCGCTGGTACGGTTTCGACGATGGCCTGTACGCCGCAGCCAGGCTGGCGGAGATCATAAGCAATCAGGGCGAGACCCTTGATCAGCTGATGACTGCATTCCCCGAAACGGCAAACACGCCTGAAATCCTGATTCCCGTGCCTGAGGCCGGCAAGTTCGCACTAGTGAAGAAGCTCATCGAGACCGCCAGCTTTCCCGAGGGCAAGATCAACACACTGGATGGCCTGCGGGTTGATTTCAACGATGGCTGGGGCCTGGTCCGGGCCTCCAATACCTCCGCCGCCCTCACCGCCCGCTTTGAGGCCTCCACAACGGAGCAGTTGCGGCTTATCATGGACGCATTCCGGGGCCAGCTCGCCGCCATTGAGCCCGGCCTCGAAATTCCCGACTGACCTCACCAATCCGGGCGCAAGCCCTGCGCAGGAACTGTTATGTCACTCGATCGTGATTCCGCCATGAATATTGCCAGGGTACTGACCGAGGCCCTGCCCTACATCCAGCGTTTTACCGGCAAGACGATCGTGGTCAAGTTCGGCGGCAATGCCATGGTGGACCCGCTGCTGCACGAGAGCTTCGCCCGCGATGTGGTATTGATGAAACTGGTGGGCATGAACCCGGTGATCGTGCACGGTGGCGGTCCCCAGATCGGGCAACTGCTGGAAAAACTCAATATACACACCGAATTCGTCAACGGCATGCGAGTGACCAACAGTGAAACCATGGACGTGGTGGAAATGGTGCTCGGTGGAAGCGTGAACAAGGAGATTGTCTCCTCCATCAGTCGCGCCGGTGGCAAGGCCATCGGCGTGACCGGCAAGGATGGCCAGCTGATCCGCGCCCGCAAGTTGCAGGTCAGCCGCTTCAGCCCGGAGCTGGGTGCCTCCGAAATCATCGATATCGGCCAAGTCGGGGAAGTCGAGCAGATCGACACCGAAGTCTTGCAGGTCATCCTCGGCAGCCACTTCATTCCGGTCATTGCACCGATAGGCGTTGACCGCGAGGGTAACACCTACAATATCAACGCCGACCTGGTAGCCGGGAAGATCGCCCAGGTAATGCGCGCGGAAAAATTGATGTTGCTGACCAACATCTCCGGCCTGCTGGACAAGGACGGCAACATCCTGACCGGCCTCAGTACCCGGCAGGTCGACGAACTGATTGCGGACGGCACCATCAGCGGTGGCATGCTGCCGAAGATCAGCTGCGCGCTGGACGCGGTAAACTCGGGCGTGGCGAGCGCCCACATCATCGACGGACGGGTACCCCATGCGGTGCTGCTGGAAATCTTTACCGACATCGGTATTGGCACCCTGATCACCAGCCGTCCGGGCTGAGTCGGCGAAAAAGGCCCGGCATCGGTCCGGAGCTTGTTGCAGGACCGTCGGCGAGCCGCTAGCATAATCCCATCCTCTGCCGATCGTGAGCGTCATGCCGCCGAAGAAATCCCAACGCCGCCAGCAGATCCTGGAAGCACTCGCCCAGATGCTGGAAGCCAGCCCCGGCACACGCATCACCACAGCGGGCCTGGCGCGCCAGGTGGGTGTCTCGGAAGCGGCACTGTATCGCCACTTTCCCAGCAAGGGCAAAATGTTCGAGGGTCTGATCGAATTCATCGAGGACACCCTGTTCTCCCGCATCAGCATCATCCTCAACGAAGAGCCTGGCGCAGCCGCGCGCTGTGAGAAGATGCTGTTATTGTTGCTGGCCTTCACCGAGCGCAATCCCGGTATTACCCGTATCCTTACCGGTGACGCCCTGACGGGCGAAACCGGGCGCCTGCACCAGCGGGTAGCACAGCTGTTTGATCGCTACGAAACGCAGCTGAAGCAAGTACTGCGGGAAGCGGAACTGCGGGAGGGGCTGCGTCCCGTGATCCCCCTGGGAGCGGCGGCCAATCTATTGATGGCAACGGCAGAGGGGCGGATCGCCCAGTTCGTGCGCAGCGGATTCACCCGCTCACCGACGGCGAACTGGCAGGACCAGTGGGAGATGTTGATGGCCGGCTTCTTTCGCCAGACTGTAGCGAGCCCCGCGGCTGGGCCCCTGATGGGGCAAGCCTAGAGGGGCCCCCTGGGCGGGCCCCCCTGGGCGGGCCCCCCTAATCTTTCTGGCGGGCGGCTGCGCGGCGCCGCTGTACCAACTCTTCCAGTAGCGTAAAGCGCTCCATGTCCGCGGCATAGCTCATCTCGACTTCCTCTATTTCGCGCTGGCGCTCCGCAATCTGGCGCTCGGTGACACCGACCTCCTGCTGTAGATCGGCGATGGTTTTCAGCAGCTCCTCATCCACCTCCCAGCCGCGGCGCTCGAGATCCGCCGCCTGGGCCTGATAGTTTTCTATCTGCTGCCTGAGGCTGCTGCGGTTGCTCTTGAGGATGCTCACCCTGACGCGCAGGTCGCGCAAAGCACGATCGCGCGCAGCCTCTATGTCCGACACCGCGCTGTAGCGCAGCAACAGGGTCTCATCCCACTTGCGCAGGCGCTCCTCTTCTTTCCGCGCCTCCGCTTCCAGTCGCTGCTGCGCGTTGACGTCGGCGCGTTCCTCCTCCGAAGGCATTCGCGGCACCACCCGCAATACCACACCGCGGTCATTGAGGACCTCGTAGCCGTTGGCAATGTACTCGGGTGGTACCCGGTGATCGATCACCACGACGCCCTCCGCATTGCGATAGCGGTACAACTCCTTGCCCTGGGCATCTGCGAGCGGCACCACGCTCGCCAACAGGAGCGCCAGGGGGAACAACAAATAACGGATGTCGGACATGGGCGCCAATATAGAGCCTGGCAGACGGGTAAACAAGTCAGACGCCGTAGCGCCGACGGTAGTCACGCATGGCTGCAAGCGCATCGGCGTAGTCATCGCCCGCAGCCTCCAGATAGGCGATGATGTGACTCATGTCAATAATGCTCAGCACGGGTATGGCGTGCTCCCGCTCGATTTCCTGGATTGCGGACAGCTCACCGGCGCCACGTTCCTGACGGTTCAGGCCGATAGCGACCCCGGCAAGGCTGGCGCCAGCAGATTCAATCATGGCGATGACCTCGCGGACAGCAGTGCCGGCGGTAATCACATCGTCAATAACCAGAACCCGCCCGCGCAGGGGCGCCCCCACCAAGACACCACCCTCGCCATGGGCTTTGGCTTCCTTGCGGTTATAGGCAAAGGGAACATCGCGTCCATGGTGGTCAGCCAGCGCAATGGCGGTGGCGGCGGCCAGCGGAATCCCCTTGTAGGCTGGACCCAGGAGGACATCAAAGTCGAGGCCTGCAGCAACAATACGCTGGGCGTAACAGCGCCCCAGGGCAGCCAGGGCAGCGCCACTGGCAAAGCCGCCCGCATTGAAAAAATAGGGGCTGACACGCCCCGACTTCAGGGTAAATTCACCGAACCGGAGTACTTCATGGCGTCGGGCCAGTTCAATGAACTCCTGCTGGTATGCATTCATGCGCTAATCCGGTGCAGGGTAAAAGCTGCGAAATCGAGGGATTGGGGTTATGCTTTGGCAGTGGCGCCGTTATCATGCGCACCACAACAACGGATTTATGATACACGCTCTCTCTGCAAGGGGCCACGCATGAGGATCATCAGTTTCAGTGCCGACGGCATTCAGCAAGCCGCGGGCAATGGTTTCTATGACTGGCTGAGCGAGCAGGACGCCGATTTCGTCTGCATTCAGGATCTGCGTTGCACAGAATACGACCTGCGGGACGATCTCTACTTCCCGCGGGAGTACAACGCCTATTTCTTCGACCACGTGGATGGCAAATCCGATGGCGTAGCGATCTACTGTCGCAAGCTGCCCAAGGCCATCATGACCGGCCTCGGCTTCTCGGATTTTGACATGGAAGGTCGCTATATCCAGGCCGACTACGAGAATTTGAGCGTGGGCTGCCTGCTGGCACCCTATGCGGAACCCGGCAACGCCGACCAGCTGCGGCGCAAGACCGAATTCTACGGGCTCTTGCAGCACCACCTGCAGAAAATCCGCAACAAGCGCCGGGAGTTCATCATCTGCGGTAACTGGCATATCGCCCACACCGCAGCCGATGTCCAGGACACCGAGCACAACAGCACTACCCCCGGCTTCCTCGCGGAAGAACGCCAGTGGATGGATGAGTTGGTCGAATCAGGCTATGTGGACGCCTTCCGGGAGATCAATTCCGACCACGACGAGTTCAGCTGGTGGCCCGATGGCAAACCCGGCAGCAACGGCTGGCGCACGGACTTCCAGGTGGTGTCCAAGGGGCTGAAATATGCCGTGGACTACGGTGCCATCTACAAGGCGCGAGTGTTCTCAAGTCACGCGCCGATCATTATGGACTACGACATCGAGGTTTGATCCGGCGCAGGGTCGTCTCGGCACCGAGCTCCCTGCCAAATCCACCGCCATAAATTTAGCCTGCCAGGGCCTGCTTTTGCAGGGCAAAGAGGTGGCGGATGCCCGATTCCGCCAAATTCAGCATTTCGTCCATTTCGGCACGGTGGAAGGGTTGGCCTTCGGCGGTGCCCTGGATTTCGATAAACCCGCCGTCTTCGCCCATGACCACATTCATATCGGTGTCGGCCTTTGAATCCTCTCGATAATCCAGGTCCAGTACTGGCACGCCCTGGAAGATCCCCGCCGACACCGAGGCCACCATCTGCAGCAGGGGGTCGGTGGTGATCAGTTTCTTCCGCTGCAAGTGGTTGAGGGCATCAACCAGGGCCACGCAGGCGCCGGTAATGGCTGCGGTGCGGGTACCGCCGTCTGCCTGGATGACATCGCAGTCCACGGTGATCGTGTATTCGCCCAGCTTTTTCAGGTCCACGGCAGAGCGCAGTGAACGGCCGATCAGGCGCTGGATCTCCAGCGTGCGCCCGCCCTGCTTGCCGCGGCTGGCCTCGCGGTCCATGCGCGAACCCGTGGACCGCGGCAGCATGCCGTATTCGGCGGTCACCCAGCCACTGCCGGTACCGCGCAGAAAGCGGGGTACGCCGGCCTCGACCGACGCGGTACAAATAACTTTGGTGGCACCGAATTCAACCAGCACAGAGCCCTCGGCGTGGCAAGTGTACTCCCGCGTCATGGTGACGTTTCGCAGGTCGGCGGGCGCGCGGCCACTGGGTCTTTGCATGGGTTGGTACTCCGATGAGAATGGCAGCGCGACAGTATACGCGAGCCGCACGCGGACTGCAGGAGCAGAGCAGGCCCGGCGCTGTGAGTGGGCGCTGCAAGCTGCTAGACTGACCTCCTCCCCGTTATCATTGAGGCGTCCCTTTGGCAGCCGTTTACAGCATGACCGCCTTTGCCCGCGAGACCGTCGATACCGGGGAGGGGGCGCTCACAGTCGAGATCCGGACGGTTAACCACCGCTACCTGGACTGCAGCTTCAAGCTGCCGGAGGCGCTGCGCAACCTGGAAGTTCGGCTGCGGCAGCAGGCTGGCGCCAGACTCGCCCGGGGCAAGGTGGAGTGCCTGTTCCGGCTGCAACCCCGGACGGACCAGGCGTCGGCAATGGCTATCGACCGGGAGCAGATGCAGCGGGTCATCGTGGCAGCCACTACGATAGCCAGTGCACTGCCACAGGCGCAGCCGATCAACCCGCTGGAGGTCCTCCAGTTCCCCGGAGTCTGCGTTGCCCCGGAAGCGGATGAAGAAGCACTGCAGGCCAGTGCCGCAGCACTGTTCGATGCGGCTCTGGCGTCGCTGCTGGAGAGCCGCGCCCGGGAGGGCGCCAAACTGGCCGCCATGATCCGGGACCGCCTGCAGCAGGTGGAATTGGAGACCACGGCGATCCGCGAACTGCTGCCGGAACTCAAGCAACAGCAGCGTGCGCGCCTGCTGGCGCGGCTGGCCGAACTGCAGGTGGAAGTCGACCACAACCGCCTGGAACAGGAACTGGTGTACCTCGCCCAGAAAGCGGATGTGGACGAGGAACTGGACCGGCTGCAGACCCACGTCGAAGAGGTGCGCCGCACCCTGGACCAGGGTGGACCCTGCGGCCGGCGGCTGGATTTCCTGATGCAGGAGCTGAACCGGGAAGCCAATACCCTGTCTTCCAAATCCATCGCCAGCAGCAGCACCCACAGCGCGGTCCAGCTCAAGGTCCTGATTGAGCAGATGCGGGAGCAGATCCAGAACATTGAGTAGGGTTCAGCGCCGCACAGCCTGCCCGACACAGCGCTCCCGTTGCACCATTGACAAGGAATACAGATGCACCGATTTATTGTTTACCAGTATGGCAAGGTGGGCAGCACCGCTGTTGTCGAGACACTGAACACACTCCCTGAGACAGAGGCTCATCAGGTTCATTTTTTCGGCCCCGCCGCGTTCGAAATCATTTTCAACAAGCTTCTCGACCCCGAGTTGTCCGAGTATTTTTTCGAACACTCCTCGGGACAGTTGCAGGGCAACATGCGGGTTTACCGGCAGTTTCGGCAGGCCAGGGACAAGGGCGAGAGGGTCACGGTATTGACCATGTTCCGGGAGCCGTTCGACTGGTTCCGGTCCTGTATCGCCCAGGAAATCGACGATCACATCAATACCTTCCGCTATAGCCTCGACCGCGGAGGCATCGCCTGGGACAGCGACGAGGAGGCGGTAACCCTGGGCCTGGAACTACTGTTGACGCGTATCCTGGGCGCCCTGGAATTGGCGGGCGGCATAGACAACCTGTCCATGGAGGTACGGCGAGGCCTGAAGCGGACCATGGCGTTTGCGGACGACAGGGACTTTGAGCAGTTCCTGTTCCTTCTGGGCCGTTTCCTGGCACCCCATTTCTGGTTTGCAACCAATCTGCGCCCGGCCCTGGAGACCGACCTGCAGGATATGGAGCGTCTCTCTACAGACCTGTTTCGCGCACGGAAGGAATGGGGCAATATCTATCTGCTGCGTTATGAACAATTGCAGGGGGCCTTTGATTCCGCGCTGCGTGATCTCGGCTATGCTGACCCGCCGCAACTGGCACACTCGAACATCAGTGCCGAGAAGCCTTTCAGCGATGCGATAAGCGCTGTCTTTGCCTCACCTGCAGCGCGCCAGCTGAAACGCCTCTGTCAGTCGGAGACAGACAGCTTCCTGGGTTATGGAAGCCTACGCACCCCTGGCTAGTGGGCCACGCGGCAAGTTGCCGACAATGAGCCAGCGCCGGGGGCCAACCAGCGCGTGTGTGGATCTGCAAACACACTGCTTGCCCCCCGGGAGCCGTCTCTGTGTAAAATGCCCGGCAATGCACAACCGCAAGAGGACAGCCTGAAACCATGAGCGGCACCGGCACTCTGTACACCGTCTCCGCACCCAGTGGTGCCGGCAAGACCAGCCTGGTCAACGCGCTCATTGCGCGCTGCAACCAGCTGCGGGTCTCCGTATCCCATACCACCCGGCCCCAGCGCCCCGGGGAACAGGATGGCCTCAACTACCATTTCGTCGAGGAAAACGCGTTTCTCGACATGCTGGAGCAGGCTGCGTTCCTGGAGCACGCCCGGGTATTCGGCAACCTCTACGGCACCTCCCAGGCCTGGGTAGAGGAGCAGCTTGCCGCCGGCACCGACGTCATCCTGGAAATCGACTGGCAGGGAGCGGAGCAGGTCAAGCGCCTGCTGCCCGCCACCCGCGCCATCTTCATCCTGCCGCCGTCGCGCCAGGCCCTGGAGCAACGGCTGACGGGTCGCGGCCAGGACAACCCGGACATCATCGCCAGCCGCATGGCGCTGGCGGTGGAGGAGATGTCGCACTACATCCAGTCCGACTTCCTGGTCGTGAACAATGACTTCGAGCAGGCGCTGGCCGAGCTGGAGGCTATCGTGGTCTGCCAGCGGCTGCAGACAACGCGCCAACAGGAGGTTCTGACCGGCCTGCTGCGGGACCTGCTCGACGGCTGACGCCGGCACGGCATTATTCACATCGCCCCGCAACCACCCGTTGCTGTACCTTAACCCCCACAAAGAGGGTATAATTACCGGTTCATTTACCTTCACAGGACTGACACACAGATGGCACGCGTAACCGTTGAAGATTGTCTGGAAAATGTTGATAACCGATTTGAACTGGTCATGGTCGCCAGCAAGCGCGCCCGGCAGATCGCGACCGGCGGCAAGGATCCGCTGGTGGAGGAAGAGTCCGACAAGCCCACTGTTATCGCCCTGCGCGAAATCGCCGAAGGTCTGGTCAACGCCTCCATCCTCACCCGCGAGGAGGAAATGGACGCGGAAGACGAGTTCGCCGAAGTCATGGCGGCATCCCACGAGTCGTTCTGATGTCCCCGGGGCATCCTTGCTAGCCGGAGGCGCCTAGCCAGGTAGCACTACTGACATGCAAACCATTGATGCCCTTGATTCCACCCTGCGCAGCTACCTGAACGCCGATCAGGCGCGACAGGTGCGTCGCGCCTACTATTTCGCCGAGCAGGCCCATTTCGGGCAGATCCGGCGCAGCGGCGAGCCCTACGTCACCCACCCCCTCGCCGTGGCCGGCATCCTCGCCGACATGCACATGGACCACCAGAGCCTGATGGCCGCCATGTTGCACGACGTTATCGAGGACACCGGCATCGACAAGGACTCCATCGGCAACCAGTTCGGGCCGGCGGTGGCGGAACTGGTGGACGGAGTCAGCAAACTGACCCAGATGGAGTTCAGCTCGCTGGCGGAAAAGCAGGCGGAGAACTTCCAGAAAATGGCCCTGGCCATGGCCCGGGACATCCGCGTGATCCTGGTAAAGCTGGCAGACCGCCTGCACAACATGCGCACCCTGGGCGTCCTGCCCCAGGACAAGGCCCGCCGCATAGCCCGCGAAACCCTCGAAATCTATGCCCCCATCGCCATGCGCCTGGGGATGAACGCGGTGCGCATCGAGTTCGAGGATCTCGGCTTCAGCGCCCTGTACCCGATGCGCGCCAGCCGCATCGCCGCTGCCATGCGCGCCGGCAGCGGCAACCGCAAGGAGCTGGTCGACAAGATCCGCCACCAGATTGAGTCCACCCTGGAGCACGAAGGGCACGACGTGGAGGTCATCGGCCGCGAGAAGCACCTCTACAGCATCTACAGCAAGATGAAGTCCAAGAAAAAGTCCTTTGCGGAGATCATGGACATCTACGCCTTCCGCATCATCGTCGACTCGGTGGACACCTGCTACAGGGTGCTGGGTTCCGTGCACAGCCTGTACAAGCCGGTCCCCGGGGAATTCAGTGACTATATCGCGATCCCCAAGGCCAACGGCTACCAGTCCCTGCACACGGTGCTGATGGGCATGCATGGCGTGCCCATCGAGATCCAGATCCGCACCCGGGAAATGGAAGAGATGGCGAACAACGGCATTGCCGCCCACTGGTTGTACAAGAGCGACGGCCAATCCGCCAATGGCAGCCATGCCAGGGCCCGGGAATGGGTGCAGGGCCTGCTGGAAATGCAGCAGCGGGCCGGGAACTCGCTGGAATTCATCGAAAGCGTCAAGATTGACCTGTTTCCGGACGAAATCTACGTGTTCACGCCCAAGGGCCGGATCCTGGAGCTGCCCCGCGGCGCCACGGCGGTGGATTTCGCCTTTGCAGTGCATACCGACGTCGGCAACAGCTGCGTCGCCTGCCGCATCAACCGGCGCCTGGCGCCTCTCTCCGAGCCCCTGCAGAGCGGCCAGACCGTCGAGATTCTCACCGCACCCGGCGCCCGCCCCAACCCGTCCTGGTTCAATTACGCGGTGACCGCCAAGGCACGGACCAACATCCGCCACTTTCTCAAGCACCAGACCCGGGAAGACTCCGTTGCTTTGGGCAGGCGCCTGCTGGACAAGGCCCTGCAGGCCTTCGACAGCGGCCTGGAGCAGCTCCCCGGGACCCAGCTGCAGGACTACCTGAAACGACACGAGTACGAGGCGCTGGACGACCTGCTGGTAGATATCGCCCGCGGCAATCGCCTGCCGCCGATCACCGCCCAGCAGATTCTGGGTGAACTCGCGGCTGGCCTGCTGGAACCGGCCGAGCAAAAACCGCAGCCGATGGCCATTCGCGGCACCGAGGGCTTCATGGTCACCTATGCCCGCTGCTGCCATCCGATTCCCGGTGATCCGATCGAGGGCTACCTGAGCTCGGAAAAAGGCGTGGTCGTGCACCGCGAGCGCTGCAAGAACCTGGCGGAGATGCGCGAGAACCGCGAGCGCCTGGTGGCCTTGCGCTGGGATGAGCAGGTGCAGGGAGAATATCTGACCGAGCTGCGCATCGAGGTGGAGAACCGCCGTGGCATGATCGCGGTGCTCGCCACCCGCATCAACAGCATGGGCGTGAACATCGAAAAGATCTCCACCGAGGACAAGGACTACCAGTTCACCTACGTCGACCTCGCCATGCAGGTCAACAACCGGATCCACCTCGCCCGGATCATGAAGCGCCTGCGCACGGTCAATTCCGTGCGCCGGGTATCGCGACTCAAGAACGAGGCGCCCGCGCGGCGCCCGAAGCAGGGAACCGCCAAATGACCAACCGTGCCATTATCTCCAGCCCCGATGCCCCCGCGGCAATCGGGCCCTATTCACAAGCCGTCAAGGTGGGCAACACGGTGTGGCTTTCAGGCCAGATTCCGCTGGTGCCGGGCACCATGGAGCTGGTCACCGGAGACATCAGCGCCCAGGCGCGGCAGGTGTTCAGCAACCTGAGGGCGGTAGCGGAAGCCGCCGGTGGCACCCTGAACAGTGCGGTAAAAATCAATATTTCCCTGACCGACATGGGCGATTTCGCCGCGGTCAACGAGGTCATGACGGAGTTCCTGCAGGCGCCCTTCCCGGCCCGGGCCTGCGTCCAGGTTGCCGGCTTGCCCAAGGGTGTCGCCATCGAAGTCGAGGCGATCCTCGCCCTCTGAGACCCAGGGCGGCAGCAGCGTTGGATCGCGCAGGGACTGCGCTCCTGTAGGAGCCCGCTCCGCGGGCGATCGCGCAGGGACTGCGCTCCTACAATAGCCCGCTGGCCCAGGCCACCCTCTCTGGCCGCTATGCGGCCATTCACCTTGTCTGCGGGCGATCACCCACCACGGCGGCATAGCCGCTGCGATAATCCGGGTAGCGCAGCCTGTAGCCGCTGGCCCGCAGGGCCAGGTTGCGACAGCGCTTGTGGCCGCCGCCGCGCAGGCCCGCGCCGCGCAGGCCGCTGACCCGAGTCCGCCATTCCTTGAGACCCAGCTCCCGCGCCAGCCACAGCTCTACCTCGAATTGCGGCGCCGGCTCATTGTCCGCCGCGATCATGATTCGCGCCGGGACGACGCCCCGCTCCCATTGCTGCAGCAACCAGGCCAACAGTCCCCCTACATCGTCCCGGTGAATCCGGTTGCTGTAGCGCAGCGGCGTCTGCGGGGACAATTCGCCGCCGGCGATGCGCCGCAGCAGCATGCCCTCCGGCTCACCGTAGATCCCGGCACAGCGCAGAACACAGGCGGGGTGCCCTGATGCCAGCAGCTGGCGCTCAGCGTCCATGATCGCCAGCGCCGCAGGATCCGTGGTCGCCAGGGGGCTGTCATCCTCCACCCAGCCACCCTCCGACTCGGCGTAGACGCGGGTACTGGATACCATGATGATTCCCGCCGGCCGGTGCCCGCCCAGGCCCGCGAGGACATTGTGCATGGCCTGACTGAACCCGGCACGGTATCCCGCTTCGCCGCTGCCGACCGGCTTCAGGGTCAGGATGATGTAGTCCGGCGCCAGCGCCTCCAGCATGGCCAGTGGCGCATCAGTCGCGGCGTAGTCCGCGGCAACCCCGGCGAAGCCCTCCGGCAGGGCATCGGTATTCCGTCGCAGGCCGGTCAGCGACCAGCCGGCCCGCTGCAAAATGGCTCCGGCGCGGGCGCCCAGGTCACCACAGCCAACAATCAGTACGCTTTTACCCTTCATCTGCCCTTCCCTGACTGGTTACACTGTACGGCCATGACCCAACGGGCCCGCCGCCTTGAACACAGTGTACTGCACCCCCGGTGCCCGCATCTTCCCCTCCGGAGTCGCCGGCCTTGGCCGTGCTTGAACGCCTGCCGGTTACCACGCTGCGTGGGGTCGGGCCGCGGCTGGCCCAGCAGCTCTCGGACTATGGCATTACCCTGGTGGAGGACCTGTTGTTCCACCTGCCGCTGCGCTACCAGGACCGCACCCGGGTGACACCGATTGCGGCGCTGCAGGAAGGCGGCGAGGTTTCGGTCGAGGGCGAAATACGGCTTGCGGACATTGTCTTTGGACGCCGGCGCAGCCTGGTGGCGCGGATCCAGGATGGCACCGGCACCCTGACCTTGCGCTTCTTCCACTTCAGTGCGGCACAGAAAAACAGTCTGCAGCCTGGCACCAGGCTGCGCTGTTTTGGCCAGGTGCGGCGCGGTGCCAGTGGCTATGAGATTTTTCATCCGGAGTATCGGGTGGTGGAAGAAGACGGGGACGAGGGGATCGCCCACCTGGCAGGCTCCCACAGCGAGGCAACGCTGACGCCGGTGTACCCCACTACCAGCGGTATCGGTCAGGCCCAGTGGCGCAAGCTCTGTGCCCAGGCACTGCAACGACTGGAGCAGGCGCAGCCCCGGGACCTGTTGCCCGCGAACAGCGGTCTGCGCTTCACTCTGGTGCAGGCCCTGTACTACCTTCACGCACCGCCGCCGGATGCCCCCCTGAACCAGCTGCTGGCGGGGACACACCCGGCGCAGCTGCGGCTGGCGCTGGAGGAACTGGTCGCACACAACCTGTCTCTGCTGCGACTGCGCGAGAAGCAACAGCAAAGAGCCGCCCCCGCCCTGCAGCTGCATCGGGCAGGAGCGTTGCAAAAATCCCTGCTCGCCGAGCTGCCCTTCACGCCCACCGGGGCCCAGTTGCGGGTGATGGAAGAGATTGGCCGGGACCTGGCAAAGCCGGTGCCCATGCTGCGTCTGGTCCAGGGCGATGTGGGCTCTGGCAAGACCCTGGTCGCTGCCCACGCAGCACTGCAAGCCATAGCCAACGGCTACCAGGTGGCGCTGATGGCGCCCACCGAGATCCTCGCCGAGCAGCACAGACTCAACTTTGCCGGCTGGTTCGAGCCCCTGGGCATCGGCCTGGAGTGGCTCAGCGGCCGGGTAAAGGGCAAAGCGCGCAAGGCGGCCACCGCGAGAATCGCCTCCGGCGAGGCGGCCATGGTGATCGGTACCCACGCCCTGTTCCAGGAGGACGTCACCTTCCATCGCCTGGGCCTGGTGATGGTCGACGAACAGCACAAGTTCGGGGTTCACCAGCGCCTGGCCCTGAGCGAGAAGGCCGGCATTGATGGACGCCCGCACCAGCTGGTGCTGACCGCCACCCCCATTCCCCGCACCCTGTCCATGGTGGCCTATGCCGACCTCGACAGTTCGGTCATCGATGAGCTGCCGCCGGGTCGGCAGCCCGTCACCACCCTGCTGGTGGACAGCCAGCGTCGGGACCAGGTGATCGCCCGGGTGGCCAGCGCCTGTGGCGAGGGACGCCAGGCCTACTGGGTTTGCACCCTGATCGAAGAGAGCGACGCGCTGCAGGCGCAGGCGGCAGAGGCTACAGCGGAGCTGCTGCGGGAGGCGCTGCCTGAGCTGGCCATCGGCCTGGTACACGGGCGCATGAAGCCGGCGGAGAAAGCCGCGGTCATGTCAGGGTTCAAGGCCGGCACAGTGGCCTTGCTGGTGGCGACCACGGTGATCGAGGTGGGCGTCGATGTGCCCAATGCCAGCCTGATGATCATCGAGAACCCGGAACGGCTGGGGCTGGCGCAACTGCACCAATTGCGGGGCCGGGTCGGACGCGGCGGCGGCGCCAGCCACTGCCTGCTGCTGTACCAGTCTCCGCTGTCGCGCAACGGCAAGCAGCGGCTGGTGGCGATGCGCGAGAGCAACGACGGCTTTTACATTGCCGAACGGGATCTGGAGCTGCGGGGGCCAGGGGAGGTGCTGGGTACCCGCCAGACCGGCCTGATGGCGTTTCGCATCGCCGAACTGCCGACCCACAACCACCTGCTGGACCAGGTACAGGCGCTGGCCGGAAACCTGCAACAGGGCGATCCGGCCCGGGTGGATGAGCTGATCGAGCGCTGGACCGGCAGCAAGTCCCGTTTCGCCGAGGTCTGAGGCGCGGTCAAAGTGCCTGCAGGCGGGCGAGACGGGCGGCGAGCTCGGCCCGACCCATGGCGTTGAGGCGGGCAATGTTTGCCTGCGGGATCTTTTCCGGCTCGGGCCAGGCAGCCAAAGCGCGCTCCAGCATGTCCTCCCGCAGCAGGTGGATGACCGGCAGCGGCGCACGATTGCTGTAATGACTGGCGGCATCCGGCGGCTCGCCGGCGAACTGGTAGTCCGGGTGGAAACTGGCCAGCTGGATCACGCCCTCCAGACCCGCAGCCGCCAGCAACGTGTTGGCCTGGTCGAGAAAATCCAGATAGTCGTCGAATTGCACCAGGCCACCGGTGAAGGCCAGCAGCGTGGTGGCCACCTCCTCCGCGCTGCTGCCCTGCAACAGGTCGAGTTCCCGGAGCAGGTGTTCCTGCATGAGCAGCAGCCCCTCCTCGCTGTCATCGGCTGCACAGACCGCGATGCGCAAACCCGTCCCCGCCACAACGGGCCGGGCAAAAGGGCACAGGTTCAGGCCGACAACACAGCTTTCCAGCCACGCCAGCAGCTGGCGTTCAGCACGGACAGTGGCAATCGCGGCCCCGCCGCTGGCGCTGCTCAGGGCAGGATCGCCGGCAGCGCCTTCTGCAGCTCGATCTTGGCCTTGGTGGCGTCGCCAGTCAGGGCGAAGCCCAGCAGCTCGCCGGCACTGTTGCGGAACTCGGCGCGCACACTGCTGCCCTCCGCCTCGATCTGCCACTCGCCCGCCGCGCCTGCCGCCGGCGGTGCCACCACCACCGGACAGGCCGGGGTCTTGATCGTCACCGGCATCGGCGGGTAGACCACCTCGGTGGGTTCGCCCGCCAGGGTCTTGCCCAGCGCCCGGGAGGCCGCCACCAGCGGCGCCACATAGACCAGCACATGGCCGGCGACTTCGGCGCAATCGCCCAGCGCATACACGTTGGCAGCACTGGTTTCCAGCAGGCGGTTGGTGACAATACCGCGGTTGACTTCAATGCCGGCTGCCTTCGCCAGGTCCACCCGGGGACGCACACCCACCGCCGAAACCACCAGGTCCGCGGCAATGGTCTCGCCGTTGTTGAGGCTGACCACTACGCCCTGTTCGGCGCGATTTACCGCCGTCACCAGCGGGCCGAAGTGGAATTTCGCGCCTTTTTCTTCCAGCGCAGCCTGCACCGCCTTGCCTGCAGCCTCCGGCAGCAGGGTGGGCAGGCAGTAACCCAGCGGGTCGACCGCTTCCACCTCGAAGCCGCCATTGAGGAGGTCGTTGGTGAACTCGCAGCCGATCAGGCCGCCGCCGATGATGCAGATCCTGCGCGCCTTGTGCCGGGTCATCGCCGTGCGGAAATCATCGTAATCCAGCAGGTCGTTGACCGAATAGACCAGCTCCTGTGCGTCACCCTCTATGGGTGGCTGGATGGTCTGGGCACCCAGCGCCAGTACCAGCTTGCCGTAATGGATCGCGGTTTTCGCATCCCCCACCCGGATGACCTGCTGGGCGGTGTCGATATCACTGACCCGGGTCATGGTCCAGACGCTGGCCTTGAGCTGCTTGGCCATGGAGCCGGCATCGAGCTGGACCAGGTCGTCGGCACTGGTTTCCTTGGTGTAGCCAGTGGACAGCATGGGCTTGGAGTAGGCGCGGCCGTCATCGGAGCTGATCAGGATCAAAGGCGTCTCGCTGTCGTGCTTGCGGAACTCCTTCGCCACACCGTAGCCGGCCAGGCCAGTGCCGATGATAACCACCGGCGGATGGACCTTGTCCGCCACCGGTTCCTCGTGGTGAGGCGTCTCGTCAACGGGCGTTTCCTCAATCAGTTCGAAATCTTCCTTGCCGACGCCACAATCGGGGCACAGCCAGTCCTCGGGTACGTCTTCCCACTTGGTCCCCGGCGCAATGCCATCATCCGGCCAGCCGTCTTTCTCGTCGTAGACCAGGCCACAGACTATGCATTCCCACTTGCTCATACGGACTCTCGCTCCAATCTATTGTGCGGGCCGCCCCGGCCCGGGGCATTACCAGCAGCCGGGGGCAGAAGCGCAGAAATTCGAGCGCAACACTATAGAGTTGTATGAAAAATGTGCAAGGACTTTGCGACAGAGACAATAATGGAAACCGGCGCTGGTTCAACAGCCTCGCATGCGGGTGGCTATGCTTGCCAGTTACCGCTGGTAAGCCCGCCCGCGGCCGGGCACACTTTCCGGGCCGACACTGCCGGCCCTGTTACTGAACCTGCAAGGAGCCTGAAAATGACCCGATTGTTGTTGCTGCTGTTGGCCCCCCTGGCGGCCGGCCCCGCATTCTCACTGAATATCCTGCTCACCAACGATGACGGTTGGCAGGCGCCCGGCATCCAGAGCGTGTACAAGACCCTGACCGAGGCCGGACACACTGTGACCCTGGTGGCACCGGTGTCCGACCAGAGTGGCCGCGGGGGCGCCATGAACACCGATGTGGGCGGCTACGTCGCCGTGAACCGCGTGGGCGACGGCATGTGGTCGGTGGACGGCACTCCCACCGACTCCGTGCGTGCGGGACTGCAGGTCATCCTCCGCGATGCGCCGCCGGATATCGTGATCAGCGGCAGCAATTTCGGCCAGAACCTGGGCCGCGCCGGCGCCCACCAGTCCGGGACGGTGAATGCGGCCCTGCAGTCGGCCTTCCTGGGCTATCCGGCCATCGCCATCAGC